>UCCA01000018.1 GCA_900470805.1 Hyphomicrobiales bacterium | reverse complement strand
CAGTTTCGCCACGCCCGCATAGCCACCTCATTCAACGACTGCGGCGATTCAGTCAAGGGCATCTGTTGCCGGGGAGGGCTTATCGCGCGTCGAGCTTCGGTGTGCGAAAGCGATTGAATACCGTGCCGGCAAGGACGCCGATGCACGCACCAACAGCTTTGACGCCGGCATCGTGCAGGCGGGCATGCCGCGTGGGCGAGAGATATTGCAGGTATTCGATGCCCACTGCGCCTATGATCAGCAGGGCGGCTACGGTGATCCAGTGCCTGGGATAGGCGAGCGCAAACGCGAGGCCAACCAACAGATAGGCCAGACCCCGGTCGATATCGACCGACGTGACCGTATGCGGGCGCAGGCCTATCGGCGATACGGTGACGAAGATGATGGCGGCGAGGAGAATCCAGGCGACTGGCCGGGCAAGTTTGTCTGCTGTCATGAAACCTACAATAACGATGTTGCCGGACGTTTCCAGCGCACAACTGCGTTATCACGTCGCGATTCCCGAACTGCGTGCAATCGTGGATCGCGGAGCGAACCGCTGAGCCCGAAAATGGGCTTCTTTCCCCGCCACGCCTATGGCATAGGGTCGAGCGGAGAAACAAGGGACTGACAACGTGACCAGACAGAACGTCGAAGCTGCCATGGAGGCCCTGCGTGGGCTGTTCCCGGCAACGCCGCTGCAACTCAATGAGCATTTGTCCGCACGCTATGGCGCCGACATCTGGTTGAAACGCGAAGATCTGTCGCCGGTCCGTTCCTACAAAATTCGTGGCGCGTTCAATTTCTTCCGCAAGCGCATCGCCGAAGGCGCGTCAGACAAGATTTTCGTCTGCGCCTCCGCCGGAAACCACGCCCAGGGATTCGCCTTCGTATGCCGTCATTTCGGCGTCCACGGCGTTGTTTTCATGCCCGTCACCACGCCGCAGCAGAAGATCGACAAGACCCGCATATTCGGTGGCGAGTTCATCACCATCAAGCTGACCGGTGACTTCTTCGACCAGTGCTACAAGGCAGCGCGCGACTATGTCGAAACCATCGACGGTGTCATGGTGCCGCCCTTCGACCATGCTGACATCATCGAAGGCCAGTCCACAGTCGCAGCCGAAATCATGCAGCAACTGCCGGACGGGACAGTACCTGATATCGTCGTCATGCCGGTTGGCGGCGGTGGACTTGCCGCAGGCACAACTGGATACCTGAAGGACATCGTTCCCAGCACCGGCTTTGTCTTTGTCGAGCCCGCAGGCGCCCCGAGCCTCAAGCGCAGCATCGAGGCTGGAGACGTCGTGACGCTGTCAAAGGTCGACAATTTCGTCGACGGCGCCGCCGTTGCCCGCATCGGCGATCTGAATTTTGCAGCCCTCAAGGCGTTCCCGAGCGATCAGGTGATGCTGATGCAGGAGAACGCCATCTGCGTCACCATCAACGAGATGCTGAACGTCGAGGGCGTGGTGCTTGAGCCGGCCGGCGCCCTGTCGCTCACGGCAATTGCCGCCATGGATCCGGAGGCGATCCGCGGCAAGACCGTCATCGCCATCGTCTCCGGCGGCAATTTCGACTTCGAGCGCCTGCCTGACGTTAAGGAAAGGGCAATGCGCCACACCGGTGTGAAGAAATACTTCATCCTGCGCCTGCCGCAGCGCCCGGGCGCACTGCGTGATTTCCTCAATCTGCTCGGTCCAGACGACGATATCGCCCGGTTCGAATATCTGAAGAAGACGGCGCGCAACTTCGGTTCGGTGCTGATCGGCATCGAGACCAAGGCGCCTGAGAACTTTGCGGAGTTGTTGGCAAATTTCGAAACGGCAGGCATCGGTTTCGAGGATATCACCGAAAACGAGATTCTCGCGAACCTCATCATTTAACTTCTTCCGTACCGGCCCTATTTAACCTTGACGGCATCGGCCCTCCTGACAAAGGCGCATCATGGCTTCGATATTCTCCAGCATTTTCTCCATGTTCTCCGGCGGCGGCGCAAAGCAGCCCGGCGCGGCTCCGTCTGCCGTGGCATCTGATCCGCAACCCTACGCCGATTGCACGATTTATGCCGCTCCGCAAAAGGAAGGCGGCCAATACCGCCTGGCCGGCCGCATCGAAAAGATCGTCGGCGACGAGGTCCTGGTGCGCAACTTCATCCGCGCCGACATGTTCTCCTCCACCGACGACGCCATCGAGTGCACCGTGCGCAAGGCGCAGCAGATCATCGATCAGAACGGCCCATCGCTGTTCAGTGATGGCGCCAAGGTCCGTCAGGTCTGATATCACGGGTCGCGCGCGCTGATCCTGCTGTGTCGGGCGGCCAGGAGGGCTGCTCGCTCATGCAATTTTAAAACATTGCAGCGATCTTGCGGTAAGCAGTTTTTGCAGGATCGTACGGTGCCACAGTCCAATGGAAGACAGACCGCAACAGGTCCCGTCAATGCTCGGGTCGCAGCGGTTCTGCCTTTCTTGATCATCCGGCCGCATTGCTGCGTTGCAAGGACGTGCGGATAATGGCGGACGTCAATCTGCTCCTCTTCATCATCGAGGCCGTCAGCTACTTCACGCTGATGGTCACGCTGCTGCATTTTCGCCACCGCATTGGCCTCGGCATGTTCTTGACGGCGCTTGGCGTCATGCATTTCATGGAGACATACCTCGCGGCCGTCTTTTACGTGCAGCTTCCCTTCGGCATTGTCTCGCCGGGCTCTTCCGTCTTCTTCACCGGCAAGCTGATGATGATCCTGATGCTGTATCTGCGGGAGGACGCAGCGATCGTACGCCAGCCGATCTACGGCCTCTTTATCGGAAATCTGCTGACGGTCGGCATCGCCTGGATTCTGCAATGGCATGTGCCGGTCGAGTTATCGTCGGGCAGGGCGCCCAGCGACGCGTTTTTGAAAGAGATGGGCTGGCTGATGCTCTGGGGCACGGCCATTCTCTATCTCGACGCCATCGGCATCATCCTGCTCTATGAAAGGCTCGGGCGATACCTCAGGCACAAGGTCGTGCTGCGCTTTCTGATCTGCGGCCTCGTGCTTCTGACCTTCGACCAGATCGCATTCTTCAGCGCGCTGCATTATTTCCTCGGCGTGCCCGCAGCCGCCTTCTGGGGCGGCTGGAAGGCGAAGATGTTTGCCGTCTGCATCTACACCGCGCTGTTTGCCGTCTATGAGATCTGGATCGGTCGCGCCGTGGTCACCTCGGGCGCGCGCCCGATCGGCGACATCTTCGGCGATCTGACCTTCCGCGAGCGCTACAACGATCTGCTCAGCCGCACCGGACGAGACATTCTGACCGGCCTCTACGACCGGACGCGGATGGAAATGGAAGCGCCCCTGATGGTTCGCGAGTCGCTGCGGCAAGGGCATTTCGCCACCGTGATCATCCTCGATGCCGACCATTTCAAGAACGTCAACGACGAGTTCGGACACCTGCAAGGTGACGAGGTGCTCCGCGCAATCGCAGCGCGTCTTGGCACGATACTGCGCGCCACCGACCGCATGTTCCGCTTTGGCGGCGAGGAGTTCGTCGCGGTGTGCCCGGCCACGGATCACGGAGAGGCGTTGCGCCTTGCCGAACGATTGCGGTGGACGATCGAATCCAGCGTCGCCACGCCGGATGGAAAGCCCGTGACCATCAGTCTCGGGGTGGCGACGGTCGGTGATGATGGTGATGGCTTCGCGGCATTGCTGTCGGCCGCCGACCAGCGGCTCTATCAGGCCAAGAAGAACGGCCGTAACTGCGTCGTCGGTCGTGCCGGCGTTCGAGATCGCGGCGAATGATCCGACCAGCGTAAATTGATCTTCGATACGGACAAACGAAAAGGACGGCCGGCGGTGGGCCGACCGTCCTGATCAATGGATACGCCCGAATTACGCGGCGAGGGCCAGTTCCTCGGCACGTGCCTTGGCAGCGCCAATTGCCTTCTCGGCAGCTTCCGGACCGAAGGCCAGGCCTTCGACATAGATGGTTTCGACGTCGGTGATGCCGAGGAAGCCGAAGACGGTCTTCAGATAAGGAACGGCGTGGTTCAAGCCGGCTGCCGGACCCTGCGAGTAGACGCCGCCAGACGCCAGCACGACATAGACCTTCTTGCCGGTCGCAAGGCCAACGGGGCCGCTTTCGGTGTACTTGAAGGTCAGGCCTGCGCGCGCGACGTTGTCGATCCAGGTCTTCAGCGACGAGTAGATGTTGAAGTTGATGAGACCGGTGCCGATGACGATCGTGTCGGCTGCGAGCAACTCGTTGACCAGTTCGTCGGATATCTTCGCCGCGGCGTTTTCTTCAGCGGTACGTGCATCGACCGGCTTGCGGATAGCGGCGGTGAACAGGTCGTCGATATGCGGCAGCGGGTTTGCGGCGAGGTCACGGCGAACAACGACGCTGCCCGGCTGCTGTGCCTGGATCTTGGCGGCGAGGTCGGCAGCGATGGTGGTCGAAAGAGACTCAGCGCGCGGGCTGGAGGTCAGGAGCAGAATGGACGACATGATTGTTATTCCTCTGGTCTTTGCGTTTTCGCGTTTGCTCGGGAGATTCGAAACGCGGCGTCGGACAGAGAAATAGGTCTAGCGGCCTATCGAAAAAACTGGGATAATGTCGATCGAAGCTATCGATGGATTGGATGGACGGAATGTTGCCGAACCCGACACTGGACCAGTTGCAGGTTTTCCTGACGGTTGCCGAGACCGGCAGCTTTTCGGCTGCATCGCGGCTGCTCAACCGGGCCCAGTCCGTGGTCAGTTATACCATAGCCAACCTTGAATCGCAGCTTGAGATGCAACTCTTCGAGCGTTCCGGCGCCCGCCAGCCGAAACTCACGGAAGCCGGCAAGGCAATGCTCGAGGATGCGCGGCGGCTGATGAGCGATCTGCAGGTGATGCGGGCCCGCGTGAAGAGCTTGAAAGAAGGTCTGGAGGCTGAGGTCTCCGTGGCAATCAGCGTCATGGTGCCGTCGCAAGCGGTGGTCGCCGTGCTGCGCGAGTTCCGAGACCGTTTCCCATCCGTCGCGCTCAATCTGAGCGCTGGTGAACTCGGCATGGTCATGGAGGCCGTGCTGTCGGGCAAGGCGACGATCGGTATAGGCGGCGCAGTGCTGAAGCAGGACGATTCGATCACCGTCGAAAAGATCGGCCACTCCTTCATGATGCCGGTCGCGTCACGAAATCACCCGCTGGCGCAGATCGATCGACCGCTGACCATGGGCGATGTGCGCGAGGAGGTTCAGCTTGTTGTCACCGACGCGTCCGGCCTGACCAGGGGGCGGGACTTCAACGTCCTGTCCTACAAGACCTGGCGGGTCAGCGATATCGCCACCAAGCATGCGCTGATCCGTGGTGGCCTCGGCTGGGGCGGCTTGCCGGCATCGATCATTCGCGACGATCTTGCGAATGGCACATTGGTTCATCTCGACCTGCAGGCCTACGAACAGGGCGAGTACCCGATCTACGCGATACGCCGTATCGCCAATCCGCCGGGACCGGCCGCAAGCTGGATGATCGAGGCTTTTCACAAGCTGCTCTCGAACTGTCCAAATCATGCCGATTTCACGGCAGCCCTCGGCGAGATTGCCGCAAGCGAGATGCCGCTGGCGGCCGAGTAGGCGAGGCATGTCTGCCTCGCCGTTTTTAGAAATCAGAGAACCAGCCTGAACTTGGCGAAGCCGTCCGTGCCTTCGCCGGCATCCTCGATCTTGGCGCCCTTGACGTCAGCGATGAACTGCTTCGCCTTCGGTCCGCTCTGGAACGTCGCGGTCGCGCCGGCCACCGGCTTGAAGATCCAGTTGCCGTCCGCTGACGGGTTTATGGTGCCCTGTTCGTGCACGTAGCGCACGATCACATCCCGGTTCGTATCGGGCGCCTGGAACACCACCTTGTCGGCCGCGATGTCGGGGAACTTGCCACCGCCACCCGCACGGTAATTGTTGGTGACGACAACGAACTTCCGCTCCGGATCGATCGGCTTGCCGTCGAACTGCAGGTTCTGGACGCGGTTGGCATCAGCATTGATCACCTTGCCATCATTGTCGAACTTGCGTGGCTGCGCGAGGTCGATCTGATAGGTAACCCCGTCGATCACGTCGAAATTGTAGGACGGGAAATCTGCGTTCAGAAGATCGGCGTCCTTGGTCCCGGGCTTCACGTCGTTGAACATCCCCGCCGACATCTCCAGCCAGTTCTTCACCTGCGCGCCGGTAATGACGACGGCCTGCACCGTATTGGGGTAGAGGTAGAGATCGGCGATGTTCTTGATCGCCAGATCGCCGGCTGGAACGTCGGTGTAATAGTCCGCGCCGCCGCGTCCTCCCGATTTGAATGGCGCTGCCGCCGACAGCACGGCGAGGTCCTTGAACTCGGTATCGGCAAGCATTTGCTTGATGTACCAGGTCTGCGCCTGGCTGACGACTTGAACAGAAGGGTCGTCGGCGACCAGCGCAAAATAGGAATAGAGCGGCGCTGACGTCTTGCCGACAGGGGTTCTGACATAGGCAAGCGTCGCCTCGTGCTCAGCCTTGGCCGCCTCGATCACGTCCTTCTTGTCGGCCACATCGGCCACGACCTTCTTCTTGTCGTCGCGATGGTAGATCGGCCGCGCCTCAGATGTGAAGGCGACGATCTTCCAGCTCTTTCCGTCCTTCTCCAGCAACAGGTCGATCAAACCGAGATGCGAGCCCCAGAAGCCGGCCATGACGGCTGGCTTTCCGTGCAGCGTCCCCTTGACCGGATCAGCATTCTGGATGCCGTCCCATGTCTTCGGGCCGGGGAACACCAGATGCTGGTGACCGGTAAATATCGCGTCGATGCCATCGACCGCCGCCAGATGCAGAGACGCGTTCTCCATCTTATCGGATGGTGCCGTCCCATCGATACCGGAGTGAGACAGCGCAATCACGATATCGGCGCCAGCTTCCTTCATCGCGGGAACCCAAGCCTTGGCGGATTCGACGATGTCGCGTGTCTGCGCCTTGCCCTCGAGGTTCTTGATGTCCCAGAGCATGATCTGCGGCGGCACGAAACCGATGAAGCCGATCTTCACCGGGCTCTCGTTGCCGGCCCCGTCCTTGATCGTCTTCTCGACGATGAGGTAGGGCTTGAAGAAAAGATCGTCCTGTTTCGGATCGGAGGCGAGCTGACCCTTCGTCAGGTTGGCGCAGACGAACGGGAAATTGGCGCCGTTCAGAACCTTGAACATGAAGTCGAGGCCGTAGTTGAACTCGTGATTGCCGAGCGTGCCGACGGTGTAGCCAAGCGTGTTCATCGCCTTGATGACAGGGTGGACATCGCCGTCCTTCAGACCGCGCTGATAGGCCATGTAGTCGCCCATCGGATTGCCCTGCAGCACATCGCCGTTGTCGATCAGCAGCGAGTTGGCGGCTTCGGCGCGAATGCTGTCGATGATCGTCGCGGTGCGCGCCAGTCCCATCGTGTCGTTCTGCTTGTCGGCGTAATAGTCGTAGGGAAAGACGTTGACGTGAATATCGGTTGTTTCCATCAGCCGCAGATGCGCCTGATTGGCGGCTGCGCGTGCGGTGAACGGATGCAGCAGTACCAGCGCCGATGTTGCGGCAATTCCCGAGAGCAGCGAACGCCTGCTCATCGGCGGAAGGTCAAGAGTGGAAGACATGAAAACTCCTTCGAAAATCACGCGTCGCCCGGCCCGATGGCGAGACTAGGGTGATTTCCGGAGGAGTAAACCCTGAAAATGACAGGGGAATATCGCTGCGGCGCCGATTGGCGATTGTGCCGGTCTATCGCGCCAGAACCGGCTTCACTTCCTTGTGGAAGAACCGGAAATAGGAAGCGACTTGGGCGCGGGCGTTCGAATTCGGATCGAACTGGATACCGAGGCGGCCGTTGTGGCTCCAGCGGATGACGCCATGCAACGTTCCGAGATCGTCGGCAAGGATCTGCACGCGGCTTCCGGAGGCCGCGTAGAGCGGTGACCGGACTTCCAGCGCCACGCCCGTAATCGACATATTGAGGATGCGCGCGTCGACTTCCTTGGTCAGGTAGCGGACCTTGCCGAACACCCGGCAATGCTTACGATCCGCCTTTCGCGTGATGATGTTGAGATTTTGCATGATGCCTCTCCCAATGTGAACGTGGGAACAGCATAGCTCCTGCAGATTGAAATGAATTTATACATTTAGCTAAAATTGCATATGCGGTCTTTACCGTCTTGTCACCTGTCGGCGACCGACCACATGCTCTCGCCAGATGGTGAAAATGCCGGAGGCGACGACGATCACTGACCCGACGATCGTGTTTAGGTTCAGTGTTTCGCCATAGATGGTGACACCGATGATGGAGGCGTAAACGAGTTGCAGATAGGTCAGCGGCTGAACGGCTGCAGCATCCAGCATGTCGTAGGCACGGATAAGAAAGTAGTGGCTCGAGATGCTGGTCATGCACACCAGCGCCATCCAGCCCCAGTCTCCCGGCGACATCCACGTCCAGTAGAACGGCCCCACCAGCGTCATCGCAATCGCGCCGACGATGCCGGTGTAGAAAAAGCTGGTCATCGATGAATCGTCGCGGCTCACCAGTCGCGTGACGATGACATAGAAGGCGAAGAGAAGGCAGGAGAAGATGGCGAGCAGCAGCTTGACATCGAAGAAGCCGCCATCGGGTTTCAGGATCAAGAGCACGCCGGCAAGCCCGGTGCCGATCGCCGTCCACCGCCGCCAGCCGACCCGTTCGCCAAGCAGCGGCATGGAGAGCAGCGCGATCAGGATCGGTGTCACGGAAAAGATCGCCTGCGAGTGCGCAAGGCCGATGACCGCAAAGCAGCTGATCACGACAACCACCTGCGATGCCAACAGTAACCCACGGATGACCTGCAGTACCGGCCGTTTGGTACGCGCGGTCGCCATCAACCCACCGCGCATTTTCGAGGCCAGAAGAACCGTAAACAGGCCGAATGCCCAATAGCGGATCATCGTTACGAAGACGGGCGGGTAGGCGCTGCCGAGATGTTTGGAGATGCCGTCCTGAATGGAGAAAATGGTGATCGCCAGAAGAACGAAAATATAGCCTTGGGTCTTCGATTTCATAAGGTCGTCTTATCGCGCAGGTTTCGGCCGCGCCATGAAAATGTCTAGCAGACGGCGCATCGCCGAACGGTTTCCCTGTCAGCCTTATAGCCCGACATTCGGTCGGTCCATCACCTCTCGTAGCGCAAAGCTGGAATTGATCTTCACGACGTGCGGCAGCGCGGACAGCCAGTCGCGGTGAATGCGCTCGTAATCTTCGAGATCGCGCGCCGCGACGCGCAGGATGTAGTCGTACTCGCCGGACATCAGGTAGCAGACCAGCACATTAGGACAGCGTTTTACCGCCGTCTCGAATTCCGACAGCGTCTTGGCGAACTGGCCGGACAGCGAGATGTGGACGATGGCGATCATCTTGTAGTCGAGCGCCTTCGGTGAGACACGGGCGTGGTAGCCAAGGATCACGCCGCTGCGGTCGAGAATGTCGAGACGGCGGGAACAGGCCGACGCCGACAGGCCGACCTTCGCCGCAAGGTCGGCGTTGGTGATACGGGCATTGGATTGCAACGCCTTCAATATCGCATGATCGATGGTGTCGAGTTCCGCCATTCGAAGAACTTTCGATTATTTGCCTGTGCGTGCAATATTCTTCGAAAAATGGCTCTCAGGCAAATCCTCTTTGCAAGGACATTTCGCACGGCTGGTGATTGGATTCCTCTGATCAAATCCTCCGCTGGACGGAGGAAAAAACAAGAGAGGAACATCGATGCGTGTCGGCTGCCCGAAGGAAATCAAGAACCACGAATATCGCGTCGGCCTGACGCCGGCTTCCGTGCGCGAGTATGTGGCCCACGGTCACGAAGTCTGGATCGAGACCAAGGCCGGCGCCGGTATTGGTGCCGACGATGCGGCCTATGCCGCCGCAGGCGCGCGGATCGCCGCTTCGGCCAAGGATATTTTCGAAAAGTGCGACATGATCGTCAAGGTCAAGGAACCGCAGCCGTCCGAGTGGGCGCAGCTGCGCGAGGGGCAGATCCTTTATACCTATCTGCATCTGGCGCCGGATCCGGAACAGACCAAGGGGCTGCTGGCATCGGGCGTGACCGCGATCGCCTACGAGACCGTTACGGATGAGCGCGGCGGGCTGCCGCTGCTTGCGCCGATGTCGGAGGTCGCGGGTCGCCTGTCGATCCAGGCAGGCGCGACGGCGCTGCAAAAGGCCAATGGCGGGCTCGGCATCCTGCTCGGCGGCGTGCCGGGCGTGCTGCCGGCCAAGGTCGCCATCATCGGCGGTGGCGTGGTCGGCCTTCACGCCGCCAAGATCGCCGCCGGACTGGGCGCCGACGTCAGCATCCTCGACAAGTCCCTGCCGCGCCTGCGCCAGCTCGACGATCTCTTTGCGAGCCGCATCCACACCCGCTATTCCAGCATCCAGGCGCTGGAGGACGAGGTCTTTACTGCCGATCTGGTCATCGGCGCGGTCCTGATCCCCGGCGCCGCCGCCCCGAAGCTCGTCACTCGCGAAATGTTATCAGGCATGAAGAAGGGCGCCGTGATCGTCGATGTCGCCATCGATCAGGGCGGCTGCTTCGAGACCTCGCACGCAACCACCCATTCCGATCCGACCTATGAGGTTGATGGCGTTGTGCATTACTGCGTCGCCAACATGCCCGGCGCCGTCCCGGTCACCTCGGCGCATGCCTTAAACAACGCAACACTGGTTTACGGCTTGGCGCTTGCCGATCGCGGCCTGCGCGCCATCGCCGAGGACAAGCACCTGCGAAACGGCCTCAACGTTCATAAGGGCAGGGTGACCAACAAGGCGGTGGCCGACGCTCTGGGTTACGAACCTTACGCTGCGGAAAGCATTTTGAACGTTGCCTGAAGACATCACGTTACGTGAGTTGAAGCGGGCCGCGTGCGATGCGGCCGGCTTCAATAGCCTCAGTCGATACGGCATTGATAGCAGTTGTTGCGTGCGGAACGCACATGCACATAGGCGACCTCAGGCCTCGTAAGCAGCATCGCTGCATAATCAGATATGTCCGAGGCAGGGGTGACGGCGCCGGTGCCGTAGACGATCCTGTCGGTCTCGCTGTAGCCCCGCAAAATGAAATCCGGGCTTGTCGTCAGCACCCGCGGCAGGATTTCCTCGGCGGAATAACGGCTGCAATTCCGCCTGTGCAGGAAGATCGGCCCGGTCTCCGCATAGGGCTGCAGCGTCGGGAACGGCCGGTAGGCAAAGACCAGAAGTTCCTCACCCGCGTCGATATTGCCGAGACAATGCCGGCAGGGATGGCCTGGCCCATCCGAGATCATCGTCTCCGGCGAATTGTCGTAGGCATCCCGCCCGCCGTTCCACATGTGTTCGGCATCGACGGATGGCATGGCGGTATAGCGGATGGTGGTCATCGCAAATCTCCTTTTCGAGTTTGCCTTGAATGCCGGTTCCAAAACCGCCGAACCACCCGATCCTTGCGGATCAGCTCTTTTTTGCGAGCTCCAGCAGTTCCTTGTCGCTCAACGGCCGTACGATCGCGGTACCTGTCGAGACGGGGGAGAAGCCGAACATCTGGTAGAGCTGCAGTGCGCGCGGATGGTCGAGATTGTTGGTGGTGGTCGTCACCCGCACCGGGTTTTGCGTCCAGATCGCATAAAGCGTCTGCAGCAGGAACCATTTGCCGATCCCCAGCCCCAGCGCATGTTCGAACAGCCCGAAATGGCTGAGCTCGATCGTGTCGTCGTCGATGGTCAGATACTCGTAAAACCCGGCCGGAGCGCCGTTGACGTAGAGCACGCCGATCGTGTTGCGCTTGTCGTGGAGCGTTGCCGTCAGCTCTTCATCGTTCATCCGGAGACGATCGACCCACTGCCAGCGGGCACCCACCTGGCGATAAAGATAACGATAGAACGGCAGCGGAATTTCCGGCGCGCGCATCATCGCCGTCTGGATGTTGACCGGTACCGGAAGGCTCGTCTTCGGCGGTGAGGTCATTTCCAGATGGGTGACATGTGCCTGGAGTGATACGGGCGTCTTTCCCATGGTCACGCTTTAACCGGTTCGGCGGGGCCGGTGACAACAGGTGTGTCGTCGCGCGATCCCCATTCGCTCCAAGAGCCGTCGTAGAGCGCGTTGTCGTCATGCCCCACCGACTGCAACGCCAGCATGATCACGGCGGCGGTCACGCCCGAGCCACAGCTCGTGACCACCGGTTTCGACAGATCGATTCCGGCATCAGCGATCATCGTCTTCAGCGTCGCGATATCCTTGAAACGGCCACTGGCCGAAAGGCTCGTTGCCGGCAGGCTGCGGGCGCCGGGCATATGGCCGGAGCGCATGCCGGCGCGAGGCTCGGCTTCATCGCCGGTGAAGCGTCCAGCGCCGCGCGCGTCGGCAATCTGGGCGGAGCCGTCCCCGACGATGCCGCGCATGGTCTCGAACGGGATCACCTTGTCGGAACGGAATTTCGGCGTAAACACCGCGGCTGCAGGCGTCGGCGTGCCGCTCTCGACTGCACGACCATCGGCCGTCCAGCCATCAAGGCCGCCGTCGAGAACATAGACGTCCTGCGCGCCCATGGTCCGCAGCATCCACCAGACACGCGGAGCCGAGAAGAAACCCAGCCCGTCATAGACAACGATCGTATCCGTGTCGGAAATGCCGAGCTTGCCAACTTTGCTGGCAAACAGTTCCGGCGAGGGCAGGGAATGCGGCAGGCCGGTCGAATGATTGGCAATCGCGTCCTGGTCGAAGAAAACCGCACCGGGAACGTGTCCCGCCGCATACTCGGCTTTGGCGTCGCGCTTGTGCGCGGGCAGATACCAGGAGGCATCGACCACCTTGAACCCGTCAGTGCCAATCTTCTTCTCGACCCAATCGGCCGAAACGACGAAGCGGCTCGTGGTCTCGCTCATTCTGATCTCTCCTCAATTCTCATGCTTCGTCGACAGGAGCGCCGAAGCGGATACGGAAGCGGCGGTTTTCCTTGCCCTTCTTCTCGATCTTGGCGATGTGAATCTGTCCGGCTTCCTGCGTTTCGGCAACATGTGTGCCGCCGCAGGGCTGGCTGTCAATCGCGGAGTTCTCGCCGATGCAGACGAGGCTGACGCGCCCGAGTCCGATCGGCGGGCGCACATTCTTTGATTTGACGATGCCGGGGTTTGCGGCCAGTTCCTCATCGGTTATCCACTGTAGGTAAACCGGATGGTTCTCATTGACCAGCGCCATCAGCTTCGCCGTTACCTCGTCTTTATCGATCGTGTCGGTCATGTCGAAATCGACGCGGCTCTCGTCCTCGCCAACTGCAGCGCCGGTGATCGGGTAAGAGCAGACGACGGACAGCAGGTGGCAGGCGGTGTGCATGCGCATCAGCTTGTGGCGCCGCGCCCAATCGACATGCAGTACTAAGGTCTCGCCGAGGGTGAGCGGCGCCTGGTCGGCGAGCGGCACGTGAAGGATGATATCCTTCGTCGCCCCATGCCTTGTCTGCCCAAGCACGATCTTGCTGCCGTCCGCGCGCTCCAGAAACCCTGTATCGCCGGGCTGGCCGCCCGAGGTTGCATAAAAGCATGTCTGATCGAACTCGATGCCTCCGTCGTCGTGAACGGCTGTGACGACGGCCTCGCATGTCGAGAGATAGGAGTCGTCACGATAGAGGGCATTAACGGGCATCGGGTCTCACGCTGCTGGTTCGTAGGGTATGTTGATATCCGACGTCGAGGTTAGCCAGGCCGGAAGCGGCAGGCCCTTCGAGGTCAGGAAATCGGGATTGAAAAGCTTCGACTGATAGCGGTTGCCGTAGTCGCAAAGGATTGTCACCACCGTGTGACCGGGGCCGAGGTCTCGCGCCAGCCTTACGGCGCCAGCAATGTTGATTGCCGACGAGCCACCAAGGCAAAGCCCTTCATGCTCGACCAGATCGAAGACGTAGGGCAGGGCTTCGCTATCCGAGATATTGTAGGCGAACTCCGGCGTAAAGCCTTCGAGGTTGGCGGTGATCCGCCCTTGGCCGATGCCTTCGGTAATCGAGGAACCGGCCGATTTGAGCTCGCCGTTCTTGTAGAACTCGTAAAGCGCCGCGCCATCAGGGTCGGCAATGCCGATCTTGATGTCCTTGTTGAAACCCTTCAGGCCCATCGCGACGCCTGCCAGCGTGCCGCCGGAACCCACGGAGCAGATGAAGCCATCGACCTTGCCCGACGTGTCGGCCCAGATCTCTCTGGCGGTCGTTTCGATATGCGCCTGCCGGTTGGCGACGTTGTCGAACTGGTTGGCCCAGATCGCTCCGTTCGGCTCGGTCTTTGCCAGCTGTTCGGCCAGTCGTCCGGAAACCTTCACATAGTTGTTGGGATTCTTGTAGGGGACGGCCGGAACCTCGACCAGCTCGGCGCCGAGCAGCTTCAGCGCTTCCTTCTTTTCCTGGCTCTGTGTCTCGGGAATGACGATCACCGTGCGGTAGCCAAGTGCCTTGGCGACCAGCGTCAGGCCTATTCCGGTGTTGCCGGCCGTGCCTTCCACGATCACGCCGCCCGGCCGCAACAGGCCCTTCTTTTCCGCGTCGCGGATGATGTAAAGCGCCGCGCGATCCTTGACCGACTGGCCCGGATTGAGAAATTCCGCCTTGCCGAGAATGGTGCAGCCGGTTGCCTCCGACGCGCCCTTAAGCTTGATCAGGGGTGTGTTTCCGATGGCTTCTAGGACGGAAGGATAGACGGTCATGGAATCTGCCTCTTTGGAACACTTAGTTTAGGAACGGTCTTTTCCCTTCACAAGGCTAGGTTGGCAAGAAAAGCTTTTCCACTGCTTTGACTACCGCGATAAAATTAGACTTTACGCCTGCGAACGCCTTTCGGCGCCGCGATCCGGCCGCGTCGGGTGATCCGAGGATTGACTTTCATCGTATGGGTGATGACAAAGCAATCACCGAAAGCGGAAACGACCGAAACCATCATGGTTCACGAGCATATCGACACGGTCGATGCATTGATGGCGCATTACGTTGCCGGATCTCTCCCAGAGCCGGCACGCGTGCTGGTCGAATCGCATCTCGAAATGAAGCCTGACCACCGGACGCTTGTTCAGGATCTGGAGCTACTGGCCGGCCAGGCATTGGAACAGACGCCGGAGACGGACATTGCCGACCGCAACGCGCGTCTGGCTAAAATATTCGCATCCTCACCTCCCGCGAAAAACTCCTCGAAGCCTATCGACACAGGGAAGGGCGTCTTTCCCCGTGCTATTCGAAGCCTCATGGGCGTCGATGTCGATACCGTGCCATGGAAGACCAAGCTTCCCGGGTTCAAGGAATATTCCGTCGACATCGACGGCTGCGAAGTCAGCCTGATGTGGATCAAGGCTGGACGGGCCATGCCCGCCCACACCCACAAGGGGATGGAACTGACGCTCATTCTCGACGGCGCCTTCAACGACGAGCGCGGTCGGTTTGGCCCAGGCGATATCTCGGTCGCTGACGAGACCATAGATCATCGGCCCGTCGCCGAGAAAGATCGTCCCTGCATTGCATTTTCCGTTCTCGATGCCCCGGTGAAGTTCACCGGTTCCTTTCGCCAGCTGATCGGCGACCTGATCGGCTGAAAGCAGCCACATTAGCGTGATAGAGGCTTTGTCCCGGGAGATGGAGAGGCACTTCCGGGCCTGTTTCGACGTTGCTGATTTAACCGGAGGAATTGCGCCATGCACGATTTTGTAGCTCGTCCCGAACATGGAATTGCCTGGATTTCGGGCGCGAGCTCCGGCATCGGCAGGGCTCTGGCGCTGAAGCTGGCGGGCGAAGGCTACAAGGTTGCCGTCACAGCGCGCGATCATGAAAAGCTGGCGGAGTTGCAGTCCGAGGCGAATGGATTGCCGGGCAGCATCATCGTGCTTGATGGCGATGTCACCAACGCCGAGGACATGGAGCATGTGCTCGCCTCGATCGAGTATGAACACGGCGCTCTGGCGCTGGCTGTCTTCAACGCCGGTGTTTATCTGCCTGTGCATGCCGAAGATCTGAAGCGGGAAGATTTCGAACAGAGTTTCGCCGTCAATCTACAGGGCGTGGTCAATTGCCTGGTGCCGGCTGTCCGTCACATGAAGGGCAAGGGGCAGGGACAGATCGCCTTTGTTTCCTCGGTCACCGGCTATGGCGGACTGCCCACCGGTGCCGCCTATGGCGCCACCAAGGCGGCGCTGATCAACATGGCCGAAAGCCTGAAGTTCGATCTCGACAAGATGGGCATCCGCATCCAGCTCATCAATCCGGGCTTCGTCGATACGCCCGCAACCCGCAAGAACGAATTCCCGATGCCGTCGCTGGTCTCGGTCGAGGAGGCGGCCGCACAGATATCCGCGGGCCTCAAGCAGCACAGCTTCGAAATCACCTTCCCCAAACGCTTCACCTTCGCACTGAAGGCGCTGAACCTTATGCCCTACAGCCTGTATTTCTGGCTGGTCAACCGGGTGACCGGCTGGCAGGAGCGCCCGAAAGCGGATCATCACCGTCCGGTGACGCCGCATCCTGCGGAATAGTCAGCGCGCCTGAATCCGCAGCTGCAACGCTTTTTGCGCCTCTTCGTCCAGCGGGAAATTCCACATCAATCCGATGGCGCAAAGCTTCAATGTGATCGGGATCCACGCATAGGTCACCGCGAGTGCCGTCAGCGCCGTATGCGTATTCTGAGCGCCGCCCGATGCCTCAAAACCGAACGCTGCAAGGATCGGAAATACCAGTCCGACGCCCGCAGCCAGCGACGCCTTTGTCGCCAATCCCCAGGCCGCGAAATAGATTCCGCCGCGCGACTCGCCCGACATATCGGTATCCGCATCGATCACATCCGCCTGGATTGCCGGCGGCAGCGCCAGATCGAATCCGAGCATCAAACCAGTAAAGACGCAGATCGCCCCGAACGATTTGACTGATCCCGCTTCAAGCATCGGCGCGAAGGCAAACGCACCACAGGCCGCCAGCATTGCCCAGCACCAGGCGCGATGCTTGCCAGCCCGCCCGGCCGCCCATGTCGCCAAGGGAATGCCGGCGATGCCGGAGAGGAAATAAACGAACAGCAGGGGACCGCGGGCTTCCGCAAGCCCGAGGCGATCCGAGACGAAATAGAGAAACAGCGTCGCAGGAATGCCGTTCGCAAAGCCATTCAGAAAGAACGCGCTCACCAGCCGCCGGAATGGCCTGTTCGCGGCGATCAGGCGCAAGCCCTTGCCGAACGCCAGGCGGGTTTCCGGCGGCAGCCGCGGCTCTGGCACCTTCCAGATCGCCAGAACGCCTGTGAGCGGCAGGGCGACGGCCACGAAGGCGCCGAGCAGACCGAGACCCGGCAGGCTCGTGTCGCTCCTCGCTCCGACAGCAAACGGCAGCACGATGGCGATGAGCGTTCCGACCAACGTCAGCACCTCGCGCATCGCCGCGAGCGACGTCCTGCCGCGATAGTCGGAGATGAGTTCGGCGCCCCAGGCCGAATAGGGGACGACGGCAAGCGTGAAGCCGAGGGACAGCATCGCGCCCCATAAACCAAGCCAAAGCGTCGTCGCGTCGTCAGGCGGCGAGTAGAGCATGAACGCTGAAAGAGCAGCGAAGGGGAGCGACAGTGCAAACCAGAATTTCCGCCGCCCAATCCTCGGCCGAAATCTGTCGGCGAGTAAGCCGACCACGGGATCGCTGATCGCATCGAACAGCCGAACGATCAGCAACGTGAAGCCGACCGCCGCCAGAGAAAGCCCGATCGTCTCGGTGTAGTAGGTCGGAACGAATGCGTAGAGTGGAAGGCCGAGGGCGGCCAGCGGCGCTGCCGGCAGCGAATAGACGAGGCGGATGGCGGCCGGGACAGGAGGTCGACTGTCTGGTCCCGCCATCCGCTCTCGTCAGCTCCGCGAAAAGACGACCTGACGGACATCTATGTTTCGGGCGCGGAAGCCTGCTTCGCAATAAAACAAATAGAATTCCCAGAGACGCTTGAAACGCTCGTCGAAGCCCAACGGGCGAACTCGTTCCCACACGGACCAGAAACGCTCCCGCCACTCGGCAAGAGTACGGGCGTAGTCTAACCCGAAACCAAAGTCCCGCACCAGTGACAAATTCACTTTGCGGCCAAGTTCGGCTAGATGCTCGCGGGTCGGTAGCATGCCGCCGGGAAAAACGTACTTCTGGATGAAGTCGGGATTGCTGCGGTACTGCTCGAAGGATTCTGGGCGAATCGTTATGATTTGAAGGCCGGCTTTTCCGCCCGGCTTGAGGCATTGTTCAAGCTTCGAGAAATAGGCTGGCCAGTACTTCTCGCCGACCGCCTCGAACATTTCGATCGACACGATCTTGTCGTAGACGCCTGTTTCGTCGCGGTAATCCTGGAAACGGAAATCCACCTTGTCGCTGAGACCCGCCTTGCGGATGCGATCTTCGGCGAATGCCAGCTGCTCGCGGCTGATCGTCAGGCCGGTCACCCGGCAGTTCAGTTCGCTGGCTGCGAATTCAGCGAACCCGCCCCACCCGCAGCCGATCTCGAGCACGTGGTCGCCCGGCTTGATCCCCGTTGCCTCGGCCAGCGCCCGATATTTCGCGTTCTGCGCCGACTGCAGATCGTTGGCGCCGGTCGAATAGAGCGCTGACGAATAGGTCATCGTCGGGTCGAGCCATTGCTTGTAGAAATCATTGCCGAGATCGTAATGCGCCGAGATGTTGCGCTTCGAGCCCTTCCTGGTGTTGGTGTTCATCCAGTGGCGGACACGCTCGACGACGCGGGCAATGCCGCCCTTGCCGTTGGCATATTCCTGGATCGCCTCGTCGTTGACGATGAACAGCTCGAGAAACGCCGAGATATCAGGACTGTCCCAGTCGCCATCCATATAGGTCTCGGCCACGCCGATCGTGCCGCTCGACAATGCCCGGTAGGCGATGTTCCAGTTCTTCAGATGAAGCTCCGCGTGCTGGCCGGCGAGATTGCCCTTCACCAGCACAACGCGGCTGTCGGGAAGAACGATCGTCATCGAGCCGTATTGCATCCGCAGCATGGCCCGCAACGCAAACCGCGCCCGTAGTGGAAGCCCCTTCGAAACCTTGCCGATGTTCTCATGCGACAGCAGGATCGCCGAAGCCGTCACGTCGTTCAGATCACTCATGGTTTTCTCCCCCGGCATTGCGCGGACGGCTCAGGACAACGATGCGCTGAAACTTCGCCCCCCGGCGATTGGCTTGAACGCTATCGTAAAAATTGGAAAATCCAAACGGATTTCCAGTGCTACTTTCGGCGAAATCGTGGCGACTGCAGAGCCGCGCGCAAGTCATTCTGCCGCCTCGGCCATTTCGCGCGGCGCGACCACGCTGACGGGAGCCGGTGGCGCTGGTCGCGATATGTATTTCGCGCCCTTCAACCAGAGTTTCAAAGCTTCCCAATGGATGCCGCCAACAATCTTGATCGGCAGAAACGGGATCGCCGCCGTAAGCCGTGCCAGGGTCGCGGTGCTAAGGCTGACTTGCGTTCCCGCGAAAGTCGCGGCCAGCAGCGGACCGGTCGTATCGGTCTCGAGGATCCGCCAGCGTATCTCCGCGCCCGGCGGCAGCATGCGAAAATTATAGCGCATGCCCATGCCGATAAACGGCGACACGTGAAAGATCTTGTCGCAGCTCTGTCGGATACCTGCCTCGCAGAGATCGTCAGCGCCGACAGGGCACACATAGGTGTGACGCTCGCCGAACGTATTACGGACCTCATAGATCATCGCGATCACCGCGTCGTCTTCGCCATAGGCGTAATAAACGGACAGCGGGTTGAAGACATAACCAAGGATGCGGGGGTAGCAGACGAGCACGATGCGCTTGGCGCGCAATCCGGCGCGCGCAAGCAGGTCGTCAGCATGTGCGCGGACACCCTTGCCCCCGGCGTGATCCCGCTCGTGGAACGAGACGGCGTTGCGCCTGTTCACCGAAAACAGCACCGAAAGCCTGTTCGCCTCGTCCAGCCGATCGAGGTCGATAGCCATCGAGAAGACGCGGTAGCGAAAACGATGCCCGAATGGCTTCATGCGCTGGTGCATGACGTCGCCGACGTAGAGCGCAGCTGCGGCCTCGGGCGGAGGCCCGTTGTGGCTCATGCTGACACCTTGTCGTTCGCGGCGTTGCCTCATGCGACCGCATCCAGCTCCGGTTCAAGATCTTCGGCGCGGCCGACCGTGCTCCATGGCAGGATCGCGCCAAGCGCGGTTGCCGCCTTCAGCCCGGATGTCAGTCCGTCCTCGTGGAAACCATAGCCTGTCCATGCGCCGGCGAAATAGCTGTTGTTGTGTCCCTGCATGTCGGCCAGCGCACGCTGCGCTTCGACGCTGTCGGCGGAGAACTGCGGATGGTCGTAGCTGAATTGGGCAAACACCTTGCGCGGATCCGGCTCACGATCGGGATTGAGCGTCACGAACAGCGGAAACCGATCGTCGATCGCCTGCAGCCGGTTCATCCAGTAGGTCACGGCAACATCGGCGTTTCCATCCTCCGAACTCGACCGCAGATAATTCCACGATGCCCAGACCTTGCGGCGCTGCGGCATTAGCTTCGGATCGCGGTGCAGCACCACTCGGTTTGGCTGGTAGGGAACAGCCGCGAGCAGCCTCTTTTCCTGTTCCGTGGCATCAACGAGCATGCGCCGTGTCTGGTCGCTGTGGGCAGCGAAGATCACCTTGTCGAAATGCGTCTCTTGGCCGCTGTCATCGATGACGGTCACGCCGGCCTGATTCCGCATGACAGCACGTACGCCAAGACCGAGCTTCAGATGGTCACCCAGTGGCTGCAGCAGTTTTTCGAGATAGTTGCGGCTGCCGCCAGTGACGGTGCGCCACTGATGCTGCTTCGAATAGATCAGCCGGTGATTGTCGAAGAAATTGATGAAATGTTCGGCCGGAAACTGCAGCATCTTTGCCGCCGGCGTCGACCAGATCGCAGCCGCCATCGGCACGAGATAATTGTTGGTGAAGCCGGGTGAGAAACCGCGCCAGTCGAGATAATCGCCGATCGAACGCGAGACGAGGTGGCCGGCAGCGCGGTCGAGCAGGCAGGTCTTGTTGAAGCGCAGAATTTCACGGATCATCAGCAGGAAGGACGGGCGCAGCAGGTTGCGCTTCTGCGCGAACAGCGAAGACAGCCCGGCACCGCTCCATTCCAGCTTGCCCTGATCGAGCGACAGCGCGAAGCTCATGTCGCTGGCGTGCGTCGCAATGCCAAGTTCTGCGAAGAGAGCGGTCAGGTTCGGGTAATTCGGCTCGTTATAAACGATGAAGCCGGTATCGACAGGAATGCTCAAACCGTCATAATCGACGTCGACCGTTGCCGTATGACCGCCGGCCCGGTTTGCCTTTTCGTACAAAGTCACGTCATGCAGCGGGTTCAGCGCCCAAGCGGCCGACGCTCCCGATACGCCGGAACCGATGACGGCGATCTTCAGACGGCGGTGCGGGTGGTGAAAATGAGCGTTCATGCTGCATCCTTTATGGCGCTATAGGCTTTCAACGCCCGGTCGCGGGCGGCGGCGTGGTCGACGATCGGCTTCGGATAGGTGTCGCCCAGCACGATGCCGGCCTTCTCAAGGACGGACTTCGGTGCATCGAAGGGCTTGTGGATGTATTTGTTCTCGAGCGTTGCCAGCTCGGGCACGAACTCGCGCACATAATCGCCGTCCCGATCGAACTTCTCGCCCTGCAGGATCGGGTTGAATATCCGGAAGAACGGTGACGCGTCAGCGCCGCAACCGGCAACCCACTGCCAGCTAGCCGCATTGCTGGCCGGATCGGCGTCGATCAATGTATCGCGGAACCAGGTTTCGCCGCGCCGCCAGTCGATCATCAGGTCCTTGATCAGGAACGATGCCACGATCATCCGCACACGGTTGTGCATGAAGCCATGCTGCCACAGCTGCCGCATGCCGGCATCGACGATAGGGTAGCCGGTCATCCCGCGCGTCCAGGCACGGAATTGGGCGGTATCGTTGTTCCAGCCTAAGCCGTCGAACTTGCCGTTCCAGTTCTCGTAAGGCAGCTTCGGGAAATGAAACAGCAAATGGTACGAAAACTCGCGCCAGGCCAGCTCCTTGCGAAAATGCACAAGGTCTTCCGCAGGAACGGACAGACCGCGCGTTTCTTCCCAGATCCTTGCCGGCGATATCACGCCAAGCGCCAGATAGGGCGAGAGCAGGGAGGTCGTCTGCTTGGCCGGAAAATCGCGATTGTCCTTGTAGCCATCGAGAGCTTGCTCAAGAAAATCGGAAAGCCTCTCGCGTGCGGCGTCTTCGCCGGCCGCCCAGATATCCGTGAACGCCTTCGCCCAGTCGGGCTTGGTCGGCAGCAGCGCCCAGGACTTCAGCTTCTCGCCCGAACTCAATGGACGATCGAAACTGATCTTTGATGGGGCGTCGAGCGGGCGAGGCGGCTCGCCGGAATTCTCTAGCGCCCGCCAAAAGGGCGTGTAGACCCGGTATGGTGTGCCGCCGCCGGTCTTCAGCCGCGACGGTTCGTGCAACAGCTGCCCGGCGAAGCTTTTCGGTTCCAGTCCCTGCCGTTCAAGCTCACGCTTGACGCGCGTATCGACGGCGATTCCCGCCGGATCGTATCGCCGGTTCCACACCACCATGTCGGCGCCGCTGCTCTTGATCACGTCGAGCAAAATGTCGAGTGCGTCGCCACTCACCAGATTGAGCGCGCCGCCAAGCGCCGCTAGCGATCTGTCGAGGGACACGAGAGAGTGGTGGAGCCACCATGCCTGCGCGCCGCCAAGAGGTCCAGTCCCAGCCGCCGAAGGCTCGCGTATGAACAGTGGAATAACAGGTCGCCCGGTGGCGCATGCGGCGTGAAGCGCATGGTTGTCGTCAAGGCGAAGATCCTTGCGAAACCAAAGGATAACCGGTTTTATTGCGGCGTCAGGCAATGAACTCAACCCCCATTCTTCTCGTTGGTGTCTGTTACGAAACTACGCAGGAGGTGGATCAAAAGTTTCCACTGTTGCAAAGATTTAACGCTGCCGTCGAGCATGGCCGCGATAGCGATGCCGCAATCCTGTGTGTCGCGCCAGGAGTGCAATCGCCCCGGCTATGCAGATGACGATTTTTTTCACCTGCGCATCTCGGCGTGGACGCTCATTTCTTTAATCTACTAATATAGACAATACTTCCCCTCGAAGGACCACTCTCGCCGGGAGGCCTCACAGGAGCAGACCATGAGCATCACGCGGCATTTCGATCGTCTTTGCAGCATCCGGGATCAACTGGAAGCGAGGCTTGAGTTGCACGAAGCGCGATACTGTTTCGGGAGCGAAGACATCGACGACGGTACGGGATCGGATCTGCGCGAGCGCATCATGCAGATGACCGAGGAAATCTCCTCGCTGCTGCACGCGCCGCGCTATTCCGACCTGTAAGGGGGATGGGCGATGACCGCGACGCTGATCATTCCAGGCCTTAACGGCTCGGATCAGGGGCATTGGCAGCGCTTCTGGTTGCAAGACCACCCGGACAGCTTCATGGTCGAGCAGGACGATTGGGATTCGCCGCTCGTGGACCGATGGGCAGACAGGCTGGAACTGGCGCTCCTGCAGCATGGTGAGGCCTTCATCGTCGCCCACAGTCTTGGCTGCCTGTTGGCGGCCAAGTTTGCCGACAGGCCGTCGGCGCGTCGGATCAAGGGGGCACTGCTCGTCGCGCCATGCGATCTGCGTCCAACCGAAAAGCGGCACCCCGATGCCATCCGTTTCGGACCGATGCCGACCCACCGACTTCCCTTCCCGAGCATCACAGTCGGAAGCCTCAACGATCACTACATGGAGCTCGACCGGCTGACGCTCTATGCGCGCCTGTGGAAGACCGATCTCAGAAATATCGGACTTGCCGGCCATATCAACATCTCGAGCGGTTTCGGCAGGTGGACAGGTGGCTACACGCTGTTCGACAGCTTGAAGGAAAAGTCCAAGGCGCAGCGGCGCTACGCCTGATTGGACGATCTGGTGTCGTGATCACTGCGTAATCCGGCTCAGCCAAACGGTGAAGCGCGCCATCGGGCACAATGTTGTAGTCTTCCTCCGTACACTTTGACGGAGGGGAGGCCGGTTATGTGGTACGATGTCGCTTTGGTGATGACGGTGATGGCGCTTGCGCTGAGCAGTTGCCAGACGGTGGTGCGAAATACGCCCACTCAGACGTCGGAGACCAAGCTCGCGTGTGATCCCGCCACAAAACGCTGTCAGACTCCTGAGTTCGGTCTCCGCGAAAAGCCACGGCAGGGGCAACGGGTGTCTTGGCGCCTGGAAACACCACCCGGATGGCAACTGACCGGTAATCCGAACGCCGTTTACGCCGGCAAGGGCATCAACGATGTCACTGTTACCGCGTGGGATGCCACATCGCTGACCTGTCAATGGCATGCAGAAGGCACCGGCAAGCTTTTTGCGACCGGTGGATGGGTGGCCGGGTATTGCTACGCCGAGGGCGCGCTGACGCCTCCGCCCACTTCGAGCAAGCCACGCACTTCGGCGAAGAAGCCGTAAAAGGGGTCGGTTCGCATGCCTGTCAATCCTGCCCCTATGGGCACGTCTTTGCAGCACGCCACCGAATTGAAACAGTAGCGGCAATCACTCTTTCGTTGATGCGACGGATCGAACCTGAAACGATGCCGATGCAGTTGACAAGCAGGGCGTGTCGGGCGGAAACGACTGCAGCAGAAACGAATAGAAACACGCGGATGCGTGTCAGGCAGTCATTTATCCATGGACACATCGACAATCCAGCCGGATAGCGTTCTACGCCATCCAGGCTACCTGAACTTCGCAGCCTCCCGCGTCTTTTCTTCCCTGTCGTTCCAATGCGTCGCGATTGCTCTCGGATGGATGATCTACGATCAGACCCATAGCGCCTTCGCGCTGGCGCTGGTTGGTCTGTGTCAGTTCTTGCCGATGGTGGTTCTCACCTTTATCGTCGGCCACGTCGCGGATCGGTTCGACCGACGGCGCATTGGTCTTGTCTGCCAGCTGATCCTGGCAACGGTCTCGGCGCTGCTGGCGATCGCCACTTGGCAGGACTGGCTGACGCCGGCCGGCATTCTGGTCGCCGTCACGATAATGGGCGCCACCGTCGCCTTCGAGCGGCCGACCATGGCGGCGCTTCTGCCAAGCATCATGCCGTCGTCGTTGTTGCAGCGGGCCATCGCCACGTCGACCTCGATGATGCAGACGGCATTGATCATTGGGCCGTCGCTCGGTGGCATCCTCTACGGCGCTCATCCGGTCGCGCCGTTCCTGCTCGCCGCTGTCCTTTTTGCGGTGGCGAGCCTGAACGTGATTTCGATCCGCATGCATTGGACGCCGACCGAGCGCGAGCCTGTCACGTTGGCCTCCGTCTTCGCCGGCGTCTCCTTCATCAAAAGCCGTCCGGTCATGCTGGGCACGATCTCGCTCGATCTCTTTGCGGTGCTGCTCGGTGGTGCCACGGCGCTGCTGCCGATGTTCGCCAGCGATATTCTTCACGCCGGCCCGTGGGGCCTCGGCTTACTGCGTGCCGCACCCGCCATCGGCGCGCTGACAATGTCCATCGTTCTCGCCAGACACCCACTGAGCAGCAATGTCGGGATCAAGATGTTCGCGGCCGTCGCCGTGTTCGGCGCTGCAACGATCGTCTTCGCTGTATCGACCAGCATCATGCTTTCGATTGCCGCGCTCTTGGTGGTTGGAGCAGCGGATACCGTTAGCGTCGTGGTGCGCAGTTCGCTGGTTCAGCTTCTGACGCCGGATTCGATGCGCGGCCGGGTCAACGCCGTCAATTCGCTGTTCATCGGCACCTCGAACCAGCTGGGCGAATTCGAATCCGGCATGCTTGCCGGCGTCATGGGTCCCGTTGCCGCCGGCGTCATTGGTGGTGTTGGTACCATCGTCGTCGTTGTTCTGTGGGCACGGCTTTTTCCCGATCTTCGCAAGGTCGATACGCTGCAGGGTTGAGGCTGGTGCCTTGTAGAAAGGCCGGCGCTGTCTATCTCTAAGCGCAGTGCCGGAGAACTGACGTGGCAGGCCATTCTGTCAATGTCGCGTGGTCCGGCTCGCGTCACGCCATGTCAAGGAGAGAGCCGTATGGGCCGATATCTCAAGTATTTCACAGCTGCGGTGTTGGTCAGCTTTTCCGCACTGCTGTCGGCATGCAACAGCATTCCGACCTCGATGGGGTCAGCCGACGGCTATGCACCGAGGGATTCGATGAACCCTGCGTGCTCGGATGGGTTCAGGCCCAGCAACGGCCGCTCTTGCAGCTATTGACCCGCTTCGACCGTGGCCCGTGTTTATCGATCTGATAAGCAAAAGAAAAAGGCCTGCATTTTTCAATGCAGACCTTTTAGAAACTGGCTCCCCGGGCCGGATTCGAACCGGCGACCTGTCGATTAACAGTCGAATGCTCTACCGCTGAGCTACCAGGGATCACCGCTTGCGTCGGTGTGAGTGGGCTAATACAAATGCTTGCTCGATTTGCCAAGCGGTTTTTTCAAAAAAATGACAAATGCTTGCAATCATTCAATTTATCCCCATCTCCTGTGGATGACTGAGAGCGACAACAACACAGCAAAACCGCGCGCCAAGCGTTTCGGCATCGATCACACGACCGGCCACATTGTTATGGGTCCGACACGCATTCCCTTGCCGAAATCACGCATCGCGCGGCTTTTGGTCGGCGGATTGCTTGTCTTCGGCGGTTTCCTGGGGTTCCTGCCGATCCTCGGCTTCTGGATGGTGCCACTCGGCGTGCTCGTGCTGTCGCACGACCTTCATATCGCGCGACGCATGCGGCGACGATTTTCGGTGTGGTGGCACAGGAGGCGGAACTCCGCCTCCTGATCAAGCTTGACGTTCAGGCGAAGAGGCCGGCGAGCCAGTAGAACGCCGCAGCGATCAACGCGGCGGCCGGCAGCGTCACCACCCAGGCGACGACGATATTGCCAGCAAGGCCCCAGCGCACGGCGGACACCCGCCGCGCTGCACCGACGCCGATGATTGCGCCGGTGATCGTATGGGTCGTTGAGACGGGGATGCCGAGCCAGGTGGCGCCGAACAGTGTGAGAGCGCCGCCCGTTTCCGCGCAGAACCCCTGCATCGGGTTGAGTCGGGTAATTTTTGAGCCCATCGTATGCACGATGCGCCAGCCGCCGAACAATGTGCCGAGCGCCATGGCCGACTGGCAGGACAGCACGACCCACAAGGGCACATGGAAGCTGCCGCCGAGATAGCCCTGCGAATAGAGAAGAATGGCAATGATCCCCATGGTCTTCTGCGCGTCGTTGCCGCCATGCCCCAACGAATAAAGCGAGGCCGACACGAACTGCAGGATGCGGAAGGTGCGGTCGACCGCGAACGGCGTCTGCCGCACGAAGATCCACGACACGCAGAGCACCAGAAACAGCGCCAGCAGAAAGCCGATCATTGGCGACATCACGATAGCGCCGGCGGTCTTCAGCAAGCCACTCCAGACAATCGAGCTCAGGCCCACCTTGGCGAGACCGGCGCCGACGAGACCACCGACCAGCGCATGCGAGGAGCTCGAGGGTATACCGAACACCCATGTCACGATGTTCCAGATGATCGCGCCCATCAGCGCCGCGAAGATCACCATCGGCGAAACGATATCAGGATCGATGATGCCCGTTCCCAGCGTCTCGGCCACATGCAGACCAAAGAACAGGAAAGCGATGAAGTTGAAGAAAGCGGCCCAGGCAACCGCATATTGCGGCCGCAGCACACGCGTCGAGACAATCGTCGCAATCGAGTTCGCCGCGTCATGAAGGCCGTTCAGAAAGTCGAAGAACAGCGCGACTGCGATCAGCCCGATCAGCAGCGGTAAGGCGAGGGTGGCATCCATCAGACGTTCTCGATCACAATGCCGCTGATCTCGTTGGCGACGTCCTCGAACCTGTCGACGACCTTCTCGAGCTCGCCATAGATTTCGCTGCCGATGATATAGGCCATTGGATTGGACGCGCCGTGACGGCGAAACAGGTCCTTCAGGCCCTGGTCATGCAGTTCGTCGGAGCGACCTTCCACCCGCGTGACCGCTTCGGCAATCGTCGTCAGCCGCGAAGCGTTGGCGTTGATGCGCTCAAGCAGGGGAATGGCCTCCGCCACCAGATGGGCTGCTTCGACGATCGTCTTGCCCATCTCCTGCATCAGCGGATCGAAACTCTTCTGCTCGAACAGCCGGATGGTCTTCACCGTCTTGTGCATCATGTCGATCGCGTCGTCCATCGACTGGATCAGGTCCTTGATGTCGCTTCGGTCGAACGGCGTGATGAAACTGCGGCGCACCGCCAGCAACACCTCGCGGGTGATGTCGTCGGCCTCGTTCTCCAACGCCACGATGCGAGCACAATGCGTTTCGGTGTCGTTTCCGGAGAGCAGCTGGTCGAGAGCCTCCGTGGCACCGACAACGGTGCGCGAATGCTGCGCAAAGAGATCGAAGAACCGGTCTTCGCGTGGCATGAGTTTCCGAAACCAGCTCAGCATAATGTCCATCCAGCAGGGGTTGTTGTCATGCGGCTGTCATAAAGCAGCTGGAAAGCCAAAGAAAGTGTAGGATGCCGGATTCGCTCCTGCTTTTGGAAGCGGTTGGCCAGACCTTTTCTATCGAAAATTCTTAAGAAAAACCAATTGATTGGAACGAATATCCGGTAACTGCGTTTTAGCTGCATTGGATGACGTGATCATCCGTGGAGGATTGTGAGGTTCGTCGCATGCGGAAATTTTCGATTGTTGCTTTGGCGTTGCTCAGTTGCCTTGGAAGCATTGCGCCTGCAGGAGCGTTTGAAGTGCGTAGCAAGCAGTATGAAAGAAACTGGGAAAGATGTGGTCCATACCGACATTGCGACCGTAACCGCTATCGTTATAGCGATCGTGACCGATATCGGTACGATGATCGCCGTTACTATCGTCGTCACGACAACACCGGCGCAATTATCGGCGGTCTAGCAGCGGGTGCCATAATTGGCGGCGTTATTGGCTCGCAGCAGCGGGTTCAGTCCGGCGGGTCCCACGTTGACTACTGCTACAGCCGCTACCGGTCTTACCGCGCATCCGACAACACCTACCAGCCAAACTATGGCCCGCGTCGCCAGTGCGTTGGACCTTGATCGAGATCTAAAGCTCAGTTTCAGCATCAAATCCTCCTTTCCGGTGAAACGGGCAGGAGGATTTGTTGTTTCGGCACCGCTTGGGATTCCCGTCTACGGCATTTTCGCCCAATAACAGGCGCAAACAAATGCGTTCAGGCCTGGAAATGGCACAAAACGTCACAATGCATCGACAGATATGGAGATTTTAAAATCGTTTGGAGGCCTCGCCCGGAATTGGAAAAGCGAGCGTTTACCGTAAACTTAGCCGGTTAGTGCCACACCTAAGGCTCAAATAATTGCCAAGCAATATCAAGAGCGAGTGCCACACTCCGCCACACCTTCTTCGTCTTCTCCGTTCGGGAGAAGCATCGTCCCGACCCCATCCCAATTGATCTTCGCTACCGTCTGTCGTGACAGTCTCGATCGCTCCGCATTGCGGGTGTAGATCTTCGATGTCTTGGCATCCCGCCAGCCGAACATAGCCTCAAGCATGCTGTCTGTCGCTTCGTTGTGGGCCACATCGGTCGCGAGCCCTTTGCGAACCGAATGCGAGGTGAGGTGTCCCATCCCTGCCTGACGCCACCAATCCGAGATTCTGTTCCCCAGGCCTTTCACCGTGAACGGCTTGCCGTATTCGGTAACCAGGTAGGTGAGGGCAGTAACCTTGTGTGTCGCGAGCACGCCTTCCAGAATTGGGTGAATGGTGATGTCGATATCGACCGGGGCCTTGTTTCTATTCTTGAACAACCGAAATTTGAAGGCGTCCTTCCGGCGATGCTGAGGACCGAGTGCGGCAAGGTCAGACACTCGGAAGCCGGTATACATGGCGATCGACAGATAAAGGACAGCCTTGGACCCAAGCTTGTGATGTTCGATGAATCTGGCCAGCTCCTCGGGCGTGGCCGTCTCGTGGCCGTCGCTGTGCGCATTGAAGGGCGACACGAGGCGGGCGATGTTGGGAGTGATCTGCTTGCCGTCCTTCTTGGTGTTGAACACCTGGCGCAGAACCTTCAGGTGCTCATCGGCGGCAAATGGCACGTTCTTTTTTCGATCACGTAGATGCTCGATATGGACAGCCGTCATTTTCGACAGAGGTATATCGGCGAGCTGTCGCGGGTCGGTATCGCTCAGCGTTTCCTTCCAGATCGCCTCGATGATGTTCCTGCGCCGGGTCTGGGTGGTGATGTCGAGGCCGGTGAATTCGTTAGAGCGCATGTACTCCATGCACAGCCAGCGGAAGCTGTCAGGCTTGACGATGACGGATATAGGCTTTGCTTCACCAGCGCGTTCAATAAGCGGTGCGGCGGCGTTGCGGGCCTTCCAGTATGCCGCAGCGAACTCCTCGCTATCAATGTCGGCAGGGAGCCGGCACACGCGCTTCCCATCGATGCGGAAATAATAGCGCATCGTCCCGTGTCGGCTCTTGTTCTTCTCGACATAAGGCAGGTCAATATTGGCCATATCGCTCATGCCGACATCTCCCAAGGATCGTCGTCGGCATCTTCCTTTTTCCTCGCAATGCCGTCCTCTGGCCACTCAGACATTGCGGCGGCAACCTCGGCGACAAGCCATAGCTTTCGGCTATGCCACTTTCGCGGCCTCGGAAGAAAACCCTCCTCGACCATGACGTCTACCGTGTTGGCGCTTACGCCGATGGCAAGAGCGACCTCGGATCTGCTGAGACCAAGGCGCGGCACATTGCGGCTGAGATCAATGGTTGTTCCCATCTTATCCCCGCTTTCCACTAGGTTCATCCACAGAAGCCTTGCGTAGCGCATTCCGGCTAGTGACCATTGTGTACCCGTCCGAGAACCGGAGTAGGCAGCTATTCATGACGTGGGTGCGGATCAGAACCTCGCAGGGCTGGCCTTTTCGGCCCTGACGATCCCAGCGGTAGATATAGGGGAGGGCCGCGGTCATTCGCTGCCTCCACAGATTCGCCGATGGTCTGAAGTCTCCTCAGACTGAAGTCTGAAGCGAGATTTTTTGTGGAACGCAAGGGCCAAGCAATCATTTACCCGCGGTCTAATAACTCGAGGTAACACCCCATGAAGAAAATCATTCTTGCTGTCGCTCTCGCTTTTTCGTCCATCGTCGCCGTCCCAGCGGCTTCCTACGCGGACACCGTCGTCATTCGCACTGATGACGGTTCTAGCCCGCACCGCGGCTGGGAGCGTGGCCACCACCGTGGCTGGGATAATGATCGGAGAGCACGCATGGTGAGTGAAGACTATCGTCGTCACCCGTCTTGCGTCACTAAACGAGTCGTAACCTATCGCGACGGCGAGAGAGTTTCGCGGACGACGAAGGTCTGCCGCTAACTTAAGCCAAGTTCGCCTCAAGGGGCCGGAGAGTGATCCACTTTCCGGCTCTTGCCGTTTCCGCAGTTCCCCGTACGCATTTTGAAATGACGGCGGGGCCAAAGGATCACAAAAAACTGAGGCGTCCCGCTTGTCTTTTTTAATTGCTGGCCCCGTGAACTGCCCTAAAATATTTCTCCGAAAACCAAAAGTTGGAGGAGGAAAATGAGCCAGCGCCGAGATGATTTTTCGGAGGTCATACTCTGGGAAGCACCCGTCTTCGTGAGGATCGGGCGAGGAATGACAGAAACCATAGACGGGCCAAAGCAGGCCATGGACTATCTTTGGAACCGGTGGCCAGCGGAGCGAGGGCAAAAATTCGAGATTGCCAAAATGTCCTGTAGGTTGGCGATCCAGCATTACGGTTCGCTGGACGCGGCACGCCAAGCGTTCATAGACGCCGCCATCGAAGTAAATATTCTGGCCTAGCCTCATCGCTCCGAGCCCTCCATCTCTAGGGGCGCTGGTGGGGACGTGTCGTTTTCGTAGTGCCCGTCGAACGGGTCGTAGCTGGGGTCTAGCCAGCCGTCACCGTTGCATTCCGAACACGTTTCCTCGTCCTGGCCACAGATGCAGTCGGCCGGCCAGCAGTCGCAGCGGAACGAGCCGCGACCGTCGCAGGCCAAGCATTTCGTGAGCTTGTCGGTCATAGCGGCGCCTCCCACGGGACAAGCGGCGTGGCATAGGCCAGCATCAGCGGATGACGGGGATGGCCGTCGAGCGCAGTTCCCCAGCACATCGGCGTTGCTCCTGCGGCTGCGAGAACATCGACGACCGAACGCCATCGGTTTCGAAGCGGCTTCGGAAGCTTTGATAGCGGTCCCCACGCAACGATGTGGATGTCAGCGCCTTGGATGGCCCTCGCGATGTGAGCGTCGTTCTCTGGGCCGATAGGATCGTCCGCGTAACGCAGATCGCGAATATCCTTTGCGATGCGCGCGAAGGGGTTCCAGACGATGACTTTGCTTGCGCCGAGACGGATGCAGAAGCCGTCAACTTTCGTCATGGTCTGATCGTTCTCTTCGCCGTTGGCGAGCGACGGATTGACCATCCCGAGCGAGATGACGGGACCGGTGCCGCCGAAATCATGCTCAAGTAGATAGCGGAACAAGCCGCACTCCGAGAAGATCACGCGGCGTTTCATGAGAAGGTCGCTCATCCCTCCACCTCCGAAGCACTGATGACGGATAGGCGCTTGAGCAGTTCGTCGGCTTGCTCGTGAACTCCTCCCAAGCCCATGTAGTCGCCAGCCTTAAGACCTCCGCTCATAGGCGAACCAGCGGCCTGCTCAGCGAGAAAACGGGTGATGATTTCGCGGGCATCACTACCCATCGAAAGCTGAGCGGGTGCATGGTTTGTCTCTCCGATTTCGCCGTTTGTGGAAGGCAACGGGTTTTGAGTGTCGGCGGTGGGAGACAAGGTGAGGGCAGTCTCAGGGTAAATCTGGACCGGCCCATTCAGCACCGTGTCAAGCTGGACGTTGTAACCGATTGGCGTCTGTTCAGTGCTGTAGAAGCCGACGATCCGACCTTCCCACCATGAGCCGGAGCGCTTACGGACACGATCTCCAACGGCGAACTTTCTGCCCATCGAAAGCTCAGCGGGTGCGGTTGATTTGCCCGGGCACGGATCTCGGCGTTCAAATCCAGCGTAGCTGCAGCCACATTCAGTGCAGGTACCGCCCTTGTTCCAGTTGTGGAATGGGTTGGTCATGGCTGGTCCTCCAGCTTGGCGATGGTTGGCGGCGCGAAATAGAACGGCTTCGGCGAAAGGCCTTCCTCGACCCACTCGTCGCGCTGTTCGGCTTCACGCGTGAATTCGTCTTCGCAGATCCAGCCATCGGGCTCGGCGACATACCCAACGGAAATAGGATGGGGCGCTCGGGTGCGACCATCTGCTCGGTCTGCATAGATGATCCCATCAACGATCTGTGCACAGGTTGATTTCTGAGCCGCCGTAAGGCCGTCGTAGAAGTCCATGCATCCGAGCTTCTGCTTGGAATACCGGTCGGACCAAAGAGCCATAGCTACACGGGCTTCAGCGTGCGGGTTGAGGTTGCGATCGCTCATCGTCTCGTCTCCTGTATCGGCGCGTAAAGCTGGGCGGGTGGCAGCCGGGGCTTGGATATGCGCGGGGGCTTTTGGGATTTGGCAAAGCCGGGGCTGCGGATCTTCTGCTTAGGGCGCTGCATCGCGAGATAGGATTCCTCGACGCGCTTCGCCTTGGCGATGACGCCCTGGTCATTCGCGGTCTTCGGCTTATGGCAGCATTCCCAGCCGAGGAGCTTACCGTCTTCGGCGGTGAGCTTGCCGCGTTTGTCGACCTGTAGGGCGTCAGGGATCGTATGGTCGACGTGATAGCGCTTCTTGCCAAGGATGAGGCCGCAGCCCTCGCAGGCGATCTCGCCTGAAGGCAGCATGGCGCGCTTCACAATCTGGGCGTAGACAGCCTTGGTGAACTCGCGCCGGCTCATTGCTTCGCCCTCGCCATCAGCGCTGCGATTCCCCGCATCATCTTCCGCACGGTGGTCTCGCTCCTTGGGCGGGTGTTCATGCCCTTGGCGGCTATCTCGCGCTGCAGCTGCTCGACGGTGGCGGCTACCTTTTCTCGGTGGGCTATTGTCGTCGATCGAGCGTGAGGATTGGCTCGGAGGTATTCGGAGGCGGTTCTCATGCTGCACCTGTGGAGGTCTTGGCGCGCACAGATATCGCAGCCATGATTTCTTTGACCGTTGTCCACGGGACATAGACTGGATAGCTGCGCTCCTCGCCGTCCTCGTCGACCGCTATCTGATCGAATTTGAACTCGCCGTGATAGGCGTACTTCGTGTCGCCGCTTGGGGTGACTGCCTCTTCAAAGGCCGAGACCTTCTTCTGAAGGTGAGCTATCGCCAGATCGTGAAAGCAAGCTCTGGTGAAGTCAGGCGCGAGATCGACGGGTAGGGCGTAGCTATCCTGATATTTCGGGTCGTACTTATCCCTGACCGGCACGAGGTCGGATTTTACCAGTGATAGCGGCCACGACCCCGCAAGCTCCTTGATGCCCGTATAACCCTGATGGCCTGGGCATTCGAAAAGGTCACGCTTGAGGAAGACGTAAAGGGTTTCGGTCATGCGTCACCGCCTTCAGCCTTGGCGATGGCCGCGCGAAGAAGCTCGACCGGATTGCCGATGTCCATATCGCCGTCCATGTTCCCGGTCAGTTGACCCAGGGCGCAACGGCAGGCTTCAAACAATTCGGGAGCTGCAGCGATCAGGCGTGCGTCGGCGCAGTTTATGCCTCGAACGTCGTAGCGATAAACGCTGCCGTCCTTCCTAGCAGCTTCCATACCAACAATGTCGCGGTCGCCCACTTCAAACTGCAGAAGGTCTTTCGCATCGACCATGCCGCCGCGTTCCGGCTGGAAGCGAGGCTGAGCGCCACGCATTCCCCATCGGGTGAAGTCCATCACATAACGGCGGCCGCTGTGGACCGTGGCGAGATAGACGTGGTTGCTGCCAGCATTGCCGAACCACTTCCAGGGGCCGGGGGTGTATTTGGGTTGATCGGTCATGCTGCCCTCCGGTTCTTCAGGTCTTCGGGATTGGTGAGGATAAGGCCTTGCTCGGAGAAGTGCCGGTGCACCGTGTCGAGGTAAGTCGTCTTCTGCCGCGTCGTCATGATGCGGGTGACGCCGAAGTCGAACGGCACCATCATGAGCTTCAGCTTGTGCTCGTAGGGGAGCGGCATGATCACGGCGTCATATTCGGCCTTGAAAACGTCGTTTTCGTTCCGAAGGATGGGGACGCCGAAATGGAGCTTGCAGTATCCGCGCACCTCTTCAGGGGTCTGGTCGCCAAGCTGGGCGCTGATCTCCATCACCCATTGGCGTTGTAGACGGTTCTGGTCGCTCGACCGGTGCTTCCCGTCTGTGATGCTGCAGGTGAACGGCATGTTCTTGCCCATGATAAATTTCACCAGCATGTCACGGGCTTGGTCGGTATCGACGATGCGGTTGTTGGTGCTCATGCCGCATCCTTCATGCCATAATGCCGAATGCGCTCGACCATCGCCGCCAGCTCGTCGTTGAACCGATCGATCTCGCTGGACATGGTCTTGATGTACTCCTCGTCCCGATAGACGCGGACGGTGAGCATCGGCAGCTTCGGCCAGTATGAGCAGAAATCCCACCAGTAGCGCTCAGAAACCCAAAGGTTTCCCTGCACCTGGGCGACGTGCTCCGGTGGGAGCCGATCGCGCTCGAGGCGGTCGATCTGGATATGAGGAAGGGCCGTCTTGATCTCCAAGCCACCATCGGCGCCGATAAGGCTATCAGGGCTTGCGCCCTTATTGCCGTTCCGAATGAAGCCGACCTGCATAGGGCGGTTCCCGGTGATGAAGTGATATTCGCGGCGCGCGGCCTCTTCCATCTCGTGGCCGCGTTCGGTGTGGCCGTTCGAGAAGGATTCCGCGGGCTCTTCTGTGAGGATCTCGCCGGCCAGCTTGCGCATGTACTCGCTGCGGACCTTGCCTTCGCCCTTAGCCATGACCGTTGCGAACTTGCTGGCGGTCGGCAATCCTCTTCTGCAATCGAACCATGCATCAGAGTTTTGCTCGCATTCAAAAATCTCAAACGGCATATTTCCTCCACATCCGGCATCCCGGTTTGGCTGGGGTAAAACCTGAGTTATCTTGATGGGATCGCCGCTGGTCTCGGAAGCCACGGCACCAACGGTATACTGTTGTTGACGAGACCGAGTGAGCGCGTGCGGCATCTTCGCATGACCCGTAGGTAACGCCGTCGATCTCGACACACCAAGTGTCGCTCCGATTTGACGCTTGTTCGTTTTTTGTGGCCCACCTTACGTTCCCTGGCTCATACCCTCGCGTGTTGTCGATGCGATCGAGTGATGTGCCGTCTGGTCTTGGCCCGATATGAGCAAAGAAACTCTCGAAGGATTGTTGCCACTCAGAGAAAACAGAAACGCCTTTGCCGCCCCACCTCGGGTAATCTTTGTTCCCAGCGTCAAGGCACCTGGCCTTCATCGCCATCCATGAGGAATATTCAGGAGAATTTCGCATCCCGTGGGTTCTGTTAGTGGCTCGATCGGTCTCACAGCCGCAATGCGATCTCTTGCGACCGTTCAGAACGCGACCCAAGGGCAACTCAGCGGTAGATCCACAATCGCACTGGAAAATCCCAAGAAGACGGTTGTTGTCGTATCGCCTTTCGCTCAACCTGATGAACGTAAGGAGGCCAACACGAGCGCCGATCTTTGAAGTATACCGGCTGTTTATGGCCTGAGACCCCATCATGCTGCGCTCCCCTGCTGCTTGAGCTTGGCGACGTGGGAAACGCGCTGGCGAAGCGAACCAACGACTTCCGTGAATTTCTTCGCGGGAACGTCGGTAACGGCGTCGATCTGCCAGCGCTCGCAGAAGGTGGCGGTATCAAGTTCGCCCTGCTGGATAAGATCTCGGATCACGGAAGCCTGAGCATCGGTGATATTTTTTTCGTCGACCTGATCGGACGATCGGCCGTCGTCGTCATGGCTGACGGAAAGGCCGAGTGCGAGCTTGAGCGTATAGCGCTGGAGATAGGTGACGGCCGAGGCGATCGCCTGCAGGCTGTTCTTTCCTCCCGAGCTATCAGCCCCGGCCGTCAGCGGCGTGCGGGTCGCATGCCCATCGACATGTTCTAGGACGCAAGTGACCGTGATCGGCTTGTCTGGGCCGTTGTCGCTTTCGAAACGATAGCTCAGCTCATGCTTCGCAAGGATAGGCGTGATCTGCTCTTCGATGCCGGCCAAGTCTTCGTGCCGGTAGTTCACGCGCTGCTTTCCTTGAGGGGTATAGTCAACCTCGCGGGTTTTAACGATCGGCTTAATCTCGGCTTTGGCGGCGGCGACGGCGCGGGTGAACGCAATCTTGGCGTTGCGGGCCTCTTCCCGGTCGCGAAGGTCCATCATCTGTTTGAGGATGGCGGCGTCTACGCCCATTTCCAAGGCGCGGCCAACCATCTCCATCGGCGTCATGATCGAGCGCGGCTGATCAACGGCCAATTCCTTCGGGGTATGCACTTCAACTTCATTGGCCATGGCGAATTTGCTCCTGTTGCTCGAGCTGCTGACGGTGAATGCGCTGATCGGCCTGAGACAAAGCCCAAAGGCCTGCGACGGTGAGAAGGATGATCACGACCACCGCCTGATTGAGGCCGGTGATCATGCGACGGCGCTCGGCTTCCATCTTGGTGTTGATGGCCTTGGCGCGGTCGACGAAGGACTGGGCCTGCTGGAGGTCGGAAGGGGTTGTCATTGTCTGGTCTCCCCGCTCGCCGCAATTCCTTCGGCCTGATGGCGCGCCTGGCTGACGTATGAGGTGACGAAACGCTCGATCTCGTCATGACCTTCGGTCGTGTCGACAATGAAGGAGTGAAGCGCCCCCATGAGGCCGGTTAGCACGCCGCCGGTCATGACCTCGATCTGCTGCGCTGTATCGAGAGCTCGAAAATCAAGGTTGGAGAACATCGCCAGTGCGAACGACGCCATCTTTATGCGGATGTAGTCGGCCAGAACGTCGGTCTTGTTGCTGGGGTTGAATGCAGCGAGGTCAGAATGGGAGGTCACGATCGAGATCCCTTTCTTCGCGCTTGGATTCGGCTGCGTCGTCGATTGCCGCCGCGTGCTGTTCCGACGCTTCGGCCATCAGCCAAGCTTTGAAGCTGTCGGTTCTGGTGATGCGATCCTCGATCGACCAAGGAATGTCGATCGGGCCAATGCCATCCTCGAACGAGACCTTGTTGACCTCGACGCTAGGTTCTTCGCCCGGCTCGGTCAGCGTTTGCTTGCAGCCGGGGTGAACCGTGAAATCGACCGACATCTTGAGGTTCACCTCAGTGCCGCAGCTATCGCCAGAGATTGTGACGGTCTGGGAAGCGTGGAATTTGCGGGTCATCAGTTGAACCCTCCAGGCATATCACCTTCGTCAAGCTCGCGTTGACCGAACTCGAGATCCAGCCTGTTGCATGCCTTCTCGAACGTTTCATCCGTGAGCTGGTTGTCGATGTAGACGACCATCTTGCCAGCCCAGTAGAATTCCTCGACACGGTGATCGTCGATGATCTTCACGCGATCCGGCCTCATGCCGACACCCTCCCGGTACGCGCATCAAAGCCACGACGAGTGCGGAAGACAGGAGGGACGGAAGGAACGGAGACAGGAGCTTCAGCAGCAACGTCATCCTTCCACAGAGCCCAAGCGCGGCTGTCGCGAACGTAGGCCGGGAAGCGGCGCTCATCCTCAAGGCCGAATTCCGTGTTGTCAGCCCGATACAGCCACTGGCGGGCTACTTCCTCAGTGATGTCTTCCGACACCATCGTCGCGGTGTTGAGGCGGAAGATGCTCTGAACGCCATCGGCAAACTCGTCGAGGATATGATCGACCTTATAGGCCGTGCCGAAGAACGGGCTTTCCGTGAGGAAAGGCTTGCCGCCGTTGATGCGTTCAATGGCGAAGTAGGTTTCGTTCGTTTCGATTATGTGCTTGCGCATCCGTCTCATCCTCGTCGCCCGTGGCGTTTCGTTGATGAGGAGAATATGCCATCTGGCAAAAACATTGACAAGTGGCAAAATGCCATCTGGCAAAAATAGTTGCCTGCAGGCACAAAAAAGCCCGCCGGGTGAGGGCGGGCTTTGATCTAGGTAGGCTAAGCTTTAGCCGAATGTTTTGAGAGTTGGGCGTATAGTTAAAAGCGCGCTTCTAACGGGATTACGCAGAGGCTCCCAGATATTGACGATGAAGGGCTTGAGCGACCCGGATACAAAGTACGCAACAAGCACCAGGGGGGATGCCAAAATCATCCAGGCCAGAATCCACGCCATTGAGAGAGGGTTGTTCCATGTCTCGATAGTGTAAATGAGCTTGCGCATTTCCTCGCGTCTGCTGTCGTTCCAGTAATTGCCTTTTCGAGGGTCGACACCCTCACTGAGTTCGACAACTTCGGCCTCAGTCGCTTCTATGTTCCGGTCAAGCCTATCTAGCTTCCGCTGCAAAGCCTCATGAGATATGTCGTTGTCGCCTTCATTCCAACCATCGAAGATTGCTACCACAAGAGCCGCCACAATCGCGAAAGGCGCGAAAGGCGAAGCGATGAGAAGGTGTACGCCTTTTGACCTGTCTATTTCAGATCTGAGCCATGCCTTATCGGCACGAGTTAGGCGACCTTCCGCAACGATCTCGTTGACTACCTCTAGGAACCGAGTTCTTTTTGGGCGCAGGTAAAGCGCACTCGTCAGAGTGATCAGCGCGCACATCATCAGGAACGCCATTGCCCAATAGCCTGGCTCACTCATGATACTAGTTACCTCAATCATCTTTCAGCTCGTCTCTCGCGACGTTATCCAGGTAATCCCGTTCCAGAGATGCCAACTTGGCGACAAAGTAGCACACAAAATGTAAGAGAAGCACTACCGAAATCAAATGCCGATTCGCCTTCAGCCACTCTGTCAAGTCGTAACCGTATAGGTAGGTAAACGCTTGAACGGCTGCGATCTGGGCTATTATGTGCACCAGATAAGTATAAATGAGCCATTGGACGAACCATTTAGGTCGTTCGCCCTTCATTATCCCCTCCACTGGAACCAAGCGACGACGCGTCCATAAACGCGCACCTCCTCGCGCAGCAGTTCGTCGGGCGCACCGTATCGTTCCGTGTTGTCTGAAATCACGAGGATCTTGTCGGTTCTTGGAACAAGCTTCAGGCGCTTTATCACAAGCCCATCACCTACATCGCAAGCGTAAACATCTTCCGGATTCGGGTAAACATGCGACGTGTCGATGAAGACTGTCGAGCCCTTCGTCAACGTCGGTTCCATGCTGTCGCCGACCACGGGGAGGGCCTTCACCCGATCGAGGTTCCGCCAGCCGGCCTTAATGCTTTCTGGGAATGACCAATAGCCGTCCATCATCGCCGGATCGATGAGGGCGCCATCGTCTCGATACTGAACGTCCAGCGTTCCACCGCCGCCGGCACCGGATACGATAGTCAGGTTCTCGACGTCGCCTTCCGCAGCTTTCGGGGATTGCGGTACCGGCAGTTCGGAGGCTCGCTCAAGATCATCGTGATTGAATTCGTCGGTGATCTCCGCCGGTTCTACTTCCAGCGCCCTGGCTATCTTGATGACGTTCTCAAGGCTTAACCCACGCTTCCCGCCCTCGATGCGAGATAGGAATGTGTAGGAGACGCCGGACTTTTCTTCCAGCTCTTCGAGGGTGAGACCTTTTGCTTTTCGAATTTCGCGGATTCTGTTTGCCATGCGCTAGCTATTTGCCAATTGGAAAGATTTTCCAGCGCCAGTTGGCAAATTGCCAGTTGACAAATATGTGCCATGTGGCAAATTGCGCGACATGAAGCTCGCAACGTACCTCCACGAAAACGATATCAAGCCGGTGGCATTCGCTGCCAGCCTCGATGTGGCTCCGTCCACCATCACGCGGATACTTCGCGGCGAGCGTACGCCGCGGATCGACCTCATTGCCAAGATCCAGAACGCTACGGGTGGGAAGGTTGCGGCCGAAGACTGGATGTCCGCCGAGGTGGCAGCATGAGCGCTGACACCCAGATCAAAGCGATCTTTGCCCGTTGGGAGCGCCTCGAAGGCGAAAAGAAGGCTATCAGCGATGACCTGAAGGAGCTTTTCTCCGAGGCAAAGCATGCCGGATATGATGGCAAGGCTCTGCGCGCTGCGTTCAATCGCAAAGTCAAGCAGGATGCTGCGACCCCCGAGGACGCGCATTTTGATGCCGTCGTTGACGTCTACCTCGATGCTTTGAATGGTGCTGCTGCTGAATTCACTGCGATGGCGCGCGATGTGCGCATGCACGCACGAGAAAACATTGAAGAATTTGACCCGGAAACGGGGGAACTCAAAGACGACGGCGACCGTTTCGGTACGGTCAAGCATATGCGCGAGCAGATTGAACTTGCTCGCAACCAATCCCCGCGCAATGCGGCGGAGGCGGTATCCGAGAGGACCGCAGTCACGGACGCAACTATCGTGTCCGTTTTGGTCGAAGCCGATAAGGCAGAGGCTGTGGCTGGGGTATCGGGGCAACCCGAGACGATCCCAGCTCTGACCGTCCAGCATGACGGCGTGAACGTCGGCGGCCCCGAAAGGGCAGGCGTGACGGCGGGAGAGACCGCAACTCAGTTCCACGCGAAAGCCAGTGATGATGCATGCGAGGCAGGTCGTAAGGCTTTGGACCGCGCAAAAGCTTCGGCTGATGCACCCGACGGTGCGGAGCTGGTGATTAGGGGTGTCGGCGACCGAGCACCGACTGCAACGTCTGAGGAAATGGACGCGACAGCCGGAGAGACGGCACCGAATTCGTCTGTCCTCTGGAACGAGTGGCAGGCATCCAAGATCGATCCGAACGAGGATCGCAGCGAAGGCCAAAGCCTCGACGGGGGAATGAGTTCCGTCGGCGCCAACACAGGAGGCGATCATGTAACCGGACCCGAGTACGCCGCAACACATCAGGCCGGGGCCTCGTTCAAAGCACCCCCGGCCAAATCCCTCCGCCCACATTGCCTGAAACCTGATGCCTGCGGCGGATACGGCAGCAATCATTGTTTCTCCTGCAAGAAGGCCGCGAAGGCCGAAGAGGTGGCGGCATGAACTGGAACCACGATCTTTCACAAGCACCTCGCGATGGAACGCACGTCATCTTGGCAATGCCGAACAAGGCCACGCTCCGGTCGTACTGGTGCACGCCGAAGGGTGAGCCTGAGCACTGGTGCATGTTGAGCCATAAGAACGAGCCGGTTGCTTGGATGCCTTGGCCGGATCACCCGTTCGCAAGCGAGCAGGTGGCAGCATGAAAATAGTTCGGTTCCTCGCCAAAGACCAAATGAACGCAATCGACGTGTGTGGCTCTGCCGCCGTTCTCCTGTTCCTCAAGGATGGGGAGATCATTGGTGCTGGCGCCATTGGGATCCTGATGATCATCCTGTCGGCGGCCCTAAAAGTCATCGCAAGGGAAGGTGATCAGCCATGACCACCATCATCATCGCCCTCACTGGATGGGTCATCATGTCTCTGCCTCTCGCCATCCTGCTCGGCAAGATGGTGAAGTTTCGAATTCGAGATTGACGCGGCTCCGGCCCTCGGTCGCGTCAAGGCAGGTCTTGGTTCTCCTCCTCCCGGATCAAGCCTGCCACCTTTAACCGGAGACGCTTATTCGCCGTTCTCAATACTACGGCTTGAGTGAGCATCCCGAGGGAATGAGGGGCTGACGAAGATAGCGGGTCTTCGTCAGCGGCAAAGCGATCCGAGGCGGCGAGATCGGCTTTGCGAGGGAATGGAATAACGGAAGGCCCGCGAGCGGCGGACCTGGAGAGAGCATCGGCCTGATTGGCGTCTGTGCCGGTGTTCTCTCCATCAATCTCGCTCTTGTGCATCACAAGCGTCTCCTTCGAACGAGACCAAGATCGCACAGGAGCAAAACCACATGTCGGAAAAGTCACCCGGAAATGCGGGGAAACTAAAACAGGGCGTGAGTAAGCGGATGAACGACGTAGCCACAGCAAATTTCTTGATCGCGGAGATCGGGGCGAGGCGCCACATCGGCGACATGTTCCGGAATGCCTGCAAGGAGCTGCGCAAGCGCTTCCCTCACAACGACGACCCAGAAAACCAATGGACGGAACGCCGCCTGCGGGGGTGGTGGAACAACGAAAGCCGGACGGTGAAGCACTTCCAGATGGTCGAGCTTTTCGAGACGGCAGAAGCAATACGGGCAGCGAGGACAGAACATGCCGAATACAAAGCCAAGACCGCCGCTCTTCGTCAGATGGCTCAGCTTCGATCGTCGGCACTCTCTCGCGATGTGGCTCAGAGATAGGGCTGCTGGCCTCGCTGAATGGATTTGCCCAGAACTGAGGGAAGAGCAATGACCAGCATGAAGATCCTCGTCGCTTGTGAGTTCTCTGGCACTGTCCGCAATGCGTTCCTCGATCGCGGTCATGATGCATGGTCATGCGACCTACTGCCAGCTGAAGACGGCAGCAACCGTCATATCCGAGGCGACGCCCGCGATCTGCTGGATGACGGTTGGGACATGCTCATGGTCGCCCATCCGCCATGCACTCGGCTCTGCAATTCCGGTGTCCGTTGGTTGACCACGCCGCCTCCCGGCAAGACATCGGAGCAGATGTGGGCCGAACTGGACGAAGGTGCTGCACTGTTCTCCTCGTTCTGGAATGCGCCGATCGATCGTATCGCGATCGAGAATCCGGTCATGCATCGACATGCCAAGTCCCGCATCGAGAACTACGAGGATTTCGCTCAGAGCGTCCAGCCTTGGCAGTTCGGACATCCGGAGGTGAAGCGCACATGCTTCTGGCTCAAAGGCCTGCCGCCGCTCATACCCACCAATGTCGTCGAAGGCCGCGAGGCGCGCGTCCACCGTATGCCGCCCGGTCCTGATCGCTGGAAAGAGAGATCCAGATTTTTCACCGGCATCGCTGAAGCGATGGCTGACCAGTGGGCGGGCTACGCAATCGAACAGGCGAGGGCAGCGTAATGGCAAAGGCAAAATTTCGTAAGCTTCACAAAAACATCTGCGTTGCCTATGCGCGGCTGATCCGCGGCGACGATACCCTGTGCCGGCAAATCTCCAGCACGGAAGAGGCTGCCGAACGTGGAGCAGGGTACATCTATTTTGGCGCTAGGGGGGGGCAGTCGTTTCCTCCTGGATCCGCGCTCTTCCTGATCGAGCACGGGTTGGTAGAGCCCGTAAACGATGGGCTCTTCGCTGGATCGTCGCAGACGTTTCGGCCGATTGCCCGCGAGGCGTTCGACGCCTTCAAAGAGAATTATGAGGCGCCAGCAAATGCATAGCGCCGAAGAAAAGCTGGAGGAGGTCACGAAGGTCATTGAGATGACCCGCGGCTGGCTGGCTTCGTTCGGGAACGGCAGCAAGGCGCCGCGCCCCCATACGGAGATTGAGACAAAGCAGCGCCGCCTCGACGTTATGAAGGCTCTACGCGACGACCTTGAACGCGCCGTAGAGCGCAAACGAGGCGCAGCATGACCTTCTCCGAAGCCTACGCGATCCACGGTCCTGACGTTGAGGCCATCGCCGATGCTCTCGGTATCCCGCAGCATGCAGCCGACAGATTGATCAATGCCGAGCTTACCCAGCGGCACACCGACCGAATCAAGGAAGAGAAGCGCCGAACCGCGCAGCGCGATTACATGCGCCGTGTCCGGTCTGATCTGCGCGCCATCCGCACCGGGAGGTCAGCATGACAGAGACCATGACCCGCCAAGAGTACCAGGCCGCCGTCTCCAAGCCGAAGCGAGGCAACAAGTACGGCGCCAAGCGCACCATCGTTGACGGCATCACCTTCGACAGCAAGCGCGAGGCTGAGGTCTATGGGCAACTGAAGCTGCTGGAACGCGCCGGCAAGATTTACGGCCTCGCCCTCCAGCGTAAGTTCGAGCTGGTCGTCAACGGCGAGATCATCGGAAATTACAAATGTGACTTCGCTTTCATTGATGTCGAGCAGGACGGCCGCCTTCGGGTGATCGACGTCAAAGGCGTAGTGACACGCGATTTCAAGCGCGTCCGCAAGATCATCAAAGCCGCCTACAGCATAGAGATCGAGGTGTGGAAATGAGCAACCGAAAAGCCATAGGCAAAAAACTCCGCTTTGAGGTCTTCAAGCGCGACAAGTTCACCTGCCAGTACTGCGGCGCTAAAGCGCCAGACGCTGTTCTCCATGCCGACCACCTCCACCCGGTGGCGAAGGGAGGCCAGAACGACATCCTCAACCTCGTTACTGCATGCGAGAGCTGCAATTCGGGAAAGGGCGCGCGCCTGATCGACGATGGCAGTGTGGTGGAACGTCAGCGCGCCCAGCTCGAGATCCTCGAAGCGAGACGGGAACAGCTACAAATGATGCTTGAGTGGAGAGACGAACTCGAGCGGGTAAAAATAGACACCGTCGAGATGATCGCGGATCGCATTGGAGAACGCGGATCGTTCATGCCGAATGAAAACGGCAAGTCGTCGATCAGAAAATGGCTAAAGCAGTACTCGTTTGACGAGGTCCTGGCCGGTGTGGATGAGGCTTTCGATATTTACATGCGTTGGGTAGGCGATGAGCCGGACCAAAAATCGTGGGAAATTGCATTCAAGAAGATACCGGCCATCTGCTCAATCCAGCGGCAGTCAATCGAGAAACCCTACATCCAGAAGCTCGCTTACACGCAAGGCATACTGCGCCGCCGCCTGAGAAACAAGAATGGTAGGTACATCAAGGCGCTCGAAGAAATGTACTGGGAGTGGGACGCTTCGGAAGCCCAGTTAGAGGAATCTGCGAAGGTTTGCGACGATTGGCAAGACTTCAATCGTATAGTTGCCGCTGCCTGTGGGGTGGTATTAAGCGAAGAGAGCCAAGATGGCTAGGATCCGCTCCATCCACCCAGGAATATGGACTGACGACGCCTTCATGTCCCTGTCAGCCTATGGCCGACTGCTGCTCATGGGGATTTGGACCGAGGCTTTTGACGACGGCGTTTTCGAATGGAAGCCGCTGACCTTGAAGGCCCGAATCTTCCCCGTCGACAATTTAGACGTCAATGAATTGCTGTTGGATCTGGTTCACGCTGGCTGCATCTCGCGCCTCGAAAGCCACCCAAAAAAACCGGGTGTTATCCGCAATTTCCAGCGCTATCAGCGCCCTAAGAAGCCGAACAGTTCGGGAATGCTCCCCGCTGAATGGTTGGAATACGTCGGCGCAAAGGCAAATCCTGAGCCGTCAGATGAGGAAGGTTCCGAACCTGTTCCCCACCAGTACGGAACAGGTTCGGAAAAGTCTCCGCAGATGGAGGATGGAGGATGGAGGATGGAAAAGGATCAAATTGAAAAAGAAACGCGCGAGCGCGCCGAATTTTTGGATTGGTTCAATGATTGGCCATCTGCCGCCAGCGATGACGACGACGTTGCATTCGCCGCTTGGCAGAAACTGAGCGCAGAAGACCGTTCAGAAGCCATGGCGAAGTCTTCCGCCTACGTCGAAGCGGCAAAGGGCGGCGGACGGACCGCCGTCGTCTCCGCCGGCAAGTACCTCAGCAAGCGCATGTGGGTACGCCTGGCGAAGCTCAAGCCGCCTGACAAGCGCCCCCAGACCCAGAACGGCTTGACCCACCTGCGCAAGCCCCAGTCCCGAGAAGAGTACCTAGCCGCCGAAAAGGCAAGATCAGAGCGGAGTTTCAGATGATTGTCGAAGCCAGAGAATTCACAGGAAATGCCATCGAGATAGCCCAGAAGCAGGCGGCTATCGAAGTGCGCGCCAGGCTCAATCGCGGTGAAAAGCGCTTGCCTGTACCTCAGACCAGCGCCGAGGCGCTGATCATTGGCGAACTGCGGGAAGAGATCGCAAAGTTGCAAAGGGCGCTTGCCAGAGCGCAGACCAGTCTTCGCTTTGTCGCCGACCGAGAGCAGCACCACCGAGACACCGAACGCAAGATGGAATTGCTCGAGCTTGACCTCGCCGATGCGAGAGCGCGGGTTCTGTCTCAAGCCGAGATGCTGAAAGCCCCGATAGACGAAGACGGGGAGGCAACCACCGATTATCGGCGCAGCGTGCCGGAAATTGTTGCGGAGGTTCTTCGGCAGTATCCCGGCGTGACTTGGGAAGACATTAAAGGCGTCCGTCGCACCCACAATCTCATTGCGCCGCGCCATGCCTGCATGATGGCCGTGTACGAGGAAAGGAAGGATCTGTCCTTGCCGCGCATCGGCAAGATCTTCCACCGCGATCACACGACGATCCTCAGCTCAGTCCAGAAGACGGAAGCGCAGCGAGGTGAGGCATGAACCGCTACAACGCATTTCCTCGCCGTGTCCCCGGTGGGCTTGGCTTCTGGGCAATGGTCCGTCTCTGCCGCGACAGCGAGCCGTCGCCGATCATGGACACCGGTGATCGACCGAAGGTGTTCGGCAGCAAGGGCGAGGCAGCCGAGGAGTGCTTGAAGCACATGGTGGCCTTCATGAACGGCCGAGAGATCCGCGGCGAGAAGTTCGACGCGACGCCGAGCATTCAGCAAGCGCGCAGGGAAAAGGCGGAGAAGCTTTTTATGGGTGGCGGCCGGGTGGTCCAGGTCGAGCGGATGGAGGCGGCAAGATGAGCGACATGGAAGAGTTCAGCAAAGCCCTCCGCAGGTTGCCGGGACCTGTCTCATGCTTCTCGGACGGCGCTTGCTGCCCATGGTGCGGCGCTCTCAATAGGACGGTGACGTTCGGCATGAACAACTGTGCGGAGTGCGGAAAGCAATACGCCTTCGGATATCCCGACTGGCACAGCGAAAAGGATCCGGTGAGCTGGGTTCCATTCCCTTTCGCTGAGTTCGACGCTTGCGGCGGCCGTGCTGATCTCATTCCAGAGTTCAAACCAAATGAACGGCTCCAGCGGATTTATTTCCAAAAAACCGAAGAACATCTCGGCATCCATGCCGACATGACCAAGGCGAATTGACGAGCTGCGGGGCTCGATACACGAGGGAACGAACATGGCGGACAAGAAAGCGGCGAAGAAGAAAAAGAAGATCGAAGGCTGGCAGGAGAAGGCAAAGCTGCAGGCGGTCTACGTGGATAATCCATACTACTCCAGCGCCCATGACGGGGAGGGTGCTAACCCGGTCAAGATCAAGGCTGTCGTCAACATTCGCGAGAGTGCAATCACCACCCTCGCAGCGCGCAAGCACATCGACGCATCCCAGAAGGCGGCGGCCGATCGCTTTCGTTCGCTCTGGGAGGCGTTGGGCGGTGCCGGCGCCGGTTCATTTGACTACAGCCGTGAGCAGGTCGACGGCGGCGGCGCTCGCGAGGCGCTGACAGAACGGCAGATCGAAGCGGGCATGGAACTGAAGCGAGCCAAGGCTGTGCTTGGTAATAAGGCCTACGACATCATGAGCAAGGTAGCGGGGCAGGGATACGCCATCCAGGAGCTTGCGACCACTCATCGGGAACGCACGACGTTGACAGACTACCTCAAGGACGGACTCGACGAGCTTGCCCGAAATTGGGGTTATGCAAACCGTGGGATTAAGCGCAAACGTGCTTAATCCCATCTTGTTTCGTTACAACGAGCAGGGTATGTAGTGGATATGGTGGTGATTTGCGCCAAACGCAGTCAAATCCACTAATTCCAAAATTAGAAATCAAGGTTGGCAAGTGGGCCATGGCCTGTTGATTCCGAACACAGCATCCTGCCTCATCCGCAGGATGCCCGGATAGGGTCTGACAGCTGGGGTGCATCCCAGCCCTTGATCGGAGTGGTTCCAAGGGATCGGCATTACACAGACAGCCGATCGCGAGGCGACGCTGCAGCGCCACTCCGCTCCAACATGCTCTCCGGCGGGCCACTCATCGAGCATGCACCCAAGGTGCATTGCTCTCGGTGATCGCTACGGCGAGACCTGCACTAATCGCTCGGGAGCGCCTCTGCGCGTGAGGTTTAGGCCTCCCCGGCGACGATATCGGGGAGGCGAAGGCTCATGGTTTCTTCTGCTTGCTCGTCTCGACCGTTTTAGCGCCAAGCGTAGGCGCAGCGGCAGGAGCGGCCTTGTCCTTCTTGGGTTTGCGGACTTCTTTATTGCTCTTAGCTTGGCCCTTGGCCATTGATTCCTCCTGTGTGAGACAATGGCCCATTACCGAGCAGCACAAGAAAGAATGCAAGCGATTCCTTGGCCTTGAGCTTGAGGACCACTTCCCCTCACGGGGCGCCATAAGCCAGAGATACGGTTCCGCCGAGGCCTCTGGAGCCAATTTACTGTCAATCACGTGGAGTAGAGCAGCCCGGTAGCTCGCCAGCCTCATAAGCTGGAGGTCGCAGGTTCGAATCCTGTCTCCGCAACCAATCACTTTTGCGTCCACTTTGTGCGTCAAAAAGGTCTTGAATTTTCGACCTCCGATCCTAAAATTTGCGCCGTCAAACGCGCTTTGGAAAGGAGATAGCGATGGCGAACACTTTGTTTGACGCTCCACTGTTTCTGAAGAAACGGCACTACATCCAGGAACTGGCTAGCCTTGAAGACGTCTTCGACGTGCTAGACGACTGGCCAGAGCACGAGAGAGACACTAGCTTCGAGGTCATCGAGAGAGCTTGCCGCATGGCGGCTCAGGGGATCTTCCCACTGCCGGCAATTCGGGAAAACGTTCGCCGCTTCTTGATTAAGCGGAACATGCTGGCAAACATCGATGAGGTTCCCTTGGTCGCTAAGCGCTCGAGCGATCGCAATCTAGGCTCGTGATCAAGTGATACCGCAGACTTATTCCGCTAAGCGGTTTTAGATTCCTTCGACAGCCCCGTCAGAAATGGCGGGGTTTTTCCATGGGCACCGCTAGGCTCATCCCCGTAGATGATCAGCTTACGTCGCTGATGTGACCGAGGTTGTCAGTCAGTTCGCGTTCCTTTGCTGTTCGGACTTTGTCGGCCATGTCAGCGTCCTGGTAAGGCCCAAGCGATCCAGTTTCGCTATCGTTGTTCCATTCGACCCAGTGGCCCCGCTCGTCTGAGCGTATGACGACGGAAAGCGCTCGGTTCTTATTCGGCATAAAATTGTCTCCCTGTACTAGCCGTAGTCGCCTGTCTCGCCGATTCTAGCATCGACGCGTCGTTGGGAGAATGGCTATCTGAAAAGCAGTGGTTCTAGCAAGCAGTCCCGAATATCCGCGTCCGGCGGTACCGGACCAACAAAGGAGAAGACGAATGTCCGTCCAAGCAATGTTCTATGTGAAGCAGATCAACCACCACGCCACCAGCCAGCCCGATCAGGTCTGTGTTGAGGTCAAGCTCGCCGCCGCCTTCGGTGGCTACCTGAACGGCCTACCGGAAGGAAATGGCGAGTGGTCGAAGTATACGCCGCAGGGCGAGCTATCCATGACCATCACCAACCCAGGCGCGATCGAGCAATTTGAGCCCGGTGCAGTTTACAGCCTGACCCTCGACAAGGTCAGCAAGTAACAACGAGGAGGAGCGTCATGTCGAAAACCCGCCGGGCGCTCCTCATCATCGCAATCGTGATAGCCGGCGCGCTTATCGCTGCCTCGGTCATCGGTTGCGCTCACTACGAGCCGCCTGGTCGGGATCTGTGGCGGGCGCTGTAATGCAGATGCCATCCCGTCCCATGCCGACCGAGGACATGCTCGAAGACACCGGCATCCGTTTCGAGCCAGCCAACGATCTGGTCGAGTGGGCCCGATCGTCGTTCATCGATGAGACGGCAGACCTCATGAACGAGGATCACGCTCATCTCCGCTTCGCCACTATCGGCGCCCTCTGGACGAATGTCACCAACGGGAGACATGGACGCCGGGTGGTGGGGCAGGCTGAGATGGGACTGCCGCCTGCCGGTAAGTGGTCTCGCGCTCGTGTAGAGATGCAGCTGCAGCAGTGGTTCGGCGACGTACCCGACTTCCTGCTGACGTTCGATGCGGAATACGCGTCCACATGTTCGGATGCTGAGTTCTGCGCCCTGGTCGAGCATGAGCTATACCACTGTGGACAAGAGCGCGATTCATTCGGCGCTCCCAAGTTTCGCAAGATGTCCGGACTGCCAGCCTTCACGCTGCGAGGCCATGATGTCGAGGAGTTCGTCGGTGTGGTCCGTCGCTATGGGGCAGACGCCGCAAACGTCCGCGCGCTTGTCGATGCGGCCAACCGCCCGCCAGAAGTATCTCCGGCCCGTATCGGCCATGTATGTGGGACATGCCAGTTGCGTGTCGCGTGAATTGACAGGGCCTTGACCAGACCATGGCGAAAGCAAAGCTCACCAATGAGGTGAAGACCTACATCGTGCAGGCGATCGCGTGTTTCGATAGCCCTTCGATTGTTGCTGCCTCGGTCAAGAGGGAATTCGGTGTCGATGTCAGCCGGCAGCTGGTTGAGACCTACGACCCGACCAAGAAGGCAGGCGCCAACATCTCCGACAAGTGGAAGGCTCTCCACGAAGAGACCCGCAAGACGTTCCTCGAAGATACAGCGTCGATCGCCATTAGCCATCGTGCCGTCCGTCTCCGCACTCTTCAGCGCATGGCAGACAAGGCAGAGACGCAGGGTAATATGATGCTGGCATCGTCGCTGCTCAAGCAGGCGGCGGAAGAGGTCGGCGGCAGCTACACCAACAGGCGCGAACTGACTGGGAAGGATGGAAAGGACTTGCCGGTGCCAGTGTCGCCGGTGACGATCTTCCAGTTGCCCGACAATGGCAGGAGTTGAGACGGGCGCGGCAGCCCAGACAGTCATCCGGCCGCAACCGGGCCCACAGACGACATTCCTTTCTTCCCCGGCAGACATCGCCATCTATGGCGGCGCGGCTGGTGGCGGAAAGACCTGGGCGCTCCTCATGGAGCCCCTGCGGCATGTCAGCAATCCCGCCTTCGGCGCGGTTTTCTTCCGTCGGAATCTGACGCAGGTCAGAAACGAGGGCGGTCTCTGGGATGAGAGCGAGAAGCTTTATCCGCACCTGAGCGCGAATCCGCGATCGGCGCCGGATCTCAGCTGGACGTTTCCATCAGGGGCAGGGGTATCGTTCGCCCACCTTGAGCACGAGAAGACGATCTATAACTGGCAGGGGTCACAGATCCCGCTCATCTGCTTCGACGAGCTGACGCATTTCAGCGCCAAGCAGTTCTGGTACATGCTTAGCCGAAACCGCTCCATGTGCGGTGTCAGGCCATACGTTAGGGCAACCTGCAATCCTGATGCGGATAGCTGGGTTGCCGAGTTCATATCCTGGTGGATCAATCAGGAGACAGGTTTCGCCATTGCAGAGCGCGCCGGCGTCCTTCGCTGGTTCATTCGCATCGGTGACACGATCATATGGGCTGACAGCCCAGAGGAGCTAGCGCACCACACGAATCCATTGACGGGCGAGCCTATACCGCCGAAGTCGGTTACGTTCATCCCGGCCAAGCTGAGCGACAACGCGATGCTGATGGCGGCCGACCCCGGCTACCTCGCCAACCTGATGGCGCAGCCGACGGTCGAACGCGAGCGTCTGCTCGGCGGCAACTGGAAGATCCGGCCCGCTGCTGGTCTGCTGTTCCAGCGTGGCTGGTGCCAGGTTGTCGATGCGGTACCGGCCGGCGTCCGCTGGATGCGGGGCTGGGACTTGGCCTCGACGCCGAAGGTTGAAGGGAAAGACCCCGACGCCACCGCAGGAACGAAGATTGGCAAGCTGCCTGACGGTACCTACATTGTCGGGCGTCATGTCGCTGACCATTTGTCACCGTCCGGTGTCGAGAGGCTGATCAAGAACACGGCCGAGGCCGACGGTCGCGAGACGCAGATATCCCTGCCTCAAGATCCGGGGCAGGCCGGTAAGTCTCAAGTCACGAGCCTGACGAAGATGCTGACAGGCTTCAACGTCAGGGCAACACCGGAATCAGGTGACAAGATCACGCGGTTCAGCCCGTTCTCGGCGCAGGCGGAAGCCGGCAACGTAATGGTGCTTCGCGGTCCGTGGAACGACGCCTGGTTCAACGCGCTCGAAAGCTTCCCTGAAGCGAAGCATGACGACGACGCCGACAGCACGAGCCGCGCATTCAATGCCCTCCTGAACGCAAGCACGTTCACGCTGGCAAACATCTAAGGAACAAGCATGTCCAACGTCATCGCATTCGTGCGCGATAGCTTGACCAGCCTTGTTTCGAGGATGGGAACGGAGAGGGATAAGGCGGCCACGACTTTCTACACTCATGCCGTCATGACGGATGAGCAGTTGATCGCGGCCTACAGCTCGTCTTGGCTCCCGCGCAAGATCGTCGATATCCCGGCGCTCGATGCGTGCCGCAAGTGGCGCGACTGGCAGGCGAAGAAGCCGCAGATCGAGGCGATCGAGGAAGAAGAGAAGCGCCTGAACGTCAAGGGCAAGGTACTGGAAGCGGCGAAGAAGGGCCGTCTGTTCGGCGGCGCTGCACTGTACATTGGTACGGGCGAGGCCAATCCGGCTCTGCCGCTGGACGTGGAGCGCATGGAGAAGGGTGGCATCCGCTACCTCAACGTAATCACCCGCCGGCAACTGAGCGCAGGCGAGATCGATCGCAATCCGGAATCGGAATGGTACGGCCGCCCCGGCTCATACACTCTGAGTGGTGCGAACGGGATGCAGATCGAGATCCACCCGTCGCGTCTCGTCCTCTTCACCGGCGCCATGCCTGCTGACGATGAGATCAACGGCAACCCTTGGCAGGGATGGGGCGATAGCGTCCTGCAGTCGACGCTCGACGCCATCAAGAACGCCGACAGCACGGCCGGCAACATTGCCTCACTCGTGTTCGAGGCCAAGATCGACATCATCCGCATTCCGGATTTCATGGCCAGCCTGAACAATGAGGCCTATCGCTCGAAGATACTGGAGCGTTACAGCCTGGCCAACATGTCCAAGGGCATCAACGGCACGCTGCTTCTCGACAAGGAAGAGGAGTACGAGACCAAGAGCGCTTCAATGGCCGGCCTGACGGATATCCTGATGGCCTTCATGCAGATCGTCTCAGGCGCTGCCGATATCCCGGTGACGCGCCTCCTCGGTCAGTCACCTGCCGGTATGAACGCGACCGGCACGTCAGACATGAAGAACTATCATGACCGCATCCAATCGATGCAGGAGCTTGAGCTGCAGCCTGCCATGCGCCGCCTCGATGAGTGCATTGAGCGCTCGGCGGGGGTGGTTGACCCTGACGTCTACTATCGCTGGTCGCCGCTCGAGCAGATGAGCGAAAAGGAACGGGCCGAGATTTTCAAGACCACCGCCGATGCGGCCCGCCAGCTTGTCGGTACAGGAACCGGTCAGGAGATCGTGCCGCGCGAGGCTGTGTCTGACGCTCTGGTCAATCGCCTCGTCGAGGATGGCGTCCTTCCTGGTCTCGATGCAGCGATCGAGCAGTATGGCACTCTGGCAGAGCAAGAGCCTTCGGAAGAGGAGCTGGCCGCTGCTGCAGCCGCCCAGTCAGCTAACAGCAACAACGTGACCCGCGTGCAGCGAGCAGCGAACGACGCCGCCCCACGCACGCTCTATGTCCGCCGTGACGTCCTTAACCGCGCCGACATCCTCGCATGGGCGAAAGAGCAGGGCTTCACCGACGTGGTGCCTGACCTGCATGTCACCGTCATCCACAGCCGCACGCCGGTCGATTGGTTCGAGATGGGCGAAAGCTGGTCTCCGCGGTTGGAGATCAGCGCCGGCGGACCTCGCCAGATGGAAGCGTTCGGACAGGACGGCAACTACTACGCCCTGCTGATCGTCGCCAATGAGCTGAAGTGGCGGCATGAGGCGATGTTCGAACAGGGCGCTTCTTGGGATTGGCCGGAATATCAGCCTCACATCACCATCCAAGTCGGCGGCGACGTCGATCTGACTAAGATCACGCCGTATCAGGGAAAGATCACCCTTGGACCGGAGATCTTTGAAGAGGTGAGGGCGGACTGATGTCATCCTTCACCTTCCCACTCGCTTAAAAAGCCGTCACGTGGCTTGTGAAGCACATCACGGCCTAAACCGTTCGAAAACCACCTCCCCGTCAACCTTTCTGATGTTGCACTCCAAAGCCGGGGCTAATGAAAACAATCGCACATCTCTATCGAGATCCGGGCCAGGGACTATTCGGTCAACCCATTCGCGTTGGACCGAGAGAGACATGCCTGGCTCCAGTGTTTTCAGAATGTTCTTTAGGTCTTCGAAATTCATGAAGCTCTCTCACGTGTTAATCGCACCGCTTACGCTATTGCGGACGACATTCTGAACGTCAACACCTCTTAAAGAGGAAAGCTCATGCAATTCACCGACGCTGTCACGGTGTCCGGCACCCGTCGGACTGCCGACGGGTACCTCGTTGCCGAAGCCAAGGCCGTGCGCACTGGCATTCAGCTCTATCTCGGCGACGAGGTCGGCAAGCCAGAGATGCAGATCGTTCGCGTCTATCGGCCGGCCGAAGAGGTGTTTTCGGATGCCAGCCTCCAGTCATTCACCCATGCACCAGTCACAGACGACCATCCGAAGGACGCTGTCACCTCTGCGAATTGGAAGGATCTGGCCGTCGGCGAGGTCAGCACCGCCGCTAAGAAAGACGGCGAGTGGGTCTGGCTGCCGCTGATCCTCAAGGATGCCGCCGCGATCAGCAAGGTCGAGGGCCATAAGCGCGAGCTGTCCGCCGGTTACACCTGCGAACTGGTCTGGGGCGATGGCGTCACTCCGGACGGCGAGGCCTACGACGCCAAGCAGACCAACATCAAGATCAACCACCTGGCGATCGTCGATCGCGCTCGGGCTGGTTCACAAGCTCGCATCGGCGACGGTGCGACATGGGGCGTCAGCCCTTTCACCCCTGATCACAAACCCACAGAGGAAAAGATCATGACCCTGAAGACGGTTACCGTCGATGGCATCCCGGTTGAAGTAACCGACCAGGGCGCCACGGTGATTGGCACGCTGCAGTCGCGGCTCGCTGACGCCAACACGAAATTCACTGCCGCCGAAACCGCCCACCAGACAGCTCTCGCTGCCAAGGATGCGGAGTTGGCGAAGAAGGATGCCAAGATCGACGAGCTGGCCGGCAAGGTGCTGTCCGACGCCGATCTCGACAAGAAGGTTCAGGCCCGCGCTGACCTGGTGTCCGTCGCCAAGGCGATCGCCAAGGACGTCAAGGTCGAAGGTCTTTCGGATGCTGCCATCCGCAAGGCCGTTGTAGTCGCCAAGCTCGGCGATGCTGCCATTGCCGGCAAGGCTGACGCCTACATCGACGCTCGCTTCGATCTCCTGGTCGAGGATGCGGCAAAGGGCGCCCCCGATCCGTTCGCCGCCGTCGTCAAGGACGGTCTCACGCAGAGCAGCGATGCCGACAAGGTCACGACCGACGCCTATGCGCAGATGGTCAAGGATCTCAAGTCCGGCACCGCAGCAGCCAACTAAGGAGGCGCCATTATGGCCACTTACCAGACTTCCTACACTGAAGCGCCTCCGAAGGGCCTGCCTGGTCAGGTCGCGAACGAGGAGAAGTGCAACAAGGTCAGCCGCACGGTTGAGAACGCTGCCGGCGTCAAGTTCGGCCAGCCTGTTCAGCGCGGCACTGGTGACCATGGCGTCGTTCCGCTCGCGGCCGGCGGCAAGTTCATCGGTCTTGCGGTCCTGACTCCTGCTGTCCCAGCAGTTGCCGCAGGAGCTACACTGGTGGACGGGTATCCGCAGTATTTTACAGGTGCCTTCATGACCGATGGTCAGATGTACGTCCGCGCTGGCGTTGGCGGTGTCGCTGACGGCGATGCGGTCTACTACAACACGGTCACCGATCGCTACGTCAACGCGGCCGGAACCAACATTGTCGGCCCGATCCCAGACGCATTCTTCGACACGACCGGCGCCGCGGAAGCGATCGTCGAAGTGTCGCTCAAGCACAGGAGCGCATAAGCCATGAACCAGATTATCCGTCAGCCATTCGCTGATGCCCAGGCGGCCTATCCGTTCGTCCTGGCGCAGGGGCGCAACGTCGAGACCAAGATCTATCAGCGCCGTTACCCGACGTTCAACTACGGCGCCACCGTGCCCGTGGTCACCGAGGGCAACGCATGGGCAATCGGCACGACCTTCTTCACCGTCGACACGGCAGGCGAGGCAAAGTTCCTTTCCGGTGCCGGTACCGACATGCCGTTCAACTCCGCCGTCCATGATCAGGCAAGCAAAGACTTCGCCATGATCGGCTCTGGCTGGGAATGGAACCTCGAAGAAGTCAACCAGGGCGCCCTCTATGGCATCGACCTGAACTCCACCAAGGCCATGTCGGCTGCGGACAAGGTCGAGCGTCTGCTCAACTCGGTCGCCATGATCGGCTCCACCGAGAAGAACTGGACCGGCTTCGCCAACGATCCGAACGTCTCGCGTGTCACCGTCGCGGCTGACGGTACCGGCTCCTCGACGCTCTGGTCCACCAAGACTGTCGACCAGATCCTTCGCGATGTGAACGATCTGATCTCCAGCGTTCGCACGAACACCAGCGAAATCGAGTGGGTGGATACGCTCCGCCTGCCTCCCGCCGCGTTCCGTCTCATCGCCACCAAGCGTCTTGGCGCCGGCGATGGATACATCACTGCGCTGGAATACCTGCGCAAGAACAACGTCTATACGGCTGAGACCAACCAGCCGCTCGACATCCAGCCGCTTCGCGAACTGGCCAAGGCATCTCAGAACGGTGGCGGCCGCATGGTCGTGTATCGCAAGGATGAGGAAGTCCTGCGCTTCCACCTCCCTATGCCTCGCCGGGTTCTCCAGCCTCGTCAGAAGTCCATCATGGGCTTTGAGACGGGCGTCATCGCTCGTACGGGCGGCACGGAATGGCGTCTGCCGGGTGCCGCTGCCTACGGCGACGAAATCACGGCAGCACCGTAAGGAGAGCAGCAATGGACGTTACCAACAACAGCAAGGCGCCCCAGGGTATCCATACCCTGGAGGGCGTCGTCTACATTCAGCCGGGTCAGACCAAGTCCGTCCGGCTGAACAAGACGCTGGAAAGCCATGCCAAGGGCCTAGATTTCTTCGATCTTGAAGGCGATGCCGAAGACGACGAACTCGGGATGCCTGATTCAGCCGGCGGGGTCACTGTCAGCACCGCCCAGCTGGACGAGCTGAAAGCCAAGTTCGAGGAGAAAGACACCGAAATCGGGCATCTCACCTCCGAGAATGCTGATCTCAACTCGAAGGTCGGCGAGCGCGACGAAACGATCACAAAGCTTGAAGGTCAGATCGTGGAACTTCAGCAACGGCTTCAGGCCGCTACGGCGGCTCAAAAGCCCTCGGACATTGCCGTCGGCTATACCGTTAATGAAACGTCGCCTGGCTGGTTCGCCGCGTTTGACGCCGACGGCAAGCAGGTCGGCAGTAAAATGAGGGAAGCCGACGCAGAAACCTTCAAGGGCATGACCCCAGAAGAGCAGAAGGCATACCTCTCTGAATGATCGATATCCCCGGCGGCCCGCCTGCCGGGGATTACCAGTCAATGATGTATTTGGTCTCGTCCCGACTTCTCAGCGCAGCAATCAGGTGCCTGTAGCCTCGTTTGTCATTTCCCAGAACGTCTCGGATGAGCCTGAGGTTCTTGGGAGAAATATTCTCAAAGTCATCGTTGATTGAGATCGCGTCTCTATAAAAATCGATAGCTCTCTTTGAAAGAAGATCCTGTGCTATCAGCCGTTCATGGGTTTCGAGTAGGTTCATTGCGTCTCGGATGAGTGCATGGTTGAAGTCTTGGCCATCTCCCTGACGCATCACCTCGGCTGTGGCGCGGTACATGCTCAAGATTTGATCCATTTCTTGGATCCGAACTGAAGAACGGTACTGCCGCAAAGCGTACCACGCCGCGATGACTGCGGTTGCGGCCATCACCACGTTCGCGATCGCAGATGCGATCTCCCAGTAGTTGAAGTTCATTGGTCCCTCCGAGCGGCAAACTCGGCACCTCTTACAAGCAAATATCGAGGAATCCTATGCCCGGATACGGTATCAACCCAGCGGCAGAGGCTTACTGGGACGCAGCCGGCTACGTCTTACCGGATGGAATGACCGATGCTCAGAAAACCGCCGCAAGACAGCGCGGATCTCTGGTGATCGATCGGTATGAGCGTTTCTTCTCGGGCATGCGCACGGGCGGCTTCGCTCAAGAGCGGGCATGGCCGCGCACCGGCGCATCGACCTACTACGGGGAGAGCATCCCGTCTGATGCCATCCCAGTGGCGATCGAGAACGCTTCCTATGAGGCGGCATTCCTCGAATTGACCAACCCCGGCAGTTTGTCGCCAGTGGTGACCGGCACCTCGACAGTGAAGCGCGAGAAGATCGGCCAGCTGGAAGTCGAGTATGCCTCGTCCTCATCGACGGACGTTGCGGACCTAGTCGCAATGGCCACACCGGTGGTCACGGCGATCGAGGCGCTGCTATGGCCGTTCCTTTGCCCGGTTCTGCCTGGGATTGCCGTCGTATGAGCAACCCGGTCTTTGCCCGCCTTCAGGCTACCGCACAGCGCCTGATCGCCAAGTATGGACATAAGGGCGCCGTCAAGCGCATCACGCCTCCCGACCCAGTTCTCGGCGGTGACGGCACAGAAACGAGCTACCCGGCCACGCTGGTGCCGATGACCTATGACCAGCGATACGTAAACGGCACCACCATTTTGACCACGGACAGGCAGATCTACATCTCCTCGGTCGGCCTGGCTGTCGTGCCACAAGTCGGTGACATCGTCTCAGCTGGCGGGGTCGAATACCACGTCATCAACGCAGATCCGAACAACTACGACGGCATCACGAATGTCGTCTTCATCGTCCAAGGAAGGATAGCTCCATGACGAACGTTTTGCTCACCAAGAAGTACAAGGCCCATGCTGCCGGCGAGATCCTGCGCGAGCTTCCCGAAGGTGAGGCGACGGCGCTGGAGACCATCGGCGTTGGTCAGAAGCTGAAGGAAGACAAGCAGCCGGAGCCGAAGAAGGCCGGCAAGGGCGCTGACGCCGAATAATGGCTACGCTTCGCCAGCAACTCCTTGACCTGATCGACAAGCTGTCACCTCAGATGGAGGTGGCTTTTCGCGCCGCCGTCCAGGACATCAAGTCGGAAGTGGTTCTTAAGGAGGTGGTGGGATTCCTCGAGCGCAGCGACATCGAGGGGGCGATCCGTGCCCTCCATATCGATCCGGCTGCCTTCCGCCCGCTGACAGAGGCCCTCAGGACAGCATACAGCACCGGGGGATTGCTGACCTCGCAGAACATGCCGCGCTTATTCGACCCTATGGGCAATCGGGTGGTGTTTCGGTGGGATGTCAGCAACCAGGGCGCCGAGGCCAACATCCGAGAGCTGTCGTCGAAGCTGATCACCAACGTTGCAGAGGGGACGATCGCCGCCGCGCGTGAGACCATCGTCTCCGGATACGCACAGGGCGCGGGAGCGGCAAAGATCGCTCTCGACCTCGTCGGCCGCAAATCCGCCGTGACAGGAAAGCGCGAAGGCGGTGTCCTGGGCCTCAACGGCCCGCAGGCCGAACTCGTCGAGCGGACCCGCATCAACTTGCTTTCTGGCGAACCGGCTTTGATGACGAAGTATCTGGCCCTCAAGACCAGAGACAAGCGTCTAGACGGCGCCGTGAAGCGCGCGATTGCTGCCGGCAAGTCCCTGGACGCCGCCACGCTCGATAAGGTGCTGATGCGCCTCAGGGATAACAATCTCCGCCTGCGCGGGGCGACAGTGGCTAGAACCGAGACGGTGGCGGCAGTCCTGTCGGCCAAGCACGAGGCTTTTCAGCAGGCGCTTTCTAAGTCCAATCGCGATGCAAGCCTTGTCACCCGCAAATGGCGATCTGCTGGCGATGGACGGGTTCGACATACGCACTCGGTGCTCAATGCTCAGGAGGTGCGCGGCATGGATTTGCCGTTCCAGTCGCCATCCGGCGCAATGATGCGATACCCGGGCGATACCAGCCTTGGCGCCGGCGCTGGCGAAATCATCAATTGCCGGTGTGACGTTGAGTACAATTTCGACTTCGCCGAAGCTTATGCCAGATCGCGTGGGCGCTGATGGCCGCCGAGCCCCAGTCCTTCGCGGCCCAGGTATCGGAGTGGGCGAGCGCTGAACTCGATCGAGCCGAAGCGGTGTTCCAGACGTCGGCGCAAGAGGTGGCAAACGAAGTCCGGAAGCCTGTCGTCGAGGGCGGACGCATGCCGGTCGACCTCGGTAACCTTCGCCGGTCGCTGATGGCCTCGACATCGGACATGCCGCTGGTCAAGCCCGACCAGACGACGTTCACAGACGCCGGCATAGAACTGGTGATCTCCGGAGCGGAGCTTGGAGGCGTCGTATATCTCGGGTTTCAAGCCGCTTATGCGGCCCGCATGAACTACGGATTTGTCGGGCAGGATAGCCTCGGCAGGACATACAATCAGACCGGCTACGGCTTCGTCGACGCGGTTTCGCAGCGATGGCCGCAGATCGTGGCGGAGGCAGAGGCTAAGGTTCGATCTCGTGTCGAAGCGGGTCCGGCCCCTCAGTCATGATGATCAGGGCCTTCTGAAGGACTTCGAGATTGCCGATCGCGGCGCTCAGCACCGCATGGGCGTTCTTCGTGCGCACAGTCTTCTTGCTCAGCAGCATGAGTGCTTCGTGCATCAGGTCATAGACCTCGCGGTCGCTGAGCGGTTTATCGGCCATGGGCCAAGGGTTAGCAGATGGCCGATACTGTTGAAATGAAAATCTATCAGGCGCTGGTGCTGAGGGCGCAAGCCTTCACCCCGCCGACAGGCGTCACGGTCGTGCTTCCGGGTGTCACCTTCAGCCCTACGGCTCAGAGCAAGTTTGTCAGCATCGAGGTCCATTTCAACCGCTCGATCGAGACTGACCTGTCACTCGTCCTGGACCCGATCCGGCAGGGATTCCTTCGCGCGAACGTCATGTGGCCGAAGGGCTCGGCGATCGTCGATGGCTACAACCTTTCCGGCCAGCTGCGCGATCAGTTCCGCCGAGGCACGAAGCTGTTCCGCTCAGACACCCAGGTTCGCATCGACGAGGATCCTGAGATCGGCGTCCTCCTCACCGGTGAAACGCACCATACCATCCCGCTGACAGTCCGATGGAACTGCCAGCCGCAAGCTCCGGCCTGATTGGCCTGCCTCACTGCACCTTAGGCAAGTGCGCAATCAGACATGAGAGGTTACCACCATGCCGCAACTCTATCCTGTAGCAGGAGCCAAGATCTATATCGGCCCTGCAGTCAATTCCGTTCCCGACGACGCTGATGTCGATGCCACCGACTTCGCATCGGTCACTTGGACCGAGCTGAAGGGCTGGCAGACGATGGGCGCCGTCGGCGATGCCGCTACCCTGATCTCGGAAGACATCATCTCCCAGGGGCGCACGCTGAAGGCAAAGGGCACGCGCAACGCTGGCTCGATGCAGAACAACTTCATCGTGCTGCCGACCGATCCCGGCCAGATCGCGCTCATCGCTGCCGAAAACACCGACTACAACTACCCGTTCAAGCTGGCTTTCGATGACGCGCCGCCTGTCATCTCGGCGCCGGCGACTGTCACGATCGCTGCTCCCGGTGCGGTCACTTGGACTGGCCACGGCCGCCAGGTCAATGATCCGGTCAAGTTCGCCACCACCGGTGCACTGCCGACGGGCCTGACCGCTGGCACCACCTACTACGTCAAGACGGTCACCGACGCGAACACCATCACGCTGTCGGCGACTCCCGGCGGCGCGGCCATCACCACCACTGGCACCCAGTCCGGCGTTCATACGATCTCGACAGTTCCTGCCGGCACGACGAAATTCTTCTACGGCATCGTCATGACTGCGCAGGAGCAGGGCGGCGGCGCAAACACGGCTCGCCTTCTGCAGGGCAACGTCGAGATCAACAGCCCGGTCATCACCGTGGCGCCGGTAGGTGGCGCATAATGGAGAAGCAGGTAGAACCGGCATTCGTCGATCTCAGCCTCCTGGATGAGAACCTTCAGCTTCAGGAAGACGGGATCGAGGTCGATATCGTCGGCCCAACTAACAAGTCGACCGGCCTCAAGATCACGATCTACGGTCCCGACAGTTCTCGTGCCGCCAAGGCGGTCAAGGAACTGACTGCCCTGATCGAAAAGGAAGCGGCAAAGGAAGGTGACCCCGATGTAGATTCGCCGGACGCCCAGCGCCGCCGGTCGATCATCTACCTGGCCAAGGTCACTAAGGGTTGGAACCTGCCGCCGGTCGTTGATGGCGAAAAGCTCTCGTTCTCGGAAGAGAATGCAATCGCCCTCTACACCCGCTACCCGATCATCGAAGGCCAAGTTCGGTTCAAGGCTGACCGACGCGGGTCTTTTATTCGAGGCTGATTGCTCGGCTGCGCAAATGCGTCCGCGATCAGCATGAAGGCCGGAAACTGAAAATCCCACTGGCAGGCCGGCATGTCTGGCAGTGGTTCAAGGAACTGGACAGGACGCGGGCAGGGACCGGGTTCGGGGTTAACCCGATCACCTACACCGAGATCTACTCTTGGTCTCGCGTCCGTTCGATCGTGCTTTCCCCATGGCACGTCGATGCACTGATTTCCATGGACGACATGCGTCTCACGGTCTTGGCCGAAAAGCGCAACGATGCCGACAAGGCAGAGGAGAAGGCCGAAGTATCGGAGCGCCCGCTTACCGGACGCCTGTTCGACGCCTTGTTCCCGGCTAAAAGGAAATAGTCGCCTAGCGGTTTATCATGTCTTTTCGACCGAACATGAACCGACGCGTTGAACCGTCGGTGAACTGGATGGTGCCTTCACCCTCGACCATGGTGGCGTTCCCGGTCGGCCTGGTCATCGAAACGGTGCCCTTTTTACCGTCCGAGCACGAGACCGGGAATACTACAGTGGCGCTACGCCACGACGGAAACGCACCTGAGCAAGACGATGAACCGTCCACGATAGAGAACTTTCCATTCTCTTGTGTGGCGCCGAAGGTCGTTTGGCCGGTTCCATGAACGCCCGTCGCATCGATGTAACGGTTTTCCACGGTGTTGCATCCGGACAGGACCAAAACACAAGCGACTGCAATTCTTTTCATCTGTGGCTGCGCTCCCAAGGGTTGAGGGCGGGACGATACAGAGCATTGGAAAAAGGTAAAGCCATTGTCCACAGCTAGCCTTGGTTTCGCGATCGACAGTTCTCAGGCCGCACAAGCAGCGTCTGATCTCGATCGCCTCACATCTTCTGCTGCCAAGGTGGAGCAGGCTGCGACCAAGGTCACCGGCGCTGGCACGCGCATGTCGCGCGGGTTCGCTGATCTCAATCCAATGCTGGACAAGATCGCGGGATCTCTAGGCCGTCTCGAAAGCATCACCACTCGCATCGATTCCCGTCTTGGCGCCATGGCCCAGGCGGCGACGAAGGCGGCGAAGGCAAACTCGGTTCTGGATCAGTCGGCTGTCGAGGCCAGCTCGGCATACAAGCAGCTAGAAGCGTCTCTGAACGGGGTCACGGCGGCCCAGAAGAAGAGCGATGCCGCGCAGGCAGCGTCGTTGGGCATGATCGAGAAGCAGAAGGCGGCTATCGCCAGCCTGAATGCCGAACTGGCCAAGCTGCGCAGTACGCCCATGCCCAGCCGTCCCAACACCCCACGGCCTGCCAACCAGAACGGCGGGCAGGCGGGCGTCGGCAATATCGCGGCCCAGTTGTTCGACACATTCTCGACGGCTCCATACATGGGCGCTGCTCAGGTTGGTATCCAGCAAGGGCCACAGTTCGCTCAGGCTTTCGCGGGGCAGTCCGGCAAGCAGGCTCTGTCTGGCCTCGCTGCCGGCTTGGCCGCGATAGCAAGTCCGGTTTCGCTTGCTGCCATCGGCTTGACCACGGCAGCCGCCGCTGCGGTTAGCTATGGTGTAGGGCTTGCGACAGCTGCCACCGAAACAAGAAAGATGGATGACGTCCTCGACCAGCACGATGCCGTGTTGAAGAGGCTCGAAGCCCGCTATGGCTCCTTGGTCGAGAAGGCGAGAGGCTTTACGAGCGAGAGCGCGAAGGTTCTCACCTTCCAGTCTGGCTCGGACGTGCGTGCACTGCGCAGCGCCACCAACAACGCTCAGTACGAGGTATTCAACCAGACCGGTTCGATCCTCAATCGTGTGCGTGGCGGCACAGGTGGCGGAAACGATCTCTCTGTCGATAGCGCATTCAAGCCGATCGAGGACGCGCTGCGACGCCTTCGAGCCGAAGCAAAGGACGGCAAGCCCGACTTCGATGCGTTCTATGACAGCCTCTACAAGCAGGCTGCGCTTGATCCGAAGTTTGCAAAGAAGGCTGACGAACTGTCGGTCCTAGTAGAGCAGTTTCGCGAGGGCTCGAAGGCGCTGCAAGAGATGGAGCGCATTCAGCGCGCTCTCTTCAATGATCGCGGCCCGAATGGCATGCTCTTGTCGCAGGGCCCGTCGGCCAATGCTGACAGGACCAGCCTCACTGTCTGGGAACAGCAGCAGCGCGTTGCGGCCCTGAGGCGCCAGCAGGCGACCGACGCGCAGCTCGCTGGGATCAATGCGCGCTCTCCCCAGGACCGTGCAGCCGCTGCCCGCGGCATAGCGTCTTCGCAGTATAATAACGACGAGTCCGTCGCCGATCGCCGCGCACGCATCGAGCAGGCCGGCGCTTTAGCCCTTGCCCAGGCCGAGAAGCAACTTGCCGACGCCCGCCGCGACCGCGCGCTGAGCCTCGACAAGATCATCGCCGATCAGCAGCAGGAGGTCACGCTCACAGGGCAGACGGCCGGATCTGTCGTGGCTCTGCGGAAGGAATACGAACTTACCAGTTCGCTGCGCTTGGACGCTGCAAGGCAGGGGATCGCAGTCGACGAGAAAGAAATCGAGCTTATCAAGCAGAAGACGGCTGAGCTGGGCCATCTGATTGACGCGCAGACGATCATGATGTCTCGCACGGTCGCTGCTGGCAACGCTCAGAAGTACCAGGCTGACAACGTCGAGACGCTTTTCCGCCTTCGTCGCACGCAAGGCGCAGCACTAGCCGGCATTGGCGCACGTTCCCCTCAGCAGATCGCCGCAGCGGCTCGCGCTCGTGCTGAAGCCGAGCCGATGAACCCGAACGAGAGCCCGGAAGTCCGAAACTATCGGATCGAGGCAGCGGCAGCACTTGCTCTCGCCCAAGCTGAGCAGCAGGTCACTGACGCAAAGCGCGATCGTATGCTTAGCCTCGGCAAACTGACTGAGGATCAGCAGAACGAAATTGACCTGATCGGTAAGACAGGCGGCGCGGCGGTCGCTCTCCGCAAGGAATACGAGCTGACGTCACAGCTGCGCATGGATGCTGCCCGACAGGGTATCGAGGTCGATCAGCAGGAGCTTGACCTAATCAAGAACCGAGCCGCAGCGCTCGGCGAACTGACGGACAAGTACAATCAGCAGAAGTTCTCGTTCGAGTTCAATCAGCAGGTTGGAGATGCTCGCCTGTCCGCCCGGTCGAAGCAGATCATCCAGACCCAGCGCCAATACGGCCTGCCAGAGAACGAAGACGACGCCAACGGTAAGATGATCGGCCAGCAGCTTGACTGGCAGCAAGCCAAGGATCTCGCCAAGGGCTTCGGCGATGCCTTCAGTAGCGAACTGATCACCGGTAGCCACGATATCGGCAAGAGCTTCCTCAAGGGCTTCGAGTCCGCTCTGTCGAGCGAGGCCTCAAAGCTCTGGGAAAAGGTGTTCGACGGTTTCGGCAATATGTTCGCCGACTGGCTGACGGGATTGAAGAGTGGCGGCGGTGGCGCCAATGCAGGTGTGACGAGCGTAGCGTCAGCAGCCATTGGAGCGGTAGCGAACGACAATATCGCGGGCAAGAGCGCTAGCGCACCATCCGGCAGCATCGCCTCCTATATCAGTTCGGCCGCTGCTGCTCGGGGTATTGATCCAGCTATTGCATTGAAGGTTGCTCAGTCCGAAGGCGGCCTGAAGAGTTGGAACATGCAGTCGACCTACGTCAAGAACGGCGTGCAGGAGCCAAGCTTTGGACCATATCAGCTCTATATGGGTGGCGGACTCGGGAACGCGTTTCAGAAGCAGACCGGTCTTGATCCCAGACTGGCTGCCAACGGGCCAGCTGGCGTGGACTTTGCCCTCGACAACGCCAAGAAAAACGGCTGGGGAGCGTGGTACGGCGCCAAGAAGGTCGGCGTAGGCAATTGGGATGGCATCGGCAATGGCGGAGGCGCTAGCGCAGCCGATGCAGTCAACAAGTTGGCCGAATCCGCCGGTGCAGCGACCAAGGGTCTCGACACGTTCGGCGGTGGCATTGGCAAGCTCGGTCAGAACCTGTCGACCAGCTTCTTTCCGGCAGCTCCGGGCGGAGGCGCGTCTGCCGCCGGCGGTGGCGGCTTGTTCTCTTGGCTCGGCGGCCTGTTCGGCGGCGGAAGCCAGTGGAACAAGGCGGCATCCGGCAAGATCACTGGGCTATTCGCCGACGGCACGAACTACGCCCCAGGCGGTCTAGCGATCGTGGGTGAGCGTGGTCCTGAACTGGTGGACCTGCCGCAGGGGGCTCAGGTTCACAACACGAACAAGAGCGCCCGGATGATGAGCGCGGCGAACGGCAACCAGCAGCAGGCCGCGCAGCCGAAGTATGACATCCATATTCACGGTGGATCTGGTGACCAGCACATCCGAGACCTCGTCCAGCAGGGGGTCACGGCGGCTCAGGTCGATCAGAATAACCAGATGCGCCGCGGCAGCTTCGGCGACATGCAGCGCAGATACTCGAACCAGAAGGGCTGATGATGGCTCAGTACATCAATAACCCGACGGTTCCGATCCTGTACCTTCGCCCTAAGCGCGCGGCATTCGATGTGGTCGGCAACTCGATCGACGGCGGCGTGAACGGCGAGGGGCAGTCTATCTCCGTCGAGATGAGCGGCGGCGGCCGGCTGACTGCTGTCTACGAGCAGTGCGTCCTGCAGGGCGACGACACCGAGCGCCACGAGATCATCAACTGGCTTGGCGCGCGCGGGAACGGCGGCTTTCGGTTCTTCAACGTGCCGATCATCAATGATGGTATTGGACCGTTCCCGTTCATTCGCGGAAAGCGCCGGCCTATTGTTGACGGTATCCCGCATTCCGATGGGGCGCTATTCTTGGACACGTCAGGCTATTCTCAGACGTCCGTATGGGGGAAGTTGACCGCTGATGCGGCTGTCGGGGCCGGCCAGCTGTCCATGCGCGTGTACGGGGCCGCTCGGCCGCTGCGCTGGTCCGACTGGTTCTCGATCTCTCACCCGACAAAGGGGTGGCGAGCATATCGCTACTGGGAAAGCAACAAGACCGGGGAGGGCGTCGAGACCGTCGGCGGCGTCGATCTCAACTATGTCGACTACCTGCTCGGCATTGCCCCCTCTCTTCGCGAGGCGGCCGCAACGGACACTCGCATTGAGATAGCCCGCCCGATGTGCGTTATGAAGTTTCCGCAGGGATTCACCCTGCCGTGGGACTATGAGGCTTGGTATCAAAGCCGGCCTACACTCCAGTTCGTCGAGGCTTTCTGATGGGCTGGATACCAGACGCCATTATCGAGGAGATGCGCGGGAGCCATCAACTCGGCTTGTTCATGCGCGTTGCCACAGATCCGGCGCTGCACATCTGGTTCGGCGTAAACGATATCCCGGCTGGATTCGACAGCATCGATCCCAATGGCACTGTGTATCTCGGCGGCGGCAAGCTGATCGGCATTCCGACGCTCGAGGTGTTAGTCAACGGCACGTCGGACAGTGTGGAGTTTACGATCTCAGGCATCGATGCAGACACTGCGGCGAAAACCTTGGACAGCATCCCTCCTGTGCGCGGAGTGGCCGTTCACATGGGGATCACCACGCTGGACCAGTACTACCAGCCTATGAGCGCGGTGTTACCGATATGGGAGGGGATTGCTTCTCACATCTCGGAGGCATCGCTAGCGGTGCCAAGCGACCAGCCGGTCAGCCTGACGCTTTCCCTTGCCGTTGTGTCAGGCGAGGCAACTAGATCTCGGGCGGCGCGCTCACTTTGGTCGGCGCCACACCAAAAGGCGATTTCGCCCACTGACAGATTTTGTGACGGCACAGCTCGCCTAGCGCGAGGTGTTCAGCCGGCCTGGCCGAACTTCTGAGGTTTCAATGACATTGCATGAATTCTTGATGCATCCCCACCGTTTCGAGTGGGGCGGCACCTCTGGCGATGACTGCACGATGTTCTGCGCGACCTGGGTGTATCACCTTACGGGAGTTGACCCTGCTCAGGATCTTCGCGGCACCTACGCCGACGCAAGAGGGGCACATCGTGTCCTCGCGCGCGCCGGCGGCATCGTGTCGTTCGCAGACGGACGTCTTTCGCCTCTCGGTTTCGTCCGCACGGTTAATCCTATGGACGGCGACCTCGGCGTGGTGGCCGCGCCGATCGGGATGGAGGAAGAGATGGCGCTCGTCAGCGCCATTCGTTTCGGCCCTCTCTGGGCAGTCTTGTCGCCGGGTGGGGTCGTTGCGAGGAAGCTCGATCATGTCGCCGCGTGGAAGCTCGAAGCATGAGCCTGCATCATCGCATGACGTTACAGAGGTACGGGCTTGGGAACTCGACCAGCCTTTACAGCACGGTTCTGTTTGACCCGATCTTCACGCCGCTATTCACGGCGGTATTCGGCACCGCTGGCATCACCTTCGGCGCGACAACGATCACGTTCGCCTCGATCGCATCGGCGATAGCAGTGACGGCCCTGTCGATCGGCATCCAGATGCTGATGGCGCCAAAGCCCCCGAAGGCTGAGGACGGCAAATCTCCGATGACGCAGCCGATCCCGTATCGGATATATGGGGTAGGGCGCACACGTATCGCCGGAGCGAGAATGCTCTGGGAAGCGGTTGGCGCCGATCTGTTTTCGGTGCAGGCCCTGGTGGGACACCGAAGCAAGTCGATCAATCGCTACTACCTGCATGACGATGAAGTCACTCTCGCCGGAAGCCGCGTTAACGGCCTCAGCAACGGCCGGTATAGCAAGGGCGCCGCGCACATAGACATCTATTCGCGCCTCGGGCTCCCTACCGAGACCGCTTACAATGAGGTAGCGGCCAAGCTCGCATCGCAGGATATCTGGACAACAGCGCATCGTGGAGACGGTCAATCGTCGGTCGCGATGATTGCCCACAACGCCAGTTCGAAGGATCAGCAAAGCGCTTACCCCTATGGCGTGCCATCTCTGTCAGTCGAGGGTGACTGGGCCTATATCTGGGACTATCGCGACCCCGCTCAAAGCCCAACGGACCCCACAACGTGGACCTGGACCCGGAACTGTGCGCTGATCCTTGCATGGCACCTCTGCTTCAATGAGTTTGGCTTCGGGCTCGACTACACCAAGGCCATTCTGCCGGTTCTAGACCTGTGGATCGAGGAAGCCGATATCTGCGACGAGCTCGTGCCGCTCAATGGAGGCGGAACGGAGCGGCGATACGAGTGTAACGGCTGGGACACGACAGAGAATGGTCCCAAGTCTGGTTTGAACGCCATTCTGTCCGCCTGTGACGGTCATCTGGTCTCGCGCGGCGACGGTGCTCGAATTCTGACCGTCGGCAAGTTCCGCGAGAGCAGATGCTCGACGCTGACTGACGCTGATATCGTTGGCCACCAGATCCAATACGATGTTCTGTTTGAGGATGAGGTCAACCGGCTCGTGCCGAAATTCACCTATCCGGCAACTGACTACACGACAACAGATACCGACTTTTTCGAGGACGGCGCCGCCCAGCTCGATGCTGGCCGGATACTCACCGAGGAGGCAAGCTACCAGTGGGTGCACCAGTGGCGCCAGGCCCGTCGATTGGGAAAGCGAGATTGGTTGCGCCTCCGGCAGAAAGTCAAAGGCAGCATCGACGTCCGCCTCTCTGGCCTCAATGCAATCTACTCGCGCTGGGTGAGGTTGGAAACGCCAAAGCGGCTTCCTCGCTTGAATGGCAAGGTCATGGAGAACCGTCGGTCGGTGCTCGCTCTTTCAAAGGGCGGCTTCACGATGGATGTCATCCAGAACCCAGACAATATCGATCTATGGACACCGTCGATTGACGAGGGGAGGCAGCCGCCAGTTCCAGAGGTGCCGAATGCTGCAGGCATTATCACTCCAGTTATCAATCTTATTCAGTCTCAGGCGAGTGGTGGTACGGTCTATATCCGCGTCATTGTTCTTGATCCTGCTGACGCCAGCCTCACGCCGATTGTTCGCTATCGCGTCGCTGATATTGGCTTTGGAACACCGGGAGCATGGGTCGAGCAGGAGTTTCCGGATGCGGCGGCAGCTGGGGGCTACATAAACCTGAACACCAATACGGTCCCAGCCGACAAGACCCTGCAGATCGAAACGGCGTTCAAGGGCTCGGACGGTTCCTATTCCAGTTGGTCGACAACAGAGAATGTTGTTTCCACAGCAGACCCCACGCCTCCTGGTGTCGTTAGCTCGGTCACCAAGACCGGTGGTGCGGGGCAAGTAACCGTCAACTGGGTAGCGCCTAATAGCGCGAACTATGCCGGCGCCCGATTGTATTGGAACACAGTCAACACCTTCAGCAGCGCAACGGCTGTCAGCCCGCCGAAATATGGCGCGCCTGGCACCGCCGATAGCCGCGTCATCACCGGCCTGACCGCCGGGACGAAGTACGCATGGGTGGTAGCAATCAATGGATCCGGCATCGCCGCAGCCGAAGTCGCCACCGGCTCGTTCGTGGTCACCTAACATCAATCAATCGTTGCCGGCCAAGCCATGCGCTTGAGCCAATTTCAATGGAGCTACCATGGCAGAGAATGCAAACAGCGTGTGGGAAGATGGGCCAGCAGGTGCGCCGTCTCAGCCGGACAAGGCCCGAATTCGGGCTTGGGGAACATGGCTCGAATCCTTCGTTCAGTCCCTCGGCTCAAACGCCTCAGTCTATGTGACCAAGGCGGACCTGATCGCCGACCTGTCCAAAATCGACAAGACGCTTGCATGGGTCGTTCAAGACACGACGCTCGCAAACAACGGCATCTACCAGAAGGTCGGCGCCTCAGGCGTGGGATCTTGGAACAGGGTAGGCGATCTTCCCTATTCGTTCATCGTCGCAAGCGATGTCGGGGCTGGTACGCCTAATGCTATTCAGGCCACCACCTCTATACCAACGACCGAGTCTGCGCTGATCTTACTGAATATTTTTGAGGCCAGCACCGCATCACCGGTTACTGTGTCCTTCAATGGCGGGTCAGTGCTCACCATCAAGTCGAACAGCGGCAACGACATCGCCGCTGGCGGATTGGTTGCCGGCATGCAGGTTCTCGGCCGCATCTCTGGGGCAACCTTCCGCCTGGCGAGCGATCAGGCAAGCGCCGCCCTCCTGGCTCAGGTCGAGAGCCTCTACAACAGTTTCGTGACCCGCTATCTCGCTGCCTTTGCAAATGATGCGGCGGCCAGCGCATCTGTCGGCGGCAGTCCGATCACCGGCGCGCTTTACTTCAACACCACGTCAGGCCTTCTTCGCGTCTTCAACGGCACAGTCTGGCAGAATCAATCCGTCGCTGTCGCAAACGGAGACATCACCACCCCAAAGCTTGCGGATGCAGCGGTCACCGATGTGAAGCTCGCCGCGAACTGGGCTGACCTGTCGACGACCGTAAGCGTCACGCCGCTGACTATCCTCGCGATGGGGCAATCGAACGCGATCGGCAATCAGGGGGGCGGGCTTGGGGGGCCCTTCGCGGACGTGACCGTCTGGAACAATACAAACGATTTGGAGACATTAACGGCGCTCGGATCGTCTTGGATAGCTCCTGTTCTTGGTGCGGTGCCTTTCAACACAGCGGCAGGCCCGATCAATAACATGATGGCTCACGCCGCAAAAGTAATCGCGAAGGTTGCCCGACGACCTGTGCGAATGGTGCTGGTCGCGAATGGAGGCCAAAGCATCGACAAATGGGTCAATGCTGCGAATGTGAAGGGTGCCATTTATAATCGTATGCGGGCGATCCTCACAGCGGCTGGCATCAGCACTCCAGTTGACGTTTTCCTCTGGCATCAGGGCGAAGCTGACAACGGTACGCCCGGGACATATCAGGCTAGGTGGAACAACCTAATAGCAGCGCTCACAGCTGACGGTGTGATCGACGCGGGCACGGCAATCGCGCTTGGGGAAACAGCCATTCAATACACCGCGATAAATCCAGTTTTGAAGACGATCGCAGACGCGGATGCTCGGGCCGGACTGGCCAGACTTTCCAACCTCGGTACAGCTGATAGCACGCATTTTCGTGGTGCTGGCCTTGTCATTGCCGGAACTCGATTGGCGCGAGCTGCAGGCAAGTCGGCATCAACGCGTTACGGCTTTTTCGCCAACCCGATCCCTTTCAACCAGCGCAAAGTTATGCTCAAGGACGACGGCGCGGGCTCGACCACTCTTCAGAAGGTGCGACCTGAAGAGGTAATCAGAAGTGACCGCCGACCATCGTTTGCCGCGCGGATGACAGTTGATCAGGCGTGCTCAACCGGTGTCTTCACCAAGCTTCCTTTCAGTGCCGCTTCGTTCAACATCGGGGGGTATTACGACGAGGCGAACAGTCGCTGGACTCCGCCACAGGGTATTGTTGAGCTAAGTTTGACGATGCTTGTGACGGGCATGACGTCCGGTCAATTGCTGAACGTTTGCATCTACAAAAACGGTGATCTTTATCTCCGCACGCGCCGCAACTGCGTCAATGCCATCGAGGGGATGTCGGTTTCGGCGATCGATGATGCAAGTGGTACCGACTACTACGAGGCTTGGGTTTACGCTGTAGGCAGTCCGGTTGTCTCATACGGCATCGATGACACGCTCTTCTACGGCAAGATGCTTTGAGTGCAAGACTGTGGGCGCAGCGGGAATAACCGTTGCGACCTACTCTTGTTGCCCTATAGGTTGCAGATGCGTCGAAAGTGGGGGTGATGCTTGCGCGGGTTAATTCGTTATTTCAATCGTGTGCGTCTGGGTCAAAAGCCGCTGTATCTGGAATACTACTACGACTTCCAGAGGCGCTGGGAGCCGGAAGGTCACAGTGGATTGTTTTCTCAGATCAGCAATAGTCGCGAAACGTTTGAGGGAAATCTAGCTGAGATTGCGGATTATCGAGATCTCATCGGTCGCTTCAATGCTCCTGGTGAACTGGAAATTGAGTTCGACAACGGCTTTATGCCTGTCCTTGATGGCCTGTCTGTCATGTGGGCAGCGAAGAGGGCGGCAGGGGTATACCTTGAGATCGGCTCAGGCTTCTCGACGATATATGCGCGAGCAGCACTAGGGCCGAAATCAAGAACCAAGATCGTCTCTATCGATCCTTACCCTCGCGCAGACATCGACGTCCTATGTGATGAAGTAGTTAGAGCCCCGCTCGAAGGAGTTGATCTAGCGGTATTTGATCGGCTCGGTCCTGGGGATACCGTATTTCTGGATGGGTCGCATCGGTCGTTCACCAACTCAGACGTCACCGCGTTTTTCATGGATGTCCTACCTCGGCTGCCGTCGGGTGTTCTCGTTGGGATACACGACATTTGTCTGCCGTTCGATTATCCCGAGGAGTGGAGAGAACGGGGTTACAACGAACAGTACATGCTCGCGGCATTTATGCTCGCCAACCCGAACTACCTTGATATCCAGTTGGCAAACTTCTGGATTGGTTCACAGCGGATGCATCACGCGCTCGATGGTATTTGGAATATTGTCGGCGACAAGGCTAAGCAGCGTGCCGGCTCTGCCTTTTGGGCGGTCAAGCGGTAGCTTACGGACGCCATCTGAAACTTCCGGCCGCCTGTTGTAAGCGGCCTTTTAATCTGTTTTGCGCTGAGTTCACCTAGTGCAAAAGCCCGCCGGGGTTGGCGGGCTTCTAGCATAACAGGGACCGCTTCCGGTCACCTCTTTAGTAGCATCATCCGCTAGATGATGGCTTCTCAGCCAATAGGCGTAGTCGAATTCGATTCAGCCGAACGTCAACAGAGGCAGCGTCAACACAGCAAGTGTTATCACGGACGATAGCGCCAGCTTGATGCGGCGAATGCGTCGAGTGCGGACGCCTTTCCAGTCATATGCCATACCGAAGATCCTCATGATCGACCGCGAAAGTATGTTCGCGTCATTTGGTGTCGGCAAGCCCCTAGCACTGCCAAGCTTGCGTGGAGCTTTCGTCATCCAACTGCAATGAAACTCAGGAGTCCTCAATGACCGTGCAGGTAACTGCCGCGCATCTGCGCGCGGCTGCGAAAGGGGCTGTGAACGCCTCGAATATGATGTCCGTGCTTGTGGCCGTTGACCGCTACGGCAGCTCTCTCGGCATGGACCGACCGCATCGCGCCGTCCAATTCTATGCCCAGATTATGCACGAGGGCGGCGACTTCCGTTACGACCGCGAGATATGGGGTCCGACGCCTGCCCAGCAGCGCTACGACACCCGTGTCGATCTAGGGAATACGCCTGAAGCAGATGGCGACGGCAAGCTCTACATGGGCCGCACGGCGATGCAGATCACGGGGAAGGCGAACTATCGGGCCTTCACTGACTGGTGCCGATCGAACGCCATGAACTGCCCTGATTTCGTCCGCAACCCGGATGCCGTCAACACCGATCCATGGGAAGGACTGGGGCCGCTGTGGTTCTGGGATCGGGAAAACCTGAACAAGTGGGCCGACCAAGGCGACATCGAAACGATCACAAAGCGCATCAATGGCGGCATCAACGGGCTCGCCGATAGGATCGACCACTACGTTCGGTTGTCGCTCGTCGTGCTCGGCTACAAGCCTGACAGCGTCCGGCAATTTCAGGCGAACAATGACCTCGACGTCGATGGCGATGCCGGCCCGAAGACCCGCGCCACGTTGCACAAGGCGCTCTTGGCTCTGTCCGGAGCCTCGACGAGGATGGCGGCGTTCTCTGCGGCGCCCGTGGTCGATGAGAAGGAAGTGGTTCCTGTCGCCGTCGATCAGACCGTCAAGAAGAAGTTCAATATCCTTGGCTTGATCTCCGGTGCCTTCGGTGGCGGTGGATTCGGCATCGCTGCCCTTGCTGGCTTCGACTGGCGGGCGCTGATGGTTGTCATCGGTTTTGCCGTTGTGCTGACGATCGGCGTCCTAGTCGCCCGCAAGTGGGTGATCGGCGCCATCAAGGACATCCGCCAGGCGGTGGAAGAATGAGCATCGGCGACGTCATCAAAATCGGGCTGGGGGCTGTCGTGGGCGGCCTCCTTGTCTTCATCGTCTACTCGACCCTCAACACCGTCTGGTGGCTTCCTGAGGCCAAACGGGAAGGGCGCGAGATCGAGGCTGCCGAAGCGATGGCGGCAACCAGCAAGGCAATCGGAGAGTTGAGCAATGCAGCTGACCAAGCTCGCGTTCGTCGTCGCCTGTGCACTGAGCGCGGTGGCATGTACAACTTCGCCAAGGGTGAGTGCAACGAAGCAAAGCCTGTCGACAACGACTAGGGCCATCGTCGGTGCATCCCTGATTGGCGCCAAGGGCGCGACCCCCAAGGATCAAGACGCGATCGACGACACGGCAGCAGCCTTGTGCGCTGCCGGCGTCTGGACCTCATCAGAGTGCAGCGCTCACGGGCAAAGATAGCAAGGGCCCGACCCTCCATGGGCCGGACCCTCCCATTGCCGCCGAGATGAGACAGGAAGCACGGCGGCGGCGGCGGATTTAGTCGATCGGATGACACCGGTCAAGCATGGCATTCGATCGAAAGGGCATACGGGGTTGCTAGGGAAAATTGACATGGCGGATCAAACTCCACGACGGCTGGAAGAGCTACCACAAGACACGAGAGACTGGCTTGCCGATCTCCGGCCGGACGAACTGAAGACGCTTCAGGCCGTGGTCGAGTTGCCAGCAGATGATGTGAGGAAGGCATTCAAGATGGTCCATGACCTTCAAACAGTCGGGCGGTTCACGAAATGGCTAGTGATAACGTTCATCGGCATCTTTTTGGGAACGGTGGTGCTCTACGAGAACATCATCAAGGTGATCGGGTACATCCGTGGAGGGCCAGCTCATTGAAGCGGATGATATGGAGAACCGTCGGCGGGGTGGTGTTCCTTCTGGCTATCCTCGGATCGATCAATCTTGGCCTGTGGGTGTCAGACCGTGAGCCACCAATCGAGTACGAGAGCGCCGTCGCGCTGTCGCCGACAGTGCCGCAGGGCGGAACGCTCGACATTGAGTTTTCCGTCTTCCGGAAGCGGATCTGCCCGCTCGTTACAAAGCGATGGCTTTATGATGCGGTCGGCGAACGTCATTCAATCCCGCAGTTTACGACCGGCCTTCGGCTGCTGGCGGGGAGGGAGACCTACAGGCGATCGATCACAGTGCCGACGGCCGCGACGCCTGGCCCAGCGCGCTACGAGGTGACGCTCGACTACATATGCAATCCGCTACAAAGCTGGATAGGCCCAATCCATGTCGTTTCCCCGCCGATCAAGTTCATGATCATACCGAGCGAAACGATGCCGTTGAAGTCTGCAGGAGAAGACGGGTAGGCCGGCTCTATCAAGGGTGTTGACGACGTCGAACGCGAATTATCTGCATGCAGATGTGCGCGATGCCAACGATTAGCCAGTTTGCTACATAGCCTGTAGCAAGGGTGGCTGAGATCGTCGCATCCGTGTCACGGCCTGGGTGCAAGGCATCAATCACCATCATCATGATTATCGCAACTAGACTGACGAGGACCGCGTATGCTGAAATCTTACGCAACGGCCCGTAGCGCGCGTACACCTTCACGACGATCCAAACACAGATGAGCATCAGAATGACCCGTATCGGGTCGAGCATTTGCGCAACGATTAGAGCCACGTGAGCCATAAGCCCTCCTTGTTAAAGGGCTCCAGTACAACTTTACCAGCGGCAAAGAGAAGGCCGCGCAACCTGCCACCTTGGTGAGTGGTAAATAGCCCGTAAAAAACATGCGAGCAGGTAGCGGCGAAGGGCTCTGGACGCCCGGGGAGGCTAAGCCGCCCTTCGCCTGTCACCGGAGTGTCTCTGAAACTTCCTAGCGACAGGACAATGGTAGCTGAACTTTCGACGGCGGCAAGCTGTCAAAGCGGCGAAGGGCCTTTGGAAGCACCGGAGAGGCACGACCCTTCGCCTACGGACATGGATGCTCGGACAAAGACCATGCCGATGTTCCAGAACCTGCGTCCGCTCGAATGGTTCCAGTTTGGTTTACGCTTGACGTTTGATACGCCAAGCCGTCGTCAGCGCGTCATTGTCAGACGCCACGACCTGATATCTCTTATCGAGATGATTACGGATTTCGCGGATTGTCCCTACGTCAAGGGAAACGCTTGGCAGGTGATCGGTGACTGCGGCTTCGACCGTCTCAAGCGTTACGACGCCAGAAATCTTCCCGTCGTTGATCAGGCTGTCGATCGTTTGCAAAAGGTCTGTCATTTTGACCTCCCTTCATGGCCGTGATTCTGTAACCGAGCTATAGCATGTCCATTCGATTGCGCGTCAACGCCAAGCTCTTGATTTGACTCGGAACGAATCACTTCGCCGGCAGTTGAGTCGCGTCAACAGTCATCGAGGTAAAGCGTCATGGATGGCATGCACCGCACCCCAATTGCACCGCTCGACGTCGAGATCGATGGCGTCGGCAAGTACGCTCCCGCTTCAAGCGTCGAAGACCTGACGGCGCTTCTAACGAGCCTTGAGTGGCCGAACAAGAAGCCGAAGGAATTCCACCGAGCTTTGCTCTCGTCATTCGATGCGCTGGATCATGTCATCGAGCCGGCCGTCGCCCGAGAAGCGTTCGTCAATGCCGCACACTCTGCCGGCATGCATGTGCTCCCAGACGACATGGCTGAGGTCCGGAAGGCCGGGTAAAAAAGACCCGACCAACAGGCCGGGTCATGTGTACTGGAGATCAGATGCCCGACGATAGCACCATCGCCAGTCCGTTCAAGTTAATTCAGGCGGTTACATCATGGAAAGCGGCCGTGAATGCGGGCCGCCCTAAGAATGTCGTTTGGTGCAGCCGACCTTGATAGCCGAGATCGAGCATCGGGCTTGGACCGGTGACGGCAAGCTCCGGCATGCCTCATATAAAGGGTTGCGAGAACTTTGGGACAACGCGGCGATATCTGAAATCGAGTGACGCAGAGCAATCTTAGATTACTGGTCTTTTCTCAAGTGAGCCGATACGAAGACGCCAATTGAGCTAAGGACCCCGGTGCCGAGAAAAAGGCCGGCCAAGATATTGTTGCCATGCATTCCCGCATAAAAAGCTGCTCCGACCAGCAGGACGAGCGCAAGAAACCCGAGACCCATTCCTATCAGACGGTAGTGATGATCATCTTTCTGAGCCTTATTTTGGACACCCATGTTGTGATCCATGGTAGTCTCAACCAGAGCGAAGATTCGCTCGGCGCCGCCCGGAAGGATAGCGTCGTATTCACTGAGATGTCGCGGATGGGGAAGGGGCCCGGAGAATTTCTCGGCCTGCACTACCCGAACAACCTTAGAGATGACCTGCTCTCTTTGGACCTTCGATAAGTTAGATAGTACGGGGTCGAGCTGACGCTCTACGATACCTTCAAGGGCACCGCCGTTAACGGCTTCACCTGCTTTTTCGGGCTCTTTTTCCGGCTTTAACTCGGATTTTTGCTCTGGCTGCTTTGCCAACTTCTCTCTGTTCCTTGACCATTACCATCCGGAAGGCCCTGCCGACTTCTTCGATAGCGCTTTCGACAGACGATTCATATTTTTCGACAGGCGTGACCGGGACAAACAGAAAGGACAGAGGCGAAGCCAAGCCCTCGACAAACCCTACCTTGAGGGAATGAGGCACGATCATACGTTTCTTTCCTTCGTTTCGAGTTTTGGTTTTGTGCATAGCGCAAATCTAATTATTGATCGGGCTATTTCAACGTAAACTCTATTAAACTTCGTTAACGGTTTCCAAGATTCCTCACAAGGAAAATCTCGTAGGCGAACCTTGTTCCAGTCTGTCGCACCAATTCGCCGTCATTCTAAGCTTTGGCGGGTGCGCGGGTCACGCTGCCATAAAGATGTACCAATTTCTCAATGCATCAATCGAATGGGGAGGTTTGGCTCTGCGTCGCCTCATGCGTCCTTACGTCAGTCGGGTGAATGTGAGAGCCAACCGTTGAGGGACTTTAGGCTACCCACCTTGCCGAGATAAGTTCCCCCGAGGCTTCCCAGGCCAAAACCGCTATGTTCGCCCGAGCGAAGCCTTCCTTGAGCAGGGTTTGCCCTACCTCTGACCCCTCGTTGAGGTACATATTCACCAGCGGCCGGCGGGTAGGGGTTAATGCCTGACACCAGCTGGGCCAGTCTGCATTCTTCACCTTCTTGGCGCGACGTCCAACGGAATGGGCCTAAAGGGTACAATTAGGCTAGTGGCAAACCTGCTGCTTCTTAAGCCGAACCGACAGATCGTACGGGAACGAAACTGGCTTATCCGTGGTCTGCATGAGTTCTATGGCCGTAGTGATTGCACGTCTTCCGTCCACGCTATCAACGGAAACTTTGTTGAGGGCGCACCAGCGGTGGACGCTCCGAATGAGCAGGTCTGCTTCTTCATCGGAGAGGGTCATCAAGGCTTGCAGCATTGCCGTACCTCCTACAAACGACAAGAGCCAGCCGAACAAACTTTTCGGACGTGTGTGATGTGCATGACTTTGAGAAAGTCCAGCTGACATCACATTAGAATACGCTCATGTGAAAAACTCAAGAACCAAATTAACAAGCGGGGTGACCCCCGTATGATCGCTCCAAGTTTTCTGTCTAGCTGGCGACAAGCAGGACCAACCGATTACCACCGGGTAGATCAATCACACCCGCCTCCTTGAGAGCGTCCAGCGCGTTGACGATGCTGTCTTGGCTGATGCCTTGGGCGACCAAAGGCGGCCCGATACCGTAGAGGCTGATAGGAACACCGGGTTCAAGCCCCAGTTCCTTAAACAACGCCATCAGCGCAGATTTCGTGTCAATCCGGTCGGTCATAACTGTGATGTGGCCTTCCCGTTAGGGTCGGCAAGATCGACGCCAGTTTTTTCGATTCCATGAAGTCTTCAAGGAGAAACCGGGAACGGGCTGCCACACCTCGTTGTAGTGTGGCGGAACGGTTCAAGCCCAAACTGCCACACCTGAAAAAATGTAGTTCTATTTCAGCATGTTGGAAAGGGGCTAAAAACCGTTTGGAGGCCTCGCCCGGAATTGAACCGGGGTGCAAGGATTTGCAGTCCTCTGCGTCACCACTCCGCCACGAGGCCTCACAACGATCACGCTTTTGAAGCGTTGGCGGGGATTTAGAATGAATAGAAAACGAGCGCAAGGGGGTGTGTTTAAAAACCTTCCGGATTTCCGGCGTGATGTCTCGCGGCTCAGCTCATTGCCACAGGCACATCGGAAGTCGCGGCCACTTGCGTAAGGTGGCGGGCGTTCAATCAGCGAATGAATGGCAATAAGCACGTGGGAATTGGCTGCGAGAAGCGGTCAGTAGCTCCGCTGTATCGACACCATCGGTGATAAGCCGTTGGTTGCGACACCCGGTGCGCCGGCATGAACCAGCGGGATCATCACAACGATGGTCAGTAGGCTGCATATAAAAAGCCCACCAAAAAGAACCGATCTATTCAACGAATTTCACCCGCGCCATTTCAACCAACGAAGACCATCGCCCCCAAAGCTGACGGCAACCTGAATGCGTCAGCTTTTCCGTGTCGGTTCGACGACAATGTCGGTGGCGCCGTCGGTCAGCTCGGTTCGCCGCCAACCAATCCGCAGCAGACGATGCCGATCAGAGTCGCGACGATAATGAAATCGAACAGCGAAAAATATTCAGCTATGACTGACATGGTATTCTCCTCCTATTCCTCCGGTTGCAATATTATCACATGCTGAAGCATTGATCCACGGATTATCGCCGATAGTGACAGGGTGAGCGCCGCTCCTCTGAATTCTTGCTGCAACCGCGTACGAAGCCTTGAAAGCGTGCTGCCCTGCGATTAAGACACGATGAGCGAGAACCGCTTTCATTGGGCGAGAGGACACTATGAATTTCGATACGGCACGCGCCAACATGGTCGACAACCAGATCCGCACGACGGATGTCACCTCTCACTCCGTGCAGGCGGCGTTTCTGAGCGTGCCGCGCGAGGCTTTCGTGCCGGAGAAGTCCAAGGCGATTTCCTACATCGACAGCGATGTCGAGATCTGTCCTGCGTCCGCCGGCAAGCCGGCGCGTTTCCTCATGCAGCCGTCGCCGCTTGCCAAGCTCCTGCAGCTTGCCGCGATCGGCAAGGACGACGTTGTGCTCGATGTCGGTTGTGGAACCGGCTATGTCTCCGCCCTTCTGTCAAAGCTTGCCGGATCGGTCGTCGCGCTTGAGGAAGACGAGGCTCTCGCTGCAATGGCAACGGCGAATCTCGCTTCTTACGCGAATGTCTCGGTTGTTCACGGATCGCTCGAGGCCGGCAGCACCAAGGGTGCGCCCTATGATCTGATCTTCGTCAATGGCGCCGTCGAGGACGTGCCTGCGGCACTGTTCGCGCAACTTCGCGAGGGCGGCCGCCTCGTGACGGTGCAGGGATATGGTGGTTCCGCGCGTGCCAAGGTTTTTGTCAGCGAGCGCGGTGCCGTCTCCGAAAACGTATTCTTCAACGCGTCGGTGAAGCCGCTTCCTGGTTTTGCCAAGGCCCGAGAATTCGTATTCTGAGCCTCGGCGCTTTATTGATTTCTTGAATGCGGGCGCCTTAGGCGTCCGTTTTTCGTTGAAGGCTCCGCGTGATTCATGTTGACCTTCGAGAAAGCTGTGCAAAGCGGCATTCATTTGATTCGCGATGATTTTTTTCCCTGATCGGCTATCCTACAGTCTGGGTGATTCGGATGCCCAGATCACGCAATCCGGTCGTTGTTTCGGAATAACGGGGATAGATATGGCTCAGCCAAGCGTAGCGCGTGAACCGTCCATGGAAGAAATCCTGGCGTCGATCCGCCAGATCATCGAAAGCAATGAGCCGGGCGCGGGCAGGGCACTGTCCGCTTCGCTGCCACCGGTCTACGGTGATGACGAAGACGACAACGGCTCCGATATTCAATTGACCGTCGATCAGGCCTATGCCGGCGTGGAGTTCCCGGATCCCGCGCCTCAGACCGATCCGCGTTTCGTTGCCGCCAATTCAGCCGGCTCGGCGCCGTCCCCGGAAGCGCCTGCGCGCGCCATGTCGCTGGCAGATGTCGCTGCTCGCGTGCGTGCAGCCTCCGAGCGCAATGTTGCTCAGCCGCAACGCGAGCCGCCGCAGGAATTCCGCCAGCAGCCGACGCCCGCCCATCTTGTCGAGGCGCAGCAGACACTGGCCGACGAAGCGCACACCATGCAGGCTGCCGCTGCTGCCGCCGTGGTCAGCGATCCGGCGCCTGTCGCCTTCGAGATCCCGACGCCTGCAGCATCGGCGCCAGCACCCACGGTCCATGTGGAAGCGGCACCGATCGAAGACGGTCGCTATGCTGAGCCAGCCCCCCAGCCTCTCGAAGCCTCTGTTGCCGTTGCCGCGCCCATGTCCGAGCGCCTGCTGCCGAGCCTGATGGAAGACGCCCAGCAGTCGTTGCTGTCGCAGGATGCCGGCCTTCAGATCGCCCGTTCGTTCGAAGAATTGGCCGCCGCCATCGATGGCGCCGAGCGCCGCTCGCTTGATGAAATCGCCGAGGACATGCTGCGCCCGATGCTGCGCGACTGGCTCGACGACAACCTGCCGACACTGGTCGAACGTCTCGTGCGCGAGGAAATCGAACGCGTGGCCCGCGGCCCGCGCCGCTGATCGGAACTGCCTTGTCAGACAAGCCGCTCCGGTCTCCGGGGCGGCTTTTTTATTGACTTGCCGGCAACCATCCTATTTACAACCACGCATCCTAAAAACTCCAGATCTGGTCCCCAAATGCTCGAAAAGACCTACGATTCCGCCGCCGTTGAACCCAAGATCGCCGCGAAGTGGGATGAGGTGGACGCTTTCCGTGCAGGCGCCAATGCCAAGCCGGGCGCCGACAGCTTCACCATCGTTATCCCGCCACCGAACGTCACCGGCTCGTTGCACATGGGCCATGCGCTGAACAACACGCTGCAGGACATCATGGTCCGCTTCGAGCGCATGCGCGGCAAGGACGTGCTGTGGCAGCCGGGCATGGATCATGCGGGTATCGCCACGCAGATGGTCGTCGAACGCAAGCTGATGGAACAGCAGCTTCCCGGCCGCCGCGCCATGGGCCGCGAAGCCTTCATCGACAAGGTCTGGGAGTGGAAGAACGAGTCCGGCGGCCTGATCTTCAACCAGCTGAAGCGCCTTGGCGCCTCGTGCGACTGGTCGCGCGAACGCTTCACCATGGACGAGGGCTTGTCGCAGGCCGTCTTGGAAGTCTTCGTTACGCTCTACAAGGAAGGCCTGATCTATCGCGGCAAGCGTCTGGTCAACTGGGACCCGAATTTCGAAACGGCGATCTCCGATCTCGAAGTCGAAAGCCGTGAAGTCGAAGGCCACATGTGGCACTTCAAGTATCCGCTGGCCGGCGGCGAAACCTACACCTATGTCGAGAAGGATGCGGACGGCAACGTCACGCTTCAGGAGGAGCGCGACTACATCGCAATCGCGACGACCCGCCCGGAAACCATGCTGGGTGACGGTGCTGTTGCCGTTCACCCCTCGGACGAGCGTTACGCATCGATCGTCGGCAAGCTATGTGAGATCCCGGTCGGACCGAAGGAGCATCGCCGTCTGATCCCGATCATCACGGACGAGTATCCAGAGCCTGATTTCGGCTCGGGCGCGGTGAAGATCACCGGCGCGCACGATTTCAACGACTATCAGGTCGCCAAGCGCAACAATATCCCGCTCTACCGGCTGCTTGACACCAAGGCGTCTATGCGTGAGGACGGCGAACCCTATGCCGACTGTGCGGCCCAGGCGCTGGAGATCACCAGATCCGGCGAGCTTCCTAGCGAATCCGATGTCGACGATATCAATCTCGTACCGGATGACTATCGCGGTCTCGATCGTTTCGTTGCCCGCAAGAAAATCATCGAGGCTATCAATGCCGAGGGCCTTGCCGTCACGGTCAAGGATGCCGAAGGCAACGACATCCCCTATGTAGAGAACAAGAAGATCATGCAGCCCTTCGGCGACCGCTCGGGCGTTGTCATCGAGCCGATGCTGACTGACCAGTGGTTCGCCGACGCCAAGACGCTCGCCGAGCCGGCGATTGCGTCCGTTCGCGAAGGCCGCACCAACTTCGTCCCAAAGAACTGGGACAAGACCTATTACGAGTGGATGGAGAACATCGAGCCTTGGTGCATCTCCCGCCAGCTCTGGTGGGGACACCAGATTCCGGCTTGGTATGGTCCGGACGGCCAGGTCTTCGTCGAGAAGACCGAAGAGGAAGCCCTGCAGGCAGCGATCCAGCACTATATCGCCCATGAGGGCCCTTGGAAGGCCTGGGTCGAGGAGAAGCTAGAGAACTTCCAGCCGGGCGAAATCCTGACGCGCGACGAAGACGTGCTCGACACCTGGTTCTCGTCCGCGTTGTGGCCGTTCTCGACGCTCGGCTGGCCCGAGCACACGCCGGAACTGGCTCGCTATTATCCCACCAACGTCTTGGTCACCGGGTTCGATATCATCTTCTTCTGGGTCGCCCGCATGATGATGATGGGCCTTCATTTCATGAAGGACGAGAACGGCGTTCCGGTCGAGCCGTTCAACACGGTCTACGTCCACGCGCTGGTTCGTGACAAGAACGGCCAGAAGATGTCGAAGTCCAAGGGCAACGTCATCGACCCGCTGGACCTGATCGACGAATACGGCGCCGATGCGCTGCGCTTTACGCTGGCGATCATGGCCGCGCAGGGCCGCGATGTGAAGCTCGATCCGGCCCGCATCGCCGGCTACCGCAACTTCGGCACCAAGCTATGGAACGCCACTCGCTTTGCCGAGATGAACGGCGTCACCAGTGATCCGCATTTCGTGCCTGAGGCCGCCGAACTGACGATCAACCGCTGGATCCTGACGGAACTGGCCCGCACCGAGCGCGACGTCACCGAAGCGATCGAAGCCTACCGCTTCAACGATGCTGCGGGCGTGCTCTATCGCTTTGTCTGGAATCAGGTCTGCGATTGGTATCTCGAGTTGCTGAAACCGATTTTTGGCGGCACCGATGAGGGCGCCAAGCAGGAAGCGCAGGCCTGCGTCGCTTATGTTCTCGAAGAGATTTACAAGCTGCTCCACCCGTTCATGCCGTTCATGACCGAAGAGCTCTGGGCGCATACGGCAGGTGAGGGCGTCGAACGCGATAGCCTGGTGTGCCATGCCGAGTGGCCGTCGCCATCCTACGCAGACGATGCCGCGGCCGATGAGATCAACTGGCTGATCGATCTTGTTTCGGGCATCCGGTCGGTTCGCTCGGAAATGAACGTTCCGCCGTCGGCGGTTGCGCCGCTCGTGCTGGTCGGTGCCAACAGCCTGACGCGCGAGCGCGTTGCGCGCCACGATGCAGCGATCAAGCGTCTGGCCCGCGTCGATGGCGTGTCGCTGGCCGAGCAGGCGCCCAAGGGCGCCGCGCAGATCATCGCTGGCGAAGCGACGGCTTGCCTGCCGCTTGGCACCCTGATCGATCTCGGCGCAGAGAAGGCGCGCCTGGAAAAGGCGATCGCCAAGACCGAGGCGGAAATGGGCCGGATCAACGGCAAGCTGTCGAACGAGAAGTTTGTGGCAAACGCCAATCCGGAGATCGTTGCCGCCGAGCGCGAGCGTCTGGAAGAACTGACCGTGCAGTTGGCAAGCCTGAAGATCGCGTTGGCGCGTGTAGCCGAAGCGGGATAGATTCAACGCTCAGTAGTATTTAATTCCAAGGCGTCCGATGGTGAATCGGGCGCCTTTTTCGTTCCTGCAGCGGTGATTTGGCCCATTTCACGTCCATGAAGATGCGTTGATGCTGGGGAATTATTGATTTCACAGCTTTTTTCGCGACATTCAGCGAAAAATAAAACTGTGATCATAAGGTTACATATCTGTGCTTCTGTAGAACGATTGCCCTTCATTCTGCATCGTTTTAGGAACTTGTTAGATGTTTTTTCTAAATGACGAAAATATTGACGTGCTCGTCAATATTTTACGTAAAGCATCCGTTAGCTCACTTTTCAATCGCGCGCCTTCACGAAGTTGCCATTTTAACTTCTCGCCGTCACAGTCCCGCCATCGCAATTGCCTCAGTGGGGGAGACACATTGGCATACCGTAGCATCTCGGCAGGAACCCTGTCGCTCGTCCTGCTTTCCACCCTCGTTCAACCGTCCCTCGCGGGCGGTCTTGAGCGGGGCGGCTACAATATTGATCAGTTGTTTGACGCATCGCAGTTCTCGATCCAGTCGGGCGTGATCTACGTCATGCCGCAGCGCAAGCTGAAGAATGCCAAAGATATCGACGCGACCGATGGCTTGGGTAGCAATGGTCTTGGCGGCGGATCGACATCGACCAATGAAACTGAAAACTACGCGATTCCCTACGGTGGGATTAAAGCGGGTCTCGGTGACGTCGATTGCCTTGTCGACTATTCCCAGCCTTTCGGTGCTCACACTAATCCGGGTGCAAATTGGGTAGGCGCACAAAACAACATTGAAACCGAAATAAAAACACGCAATTACGGGGCGACTTGCTCCTACAAATTCGATTTGGGACCGGGACAGCTCCGCATTATCGGCGGCACGTTCTATCAGGAAGTTGAAGGTTCGAAGGAGCGTCTTGTTCTGGCTCCTGCAATTCTCACCGGGATCAGTCCAACATTTGCTGGCTATACGGGGGTTGGCCGGCTTAACCTGGAAGACGACGCTTGGGGCTGGCGCGCGGGCGTTGCCTACGAAATACCGGAATATGCACTCCGCGCGAGTTTGGTCTACAATAGCCGAGTAAAGTACGACAACCTGACCGGCACCGTCGATCTAACGCAGGTGCCTATTGGTGCCGGTGCAGCAAGCGGCAGAATCACGGACGTCTATGGTGCCGCCGAAGCTCCGGATTCGCTCGAGTTGAAAGTACAGAGCGGTATCGCTCCTGACTGGTTGGCATTCGGCTCTGTGAAGTGGACAAACTGGAGCGTGCTGCAATCGATCGCTCTGTGTCCGGTAGCGACACGCGGCACTAGCTGCACCGCCAAAAACCAGCTCACCTCGCTTGATCTCGGCTACCGCGACGGCTGGACTGTCACCGGTGGCGTCGGTCACAAGTTCAACGACCAGTGGAGCGGTGCCGTCAGCGTCACTTGGGACCGCGGCACCAGCGATGGATACGGTGCGCAGACGGACAGCTGGACGCTCGGCGTCGGTGCGGCCTACAGCCCGACCGAAAACATCGAATGGCGGCTTGCCGGTGCCCTCGGCGTCCTCACGAGCGGATCGTCCGGCACCATCGTCAAGGACGGCGTAACCTACGGCGACGATGCAACCTACTCCTTCGGCAATGATCTGGTTGCGGCTATCTCGACCAGCATCAAGGTCAAGTTCTAGGCTCTCAAGAGCAGCGCAAGTCATGGCCCGGCGAAATGCCGGGCTTTTCTTTGTCTTTTCGTCGTTAAGCATGCTTTTGCGCCGTGTCATTTTGTGACGATTCAGCAACAGTCTTTTACCGCCATTCGCGTAAGATAATGTCTAAGGCAATTTGTCCATTTCCCGCCACAAACTGGGCGCAGCGGTAAAGTCGGGCGAGGGAATGACAGGCTTAGGGTGTGCGTAAAGAGTAACATGGGTCGTTTTACATTCAGTGCAGAAAAGACAAGCGTAGGCTGTGGCACCATCGATGCCGCATTCGCCGTTTCGCTTTTGCTGCAGGGTGTTTCGGCCGGACTATGTCGCTCGAACGAACCAACATCCCGCCTTTCTTTCTCTTCACCACCGACCGCGTATCGGCTGCCTGAGCAGGCTTCCGGTAACGGCGGCTCACCTTTTGTCACAATTGGTGATTACGTTCATTTCGAAGGCGAAAAGCCCCTGGGTATTTTCGCGAAACTTGGATTGAGCGCATTGCGGACAGGCCGTGCCGGGAAGCGGGCGGATGGGATCGATGCGCTGGAAATGGGCGCTCTCGCGGGAGAGCGTTGGGCTGGATGCGACGCGGGCAAGCGGGTCTTCGAACCCACCGCGGGATCGCTCGCCAAGGGGGCTTTATCCGCAGGTCGCAAGGACAGGATGTCCGACACGGCTCGCTTGGGTGGAAACGAAAGATATCGGGTGAAATGCTGACGTTCGAGTTCAGACTTTTCAGATTGATGCTTATGGGGCTTTCCGTCGCCTGTTGCGCGGCGATCAGCTGCCCCGCTGCTGCGTTCGACATCAAATCGGGCGTCAGCAAGGAATCCGGTCCTTTCGATCTCTTCAAGTTCGGTTTCAGAGCCTACAAGAACGGCCAGAAGGAAGAGGCTGTCGAAGCCTACAAATACGCCGCCGAGAAGGGTCATACCGGCTCACGCTGGGCGCTCGCCAACATGTATGCTGATGGCGACGGCGTCGCGCAGGACGACTTCGAAGCCTTCAAGATCTACAGTGAAATCGCTCAGCAGGGCGTTGAGCCAGGTTCCGAAGATACCGGCTTCTTCGTCAATGCGCTGCTGTCGCTGGCGAGCTACTACAAGCACGGCATTCCCGGCAGCCCTGTGAAGACGGATTTGACGCAGGCGCGCCAGCTCTATTTCCAGGTCGCCTCCACCTTCGGCGTTCCCGAGGCACAGTTCCAGCTGGCGCAGATGATGCTTGCCGGCGATGGTGGCGCCACGAGCACGCAGCAGGCGAAGAAGTGGCTGAACCAGGCCCGCAAGGCCGGCCACCCAGGCGCCATGTCCGTGTTCGGCAATATCCTGTTTCAGGAAGGCCAGTCCACCAACGGTCTGGCACTGATGACCGCGGCGCTCGATCGTTGCAAGCCCAAGGATTGCAACTGGATGGAATCGCTGCAGGAACAGGCCTTCTCCGTGGCTAGCGAAAGCGATCGCCGCAATGCGATTGCGCTCTCGCACAAGATCGCCACCGCCAACACCGACTGAGGTGGAAGGACGGGCAGCCTCCGGCGCCTGCCAAAGACGATCGCGTTAGGCCGCGAAGTCGAAATAGGCGACCACAGGCACGTGGTCCGACGGCTTTTCCCAGGCGCGCACATGCTTTTCGATCGCCGTCGACGTCATGAGATCGACCGCTTCAGGCGACAGCATCAGGTGATCGATGCGGATGCCGTTGTTCTTCGGCCACGCACCCGCCTGATAATCCCAGAACGTATAGGCAGGAACAGCGTCGGTCGTGGCGCGCACCGCGTCCGTCAGTCCGAGGCTTTCCAGCCTGCGGAAAGCCTGCCGAGTTTGCGGCAGGAACAGCGCGTCGTTCTCCCACACTTTCGGATCGAAGCAGTCATGCGGTTCCGGGATGACGTTGTAGTCGCCGGCCAGAATCAGAATCTCTTCATTGGCCAGCCGCTCGGCCGCAAACGTCCGCAACCGCTCCATCCAGGCGAGCTTGTAGGTGTATTTCTCGGTATCGATCGGATTGCCGTTCGGCAGATAGAGGCAGCAGACGCGCGCCACCCGGTTGCCGGGCAGCGAGAACACCGCCTCGATGAAACGCGACTGCTCGTCCAGCGGATCGCCGGGCAGGCCGCGCGTCACCTCGTCAGGCTTCGTCTTCGACAGGATGGCGACGCCGTTGAAGCCCTTCTGCCCATGCGTCTCGACATGATAGCCTAGCGCCTCGATCTCAAGCCGCGGAAAACCTTCGTCGACGGTCTTGATCTCCTGCAGGCAGGCGATGTCGGGACTGCTGTCCTTCAGCCACTGCGTCAGATTGTCGATGCGCGCCTTGACGCCGTTGATGTTCCAGGTCGCGATCTTCATGCTTGGGTCCCATTCCGCTCAGACGCCTTCTTCTACCGCGCCCGGCGACATCGCCACAAGACGATAAACCGGCCGGAAGACAATCTTCGGCCGGTTCGGTGTGGATAGACGCGTGGGAAGGCTCAGATCGAGAAGCTGGTGCCGCAGCCGCAGCTTGCCACCGCGTTCGGGTTCTTGATCTGGAAGGACTGGCCAAGCAGGTTGTCGACGAAGTCGATTTCCGAGCCCGCCATGTAGATCAGCGACATGCTGTCGATCAGCACCTTGGCGTCATTCTTCTCGACGATCACGTCATCGTCCTGCACGCCGTCGGTGAGGTCGAACTTGTAGGAAAAACCCGAACAGCCGCCGCCCTCGACTGAAACGCGCAGCGCGCTTTTGCCGGGATCGGTGCCGACGATCGCCGCGATTCGTTTTGCCGCTGCATCGGAAAGGGTTACACTTAGCTCTGTCATATCTGCTCCTGCCGGGGTCAAGATCCGGAGAGAATGTCGCTCCAGCCATCAATATAAACGGCTGTATTCAAAGGCACTTGCGTCTTATATCACGAAAAGGCGGCTTGCGGCAAAGCGGATGAAACGTCGTCTCTTTGCCGTTTATGCTCTCTATAGGTATGAAGAGTGCAATGCGGCGTCAATGGGCATCGGCCGCGACAGGGCCAGTGATGGTCCAGTGATGGTAACGAGTGACGGTGAAGAATGACGATCGACAGGCGTGCATTAGGCTTCGGCAACAGTGACAGGGCAATCTACGCGGCTGACCCTTGGACGACGCGCGGACGGCTCTATCCGGAAAATTCCAGCCCGACCCGCTCCGACTTCCAGCGTGACCGCGACCGCATCGTCCACACCACCGCGTTCCGGCGCCTGAAGCACAAGACCCAGGTCTTCATCGCCCAGGATGGCGATCACTATCGCACCCGGCTGACTCACACCATCGAGGTGGCGCAGATTGCCCGTGCGCTCGCAAGAGCCTTGAAGCTGGACGAGGATCTGGCCGAGGGCGTGGCACTGGTGCACGATTTCGGCCATACGCCGTTCGGCCACACCGGCGAGGATGCGCTGCACGAGAAGCTGCTGCCCTACGGCGGCTTTGATCACAACGCCCAGTCGCTGCGCATCGTCACCAAGCTCGAGCGGCGCTACGCCGACTTCGACGGCATTAACCTGACGTGGGAAAGCCTCGAAGGTCTCGTCAAGCACAATGGCCCGCTGCTGACCAGGGACGGCGCGGGGACGCATGGCCCGGTGCCGCAGCCGATCCTCGATTACTGCGAGATCCATGATCTCGAGCTCGCTACCTTCGCAAGCCTCGAAGCCCAGGTGGCGGCGATCGCCGACGATATCGCCTACAACACCCACGACATCGACGACGGCCTGCGCTCCGGCTACCTGACCTTCGATATGCTGGAGGACATTCCGTTCCTGGCCGGTCTGATGGCCGAGGTGAGGGCGCGCTACCCCAATCTGGAGGCCAGCCGTTTCACCCACGAAATCATGCGTCGCCAGATCACCCGGATGGTCGAGGACGTGATCGCGGTTGCGCAGGACCGCCTCTCGGAGGTCAAGCCGCAAAGCGCCGATGACGTCAGGCAGGCGAGCCGCGTGATCGCCACCTTCTCCGATGCGATGGCGGAAACCGACAGGCAGATCAAGGCGATGCTGTTCAAGCGCATCTATCGCCATCCCCAGATCATGCACATCCGCGCCGGTGCGGCGCAGATCGTCACCGACCTGTTCGACGTCTACATGGCCAATCCCAAGGAGATGCAGAGCCACTATTGGGTGGATCACATCGCCGGTCTTGTCGAGGCGCCGAAGGCCCGTCACGTCGGCGATTATCTCGCCGGCATGACGGATACCTATGCCATCAGTGCGCACAGGCGATTGTTTGACCAGACTCCCGATTTGCGCTAGGCAGCGGCTGCCCGGCACCGGCCGGGAGAATGCCGTGTGGCACAGCCTATGCATGGAAGAGTGCGATGAACCTTTTTACCGATTTCGAAGCCAGGATTAAAACCGCCCTTGAACAGATCGATCTGGTCAAGGAAAAGCGATCCGAGCTCGATTTCGGCCGCATTGCCATCGAGCCGCCTCGGGACCCGAGCCACGGGGATGTCGCCACCAATGCCGCCATGGTGCTGGCCAAGCCGCTGGGCAGCAATCCGCGTGCGCTGGCCGAGATCATTGCCGCCAAGCTCAAGGAAGACCCTGATGTCGCCGACGTGTCGGTCGCCGGCCCGGGCTTCATCAACCTCAAGATCGCCGTCGGCTACTGGCAGCGCCTGCTCGCATCGATGATATCGAGCGGCGCCGACTACGGCCGCTCGACGCTCGGTCAAGGCCGCAAGGTCAACGTCGAATACGTCTCGGCCAACCCCACCGGACCGATGCATGTTGGCCATTGCCGCGGCGCTGTTGTTGGCGACGCGCTGGCCAATCTGCTGTCGTTTGCAGGTTTCGACGTCACCAAGGAATATTACATCAACGACGCCGGCTCGCAGATCGACGTGCTGGCCCGCTCCGTCTTCCTCCGCTACCGCGAGGCGCTCGGCGAGAAGATCGGAGAGATCCCGGCTGGCCTCTATCCGGGCGATTATCTCGTTCCGGTCGGCGAGTCACTGGCTCGTGACTACGGCGTCAAGCTGCACAACATGCGCGAGGACCAGTGGATGCCGCTGGTCAAGGATCGCACTATCGACGCGATGATGGTGATGATCCGCGAGGATCTGGATGCGCTCAACGTTCACCATGACGTGTTCTTCTCCGAGCGGACGCTGCACGCCAACGGTGCCGCCGCCATCCGCACGGCGATCAACGACCTGACCTTCAAGGGACACGTCTACAAGGGTACCCTGCCGCCGCCGAAGGGCCAGCTGCCGGAGGACTGGGAAGATCGCGAACAGACGTTGTTCCGCTCGACCGAAGTCGGTGACGACATGGACCGCCCGCTTATCAAGTCGGACGGCTCCTACACCTATTTCGCCGCTGACGTTGCCTACTTCAAGAACAAGTACGATCGTGGTTTCAGCGAGATGATCTATGTGCTGGGCGCCGATCACGGCGGCTATGTGAAGCGGCTTGAGGCCGTCGCGCGTGGTGTGTCGGAAGGCAAGGCGAAGCTCACCGTTTTGCTGTGCCAGCTGGTCAAGCTGTTCCGCGACGGAGAGCCGGTGAAGATGTCGAAGCGGTCGGGCGACTTCGTCACGCTGCGTGATGTCGTCGAGGAAGTCGGCCGTGATTCGGTGCGCTTCATGATGCTGTACCGGAAGAGTTCCGAGCCGTTAGACTTCGATTTCGCCAAAGTAACGGAGCAGTCGAAAGACAATCCGGTGTTTTACGTGCAATATGCGCACGCCCGTTGCATGTCGGTATTCCGCCAGGCCAACGAGGCGTTTTCGGACCTCGACGTATCCCCGGAAAACCTTGCGAAAGCAGTGTCCGCAATCACGGATCCCGCGGAATTGCAGCTGGTTGCGAAGGTTGCCGAGTTCCCGAGACTGGTCGATTCCGCGGCTCAGTCGCAGGAGCCGCATCGGGTGGCGTTCTACCTCTATGATCTGGCCAGTTCTTTCCATGCGCATTGGAACAAGGGCAAGGATCAGGTAGACTTACGTTTTATTAACGATAAGAGCCGAGAATCGAGTATAGCCAGATTAGGGCTGGTGTACGCCGTTGCGTCGGTTTTGAAGTCGGGACTTGCAATTGCAGGCACCGCAGCGCCGGACGAGATGCGATAGCGGTCACCATTTGCCCACAATGCGCTGGCACGAAACCTTTGCAGTTGCGAGTGGATGAGTATGGCAGACAAACAGCGGGCGTATGACACGCGTAACAATGCGAACCTCTTTGCCGACGATGATCCCTTGGCAGAGCTCGCGCGTATCGTCGGCTTCGAGCCTCGTGTAGCCGCCAATACCGTCCCGGACGCGCCAAGGCAGGAACCTGCTTTCAATCTCGAAGACGAGTTGCTGCGCGAGTTCGAGCGTTACGACGCCCCGACTGCGCCGGCCGTCATCGATCCTCGTGTCGAGGCTGCATTCATAGAGCCGGTCACCAGTGCCGCGCCAGAGCCAGTCTATGAAGCCGAGCCGGTGCGCTACGATGCGCCCGTTGTTTCGGAACAGGACATTTACTACAAGGCTGCTCTTCAAGCCGCAGTAGAGCCTGACGCCGCCGTATATCCGCCAGTGGACTGGACCTCGAGCGTTTCTCGTCCGTCGGAGCCGGTATCGAGCGGTGCACGTGACTTGATCGAGGAACTCGAGCTTTCGATCGCTGCCGCACCGGCGCCTGTTCAGCCTGCCAAGGCGCCGCAGTGGTCTGCCGCAAGCATTCGCCTGCCGATCGCCAACTTCCATCCTGCTCGGCCTGTCGCTCCGGCGGCGGTGCCCGAGGCTGTTGTTGCCGCGCCGGTCGTTGCTGCTTTGGCGCCTGAGGCTGCTGAGCCGGTCGAGTCTTACGAAATTCCGGCTGCGGCGGGCTTCCCGGCCGAGATCGACCGTCACGAGCCAGTTTATCACGAGCCTGCTTACGTCGAAGAAACACCGGTCGCAGAAACCGCCGCCGAACAGTTCGTCGATCACGCCGCCTTCGATCTGGCCGCAGCCGCACAGCATGGTACGGTCCAGGCCGATGCGGCGCTGACGGAAGCGCCGGCCGAGGTCGATGATCTCGCATTCGATATCGATGACCTCCTTGCCGACGTCTCGCAGTACGAAGTCCCGACAAAGCCTGTGGCTGCCACTCCGGCACCTGTCGTGCACACAGCGCCGGCCTACATGCCTGAGCCCCGTGTCATAGCGCCTGTTGCCGAAAACCGTCCCGAGCCGCAGCCCGTTGCCGCAAGCGCGACGCCTGACGCCGAGGATCCATTTGCCGGCCATGACTTCGAGCTCGATCTCGAAGGCATCGAACTGGAGCTGGCCGATCTCGATTTCGTCGAGCCGACCGCCGCTCTGGAAGTCGAGCAGCCGAAGCCGCAGCAGGCAGCGCCTGTCTATCAGCCGACCGCCTACCAGCAGCCCGCGCCAGCGCCGGTGGCACCGTCCGCTCCGGTCTACGCCGCTGCTGCTCCCACCTATCAGGCGCCAGCACCGGCCTACCGCGCACCGGAGCCGGTTGCGCCCGCACCCGTCTACAGCGCTCCCGATTTCGCGCTGGATGCGACGGAGGAGCTGCCGTTCGATCCGTCGATGATTTCAGACGCCGACCACCCGATGGAAGCAGTCGGCGATATGCATATCCCGACCTTGCCGCCCGTCGAGCAGCCGGAGCCGGTTGCCGCGATGTCCGATTTCGATTTCGATGTCGATGCTGAGATTGCCAATCTGCTGACGCCGGCGAGACCGACAGCAGCCCAGGCTCAGGCCCCCGTCGAGCAGTGGCGTACGCGCGCACCGATCTCTGTCGCGCCGACGGTACCGGTGTCCCAGCCTGCCGCCCAGAATGAGAGCTTCGACGAATTCGAGCGCGCGCTGGAAGAAGACTTCCGTCGGAGCGTCAACGAGCCGGTACAACAGCGCCGCGAGAGCGTCTCTGAAGTGCAGATCCAGTCCGCAGGCGAAGCGGAGGACATGAGCAGGGCCCGCTCGATGAAGCGCATGCTGGCAGCCGCCGCCGCGATCGTCATCTTCGGTGGCGTCGCCTATGCCGGCTACTCCTTTATTTCCCGCGATGGCGGCCTTGGCATTGCCTCCGGCGAGCCGCGCGTCATCGTTGCCGACAAGGATCCGGTCAAGGTCGTTCCGGAAAATCCGGGCGGCAAGACCGTGCCGAACCAGGACAAGGCCGTCTACGACAGCGTCGGTGGCGCTGCCGCCGAGGCGCCGAAGCAGAAGGCGCTGGTCTCCAGCGACGAGCAGCCGGTGGACGTCGTTCAGCGCACGCTGACGCCGGAAACGCTGCCTGAAGACAATGATGCGCCGATGCCATCCATGGCAACGCCGGTCGGCGATACCCAGGATCCGCGTCTGCTGCCGAACACCGATGCCAGTGAGACCGCCTCCGCCGACACATCGGATGCCGATCGCTCGCCGTCCGTTTCGGCCCGCAAGGTCCGCACCATGATCGTCAAGCCTGACGGCACGCTGGTCGCCCGCGACGAGCCCGCCACGGAACCATCAGCCCCATCGCTGCCGAAGCCGACCTCGGTTCAGACGCAGAAGATCACCGCAGGCACGGCACCGACTGCTGCTCCGACGATCGAGCAGTTGGCATCCGCCGATATCCGCCCGACGCCGGTCGAAGGCACCACGCCTTCGTCGCAGCAGGCTTCGGAGAACGTGCTGGCCAAGGCCGCAGCGGCAACGCCTGAGAACGTCAGCCCGCCGGTTCGCCCGGTAACCAGCACCCAGACCGATACGGCGCCGACACCGGCCTCGCGCCCGACGGCTGCCGCTCCGGCAACACCCGCTCCGCCGGCACCCAAGGAAGTGGCCGCCGTTTCGCCCGCAGCAACGCAGGCGCAGCCGACCACGGCGGCTCCAGGCAGCTACGGCGTCCAGATCGCGTCGCTGCCGTCTGAAGCCGAAGCCAAGAAGTCCTATGCCAGCCTGTCGAAGAAGTTCGGCGGTGTCCTGAGCGGTCGCCCCTATGAAATTCGCAAGGCTGAGATCACCGGCAAGGGCACCTACTACCGCCTGCGCATCACCGCTAGCTCCAAGGACGAAGCAGCGGCTATCTGCGAGAAGTATCGCGCCGCCGGTGGCTCCTGCCTGATTTCGAAGTAAGCGACAACGATTGATCTACAAAGAGCGGCGGGCCCTGTGTCCGCCGCTCTTTTTTGTACCGTGCGCTCTTTTTTGTGAATGCCGGTTGACGCTGCTCGCATTTCACCAGCGCACGTCTATGATTCGGGTATGACCGAATCAAAAGCAATGATCCTAGGCTGTAGCGGCCTGTCCCTGACGCCGGAAGAGAAGGCCTTCTACAAGGCCGAGCGCCCCTGGGGCTTCATTCTCTTCGGCCGCAACATTGGAGAGCCGCAGCAGATCGCCGATCTCGTCGCCGAAATGCGCGACAGCGTCGGTTGGCGCGCGCCGGTTTTGATCGACCAAGAGGGCGGTCGCGTGCAGCGCATCCGCCCGCCGATCCTGCAGCATTACCCCTCCGGCCAGCAGCTTGGCGATCTCTACCGGCAGGACAAGGAGCAGGGCAGGCGTGCCGCCTGGCTGATGTCGCGTCTGCACGCATTCGATCTCCTGAAGCTCGGCATTAACGTCGATTGCCTGCCGGTTCTCGACGTGCCGGTCGAGGGTAGCAGCAATGTGATCGGCAATCGCGCCTACGGCGCCGATCCCGTCACCGTCACCGAAATGGGGAAGGCCGCGGCTGAGGGGCTGAAGGCCGGCGGACTTCTGCCTGTCATGAAGCATATGCCGGGCCACGGACGCGGCTTTGCCGACTCCCATCACGAACTGCCGGTTGTCGACGTTTCGCGCGCGGAACTGGAAGCCCACGACTTCCCGCCGTTCATCGCCATGAAGGACGAGTTGATGGCCATGACCTGCCACCTCGTCTTCACTGTCATAGACCCGGACAATCCGGCAACGACGTCGCGCAAGGTCATCGACGGCATCATTCGCGAACACATCGGCTTCGAGGGTCTGCTTTTGTCGGATGACAGCTCGATGAACGCTTTGGCCGGGACAATTGGCGAGCGGACGGCGAATATCATTGCGGGCGGCTGCGATATCGTGCTGCATTGCAATGGCCATATGGATGAAATGCTTGAGGTGGTGGCCAATGTGCCGCCGCTGCAGGGCAAGCCGCTGGAGCGCGCGAGACGCGTCGAACAGGGCTTCCCGCTACCGGATGCTGCGGACGAGGCAGCGATCCGGGCTGAATTCGACGCGATGTTTGCGACAGTCTGATCGCGAAAGGAATGACACCGAGTGAGCACGATGAAGGGTGAGGATCGGCCACACAAGGCGGCAACGCCGATGGACAAGCTCTGGCAGGACAACGGCGCCGAGCGCGCCTCCAACGATCCGGCGCTGCTGATCGATGTCGCGGGCTTCGAAGGGCCGCTCGATCTGCTTCTCTATCTCGCCCGCAACCAGAAGGTCGATCTGTCGCGAATCTCTGTTCTGGCGCTTGCCGAGCAGTATCTGTTGTTCATCGACAGCGCGCGGCGCATCCGCATCGAACTGGCCGCTGACTATCTGGTCATGGCGGCGTGGCTTGCCTATCTGAAATCGCGGCTGCTGATCCCGCAACAGGCCAAGGATGACGGTCCTTCGGGTGAGGAGATGGCGGCGACGCTGGCCTTCCGCCTGAAGCGTCTCGAAGCCATGCGCGGTGCGGCCAGCGGCCTCGTCAATCGCAATCGGCTCGGTCGCGACGTTCTGGCCCGGGGCGCACCGGAGCATATCCCGGATCGCCAGCAATCTGCCTATGAGGCCAGCCTCTACGATCTCCTCACCGCCTACGCCTCGTTGCGTCAGCGACAGGCCGTCACTCAGGTCACCATCGCCCGCCGCACCGTCTGGTCGTTGACCGACGCGCGCGAGTTGCTGACCCGGCTGATCGGCGAGATCGTCGATTGGACGGCGCTCGAACAGCACTTGCTTGCCTATATGGTCTCGCCGGAAGACCGGGTGACGGCGATCGCCAGTGCCTTTGCCGCGTCTCTCGAACTCGTGCGCGAGGGCAAGATCGAGATCCGCCAGGAGGGCGTCTTCTCGCCGCTTTATCTCCGCCGAGGACCGAACCACGCGACGCTGCAGGTCGTTGAACAGGAGCTGCCGGCTTGATCGATCTGGAAGACGATGACATCGACCGCGAAGACGACATGAACGCGGATGAGGATCCGCGCGACGAGACCGAGGCGACCCGCATTGCCGAGGCGTTGGTGTTTGCCTCTGCGCAGCCGGTAACCGAAGGCTTCATCGCCGATCGGCTGCCGAAAGCGTTCGATGTGCACGCCATCATGCTGGGGCTGCAGGAGCAGTATGCGCATCGCGGCGTCAATCTTGTCCGTGTCGACGATGCCTGGGCGTTCCGCACCGCCGCCGACCTGTCCTTCGTCATCCGTCGCGACGAAAACGAAGTCCGCAAGCTGTCGCGCGCAGCGCTCGAAGTACTGGCCATCATTGCTTATCACCAGCCGGTGACCCGCGCCGAGATCGAGGATATCAGGGGCGTGCAGACATCGCGCGGCACGCTCGACGTGCTGATGGAAGCCGGCTGGGTCCGCTTCCGTGGCCGTCGGCGAACGCCGGGCCGGCCGGTGACGCTCGGCACGACGCGCGATTTCCTTGACCATTTCGGTCTGGAAGAACTGCGCGACCTGCCGGGCCTGGAAGAGCTGAAGGGGGCAGGGCTGCTGTCCGGTCGCATCCCGGCGAATTTCAATATTCCCTTGCCGTCGATGAACGACGAGCTGACCGAGGACGAGGATCCGATTACGCAGATGGACCTTGAGGAACTTGGTCTTCTCGCGCCCGGCGGCGCGTCCGAGGAATAGTGCTGCTGTGTCTTTGTTTTGCCACGCGCTGCGAAAACAATGCCGATCACGACTTTTCGATTGCGGGTGGCTTGTCACGCCAGCCAATCCCGTGACATTAAGCGTCAATCTAAGGGGAATTAGATGTTGGATTTGATGTTGGTCATCCCCACATCAATGAACATCGCAACAAGGAGTTAGCGTAATGGGTTCTTTTAGCATGTGGCACTGGCTGATCGTTCTGGTCATCGTGCTGTTGCTGTTCGGTCGCGGCAAGATTCCGGAACTGATGGGCGACGTTGCCAAGGGCATCAAGAGCTTCAAGAAGGGCATCACCGACGACGATACGCCGGAAGCACCGACGTCCACGACGCCAGCAGGCAAGACCGTCGATCACAAGGCCGACGAGATTAAGTAACCACGTCCGGGCAGCGCAGCCCCCGCGTTTCCCGTTCAGGAGCCTTGAATGTTCGATATTGGCTGGACCGAGCTGCTTGTCATCGCGGTCGTATTGATAGTTGTGGTTGGTCCAAAGGATCTGCCGCCGATGCTTCGTGCGTTCGGCAAGATGACGCAGCGTGCCCGAAAGGTCGCCGGGGAATTCCGCGCGCAGTTCGACGAGGCGCTGCGCGAAGCCGACATGGACGACGTGCGTCAGACGTTGAACGATGCGCAGAAGCTCAATCCGATGAATAGCCTGCGCGAAGCCATGAACCCGCTTCGCCAGATGGGCAACGATATCAAGGCGGATCTTCAGCGCTCGACCTCGGTGGATACCAAGGCCGAAGTGCCTGGCCTCATGCCGGCTCCCGAAGTCGCGCCGAGCGAAACGCCGCCAGCCGTGATGCCGGCTCCGACACCTGTCCCCGCCACATCCGCCGCCGTACCTGCGGCGGAAGCGAAGGCTGTTCGCAAGCCCCGCGCCAAGGTCGCTGCCAAGGCTGATGCTGTTGCAACAATCGCCGCGGTGCCGGTAGACAAACCCAAGCGTGCGCCGGCCGCCAAGCCCGCGACGGCGAAAGTCGCCGCAGCGCCTGCGAAGGCCGCTCCGGCGAAGAAGGCGGCCGCCGCCAAGCCAGTGGCAGACGTAACGGCCGCCGCGAAGAAGCCGACAGCGAAGAAAAAGAAAGATGAAGCATGAGCGGTGATATCGAAGACAAGCCGCAGCCGTTGATCGAGCATCTGATGGAGCTGCGCACGCGGCTCATGTGGTCGATCGGTGCGTTCTTCGCGGCTTTCATCGTCTGCTTCATCTTCGCCAAGCATCTCTTCAATGCGCTGGTCTTTCCCTACAAGTGGGCGGTCCAGTGGGCGCATCTCGATGTCTCCAAGGCGCAGCTTATCTACACCGCGCCGCAGGAATTCTTCTTCACGCAGGTCAAGGTCGCGATGTTCGGCGGTCTCGTGATCGCGTTCCCGATCATCGCCGGGCAGATCTACAAGTTTGTGGCGCCCGGTCTCTACAAGAACGAGCGTTCGGCCTTCCTGCCGTTCCTGATCGCCTCGCCGATCCTGTTCCTGATGGGGGCTGCGCTCGTCTACTTCTTCTTCACGCCGATGGTCATGTGGTTCTTCCTGACCATGCAGCAGGCGCCGGGCGAGGGCGATGTCGCCATCTCGCTTCTGCCGAAGGTGTCCGAGTATCTCAGCCTCATCATGACGCTGGTGTTCTCGTTCGGCCTCGTTTTCCAGCTGCCCGTCATCACCACGCTTCTGGCCCGTGTCGGACTTCTCACGTCGGACTGGCTGCGTGAGAAGCGCAAGTTCGCGATCGTCATGGCCTTCGTCGTCGCCGCGGTGCTGACGCCGCCGGATCCGATGTCCCAGATCGGTCTTGCGCTGCCGACCATCATTCTCTACGAGATTGCCATCTACGCGGCGCGACTCGTGGAACGCCAGCGTGCCCGCGATGCGGTCAAAGAGGCTGATGGGTCCGCGGACGTTGCCAAGACGGACAACGTCTGAGCGATCACCGCAATCTCTCAATGAACGCTTCCGAATATCCGGTCGAGGCCCGGTCAGGCTTGGGCCGGGTCATCCTTTTTGCAACGACCTGGAACGACGATGCTCGATATCAAATGGATCCGTGAGAATCCCGAAGCCCTCGACGCGGCACTTGCCAAGCGTGGTGCCGAGCCGCTGTCCGAAAGCCTGATCGCGCTCGACGAAAAGCGCCGGTCCGCCGTCCAGAAGGTCCAGGACATGCAGTCCCGCCGCAACACCGCCTCCAAGGAGATCGGTGCGGCGATGGCGCAGAAGAATTCGGAGCTGGCCGAGAAGCTGAAGGCCGAGGTCGCCGACCTCAAGGTCCTGATGCCGGCCGCCGAAGAGGACGATCGCACGCTCACCGAAGCGCTGAACGACGCCCTGTCGCGCATCCCCAACGTGCCCCATGACGACGTTCCCGTCGGCAAGGACGAGAGCGACAACGTCGTCACCCGCGTGACCGGCGACAAGCCACGCTGGAACCATGCGCCGAAGGAGCACTTCGAAATCGGCGAAGCCCTCGGCTACATGGATTTCGACACGGCCGCGAAGCTCTCCGGCTCGCGCTTCACCGTGCTCACGGGACCCCTGGCGCGGCTCGAGCGCGCGCTCGGCCAGTTCATGATCGACCTGCACACCAGCGAGCACGGCTACACCGAAGTCAGTTCGCCGCTGATGGTACGCGCCGAAGCCCTGTTCGGCACCGGTAATCTGCCAAAATTCGAGGAAGACCTCTTCAAGACCACCGATGGCCGCTACCTGATCCCGACCGCGGAAGTCACGCTCACCAATCTGGTGCGCGAGCAAATCCTCGATCAGGAAAAGCTGCCGCTGCGCTTCACCGCGCTGACGCCGTCCTTCCGCTCGGAGGCGGGCTCTGCCGGCCGCGACACGCGCGGCATGCTGCGCCAGCACCAGTTCTGGAAATGCGAGCTGGTCTCGATCACCGACGCCGAAAGCTCGATCGCCGAGCACGAGCGGATGACGGCCTGCGCCGAGGAGGTGCTGAAGCGCCTCGGCCTGCATTTCCGCACACTGACGCTCTGCACCGGCGACATGGGCTTCGGCTCGCGCAAGACCTACGATCTTGAGGTCTGGCTCCCCGGCCAGAACACCTACCGCGAAATCTCGTCCTGCTCAGTCTGCGGCGATTTCCAGGCACGCCGGATGAACACCCGCTATCGCGGCAAGGAAGACAAGGCGACGAAGTTCGTGCACACGCTGAACGGCTCCGGCACCGCCGTCGGCCGCTGCCTGATCGCCGTTCTGGAGAACTACCTGAACGAAGACGGTTCGGTGACCATTCCCGACGTTCTGCTCCCCTACATGGGCGGCCTGACGAAGATCGAAAAGGCGGCTTGAGCCCATGCGCATTCTGCTCACCAACGACGACGGCATTCACGCGGAAGGTCTGGCGGCGCTGGAGCGGATTGCGCGGACCCTCTCCGATGACGTCTGGATCGTCGCGCCCGAGACCGATCAGAGTGGTCTTGCCCACTCACTGAGCCTGTCGGAGCCGCTGCGCTTGCGCAAGATCTCCGACAAGCACTTCGCGCTACGGGGAACCCCGACCGATTGCGTCATCATGGGCATCAAGCAGGTGATGGACATCAAGCCGGACCTCGTGCTGTCAGGCGTCAATGCCGGTTCCAACGTGGCCGACGACGTCACCTATTCCGGCACCATTGCCGGCGCGATCGAAGGCACCATGCAGGGCGTCCGTTCCTTCGCGCTCAGCCAGGCCTACATTCTTGAGGCCGGCCAGCGGATCCTGCCCTGGGAAGTCTCCGAGGCGCATGCGCCGGCGCTTCTGAAGAAGCTGATCGCGCTCGATCTGCCGGAAGGCACCTTCCTCAACCTGAATTTCCCCAACTGCCGGCCGGATGAGGTCGAGGGAACGGAAGTGACGGCGCAGGGCAAGCTCGCCTTCAATCTCGATGTCGATGCCCGCGCCGACGGCCGCGGCTTCCCCTATTACTGGTTGCGATTCGGCGAGCGTGCTGGCGCCTTCATCGAGGGCACCGATGTCAACGCGCTCAAGAATCGCAAGATTTCGGTAACACCTTTGAAACTGGATCTGACTGATTATTCCGTCCAGGACCGCGTGGCGCGGGCGCTTTCGGGTACGGAGTAAATCGCATTGGCGACACGTCTGGTGGAGAAGGAAGAGTTTGCGGCACTCGTTCTCAGGCTGCGGGCCGAAGGCGTCTCCGATATCGATCTGCTGACATCCGTCGAGCAGGCGCCGCGCTCGCTGTTCGTGCCGCCGCAGTTTGCCGAGCAGGCCTATTCCAGCCGCACGATTCCGATCGAATGCGGCTCGTTTCTAGAAGGGGTCGATTTCGCCGTCCGCGTCCTGCACCAGCTGAAGGTCAAGCCCGGTCAGCGCGTGCTTGAGGTCGGCACTGGCAGCGGCTTCATGACATCAGTGATTGCCCGTATGGCTGAGCGCGTCCTGACCATCGATCGCTACAAGACGCTGACCACGAACGCCCAGAAGCGTTTCGAGACTCTCGGCATCCGCAACATCATCGTCCGACAGGCCGACGGCAGCGCCGGGTTGCAGGGCGAGGGCACCTTCGATCGCATTCTGGTGACGGCGGCTTTCGAAAGCATGCCGCGCTTCTACGCCGACCAGCTTGTCTCTGGCGGCTCGATGATCGCTCCGCTGATCATTTCCGAGACCGAATGTCGTCTCGTGCGCCTGACAAAGACCGGCAGCCGCTTCGAACGGGAGGAGCTTTTCAACTCCCCATACCTGCCGATTGTTCCACGCGTCGCCTCGCAGCTCTGAGCTCTCTCGCGCTATGGTTAGCGATTTGTCAAAAAAATCGGGCTGAATCCACCGCCTTAACCGCTTGGTAATGCTAACGCGCTTTAATAATCCCCACAAATGGTTGCGTAATCAGTGGGTCGAGTCATGCGTTTCAGTCTTTCGCCAAAGTTCGGGAAGTCTGCCGGTAATGCCCTGATTGTGGCTCTCCTGGCGAGTGCTGCATCAGGCTGCAGTTCCGATGTGACACGTTTCGGAGGTCTGTTCTCTTCGTCCGGTCAGGACCAGATGACGACCAACTCCATTCCTCGCCGGAACATGAGTGGTCTGCAGGGCGATCCCGTGCCGCGGGCCGACATGCAGGGCGGCGCGATGCAGCCCAACTATGCAAACAACAATCAGGCGATGAACCAGCCATATCCGGCGCAGCAGCCGACTTACGGCTCGAGCGCCCGTATGGCTTCCGCGCCGGTCTCTGTACAGCGTTCTGAGCTTGCTGCTCCCGGTGCCGTATCGCAGGCGCCGATGTCGCCGGCTCGCGAACGGCAGGCAGCGCTGGCCCAGCCATTCCCGGCCGCGGCCGCGCCGCAGCGCACGTCGCAGGTCATCGTTCCGCCCAAGGGCAACACTGACACGATCGTTACCGGCACGACCCCGAAGGTCTCCGGCTGGTCGTCGGCCAACGCGCCCTCGGTCACCATGCGTCCCGGCGAAAGCATCGCTATCCTCGCCAATCGCTATGGCGTTCCCGAGAAGGAAGTGCTGCGCGCCAATGGCCTGAAGAGCGCCTCCGCCGCGAAGCCCGGTCAGGTGATCCTCATCCCGACCTACAATGGCGGCAACGCTGCCAAGGCAGCCGCGCAGTCGAACGATCTCGCCAAGGGCGGCCAGCAGCCGCAGCCGAAGGGCAAACAGGAACAGAACCTCGCCGTCATCCCCAATGGTTCGAACGCCTCGCGCGACAAGTCGATGGCCAGCGCCGATCAGTCCGGCAAGGCCCCGGTCGGGGCAGGCAAGGGTCCGAAGGGCGCTGGCGGCAGCTATGTCGTCAAGTCGGGTGATTCGCTCGCCAAGATCGCCAAGGCCACCGGCAACAGCGTCGACGACATCAAGGCTGCCAACAACCTGACGGCAGGTTCCATCCGCATTGGCCAGGAACTGAATATCCCGAACGGCGCTGGCACCGCCGACGGCATCAAGACGGCATCGATCCAGCCGAAGGCCGAACCGAAGCCCGCTGCCCAGCCGGTCTCCGCACCGGCAACGGCCGCCGCGCAGCCCGCCACCTACAAGGCGCCGGATGCAGGCGAAAGCGTCAGCGAAGCCGCCAAGAAGGAAGTGGCATCCGCTGCGCCTGAGGCAACCGGCATCGGCAAGTATCGCTGGCCGGTTCGCGGCGCGGTCATCGCCGCCTATGGTGCCAACGTCAACGGCAGCCGCAACGACGGTATCGACATCTCGGTGCCGCAGGGCACGGCCATCAAGGCAGCTGAAAACGGCGTCGTCATCTATGCCGGCAACGGCCTGAAGGAACTCGGCAACACGGTTCTCGTCCGCCACGACGACGGCACCGTCACCGTCTACGGCAACGCCGACACGTTGAGCGTCACCCGCGGCCAGAAGATCCAGCGCGGCCAGACCGTCGCGGTCTCGGGCATGAGCGGCAACGTCAAGCAGCCACAGGTTCACTTCGAAGTCCGCAAGGACGCGACGCCGGTGAACCCGATCACCTTCCTGGAATAGGCCCGGAATTTCTCGAGCAGGTATTGCGTCTCGAGGACCACGCAAAAGCCCGGCTCGTGCCGGGCTTTTGTCGTTTAACCAGAGAGCTGGAAGCCGATCAGCCGCGATCGAGCACGATCCGCATCCGCCCCGCCAGATCCTGAATGTACTGCCAGGCAACGCGGCCTGAACGGGCGCCGCGGGTCGTTGCCCATTCCAGCGCTTCCGCGTGCATCTTCTCGCGCTCCAGCGGCAGCTTGAAATGCGCGGCATAGCCATCGATCATCGTCAGGTAGTCTTCTTGGCTGCACTTGTGGAAGCCGAGCCACAGGCCGAAGCGGTCCGAAAGCGACACCTTCTCCTCGACCGCTTCCGACGGATTGATCGCCGTCGACTGTTCATTCTCCATCATGTGGCGCGGCAAGAGGTGGCGCCGGTTCGACGTTGCATAGAACAGCACGTTATCCGGTCGTCCCTCGACGCCGCCATCGAGCGCCGCTTTCAGCGACTTGTAGGCCGTGTCGTCATGGTCGAAGGATAGATCGTCGCAGAACACGATCACGCGGTGCGGCGTATCCTTCAGCAGATCGAGCAGGACCGGCAGACTGGCGATATCTTCGCGATGCACCTCGATCAGCTTCAACGAAACGCCGCTCTCGCGTCTGACATCTTCGTGAACGGCCTTCACCAACGACGACTTTCCCATACCGCGCGCCCCCCACAGGAGCACGTTGTTGGCGGCAAACCCTTCAGCGAAACGCACGGTATTTTCATGCAGGATATCGCGGACGCGATCGACGCCGCGGATCAGCGTCAAGGCGACGCGATTGGGCCGCGCCACGGGCTGCAGGTGCTGGCGGGCAGGGGACCACACGAAACAGTCGGCGGCCTCCCAGTCGTTCACGGCGGGCGGCGGTCCCGCCAGCCGCTCGACGGCATCGGCGAGGCGGCGAAGTTCGCCGAGAATGATGCTGTTGACGTCTTCGGCCATGGCGTTTCCTCCTTCGTGCATATGCTGTTGTGTGCCATTCGCTTTTCGAAGTCGGGTAGCATGGCCTTTTCTTCGCGGAAAGGTTATGAGGCAGCGGAATCGGTACGGTTTTCGGCTGTTTCTGTTGCAATCGCAAAGACCATAATTATAGTCCGGCCACCGAGAAAAAGGCGACATTCCGCCTCCGGAAAAGTTTGAGGAGTTTAGCATGTTCATCACCCCGGCATTCGCCCAGGCCGCCGACGGCGCGGCATCGCCCTTCGGTTCCGGCTTCGAAATGATCATCCTGTTCGTGCCGCTGATGGTCGTCTGGTATTTCCTGCTCATCCGCCCGCAGCGCGCTCAGGCCAAGAAGCGCGACGAAGCCTTGAAGGCGATCCGCCGCGGCGATCAGGTCGTCACATCGGGCGGCCTCGTCGGCAAGGTCACCAAGGTGATTGACGAGAAGGAAGTCGAAGTCGAAATTGCCGATGGCGTGCGCGTTCGCATCGTCCGCACCGGCGTCGCCGAAATCCGCGTCAAGGGCGAGCCAGTCAAGGCCGACGCCGCGTAGTCACCAAGCCGATACCACCGCGAACCGGATCGCCCGGATCTGACATAGTCGAGAGAAAATGCTTCATTTTTCCCGCTGGAAGACCGTTCTGATCTGGATCGTGGTACTGGTGGCCGTGCTGATTGCGGCCCCCAATTTTCTATCGAGCAGCCAGCGGGAAAACCTGCCTGCCTGGCTGTCTCATGCCCACGTCGTTGCCGGCGCCGATCTAAGGGGGGGCACGCACGCCATCTTCGAGGTCGATCGTGCCGATATATCTCGGCACCAACTGATCGCCACTGTCGGCGACATCAGCCGCAGGCTGCGGCAGGCGAACATCCGCTACACCGGCCTCACCGGCAACAACCAGACCGTCACCGTCAAGATCACGGATCCTGCCCAGGTGCAGTCAGCCGTTGACACGCTCAAGGATCTGACCGCGGCCACCAAGGGTGGCTTCTTTGGTGGCTCGACGCAGAATATTACCCTTCAGCGAAATGAGAACGGCGAACTGGCGTTCGAGATCGCCAACGCGGCGATCGACCGTGCGATTGCTGCGGCGCAGGCCCAGTCGATCGAGGTCGTCACCCGCCGCATAGCCGGGCTCGGCAATGCCAATTTCATCGTCAAGACCGAAGGTGCCGACCGCATCGACGTGCAGGTTCTCGGCAGCGTCGACGCCGAACGACTGAAGAGCGTTCTCAACGAACCGGCCAAGATTTCGGTGCGGATGATCGACGAGAGCATGACCGGTCAGCAGGCGATCAACGGTCGCTGGCCGGCCTCATCGGAAGTTCTCTATTCCCTCGATGATCCGCCCATCCCCTATCTTGTCGATCGCACCGATTTCATCACCAGCGCCAACGTCATCGACGTGCAGTCGGCGGCGGATGCGCAGGCCGATACCGTGTCGATCAACTACCAACTCGACGCCGAAGGCACCAAGCGGCTTGCGGAGAAGACGCAGCAGAACATCGGCCGCCATCTGGCGATCATCTTCGACGATCAGGTCATGGCGCAGCTGCCGATCACCGCGCCCATTCTCGATGGCAAAGGGACGATCCCGGTCACCTATACCGAAGAGGGCGCCAGCGATCTTGCGCTGATGCTACGCGCTGGCGCCTTGCCCGCGACGCTGACGACGGTCGAGGAGCGCAGTGTCAGCCCGACGCTCGGCGCTGAATCGGCCCGGGCCGGTCTCGTTGCCGGCATTGTGGCGGCAATCCTGGTCATCGGCCTGATGATCGGCTTCTACCGTGGCCTCGGCGTCATCGCCGCTCTGTCGCTGCTGTTCAACCTGATCCTGATCCTGGCGGTGCTGAGCCTTATCGGCGCGACGCTGACGTTGCCGGGCATTGCCGGCATCGTGCTGATCATGGGCATGGCCGTCGATGCCAATGTGTTGATCTACGAACGCATCCGCGAGGAAGCAAAGACCGGGCGGCCGTTCTTCGAGGCGATCGATCACGGCTTCTCCAAGGCGATCATGACGATCCTTGATGCGAACGTGACGATCTTCATCGCCGCCGTCATTCTCAATCTCCTCGGCAACGATGCGGTGCGCGGCTTTTCCGTCACGCTGGCCGCCGGCATCCTGACGACGGTGTTCACCTCGGTGACGCTGACGCGCTGGATCGTGGTGACATGGCTGCACCGGCGTCATCCCAAGCATTTGCCGAAAGACATCCAGACCGGCATTTTCGACCGCGCCAACATCCGCTTCATGGGCATCCGGCGCTACACCTTCACCGCGTCCGCGGCGGTCTGCATCGCGGCGATGATCGGCTTTGCGACGGTTGGCATGCATCTCGGCGTCGATTTCGCCGGCGGCTCCATCGTCGAGGTCAAGGCGAAGCAGGGCACAGCCGATGTCGAGGATATCCGCGCCCGCCTCGGCGATCTGCCGATCGGCGACATCGCGGCGCGTCGGCTGTCCGATCCTTCGAGCGCGCTGATCCAGCTGCAAGCGCAGGGCGGTGGCGAAAACGCCGAACAGTCGGCGATCACGCTGGTGCGTGACGAACTTGGCAACGACTACGATTTCCGCCGCGTCGAGGTGGTCGGACCGGCGATTTCGGGCGAACTGACGCGGGCAGCCACGCTCGGCGTCCTGGCGTCGCTCGTCGTCATCCTCGTCTATATCTGGACGCGGTTTGCCTGGCAGTTCGCCGTCGGCGCGATCGTCGCTGCGCTGCATGACATCATCCTCGTGCTCGGGCTTTTCGTGTTGACCGGCATCGAGTTCAACCTGACCAGCGTCGCCGCACTGCTGACGATCATCGGCTACTCCCTCAACGACACCGTCGTCATCTATGACCGCATGCGCGAAAACCTGCATCGCTACCGCAAGATGCCGCTGCCGATCCTGATCGACGCGACGATCAACCAGACCCTGTCGCGCACCGTGCTGACGGCGGCAACCACGATGCTGGCACTGTTGGCGCTGGCGCTGTTCGGCGGCGAGGTCATCCGCTCGTTTGCCTTCATCATGCTGGCAGGCGTTGCCATCGGCACATTTTCCTCCATTTACATCGCGGCACCGGTGCTGATCGTTTTCAAGCTCCGTCCCGATGCAATCGACAACGACCAGAACCAGAAAGCAGCGGAACCGCGGCCCGAGCCCGGCAATCCGGCAGTGTGAGAATATGGCAAGAGGCATAGAAATACGCGAGGCGCACTTTCCCGGACGCGCCCCGCTCGATACTTACGGCAATGGCGGTTTCCGTTTCGCTGACATGTCGCATCGCGGCTCCATCCTGTGCCTGCCTTCCGGCATTCACGGTTGGGAGATGGATGAGACCATGCCGCTGTCGATCGATAACCTGCAGCGTGTGCTGAACGAGGCGTCGGAAATCGAATTTCTGCTGCTCGGCACTGGTATCGACATGCGCCCGATCCCGGCCGACCTGAAGGCCGCGCTCAAGGCGGCGAACATATCGTCGGATTCGATGAACACCGGCGCCGCTGTCCGCACCTTCAACATCATGTTGCTTGAGTCCCGCGCGGTCGCGGCGGCGTTGATCGCGGTTTGACGCATGACCGATCCGTCTTCGACGAGCCAGGACATCTGCCTGGCGATGCTGCGCGACAGCGATCGCGACCGCTATCTCGCTTGCCTGCTGTCGCCGGAAGACAAGCGCGGCGCTCTGGCGGCGCTCTATGCCTTCAACGCCGAACTCGCCCGCATCCGCGACCTCGTACACGAGCCGCTGCCCGGCGAAGTGCGCATGCAATATTGGCGCGACCTGCTTGACGGAAACGCCCACGGCTCGACGGAGGCGAACCCGGTCGCCGCCGCATTGCTGTCGGCGATCGAAACGCACCGGCTGCCGCGCCAGACCTTTTCCGACATGATCGACGCCCGGATATTCGATCTCTACGACGATCCGATGGAAACGCGGGTGTCGCTCGAAGGCTATGCCGGCGAGACGGCGTCCGCGCTCATCCAGCTCGCTAGCCTCGTCCTGTCGCCCGAAGACGCGACGCAATCGGCCGAGGCCGCCGGCCACGCCGGTGTGGCGCAGGCGATCTCCGGCCTGCTGCTGCTGATGCCGCTCCACCGCCATCGTGGCCAGGTTTATATCCCGCTGGAAATCCTCAACGCCACCGGGCTCGACCGCGACACGTTTCTCGCAGGCGAAGACAGGATGCGCATATCCGCCGCGATCGAGGCCTTCGCCGGGCTCGGACGCGATCATCTCGCAAGCGCGCGCAAGGTTGCGATACCGCAAACGGTCTTTCCGGCCTTCCTGCCGGCAGCGCTGGCGGACCCGGTGCTCCTCAGGGCACAGAAGGCGGGAGCGGCGCTGTTCGATCGCTCGCTGCAACAGTCGCAATGGCGCCGCCAGATCGGCATGACCGTGGCGCTCATGCGCAGGAAAATCTGACCGCGTTCAAACTCGCGCAAGCCTCGCGCGTTACAATGTTCGTCATTGCTTGATCTGAACGGAGACTGACGTGAGCATTATGGTATGGGCCGCTCTTTTTGCCATGCTGGTCATCGTTGCCTTCATTGCCGTGCGCATGGCTGCAAAGCATGAGGAGGAGGGCCTGCACGATACGGGGCTCGCCATCATCGAGTTCAACCGCGCTTTCCCGACGGAGGCCATCCGCCAGTTGCAGGCGACGGCCAATGGTCAGGTCGTGTTCGTGCGCCTGCACGACAACAAGGCCGGTTTCATGCGCAGCATGCAACGGCATTTTGCCTGCCAGGTCATTCAGCCGGGCAGGGTGCGGGTGTTGAGTTCGGATACAGGCAAGGGGCTGACCGTCAACTTCCTCGACGCGCCACATCAGAACGGAACCTTCGAGTTTGCCTCGCCGAAGGAAGCATCCGAAGTCGCCCTCTGGCTGCTCGGCAACTACATCGCCGAGCCGGACCGCGAACTTCCCGCCGCCGCCGATCCCAGCGCCGCGAACCACCGCTAGGCCGACGCTCTTCTCGGTTTCCGTGCCCGGTATCCGGCCAGGTTTTCGTCGTTTCGGGGCCGCGCTACCTCTTTCGTGTTATATTGCTTCGAAAGGCAAAGTGGAGCATGTTTCGCGCATTCAGCGAATCCACACGATTCTTTCTGCAACCTATTGGAGGCAAGCATGCTTGCGATCAATGACATTGCCCCGGATTTCGAAGCGCAGACGACCGAGGGAACGATCAATTTCCATGATTGGATCGGCAGTTCCTGGGCGGTTCTGTTCTCGCATCCAAAGGATTTCACCCCGGTCTGCACGACCGAGCTCGGCTATATGGCGAGGATCAAGCCGGAATTCGATCGGCGCGGCGTTAAGATCATCGGCTTGTCCGTCGATCCGCTGGAGCGCCATGATGGCTGGATGGACGATATCGAGGAAACCCAGGGCACGCGGCCCAACTACCCGATGATCGCCGACGTCGATTTCAACGTCTCGAAGCTCTACCACATGCTGCCGGCCGCCGTGTCCGGCGATCCGACGGTTCGCACCGCCGCCGACAACCAGACGGTACGAAACGTCTTCGTCGTCGGCCCCGACAAGAAGATCAAGCCGATCCTCGTCTACCCCATGACGACGGGGCGCAATTTCGACGAAGTGCTGCGCGTCATCGATTCCCTGCAGCTGACGGCGAAGCACAAGGTCGCGACGCCCGCCAACTGGCAAAATGGCGGTGACGTTATCATCGCCGGCTCGGTGTCCGACGAGGACGCGAGAAAGCAGTATCCGGATGGCTGGGTATCCCCTAAGCCCTATATCCGCATTGTGCCGCAACCGGGCAAGTAGTGCACCATCGCGCGGTGCTGACACCGTCCATCGGCAGGAGGCGAAGATGATCTTCCGTCAGCTTTTCGATCCCGCATCCAGTACCTATTCCTACTTGATGGCGAGCAGGCGGGGCGGTGAGGCGTTGATCATCGACCCTGTTCTGGAGAAGGTCGATCGCTATCTGCAGCTGATCCACGAGCTGGACCTCAAGCTCGTCAAGGCTGTCGACACGCATTTGCACGCCGATCACATCACCGGTCTCGGCGCGCTCCGCGACAAGACCCATTGCACGACCGTGATGGGTGAACAGACCAAGGCCGACGTCGTGTCGATGCGCCTGTCGGACAACGACAAGCTGACGATCGAGGGCCTGTCTCTCGACGTGATCTACACGCCCGGACACACCGACGACAGCTACAGCTTCGTCCTGCCCGACAGGGTCTTCACCGGTGATACGCTGCTGATCCGCGGCACCGGTCGAACCGATTTCCAGAACGGCGACCCGCGCGCCCAGTTCGAATCCATTTTCGGTCGTCTACTGAAGCTGCCGGATACCACGCTGGTCTATCCCGCCCATGACTACAAGGGCGACACGGTCTCGACGATCGGCGAGGAGAAAGCCTTCAACCCGCGCCTGCAGGTGCGCTCTGCTGATGAATATGCCGATGTGATGAACAATCTGAAGCTTGCCAATCCGAAGATGATGGATGTGGCGGTGCCGGCCAACATGAAGATCGGCATGGATCATCACGAGGTTGACAGCCATGGCTGGTCACTGAGTGTCCGGCAGGTGTTCGATCTGATGGGGAGGCCCGACGTGGCACTGGTCGATCTGCGCGAGGAGGGCGAGCGCCAGCGGCACGGCGTGATTCCGGCGTCGCTGCAGGTTCCCTATCCCTCGCTGGAGGAGACCATCAGCGCCGGCGGCGTCCTCCACGAACTTGCGACCTCGACCAGCAAGCGTCTGATCTTCTACTGCGCTTTTGGCGAGCGCTCCGCCATGGCCGTCCAGGCCGCGCATGATGCCGGCATGGTAACCGCCTGCCACATAGAGGGCGGCATCGACGCATGGAAGAAAGCCAACGGCCCGGTCACGCACTGACCTGAGCAGTGAGGGAAACGCGGGCGGAAAAGCCCGCGTCCCGGTTATGCGGTCTTGGCAACAGGTGCCGTCTCGCGCAGCCATTCCGAACAATCGGCCAGCGCCCGCTTGGCGATCAGCTGCCGTTTCATGATCGTCTTGTCCTTGCCGCGAAAACGCTTCACGCCCTCCGGCTTGACGATCGAGCCCGGCTCGAGTTCCGGGAACAGGCCGAAATTGATGTTCATCGGCTGGAACGAGCGCTTGCCCGGCTCCTCGTCGGTCGTCAGGTGTCCGCCGGTGATGTGGCCGAGCAGCGCGCCGAGCGCGGTCGTTGCCGGCGGCAGCGATACCGCTTCGCCCTTGCGCTCCGCAGCCGCAAACCGCCCGGCAAGCAGGCCAACGCTGGCGCTTTCGACATAACCTTCGCAACCCGTTATCTGCCCGGCGAAACGCAGGCCCGGACGCGACTTCAGCGTCAGAGAACCGTCGAGTAGCGTAGGCGAGTTGATATAGGTGTTGCGATGCAGCCCGCCGAGACGGGCGAATTCGGCGTTTTGCAATCCCGGGATCATCCGCAGGATTTCCGTCTGCGCGCCGTATTTCAACTTCGTCTGGAAGCCGACCATATTGTAGAGCGTGCCGAGCGCATTGTCCTGCCGCAACTGTACGACGGCATAGGCCTTCACAGTCGGATTGTGTGCGTTGGTCAGGCCCATCGGCTTCATCGGCCCGTGGCGCAGCGTTTCACGGCCGCGTTCCGCCATGATCTCGATCGGCAGGCAGCCGTCGAAATAGGGGGTGCCTTCCCATTCCTTGAAGCCGACCGTGTCGCCGGCGATCAGCGCATCGACGAAAGCATTGTACTGCGCCTCGTCCATCGGGCAGTTGATATAATCCTTGCCGGTGCCACCGGGACCGACCTTGTCGTAGCGCGACTGGTACCAGCAGATATCCATGTCGATGCTCTCGCGGTAGACGATCGGCGCGATGGCATCGAAAAAGGCCAGTGCATCGGCGCCGGTCTCAGCCTGAATGGCGCTCGCAAGCGACGGCGCCGTCAGCGGGCCGGTGGCGACGATCGCAAGATCCCATTCCTTCGGCGGCAGTCCGGCGACTTCCTCGCGTACGACCGATATCAGCGGGTGATCGTCGATTTCCTGGGTGACGGCTGCCGAGAAACCGTCGCGATCGACGGCCAGCGCCCCACCGGCCGGCACTTGATGCCGATCGGCGCAGGCCATGATCAGCGAACCGGCCAGCCGCATTTCCGCGTGGATGACGCCGACCGCGTTGCTGGTCGCATCGTCGGAACGGAACGAATTCGAACAGACGAGTTCGGCCAGATGATCCGTCTTGTGCGCATCGGTGCCGCGCACGCCGCGCATTTCGTGCAGGATGACGGGAATGCCTGAGCTGGCGATCTGCCATGCGGCTTCGGAGCCCGCGAGCCCGCCGCCGACGACATGGATGGGAGAATAGGAAGAGGTCTTTGTCATGCGCGGGTGATTATCACGACCCGCCGAGACAGGAAACCGGAGATTTCGGCGGCGTGTCAGCATTTCGAGAGACTGGCAACGCGTGGCGAAGCGATGGCTTCACCCGCAGCAACGGGTGATCATCTTTTCCGCCTGTCCGGCAGCGCATCGATCAACCGATGCACCTTCTCCGTCGCATAGACGATGTCTTCGCGGGGCAGGTGCACGGTGATCTCGATCTCCTGCCATCGCCCGCCCTGATCTTTTGCATAACGGACAGCGGCCTTGAGCGAATTGAACTCCACCGCCGAAGCGCCGGTAATCCAGAACTGCACGGTGCATTTAGTTTCGCCGTAGTCGGAAAGTGCTTTGATCGGGTCAAGGGCCATGCGCGAGCTTTATACCGGAGGAGGGCCGTTGGCTACCGCGATGGCGCCAATCGACGAAAATGACTCCGAAGAGCTTTATGGTAAGACGTATCGACCTGAACAAAAACAGGCCCTTGAAACGCAAAACGGCGCCGTCATGGCGCCGTTTTGAAGCTCAATGCGCTCCGCTATTAGCGGAAAGCGCGGGAAGCGATGTTGCGGATCTGGTAGCGGTTGACGCCAATGTCGGCGAGCGTCTGGTTGGACAGGCTGCCAAGTTCGCTAAGGGTACGGCGGTAGCTGAGCCAGCTCTTTGCAATGCGGATCGGGTTCATGGTGGTATTCCTCGGAATGATGTCAGTGAGCGGCGCGATTGCCGTCTCAGTGGTTGACACTCATATAGGCGATCGCCGTCATATTGTGCAGTGCAATTATTAGGCTCCTGCCATGCATTTGTGCAATATGACGCACAAAGAACATGCATCCGCTATTTTTTGAGCAGGCCAAAAACCGAGGAATTCCAGACGTTTTGGCGGGCTTCGTGGGCAGCTTTGAACAAAAGAAAACGCCCGCTGCCAAAGGCACCGGGCGTTTTGTGTGCGATCGCTTGGGAGGAAGCGGGTCGCTTGATATTAGCGGGTTGCTTCGCGAGCAACGCGATGGATGTCCGAGCGGTCGATGCCGAGGTCATGCAGTTCGCGGTTGGTCATACGGCCGAGTTCGGTGATCGTCTGACGATACTTGCGCCAATTGTTGAACGAGCGAGAAATGTTCATGTCGGGCCCCTTTCCGAGGGTTTCATCTGCCAGCTGCCGCCTATCGGCGCTGACCTGTATTTGATGAAGCCAATATATGTTGCACCGCGAAAAACGAATAGACACAAGATTTCAACGCACCCATGCGCCGCTTGCATTTCTCCTGACGTGAATGGCGCTATTTGGCCACTTTCTGGTCAATCATTAGGCAAAATTGGCCTCCGGCGAGCGATCTGGCCGGCTGTCTCACGCAATACGGCCGGGAATTGCAGGTCGGTATTGTCCGCTTTCCCGACGAGGCGCAGGAACCGTCAGAGCCTCTCCTTATCGCGGACCGTAATCGTAAACGGTTCTGCCTCAGGAATTTACAGGCGGCCGTTTCCTGAATTGCAAATCCGCGTCTATAAGATGGGAAACGCAGGCGCCGATGCGCTGAGATGACGGGGTGGGGAATGTATCGCGGCCGACTGCAGAAAGATCTTGGGCTTTGGGTGGACAAGGGCCTGCTTGCCGACGAGACGGCGAGTTCGCTGTTGCGCGAATACGACAATCGGCCGGCGAGCTTCAGCCTCGGCAATGTGCTGATGATCCTGGCGGCAATCCTTTTGGCTGCCGCCATTCTCCTTGTCGTTGCCTCCAACTGGGACGCCATTCCGCGGCTTGTCAGGCTGGTCTTCATTCTGGCGCTGATATGGGCGGTGCATCTCGGCGCGGCAGCCATGCTGATCCGCAATGCGGTCGCTGCCGCCAATGCGCTGCTTGTCATTGGTACGCTGAGCTTCGGCGGCGCCATATCGCTCGTCGGCCAGATGTACCACCTGTCGGGTGACGAGCAGACGGTCATGTATCTGTGGTTTGCCATGGCGGTGGTCTCGGCGGTTCTCTTCCGCTCGGCGGTGGTCGCAGGTGTGGCCGGCTTCCTGTCCTGGGCAAGCTTTGCCGTCTATCTCGGCAATTCCGGCTGGCGCTGGGTGACGTTCGATCCCTGGGTGGCACCGGTGATGGCGTTGATCGTCATCGCGCTGGTCCGCTACACCGGCGCCGGCCGGGTCCGCCATCTCGCCTATCTCATGCTGCTTGGCTGGCTTGCCTGGCTTTATACGCTGCACTCCGGTCTGTGGCTGGCATTGCTCTACGTCGTCGTCGGCATGGCTGCCTTCGTTCTGGTCAGCCTGCCGGTGCCGCGACTGTCGGAACTCGTCAGGAGTGCCGGGGCGGCGCCGGCCTTCTATGCCTTGCTGCTCGCCGTTATCGGTCTCTTCCTGCTCCATGTCGAACTCGACGGCGGTACGTGGATCCTGGCGCTCGGCATTGTCACGCTGGGCCTGTCGGTCCTGGCGATCGCCATGCAGGGGCGGGACAATGGCGCGGTCCGCTATCTCGCCTACACCCTGTTCGCCGTCGAGATGCTCTATCTCGCCTCGGTCACCGTCGGCTCCATCCTCGGCACGTCAGGCCTGTTCCTGTGCTCGGGCCTGTTCGTCGCTGTCGTCGCCTGGGTGGTGATCCGCCTGGAGCGCCGCTTCTCCGCCAAGACCGAGAGGGTCGCCCAATGAGCATCTTCTCGCTGATCGGTCATTCCAAGCGTCGCTACGCCGGAGCCGCCGTCATTGTCGCCGCACTGCAGACGGCGGTGATAGGCTATATCGTCGAAAGCCGTGCCTCGATCCTGCGCAACGGCACCGAGGTGCTCCTGAAGACGGCGCCGGTCGATCCGCGCGATTTTCTGCGCGGCGACTACGTGGTGCTGAACTACGACATATCCTCGGTGCCGGTCGCCGGCATCGTCGGCGGCATTCCAGAAGGCGACGCGGAGCGCAGCCTCTGGGTCCGCCTGAAGCCGGGTGCGTCGGGGTTCTGGGAAATCGCCGAATCATCCTTTGCGCGGTTACCCGAAAGCCCGTCGACCGTGGTTCTCCACAGCCAGCCCTTCTACAGCTACGGCACGTCGTTCCAGGGCGACAGCATTCATGTCGAATACGGCATCGAGCGATATTACGTTCCCGAAGGCACCGGCAAGGCGCTGGAAGAGACCCGTCAGCAGGGGCAGGTGTCGATTGCCGCAAGCGTTGGCGCTGACGGGGATGCGCAGATCAAACGCCTGCTCGTCGACGGCAAGCCGGCCTATGAGGAGCCGCTTTACTGAGTTTGGCGCACCGCCAGTGCAAGTCGGCGCAGCGGCTGGAAAAATCGCTGTCATTGGACCTTCATTTTTCCTTTGCCTCCTCCAAATCGGGTGATATAGAGACGCCGCGCTCCGGAAGGCCTCATGTGCAGGCATATGCATGCGGTTTTTGAGAACGCGGGTATGGTGAAATTGGTAGACACGCCAGATTTAGGTTCTGGTGCCGCAAGGCGTGGGAGTTCAAGTCTCTCTACCCGCACCAAAGCTGGCTTGCAGGCGAGGGACCGAAACCGGTGCCCCTCGATTACCCGGCAGCAAGCGCCGTTCCGCTGACGTGGAACGAACAAGAATTGAGAACAGGCCACGCCCGGCAACTTTCCGGCGTCGTGCTCATCGAAACGAACGGCGTCTGGGCACGGCCGCCACGAATTGAAGGTAGGAACACATGCAGGTTATCGAAACGCTCGCTGAAGGGCTGAAGCGCGAAATCAAGGTCGTCATCCCGGCCAAGGACATGGAAGTCAAGATGAACGAGCGTCTTGCCGACGTGAAGGACAAGGTCCGTATCAACGGCTTTCGTCCCGGCAAGGTGCCCGCTGCACACCTGAAGAAGGTTTACGGCAAGTCCATCATGGCTGATCTCGTCAACGAGATCGTCCGCGAACAGCCGACCGCCATTCTGGCCGAGCGCGGCGAAAAGTCCGCTACCCAGCCTGAAGTCGCGATGACCGAAGACAAGGACGAAGCGGAAAAGATCCTCGCTGCCGAGCAGGATTTCGAATTCACGCTCTCCTACGAAGTTCTGCCGCCGATCGAACTGAAGTCCGTCAAGGGCGTCAAGATCACCCGCGAAGTCGTTGATATCTCGGACGAGGAAGTCAATGAGCAGGTTCTCAAGGTCGCCGAAAGCGCGCGCACCTACGAGACCAAGAAGGGCAAGGCTGCCGACGGCGACCGCATCACGATGGACTATGTCGGCAAGGTTGCCGGCGAAGCCTTCGAAGGCGGCACCGATCAGGGCGCCGAACTCGTTCTCGGCTCCGGCCGCTTCATCCCAGGCTTCGAAGAGCAGCTCGTCGGCACCAAGGCTGGCGACGAAAAGACCATCACCGTGACGTTCCCGGCTGACTATCCTGCCAAGAACCTCGCTGGCGCCGAAGCCACCTTCGACGTCACTGTCAAGGATGTTGCAGCTCCCGGCGAAACCGAGATCAACGACGAGCTGGCCAAGAAGCTCGGCCTCGAATCGGCTGACCGTCTGAAGGAAATCGTCCGCGGCCAGATCGAATCGCAGTACGGCTCGATGACCCGCCAGAAGGTCAAGCGTCAGATCCTCGACCAGCTCGACGAGATGTACAAGTTCGAGACCCCGGCATCGCTCGTCGAAGCCGAGTACAACGGCATCTGGAACCAGGTCGCCAACGATCTCGCCCAGTCCGGCAAGACCTTCGAAGACGAAGATACGACGGAAGAAGAAGCGCGCGAAGAATACAAGAAGCTCGCTGAGCGTCGCGTCCGCCTCGGTCTCGTTCTGTCCGAAATCGGCGAAAAGGCCGGCGTCGAAGTCAGCGAAGACGAAATGCAGCGCGCCATCTATGAGCAGCTGCGTCAGTATCCTGGCCAGGAAAAGCAGATCCTCGAATTCTTCCGCAGCCAGCCGGGCGCCGCCGCTTCGATCCGCGCGCCGATCTTCGAAGAGAAGGTCATCGACCATCTGCTCACCGAACTCGACGTCACCGACAAGAAGGTGACCAAGGAAGAGCTGATCGCCGAAGAAGAAGGCGAAGGCTCCGAGAAGGAAGCCAAGAAGGCCGCTCCGAAGAAGAAGGCTGCTGCCAAGGCTGAAGCCACCGAAGGCGAAGAAGCCGCTGCTCCGAAGAAGAAGGCCGCTCCGAAGAAGAAGGCTTCCGAGGAAGGCGCCGAGTAATCTACGGCCCATCGATTTGACGAAGAACCCCGCCTCGCGCGGGGTTTTTTGTGTCTGCAGCTTTGTCAGACCGCCCGGTGGGCATGCGTCAGCTCGTTCACCTTCTTGATATGCGACACGGCCGCCTGTCCGCCCGCCGTTTTGGTGAAGAGTTCCAGCGTCTCGTCCTCATGGTCACCGACCGGTGTCAGTGCCTGGTCCATGTAGATCTTGGCATTCCTGCCTCGCGAGATGAAGAAGGCGCTCACCGCCAGCCCCGCAATCGTGCCGCCCAACGACAGGTGCTTGACTGCCGTCGCCCAGGCGAAGCGTGGCCAGAACAGCAGCGCGTTCTCGCGCGGCAGATCCGGTCGTCGCTCCGAGGGATGTTTCAGCCTGAGCAGTCCGCTCTGCAGCGGATGTACGTTCTCCAGCGGCACGGTGGTCGCGAACGACACCAGCATCTTGACGAGGCTCGCCAGCGGCACGCCGGTGGCCACCGCCCGGCGCAGCAGGGTTTTCATGTGCTCTCTGGAATAATAGAGCGACCACGCCTCGTGGTAGATGCTCTCCCACTCCTTTTTACTCATCTTCGGGTGGTCGGTGCAGACATGCTCGACATCGTAGATGTTGAGATCGTCATCCATCGCCACGCCCTTGCGGAACAGCGTCTGGTGATCCTCCGATCCCGGCAGAGGTGTCAGCACGAAGAACTCGATCACATCAAGCGGCAACTCGTGCTGGATGATCGCGATGTCCCGGCGAATGGACTCGGGCGTGTCGGCCGGAAAACCGAGAATATAGCCCGCCAGCGTCATGATGCCCTGCGCCTTCCAGGCGAGCAGCATCTTGCGGTATTCGGTGATCTTGTTCTGGTTCTTCTTCGCCGCCGTCAGATTATCCGGGTTGACGTTCTCTAGCCCGATGAACACGCGCGTCACCCCGGCGCGCTTCGATTTCTCGATGAAATTGGGGATCTTGTGGCACAGCGTATCGACCTGGATCATCAGGCCGAGCGGAATGCCATCCTGCTCACGCAACTGGATCAGCCGGTCGAAGATCGCTTCCCAGTCCTTGTTGCGGGCGAAGTTGTCGTCGGTGATGAAGAACTTGTGGATGCCCTGCGCCCAGTTCATCCTGACCAGCTTCTCGACGTCGTCGGCAGTCCGGAAGCGTGACTTGCGGCCCTGGACGTTGATGATCGTGCAGAAGGAGCATTGATAGGGACAGCCACGCCCGGCATCGAAACTGGTGCTGAGCCCCAGCGTCTGCGCCACGTTCGCTTTCGGCAGGAACGGCACGGCGGCGCCCTCGATGCTCGGCAGATCGTTCATGAAATTGTAGAGTGGCGCCAGCGTCCCGTAGGCGGCGTCCTGCAGCACCTTGTCCAGCCGACCCTCGACCTCGCCGGCGAACATTGCAACGCCCATCTCGCGGCAGGCGTCGAGCCCGACGGCTTGGCCATCGAGCATCGAGAGGCAGCCGGAGACATGGAAACCGCCCATCGCCACCGGGATATCGGCGTTTCGAAACGGCCGCGCGATGTCGAGCGCCCGCGGATACTGGTTCGACTGCACGCCGACCAGCGCCACCATCCCGAAATTGTCGTTGGCCGTGAGGAGGCTGAGCAGGGAAGGGACGTTGACGCGGGTGTTGGTCTCGTCGATCACGGTGATGTCGATGCCGACATCCGGCCCCAGCACTTCGCGCGCCGCGCAATCGGCGGCGATGCCGTAAAGCGCGGCAAGCGAGTTGGACGGGATCATGGCACGCCACCAGCGGATCACATAGCCGTCGTCGTCATAGTGCGACGGCTTGATCAGGATGAGCTGGAACTTCCGTTTGGTGGTATCGGACAGATCGCGCACGGTCACTCACTGGCAAGAGAGAACCCCCTCAAGGACGCTATCAGACACAGGCGATTATACAAGCAAAGCTTTATAAGGGGATTTTCAGCCTCCGAATGACAGCGCCGCCATCGGCCTATGAGCATTCAAGGCTTTGTTTTCATGGGGACAAAAGGCCGGCAGCGTTCCACCGCCACCGGCCGTTCATGCTCTCAAAGTTCCGACTTGATGTCGCCCATCCGGTTCCAGGCGTCGAGGCCGGCGATCTTGTAGGCCTCGGCGAGTGTCGGGTAGTTGAAGGTATTCTCGACGAAATACTCGACCGTTCCCTTGAGGTTGAGCACCGCCTGGCCGATATGCACCAGCTCGGTGGCGCCTTCGCCGACGATATGCACGCCAAGCAGACGGCGCGTCTTCAGCGAGAAGATCAGCTTCAAAAGCCCGGTGTCGAGGCCCATGATGTGGCCGCGCGAGGTCTCGCGGAAACGGGCGATGCCGCATTCGTAGGCGATGCCGCGCTCCTTCATTTCTTCTTCGGTCAGGCCGCAGGTGGAAATCTCCGGGACGGCGTAGATGCCGTAGGGGAAATACTTCGGCGGTTCCTTGGCGACGGCGCCGACGGCCACACGCGCCGCGATGCGGCCCTGTTCCATCGAGGTCGAGGCGAGGCTGGGAAAGCCGACGACGTCGCCGGCGGCATAGATGCCGGGCACGGAGGTTTCGAATGTCTCGGGATTGACCTTCAGCCGTCCGCGGTTGTCGGCTTCCAGCCCGGCGGCCGCAAGGTTCAGCGTGTCGGTGGCGCCCATGCGGCCGGCGGCAAACAGAACCATATCTGTCACCAGTCGGCGACCATTGTCGAGGATCAGCTCGACCTTGCCGTCGTCGAGCTTTGTTACCTTGTCAGCCTTGGTGCCGAGCATGATCTTCATGTTGCGGTCGCGCAGCTGGTAGGTGAAGTCCTCGACGATTTCCTTGTCGATGAAGTCCAGCATCGTCGATTTCGGGTCGATCAGGGTGACGGCGGTATCGAGCGCGCTGAAGATCGTCGCATACTCGATGCCGATGACGCCCGCGCCGATGACGACCATGGAGCGTGGCAGCTCCTCGATCTCCAGCAACTCGTCGCTGTCGAGAACGCTCTTGTGGTCGAAGGGAATGTAGTCGGGGCGAAATGGCTTGGTGCCGACGGCGAGCAGGATGCTCGCGGCCGTAACCCGCATGACTTCGCCATCGTCCTTGACCACCTCGAGCGTCGAGACATCGACGAAGCTTGCCTTGCCGCGCATGTGCTGGACGCGGTTGCGGGCGAATTGGTGCTCGAGTACCTCGACCTCGTGGTCGAGCGTGATCAGCAGGCGGCGGCGCAGGTCTTCGGCGCTGATCTCTTGCTTGACGCGGTAGGCCTTGCCGTAGAAGCCGCGTTCGCGCCAGCCGGAAAGATTGAGCGCCGTCTCGCGCAGCGTCTTCGACGGGATGGTACCGGTGTGCACCGACACGCCGCCGACGCGTTTGCCCTGCTCGATGACCAGCACCTTCTTGCCGAGCTTGGCGGCCTGGATGGCACCACGGCGACCGGCCGGACCGCTCCCCACAACAACGAGATCGTATTGAAACATGGAAGCTGGCCCCGGTTGAAAAGCTGGAATCATTTTGCGACGCAAAATGGCGCGTTCACGGGTATCTGGTCAATGTTGCAGAATGATTTACGGCCGAATATCAGGAATGAGTGAGGTAAATGCGGGGTCCGCTTGCGCTGCGGCAAAACCGACCGCGAATACCCGCGTGTTTTGACAAATGACAACCGGCAATGAGAAAGAACAGACTGTTCGGACATCATGCCATGGCTTTCACCACCGTTGATATCAGGTGGTGATTTTTCTGCAGGATCCGAGGCCGTCGCTCGACAGCCGCCGGCCAATCAGATCAGCCGCAGCCCCTTGAGGCTGGCATGGCCGTCCTTGCCGATGATGATGTGATCGTGCACGGTGATGCCGAGCGGCTTGGCCGTATCGATGATCATTTTGGTCATATCGATATCGGCCCGCGACGGTGTCGGGTCGCCGGACGGGTGATTATGAACGAGGATCAGGGCCGTGGCCGAAAGCTCCAGCGCCCGTTTGACGACCTCGCGCGGATAGACCGGCGTGTGATCGACGGTGCCGTGCCCCTGCACCTCGTCGGCGATCAGCGCGTTGCGCTTGTCGAGAAACAGGATGCGGAACTGCTCGCGTGTCTCGTGCGCCATGGCTGCGTGGCAGTACTGGATGACTGACGACCAGGATGACAGCACCTGCTTGCCGCGCAGTTCGCTTTTCAGTGTGCGATGCGCCACCGTCGAGATCAGCTTCAGATCCAGCGCCACCGCCTCGCCAACGCCTTTGACTTCCTGCAGCAATCCGGTCGGCGCGCCGAACACGGCGGCCAGCGATCCGAACCGGTCGAGCAGCGCCTTGGCGATCGGCTTGGTGTCGCGGCGTGGGATCAGCCGGAAGAGCAGAAGCTCCAGCAATTCGTAATCGGCCAGCGCCGTATCGCCGTGATCGCGGAAACGTTGCCGCAGCCGCTCGCGGTGGCCGTGGTAATGCTCGTCCTTGGCCGGCTGGACACTCAGCGGGCTCGGCTTGCCGGCCTGCTCGGCAAAGAAGGACCGTTCGTCCACGCTGTCGTCGCCGGCTGCCGCGAAGGGCAGCTGCTGGTCTTCGGAGTGCGGAACCGGTCCTTTTGCCATCAGCAGCTCATCGGGAAAGCGGCGGCAGGCCCGGCCGGTCGAGGCCGCCGGGCGACAGCGTGAAGATCTCGCAGCCGTCGGCGGTGACGCCCACGGTGTGCTCGTATTGCGCCGACAGCGAGCGGTCGCGGGTAACGGCTGTCCAGCCATCGGCCAGCACCTTCACATGCGGACGACCGAGATTGATCATCGGCTCGATGGTGAAGATCATCCCCTCGCGCAGTTCCGGCCCCTCGCTGGACCGGCCGTAATGCAGGATATTCGGGCTGTCGTGAAACAGCGCGCCCACGCCATGGCCGCAGAAATCGCGCACAACCGAGCAGCGCTCGGCTTCCGCATAGGTCTGGATCGCCTCGCCGATAGCACCGGTGCGGGCGCCGGGGCGCACGGCCGCGATACCGCGCAGCAGCGATTCATAGGTGACCTCGAGCAGCCGTTCGGCGGCCCGCTTGACGGTACCGACGGTATACATCCGGCTGGAATCGCCATGCCAGCCATCGACCACATAGGTGACGTCGATATTGACGATATCGCCTTCGCGCATCGGCTTGGCATCGGGGATGCCGTGGCAGACAACGTGGTTGATCGAGGTACAGGTCGACTTGGTGTAGCCGCGGTAGTTCAGCGTCGCCGGCACGGCGCCATTGTCCATGCCGAAGTCGAACACGAAGCGATCGATCGCATCGGTGGTGACGCCGGGTTGCACGATATCGGCCAACGCGTCGAGGCACCGTGCGGTGACTTGGCACGCCTTGCGCATGCCCTCGAACGCGTCGGCGCCGTAGAGCCTGATGGCGCCGGTGTTTTTCGACGACGCGGAGGAGGCTTCGATGTAATTTACCATTGCAGGGCCTTAGCGGAAATTGTCTTCAACGTTCATAATGCAGCTATGCCGGGTTCGTCCATTGCGATCAATGGGGAACGTGGATTTATGGGCTGATGGCGGCGGGATGCGCTTGCGCATCAGGCGTTCTGCGCCGCGATGTAACGTGACGGCATCCGCCATCAGCACTTGCGAAGATTTGCTGAAGGCGTCGGCTCTCGACAGCTGCGGGGGGGGGGGCGGCCGACACGGCCGCACCCATGTCGTCTCAAGCCGTCAGCGCCACAGCGATTTCCGCGGCCAACCGGGCATTGTTCTCAACAAGCGCGATATTGGTCTTCAGGCTCTGGCCATCGGTCAGGTCGAAGATAGTGCTGAGCAGGTAAGGCGTTACCGCCTTGCCTGAAATTTCGTCGCGTTCGGCGCTGTCCAGCGCCCGCTGGATGTAGATCTCCATCTCCTCCGCCGGAATTTCATCTGCTTCCGGCACAGGGTTGGCGATGAGCATGCCGCCGTCGATGCCGAGCTGTTCGCGCACGGTCTGGAAATTGGCGATGGCGGCGGGGCTGTTCAGGGTCAGCGGGCTGCGCAGGCCGGATGCGCGCGACCAGAAGGCCGGGAATTCCTCGCTCTCATAGGTGACGACAGGAACGCCAGCGGTTTCCAGCACCTCAAGCGTCTTCGGCACGTCGAGGATCGCCTTGGCGCCGGCGCAAACGACGATGACGCCGGTGCGGCCGAGTTCTTCGAGATCGGCGGAGATGTCGAAGCTGTCTTCAGCGCCGCGATGCACGCCACCGATGCCGCCCGTGGCAAACACCTTGATGCCGGCGCGCTCGGCGGCGATCATCGTCGCTGCCACCGTTGTGGCGCCATGGCGGCGCTCGGCGATCGCGAAGGCGAGGTCGGCGCGCGAGACCTTGAGTACATCCTTGGCCTGTGCCAGCTGCTCAAGCTGATCGGCTTCGAGGCCTATATGCAGCGTGCCGTGGATGACGGCGATGGTGGCCGGAACGGCGCCCTGTTCGCGGATGATCGATTCGACGCTGCGCGCCATGGCGATGTTGCCGGGATAAGGCATGCCATGGGTGATGATGGTCGATTCGAGCGCTACGATCGGCGCGCCGCGCTGCTTCGCCGCGGCGACTTCCTTGGAGTAGACAATCGGCAGCAGGGGAGAGACAGGTTTCGTCATGGGATGTTCCGTTTCGTCTAGATGTGGCGCTTCAATGCAGAATTCTGGCCTGCGGGACAAGAGACAGCGCCTGTTTCAGCGTATCGGCGGAGAGGTTTTCGTTGACCGCATGCGGCGATTGTACTGTGAGTGCCGCCGCTGCCGCACCCTCGCGAATGGCGTCTTCGATCGGCTTGCCACCGAGCAGCGCCGCGATGACGCCGGAGGCGAGCGAGTCACCGGCGCCGGTGACATCTGAAACATTCGCCACATCCGCCGGCTGCAGCGCCACGACATGGCCATCCGCGAAGGCAATCAGTTCGCGCTGGCCGCGGGTGACGACGCCGCCCTTGAGGCCGATGTCACCGAGCAGGGACGGCCAATGGGCGGGATCGTTTGGGCGCTCGCCGGTGAGTGCGGTGGCTTCAGCTTCGTTGAGGAAGAGATAGTCGATCCGCTCCATGCAGGGCTTCAGCTTCACGGCCTTTGCCGGCGAGATGGCGATCGCCGCCACCGGCTTGCCGAGCGCCTTGGCGCGCGCTGTGATCGAGGCCAGGGTCTCCTCGGGCAGGTTGGCGTCGAAGAGAACGAGATCGGTTGCGGCGAAGGCATCGCGGACCGAGCGGATGGACAGGCGGCGGGGCACGAACATGCGGTAGAGATCCATGTCGGCCAGCGCGATCACCAGATTGCCGTCGCGCTCGATGATCGCGGTGTAGCTCGGCGTCTTGCGATCGAGAAAGACGAAAGGGCGGTCGTGGACACCGGCGTAATCCGCCGCTTCGCCGACCATCTCGCCGGTGGGGTCGCCGCCGCGCGGCGAGATCATCGTCACGTCGAAGCCAAGACGGGCCAGATTGCGGGCGGCATTGAAGCCACCGCCGCCGGCTTCCTCGGACCACGAGCCGGGATTGCTGGCGCCTTCCGCCGTCGTGCCCGAAATGCGGCCGCGCCGATCGATATGGGCGCCACCGAGGACGAGAATCTTCTTGCTCATGCCGCTACTCCACGGACCGGCTTCATAGCATGCAAGTGACCGAATCGAACGGCTTCCGAATGTGCCGTCGCCTTGGCGACGGCAGTCGTAACACTTTGCTTTCCATGGATAAAACAAATGTAGAACACAGCCCGTTTTACCTTTTTCTTTCAACGCTTTGAACGGCACTTGCGCGATGAGAACAAATGCGGTACAAAATCGACATCGGCGGCGACATTGCTTGAGCGGCTTCAATAACCTAAAGGTGGATCGAATGTCACAGAATACATTGCGGCTTGTAGAGGACAAATCGGTGGACAAAAGCAAGGCACTTGAAGCGGCACTCTCACAGATCGAGCGGTCGTTCGGCAAGGGCTCTATCATGAAGCTCGGCTCGAATGAGAGCGTGGTCGAGATCGAGACTGTTTCGACGGGCTCTCTCGGACTGGATATTGCACTCGGAATTGGCGGCCTTCCCAAGGGGCGCATCATCGAGATTTACGGACCTGAAAGCTCCGGCAAGACCACACTGGCGCTGCAGACGATTGCAGAAGCCCAGAAGAAGGGCGGCATCTGCGCATTCGTCGATGCCGAACATGCGCTCGACCCGGTCTACGCCCGCAAGCTCGGCGTTGATCTGCACAATCTCTTGATCTCGCAGCCGGATACCGGCGAGCAGGCGCTTGAGATCACCGACACGCTGGTGCGCTCCGGCGCCGTCGACGTGCTGGTGGTGGATTCGGTCGCGGCGCTGACGCCACGTGCCGAAATCGAAGGCGAGATGGGCGACAGCCTGCCGGGCCTCCAGGCGCGACTGATGAGCCAGGCGCTGCGCAAGCTGACCGCCTCGATCTCGAAGTCGAAGACCATGGTCATCTTCATCAACCAGATCCGCATGAAGATCGGCGTCATGTTCGGTTCGCCAGAAACGACGACGGGCGGCAACGCGCTGAAATTCTATGCCTCGGTGCGCCTCGACATTCGCCGCATCGGCGCCGTCAAGGAGCGCGAAGAGGTGATCGGCAACCAGACACGCGTCAAGGTCGTCAAGAACAAGATGGCGCCTCCCTTCAAGCAGGTCGAATTCGACATCATGTATGGCGAAGGCGTTTCGAAGACCGGCGAACTGGTCGATCTCGGCGTCAAGGCAGGCATCGTCGAGAAATCGGGTGCCTGGTTCTCCTATAACAGCCAGCGGCTAGGGCAGGGACGTGAGAACGCCAAGATCTTCCTGCGCGACAATCCGGAGATGATGCGCGAGATCGAGACGTCGATCCGCCAGAATGCCGGTCTGCTCGCCGAGAAACTGCAGAATGGCGGTCCAGACGCCAACGATGCCGACGGCGAATAAGCCGGCGGCGATTGCCAAATAAGTCGAAACCGGCCGCGTTCCTTGATTGGAATGCGGCCGGTTTTGTTTGGCCGCTGGACAGTGGTTAACGCGAGCGATAAAAGCCACTGAATTTTTAAGATTTGACCTGCCCTCGGGCAGCACTGAAGGGCATAGCATGAGCGGTGTGAACGAAATCCGGTCGACCTTCCTCGACTACTTCAAGAAGAACGGCCACGAGATCGTTCCCTCGAGCCCGCTCGTGCCGCGCAATGACCCGACTCTGATGTTCACCAATGCCGGCATGGTGCAGTTCAAGAACGTCTTCACCGGTCTGGAACAGCGGCCCTACAAGACGGCATCGACCGCGCAGAAGTGCGTGCGCGCCGGCGGCAAGCACAACGACCTCGACAATGTCGGCTATACCGCGCGCCACCATACCTTCTTCGAAATGCTCGGCAATTTCTCCTTCGGCGACTATTTCAAGGAACAGGCGATCGAACATGCCTGGACCCTGATCACGAAGGAGTTCGGCATCGATGCCAAGCGCCTGCTGGTCACCGTCTATCACACCGATGACGAGGCCTTTAACCTGTGGAAGAAGATCGCCGGCCTGTCGGACGACCGTATCATTCGCATCGCGACCAGCGACAACTTCTGGGCGATGGGCGACACCGGTCCTTGTGGTCCCTGTTCGGAAATTTTCTACGACCACGGCGACCACATCTGGGGCGGCCCTCCCGGTTCGCCGGATGAGGATGGCGACCGGTTCATCGAGATTTGGAATCTCGTCTTCATGCAGTACGAGCAGCTTTCCAAGGAAGAGCGCGTCGACCTGCCGCGTCCGTCGATCGACACCGGCATGGGTCTCGAGCGTGTTGCCGCGCTGCTGCAGGGCAAGCATGACAATTATGATATCGACCTGTTCCGGGCGCTGATCCAGGCGTCGGAAGAGGCGACCGGCGTCAAGGCCGAGGGCGAACAGCGCGCCAGCCACCGCGTCATCGCCGATCACCTGCGCTCGTCGGCCTTCCTGATCGCCGACGGCGTGCTGCCGTCCGCCGAAGGCCGCGGCTATGTGCTCCGACGCATCATGCGCCGCGCCATGCGCCATGCCGAGTTGCTCGGTGCCCGCGAGCCGCTGATGTGGAAGCTGCTGCCGGCGCTGATCCAGCAGATGGGCCGCGCCTATCCGGAGCTTGTGCGCGCCGAGCCGCTGATCACCGAAACGCTGAAGCTCGAAGAGACGAAGTTCCGCACGACGCTGAAGCGCGGCCTGTCGCTGCTGTCGGATGCGACAACGACGCTCAACAAGGGTGACATGCTCGACGGCGAAACCGCCTTCAAGCTCTACGACACCTACGGCTTCCCGCTCGATCTGACGCAGGACGCGCTGCGCGCCCGCGAAATCAGTGTCGATCTTTCCGGCTTCACCGATGCGATGGAGCGCCAGAAGGCGGAAGCCCGCTCGCATTGGGCAGGCTCCGGCGACAAGGCGACGGAAACCATCTGGTTCGAGCTGCGCGACAAGCACGGCGCGACCGAATTCCTAGGCTACGATACCGAGACCGCCGAAGGCGTTGTGCAGGCGATCGTCAAGGACGGTGCTGCCGTCGGCGAGGCCAAGAGCGGCGACAAGGTGCAGATCGTCGTCAACCAGACGCCATTCTACGGCGAATCCGGTGGTCAGATGGGCGATACCGGCATCATCTCGTCCGATACCGCGAAGATCGAAATCACGGATACGCAGAAGCGCGGCGAGGGTCTGTTCGTGCATACGGGCACAGTCGTCGAAGGGGCGATCAGATCAGGCGACGCCGTGGCGCTGAGCGTCGATCACGCCCGTCGTTCGCATATCCGCGCCAACCATTCGGCAACCCACTTGCTGCATGAAGCGCTGCGCGAAGTGCTCGGCACCCACGTGGCCCAGAAAGGGTCGCTGGTGACGCCGGATCGTCTGCGCTTCGACGTGTCGCATCCGAAGCCGATGTCTCAGGAGGAGCTGAAGGTGGTCGAGGACATGGCCAACGAGATCATCCTGCAGAATTCGCCGGTGACCACCCGCCTGATGAGCGTCGACGATGCCCGCGCCGAGGGCGCGATGGCGCTGTTCGGCGAGAAGTATGGCGACGAAGTGCGCGTCGTGGCGATGGGCAAGGGTCTGCATGGCGCAAAGGCCGGCAAGCCCTATTCGATCGAGCTTTGCGGTGGCACGCATGTGTCTGCGACCGGTGACATCGGTTTGGTGCGCATCCTTGGCGACAGCGCCGTCAGCTCCGGCGTTCGCCGTTTGGAAGCGGTCACCGGTGAAGCGGCGCGTGCCTATCTCTCCGAACAGGACGAGCGCGTGAAGGCTCTGGCCGGCGCGCTGAAGGTGCAGCCGGGCGAGGTTCTCTCGCGCGTCGAGGCGCTGATGGACGAGCGTCGCAAGCTCGAAAAGGAACTGGCCGATGCCAAGCGCAAGCTCGCCATGGGCGGGGGGCAAGCAGGCTCCGAAGAGGCGGTTCGTGAGGTCGCCGGCGTGAAGTTCCTTGGCAAGGCGATCTCGGGCGTCGATCCCAAGGATCTGAAGGGGCTTGCCGACGACGGCAAGGCCAGCATCGGTTCCGGCGTCGTCACGCTGATTGGCGTCTCCGACGATGGCAAGGCGAGCGCCGTGGTTGCGGTCACCCCCGATCTCGTCGGCCGCTTCAGCGCCGTCGATCTGGTCCGAGTCGCATCGGCTGCGCTGGGCGGCAAGGGCGGCGGCGGCCGTCCTGACATGGCGCAGGCCGGTGGTCCAGACGGAGCAAAGGCAGATGAAGCGATCGAGGCCGTGGCAGTCGCGCTGGCTGGTTGATCCGTCTCAATGCGAATGATCTCGAAAGGCGGGGCTTGGCTCCCGCCTTTTTTGTTGGCAGCGTCAATCTTCGCAGGATTTGTCAAACCGGGTTATGTTTCTCTCCAGCCGATCAACTGGCATGAGGCTGACAAATGAACGGCACCACGGCATGGGCACTATACGAGAACCGTCTCAAGCGGGTGTCCGATTATATCCATGATCATCTCGACGAGGATCTGGATATGGACAAGCTTGCCGAGATCGCCTGCATGTCGAGCTATCACTGGCACCGGATCTACCGTGCGATCCATGGCGAAACGCTGGCAGCCACGGTCAAGCGTCTGCGCCTGCATCGCGCGGCGGGCGATATCGTCCGTTCCGATCTCGGTATTGGTGAGATTGCCAGGCGATCCGGCTATCCCAACCTCCAGTCTTTCAATCGCATTTTCAAATCGGTCTACGGCATGCCGCCGGCACGCTACCGGAAAGAGGGAAGCCATACGGAGTTCCAACCCTCACCCAACGGAAGGACCGAAGCCATGTTCAACATTACCTTACGGAAGATCGCGCCGATCGCCCTTGTCGGCGTTCGTCATACCGGTTCCTACATGAAGATCAGCAAAGGGTTCGAAACGCTGTTCGGGACGCTGCACACGCGCGGCCTGGCCCAGCCCCAGATGCGGATGATCGGCGTCTATTTCGACGATCCCGATCTCGTGCCAGCCGAACAGCTGCGGTCGATCGCCTGTGTCGCGTGCGACAGCACAATTGCGATCGAGCCGCCGCTGGAGGCGCTGACGCTCGATGGCGGCGAATACGCGGTGCTGCGCCACAAGGGACCCTATGCAGACATGCACAAGGCCTATCAGTGGCTATACGCGGAATGGCTGCCGACATCCGGCCGGCAGCTGCGTGATGGATTGATGTTCGAGGATTATCTGAACAACCCGCGGGACGTGGCCCCGACCGAACTCCTGACCGAGATCCACATGCCGCTTGTTTGAGGCTTAGGCGCTCTTCTGCATCGCCTTCATTGCGTCGTCGTCGATCGCCCTTGCTCTTTCATAGCCCGGGCGGTCGGTGACACGGGCAAGGTAATCGGCAAAGGCCGCTCGCTTCTCGATGGTGCCGAAGCCGAGGCCCCAGCTGACATGCGAACCGACATAGACGTCGGCGGCGGTGAAGCGATCGCCGGCGATGTAGGGTGCGGCGCTCACGGCTTTCTCCAGCGTATCCATCACGTCGGCGTAGCTGCCGTAGCCGGCCATACGGCTCTTGTCGGCCGGCGTGTTGAAGCCGAGCGCCTGGTTGGTCACCGCGGCCTCCAGCGGGCCGGCGGCGAAGAACATCCAGCGGTAATAGCTGCCGCGTTCCGCCGCCGTCGGCGCCAGGCCGGCGTCCGGAAACGTCTCGGCGAGATAGCAGCAGATGGCTGCGCATTCGGTGACGATCGTCTTGCCGTGGCGGATCGCCGGCACCTTGCCCATCGGGTTGATGGCGAGATAGCCCGGCGCCTTCATGCTGCTTTCGAAGGCCAGGATCTCGGTCGTGTAGGGAATGCCGGTTTCCTCCAGCATCCAGCGGGCGATACGGCCGCGCGACATAGGGTTGGTGTAGAGTGTCAGTTGTTCGCTCATGGTGCTCTCCTCGTTTTCCATCATATCTGGCGCGCAACGGCGCCGAGGCAACGTCTAGAACACGATACTGCCAGTTTGTGGCAGTGGTCAGAGCGCCTTGCGGTACTGGATGAACCCCGGTGCCACCGCGACGCGATCATAGAGACGGCGGGCCGTTGCGTTGTCTTCCTGCGTCAGCCAGTAGAGCCGGCCGGCATTCTTGTCGCGCGCCAGCAATGCCACCTTTTCGATCAGTGCCTCGCCGACGCCGCGGCCGCGCTGGCTCTCATCGACGTAGAGGTCCTGCAGATAGCAGGTGGTATCCGGAAGCCATGTGGAGCGATGGAAGATCGCATGAACGATGCCGACCAACTTGCCGTCGTCGAAAGCGCCAAGCGCGTGCATCGGCTCTGCATCGTCGTGAAAGCGAGCCCAGGTGAGGTCGTACTGTTCCCTAGGAAGTTCGAATTCGTAGAAGCGCAGATAGGCCTCGAACAACGGATCCCATCCCGCGCGGTCGGAGGGCACCAGTGGGCGGATTTCGATCGGTGGGTTGGACATGGCTTACCTCCTGCGCACATGAAAACGGCGGGGAAGACCCCGCCGTTCAAACTTAGACCGAAGAGCTGACCTTACGCCATCGCCTTCTGCAGGTTCTGATCGATCTTGTCGAGGAAGGCGGTGGTCGAGAGCCACGGCTGATCCGGGCCGATGAGCAGCGCCAGATCCTTGGTCATGAAGCCGGCTTCGACCGTATCGACGCAGACCTTTTCGAGGGTTGCGGCGAACTTCGCCAGTTCGGCATTGTCGTCGAGCTTGGCGCGATGTGCGAGGCCGCGGGTCCAGGCGAAGATCGAGGCGATCGAGTTGGTCGAGGTTTCCTGACCCTTCTGGTGCTGGCGGTAGTGGCGCGTGACCGTGCCGTGCGCAGCTTCGGCTTCGACAGTGCGACCATCCGGCGACAGCAGAACCGAGGTCATCAGGCCGAGCGAGCCGAAGCCCTGGGCAACCGTGTCGGACTGAACGTCGCCATCGTAGTTCTTGCAAGCCCAGACGTAACCGCCGGACCACTTCAGCGCGGAGGCGACCATGTCGTCGATCAGGCGGTGTTCGTAGGTGATGCCGAGTTCGACGAACTTGGCCTTGAATTCGGCCTGGTAGATCTCTTCGAAGATATCCTTGAAGCGACCGTCATAGGCCTTGAGGATGGTGTTCTTGGTCGACAGGTAAACCGGCCAGCCGCGCATGATGCCGTAGTTCATCGAGGCGCGGGCGAACTCCCGGATCGACTCGTCGAGGTTGTACATGGCCATGGCGACGCCGGCGCCTGGGGCGTCGAACACGTCCTTCTCGATGACAGCGCCGTCTTCACCGACGAACTTGATCGAGAGCTTGCCCTTGCCCGGGAATTTGAAGTCGGTTGCCTTGTACTGGTCGCCGAAAGCGTGACGGCCGACAACGATCGGCTTGGTCCAGCCTGGAACCAGGCGGGGAACGTTCTGGCAGATGATCGGCTCGCGGAAGATGACGCCGCCGAGGATGTTGCGGATCGTGCCGTTCGGGCTCTTCCACATCTGCTTGAGGTTGAATTCCTTGACGCGGTCTTCGTCCGGCGTGATCGTCGCGCACTTGATGCCGACGCCGTGCTTCTTGATGGCGTGGGCAGCGTCGATCGTCACCTGGTCGTTGGTGGCGTCGCGGTTTTCGACCGAAAGGTCGAAGTAGTCGATGTCGAGGTCGAGATACGGATGGATCAGCTTGTCCTTGATAAGCTGCCAGATGATGCGCGTCATTTCATCGCCGTCGAGATCGGCGACGGGGTTGGCGACCTTGATCTTCTTCATGTATCTGCCTCGTTAAGCTTATAGGGACTGGCGTCCCGGGTGGGTGATATAAAATCCCGAGGGCTATAGCATTGTGAGCCCGGAGTGCAAAGCCGCAAGCGTGGCGGAATCTCGTGTTTTTGCGCCATTGCCAAGTCATCGAAAATGGCTAGTCTCCGCGCAAATCCATTGCCTCGGACATTTTGATCATGAAGACAATTTCGCTCGCCTTCGCCGTTCTGCTGGGCCTTGCAATGCCGGCGTTTTCCGCCGACGTCACGACGCCGGTCAGGGAGATCATGGACGCGACCACCAAGAACTGGTCGGGCGCAGACAATGACTGGCAGGATATCTTCGACGACAGCCGGCTGGCGCGGATCTACAGCAAGGATTTCGTGGAAAAGTATCGCGCCGCCATGAAAAATCCGGCCGCCGACGAGGATGGCGTCTCGCCGTTCGACTATGACGTGATCGTCAATGGCGAGGATGCATGCCCGCTGGAGGACATCACCTACACGCCGAAGCCTGCCGCGAACGGTGCGACCGACGTGGTGGTCACCTTCAAGAAGCAGACCTGCATGGATGGCGCGGACGACAAGCAGGCATTGACGACGGTGCGCTTCGAGGTCGTGGAAGAGGGCGGCAAGGCCGTCGTCGACGACGTGATCACCGAAAGCGAAACCGGCCAACAGCCGAACTCGCTGAAAAACACCATGGTGCTGATCGCCAAGGGCGAGTGATCGCAAGATTGATTTGATTTTGAGACCGGCAACGGTATTTGACCGGTGGGTGGATACGATACTCCTCTGCCGCTGGGGCTGAACTGCTTGTTTTCCGGTTTTGACTTTCGAGATTGGCTGCTTGCCAACGATCCGGCGCTGTCGCGATTGCGAATGGCGTTGCGTGTCACGCTGAGTGTCATCCTGTCGTTTGGCGCGTTGCTGGCGATCCACACGCTATTGGTTCCATTGCCGCTGGCGTCCTACGGCCTTGGGATCGTCCTGTCGATTGAAGGCGGCGTGGCGGTGCGCGACAAGGGCGGGGCCCGGCAGCTCGTCACCCGCCTGCTTGGCTGCGCTGCAAGCCTTGTGGTCGTTGTCATTGCTGCTGGTCTCGAGGGGCATCGCTATGTCTCGGACGCCGCCTTTCTGCTGATCATCTTCCTTGCAGCGTCTGCCCGCGTCATCGGCCCGCGCGGGCATGCCATCGGCATGTTCGCTTTCATGTCCTACTTCCTCGGCGCCTATTTCCAGCCGCCGATCGCGCAGCTGCCGCTGGTGGCGATCGGCCCGGTGGTGTCGTCGCTGATCGCGCATGCGGTGCGCTCCGTTGTGCTTCCCGACGACTGGCGGCGTGATCTGCTGCGATCGCTGGAGAGCGTCAGCGGGAGGATCAACCAGATCCTCTTCAAGATCGCGGCGCTGGCGGCGGACGGGCACGTATCCGACAAAGACCGGCAGGAACTCAATCAGCTCGAGGAGCGGTTGAAGGACGTGGTGCTGATGGCGGAAAGCTTTATCCCGCGGCCACCAAGCGGTGTTCTCGATCCGGGAACCGAGCCGGCCGGAGAGCTTGCCATCCGGCTATTCGACGCGCATCTGGCAGCGGAGGGCGCGATCATGCTCTGCGCCCAAAAGCTGCCGCCCTTCGACATTGTGCATCATGTGATCGAGGGCAGGGTCGTTCGACCATCTGCATCGCCCGACGAGAACCATGACGAAGAAGCGACACAGGCGCTGGTGCGGCTCGGAAAGGCGCAGGCGGAGCTGATCGAGACAATCGGGGAGGGACGCAAGAGCGGGTTTGCCGAGATTGCTGCCGTCGCAGATATTCCGACCGTCGCAGCGAAGCCGGACTTTTCGCTCAACAATCCGCTGATGCGCGCGGCGCTGCAGATTACTCTGGCTGCGGCGATCGCCATGACGCTTGGTCTGGCTCTATCGCGGGAGCGCTGGTTCTGGGCGGTGCTGGCCTCGTTCCTGGTGTTCACCAACACCAATTCGCGCGGTGACACGGCGATGAAGGCGCTGCAGCGGTCGATCGGCACGCTGTTCGGCATCGGCATCGGCCTTGTGCTGGCCACGGTTCTCAGCGGACACTTGGCGCCGTCGCTTGTCATCACCAGCCTGTCGATCTTTCTGGCCTTCTACTTCCTGCAGACGTCCTACGCGACGATGACATTTTTCGTGTCGATCGCGCTGTGCCTGGTCTACGGGATGATCGGATCGCTGACGCTCGATCTTCTCTTGCTGCGCGTCGAGGAGACGGCGCTCGGGGCGGCGATCGGCACGGTCGTTGCCTTCGTGGTGTTCCCGGCTCGCACCCGCGGCGCGCTCGACGTGGTGCTCGGCAAATGGTTTGCCGCACTGGACGCTCTGTTGAAAGCGGCAGCCGGCGGCGAACCGCGCAACGCCCTGATCCGCCTGTCGCAGACGCTCGACGCGGCCTACAAGGATCTGGCGACGACGGCGCGGCCACTGGGCTCGTCCTGGTCCGTTGTCACCCGGCCGGGACATATTCGCCAGACGCTGGCGATCTTTCTCGCGGCGACCTACTGGGCGCGGGTCATGGCCAAGAACCGTGACGCCTCGATCAAGGATGCGGAGGCGCAAGATCTGATCGCCGCCAGCCTTGCGCGCGTCGCCTCGGCCGCCGAGCGGCGCTCGGAGTGTTTCTTTGTCCATCGCAAGGTCCCGATCTCCACGACCCGGCACCATTCCCCCATCGGCCAGTCCCAGGCCAGCAAGGGCTGGCGGCATGGGCTCGACATGATCGGCTCGACGCTCGACCGGCTCTATCCCGATGCATAAGTCTTGCCGTTTCCCGTGGTCTTGGCTATTTGCGCGCCTAGCAAAAGGATTATGACTTCATGGCAGGCACGAACAGCGAGCGTCCTCTTCTGACGGAAGGTCCCGTCATTATTCTGGTCGAACCGCAGATGGGTGAGAACATCGGCATGGTGGCGCGCGCCATGGCGAATTTCGGGCTGTCCGAATTGCGTCTGGTCAACCCGCGCGACGGATGGCCGAACGAAAAGGCGCAGGCCGCCGCCTCGAAAGCCGATCATGTCATCGAGGGCACCAAGGTGTTCGAGACGCTGGAGCAGGCGCTGGCCGACCTCAACTTCGTTTACGCGACGACGGCGCGCGAGCGCGACGGTTTCAAGCCGGTACGCTCGCCGGTCGTCGCCGCCGACACGCTGCGGGCACGGTTTCGCGCCGGCGAGGGCACCGGTATTCTGTTCGGGCGCGAGCGCTGGGGGCTGACCAACGAGGAAGTGGCACTGGCCGACGAAATCGTGACCTTTCCAGTCAATCCGGCCTTCGCCTCGCTGAACATCGCCCAAGCCGTACTGCTGATGTCCTATGAATGGATGAAATCTGGCATGGACGATGTCGCGTCGGTGCCGTTCCAGGCGACGGAACAGACGCCATCGACCAAGGATCAGCTGTTCGGCCTGTTCGACCAGTTGGAAGATGCGCTCGATTCCCGCGGATATTTCCATCCTGCCGAGAAAAAGTCGAAAATGATCGACAATCTGCGGGCGGTGCTGTCGCGCCGCGCCTTCTCCAAGCAGGAGATCAGCGTGCTGCGTGGCGTCGTCTCCTCGCTTGACCGTTTCACCCGCAAGACGCCGCGCGGTGGCCGGTTCCCCGCAAATGCCCCCGCAGACGTCAAGGATCGGCCAGACGATGACAGCAGCGACGAATGAGCTGAAACCCGTCCTGGTCTTCGATTCGGGGATCGGCGGGCTGACGGTGCTGCGCGAAGCGCGGGTGCTGATGCCCGAGCGCGGGTTCATCTACGTCGCCGACGATGCCGGCTTTCCCTATGGCGGCTGGGAGGAGCAGGCGCTGAAGGAACGGATCATCGATCTGTTTGCAAGACTGCTGCGCGAGCATGACCCCGAGGTCTGCATCATCGCCTGCAACACAGCTTTTACGCTCGTCGGTGCCGACCTGCGCGCCGCCTTTCCCCAGATGACCTTTGTCGGGACCGTCCCGGCGATCAAGCCGGCGGCGGAGCGGACGCGCTCGGGGCTGGTGTCGGTGCTGGCAACGCCCGGGACGGTCAAACGCGCATACACACGCGATCTGATCCAGTCGTTCGCGCAGCAATGTTATGTGCGGCTGGTCGGTTCGGAAAACCTCGCGCGCATGGCGGAAGCCTATATTCGCGGCGACGCGCTGTCCGATGAGGCGGTCATGGGCGAGATTGATCAGTGCTTCGTTGAGAAGGACGGGAAGAAGACCGACATCGTCGTTCTCGCCTGTACGCACTACCCCTTCATGGCCAACACCTTTCGGCGGCTTGCACCGTGGCCGGTCGATTGGCTGGATCCGGCAGAAGCGATTGCACGCCGTGCGCGCAGTCTGGTGCCAGAGGTGGCGGGCGCGGTTCACCCCGACAACTTCGACTTCGCCGTCTTCACATCGGGCAACCCCGATTTTCCGACAAAGCGGCTGATGCAGGGTTTCGGCCTTACTACCCGGTGATACGCTTTTGCAACGCCTGACACTTCGCGCATCTTTCGTGCCGCAGGCGCTTTTCTTTGCGGTGTCGATATCGCAAGTTCGAAGACGGGGAATCGTCCGCAATGCGTTACGCATCGGCGGACAGGGGAATGCTAGATGCCGTTTCAAAGACTTGTGATGTTGATCTTCTTCCTGCAGCCGATCGCCTTCGGCAGCTGGCTGCCGCGCATTCCCGATGTTCAGGCAAAGCTCGGCATGGGGCCGGCCGATCTCGCCCTTGTGCTTCTGGGCCTGCCGGTCGGCACCTTGATGACCTTTGCCGGCAGCATGACCACGCTGTTTTTCGCGCTGATGCTTCTCGGCGTCACGCTGTCTACGCTTGAGCTTGGCCTGAACGTCGAGGCGGATCGCGCCGAAAAGACCACGGGCCTTGTCATCATGAGTCGCTGCCACGGGTTCTGGAGCCTTGGCATCATGGTTGGCAGCCTTCTCGGGGTGGGTGCTGCGGCATTGCACATGCCGGCCAACTGGTCGATCGCCTTGACGGCCTTGATATTGCTGCTGCCGTCGCTGCTGGTCAGTGTTCGGCTGCCGCTGGGCGCCGATCCCGTGGCCGAGGCATCACAGGCGCCGGGCGTGCCGTTCAAGCTGCCCAGTGCGGCGCTGCTCGGCATCTGCGCCTTCACATTCGGCATCACCATGACCGAGGGGGCGATCGCGGATTGGTCGGCTGTCTATCTTAGGGATGTGTTGCTGGCGACGGGCGCGTTGACCGGCCTTGGTTATTCGGTCTTCGCTTGCCTCGTGGCCACAGGGCGTTTTGGCGGCGACTACATGAAGAGCCGGTTCGGGGCGGTCGCCATCGCGCGTGCCTGCGGCTGTGCCTCGCTGGCCGGCATGCTGATCGTGCTGTTCGCGCCGACAACAACGGTGGCGCTTGTCGGCTTCGCGGCAATCGGCGTCGGAGTATCCGTCGGCTTTCCGCTCGCCGTCACGGCATCCGCCGGCTTGACGGACCGGCCGGCGGCGTCGAGCGTTGCCATCCTGACATTCATCGCGCTGAGCGGATTCCTCGTCGGACCGCCGGCGATCGGCTTCGTGGCCGAGGCCTTCGGGCTACGCGTCGGCCTGGGCATTTTGCTGGTTCCGCTGGCGATCAGCTTGCTGTTTACACGCATGCTGATCCCAACGAGGGAGCAGGACGAAAGCGATATTACGGCCGACAAGGCAGCCTGATTCGATCTTGCAGTATTGGCTGTGGGTTTCGTCGATCGGCACGAGCATCCCGCCGCGAATCTGCTAAACAGTGCGCTTGCTTTCAGAAGGGGAATGGGACTTGCAGGTTGGTATCGATATGGGATCGGCGTCGGGAGGCAATCCGGCCACGCTCGATATCGAGGAGCTGCTGGCCACCCGTCTCCTGGTGCAGGGTAATTCCGGCTCCGGAAAGTCGCATCTGTTGCGGCGCCTGCTGGAGCAATCGGCCCAGTGGGTACAGCAGGTCATCATCGATCCCGAAGGCGACTTCGTCACGCTGAGCGACAAGTTTGGCCATGTCGTTGTCGATGGCGAACGCACCGAAGCGGAACTTGCCGGCATCGCCAACCGTATCCGCCAGCACCGCGTCTCCTGCGTGCTGACGCTGGAGGGGCTGGAGGTCGAGCAGCAGATGCGGGCCGCCGCCGCTTTCCTCAACGGCATGTTCGATGCCGATCGCGAGTTCTGGTACCCGGTTCTTGTCGTCGTCGACGAGGCGCAGATGTTCGCGCCGTCGGTTGCCGGCGAGGTCTCCGACGATGCCCGCAAGATGTCGCTCGGCGCGATGACCAACCTGATGTGCCGCGGCCGCAAGCGCGGCCTTGCCGGTGTGATCGCGACACAGCGTCTGGCCAAGCTTGCCAAGAACGTCGCCGCCGAAGCCTCCAACTTCCTGATGGGCCGCACTTTCCTCGATATCGACATGGCGCGCGCCGCCGACCTGCTCGGCATGGACCGGCGGCAGGCCGAAATGTTCCGCGATTTGAAGCGCGGCAATTTCGTCGCGCTCGGGCCGGCTCTGTCGCGTCGGCCGCTGCCGATCCAGATCGGCAATGTCGAGACCTCGGCGCGCTCGTCGAGCCCGAAGCTGATGCCGCTGCCGGACTCGCCGCAGGATGTCGAGGACCTGATCTTCACGCCGGATCCCGAAGAGTTCCAGCGGCCGATCGTACGCCGCGCCGCGCCGGCGCCACGGCCGACCACCGATATTCTGGCGGAACTGTCACGCTCAGCACCCGCGGCCAGCGCACCGCAGCCCGTCGAGGGACGGCCCAGCCAGCCCGAAATGTCGAGCGAAGACCGCGAGGAACGGCTTGCCGCCGTTCTCAACGAGATCCTCAATGATCCGGGCTCCGGCTTCCGCACTGATGCAGTGCTCTACCAGGAGTTTCTCGTGCGGCTTCGCATGCGACGCGTTCCGGGAGCGCCGATGTCGCTGCCGGAATTCCGCCGCAGGGTGGCGGTGTCGCGCTCCGGTGTTGACGCCGAAACAGCAGCGACGGAAGCGTGGGCAATGGCTTTGTCGCTGTCATCGGGCGTGACGGACGATCTGCAGGGCGTGTTCCTGATGCTTGCCAAGGCCGCTATCACTGGCGAACCATGCCCTTCTGATGCCAGGATCGCCCGGGCCTACGGAACGCATTCGGCACGTCGCGCCCGGCGCCTGCTCGGCTATTTCGAGGAGCAGGGCACCGTCGTCGTGCACACGGATTTTTCCGGCAAGCGGATCGTCGCGTTCCCCGACATGAACTGCCAGACGGCGCCTGGCGATGCCAATGCGGCTGACGTGGACGACGTTCGGTCCGCCGCGGAATAAGTATCGCGCCGCTGGCTGCCGTTTCCCTCTGATATTATTGGACGTGAATTTGTCGCGCCTGCACGATAGGGTTGCCGCTGTCACATCCAGTTCATCTCTGGGGTGGATAAGGCGCTCATGCCCTTCGAGGCACGCTTTCTGTCAAAAGGAGATGTCAGCCATGCCAAACAACACCCGTCGCCATGTGTCCCGGACGCTTGCGGCCGTCTTGCTCGCAACCGTTGCCATTCAACCCGTTTATGCTGCCGATGCAGGCAAGCTGCTCGAGCGCGGCGCCAGCGAAGACCTCAGCGCGCCGGGCGGTGCACGTCGCATTTCCGGCGACACCACGGAAGCCTATCGGGCCGCGATCGTCGATGGTAGGCCGAAAAATGTGATCCTTCTGATCGGCGACGGCATGGGCGATTCCGAAATCACCATCGCCCGCAACTATGCGGTCGGCGCCGGCCAGTATTTCAAGGGCATCGACGCCCTGCCTGTTACCGGCCAGTACACGCACTATTCGCTCGACAAAAAGACGGGCAAGCCGAGCTACGTGACCGATTCCGCCGCTTCCGGCACCGCCTGGGCCACCGGCGTCAAGAGCTACAACGGTGCCATCGGCGTCGATATTCGCGAAGAGGCGCACGAGACGCTGCTGGAGAAGGCAAAGGCTGCCGGTCTCGGCACCGGCAACGTCTCTACCGCCGAGCTCCAGGACGCAACTCCCGCCGTGCAGGTGGCGCATGTGACGCAGCGCAAGTGCTACGGACCTCAATCCACGACGGAAAAATGCCCCAGCAATGCGCTCGAAAACGGTGGCAAGGGCTCGATCACCGAACAGCTGATCAACGCCCGCGCCGACGTAACACTCGGCGGCGGCGCCAAGAGCTTCGGCGAGGCGGCCAAGGCCGGCGAGTGGAAAGACAAGACGCTGCGCGAGCAGGCGCAAGCGCGCGGCTACAAGATCGTTTCGAATGCCGACGAGCTTGCTGCCGTGAAGAAGGCGAGTGACGACGCACCGGTTCTCGGCCTGTTTGCCGATGGCAACATGCCGATCCGCTGGCAGGGCCCGCAGGCCAGCCACTATGGCAACATCGAAAAAGAGCCTGTCGTCTGCAAGCCGAACGAAAAGCGCACGTCAGCCACGCCGACGCTGGCGCAGATGACAGCCAAGGCGATCGAGCTGCTCAGCGCCAACGAAAAGGGCTTTTTCCTGCAAGTCGAGGGTGCCTCGATCGACAAGCAGGATCATGCCGCCAATCCCTGCGGCCAGATTGGCGAGACCGTAGACCTCGACGAAGCCGTGCAGGAAGCGCTGAAGTTCGCGCAGGAGAAGGGCGATACGCTCGTCATCGTCACCGCCGACCACGCGCATGCCAGCCAGATCATCAGCGCCGATACCAAGGCCCCCGGCCTCACCGAAGCGCTGATCACCAAGGACGGCGCGGTAATGGCCGTCAGCTACGGCAATTCCGACGAGGTCGATGACCAGGGTCATACCGGTTCGCAGCTGCGCATCGCGGCTTATGGCCCGCGCGCGGCCAATGTCAGTGGTCTGACCGACCAGACGGACCTGTTCTACACGATCAGCGATGCGCTCGGCCTGAAGACCCAGAAGCTCGGGATGAAGTGAGGCCTTCAGCGTCTTTTAAATAGCGCGGCCTTGACGGTGTCGCCCAAGGATTGTGATTGACATTCCAGTGGCTTCCCCCTAAAGACCGGCCCAGCACGGGGCAGCAATGTCCCGTGTTTCATTTGACATGTCCCGTGGAGTTTCCAGTTCGCGTAACCGGAAAATCCTGTCGGGCCTCCCAAAAAGGGGCCAAAGGAGGGCGTGTTTCCTTGATCTGGTTTGTAAAAAAGCCAGTGTAACATTCTGAAAGGAAATACGATGAGCAAGCGCGAATCGTCTAAGTACAAAATTGACCGCCGTATGGGCGAAAACATCTGGGGTCGTCCTAAGTCCCCGGTGAACCGCCGCGAATACGGCCCGGGCCAGCACGGTCAGCGCCGCAAGGGCAAGCTTTCAGACTTCGGTGTGCAGCTGCGCGCCAAGCAGAAGCTCAAGGGTTACTACGGTGACCTGCGCGAGAAGCAGTTCCGCGCGATCTTCGCTGAAGCTTCCCGCCGCAAGGGCGACACTTCTGAAAACCTCATCGGTCTGTTGGAATCCCGCCTGGATGCGATCGTCTATCGCGCCAAGTTCGTTCCGACCGTCTTCGCTGCTCGCCAGTTCGTCAACCACGGCCACGTGACCGTGAACGGCGTCCGCGTCAACATCGGTTCTTACCGTTGCAAGGCCGGCGATGTGATCGAAGTCCGTCAGAAGTCCAAGCAGCTCGTTTCGGTTCTCGAAGCAGTCAGCCTGGCTGAACGCGACGTTCCGGAGTACATCGAAGTCGACCATAACAAGATGGTTGCCACCTTCGCTCGTGTACCGGCTCTTGCTGACGTGCCTTTCGCCGTCATCATGGAACCGCATCTGGTGGTCGAATTCTACTCGCGTTAATCGCGACGTTTTCGCAGACGGAAAAGCCGCCCCTCAAGGCGGCTTTTTTGCTATCTGGAGATAGACGATGACGGATTTGCAGGCAGTCCTCGACAGCATCTACACCGATCTTTCCCCGCGCATCGGCGAGGGCAAGGTGGCGGACTATATTCCGCAGCTCGCCAAGATCGATCCCGCCCAATTCGGGCTTTCGGTGGTTACGGTCGATGGCAAGGTCTACAGCGTCGGCGACGCCGCCGTACCGTTCTCGATCCAGAGTATCTCTAAGGTCTTCATGCTGACGCTTGCGCTCGGCAAGGTCGGCGAGGGGTTGTGGAAGAGGGTGGGACGCGAACCCTCCGGCTCCGCCTTCAATTCGATCGTGCAGCTCGAGCAGGAGGCCGGCATTCCGCGCAACCCGTTTATCAATGCTGGCGCCATCGCGGTTGCCGACGTGGTGCTGGCGGGACATGAACCGCGCGAGGCGATCGGCGAATTTTTACGATTCGTGCGCTACCTCGCTGACGACGAGATGGTGTCGATCGACGACAAGGTCGCCAAATCCGAAACGCAGACCGGATACCGCAATTTCGCACTCGCCAATTTCATGCGCGCCTACCGCAACATCGATCATCCCGTCGAGCATGTTCTAGGCCTCTACTTCCATCAATGCGCGCTGTCGATGAGCTGCGAACAGCTGGCAAGGGCTGGTTTGTTTCTTGCTGCCCGCGGAAGCAATCCGGTCACCGGGCACTCCGTGGTGTCACCGAAGCGGGCGCGGCGCATCAACGCGCTGATGCTGACATGCGGGCACTATGACGGATCCGGCGACTTCGCCTATCACGTCGGCCTGCCCGGCAAGAGCGGCGTCGGCGGCGGAATTTTTGCGGTGGCACCGGGCATTGCCTCGATGGCAGTCTGGTCTCCCGGCCTGAACAAGGTCGGTAATTCGCAGCTCGGTGCCGTTGCGCTGGAGATGCTGGCTGCCCGCACCGGATGGTCGGTTTTCGGCGATTGATGCTGTGTTGGCGCGCAGCTTTCTGCTAGACGGGATGCAAGACCCTGATTTGGACGAGAGAATGAATATCGCAGCCAATATCGCCGATGAACTCGAAGCGCCGGATATCGGCGATGGCATCGCGCATGCTCTGTTTGCCGATGCGCCAAGCTCGGTGTCCTTCAACAAGCTGCGCAAACGGTTGCTTCGGCAGATTCGTCAGGCGTTCGACGATTTCGGCATGCTCAACGGCCAGAAGCGCTGGCTGATCGGCGTATCGGGCGGCAAGGATTCTTACGGCCTGCTGGCGCTGCTGCTGGACCTGCAGTGGCGGGGCCTTTTGCCGGTCGAACTCATCGCCTGCAATCTCGACCAAGGCCAGCCGAACTTCCCCAAGCATATCCTGCCGGATTATCTCACCAAGATCGGCGTGAAGCACCGGATTGAATATCGCGACACCTATTCGATCGTGAAAGAGAAGGTGCCCGCCGGCGGAACCTACTGCTCGCTCTGTTCGCGCCTGCGCCGCGGCAATCTCTATCGCATCGCCCGCGAGGAGGGTTGCGACGCGCTGGTACTCGGCCACCACCGAGAGGACATCCTCGAAACCTTCTTCATGAACTTCTTCCACGGCGGCCGCCTGGCGTCGATGCCGGCAAAGCTCCTAAACGATGAAGGCGACCTCATGGTTCTCCGCCCGCTCGCCTATTGCGCCGAGGACGATATGGCCAAATTCGCGGCTGCCATGCAGTTCCCGATCATTCCCTGCGACCTCTGCGGCTCGCAGGACGGGCTGCAGCGCAATGCGATGAAGGACATGCTCGCCGATATCGAACGGCGCATGCCCGGCCGCAAGGACACAATGCTGCGGGCGCTGTCGCATGTGAACCCGTCGCATCTGCTCGACCCCAAGCTTTTCGACTTCGCCGGCCTGATGGCAGGCGATGCCGCGCCGAAGACCCTCTGACAGGCGGCCAGCACAGACCTGCGCAAAGAAGGACTGACCATGACCTCGACGATAGATGTAACGACGCTTGCCGATCTCCTGAGGCGGGCGGCGAAGGCGGAAATATTGCCCCGGTTCCGGCGGCTCGGCAGCGACGACGTGCGCGCCAAGAGCGAGGCGACGGATCTGGTGACCGAGGCCGATCTGCAGGCCGAACGGATGATCAAGGCGGAGGTTTCGGCACTATGGCCGGAGGCGCTGTTCATCGGCGAGGAAAGCGTGGCGGCCGACCCTGACCTACTCGACAAGCTTGAGGGCGCGTCGCTGGCGATCGTCGTCGATCCCGTGGATGGGACTTTCAATTTCGCATCCGGCATTCCGGCCTTTGGCGTCATGGCCTCCGTGGTCGCCAACGGCGAGACGATCGCCGGCATCATCTACGATCCGATGGGCGACGACTGGGTTATCGCCGAAAAGGGCAGCGGCGCATGGCTGAAGCGCCCGGACGGAGAAGCGATACGCCTGAAGGTTGCGACGCCGGTGGCGCTCGAACATATGACCGGCATGGCATCGACGGGTTTTCTGCCGAAGGATAAGCGCGCCGAGGTGATGGGCAACCTTGCCAAGGTCCGCTTCGTCTCGAACTATCGCTGCGCCGCGCATGAATACCGGACCTTCGCCGGCGGCCATGTACACTATCTCGCCTATAACAAGCTGATGCCCTGGGATCATCTCGGCGGAACGCTGATCTCGCAGGAAGCCGGCGCCCACGCCGCCCACTTCGACGGCTCCGCCTATCTCCCGCATCACTTCGAGGGCGGCCTGCTGATCGCGCCGGACAAGGCGAGCTGGGAGCTGCTGCGGCGTGAGGTGTTTACGATGTGATGAAAAAAGGCCCGCCAATCCGGCGGGCCTTTTTTAGAAATGCCCCGCGCCCGGATCCAGCTGAGGATCGTCGCCCGGATGGGTGAAGAGTTTGCCGCCTTCGGCCCATAGCGTGGCGATGATGCTGACAAGGCCGAACAGCGCGAAGCCGCCGAAAAGCGGCTGCACGGTGCCGTTGAACAGCTGACCGACCACGCCGCCGAGGATGGCGCCGAAGGTGGTCGAGACGAAGCCGGTGATCGAGGTTGCGGTGCCGGCAAGGTTGCCCATCGGCTCAAGGCTGATGGCGGTGAAGTTGGTGGCGATGACCGCGAACATCATCAGGAGAATCGTGAACAGTGCATAGGCGAAGGCGAAGTCGGGCTTGCCGCCCAGCGCCGCGAAGAAGCCGATGGCCGAGATGACGGTGAACAGGATCATGGCGACGTGCGAAATGCGGCGCATACCGAACTTGCGGACGAAGAATCCGTTGGCGAAGTTGGCGACAGCGATGCCGCCGGCGGTCGCCGCGAAGGCGATCGGTAGCCAGTCGCCGAGGCCGTAGACCTCGCCGAAAACCTGCTGCACCGAGATGACATAGGCGCTGATGACTGCGGTGAACATGGTCAAGCCGATCATGTAGCCGCAAGTGATCTTGTTGGTCAGGACCGTCCTGAAGCCAGACGCGACATTGCCGAATGACAGCGGGATCCGCTCTTCCTTCGGCAGCGATTCTTTCAGCCTGAGCGCTGCCCAGACGAAGAGAACGGCGCCGACGATGCCGAGCAGGGTGAAAATCCAGTGCCAGTTGGCATAGGTGATGATCAGCTGCCCGACCGATGGCGCGATGATCGGAACGATCATGAACACGATCATCACATAAGACATCACACGCGCCATCTCACGACCGCCGAAGCAATCGCGGACGACGGACATGGTGGTGATGCGTACGGCCGCGCCGCCCAGCCCCTGGACGAATCGCATGACCAGCAGCATTTCGAAACTGCCGGTGGCAGCAGCGCCGAACATGGCCAGCACGTAGACCGCAAGACCGCCAAGCATGATGTTGCGACGGCCGAAGGTATCCGACAGACTGCCGAAGACGATCTGCGACACACCGAAGCCGAGGAAGAACACGCCGATGACGAGCTGCGTGTCATTGGCGTTGACGACGCCGAGCGCGTGGCCGATGGCGGGCAGGGCGGGCAACATGCTGTCGATCGCCATGGCGACACTGGCGGTCATGATGGCGATGGTGATGACGAATTCGAGGAAGCCCATGCCGATACGGCTGGACCCCTGGTTTTCGGTGTGTGGCTTGTGGAGCGGCGTCATGGTGTGTCCTAAATTGCGGGATCGTTTGGAGCGATCAGACCGCCGGATTATGTGGTTGGAAAAGGCGCCCCTTTTCGGCGATCAGCACGAAGATCAGGCCGATAATCGAAACGGTGAAATAGCCGGCAACCATCGGCAGGGCCGTGCCGTTGAAGGCTTGGCCGATGCCCGCGCCGATCAGCGCGCCGCCGACCGTGCTCATGAAACCGAGCACGGAAGAGGCGGTGCCGGCAACATGGCCGAGCGGCTCCATGGCCAGCGAGTTGAAGTTCGAGCCGATCCAGCCGAAATTGAACATCGCCAGGCCAAAAAATCCGATGAACAGGAAGAATGGCATAGGGTGAGGACCGAACATCAGGGCCAGCAGCCAGATGGTGTTGATTGATATGAAGGCAAGCAGGGCGCCGTGCGACAGCCGACGCATGCCGAACTTGCCGACAAGCCGCGAGTTCAGGAAGGATGACATCGACATGAAGACGGCGACTCCGGCGAAGGCGAAGGGGAAGTAGACGCCGAGATCATAAATCCCGACGTAGATTTGCTGTGCCGAATTGATGAAGCCGAACAGCGCGCCGAAGATGAAGGTACTGGCGATGGTGTAGCAAAGCGCGATGCGGTTGGTCAAAACCAGCTTGAAGCCACCGAGGATCGATTTGGCGGTGAACGGCCGGACATTTTCGGGGCGCAGGGTTTCGGGCAGCCGGATATAGGCCCACGCGGCAATGATCGCGGCCAGCACGGCGATGAACACGAAGATCAGGTGCCAGCTCCCGAACAGCATGATGATCTGGCCGCTGCCCGGCGCAATGACGGGAACGATCATGAAGACCATCATGATCAGCGACATGACCTCCGCCATCTGGCGGCCGCCGTAGACGTCGCGAACGATGGAGATGGTAATGACGCGGGTTGCAGCCGAGCCGAGGCCCTGGATGAAGCGCAGGATCAGCAGTCCCTCGAAGGTCGGGACGAGCGCGCTGCCGAGCGCGGAACAGATATAGATGCCGATGCCGGCAAGAAGCGGGATGCGACGCCCGAAGCGATCCGACAGCGGGCCGTAAACCAGCTGGGCGACGCCGAAGCCGAGAAGGTATGTCGAGACGACGAACTGGCGATGGTTTTCGCTTTCGACATTGAGGCTGGCGCCGATCTGCTGCAGAGCGGGAAGCATGATGTCGATGGCCAGAGAGTTGATCGCCATCAGGAAGGCGGCCAGCGCAATGAACTCACCCTTGCCCATGGGGATGCGACCCACGTGCGCGGCTTGTGATGAATCTGTCACAATCTAATTCCCAAAAACAGGCCAAGGCGCTGTTCAGCACAGCGCCTCGGACTCAAAATACAGAAATGGAAACCGGGCGGACGCCCGGTGACCGGTCAGGTCACGCGGCGCCGCGAACGGTCACGCCATTTTCCTGAAAGTGCTGCTGCAACTCGCCAGCCTGGAACATTTCCTTGACGATGTCGCAGCCGCCGATGAACTCGCCCTTGACGTAGAGCTGGGGGATCGTCGGCCAGCTGGAGTAATCCTTGATGCCCTGGCGGATCTCCGAATCGGCGAGCACGTTGACGCTCTTGTAGTCGACTCCGATGTAATCGAGAATCTGCACGACCTGGCCGGAGAACCCACACTGGGGAAACTGCGGCGTGCCCTTCATAAAGAGGACGACGTCGTTGGTCTTGATTTCGTTGTCGATGAATTCGTTGATGCCGCTCATGGGACCTAATCCTTTCAACAGGCGAGTTAAAGGCCCGCCGTTTCAATCGTTGGACTTAGATAGCATGTGATGGCCGGAATTCCAGCCGCTGCGACCAAAAAAACCGGTGGTCAGGCGACTGGATGCGATGTTGTTGCGCCTGCGTAACGCTGGCGGCCGTATGCTTAGTGTTTTTACGGCGTTCCGCCCACTCCCAGAGCGGCTTGCAGCCAGTTCGCGAAGGTCTCGGCAGGGCCGGGAATATCGGCGAAACGCTTGGCGACCAACCAATATGCTCCGTGTGGAATGGAGAGTTCGAACGGTTGCACCAGCCGCCCGGCTGCCAGCTCGTCCTTGGCGAACATCTGATCCAGCAGCGCGATTCCCTCGCCGCGCACCGCCGCCTGAAGCACAAGCCCGCCATCGGGGTAGACAAAGCCGCGCGGCTTTTCCGTCACTATGCCGGCGGCTGCAAACCAGTGTTGCCATAGATCGCGATCGTCTTCATGCAGCAGCGGAAATAGCATAAGGTCGGCGGGGCCTCTCAAGGGTCCGTGGCGGTCGAGCAGATGTGGGGCGGCGACCGGTATCATCTTGACGTCGGCAAGGTGCCGGCTTTCGACGCGCGGCCAGGCTGCTTTGTTGACACTGTGGCGGATGGCAAGCACCGCCTGATTGGTCCGGAACTCGATAGGGCGAGGATCGGCGTCGAGCAGCAGGTCCATGTCAGGCTGTAACTGCCGAAACGCGGCAAGGTGCGGTACGAGCCAGCCTGTTGCGAATGACGGCTCAACACTGATCGCCAGCGTCTGAGGTGGTTGCTCCGCCCTTATCTTGTCGAGGGAAGTGCCGATTTCGTCGAACGTCCGGGTCAGCACCGCCAGCAAGGCTTCGCCTGGAGCCGTGAGGACGACCATTCGGTGGCGCCGCTCGAACAGCGGTTGGCCAAGCTGTCGTTCCAATTCACGCACCTGCCTGCTGACGGCCGATTGCGAAATCAGCAGCTCGTCGGCAGCCCGCGTGAAGCTGCGCAAGCGCGCCGCCACCTCGAAGCTGCGCAATGCGGTCAAAGGCAGGCGTCCACGTTTCATCGATAACCTCAAGTCATGCGAACCGCACGATAAGCTCGTTTGAACACCAAGGGCAACCCGCATTCAATGGTCACGGGTAATCAAGCCCCGACAGGAGGTCCGACGATGTTGCGGGACATCTATCAGGCGATCATGGATGCGGTCAGGATCGCGTCTTTCCAGCCAAGACACGCGCGTCTGCCAACGCCTCGGGCTGACGGCGAATTTCGGTCACCGGTCGGTGAATTGTCCATGGAGGCCGATGTGCGGAGCCATCGGCGACAGGTTGAACGTGCATGACATCGGATCGTCGCATGACAATCCCCCAAACGAAAAATGCGCGGTATCGAGCCGCGCATCTCCATCGTTCATCGATTCAGGCGTTACTCGGGCGCCGACGTCTGCAATGCCAGGGCATGCAGCACGCCGCCCATGTTGCCCTTCAGTGCGTCGTAGACCATCTTGTGCTGCTGTACACGGCTCTTGCCGCGGAAGGCTTCAGCGACGACTTCGGCGGCGTAGTGATCGCCGTCGCCGGCGAGGTCGCGGATGACCACCTTGGCGCCGGGAATGCCGGCCTTGATCATGTCTTCGATGTCACCGGGTTTCATAGCCATGACCGATTACTCCTTGCGCATCATTCGGCGGCAGCGAGCGTATCGCGACCGTCCATGAACTCAGGGAACCACGATTCATGGGCATGGCGCAATTGCTGAATTGGCAGCGTCAGCAGATCGTCGATAACAAGTGCATCACCTTCGACAGTGCCGAGGCGGCGGAAGGGCACGCCAGCACCTTCAGCGTTGGCGCAAACGAAGTTGGCGACGTCGGCCGGGACGGTCAGCACGTAACGCGCCTGGTCTTCACCGAAGAGAAGCCCATGCGTTTCGCCACGACCTTCGCTGAGACTGATCTTGAGACCCTTGTCCGAGGACATGGCCATTTCGGCCAGAGCCAACGCCAGGCCGCCGGACGAGATGTCGTGGCAGGCGGTCGCCTGGCCATTGCGGATCACAGAACGAACGAAGTCGCCGTTGCGGCGTTCGGCGAAGAGATCAACCTCAGGCGCCGGGCCGTCGCTGCTGCCGATGATGTCGCGCAGGTAGATCGACGAGCCGAGATGGCTGCCGTCGGCGCCGATCATGATGACCTTGTCGCCGTTCGAAGCGCTGCCGATCCGAGCCATCTTCTTCCAGTCGCCGAGCAGACCGACGCCGGCGATGGTCGGTGTCGGCAGGATCGCGACGCCGTTGGTTTCATTGTAGAGCGAGACGTTGCCCGATACGATCGGGAAGTCGAGCGCGCGGCAGGCTTCGCCAATGCCCTTCACGGCCTGTACCAGCTGGCCCATGATCTCGGGCTTCTCGGGGTTGCCGAAGTTGAGGTTGTCGGTGGCGGCCAGCGGCTCGGCGCCGGTCGCGGTGATGTTGCGCCAGCATTCGGCGACGGCCTGCTTGCCACCTTCGAACGGATCAGCCTCGACATAGCGCGGCGTCACGTCGGAGGAGAAGGCAAGCGCCTTGGTCGGATGCGTATCGACGCGAACGACGCCGGCATCGCCGCCCGGCAGCTGCAGCGAGTTGCCCTGGATCAGCGTGTCGTACTGTTCGTAGACCCAGCGACGGCTGGATTCGTTTGGCGAGCCGACGAGCTGCAGCAGCGCCTGGCCATAGTCGGCCGGAGCCGCGACGAGGTTCGCCGGCAACGGCGCGCGCTTGTCGGCCTCGCGCCATGGGCGGTCGTACTCCGGTGCCTGGTCGCCGAGATCCTTGATCGGCAGGTTCGCGACTTCCTCGCCCTGATGCACGCAGCGGAAGCGCAGGTCGTCGGTGGTCTTGCCCACGATGGCGAAATCGAGACCCCACTTGACGAAGATCGCCTTGGCGACCTCTTCCTTTGAGGGCTCGAGGACCATGAGCATGCGCTCCTGGCTTTCCGACAACATCATTTCATAGGCGGTCATCTGCTCTTCGCGGACGGGAACCGTGTCGAGGTCAAGCAGGATGCCGAGATCGCCCTTGGCGCCCATTTCGACGGCGGAGCAGGTGAGGCCGGCTGCACCCATATCCTGGATGGCGATGACGGCGCCGGTCTGCATCAGCTCGAGGCATGCTTCCAGCAGGCACTTTTCGGTGAAGGGGTCGCCGACCTGAACGGTCGGGCGCTTCTCTTCGATCGATTCGTCGAATTCGGCCGAGGCCATCGTCGCGCCACCGACGCCGTCGCGGCCCGTCTTGGCGCCGAGATAGACGACGGGGAGGCCGACGCCCTTGGCTTCGGAGAGGAAGATGCCGTCGGACTTGGCAAGGCCGGCTGCAAACGCGTTGACCAGGATGTTGCCATTGTAGCGCGCATCGAACTCGACTTCGCCGCCGACCGTCGGAACGCCGAAGGAATTGCCATAGCCGCCGACGCCGGAGACGACGCCGGAGACGAGGTGGCGGGTCTTCGGATGATCCGGGGAGCCGAAACGGAGCGCGTTCATGGCGGCGATCGGGCGGGCGCCCATGGTGAAGACGTCGCGCAGGATACCGCCAACGCCGGTCGCCGCACCCTGGTAGGGCTCGATGTAGGACGGGTGGTTGTGGCTTTCCATCTTGAAGACGACGACATCGCCGTCATCGATATCGACGACACCAGCGTTTTCGCCCGGGCCCTGGATGACGCGCTTGCCTTTGGTGGGCAGCGTGCGCAGCCACTTCTTGGAGGACTTGTAGGAGCAGTGCTCGTTCCACATGGCCGAGAAGATGCCGAGCTCGGTAAATGTCGGCTCACGGCCGATCAGGTCCAGTATCCGCTGGTATTCGTCCGGCTTCAGGCCGTGGGCTGCGATCAGTTCTGGAGTGATCGGGCGGGTATTGGAAATGGTCATGAGCTCTGCGAAGTCCCTGCCGTTGCGCGATTTCGGTGTCTTTAGCCTAAGTCAAAGAAACGCGCGACAGGAAAATGCCCGCTGTTCACAGAGAGCGGGCGTTTGAAAGCGATTGTAATGGCGCCTAGAACTTGTAGCCGACCTGGATGCCCGCGCGTGTCATGCCGCTGTTGGGTCCATCGCAGAGATTGGCATGCGAGGAATGGGCGATCTGGGCCGAGACATTCCAGTGCTTGTCGAACCGATAGCCGGCGCCGACATATTCGTGGAACAGAAAATGACAGCCCAGTTCCGGGCCGTCATCACTATAGCCGAGATTGCCGTTGTGCCAGACACCGCCGAAGCCGGCCTCGGCAAAAATCTTCTCGTTGAAATCGACGGTCCAAGCGAGGCCGCCGAAGACCTGCGTCGCTTCGCCCGATGTGCCTATCGATGTCCCGATGTTGATGCGGGGTCGGGCAAGTTGCTGTTTCCAGTCTGTCGCCGCATCCTGACCGAAGGGATCGAAGAAGACGGTCACTTCAGGGAAAACGCCGTCTTCGTGGCTATGCCCGCCCTGAACAGAAGCAGATGCGCCAAAGCGCAACTCATCGAAGATCTTTTCTTCCGCATGCAGCGGTAGCACCATCGAACACATATTTGCGGCAAGCGCCGCCAAGGCAATTTTCAGGCCGCCTTGTGTCGTTCTGTAAATATTCAATGCAACTGCCCTCGTCCCAGTGCAAATCACCGGCGTTCAGACAAGACGTAACACTGATTTCGAGTCGGTAAAGCGCTCTTGCTGATAGAGCGGCGGAATTCCGCGGCTGCTGCCAATCTGCAACAGGTCAGATTTCGCCGTCGTAGCCGGCGCCGCCGCTCTCAAGAAGCCGTCGCAACATCATCAGCCCGTCGGACATCTCGTCTCGGCTTTTGGGTGAAGAGAAGCTTATCCGCACCCGGTGATAGACCTTGTCGGTACGGGCCGCCTTGAACTCGTCCTCGTCGTCGATGAGGACGCCGTCGCGGAAGGCCGCGTTCTTGAAGGTGCCCGACAGCCACGGTTCCGGCAGCTTGAGCCAGATAAACGGCACGTGCGGGTGGGAGACGAAATCGAAGCCTTGCAGCCGCTCCCGCGCCAATCTCTCCCTGGCGGCGAGTTCGACGATGCTGGTCTTTCGGATCTCGTGTGCTTTCCCGCTCTCGACCAGACGGGCGCAGGTCTCGGCCAGGATGAAGGGCAGGCCGCCGGTGATCATTTTGTGGGTGACCTTGATGCGCTGGGCGAAATGCGGCGGGCAGGCAACCCAGCCGCCGCGCACGCCGGCGGCGACCGATTTAGACAGCCCGCTGATCAGGAAGGTGCGGTCGGGCGCCAGCGATGCGAGCAGCGGATTTTCATCGCCGGTCATGCCGCCATAAAGATCGTCCTCGATCAGCCAGACCCCATGGCGGCGGGCAATCTCTGCGACCTTGGCGCGGCGCTCGAAGGGCATGGTCGCCAGTGTCGGATTGTGCGCCGTCGGCATCAGGAAGGCGAGTTTCGGGTGCTGTTGCTGACACAGGCGCTCGAAGTCGTCTGGAATGACGCCGTGCTCGTCGGAATCGACGGTGATCGTCCGGCGGCCAAGAATGCGGGCGCTGCGGCTGACCTGGGTGTAGCTCAGGTTCTCGAAAACGATCTTGTCGCCAGGTGAGGAGACCGCCGAAATCACCGCGATTGCCGCCGCGTGCGCGCCGAGCGTCGGCACGATGTTTTCGGCATCCGGCGCCCAGTCGTTGCGCGCAAGCCAACGGCGCCCGGCTTCATACCAGTTTTGCGGAAAGACGCGCGAGTAGGACGAGATTTCCGACATGTGCTGCTGCCCGACATCGGCGAGTATCTGGCCGATGATCCTGCCCTGACCGAGATCCGGTGCCGCGGTCGTGTCGAAGCGGATCTTTCCGGCAGGCGCATCAATTGTCCTGGTGCCGCCCAAGGCAATCGTCAGCGGATCGGGCTGATTGCCTGGTGCTGTTTCAGCCCGGTCAAGCACATAAGTGCCACGCCCAACCTCGCCGGCAACGAGGCCACGCTCGTGCACCAATGCATATGCGCGGCCGATTGTACCGATTGTCACGCCGATATCATAAGCAAGATTGCGCTGTGGCGGCAGCTTGCTTCCGGCCGGCAATGCGCCGCTGGCAATGGCGGATTCGATAGTGTCCGCAAGCCTGAGATAAACCGGACCGGAACCGGACGAGAGATCGGGGAGCCAATTTGTCATGATGACAATTTTGTAGATTGTCACCCTTTGTATGTCAAGACTATCACGGGATGCGTACAATCAACGATTGGATATAGACGTGTCTGCCGTACATGAAGCCAGGGAAGAAAATGTATCTGCCTGGAGACAGGGACAATCCGGGAAAGCCACCGCATTTGATGCCGGTGTGCTTGGAACGAACACCATCCGCAGGGTGCGCGCCGTCTGGAACGGAATGATGCTATGGTGCCAGAAGCGCTCGACTCGCCGTGTGCTGCGGGATCTGACGGATGCGGAGCTGCTTGATATTGGCGTCAGCCGGGCGGATGCCGGCAAGGAAGTCGCCAAGTCTTTCTTCTGGGACTGATCCCCACGGGATCCGCGCGCCGGCTAGCTACAGCTCTTGTTGCCGCCAGCCCAGCGGGTGACGTCCTGGGCGATCCGTGGGCGCGCTGGCGAATCCATCATCGGGCCGAAGGCGTCGAGCTTGGAGGGGCTGCCTTCCGCCTGTACGACGAGCAGCGGCCGGCTTTCAGGGCTTCCCTTGTGGACGACCAGAATGCGCGGGCGGCCGGAGAAGGAGTTCAGCTCCGGCGCCAGCCTGTAGGCGGCGAAGGTCGCGTCGCCCGACTTGAACCAGCAATTGTTTGCGGCCACCGCGACGCGTTCCATCGTCGACAGCGCGCTGCGATCCTGCGAGGAGGGCGGCGGTGTCTTCGTCTGGCACGAGGCGACCAGTGCCGCGGTTGCGGCAATGGCGAGAACTGACGTCAGGGACAGGCGAGGGCGCATCGATCTTGCTCCGGTGGACCAGATGAATGGCCTCTTGCGCGTGGAAGGTTAGGCGGCGATTACGTCGAGCGCGGATGCGAACAATGCCCGTCCGTCGGAACCGCCATGGGCTGCCTCGATGAGGTTTTCCGGATGCGGCATCATGCCGAGTACGTTGCCGCCCTCGTTGATGACGGCGGCGATGTCGTTCAGCGAGCCGTTCGGATTGGTGCCTTCGGCGTAACGGAACACCACTTGGCCGTTGCCCTCGATCTTTGCCAGCGTTTCGGCATCGGCGAAGTAGTTGCCATCGTGATGGGCAACCGGGCAGCGGATGATCTGGCCCTTGGCGTAAGCGCGGGTGAAATCCGTCTCGGCGTTGGCCACTTCCAGCTTGATCTCGCGGCAGACGAACTTCAGCGACGAATTGCGCATCAGCGCGCCCGGAAGAAGACCTGCTTCGACCAGAATCTGGAAGCCGTTGCAGACGCCCAGGACCTTTACGCCCTTCTTGGCCTTCTCGATGATCGCCTGCATGACCGGCATGCGGGCGGCAATCGCGCCACAGCGCAGATAGTCGCCATAGGAGAATCCACCAGGAATGACGATGAGGTCGACATCGGGAATGTCGGTCTCCGTCTGCCAGATCGTCACCGGCGCCTGGCCGGAGATCTTGGTGAGAGCGGCGATCATGTCACGATCGCGGTTGAGGCCCGGAAGCTGAACGACGGCGGATTTCATGGGTGTTGTTCAAACCTTGCTTGTGCTTCTGCGAGTTCTCGAAGTTCGAGACGGTTTTCTATGCGTTCGAGGCGTTGATCGTGACGGTCGAGCACGCCGTAGATGTTGTGAATGTCCTGTTGCCCGGAGACCAGCGTTCCGCGCATCGCATTCATTTCCACCTTCAACTCGTGTTGCCCGAACTTCAGTTCAGTAATGTCTGCATGTACGCGCTTCATAAGTTCATACATCAGTTCTGGTCACTTCAGGCATCGGACAACCTCCGCAACCTCTAGTCGAGAGAAATAGTATAATTCTCGATAACGGTGTTGGCGAGGAGTTTTTCGCACATGGCCTTGAGGTCGCCTTCGGCCTTGGCCTTGTCGGTGCCTTCGACCTCGACGTCGAAGACCTTGCCTTGGCGGACATGGCCGACGCCGTCGAAACCGAGCGCGCCGAGCGCGCCTTCGATTGCCTTGCCCTGCGGATCGAGAACGCCGTTCTTCAGCGTGACGGTTACACGAGCCTTGATCACTTTGTCTTCCCTGTCTTTCTTAGCCGAATATGTTGGTTACTTGACAAGAACAGGACCGGTGCCGCGCACTGGCTCGTTCTCGTTGATGATGCCGAGGCGGCGCGCCACTTCCGAGTAGGCTTCGAGAAGCCCGCCGAGATCGCGACGGAAACGATCCTTGTCCATCTTTTCCTGGGTGTCGATATCCCAGAGACGGCAGCTGTCGGGCGAGATCTCGTCGGCGAGGATGATGCGCATCATGTCGCCTTCGTAGAGGCGGCCGCATTCGATCTTGAAGTCGACGAGCTGGATGCCGACGCCGAGGAACAGACCGGTCATGAAGTCGTTGACGCGGATCGCCAGCGCCATGATGTCGTCGAGCTCGGCCGGGTTGGCCCAACCGAAGGCGGTGATGTGCTCTTCGGAGACCATTGGGTCTTCGAGCGCGTCCGATTTGTAGTAGAACTCGATGATCGAACGCGGTAGGACCACGCCTTCCTCGATGCCGAGGCGCTTGGCCAGCGAGCCGGCGGCAACGTTGCGCACGACGATCTCGAGCGGGATCATCTCGACTTCGCGGATCAACTGCTCGCGCATGTTGAGGCGGCGGATGAAGTGCGTGGGGATGCCGATCTTGTTCAGATGGTTGAAGATGAACTCGCAAATGCGGTTGTTCAGAACGCCCTTGCCATCGATGACTTCGTGCTTCTTCTTGTTGAAGGCGGTGGCATCGTCCTTGAAGAACTGGATCAGCGTGCCTGGCTCGGGTCCCTCATACAGAATCTTGGCCTTGCCCTCGTAAATACGGCGGCGACGGTTCATTGCGATTGTTCTCTTGTCGTTGGCGCTCTTGGGATTAGCGCGAGTGGATCGATCTCGTGGCGTCCCCATAAAGGAAAAGCGAGGGTTTCACAATCCGCCTGTCACTCCTTCCCCGGATTCCGGTCAACCGGAGCGCCGCTCATGAGAATCGAAGGTTCTTCATTGGCAGTTTACAGGTTTTTCAGACGAGGCGATACGATTGGCGCTGCGAGCCGTGGTTTTGCATGGGTTTATTTGGAGGCCGAACCCTTGATTGCAGGGCGCGAGGCGGCTGCGTGTCCGGCACGCGAGGGGATGGCAGCCAAGCGCCAACCGGCAGCGCGAATGAAGGATGGGATCTGCAGAGCGGGCATCGGGCGGGCAAGGGCATAGCCTTGCAGTACGTCGCAGCCGAGATCACCCAAGATGCGGGCATGCTCCATGGTTTCCACGCCCTCGGCGGTGACCAGAATGTTCAGCGATCGGCCGATGTCGATGATCGAGCGGACGAGCTTGCGCTGTTCGGCCGAGCTGGGCAGCAGTCGGATCAACTCGCGGTCGATCTTCAGCGTCTTCGGGCTGAGCTTCAGCAAGCTGACGATCGACGCATGGCCGGTGCCGAAATCATCGATCTCGATATCGATACCCAGGCGCCTGAACTGTCTGAGGTTGGTGATCACGGCATCGTCGCAATCATCGAGCGATATCGATTCCAGCAGTTCGAAGGCGATGGTGCCGGGAGCGATCTTCAGCGCCTTCAGCTTTTTTCCGAGGTTCGGATCGTCAAGTCTCCGGGCGGAGACATTGACGGCGATCTTGGGAATGAATACGCCCTCGCTCTCCCACTTGGCGCGATCGACGAGCGCTTGTTCGAGCATGAGACCGTCGATTGAGGCAACGACGTTGATATCTTCGGCGATGGTGAGAAAGCGGTCGGGCGTCAGCAGACCCTGCTCGCGATGCTGCCAGCGCGCCAGCGTCTCGACGCCGGTCACATCAAGCGTACGGGCGTCGAATTGCGGCTGATAGAAAGGAACGAATTCGCGGCGTTCAAGGCCAACCAGAATATCGTCGGCCAATCGTTTGCTGGCGATGACCTTGCGACGGGCATCGGTGGAGAAGAACTCGTGGCGGTTCCTGCCGCCGCCCTTGGCGCGGTAGAGGGCAATGTCGGCATTGAGCAGCAACTGCTTGCCATCCAGCATCGGTCCGCTGTCGCTTGCAATGCCGACGCTGGCGCCGAAGCGGCAGTCGTGGTGTTCGTAGCGGATCGGCCGGCCAAGCGCCTTGATGATGCGTTCCGCAAGGTTCGAGATCTTCTTGGCGGTGATGTCGTCGCTGCACAGTATGACGAACTCGTCGCCGCCGATGCGGGCGACGAAATCCCCGGGGCGCACGTTTTCGCTCAGGATAGCCGCGGCATGCTTCAGCATCGCGTCGCCGGCCCGGTGGCCGAGCGTGTCGTTGATCTGCTTGAAGCGGTCGAGGTCGATGTGCAGCACGGCGAGCGACTGCTCGGTCTTGTCCGATCTGGCAGACAGCTCTTCCAGCTTCCGGTCGAGATATCGCCGGTTCGGCAGGCCCGTGAGGAAGTCGTGCAGAGCGAGATGTTCAATGCTTTCTCTCGCGGTCTCCAGTTCGATGTTGCGCGCCTCGGCAAGGGTCTTGGAGCGCTTCAGCTCGGCGTTCAGCATGACCTCCTCGGTCACGTCCCAGTTGGCGCCGATCAGCTTGCGATGGCCATTGCCGTCGATAAAGAAAGCCGTCTTTGCCTTGATAACGCGCTCTGCGCCATCGCCGCGGATAATCCTGAACTCCTGCTGGAAACCGCCCTCACGTGCGATATTCTCGGCGACTGTCGCCGTCACGCGATCCCTGTCGTCTGGGTGCAGGCTTTCCGTCCAGGCGTCGGTTATGGCGGCGGTGGCGGCATCCTTGATGCCGTAGATTGCCAGAAGGCGGGCATCCCATTCGACGGTACCGGTATCGAGGTCGGCTTCGAACACGCCGATACCGGAGATATCGAGCGCAAGATCTAGGCGTCGGGACATGTGCGCCAGCCGCTCCTCCGCCTCCTTGCGAGCGGTGATGTCGGTATCGGTGCCGACAAGGCGCAATGGCCTTCCATGCGCGTCCCATTCGACACAGGCGCCGCGGCATTCGATCCATATCCAGTGACCGAGCCTGTGTCGTTCGCGATACTGGAAGATCTGGTAGTTCTGGTCGCCGGCATTCTGGCGGTCGATAGCCTGGACCACGAATTCCCGGTCGTCAGGATGGATCAATGCGATCCAGGTGTCGTAGTCGCCATCGGCCTCTTCGTCGGCAGCCATGCCGCGCATGGTCTTCCAGGTGTCGGAGTAATACCGTGTACCGAGGCTGAGATTGTGATCCCAAACGCCGAGTCCCGAGCCGACCAGCGCGTAGTTCCACCGGCTTTCCCGTTCGACGAGACCCAAAAGTTCGCGATCAGCCGTGTTCCCGGGCGACACGGTGGTGCCGTCGCTGCTCGAACCGGATGGTTGATCGGGGCTCTTTTGGTTCAATGCTCGCACTCGCTCGTCTGGCGTGTATCAATGTGCTTTTATTGAATTAATTAGCCATTAATAACAGAGCAATCATCGCGGTGTGTCCAGTCCTCGCGATCATGTCATTTGCAACAACAGCTGCTCCCTAAAAGAATAGAGGGCTTAGCGCGTTCCGCGCCCTATATAGGCAGCATGGAGGGACAGCCATGGCTCAGGATTGGCCTATGTTCATCATGCAGTGCATCGTTCTGGCGGGTCTGGCCAGCGTTTTTCTGGTTCGCGGCGAAGGCGACTGATGCCGGCGACGCGGCTAGGCAACGGCCAGCCGCGGAACGACGTCAGGGCTTCAGGCGACTGAGGAATTGCGCAAACACCATTGTGCCTTCCGGCCATGGGCCGTGACCCGAATCCGCATTGATATGGCCCGATTCGCCCGCATCGACCAGAAGCGAGCCCCAGCTTGCCGCTATATCGTCGGCGTGTTCGTATGTGCCGAACGGATCATTGCGGCTGGCGACCGTGATGGCCGGGAAGGGCAGGGGGTCGCGAGGGTAGGGCCCGAAGGTCATCAGATGCTTCGGACGGATATCCGGGTTGGCCACATCCGGCGGCGCCACCAGGAACGCGCCGGCGACGGGCTTGCGGAATTTCGGGATCGCATGCAACACCGAGGGAACGCCGAGCGAGTGGGCAACCAGCACCACCGGGCGTGACGAAGCGTTCACCTCTTCGGCGATCCTGTCCGCCCAGTCGTCGCGTACAGGCTTGGACCACTCGGCCTGTTCGACGCGGCGCGCCGTGCTGAGCTTGGCTTCCCAGCGGCTCTGCCAGTGATCGGGGCCGGAATTGGTGTAACCGGGGATGATGAGGATATCGGCGTCTGAAGCTTTCATGGTGTCGCCGATGTGAGAAAGCTTGCGCCTGTTGTCAAGGGAAAGCGCGACAGAAGCGCTGTTTTTTGTTACATTCAAGAGGTTGCCGGTCGCGATCTTTGTCGGCGTCGCCGATGCTTTCGCCACTGGCCTGCCTGGTTGAGCCTGCCTGTCAGAGGAGGAGAAAGCCATGACGGCATTTCACGTCATGTCCGGTGCGAGCGATGTCTATGCGCGTCCGGTCATCAACAGAATAAGCATTGCCGATGTGTTCGACGCCTTGCGGCTCGGTATCGCCGATTTCCGGGAGAAGCCGTCGCACTACGTGTTCCTGTGTCTGATGTATCCGATCGCCGGCATCGTTCTTGCCGTGGCGACGTCGAGCGCCAATCTGTTGCCAGTCATCTTTCCGCTGATGTCGGGCTTCGCCCTGATCGGCCCGATCGCGGCTATCGGTCTCTATGAAATCAGCCGCCGTCGCGAGGCGGGCATGGATACGTCTTGGCGACATGCATTCGAGGTGACGCGGTCGCCGGCCTTTCCCTCCATCGTCACCGGTGGCCTGATGTTGTTCGCCTTCTTCGTGGTGTGGCTGGTGGCGGCGCAGACGCTCTACGCCAACGTGTTCGGCGACGTGTTTCCGCGAACGATCTCGGCCTTTTCGTCCGAGGTCTTCGGCACGCCCGAAGGCATGCAGCTCATCCTGTGGGGCAACCTGATCGGCTTCGGCTTTGCAGTTATCGTGCTGGCCACAACAGTGGTGACCTTTCCGATCCTGCTCGACCGCGACATCGGTCTTGCTGCGGCGATGGAGACGTCGCTGCGGGCGACGATCGCCAATCCGGTGCCGGTATTCTGCTGGGGCCTGATGGTCGCGGTGTCGCTGGCGATTGGCACTATTCCGCTGTTCGTCGGGCTGGCGCTTGCCATTCCGATCCTCGGCCATTCGACGTGGCATCTCTACCGCAAGCTGGTGGCGCCACCAATCGTCTGAGACGGCTCCCAGGCCACGGAACACAATGCCCCACGCGGAGTTTGACTGGATCAGGCTTTGAGGGAGGCAACCATGGCGAATACCGAGCATATATTCACCCGTTTTGCGACCACCGCGTCGGAATGGGCGGGCAAGCCTGCGGCCTTCGTGGCTGCGTTCGTGCTTGTCGTGGTCTGGGCGGCAAGCGGGCCGGTATTCGACTATTCCGAGACATGGCAGCTTGTGATCAACACCGGCACGACGATCATCACCTTCCTGATGGTGTTCGTGCTGCAGAACGCTCAGGCCCGCGATACGCGGGCGATACAGGCCAAGCTCGACGAACTCATCCTCACCAGCCATGCCGAAAACAAGTTCATCGGCATCGAGAACCTCGACGAAGAGGACTTGAAGCATCTGGACCGCTTGGTGGCCAAGGCGGCCGGTGCCGGCAAGCCGGAGAAGAAGGCAGCAGCTCCAGCCGCGCCGAAGTCCGGCAAGACAGCCGCCGCCGTGCGACAGAAAATCGGGGATGCGAAGGCGCAGAAAGACAAACGGAAAACGGCGCCGCGAAGGGCGCCGTCCAAGACTTGATACCAATCGACAAACGGACCGATCAGGCGTTTCCGAACACTCTGGCGAAAATGGTGTCGACATGTTTGGTGTGGTAGCCGAGGTCGAATTTCTCGCGGATGTCTTCTTCCGACAGTGCGGCACGCACTTCCGCGTCGGCCAGCAGTTCCTCAAGGAAGTCGGCGCCCTTTTCCCAGACCTTCATGGCGTTGCGCTGGACCAGACGGTAGCTGTCCTCGCGCGAAACGCCTGCCTGCGTCAGCGCCAGCAAAACGCGCTGGCTCATGACCAGACCCTTGAACTTGTTCATGTTGGCCAGCATGTTTTCGGGATAGATCACCAGCTTCTCGACAACGCCGGCCAAACGGTTCAGCGCGAAGTCTAGGGTGATCGTGGTGTCCGGGCCGATCGCGCGCTCGACGCTGGAGTGGCTGATATCGCGCTCGTGCCAGAGGGCGACGTTCTCCATCGCCGGAACGACCGACATGCGCACGAGACGGGCGAGACCCGTCAGGTTTTCGGTCAATACCGGATTGCGCTTGTGCGGCATGGCCGACGAGCCCTTCTGGCCCGGCGAGAAGAACTCTTCGGCTTCCAGCACCTCGGTGCGCTGCATGTGGCGGATTTCGATCGCGACGTTCTCGATCGACGAGGCGATGACGCCGAGGGTGGCGAAGAACATTGCGTGTCGATCGCGCGGGATGACCTGGGTCGAGATCGGCTCGGCGGCGAGGCCAAGCTGTTCGCAGACATATTCCTCGACGCTCGGATCGATGTTGGCGAAGGTGCCGACGGCGCCGGATATGGCGCCGGTGGCGATTTCCGCACGGGCGGCGATCAGGCGGTCGCGGTTGCGATTCATTTCGGCGTAGAAGCGGGCGAAGGTCAGGCCCATCGTCGTCGGCTCGGCGTGGATGCCGTGGCTGCGGCCGATGCGGACGGTGTCCTTGTGCTCGAAAGCGCGGGTTTTCAGCGCCGCGAGAACGCGGTCAATGTCGGCGAGCAGCAGGTCGGCGGCGCGGACCAGCTGAATGTTGAAGGTGGTGTCGAGCACATCTGACGAGGTCATGCCCTGGTGGACGAAGCGGCTGTCGGGGCCGATGAATTCGGCGAGGTGCGTCAGGAAGGCGATGACGTCATGCTTGGTAACGGCTTCGATCTCGTCGATGCGGGCGACGTCGAACTCGGCGGCCGAACCTTTTTCCCAGATGGTCCGGGCGGATTCCTGCGGGATGACGCCCAGATTGGCAAGAGCGGTGCAGGCATGGGCCTCGATCTCGAACCAGATGCGGAACTTGGTTTCGGGCGACCAGATGGCAACCATTTCGGGTCGGGAGTAGCGCGGGATCATGGCTTCCTGCTTTCGTTCTAAAAGGAATGTTTGCGCCCGTGTAGCAAAGACGCGCGGCAATCTCAACGCATGCGTTTGGCAAGCGCGAAACTGGTGGCGAGTAGGCAAATGAGACCAAGCGGAAAGTACATCCGCAAACCGAGGACGGCAAACTGGTAGACCGAGCTTGCGCCGGTGAAAATGAACTGGAAAAGCCAGATGGTCGAGCCGGGGGAGGCATGCCATCGCGAATAGAATACGCGGTAGTCCATCGCGAACAGGAAAGCCGTCATCAGGATGGTGCCTGCTGACAGCGCCACGAAGAAGGCGGCAAACCGGGTTTCGATCCGGCGCTGGTGTGCGAAGTAGCGGCCGAGCGGCAGCATGAACGGCCAGGAAAGCAGGCCGCCGGCGAAAAAGAGGATGGCGAGTTCAGCGGCATGGCTGGTCTCCATGCGATTGCGCATGTAGAGCGCCAACATGGCCGAGACCAGCATCTGCACGCCCCAGAGAAGCGCGCCAACGATGAGGTCGGGGTGGGGCGGATAGGCCGCCTTCAGCCGTTCCCGCATCAGCAACGCACTGCGATTGGCATTACTTGGACTGGCCTTCGGCGGCGCTGCGCAGGGCCGAGATCGCCGACTTGTAGGCTTCCACCGAGCCGCCCTTGAAGATGGCGGAGCCCGCGACCAGCACGTTGGCGCCGGCCTTGCCGATAACAGGTGCGGTTTCGATGGTGACACCACCATCGACTTCCAGATCGATCGGCCGGTCACCGATCAGTGACCTGGCGGCGGCGATCTTGTCGGCCATGGAGGGAATGAATTTCTGGCCGCCGAAGCCCGGATTGACCGACATGATCAGGATCAGGTCGATATCGTCGAGGACATTTTCGAAGACGGAAAGCGGTGTTGCCGGATTGAGCGTGACGCCGACCTTCTTGCCGAGATTGCGGACAGTCTGCAACGAGCGGTGAAGATGCGGGCCGGCTTCGGCATGGATCGTGATGCGGTCGCAACCGGCCTTGGCAAAGGCTTCGAGATAGTCGTCGACAGGCGCGATCATCAGATGGCAATCGAAGGTGGCGTCGGTATAGGATCGCAGCGACTTGATGACATCGGGGCCGAAGGAGATGTTCGGGACGAAGTGACCGTCCATGACATCGAGGTGGATCCAGTCGGCGCCGGCCGCCGTCACATCGCGCACTTCCTGGCCAAGCTTAGCGAAGTCGGCTGCCAAGACGGATGGTGCGATGCGGATGGGCTGGGTCATTGTCTCTCTCTCCGTTGAAGTCGCCTGTGAAGTCGCGTGACCGGGCAGGCGTTATTGAGCCGGCGCGCCAGGCGGCACGAATGCCCCGGAACGCCACTGCATCAGCTGGTAGGGGTTGTCGGCAAGCTCGTGGCCGCCGTCGAAGGCGATCCTGCCGATGACAGTATCGAACGGCGTGCCACCGAGATGCTGGGCGACGGGTCTGTCGTCCGCCGAGGCATCCTGGGTCGCCTTGATGGCAATTTCGACGGCTGCATAGGCGGGTAGGACATAGCCTTCCGGCTCGACCCCTGCGGCGCGAAGGGCGACGCCCGCAGGCGACGCGTCGGCGCGGGCCGTATCGTCGGGCAGGACAACCGCCGAGACGCCGTCCGCCAGAGCCAGCGGCTGGTCCGCCGCCCGCATGGCGTCGCCGCCGAGCAGGTCGAGCTTGATCTTTTCGGCTGCTGCGTCACGGGCGATGATCGACACGTCGCTGCGGTCGCCGCCGACGAAAACCTTGGTCGCGCCGGCCTTCCTTAGTCGGCGAACGAGCGCGATCTGCTGTTCCTGACCGGGCCGGTAAGTGTCGGTGAAAACAGGTTTCAGGCCGTTCTGCTCCAGCGCGTTGCGAACGGCTTCGGTCAGCTCTCGGCCATGGATCGTACCGTCTTCGATGAGGGCAATCGGGCTGGACGCCCAGTCGTGCAGGATGACCTCGATGATTTTGGCCGCTTCGGCGCCATCCGAGGGCGCTAGACGGAAGAGCGGCCAGTCATTCTTGATGGCGTCCTCCATCAATATGCGGGAGCGCACCGAGACGGTGATGGCAGGGATGCCGGCGTCCTTGAGTTTTGGAAGTGCGCCATCGAGCGTGGTGGCGCAAAGGAAGCCGACCGCGACCTGAACCTTGGCGGCGATCAGGGCGTCCGCGATCGCAGCGCCGCTGTTGTCCTCGCAAGGCTCGTTGACGGTAACGATCGTATCGCCATCCTGGCGAATCTTCGCTTCGGCTCCGGCAACAACCTGGGCGCCGAGGGGGGCGAAATTGCCCGACTGCGGCGCAACGACGCCGATCGTCACGCCGGCCGCATGGCATTCACCGGCTGCCAGAAGCAGCAGCGGAAAAAGCCCCAAGCCACGTGAGATAGTCATGAAGGATATACGCCCCTACCGTTTATCCTGCTCTTTTATCCGTCCGGCACCGATCGTCAAAGAAAAACGCACGGATCGGACGCTTTTCGCCCGGAGTTTGTAGAAAAGGTAAACCATCACGGTCATAATGCTTATCCAACGAGATGCCGGCGACGTCGGGTGGAGTAGAGTTTTGTTGAGCAAGCAACCGATCGATCCGAGCCTCTATAGGGATGCGATGAGCCGCTTTGGCGGCCACGTTCAGCTGGTGACCACATCCGTCGGCGAGCAGCGCCGCGGCGTGACAATCACCGCTGCCTGCTCGGTTTCCGACAGCCCTGCCACCGTTCTTGTTTGCCTGAACAACAGCAATCCGAAGAACGAGATCTTCTTTCGCAGCGGTATCTTTGCGCTGAACACGCTTGGCGCCCATCACCAGGCGCTTGCCGATGCCTTTTCCGGCCGTACCAAGGTGGAGAATGACGACCGCTTCTCCACGGGCAAATTCGACAAGCTGGTCACCGGCGCGCCGATCCTGATGGACGCGCTGGCCTCCTTCGATTGCCGGGTGACGGAGATCAAGGAAATGACCACGCATCACATCATCTTCGGCGAGGTGGTCGCGGTGCGTTTCGACGAGGCGCGGCCGGCGCTGTTCTACATGAACCGCGATTATCACCACACGCGCTAGGGCGGGACGAGGTCATGGACGCGGCTGAAATCGAAGAGATGTTTCAGGGCCTCGGGCCGGTCACCGTCAAGCGGATGTTCGGCGGCAAGGGCATCTATCATCTCGGCCGCATCGTCGCGCTCGAGTTTCGCGGTGATATGCTGCTGAAGGCCGACGAGGTGAGTTCACCTGAATTTTCGGATGCCGGCGCCAGTCAATGGACCTATGACGGCAAGAGCGGCAAGCCGGTGAAGATGCCTTACTGGTCGATCCCGGATGACGCCTATGACGATCCGGATCTGATGGCCAAATGGGTGCGGCTGGCCTATGAGGCGGCGCTGCGCGCGGAATAGAGCGACGGAGTTATCTTAAGAGAATTGCTCGGGCGTCAGGTGCGAGATCGCGGTCTGCGCAAAGGCCGACAGCGGCTGCGGCAGATCGCTGCGCGTGAACCAGCCGAAATCTGAAAGCTTGTCCGGTTCGGTCAGGGACGGGTCGCCGGCAAACTCATCCGCAATGTAGAGAAGAGAAATCCAGTGCTGCCGGTCGGTGGCACTGATGACTTCGGTGTGGCTGAGAAGTGTTATGGGGCCGATCGTCAGGCCACTTTCCTCTTCCGCCTCACGGCGAGCGGCCTCTTCGGCCGGCTCCATGTGATCGACCTTGCCGCCCACGATGCTCCAGTGGCCGGCTTCCGGTGGTTTCACACGCTTGTAGAGCAGGATCTTCTGGTCCCGCAGAATGACCAGGCCCACTCCGAGGCCTGGAAAATCGATGCCGGGACTGCCCATCCGGTCAGATCTTGGCGCTGGCCGTGATCAGCATGAAGGCGGGGATGTCGTCGCCGAAACCAACCGGTGTCGGGCCGTCATCGTGGTCGCGATAGCGACGGCGTTCGCGGTTGTCGTCGTTGGCCGGGTAGGGGCGGCTGTTGCGCGTGTTGTTCTGCGGCCTGTTGTTTTCTTGCTTGCGCTCTTGCTTCACGCTTTCGACCCTTGCTGGTGCGGCTGGTACCGGTGCCGCGGCGACTTCGATCGTCTCGACGACATTATCCTCGGCAGCGATTTCAGATTTATGACCTGAACGGTTTCTGCCGCGGCCACGATCCTTGTCCCGCTCGCGACCACCGCGACCCTTGCTGCGCGAACGATCGTCGTCGCGGCTCGGTTCGGCTGGCGGCAATGCGGAAAGATCGCCATTGTGCCATTCGACCGTTTCACCGATCAGCTTTTCGATCGCGTCGGTGTGCTTGTGGTCGCGGCTGGTGACGATGGTAAAAGCAGCGCCTGCGCGGCCTGCGCGGCCGGTACGGCCGATGCGGTGTACGTAATCCTCAGCGTGGATCGGTACATCGAAGTTGAAGACGTGGCTGACATCGGGAATGTCGAGGCCACGGGCGGCGACGTCGGAGGCTACCAGAAGCTGGAGCTGGCCGTCGCGGAAGTTCTGCAACATGGTGGTGCGCGAACGCTGGTCCATGTCGCCATGCAGCGCGCCGACGGAGAAGCCGTGGCGTTCCAGCGAGCGGAACAGGTCGGCCACGTCCTTCTTGCGGTTGCAGAAGATGATGGCGTTCTTCAGTTCGTCCTGCGAGCGGACGAGATCGCGCAGCGTGGCGCGCTTCTCATAGTCCTTGCCGTGCGCGGCGACGAAACGCTGCGTGATCGTCTTCGACGCCGAGGCGGGCTTGGCGACTTCGACGCGTTCCGGGTTCTGCAGGAAGCGATCGGCCAGCTTCTGGATCTCAGGCGGCATGGTGGCCGAGAAAAACAGCGTCTGGCGGGTGAACGGGATCATCTTGGCGATGCGTTCGATATCCGGGATGAAACCCATGTCGAGCATGCGGTCGGCCTCGTCGATGACGAAGATCTCGACGCCGCTCATCAGCAGCTTGCCGCGCTCGAAATGGTCGAGCAGGCGGCCGGGCGTGCAGATCAGCACGTCGGCGCCACGTTCGAGCTTGCGATCCTGCTCCTCGAACGACACGCCGCCGATCAGCAGCGCCACGTTAAGGCGGTGGTTCTTGCCGTACTTCTCGAAATTCTCGGCGACCTGTGCCGCGAGTTCGCGGGTCGGCTCAAGAATGAGTGTGCGTGGCATGCGGGCGCGGGCGCGGCCCTTTTCCAGCAGCGACAGCATCGGTAGAACGAAGGAAGCGGTTTTGCCCGTGCCCGTCTGTGCAATGCCGCAGATGTCGCGGCGCTGCAGCGCAAACGGAATCGCGCCAGCCTGAATAGGTGTTGGCACCGTGTAACCCGCGTCCGTGACAGCGGAAAGCACTTTTTGGCTCAAGCCAAGATCAGCAAATGTCGTCAAAGGGAAAACTGTTTCCGTTCCGGTTCGGCCGGACTCAGGCTTGAGTCGGCGTGATTGCATGCCGCAATGCAGCGCCACATAGGCTGAAACAGTCGGGAAGTCAAGGAAGCCACGTCTTCGCAGACAACACTGAGGTAAACTTGGGAAGTAGAGGTAAAGGCCGAGTTACCTCGTTGGATCAGTTTAGATAACCCGCGAGCTTTACACCGGCACTCATGAAGTAGACTGGATCGACGGCGTGTCCATCCTGGCGAACCTCATAGTGCAGATGGGTGCCTGTCGAGCGGCCGGTGCTGCCGGCGAGGCCGACGACATCCTGGCGTCCAACGGTGTCGCCGACCTTGACGAGGATTTCCGACATGTGGCCGTAGCGGGTGGAAATGCCGTTGCCATGATCGACCTCGACCATGTTGCCGTAGCCCCCGGTCCAGCCGGCCGTGACGACCTTGCCGGGCGCCGTCGGACGAACCCTTTCACCCGGCGCGAAGCGGAAATCGATGCCTGAGTGAAGCGCAAGCCGGCCGAGGAAGGGGTCGCGGCGGTTGCCGAACGAGCTGGTGACTTCCTTGCCGATGGCGGGATTGCGGAACGGCAGACTGGCAGCGGTGCCGCGGACCGTCTCGAGCCGGGTGAGGGCGCTATCGAGCTGCACCAGCGAATTGTCGAAATCGTCGTCTTTCTCCGGCTCGACGAACGGGCCACCGACCGCGCTTTCATCGATGATCTTGGCGCTGGCGGATTCGGCCGGAACCGGGATCTGGAAGCGGGTCAGCACCCGCGATATGGTATCCGATGCATCGCTGGCATCCGCCGTAAGCTGGGTGACGCGATCGCGCTGGCGCTGCTCGATCCCTTTCAGCGACAAGGTGACCTTGGAGAAGACACGGTCGGCACGGTCGCCCATCGTTTCGCGGGCAGGCACATAGGAGAGGGTGGTGTTGTCTGGCGTCACGTCGGCCGGAGCGGCATTGTTTGCCAGCTGGTTTTCGATAGCCTGCATGGCAGCCGGTAGCTCGGCGCGCTTGCCCTTGGCGTCGGGTGCATAGGCGGAGGCCGGCGCGTCGGTCTTTTCGCTCAGGCCGGAATTTTCTGCCCGGTCAAGCAGATCACCGAGCTTGCCGCGACGCGAGGTCAACGCCTGCTGCTGTTCCATCAGCTTGTCGACCTTGTCCTCGACCACCTGCTGGTCGAGCAGCTGCCGCGAGGTGACGCGATCGACCTGGGCGCGGAGCGCGGCGATGCGGTCTTCATAGTCGTGCTGCATGCGCGCCTGACGCGCCATGGTTGCGCCGATCAGGTCGTCGCGCAGCACCAGATAAGAGGTGGCCAGGAGATAGCCGATGGCGAAAACGCCGACGAAGCAGACCGACAGTGCTGCCATCCAGGGCTTGATGGTCAGGTGGCGAACTTTGTCACCGCTGGCAAGGATAAGTATATGCTCTTGTTTCTGCTTGCCAAATACGCGGGTCTGCTGTGCGTGCGTCACGGAGAATCTCCCAACTGACGGACCTGACTGAATTGGTCTGATTACACGCGATTAAGGTTAATAAACTCCTTAGATTAGCCGTTGCTTAAAATACAATCAGGCATGGAAAGTCATGGTTTGGCCTGATGGACGCCTCTTTAGGGTCAGCTACGCCGCAGCCCATTGGCGACGGCGGAGCAGGTTTCCGGCTTACCGTGTCAGATTTTGCGTCGCCGCCAACACCGCTTCGGCGTGGCCCGCGACCTTCACCTTCTGCCAGATCGTGCCGACCGTTCCGTCGGCGCGGATCAGGAACGTCGTGCGCTCGACGCCCATGTAGCTGCGGCCGTACATGCTCTTCTGCTTCCAGACACCATAGGCTTCGAGCGTGGTCTTTTCCTCGTCGGCGGCAAGCGCAACCGTCAGCTTGTGCTTCTTGATGAAGCGATCGTGGCATGCGGCCGAATCCGGCGACATGCCGATCACGGCGGCGCCGGCCTTGGCGAAGTCTTCCGCAAGTGCGGTGAAGGCCAGCGATTCGGTGGTGCAGCCCGACGTGTCGTCCTTTGGATAGAAGAAGATGACCAGCGGCTTGCCGTGGAAATCGGCCAGTTTCACGCGTCCGCCGCCATCGCGAGGAAGATCGAAGTCGGGCGCGATGGAGCCGATGGTGAGATCCGCCATGGGGAAAACCTTTCTTTTGCCGGGTTTATGGATAAGAGGTGATTTGCCAGATATATATGGGACAAATCAGCGTCCAGCCAGTCTGGTCCAACCTCAAGTCAGGGAGTCAGGCGAGGCGCATGTCGGCGATCCGCGGCGAGAAGATCAGATTCCGCAAGAAAGATATCGTCGCACTGCACGACCTTCCTTCTTCGCGCACCAAAGACCCGATGATCGTGCATTGCCCGCCGACGCGTTCGCACGTCCGCCGGACGGCCGGTTATGTCGGTGGCTGCGTCGGCATTCTGCTCTTCATTCTCGGCGCGATCATCTTCACCGTCGAAAGCGGCATTTTCGACAAGCCCTTGTCGAGGCAGGCCCAATCCGCCCTGAACTCCGCCATTGGTCCGCGCTATCGCGCCGAGGTCGGTTCGACCGTTATCCGCTTCACCTCTGACATGCGGCTGGCGCTCGAGGCGCGCGACGTCAATCTCATCGACCAGAAGAGCGGCCAGCATGTGTCGACAACGGGCGCGATGCGCATGGCGCTCGATCCGCTGCAGCTTTTCCGCGGGCGAATCGCGATTGCCCAGGTAGAGGCGCAGGACATCGCGCTCGATACGGCGCTGCTGCCATCCGGCAAGCCGCTGAAGCTCGATAACCTGAGGATCGACGAGATTCCGGCTGCGATGGAAACCGCTTTCGACCAGCTTGATGTGCTCGACGGTTTTGTCGATCGCGGCGGCACCAAGTCGATCACGCTGGAGGGGATCGACATCAAGCTCGCCGACACTTCGAACGGGCCGCTATCGGTCGTTGTCGAGAAACTGGTGTTCTCCAGGACCGCCCAAGGCGCACTGCAGCTCGACGGCGAGCTCGCCATCAACGGTGCGAAGACGACGCTGAGCGTCGTCACCGACAAGTCGGAGGGCCGGACTGCGCGCCTGACCGCGCAGCTGCTCAACGCCGATCTGGCGCCGTTCACGCTCAAGCGCAACGCCGTCGGCGAGATCCGGCAGGGTGTGGACGGGCTGGCCAATCTGATGATTTCGGCGGTGCGAACCGGCGAGACCGCCAAGCCTGCTTTGGCTGCCACCATCGATCTCGATCCCGGCACGCTCTACATGGACGGCGACGCCCAGGAACTGACCGGTGGTCGGATCAATCTCACCTATGATTTTTCCAAGCCTTCGCTTGAGATCGCCCGCTCGCAGTTTCAGTTCGGGGCGACGATCGTGCCGCTCAACGGTGCGATCGTCGATCTGGACCAGATCGACCCTGCGGCGGAAAAAGGGTTCGGCATTGATCTGCTTGTCAGCGGCGGTACGGCGGCGCCGGCGACCTCTGGCGAACAGCCGCTGGCCTTCGATATCCAGGCGACCGGACGCTACACCGTTTCCAACCGCGAGCTGCAGTTCGCGAACATGACGGTAACCAGCCCGGGCGGTTCGCTCTATGGGTCGCTGCACGTGCGCTTCGGCGACCTGTCACCCGAGATCAGCTTTTCCGGCCAGTCGCAACAACTGCAGACCACGGCGGTCAAGCAGCTCTGGCCGTTCTGGATGGCATCCAAGGGGCGAGACTGGGTCGAGCGCAACCTGTTCGGCGGGACCGTCACGAACGCCTCGATCTCGGTCTTTATTCCATTCGGGCGACTTGACGAGGCGATCGGCAAGGGGCTGAAGCTGGACGAGAACCAGATCCAGATCGCCTTCGACATTGCCGGCGCCCGGATGAACGTGACCGGCGACATCCCGCCGATCCGCGACACCAGCGCGCATTTCCAGCTGGCCGGTCCGAAAGCGACGATCTCTATCAAGAGCGGCAAGTCGTTCTTCGCGTCGGGCCGGACCGTCGATGTCGGCGAGGGAACCTTCATCCTTCCCGCCACCTACGACAAGCCGCTAATGGCGGATATCGATCTGCCGATATCAGGCAACGCCGATGCTATCGGCGAGTTGCTGACCTATAAGCCCATTCAGGTCTTGCAGCGCGCTGGCTTCGTTCCCGAGGATCTGAGCGGCAAGGTGACCGCGAACGTGCAGGCGCATTTCGGCCTGATCGCATCGCAGAACCCACCGCCGATAGAATGGAAGGCATCGCTGCAGCTGCAGGGGCTGAATGTCGCCAAGCCGATTGCTGGTCGCAAGATTACCAGTCTCGATGGCGTGCTGACCGCCGATCCGAAGCAGGTCAGCCTTGACGGCAAAGGCAACATCGACGGCGTGCCGGCGGAGATCAAGCTGACGGAGCCGACGGACAAGTCCTCCGACATTCAGCCGCAGCAGTCGGTGACCGCGACGCTGTCGAACGACCAGCGTGAAAAGATCCTGCCGGGCCTTTCCGACATCATCGACGGTACGATCAGCGTCGAGCTGAACCGCATCGACAAGGACCGTCAGTCGGTTTCGATCGACCTCGCGAAGGCGCGGCTCGATCTTCCCTGGATCGGATGGTCGAAGGGATCGGGCATCGGCGCCAAGGCCGACTTCGAGATATCCGGCCCGGATGACAATCTGCAGATCAAGAGCTTTGCTTTGAAGGGCGACGGGTTCGGCGCCAGTGGTGCCCTTACCCTCAGCAAGGGCAACCTCGTCAAGGCGGATTTCGACACCGTCAAGCTGTCGTCGCTCGACGATTTCGCCGTTTCGCTTAAGCGTAGCAAGGGCGGCATGGATGTTTCCGTGTCCGGCAACAGCGCTGATGTCCGGCCGATCCTCTCGCGGATCAAGGGCGGAAGCGGTGACAACGACAGCGGCAGCAAGGGCAACTCCATTTCGTTGCGCGCAAAACTCGACACGGTCATCGGTTTCAACGACGAGAAGCTGCGAAACGTGGAGGCAGCCTATGCCGCGCAGGGCAGCCGTATCCAGTCGGTCAACCTGTCGGGGATCACCGGCAGCGGCGAGGCGGTGGTGGCGCAAATGCAGGGCAACGGCATCATCAACATCACCAGCGGCGATGCCGGCGCGGTGTCGCGTTTCGCCGATCTCTACCAGCACATGCGCGGCGGCCTGCTCAATCTGGCGATACGGCTCGGTGCCGGTGGTGACTGGAGCGGTTCGATCGATGTCCGCCGATTCTCGATCGTCAACGAGCAACGCCTGCATTCGATCGTCTCCACGCCCGTTGGGCAGGAACAGCGAAGCCTTAACGCAGCCGTCAAGCGCGATATCGACACCTCGGCGCAGCGCTTCCAGCGCGGCTTTGCCCGCATCGTCTCGAAGGACAGCGTCGTCAGCATCGAAAATGGTGTTGTGCGCGGCGATCAGGTCGGCGCTGTGTTCCAAGGCGTGCTTCGGGATGTGCGGGGGAACATGGACATGACCGGCACATTCATGCCGGCCTACGGCCTGAACCGGCTTTTCGCCGAACTGCCGATCATCGGCATTCTGCTCGGCAACGGCACCGATCGCGGCCTGATCGGTATCACCTTCAAGCTGAACGGAAAGCTCGATGCGCCGAACCTGACGATCAACCCGCTGTCGATCATCGCGCCCGGGGTGTTTCGCAATATCTTCGAGTTTCAGTGAGGCAACAAAAAGCCGGCGCGATGGCCGGCTTTTTCGTTTTCTGTTTAGAACGCCCTTATGCGGCGCGGCGGATCAGGATGTGCTTCTTCTTGCCGAGCGAGAGCTTGATGACGCCGTCGGATGTGATCTCACCGCTGCCGATCAGCTTGCGCTCATCGCTGACCGCCTGATCGTTGATGCGGACGGCGCCGCCCTGGACGTGGCGGCGGGCTTCGCCGTTGGAGGTAGCAAGACCGGCCCGGACGATCAGCGCCAGAAGACCGATACCGGCGTCGAGTTCGGAGGCAGGAACCTCGACCGACGGCAGGTTGTCGGCCAGCGCGCCTTCCTCGAAGGTCTTGCGGGCAGTCTCAGCCGCTTGGTCGGCAGCGCTGCGACCGTGCAGGATCGCGGTGATCTCGGTCGCCAGGATTTTCTTGACGTCGTTGAGCTCGGAACCGGCCAGCGCCGACAGGCGGGCAATCTCGTCCATCGGCAGCGTCGTGAACAGCTTCAGGAAGCGCGGCACGTCGGCATCTTCGGTGTTGCGCCAGTACTGCCAGAAATCATAGACGGGCAGCAGGTCGGCGTTCAGCCAGACGGCGCCGTTCGCAGACTTGCCCATCTTGGCACCGGAGGACGTGGTCAAAAGCGGCGAGGTCAGCGCGTAGAGCTGTTCGGTCCCCATGCGGTGACCGAGGTCGATGCCATTGATGATGTTGCCCCACTGGTCCGAACCGCCCATCTGCAAGCGGCAATCGTAGCGTTTTGCCAGCTCGACGAAGTCGTAGGCCTGCAGGATCATGTAGTTGAACTCGAGGAACGACAGCGAGTGTTCGCGGTCGAGGCGCGTCTTGACGCTGTCGAAGGACAGCATGCGGTTGACCGAGAAATGACGGCCGACGTCGCGCAGGAATTCCAGATAGTTGAGCGCGCGCAGCCATTCGGCGTTGTTGATCATCAGCGCCGGGTTGCCCGCCTTGTCGTAGTCGAGGTAGTTGGCGAAGCTGGTCTTGATCGAGGCGATGTTGTCCTCGATCGTATCGACTGTCATCAGCTTGCGGGCCTCGTCCTTGAAGGAAGGGTCGCCGACCATGCCGGTGCCGCCGCCCATCAGCGAGATCGGACGATGGCCGGTCTGCTGGAACCAGTGCAGCATCATGATCTGCGTGAGGTGACCGACATGCAGGCTCGATGCCGTGGGGTCGTAGCCGATATAGGCCGTCACGCTTTCCTTTGCGAGAAGGGCGTCGAGGCCGGATTCATCGGAGATCTGATGAATGAAGCCGCGCTCTTTCAGCGTGCGGAGGAAATCGGATTTGAACTCGGACATGACCTTATGCTTTCGGATCAGGATTTTCGGATTGGCTATTGTTGAAGCAACGCGGCGCGTTTAGCACTGTTTTCCTAAACAGTCACCACTTGGTTGATCTGTCACCTTTCCGCTGATGATCCGAGGGACGATGAGGAAGATACGCACGGCAATCGGTCTGATGAGCGGCACGTCGATGGATGGCATCGATGCGGCACTGCTGTATACCGACGGTGAGAAGATCATCCGGCGCGGCCCGAGTCTCTACGTGCCCTACGACGACGATCTGCGCGGACGCTGGAAGGCGGCGCTGCAAACGGCCAAGGCGGTGGTCGAGCGTGGTGACCGCCCCGAAGACCTGGCGGATGCGGAGCGGGTGCTGACGCTTTGCCATGCCGCCGTCGTCAAATCCTTCCTGGCGCGCAACGGGCTTTCGCCCGACGACATCGATCTCATCGGTTTCCACGGCCAGACGGTGCTGCACCGTCCTGATGCCGGCGTCACCGTGCAGATCGGCGACGGCCCTCTGCTGGCCGCCGAGACCGGCATCGATGTCGTCTACGACATGCGCGCCAACGATATGGTGCATGGCGGGCAGGGCGCGCCGCTGATCCCGGTCTACCACGCGGCGCTGTCGGCGAACCTTCCCGATGGTTTTGCCGCGCCCGTCGTCTTCGTCAACATCGGTGGCATTTCCAACCTGACCTTCGTCGGCAGCGACGGCGCGCTGTCGGCTTTCGACAGTGGGCCGGGCAACATGTTGATCGACCAGTGGGTGGAGGCGCATACGGGGCGCGCCTACGACCGCAACGGCGAGACCGCCGGCCGCGGCAAGGTGGTGCCTGATCTGGTGCGGCACTACCTCGACAGCCCGTTCTTTTCGGGCAATGTCCGCCGCTCGCTCGACCGCGGCGATTTCCTGCCGCCCGTTCAGGGCGAGGTATCGCTGGAGGATGGGGCAAGGACGCTGGCGCATGTGACGGCAGCCTCGATCATCAAGCTGGCGGACCATCTGCCGCAGTCGCCGAAGACCTATGTCGTTTGCGGCGGCGGGCGGCTCAACCCCGTCATAATGCAGGAGTTTTCCGATCTAGCCGCCACCAAGGGTGGGCGCGTGGTGTCGGCCGAAGCGGCAGGGTTCGATGGCGGCGCCATGGAGGCGGAGGCTTGGGCCTATCTGGCTGTGCGCTCCGCCGAGGGATTGCCACTGACCTTTCCGGGGACAACGGGGGTGGCGACGGCGGTGACCGGCGGCGTGCTGGCGCCCTGGAAGCAGTAAGAGGCTTTAATATTTTATTCTTACGGTCGACGTACAATGCACGGCGTAGAAATTGTATCTCCTAATTCATTAGTTTTGTTGATTATTTATGCCGGCTGCTGCTCTCTTCCTGGTGGTGAATTTCGTTATCGGCCTATGTTTTAGCGCCGTGTTTGCTGTCGTATCTGTTTACAGCCGCTGGCGGTCCGCGGCATTGCTGTTTTCCGCCGGTCTGTTCATCGCATCGCTGACGATGCTCTGCGAACTGGCCGTTGCCTACGCGAACAATCCAAGACCTTGGTCGATTGCTGTCTATGGCACCGTGCTGGCCGGGCTGGTTCTGCTGCACAAGGGCGTGGGCGTGCTCTACGACAGGCCTTTTCCGTTCTGGCTCGCCGCCCTGACCTTCGTGGCTGGAATTGCGGCCTATCTTCTCGTCCGCGATATCCCGCGTTCCTGGTGGGGATACGGCTTGTTTTACCAGGGGCCGTATGCGTTGGTGACCCTTTCGGCTGCTGCCAATGTTTTCCTGTCCAGGCGCAGAACGGCCATGGACCGGGCGCTCGGGGTGGTGCTGGTGGTGAGTGGCCTGCATTTCTTCATCAAGGCGGCGCTCGCGGCGGTGATGGGCCCGGGAACGACGGCGAGCACTTATATCTCGACCAACTACGCCATCATGTCGCAGAGCATTACGGCTGTGCTGATCGTCGCTGTGGGCCTGATGCTCCTGGCGGTCCTGACGCTTGATATCATGACGGTGGAGCGAGGTCGGGCCGAGCGCGACAGTCTTTCCGGGCTTGCCAATCGCAGGGGCTTCGACAAGGCGGTGAAGAAGGCGGTCGCCAGGTCGGGCGAGCGTCGACATGCGGTCATTCTGTGCGATCTCGACCATTTCAAATCGATCAACGACACCTATGGCCATCATGCCGGCGATATGGTGATCAGTGCGTTCGGAACCATGGTCGGTGCTCAGGCAGGAACAGACGCTATCGTCGGCCGGATCGGTGGCGAGGAATTCGCGGTCTTTCTGCCCGACACGTCGCCGGCCATTGCTCTCGCCGTGGCCGAGACGCTCCGTCTTGGCGCTCGGAAGATGATGGTTCCCGGCTTGCCCGGCGGCTTCGTCGTCACGGCCAGCTTTGGTGTCGCGGCTTTTCTACCCAAGGAAGGGCTGGAGCCAGCGCTGCGGCAGGCCGATTCGGCCCTGTATGACGCCAAGCGCAACGGCCGCGACCGCGTTCACCAAGCCCGGGCCGCCTGACGCTGACTGTTGTCGCGGAAGCACCAAAAGCAACATTGACGCAAATGCAAACGGCCGCCCAAAGGCGGCCGTCATGTTCCGTGATGAGCTCGGCCTAGCGAATGCGCTTGGCGGCAGGTTCCGGCACCAGTTCGCCGTTGAGGCGGCGGTCGAGGTAGTCCTCGCATTCGCCCATCAGCGTTTCCACCTGGCCATTGAAGAAGTGGTTGGCGCCGGGGACGATCTTGTGCGTGATCAGGATGCCCTTCTGGGTCTTCAGCTTTTCCACGAGGCCGTTGACATCCTTCTCGGGCGCCACCCTGTCGGCATCGCCATTGATGATCAGGCCGGACGACGGGCAGGGAGCGAGGAAGGAGAAGTCGTAGGTGTTCGGCTGCGGGGCGATCGACATGAAACCTTCGATCTCCGGACGACGCATCAGAAGCTGCATGCCGATCCATGAACCGAAGGAGTAGCCGGCGACCCAACAGGTCTTCGAATCAGGGTGCAGGCTCTGGACCCAGTCGAGTGCCGATGCCGCGTCCGACAGTTCGCCGGCGCCGTGGTCGAACTCACCCTGGCTGCGGCCGATGCCACGAAAGTTGAAGCGCAGTGTCGTGAACCCACGCTTCTGGAACATGTAGAAGAGCTGGTAGACGATCTGGTTGTTCATCGTGCCGCCGAACTGCGGATGCGGGTGCAGGATGAGGGCAATCGGCGCGCTTTTCTCCTTGGAGGGCTGGTAGCGGCCTTCAAGGCGGCCTGCGGGGCCGTTGAAAATGACTTCGGGCATCGGTACTCCGGCTTTTATTTCTCGCGTTCGGGCTGCGCAGACTTGACGAGTGTTGTCAGCTTTTCTAAAACGCAGTTTAGAACAATTCGAAACTTGCATGGCGATCCACGCATTGTGGGATGTGTCATAAGGCAAGCGCGGCTGACTTTTCAAGGAAAATGAGCCGAGTTGCCTCGCAAGGATGAAGCGCAGGACGAAAAGATCATGGCGCCGCCACGCCTCTATCTCGATTGGAACGCGACATCGCCGCTGCACCCCGCAGCGCGGGAAGCGGTTCTGCGCGCGATCGACATGTTCGGCAATCCAAGTTCCGTGCATGGAGAAGGCCGCAGCGTCCGTGCCGCAATCGAAGGTGCGCGACGGCAGGTGGCCGCACTTGTTGGCGCCGACCCGGCGCACGTGGTCTTTACCAGTGGCGCGACGGAAGCGGCCAATATGGTGCTGACGCCGGATTTCCGCATGGGCCGCACGCCGATGGCGATCGGTCATCTCTATTACTCGGCAATTGAGCATCCGGCGGTCCGCGAAGGCGGGCGGTTCTCCAAGGAGCGGATCAGCGAGATCGCGGTGACCTCTGCTGGTGTCGTCGATCTTGATTCGTTGCAATCGCTGCTGCAGTCGCACGACAAATCCACGGGTCTGCCGATGGTTGCCGTAATGCTTGTCAACAACGAGACCGGTGTCGTCCAGCCGATCGGCGAGGTCGCTAAAATCGTTCAGGCGCATGGGGGTCTGCTCGTCGTCGATGCGGTGCAGGCTGCCGGTCGCATCACGCTCGATATCAATGCGCTCGGCGCCGATTTCATCATTATCTCCTCGCACAAGATCGGCGGCCCAAAGGGCGCCGGTGCGCTGGTGTCGCGCGGCGAGGTGCTGATGCCGCGGGCGCTGATCCATGGCGGTGGCCAGGAAAAGGGCCATCGCTCGGGGACCGAGAATTCCCTGTCCGTCATCGGCTTCGGCGCGGCCGCGCAGGCTGCCACCGAAGAGTTCGACGAGCGAAACGACATGCTTTCGCGGCTGCGAGAACGACTGGAGGCCGGGATGCGGGCGGCTGCCCCCGATGTCATCATATACGGCGCCGACCAGATGCGGGTGTCGAACACGACGTTTTTCACGCTGCCGGGGCTGAAGGCCGAGACCGGGCAGATCGCGTTCGATCTCGAAGGCGTGGCGCTGTCGGCGGGGGCTGCCTGCTCGTCGGGCAAGGTTGGCGAGAGCCACGTTCTGGTGGCCATGGGTCGGGATCCGAAGCTCGGCGCGCTGCGCATCTCGCTCGGTTTTTTGACTGATGACCACGACATCGACATGGCGCTTGCCAAATTCACGAAAATAGCCGCCCGGCGAAAGCCGGCCGGAGAGGCGGCCTGACTGCCTGAAAAATTTGCGAAAACGCAAATTTCCGCTTGCCAATTGGGCTGAAAAGTCCCCTTTGGCCACCTACATAAGGGGCAACCCATATTGCCCGAACGACAAGCTGCCGGACCTTTTATCCGGCGAGATTGGAGAACGACATGCCTGCCGTCCAGGAAACGGTCGATCGCGTCAAAGAGATTGACGTCGACCAGTACAAATACGGTTTCGAGACGATCATCGAGATGGACAAGGCGCCCAAGGGCCTGTCCGAAGACATCATCCGTTTCATCTCCGCCAAGAAGCAGGAGCCGGAATGGATGCTCGAATGGCGCATGGACGCCTATCACCGCTGGCTGACGCTGGAGGAGCCGAACTGGGCGCGCGTCGATTATCCGAAGATCGATTTCAACGACATCTATTACTACGCCGCGCCGAAGAGCACGCCGGGTCCGAAGTCGCTCGACGAGGTCGATCCCGAGCTGCTGAAGGTCTACGAGAAGCTCGGAATTCCGCTGCGTGAGCAGGAAATCCTGGCTGGCGTCGAGCGTCCGCGGATTGCCGTCGACGCGGTGTTCGACAGCGTATCCGTCGTCACCACCTTCAAGGAAGAGCTGAAGAAGGCCGGCGTGATCTTCATGTCGATCTCCGAAGCCATCCGTGAGCATCCCGATCTGGTCAAGAAATATCTCGGCACGGTCGTTCCGACCTCCGACAACTATTATGCGACGCTGAACTCGGCCGTGTTCACCGATGGTTCCTTCGTGTTCATTCCGAAGGGCGTTCGCTGCCCGATGGAGCTGTCGACCTACTTCCGTATCAACGAGAAGGGTACCGGCCAGTTTGAGCGCACGCTGATCATCGCGGAAGAAGGCGGCTACGTCTCCTACCTTGAGGGCTGCACCGCGCCGCAGCGCGACGAAAACCAGCTGCATGCGGCGGTCGTCGAGCTGGTGGCGCTCGATGACGCCGAGATCAAGTATTCGACGGTTCAGAACTGGTATCCGGGCGATGCGCAGGGCAAGGGCGGCATCTACAACTTCGTGACCAAGCGCGGCGATTGCCGCGGGGCGCGCTCGAAGATTTCGTGGACGCAGGTCGAAACCGGCTCGGCGATCACCTGGAAGTATCCGTCCTGCATCCTGCGCGGCGACGATTCTCGCGGCGAGTTCTACTCGATCGCAGTGTCGAACGGTCATCAGCAGATCGACAGCGGCACCAAGATGATCCATCTCGGCAAGAACACGTCGAGCCGCATCGTCTCAAAGGGCATTGCCGCCGGCGTATCGCAGAACACCTATCGCGGCCAGGTCTCGGCCCACCGCAAGGCATCGAACGCCCGCAACTTCACGCAGTGCGATTCGCTTTTGATCGGCGACAAGTGCGGCGCGCATACGGTGCCCTACATCGAAGCGAAGAACTCGACGGCGCAGTTCGAGCACGAAGCCACGACCTCGAAGATCTCCGAGGACCAGCTGTTCTACTGCCTGCAACGCGGTATCCCGACCGAAGCGGCGATCGCGCTGATCGTCAACGGCTTCGTCAAGGAAGTGCTGCAGGAACTGCCGATGGAGTTTGCGATCGAAGCGCAGAAGCTGATCAGCATTTCGCTTGAAGGTAGTGTGGGATGAACGAGAAGGTCGAGAACCTCATTCTGGAGCATCTGCGTGTGATGCGCGCGGACATGGCTTCGATGAAGGATGAGATGAGCGGCGTGCGCGCGGAGATGCTGGTGATGCGCCAGCACATGGCCGGACTGCTCGGCTCTCAAGTCCTTCATGATGGGGAACTTGCCACCCTCAAAGTTCGCCTCGACAGAATTGAAAAACGGCTGGAGCTCGGCGAATAGAACGCTGCCTTGCTTCGCCTCAAACAGATAAGAGATTTGACCATGCTTGAAATCAAGAACCTGCACGCCCGCATCGCCGAAGACGGCACCGAGATCATCCGTGGTCTGAACCTGACCGTTAAGGCCGGCGAAGTGGCGGCGATCATGGGGCCGAACGGCTCCGGCAAGTCGACGCTGTCCTATATCCTCTCCGGCCGCAGCGACTATGAAGTCACCGAGGGCGAGATCCTTTATAATGGTGAGAGCATTCTCGAACTGGATCCGGCCGAACGCGCCGCCAAGGGTATCTTCCTGGCGTTCCAGTATCCGGTCGAAATTCCGGGTGTCGCCACCATGCAGTTCCTCAAGGTGGCGATGAACGAGCAGCGCAAGGCGCGCGGCGAGGAAGAGCTGAAGACGCCTGATTTCATGCGCCTCGTGAAAGAGTCCGCGGCCAAGCTGCAGATCAACACCGAGATGCTGAAGCGTCCGCTCAATGTCGGCTTTTCCGGCGGCGAGAAGAAGCGCGCCGAGATCCTGCAGATGGCGCTGCTGCAGCCGAACCTTTGCATCCTCGACGAGACGGACTCCGGCCTTGATATCGATGCGCTGAAGATCGTCGCCGACGGCGTCAACGCGCTGCGGTCGCCCGATCGCGCCGTCATCGTCATCACCCACTACCAGCGCCTGCTCGACTACATCGTGCCTGATACCGTCCATGTTCTCTACAAGGGCCAGGTCATCAAGTCCGGCGACAAGACGCTGGCGCATGAACTGGAAGCGAATGGCTACGCCGACATCATCGGCGCGGCAGCCTGATCTGGGGCGGAAAGGACTGGTCGCATGAACATGCAGACGACACCCCGCCTGACCGCCGCGGAAGCGGCGCTGATCGAGGCGTTCAACAACCAGATCGGCGAACTGCCCGGCGACGGCGCGGTCATCGCCATCCGTGACCGGTTGCTCGACGACCTCAAGACAACCGGCCTGCCGACGCGTCGCGTCGAGGCCTGGCATTATACCGACCTGAAGACGCTGCTGCGCGCCGTGCCTGCCCAGGCAGGTGATGCCGGTTCCGACGCCCGCGATCCGCTGGTCGAGGGATCGACCGTGCTTTCGGTGATCCAGGGGCGGCCTGACCACAAGGCGCGGGCCGGCGATCTGGCGCTTTCGAGCTATGCCGAGCAGTTGTCGAGCGGTTCGGCCGCGGCCGGCCTCGGCGCACTCGACAAGGACGATGCGGTCGGCCGGATCAATGGCAGCTTCGTGCGCGACGGCTATGTCATCGACGTGCCTGCCGAGACCGATCTTGAAGAGCCTCTGGAAATCCAGTTCGTTCATGCCGGCGGACAGACGCATACGCGTCTTCCCGTCAGTTTCGGCGCCGGTGTCAAGGCGACCGTCATCGAGCGTCACCTGTCGGTGACGCCGGATGCGGCGCTGGTGTCGCATGTCAGCGACATCACGCTCGGCGAAGGCACGGAGCTCACCTGGATCATCGTCCAGCAGCAGGGCGCCGACGATACCCATCTCGGCCAGATCCGTGTCGACCTCGGTGCCGACGCCAAGCTGAAGCTGTTCGTGATCAATGCCGGCGGCAAGCTGGTGCGGCAGGAACTGCACATCAAGGTGACGGGCGAGGGCGCCGATCTGACGCTGCGCGGCATCAACCTGCTCGGTGCGGAGACACATACCGACGTGACGATGGTGCTCGGCCATAACGTGCCGAACACCGGCTCGACCGAGATCATCCGCAACGTCGTGTTCGACCGCGCCAAGGGCGTGTTCCAGGGCATGATCCGGGTGGCACCCGATGCGCAGAAGACCGATGCGAAGATGGCGTGCAACACGCTGCTGATGTCCGACGATGCCGAGTTCTCGGTGAAGCCGGAACTCGAGATCTTCGCCGACGACGTCCAGTGCGGGCATGGCGCGACGGTGGCCGATATCGACCGCAACCATCTCTATTACCTGATGGCGCGGGGCATTCCCGAGAACAAGGCGCGGGCCATGCTGGTCAATGCCTTCGTGGCGGAGATCGTCGAAGAGCTTGAGAACGAAGCCATCGTCGAGGCGCTTGAGGGCGTGATTTCGACATGGCTCGAGAAGCACGCGTAACGGCAATTTTCGCCGTTATCGGTGATGAATTGATCCGTGACCGTTGCGACGAGTGGTGACGTGTTTAGATCCTCGGGACAAACCCGAGGATGACGGTGACGAGGGTTGGTGGATGCGAGTGACTGATGGCGTTGGGCAGTTCTTGCTTTAGCGTCATCCCGGGTATGAGCGGGTTCGCCCCACACTCGACGTCATCCTCGGGCTTAACCCGAGGATCTGCTGCCGCTGACCCGGGACTGGACGGTAATGGATCTGGCCGATGGCCGCATCCATGGTCGTTGAGACTTTAGAGACGTGTTTAGATCCTCGGGACAAGCCCGAGGATGACGGCGCAGAAACAAGGCAGAAGCGCGATATGAAAGGGCCTGGCATGGATCAGATTACGACAGTCGCCTATGACGTCGAAGCCGTTCGCAAGGATTTCCCGATCCTGTCGAAGCAGGTCTACGGCAAGCCGCTTGTCTATCTCGACAATGGCGCCTCGGCGCAGAAGCCGCAGGTGGTGATCGATGCCATCAGCCATGCCTATTCGAACGAATATGCCAATGTGCATCGCGGCCTGCACTTCCTGTCGAACGCGGCGACCGAGGCATACGAGTCGTCGCGCGAAAAGGTGCGCCGCTTCCTGAATGCGCCGTCGGTGGACGAGATCGTCTTCACCAAGTCCTCGACCGAGGCAATCAACACGGTCGCCTATGGCTGGGGCATGCCCAATATCGGCGAGGGCGACGAGATCGTCGTGTCGATCATGGAGCATCACTCGAATATCGTGCCATGGCATTTCATCCGCGAACGGCAGGGCGCCAAGCTGGTCTGGGCGCCTGTCGATGACGAGGGCGCCTTCCATATCGAGGAATTCGAGAAGTGCCTGACGGAGCGCACCAAGCTCGTCGCCATCACGCAGATGTCGAATGCGCTGGGCACCGTCGTTCCGGTCAAGGAGATCTGCCGCATCGCGCATGAGCGCGGCATTCCGGTTCTGGTCGACGGCAGCCAGGGCGCGGTCCATATGCCAGTCGATGTTCAGGATATCGATTGCGACTGGTACGTCATGACCGGTCACAAGCTCTATGGTCCCTCCGGGATCGGCGTGCTTTACGGCAAGAAGGACCGGCTTGCGTCGATGCGGCCGTTCCAGGGCGGCGGCGAGATGATTTTCGACGTCAGCGAGGAGACCGTCACCTACAACGAGCCGCCGCACCGTTTCGAAGCCGGCACGCCCCCTATCGTCCAGGCGATCGGGCTCGGCTATGCGCTCGACTATATGGAAAAGGTCGGCCGCGAGGCGATCGCGCGGCACGAGGCGGATCTGGCGGCTTATGCCGCGGAGCGACTGCGCGCGGTCAATTCGCTCAGGGTGATCGGCAATGCGCCCGGCAAGGGCGGGATCTTCTCGTTCGAACTGGCGGGGCTGCATGCCCATGACGTCTCGACGGTGATCGATCGCCGCGGCGTTGCCGTCCGGGCGGGCACGCATTGCGCCATGCCGCTCTTGAAACGCTTCGGCGTCACCTCCACATGCCGTGCATCCTTCGGCATGTACAACACCCGTGCCGAGGTCGATGCCCTTGCCGACGCGCTTGAATATGCGCGTACGTTTTTTGCATAAGGAGCGCTCGATATGAGCCTTGACGACAGCGAACAGAAGATCGACGTGCGCGACGGCATCGTGCATTCCAGCATTCCAGACGACGAACTGGCGCGTCTCAGCGACGACGTCATCATGGCGCTGAAGACCGTCTATGACCCTGAAATTCCGGCCGACATCTTCGAACTCGGGCTGATCTACAAGATCGACATCGAGGACGACCGGATGGTCAAGATCATGATGACGCTGACCGCGCCGGGCTGCCCTGTTGCCGGCGAGATGCCCGGCTGGGTCGAAAACGCCGTCGGCGCCGTCGAGGGCGTGTCGGGCGTCGAGGTCGGCATGACCTTCGACCCGCCGTGGACGCCGGACCGGATGTCGGAAGAGGCGCAGGTAGCCGTCGGCTGGTATTGAGTGGCCGTTTGGGCTAGCATTGCGCCTGTCAAGTGGGAGCTGCGCGCAATGGGTCGCCTTGAGACAATCAGCATTGAACTGACGCCTGAGTTGGCGGAGGCGGTGGACGCCGCTGTCCGGTCGGGGCGATTCGGCTCCACCGGTGACATTGTGCTCGCGGCGCTTGAGCAATGGCAGTCCCGCCAACTGATCCACGGTTACACGCCAGAGGAGTTCGATCGGTTGGTCGAGGAGGGTGAATCGAGCGGTGACCCGATCGATGGCCCGCAAGCGATGCGTGAGCTTGGAAGCGAGCTTGAGGCTTATATCGCCCAGCGCGGTAGCCGATGAGTTATATCCTACGTCCGCGAGCGAGGGCGGATTTGCGGGATATTTCCGAGTACATTGCTGACCGCAATCCCGACGCTGCCAGGGCGTGGGCGCGTTCAATGGTCGGGGTCTTCGAACTGCTTGGCGACTATCCGGCACTTGGGCACCTGCGCGACGATATCAGAGTTGGCCTAAGGACATATTCGCGGGAGAATTATCTTATCATCTTTCGCCGCAGCGGGGACGATGCTGTGATTGTTCGTATCATCCACGCCGCTCGCGGCTGGCCGAAGCAGTTGCCATGAACGCAGGCGGTTGATCGGATCGCCGCGAGCGACTACATATCTGTTATGGAAGCGCCGGACCTTGAACCCGGTTGCGGAAGGAGAATGAGCCGATGGGCTTTGCCGTGATGAGCATGACCGACACCGCCGCAGCGCGGGTCAAGGCGATCGTCGAGAATTCCGGCCCGGACGCCAAGGGCATTCGCGTCGGGATCAAGAAGGGTGGTTGCGCGGGGATGGAGTATACCATCGACCTCGTCAGCGAGCCGAACGCCAAGGACGACCTGATCGAGCGCGATGGCGCCCGGGTATGGATCGAACCGTCGGCAGTGCTTTATCTGCTCGGCACCGAGATGGGATTCGAGCAGACGACGCTGCGCTCCGGCTTTACCTTCACCAATCCGAACCAGACGTCTGCCTGCGGCTGTGGCGAATCGGTAGAGCTCAAGCCGGCCGACCTGGCGGCACTTGCCGCACGTGGCGATGCCGTGGTGCCGGCGCAGTGATTGCAACATCGATCGTTATTCTTGATCAGGCCGCCTTTCAAGGCGGCCTTTTTCGTTGCGCTGACGGTTCAAGGCGGTAGACAGCTGCCATGATCGTGGCGTTGCCCGCCGCGAATGGGAATCGACTGACGCATGCTTCTGCTCTTCCTCAAAGGCGCTCTGCTGGGCGTCATCATCACCGCGCCGCTCGGGCCGATCGGGATGCTGTGCATTAACCGGACGCTGGAGCGGGGCTTTCTCGCCGGTTTTTCCTGCGGCTTCGGAACAGCGGTCGGCGATGCCAGCTATGCGCTGGTGGCGGTCACCGGCATTGCCGTGTTCGCCGAAACCATGTCGATGGCGACGCTGCCCCTCGCAATCGGCGGCGGGCTGCTTTTGCTGTTTCTCGGTTGGCGCGGGCTGACGCACGATCCGGTCGAGGCAGCCGATATCGGGGCAGGCGGGCTTGCCGCCACGACGGTCGCGACCTTTTTGCTGACCATCTCCAATCCGGCGACGATCCTGTCGTTCGGGGCGCTGTTTGCCGGTTTCGGGCTGATGGAGGAGACGCGGCGGTTCAGTTCGGCGGTCATCGTCGGTGGCGTGTTTTCAGGTTCGCTCGCCTGGTGGTTCTTTCTCAGCGGCGCGGTGACGCTGGCGCGGGACAAGCTGCCGGAGACATTCACAACCAAGGTCATTCGCGGCACCAGCTACCTCCTGATCGTCTTCGGCCTACTGGCACTCGGCTCGGCGGGCTACACCCTGCTCAAGTAGCGACCGCGAAACAGTCGCGATATCAAAAGCCATGGCTTCACACCGGCCGGGCAAAAACCCTCCGGGTGATCGGCATATGGCGGACGGGGCGCCGGAAGCTGCCTCGTAAAGTTTTTAGTTTGGTGACACCTTCCGGCGCCCCGTTCGGCGTTCTGCGGTCGCTTTCCAGGCCTTTTTACGGGTTTTCGGCATCTTTTCAGAGACATGCTCGCGGGGTTGTTCTCGTTATGGCGCTTTCGCTACCCGGGCATTCCAAAGGGCCGTCTTTGCGACGCAGTGGCGGTGCTCCGTGGACCTGTCGTCCCGGCACCTCCGCATCGTTCCGGCATTGCTCCTTCCAGGGCTCGTGCCGGTCGGCCAGTCGCCGTCCCCTATGTGCCAAGGCGCGCGGTTTCGGCAAGCCGACCTCTGCGCTCGCACACCACATTCCCGTGGCAGGACCAGTCCACGACGCCCTCCGTTCCACCCTGCGTTACAGGCTTCCCGAAAGCGCCGGTCCCGCCTCGCCGGCAACGCCACCGGTGTATCCGAAAGCGGGACGAGCAAAGTGTGGCATTGCTCGGGAAGGCGGGGATATCAATCCTCGCAAGCCATTGACGTTGCTGAAACCGGGCGCATTTTCGTGTGCATGGCTCCCGCCCTTAAGGGAGGATCAATCTGCCTTGGCGACCAATGTCTCCCGCATAGTGAATGCGATTTACACCACCGTTTACCGTAACGTACTTGCGTGAACCCCGTGACCTTCCAAGGTGCCATGCTCCTGAAGACTATGGAGCGGGTGCTATGAGGGCACGGCGATGAGCATTGTCGACATCTTCGCGTGGATCGTCCTGATCATACTTGCGCTGAGCACGGTGGCCGTCATCGTGTTTCTCGCGATGCTGCCCGGCATGATCGCCAGACGGCGCAATCATCCCTGGGCGCAGGCCGTCAGCGTCGGCGGCTGGGTCACGTTGCTGCTGGGCTTTGCGCTGTGGCCGATCGTGCTGATCTGGGCCTATGTCGATTATCCGCATGCTGTGACAACGGAGGAGGCGCCATGATCGTTGTCCTTCTCAATGTCTATCTCGTTATTCTCTTCCTGCTGGTGAAGCTGAAGGTCGTTCCCTTCAACCTGTTCTGGAGGATGTCGCCGGTATTCGTTCTGCTGCTTCTGATGATCGGGCTGTTCATTCCGATGGGCTGGGGCGCGCCGCAGGGATCCGCGCTGGTGGTGCGTAATTCGGTGGCCATCGTTCCCGATGTCGCGGGAGAGGTGATCGAGGTGCCGGTCAAGGCCAACGTTCCCCTCAAAGCCGGCGATATCCTGTTTCGCATCGACCCCGTTCCATACCAGTCGAAACTCGACGCGTTGGTCGCGCAGCACGAACTCGCCAAGCTGCGGCTGCAGGAAACCACGCGTCTGCGCACAAGCGGAGCCGGTCGCGGTTTCGATGTCGAGCAGGCGCAGGCAGAAGTGGAGCAACTGCAGGCGGAGATCACCGCCGCGCAGTGGAACCTCGACAAGACGGTGGTGCGCGCGCCCGCGGACGGCTACGTCACCAATCTGGCGCTGCGGACGGGTGCGCGCGTCTCAAGCCTGCCGCTTGCGCCGGTAATGGCGTTCATCGAGACGGCGGATACGATCGTCGGAATCGAGATCCCGCAGATTGATGCGCGCTACATCGAAGCGGGCCAGCCGGTCGAAATGACGTTCAAGTATGCTCCGGGCGAGGTCTATTCCGGCGCGGTGGAAAGCGTTCTGCAGGCGGTGGCGAGCGGCCAGACCCAGACATCGGGACTGGCGGTGACGCCCAAGGCCATTGCAAGCCTGCCGCTCGCTGTCAGGGTGAAACTTGACGACGCGGACTTCGCCAGTCGGCTCCCGGCCGGCAGCACGGGAACCGCGGCGATCTATACAGCGCATGTGACGCCGGCGCATTTCATTCGCAAAATATTGCTGCGCCAGGTGGCGATAACGAATTACGTGAACCCGTTTTAGGCAGCGTGGCCTGATTGCAAGCGGATCGCGTGGCGGGTGCCCACCGATTGTATCGAACGCGCAAAGGCATCATTGCCGGTCAATTGCACGACAACTCCGAAATATTCATCGGTCTGAATTCGTTCTATTCTTCGAAAGACGCACGAAATGCACGGTGTTCAGCAAGTATAGGCTGCCATCAACTCGAAATCACTCTTGCGTGACCGGATGTACTGCAGATTCTGACAGGTAAAACAGACACGTCAAAATTAGGCCTATGTTAACTGCGCGGATCGATATCCGAAAACAGATATTTCGCTCATAAGGAGGCCGAATTGTTTTCGATCCGCAATGTTTTGATTGCTGTTGTTCTTGTGATTTCCGTCGGACTTGCCGCTCTGGTGTCGAGCAAACTGGTCAATTCCTACACGACCTACGCCAATAACGGCCAAGTGGCGATCAACGCCCAGCTCGACAAGGCGCTGTTCCAGGCTCTTCTGGCCTTCCGCAGCGAGCGCGGCGACAGCGCGACGGCTCTGACGCTGTCCGCTAGCGATGGCGCTGGGAGCATGGAAAGTGTGCGCAAGCAGCGGCCGATCGTCGATGACGCACTGGCGGACGTGAAGACGATCTCGGCCGGATTGGATTCCAAGGCGCTCGCGCCGGTTCTGGCCGATCTCGACACCGGATACCGATCGCTTCTGTCGCTCCGGTCCGCTATCGATGCCGAGCTTGCCAAGCCGGTCGATCAGCGCGATGCGACGCTCGCCCCGAAGGTCTTGAGCGTTGGCAGCGATTTCCTTGCCCAACTGGCAAGTGCATCGTCCTCGACCGAAGCCGAGATCCGCACGCTCGACAATTCGCTGATGGATCTTGTGCAGTTACGCTATTTCGCATGGTCGGCGCGCGCCTCAGGCGGCGCAGCAACGGTTGCCTTAAACGGTGCTGTTGCAGCAGGCCGGCCGCTTGAGCCGAAGGAGGTCTCCGAGCTTGCCGCTGGCGACGTTCGTGTCGCCTTCGCCTGGGCTTCCACCAAGATCCTGGTGGATCACCCTTCGGTTCCGGCAAGCATCAAGGATGCCTTCGCAACGGCGCAGAACAGCTACTTCTCCGGTCCCTTCGCCGAAAAGCGCGCCGGCATTGTCGCTGATCTCAGCAATGGCCGTCCGTCCGCGATGGGCATCGACCAGTGGCGCACGGAAGCCACCAACGCACTTGGCACGATCGGCAATGTGGCGTCGCTCGCCATGGATGAGCTGGTCGCCAAGGCTGACGCAACCCGCGAAACGGCGCTTGCGACGTTGGTCTTCTACGCTTTCATGCTGCTGGCAACCGTTGCCATCACGATCGCCGCCTTTGTCATCGTCGTCTTCCGCGTCGTTCGTCCGATCGGCCGCCTGACGACGACGATGCGGGTGCTTTCGGAAGGGCACACCAACATTCTGGTGCCCTATGCCAGCCGCACCGACGAGATCGGAAACATGGCCGCCTCCGTCGAGGTGTTCCGCCTGGCCGCCATCCGCAACGGTGAGCTCGAGGCCGATGCCGAGGTCAACCGCCAGAAGTCCGAGCGCGAGCGCATCGAAGTGCAGCGCCGCGCCGAGGAAGAGGCTGAAGTACGTCTGACGCAGGCCACCGGAGCGCTGGCCTCCGGCTTGAAGCTGCTAGCCGCCGGTGACATGACCTGCGAGCTCGACAGGGAATTCGCACCGCAGTTCGAAGCGCTGCGCCACGACTTCAACACCTCGGTCATCCAGCTGCGCAAGGCGCTGGTCGGCGTTGGAAGTGCGGTCGACATGGTCCGCAACGGCAGCGCGGAAATCTCCGGTGCCTCCGACGATCTGGCCAAGCGCACGGAACAGCAGGCAGCTTCGCTCGAAGAAACCGCCGCTGCTCTCGAACAGATCACTTCGAACGTCGTCGCGACATCGAAGCGGACGGGCGAGGCCCGGGAAGTGGTGCGCGAGACACGCAGCCGCGCCGAGCAATCCGGTGGCGTCGTGCGCAATGCCGTCGAAGCCATGCGCAAGATCGAGGATTCCTCGCTGCAGATCACCAAGATCATTGGCGTGATCGACGAGATCGCCTTCCAGACCAACCTGCTAGCGCTGAATGCCGGCGTCGAGGCGGCACGTGCCGGCGAGGCGGGCAAGGGCTTTGCGGTCGTCGCCCAGGAAGTGCGCGAACTGGCGCAGCGGTCGGCCAATGCCGCCAAGGAGATCAAGTCGCTGATCGGAAACTCGGCCGTGGCGGTCTCGGAGGGCGTCAAGCTCGTCAACGAGACTGGCGAGGGGCTGACGGCGATCGAACAGCTGGTCCAGCATGTCAACACGCATATGGATGCCATCGCCACCGCCGCGCAGGAACAGTCGGTCGGTCTCGGCGAGGTCAACACCGCCGTCAACCACATGGACCAGGCGACACAGAAAAACGCCGCCATGGTCGAGGAAATGAATGCGGCCGGGGCCGGCCTGGCGCAGGAGAGCAGCAATCTCAGCACGCTGATCGGCGCCTTCCAGCTCGGCGGCCGCACCCAGCAGCTGCGCGATACGGCGCGCCGCATGCAGGAACCGTCCGCACCGGCGCCATCGCGCTCACCGGCCCCGGCACGTGCGCCGAGAGCCGCAGCGCCGGCCTATGCCAGCCATGGCAACGCGGCCGTCGCCAACAAGGACTGGGAAGAGTTCTGAGCACGTCTCCAGCCCGTGACATGAAAAAACGCCCGGACTTCGGTTCGGGCGTTTTTCGTTTGTGGGTCTCTTGTGACGTCGGGTCTTGTAAGGTCAGACGGAGCGGGTGAGGCCGCCGTCGACCTTGATGTTCTGGCCGGTGATGTAGCCGGCGCCTTCCGATGCCAGGAACGCCACGGTCGCGGCGATCTCGGCGCTGGTACCGTAGCGCTTCATGGGAACGGCGTCGCGGCGCTCTTCGGTGGCCGGCAGGCTGTCGATCCAGCCGGGCAGGACGTTGTTCATGCGGATATTGTCGCCGGCATAGGTGTCGGCGAAGATCTTGGTGTAGGCGGCGAGGCCGGCGCGGAAGACGGCCGAGGTCGGAAACATCGCCGACGGCTCGAAAGCCCAGGCGGTGGAGATGTTGACGATCGAGCCGGACTTCTGCTGTTGCATGATCGGCGTGACAAGACGCACCGGGCGGATGACGTTCAGGAGATAGACGTCCATGCCGGTATGCCACTGCTCGTCGGTGATCTCGACGATCTGGGCGCGCGGGCCATGTCCGGCGCTGTTGACCAGCACGTCGATGCGGCCCCATGCCTCGACTGCCGCATCAACGAGGCGCTGCAGGTCGTCGGTGGACTGGTTGGAGCCGGTGATGCCGATGCCGCCGAGCTCGTCGGCGAGCGCCTCGCCCTTGCCCGACGACGACAGGATGGCGACCTTGTACCCGTCGGCCGCCAGCCGCCTTGCGCTCTCCGCACCCATGCCGCTGCCGCCTGCGGTGATGATGGCTACTTTCTCGACTGACATGATCGTTCCTCTCCTCAACTGTTCGAAATCCGGGATTGAAATAGCATTTCATCCGGTCAATATCGAAATAGTTCTTGTGCTCATTCCCAATAGAAAAACTATCGATGGCCGATGCTCCCGGAAAAATCCCGTCGCTGAATGGCTTGAAGGCCTTCGAGGCCGCGGCGCGCCATCTCAATTTTCGGGCGGCCGCCGAGGAGTTGGGTGTGACGCAGGCGGCCGTCGCGCAGCAGGTTCGCGGGCTGGAGGCGGAGCTCGGCGTCAAGCTTTTCGAGCGCCTGCCGCGGGTGCTGGCGCTGACGGGCGAGGGGCGGAGCTACATCGCGGATATTCGCCGGGCGTTCGAGATCATCGGCCGCGCCACGGGTGATCTGAAACCGCAGCCGGTGCGCCTGACGATCAGCACGACGCCCACCTTCGCCTCGAAATGGCTGATCCCGCGGCTGCCGGATTTCACGGCGCGTCATCCCGATCTCGATCTTCATATCCTGGCGACCGAGAGGATTTCCAGCTTTCATGCCGATGGGGTCGATCTTGCCGTGCGTTACGGACGGCCGCCGTTCGGCGCGGGGCTGGCGACCGAGCGGCTGTTCGAGCAGAAAGTGGTCGCCGTGTGCAGTCCCATGCTGATGGCGGGACGTCACCGACCGGAGACGGCGCAAGATCTTGCCGGCTTCACCCTGCTGCACGACGCGCATAACTTCTGGCCGGAGTTCGTCGAGAAGCATTTCGAGAAGGGAGCGCATACGGACTTCAAGGGTATCAGCTTCAGCCAGACGTCGCATGCCATCGAGGCGGCGATCGCTGGGCAGGGCATCGTGCTGGCCAACCAGGACTTCGTGACCCGCGATCTCGCCGAGGGGCGTCTTGTGCAACTGATCGAGGGATCGCTAAGCGACCTCTCCGATTTCTACCTCGTCTGGCCGCGCTATCGGAAGTCGCTGCCGCTGGAGACCGTGGTGGCATGGATGCTTGCGGAGGCTTCGACAGCTAGCTGACGCATGCTTGGGGGGCGCTTGGGTTACGCGGCGCAAGAACGGGCTTTCCGGTCGGCGGCGTGCTTGATAGACCTTGTGACGTCATCCGCGGGACCGCGGGAAAATTCATTTCGAGGCGACATGCCATGACGATCCAGACATCTCATTCAAAGGCGAGCGAAGAGGTCATCAAGATCCCGGCGATCGGGCTTGAGCTCAGCGTGCGCGTCGATCCGTCGACCACCGGCGGCGAGTTCTGCTTTATCGATACGGTGAATGCGCCGGGCTTCGGGCCGCCGCGGCACCGACATCGGGAGACCGAGGTGTTCCGGGTGATGGAGGGGCGGTATCTGTTCGAGGTGAACGGCGTGCAATTTTATGCCGAGGAGGGCGATGTCGTCACCGTGCCCGGCGGCGCGGCGCACGCCTTCGTCAATGTCACCGACAAGCCGGCGCGGCAGTATATCCTGATCGCGCCCGGCCTCGATGCCAAGGCGTTCTTCACCGGGCTCGCCGGGGTGATGCGCGACGGCCGGCCGGATGCCGCCGCCCTCGACGTATTCGCCAAGGCCTGGGACGTGGAGTTCCTCGGGCCGCCGCTGACCGTGCCGGAAGCATCCGGGGAGAACCTGTGATGTCGCGGACGATCGTGCTGGTGCAGGGATCATGGGGATCGAGCGCCGCCTGGACGCCGGTGGCCGACGGTCTTAGCCGGCTTGGCCACAAGGTGTTCGTGCCGAGCCTCACGGGCCTGGGCGCGCGCCGGCATCTCTTCGGAGGACATATCAACCTTGATACGCATATCGCCGATGTCTGCGGGCTGATCGAGGCCGAGGGGCTTGCCGATGTCGATCTGGTCGGCCATTCCTCCGGCGGCATGGTGATCACGGGCGTCGCCGACCGTCTTGCCGGGCAAGTCCGCAGTCTCGTCTATCTCGACGCCTTCGTGCCCGAAGACGGCCAGTCGATACTCGACCTGTCCGGGCCGGAAATCGCGATGTCGAGTTTGACCGCTGCCGGAGAGAACGGTGGTGTCGCCGTCCCTCCGCCTGTTCGGTCATACAGCCGCATCGCCGATCATCTCCAGCACTACACGACCATGCGCTCCGCCCAGCCGTTCGCGACGATGGTGCAGAAGATCAGCTTGAGCGGCGCTTACCTTGCGATCGCTCGAAAACTCTATGTCGCGGCGGGGATCGAACAATCGGCGGTGTTCGCCTCGACCTATGCGCGGGTCAAGGCCGATCCGGCGTGGGGATCGATGCAAGTGGAGAGCGGCCACATGATGCAGCTGGAAATACCCGACGAGATCTGCCGGATCATCGACGGCTTCATCGGCTGACGACAGTCTAGGCCTCTAGGCCTTGATATCGATCCCGGCTTCCTTGGCGGCGGCGAGGAAGGCTTTGCGGGCGTCTTCGTTGCTGCGCTTGCCCTTGGTGACGTCGGCGCAGATCAGCAGCGCCTTGTCGAGTTCCGGGCCGTCTTCCATCGGCCAGTCCTCGATCATCGCCCAGGAGGCGGCCTGTGTCGTGGCGATTGTGACGTACTGGCCCGGTTCTTCCAGTGCCAGTTCCACCGGCTGCGACCAGGGGTCCTGGGTGATGTCTGATTTTGCCATGGAACTGGTCGCCTCTATGTCGAAAGTGTCGCGATCCTTAACGGTGGTGGTCGTCGGCGACAAGCGGAAAGAATGTGCTCTCGCTCCGGTCGGCTTCCACCGTCGATGTCATGGACAGTGGGATCGATAGCCGAGGATCGCCTCGTGCAAAAGCATTGCTCAAAGCTCCGCCTTGATCCTCTCCGCATTGGCGGCCAGCACGGCGCCGTCTTCCATCTTGCCTGAATGCGGCTGCAGCGCCGCGCCCTCGTGACGGGGAATGACATGGAAATGCAGGTGGAAGACTGTCTGGCCGGCGGCGGGTTCGTTGAACTGGCAGACGAAGACGCCATCGGCGTCGAAAGCCTCCTTCACGGCATTGGCGACCTTCTGCACGACAGGGATCGTCTGCGCCAGTGTCGCCGGATCGGCATCGAGTAGATTGCGCGACGCGACCTTCGGCACGACCAGAACATGGCCGGGTGCCTGCGGCATCACATCCATGAACGCCAGCGTGTGCTCGTCCTCGTAGACCTTGTGAGAGGGAATTTCGCCGCGCAGGATCTTGGCGAAGATGTTGTTGCTGTCATAGGCCGCGCTGGTCATCGAAGATCTCCTGATACTGGTGTGATCGGGGTAGCGCGGCGAAGGCGAGGAGGTCAATCCTCCTGAAGGCGCTCGCCCTTTCGGAATGGGCTGTGCTCGCTCAGAATCTCGTTCATGTGCTCGACGTCGTCGCGCTCGCGCTCGAGATAATCGCCGATCGCCCGGCGCAGCCCGGCATGCGCGACGTAATGGGCGGAGTGCGTTGTCACCGGCAGGTAACCACGCGCCAGCTTGTGCTCCCCTTGTGCACCGGCCTCCACCCGTTTCAGGCCCCTGGCCAGCGCGAAATCGATCGCCTGATGATAGCAGACCTCGAAATGCAAGAAGGGGTGATCTTCGACGCAGCCCCAATGGCGGCCGTAAAGCGTCTCCGAGCCGATGAAATTGATGGCGCCGGCGACATAGCGGCCATTGTGCTTGGCCATGACCAGCAGGATATCTTCGGGCATGCGCTCGCCGATCAGCGAGTAAAATTGGCGGGTGAGATAGGGACGTCCCCACTTGCGGCTGCCGGTATCCATGTAGAAGGCGAAGAACTGGTCCCAGATCTCTTCGGTGAGGTCGCTGCCGGTTAGCCAGTCGATGCTGATGCCGTTTTCAAGCGCCGCGCGGCGCTCCTTGCGCAACGCCTTGCGCTTGCGCGACGCCAGTGTTTCGAGAAACTCCTCGTGGTTGGCATAGCCGTCATTGATGAAATGGAACTGCTGATCGGTTCGGTGCAGATAGCCCTCCGTCTCCAGCACACCGACCTCGTCGTCGGCAACGAAAGTGATATGCGCCGAGGAGACGCCGAGCCGCTGAACGACCTCCTTCAGGCTCTCGGCCATGGCATCCTGAACCGGTAGTCGTGGATAGCCCTCGGCGACCAACAGGCGCGGGCCAGTTGCCGGCGTGAACGGGATAGAGCATTGCAGCTTCGGGTAATAGCGTCCGCCGGCGCGCTCGAACGCGTCGGCCCAGCCGTGATCGAAGACGTATTCGCCCTTGCTGTGATTCTTCAGATAGCCGGGCAGGGCGCCGACAAGGCGCCCGTCGTCGCTTTCGAGCAGCATGTGGTGCCCGAGCCAGCCGGTTTCCGCGGTCGCCGATCCCGATTCCTCCAGCGAGGACAGGAAGGCGTGCGACACGAACGGATTGTAGGCAAGCGCGCTGCCCGTTCTGGAAGCTCCGGAAAGCTGCGACCAGCTTTCCGGAGAAATCGCGGTAAACGACCGCTCGATGCGGATTGAAAGTTCGTCAGTCATGAAGCGAGTGCGAGACCTTTGGGGAGAATAGGCGTCACCATCAGTCTGCGCACGATCTTGTCGAAAAAGCGAGCGTCAAACTGATACGCGCGGATCGAAGCCTTCGAAGGTCATCTGGTCGGCGTTTTCGAAGGTGTGCTTGACCGCCTTCTCGTCGCGGACCGTCCAGGTGATGACCACGGTACCCTTTTCCCGCTCGGCCGAGATGAACGGATTTGGCAGGTCGGCGTAGAAATAGGAAATGAAATCGAGGCCGAGCTTCATCGCCTTTTCATGGGTTTGCAACTCTTCGGGCCGGTTGCCACCGGCCGTCAGCCCGAGCGGATAGGGGGTCTTGAGTGCCTTTAGTTCCCTCAGCAGCCAGTGGTCGAAGCTCATCAGCGCGACCTGGCCCTGATAGTTCTCGAGCTCTTCAAGCACCGCTTCGACAAAACCGGAATCGTCGCTTTCGCGTCCCTTCAGCTCGATCACCAGTGGAACCTGGCCGTTCACAAGTTTGAGAAGTTGCCTCAGCGTCGGGATCTTGTCGGATGTTCCGCCGATCGACAGCAGGCCAAGTTCCTGCGAGGTGCGCTCGCGGACGTCACCCTTCAGGTTGCAGAGACGCTCGAGATCCTCGTCGTGGAAGACGACGGGAACGCCGTCGGACGCGTAATGCAGATCGCACTCGATGGCAAAGCCCGCTTCGATGGCGCGCGAGGCGGCCGAAAGCGTGTTTTCCCAGACGAGCTTGTTCTGGTCGTGATAGCCGCGATGCGCGACGGGACGGTCTTTAAGCCAGGCTGCGGAGGTCATTAGGCAATTTCCATGATGGCATCGATTTCGACGGCGGCGTTCATCGGTAGCGCCGCCATGCCGACGGCAGCGCGCGCATGCTTGCCCGCGTCGCCGAGAACGCCGGCAATCAGGTTCGAGGCACCGTTGATGACGAGGTGCTGCTCGACGAACTCGGGCACAGACGCGACGAATCCGTTCAGCTTGATGACGCGCTTGATGCGGCTGAGGTCGCCGCCAAGCGCCGCGCTCGCCTGCGCGAGGATGTTGATGGCGCAGAGTTCCGCCGCGCGCTGGCCGGTCGCCACATCGACGTTCCTGCCGAGGTGACCGGTGACGGCGATCTTGCCGCCTTCAAGCGGAAGCTGGCCCGAAATGTGGAGAATGTTGCCCGCGATGACATAGGGAACGTAGTTCGCGGCGGGTGCTGCAGCCTCCGGCAGGGATATCCCCATCTCTTTGAGGCGTTCAGCGATCTGATTGGACATTTTCCTCTCCGCTTTTGTTGTGAATGGATTTAGAACTATGCATCAAGGCGTGAATCTATTTTGTGACACGTTCGAGCCTCGATTTGGCCGGATGCGTTCTTATAACATCGTTGGTGAGTCCAACAGGAGATTATCAATGGTCCGTTCGAGCCTTGCCGCACTCTTCCTCGCAGGCGCTTGCGCAAGCGCGCATGCGGCGACCCCGGCTGCCGGGGCGGTGATGGCAACCGGACTGATTGCCCATCGGGCGATCTACGATCTCGAACTGAAGGACGCGTCGGAGCGATCCGGCATCTCGGGCATGTCTGGCCGCATGGTCTACGAGTTTGATGGCAACGATTGCACCGGCTACACCACCAATTTCCGCTTCGTGACGCAGATCGACACCGGTGATGCCGTTCGCGTCAGCGATCAGCAGACCAAGACTTTCGAGAATCTCAAGGACGGCAAGTTTACCTTCGACACGAAGTCGTTCACCGACGACCAACTCGACAAGGAAGTGAACGGTGCCGCGCAGGATCAGGTCGAAGGCGTGAAGGTCGATCTGAAGCAGCCTTCCAGCAAGGAGCTCCAGCTGGCCGCAAGCCGCTTTCCGACGGAACACATGATCGAGGTGATCAAGAACGCCAAGGCGGGCAACCGCCTGTTCGAAGCCCGCGTGTTCGACGGCTCCGACGATGGCGACAAGTCGCTGGTGACGACAACGGTCGTCGGCAAGCCGGTCACGCCGAAGACGGACGAGGCGGATGCCGGCAATGCGGGCGCGTTTTCCAAGACCGCCTTCTGGCCGGTGACTATTTCCTATTTCAACGAGAACACCAAAAGCGATGCTCTGCCGGTCTATCGCATGTCGTTCAAGCTCTATGAAAACGGCATCACGCGTGACCTGACCATGGACTACGGTGACTTCGTTCTGTCGGGCAAACTTTCCAAACTCGAACTTCTTGACGCCAAGTCTGCCGCCTGTAAGTAATTGCCTCTATTGGGTGATCCTGTCTCCTGGTTATGATGCGGTAGGCAAGCAGACGTGCTCTGTGCTACGGTTTCGCCGGTGATGGGCGACGATGGCAGCTGGAGTGCATATGTTGAGATTCAATTTTGTATCGTTTCTGGTGCTGGCGGGCTTGGCGGTCGCGGTGATCGCGAACGGCTCCATCCGGCCTCTTGCTGCAGCCGACTGCGGATCCACCGCTTCTGCCGGGATCGATTGGGGTGGCTGCAACAAGAAGAACTTGATGCTTCAAGGCGGTGATTTCCAGAAGGGCAATCTCGCCGATACCGATTTCACCCTGACCAATCTCAGCCAGACCAATCTCGCATCGGCCAATCTGGAGAAGGCGACCCTGGTGCGCGCATGGTTCACCGGCGCAGATCTGACGAAAGCCAATCTTTCCAAGGTTGAGGCCTATCGCTCGGGCTTCGAAAACGTCAAGGCCGAGGGGGCGAACTTCTCCGGCGCCGAGTTGCAGCGCGCCAATTTCAATGGCGCGGCTTTGAAGGGTGTCACATTCGAGAAAGCCGAGCTTGGCCGGGTCACTTTCAAGAAGGCGGATCTGACAGGCGCGAACTTTTCGCTCACCAACTTGTCACGCGCCGATTTCAGTGGCGCGACCTTCACCGGACCGATTTCCTTCGACCGGGCTTTCATGTTCCTGACGCACATCAGCGGTCTGGATCTCTCGCAGGCGACCGGCCTGGAAGAAACCCAGATCGCGCTCGCCTGCGGCGATTCGAAGACGAAGCTTCCCGCCGGGATGGCAACGCCGACAAGCTGGCCTTGCGACGCGGAATGAATGCGTCGGTGGAGCACAGCTATCGGTTTTGCATCCACGTGTCGGTCTCTGCGATAATTTGACCATTAAGACTTGATTTTCCGGGACGGGGAGGGTATGGCCACCCGCATTCCACACGTAAGGCATGGGATTGTCCGGGAGAAATCCGGATGGTTCCGCCCGGTGGCATTCTCGAAGAGGGTGCTGTTCGCCTTGCGGAGGTTCAACCGGAAAAGGATAACAAGGCATGGCATTGCCCGATTTTTCTATGCGCCAGCTGCTTGAAGCAGGCGTCCACTTCGGCCACCAGACTCACCGCTGGAACCCGAAGATGAAGCCGTACATTTTCGGCGATCGTAACAACATCCACATCATCGACCTCGCACAGACGGTTCCGCTTCTGTCGCGCGCTCTGCAGGTTGTTTCCGACACCGTAGCTCGTGGCGGTCGCGTTCTGTTCGTCGGCACCAAGCGCCAGGCTTCGGAGCTCATCGCTGACTCCGCAAAGCGTTCCGCTCAGTACTACGTCAACTCGCGTTGGCTCGGCGGCATGATGACCAACTGGAAGACGATCTCCAACTCGATCCAGCGTCTGCGCAAGCTCGACGAAATCCTCGGTGGTGATGCCCAGGGCTTCACCAAGAAGGAGCGTCTGAATCTTGAGCGCGAGCGCGAAAAGCTCGACAAGGCTCTCGGTGGTATCAAGGACATGGGCGGCACGCCTGACCTGATGTTCATCATCGACACCAACAAGGAAAAGATCGCGATCGACGAAGCCAAGCGCCTCGGCATCCCGGTTGTCGCGATCATCGACTCGAACTGCGATCCGGATCTGATCGACTACCCGATCCCCGGCAACGACGACGCTTCGCGCGCCATCGCTCTCTACTGCGACCTGATCGCACGCGCTGCCATCGACGGTATCGCGCGTCAGCAGAGCTCGTCCGGCCGTGACCTCGGCGCTTCCGTTGAAGCCATGGTTGAGCCGGCACTCGAAGGCGAAGCCGAAGCCTGATAAAGAAGCAGGCGGGCCAGAAGGTCCGCCATGCTTTCCAGAGATTGGGAAAGGCCGCTCGCGACTCTCAGAAGTTCGGCGGCCTTGACCGTTTCAGGCGAGGGCGCCCCGCCCATCGCCACACAAGTTTCGTTATGACGCGTCTTTCATCACGCTGTCATACATACAGGTACATTTCGTGCCTCAATCCGGTGCCGCGCCGCCTTTTGCGGCCCACCGTTTGAACCGACAAGAGGAAGCTTATGACCGAGATTACGGCTGCACTGGTGAAGGAACTGCGCGAGAAGTCTGGCGCCGGCATGATGGACTGCAAGAAGGCGCTGATCGAGAACAACGGCGACATCGAAGCGTCGATCGACTGGCTGCGCGCCAAGGGCATCTCCAAGGCTGACAAGAAGGCTGGTCGTGCCGCTGCTGAAGGCCTCATCGCCATCGCTGGCGCTGGCCACAAGGCTGTCGTCGTTGAGCTCAACTCGGAAACCGACTTCGTTGCCCGCAACGATGCGTTCCAGGATCTTGCTCGCGGCATCGCCTCGGTTGCCCTGACCACCGACGGTTCGGTTGAAGCCATTTCGGCTGCGACCTACCCGGCCTCCGGCAAGCCGGTTGCCGACACCATCAAGGACGCGATCGCCACCATCGGCGAGAACATGACGCTGCGCCGCGCTGCCAAGCTCGAAGTCGAGCATGGCGTTGTCGCGACCTACATCCACAACGCTGCCGGCGACGGCATCGGCAAGCTCGGCGTTCTCGTTGCCCTGAAGTCGGAAGGCGACAAGGCCGTCCTGACCTCGATCGGTCGCCAGGTTGCCATGCATATCGCTGCGACCAACCCGCTCGCCATCCGCTCGGAAGAAGTCGATGCTGCTGTCGCCGAGCGCGAACGCAACGTCTTCATCGAACAGGCTCGCGAATCCGGCAAGCCGGAAGCCATCATCGAAAAGATGGTCGATGGCCGTATGCGCAAGTTCTTCGAGGAAGTCGCTCTTCTCTCGCAGGCTTTCGTCATCAACCCTGACCTGACGGTCGGCGCTGCCGTTGAGGCTGCTGCCAAGGAAGCCGGCGCCAAGATCGAAGTCGTCGGCATGGCCCGCCTGCTTCTCGGCGAAGGCGTCGAAAAGGAAGAAAGCGACTTCGCCGCTGAAGTCGCTGCCGTCGCCAAGGGCTGATAAAGCTATATATGTGAAAACAGAAGGGCATCGCGTGACAACGCGGTGCCCTTCGTGTATCCGGGCCTCAGCGGTGATAAACGAGGAGCCAAGATGTCGTCAGAGCCTGTCTACAAACGCGTTCTACTCAAGGCTTCCGGCGAAGCCCTCATGGGCAGCCAGGGATTTGGAATCGATGTAGCGGTGGCCGACCGCATTGCGGCCGATATAGCCGAAGCGCGGCAGATGGGTGTCGAAGTCGGCGTCGTCGTCGGCGGCGGCAACATCTTCCGCGGCGTCGCCGTCGCCTCCAAGGGTGGTGACCGTGTCACGGGCGACCACATGGGCATGCTCGCGACCGTCATCAACGCGCTGGCGCTGGCGACCTCGCTGCGCAAGCTCAGCATCGACACGGTCGTCCTGTCGGCGATTGCCATGCCGGAAATCTGCGAGAGCTTCTCGCAGCGCGCGACGCTCTACCACCTGTCGCTGGGCCGCGTGGTGATCTTTGCCGGTGGTACCGGCAACCCCTTCTTCACAACCGATTCGGCTGCCGCACTCCGCGCCGCCGAAATGGGCGCGCAGGCGATCTTCAAGGGCACGCAGGTCGATGGCATCTACTCCGCCGACCCGAAGAAGGTGCCCGATGCGACGCGCTTCGACCACCTGACGCACAAGGAAGTCCTCGACAAGGGACTGGCCGTCATGGACGTTGCGGCTGTGGCGCTGGCACGCGAAAATTCCATTCCGATCATCGTCTTCTCTATCCACGAGAAGGGCGGTTTTGCTGAAATCCTCAGGGGCGGTGGTCTGAAGACCGTCGTCACCGACAACTGACAGAGTGGCGGCACCGCGGTGTCGCAGCTTCTACCGAGACGGGAGCACTGATATGAGTGACGGCATCGACATCAACGACATCAAGCGTCGCATGGACGGCGCGATCAATTCCTTCAAGAGCGACATCGCATCGCTGCGCACCGGTCGCGCATCGGCGAACATTCTCGATCCGGTGACGGTCGAAGCCTATGGTTCGCGGGTACCGCTGAACCAGGTTGCCAACGTGACCGTGCCGGAACCGCGCATGCTCGGCATTTCCGTCTGGGACAAGTCGATGGTCGGCGCTGTCGACCGTGCGATCCGCGAGGCCAATCTCGGCCTCAACCCGATTGTCGATGGCCAGAACCTGCGTATTCCGCTGCCGGAACTCAACGAAGAGCGCCGCAAGTCGCTCGTCAAGGTAGCGCACGACTACGCCGAAAAAAGCAAGGTTGCGATTCGCCATGTGCGCCGAGATGGCATGGACGGCCTTAAGAAAGCCGAAAAGGACGGTGTCATAGGGCAGGACGTAAGCCGGGCACAGTCGGATCGTGTGCAGAAAATGACGGACGACACGATTTCTGAGATCGACCGCTTGCTTGGCGATAAGGAAAAGGAAATCATGCAGGTCTAGGGCGCTTTGCGCCTGCGCCTTGGACTGGAAAAACCGGACGGGAAATGTTGGACCGAACATTTGTGACTGTACCAGAACACGTTGCCATCATCATGGATGGCAACGGTCGATGGGCAAAGCAGCGGGGGTTGCCGCGCACCATGGGACATCGCAAGGGCGTAGACGCCGTGCGCGAGACCGTGCGTGCAGCTGGCGATATCGGCATCAAGTATCTGACGCTCTTTGCCTTCTCATCTGAAAACTGGCGCCGCCCGGAAACCGAGGTCTCGGATCTTCTCGGGCTGCTGAAGGCGTTCATCCGCCGCGACCTTTCCGAGCTGCACCGCCAGAACGTGCGCGTGAAGATCATCGGCGATCGCCACGGCCTGCAGAACGACATTCTCGACCTGTTGATCGATGCCGAGGAGACGACCAAGGCCAACACGGCGCTGACGCTGATCATCGCCTTCAATTACGGCTCCCGCGACGAGATGGCCCGCGCCATGATCAGCCTCGCCCGCGACGTCGAAGAGGGACGTCTGCGGTCGCAGGACATCACGCCGGCGCTCGTCAATGCACGTCTCGATACGGCAGGAATTCCCGATCCAGATCTGATCATCCGCACCAGCGGCGAAGAGCGGCTGTCCAACTTCCTGTTGTGGCAGGCCGCCTATTCGGAATTCGTCTTCCTTCCCGATTACTGGCCGGACTTTGGCCGCGACACGCTGCTTGCCGCGCTTGAAACCTTTGCCTCGCGCAACCGTCGTTTCGGCGGTCTGGTTGCCGAGACGGTGGCGGCAGTGGGAAGCTGATGCCGCGCGAACTGCAGCTTCGCATCATTTCCGGGCTGATCCTTGCGGCGGTCGTCCTTGCCGCGACGTGGTTCGGCGGCGTTGCCTTCAGTGTCCTTTCGGCAGCCATCGGGCTGTTGATCTACTATGAGTGGTCGACGATCACGCGGTTCGCCAGCGAGCAGCCGTCGGCCAATACGGTCGGTTGGATCGGGCAGGCGGCCATCGCCGTTGCCGTCGTCTCCGGAACCGTGACCTACTCGATCATTCTGCTCGCGCTGTTCCTGGCCATCGCCATCGGCTTCGTTGCCGCGCGCGGCGTTTCGCGCTGGTTTCCTGCCGGCATCGTCTATGCGGGACTGACCGGAATTGCGCTGTCGGCTATTCGCGGCGGCGACACGTCGGGCCTGCATGCCATGCTGTTCGTCTTCGCGGTCGTCTGGACAACCGACATCCTGGCGTATTTCGTCGGCCGTGCCATCGGCGGACCAAAGCTTGCGCCGAAGATATCGCCCGGCAAGACATGGTCCGGCGCGATCGGTGGCGCTGTCTGCGCCGTGATTGCTGGTAGCCTTGTCGCCTATACCGCATTTCCGGACAGCATCGCGCGTGCCGCTCTGGTTGCTTTCGTCCTGTCTGTTTGCAGCCAATCCGGCGACCTGTTCGAATCCTTCATCAAGCGCCGCTTCGGCGTGAAGGATTCCAGCCATCTGATTCCCGGGCATGGCGGTGTCATGGACCGGGTCGACGGGCTCATTTTCGCCTGTTTCGCGGCGTTCTTGCTAGCTGGCGTGTTTTCGCTGATAAAGGGCGGAGAAATGACGTCGCTCGGAGCCGCTCTGTTCGGCGTTTGATGTCGGCGGACGCTGACGGAAGGATCTTATGACAGGCTTGATGGGCATTTTCGGGTTTCTGACGGGATACATCGTTCCCTTCGTGCTCGTGCTTTCGCTTTTGGTATTCGTCCACGAGATGGGACACTATCTGGTCGGACGTTGGAGCGGCATCCGTATCCTGGCATTCTCGGTTGGCTTCGGACCCGAACTTCTGGGTTACACGGACAAGCATGGAACGCGCTGGAAGCTTTCCGCCATTCCGCTCGGGGGCTATGTGAAGTTCTTCGGCGACGAGGATGCATCCAGCAAGCCGGATGAGGGAAGGCTGGCCGAGATGTCGGACGAGGAGCGGGCTCGGTCCTTTGCCGGCGCCAAGCTCTGGAAGCGTGCAGCCACGGTTGCCGCCGGTCCAATCGCGAATTTCATCCTGGCGATTGCCATTTTCACCGTTCTTTTCACGATCTACGGCCGCCCTGTCGCCGATCCGGTCGTCGCCGAGGTCAAGCCCGGCAGTGTGGCTGCGGAAGCCGGCGTCGTGCCGGGCGATCTGCTGATCGCCATCGACGGTTCCAAGGTGCAGACCTTCGACGATGTGCGCCGTTACGTCAGCATCCGCCCGATGCAGAGGATCGTCGTAACGATCGAGCGCAACGGCGAGAAGATCGACGTGCCGATGGTGCCGGCCCGCACCGACATGACCGACCAATTCGGCAACAAGATGGAGATCGGCCTGATCGGTATCGTGACCAATCAGGACGTCGGCCATTTCCGCCAGCAGACCTATACACCGCTGCAGGCGCTGAACGAGGGGACTGTCCAGACCTGGCACATCGTCACCGGGACCTTCAAGTATATCGGCAATCTGGTATCTGGTTACATGAAGCCCGACCAGCTCGGCGGGCCGATCCGCGTTGCACAGGCCTCCGGCCAGATGGCGACGCTCGGCGTTGCAGCTTTGCTTCAGCTGGCGGCCGTCTTGTCGGTTTCCATCGGATTACTGAACCTCATGCCGGTTCCGGTACTTGATGGCGGCCACCTGATGTTCTATGCGATTGAAGCTGTGAGAGGAAAGCCATTGGGATCGTCGGCTCAGGAGATTGCGTTTCGCATCGGCCTTGCCATGGTTCTGAGCCTGATGGTCTTTGCGACATGGAACGATATTAGTGCTCTGATCGGCTGATTGTCGGACCAGAGAAAATTACGATTTATTTACGATGTTTCAAAGCTGTAGTGGCGAAAGCGACACGCTTTGAAATGAAGTAAACAGAAATTAACCTGCTCCCTTGCTTGTATGTCAAAAGCGGGTAAAACGACACACGTGACCGGAATCGGGGGACGCCTGGTGATGGGGACGAGAAAAAAGGTAATGGGTGAAATGAAGGCTGGTTCAAGATTTTTGAACGCAGTATCGGCGGTAGCGCTGTCTGCAGGAATTGTTGCATCGGGGGCAGGTGCAACGATGTTGATCTCGGCAACAGCTGCCGAGGCTGCGACCATTCAGCGTATCGACGTTCGCGGTGCTAACCGCGTCGGCGCCGAGGCTGTGCGGTCCAACCTGACAATCCAGCCAGGCGCGAGCTTCTCCAGTACCGATATCGACGACTCTGTGAAGCAGCTTTACGACACCGGTTACTTCTCGGACGTCAAGATTTCCGTCTCCGGCAGCACGCTGGTTGTTACCGTTGAGGAAGCTCAGCTGGTCAACCAGGTCGTGTTCAACGGCAACCGCAAGATCAAGGACGACAAGCTCGCTCAGGCCGTCAAGACCCAGCCGTCCGGTCCTTACAGCGAAGCTCAGGTCCAAGCCGACATTCAGACCATCAAGGACGCCTATGCGGCGACCGGCCGTAACGAGATCGAAGTGACGACGCAGGTCGTGCCGCTCGGTCAGGGTCGCGTCAACCTCGCATTCGTCATCAACGAAGGCGATCGTACCAAGATCGACTCGATCAATTTCGTCGGCAACAGCGCCTACAGCTCCGGCCGCCTGGCTTCGGTCATCGCCACCAAGCGAAGCAACTTCCTGTCGTTCCTGACCCGCAAGGACGTTTACAGCGAAGACAAGCTGCATGCAGACGAGGAAGCTCTTCGTCAGTTCTATTATAACCGCGGTTACGCCGACTTCCGGATCGTATCGTCGGATGCTGCGTTCGATGAAGCGACCAACAAGTACACGCTGACTTTCAACGTTGAAGAAGGTCCGCGCTACGACTTCGGTGCGGTGAGCGTTCAGTCGACCGTGCAGGGTGTCGATGGAGCCGAGCTGCAGAAACTCGTCCGCACGCATGAAGGCGATGTCTACAACGCCAAGGAAGTCCAGAAGTCGATGGAAGCGATTTCGGATCAGGTGGCATCTGCCGGCTATCCTTTCGCTCGCGTCACACCACGCGGTAACCGCGACCTGAACAACAACACCATCGGCGTCGAATACCTCGTCGACCAGGGTGAGCGCGCCTACGTCGAGCGTATCGAAATCCGCGGCAACAGCCGCACGCGCGATTACGTCATCCGTCGCGAGTTCGACATGAGCGAAGGCGACGCCTTCAATCAGCAGATGATCACCCGCGCCAAGCGTCGTCTTGAAGCCCTTGGCTATTTCTCGTCGGTCAACATCACCACCCAGGCTGGCAGCTCGCCGGACCGCGTCGTGGTTGTTGTCGATGTGCAGGATCAGTCGACCGGTTCGTTCGGTATCGGCGCAGGCTATGCCGCCGGCGGCGACGGTCTTCTGCTCGAAGCCTCGATCGAGGAAAAGAACTTCCTCGGACGCGGCCAGTACATCAAGGTATCTGCCGGTGGCGGTCAGGAAGGGTCGCGGACCTACGGCCTGAACTTCACCGAGCCTTACTTCCTCGGCTATCGTCTGGCTGTCGGCTTCGACATCAACCACAGCGAGACGTCGAGCAACGACAATTACGACTACGAAGAAAACAACGTCGTTCTGCGCGCTACCGCGCCGATCACCGAAGATCTGGCAACGACGTTCCGTTACAACTACAAGCAGATGAAGTACGATCCGGATGGTTCGCTCGCCGATCTGTCGACCCCGTACCAGGATCTCGTCAACAACAGCCCGTGGGTGAAGTCGTCTGTCTCGCAGACGCTGACCTACAACACGCTTGATGACATGGTCCTGCCGCGCGAAGGTATCTATGCCAGTGCCACGCAGGAAATCGCCGGCCTCGGTGGTGACTCGCAGTTCTACAAGATTTACGGCAAGGCTCGTTACTATCATCTTCTCGCCGACGACGCCGATATCATCGGCTCGGTTGCCGGTTCTGCCGGCTACGTAGTTGGCCTCGGCAAGGATTTGCACGTATTTGACCAGTTCACGCTGACAAACGGCGACATCCGCGGCTTCGAGAACAAGGGTATCGGCCCACGCATCGGCGGTGGCCCGGATGATCCTTTGGGTGGCACGACCTACTTCACGGTCTCCGCGGAAGCATCGTTCCCGTTGCCGGCCGTTCCGCGTGACTTCGGTCTGCGTGGCGCTCTGTTTGCCGACGCCGGTACGCTGTTCGGCAACAAGGTCAACGCCGGTCCTGGCGAGTTCGTGAACGGCGAAGATGCGTCGCTGCGCGCATCCGTCGGTATCGGTCTTGTCTGGAACTCGCCGTTCGGCGCTCTGCGCGTCGACTATGCGATCCCGGTCCTGAAGGAAGACTACGACAAGGTTCAGCACTTCAAGTTTGGCATCAACAACCAATTCTGATATCGGCAGTCCGGAACCGTAAAATCGAATTCCGTTCTGGAGATTTGCCGATGGAGCAAACTTGTTTCTTTCTGCCCCATGATGGCGTGAAGCTCTCGGAGCTGGCGCAGTATCTTGGGGCAGAACTTGCCGACCCCAAACACACTGATATCCTGATAAAGTCCGTTTCGCCCGTAAGCAGGGCGAAGACGGGCGATCTCTGCTATGTCATCTCGAAGAGAAGCAAGGATGAGCTCGCCACCTGCGAGGCGTCCGCGATTCTTTGCGCGTCCGGCCTGCAATCGATCATTCCGCCCCATATTCCGGTTCTGATCTCGAAGAACGCCCACGCCGCGTTCGCGATGGCCGGTGGATTGCTCTACCCGACAGCGCTGCAGCCGCTGACGCTGCGCTCTGACGACGCCGGCGTTTCTGATCGCGCGTCCGTCGATCCGACGGCAAAGGTCGAAGCCAACGTCGCCATCGAGCCCTTTGCCGCCATCGGCGCGCATGCCGAGATCGGCGAGGGCACCCGCATCGGCGCCGGCGCTGTCATCGGACCGGGTGTCAAGATCGGCCGCAACTGCTCGATTGCCGCTGGCGCCACCGTTCTTTGCGCACTCGTCGGCAATGGTGTCATCATTCACAATGGCGCACGCATCGGCCAGGACGGTTTCGGCTATGCGCCGGGTCCGCGTGGCATGATCAAGATCGTGCAGGTCGGCCGCGTCATCCTGCAGGATAACGTCGAGGTCGGCGCCAACACCACGATCGATCGCGGCACCATGGACGACACGGTGATCGGCGAAGGGACGAAGATCGATAACCTCGTCCAGATCGGCCATAACGTCCGCATCGGCCGCCATTGCGCCATCGTTTCGCAGGTCGGCATTGCCGGCAGTGCGATTATTGGCGACGGTGTCCAGATCGGTGGCCATAGTGGAATCAAGGGCCATATAACCATTCACGATGGCGTCCAGATCGCTGCGATGAGCGGCGTCATCTCGGATATCCCCGCTGGGGAGCGCTACGGAGGCATTCCTGCGCGGCCGGTACATGATTTTCTGCGCGAAGTCGCGACAGTCATGATGCGGTCGACAAGTGCCAAGAAAACGGGAGAAAAGAATGACTGAAGAAGTCAAGAAGTCGCTTTCCTCGGCAGATATCATTGAAATCATGAAGCTTCTGCCGCATCGCTATCCTTTCCTGCTGGTCGACAAGATCATCGAGATCGATGGCGACGATTCGGCGATCGGCATCAAAAACGTGACGGCCAACGAACCGCATTTCACCGGGCATTTCCCGGAACAGCCGATCATGCCGGGCGTGCTTCTGGTCGAAGGCATGGCCCAGACCGCAGGCGCGATCTGCGCCAAGAAGGAAGGCGAAACCGGCAATCTGGTCTACTTCATGACCATCGACAACGCCCGATTCCGCAAGCCGGTCATCCCTGGTGATCGCGTCGAATTCCACGTGAAGAAGCACAAGCAGCGTGGTAACATCTGGAAGTTCCACTGCGATGCCAAGGTTGATGGAGCGCTCGTCGCCGAGGCTGATATCGGTGCGATGATCGTTCGCAAGGATCAGGCATGAGCACGATCGCCGCCAGCGCCAGCATCCACGCCATGGCCGTCGTCGAAGACGGCGCCGTGATCGGTGAGAACGTCAAGATCGGCCCCTTCTGCCATGTTGGGCCACGCGTCGTGCTCGGCGACAATGTCGAACTGCTGGCGCATGCTGTGGTCACCGGTATCACCACCATCGGCAAGGGTACCAAGATTTTCCCGATGGCCGTTATCGGCGGCGATCCACAGAGCGTGCACCACGGCGGCGAAGAAACGACGCTGACGGTTGGTGATAACTGCACGATGCGCGAAGGTGTGACGATCAACACCGGCACCGCCGATTTCGGCGGAAAGACGATCGTCGGCAACAACAACCTGTTTCTGGCCAACTCACACGTCGCCCATGATTGCCGCGTCGGCAACCACGTCATCATGTCGAACAACGTCATGCTCGCCGGTCATGTGGTGATCGAGGACCGCGTCATCCTGGGCGGCGGTTCGGCCGTGCACCAGTTTACTCGCGTCGGCCGCCACGCCTTCGTCGGCGGACTGTCGGCCGTCAGCTACGACGTCATCCCCTACGGCATGCTCAACGGTAATCCGGGGCTGCTCGGCGGGCTGAATGTCGTTGGCATGACCCGCTCGGGCGTCGATCGTGCCACCATCCACATCGTTCGCCGTGCCTACAAGGCGATCTTCGAAGGCGAAGGCAACGTGCGCGACAACGCCGCTGCCATCCGCGAAGAATTCGCCGATTGCGAGCAGGTCGTCCAGATCCTCGATTTCATTGCTGCCGAAAGCGACCGCGCTCTTTCCTCCCCGACCCGGGGACAGAAGGGGTGAATCTTGTCTCCGGTCAGTGACACCTCGAAGGGCCGCCTGGCGATCATCGCCGGCAGCGGCTTTCTCCCTTCCTACGTTGCGGAAGCGGCGCGAGCGGCCGGTGAAAATCCACTGGTCATAGCGTTGAAGAACGAGACCGACCGCTCGTGGGATGGCTTCGAACATTCGATCGTCGGCGTCGGCGATTTCGCGGCCATCGACCGGCTGCTTGAAAGCAACCGCATCGAGCGCGTCGTCATGTCCGGCGCCGTCCGCCGTCGCCCTGAATGGCGCGAAGTGCGCCCGACGCTGAAGACGCTGGCAACCATTCCCTCGACGATCCGCACGCTGCTGTCCGGCGGCGACGACACCGTGCTGCGCATGGTGATCGGGCTTATCGAGAAGAATGGCCGACGTGTCATCGGCGTGCAGGAGATCGCACCGGATCTGCTGGCCGCCGTCGGTCCGCTCGGGTCGATCGCGCCGAGCGCCGATGACGTCAAGGATATCGCGAGAGCAGGCGCCGCCGCCGATGCGCTCGGCCGTCTCGACGTCGGGCAGGGTGCTGTCTCCGTCGGTGGCCGCATCGTAGCGCTCGAAGGCGTCGAGGGTACCGACAGCATGCTTGAGAGGGTGGCCGAGTTGCGCGCCGCCGGCCGCATCTCGACACGCCGCCGCGGCGTGTTGGTGAAGCTCTGCAAGCCGCAGCAGGATTTGCGCGCTGATCTGCCCTCCATCGGCATGTCGACCATCGAGAACGCCCGCAAGGCCGGGCTTGCGGGCGTCGCCATCGAGGCCGGCCGTGCGCTCATTCTCGACCGTCCGGCCGTCATCGCGGCGGCAAAGGACGCCGGTATCTTCGTTTGCGGTCTGGATCGCGGATTGCCTTCATGGGGACTGGAATGACGGAGCGTGCGTTGAAGGTTGCCATCATTGCCGGCGAGGTTTCCGGCGATCTCCTGGCCGCCGATCTGGTCGCCGCTCTGAAACAGCAATATGCCGGCCCTGTCGAACTGGTGGGCGTCGGCGGTGAGGGGCTGCAGGCACAGGGCCTGCGCTCGCTGTTCGATTTCTCCGAACTGTCGATCATGGGCATCACCCAGGTACTTAGCAAGCTTCCGACCCTGGTTCGGCTGATCCGCAAGACCGCATCGGCGATCATCACGGCGAAGCCCGACGTTCTCGTCATCGTCGACAGCCCGGATTTCACCCACCGCGTCGCCAAGCGCGTTCGTATGGCGTTGCCTGACCTGCCTGTCGTCAACTATGTCTGCCCCAGTGTCTGGGCGTGGAAGGAATATAGGGCGCAGCGGATGCTGCCCTATGTCGATCACGTGCTGGCCGTCCTGCCGTTTGAGCCTGACGTGATGCGCAAGCTCGGCGGACCGCCGACCACCTATGTCGGACATCGCCTGACGGCGGATGCCAACGTGCTGGCGACACGGCAGGCGAGGGCGGCGACGAAACCGCGTGCGGCCGGTGACCGCAAGACGATCATGCTGCTGCCCGGTTCGCGGGGATCGGAAATCACCCGGTTGCTGCCCTATTTCGGCGATGCGGTTCAGGAACTCGCGCAGCGCAACGAGGGAATTCGCTTTATCCTGCCGACAGCACCGCGCCGCGAGGCGATGGTGCGCGAGATCATCAAGGACTGGCAGGTAAAGCCTGATGTTGTGACCGGCAGCGATGAGAAATGGCAGGCCTTTGCGGAGGCGGACGCCGCCATGGCCGCATCCGGCACTGTCATCCTCGAACTCGCACTATCGGGCGTCCCCTGCGTCTCGGCCTACCAGACCGACTGGATCATCAAGCTGATGACCGGCAAGATCAAGATCTGGACGGCGGCGATCCCGAACCTCGTCGCCGACTATGCCGTCATCCCCGAATACATCAACGAGGTCGTGCGCGGCGCAAGCTTCGTCCGCTGGACAGAGAAGCTATCGACCGACACGCTTCCACGGCGCTCGATGATGGAAGGCTACGATCTTGTCTGGGAACGGATGCAGACGGTAAAGCCGCCTCGCGAGCACGCCGCCGAGGTCGTCCTCGAGGTCATCAGAACGAAAAAACCCGGCCATCTCTGACCGGGTTTTTTAATGGCTGTCTCGGCGTCGTTTAACGCTTGGAAACCGGCTGGTAGTCGCGCTGCGGCTCGCCGATGTAGAGCTGGCGCGGACGGCCGATGCGCTGCTGCGGATCCTCGATCATTTCGTTCCACTGGGCGATCCAGCCGACGGTGCGGGCCAGAGCGAACAGCACGGTGAACATGGTCGTGGGGAAGCCCAGTGCCTTCAGCGTAATGCCGGAGTAGAAGTCGATGTTCGGATAGAGCTTCTTCTCGATGAAGTATGGATCCGTCAGCGCGATGCGCTCCAGTTCCATGGCCACGTCGAGCAACGGATCGTCCTTGATGCCGAGTTCGGCCAGAACTTCATGCGTCGTCTTCTGCATGATCTTGGCGCGCGGATCGTAGTTCTTGTACACGCGGTGACCGAAGCCCATCAGACGGAACGGATCGTTCTTGTCCTTGGCGCGAGCGATGTACTCAGGGATACGATCGACGGAGCCGATCTCGGTCAGCATGTTGAGCGCTGCTTCGTTGGCGCCGCCGTGAGCAGGGCCCCAGAGGCAGGCAATGCCGGCCGCGATGCAGGCGAACGGGTTTGCACCCGAGGAGCCAGCGAGGCGAACGGTCGAGGTCGAAGCGTTCTGCTCGTGATCGGCGTGCAGGATGAAGATGCGGTCCATGGCGCGGGCAAGCACCGGATTGACCACATACTCCTCGCACGGAACAGCAAAGCACATGCGCAGGAAGTTCGACGCATAGTCCAGATCGTTCTTCGGGTAAACGAAGGGCTGGCCGATGTGATACTTGTAGGCCATCGCGGCCAGTGTCGGCATCTTGGCGATCATGCGCAGCGAAGCGACCATGCGCTGGTGCGGATCGGTGATGTCGGTCGAGTCGTGGTAGAAGGCCGACAGGGCGCCGACACAGCCGCACATGACGGCCATCGGATGCGCATCGCGGCGGAAGCCGGTGAAGAAGCGCGACATCTGCTCGTGCACCATGGTGTGGTGCGTGACGCGATGATCGAAGTCCTTTTTTTGTGCAGCCGTCGGCAGTTCGCCGTAGAGCAGCAGATAGCAGACCTCAAGGAAGTCGCCCTGTTCGGCCAGCTGTTCTATCGGGTAACCGCGATGGAGCAGGACGCCCTCGTCGCCGTCGATATAGGTGATTTTCGATTCACAGGATGCGGTCGAGGTGAAACCAGGATCGTACGTGAAGGAAGCCGTGTTCTTGTAGAGGGCGCCGATGTCGATGACGTCAGGGCCGATCGTGCCGCTCTTGACAGAGAGCTCGACCGTCTTGTCACCGAGTGTCAGTGTTGCGCTTTGATCCGTCATTCTGATCCTCCAAACTGGCGGGTGGCGCCTTAAAAGCGCCATAGGGTTAAGCGTCGTCTGCGATAGCTATATGATCGCGCGCCTAATGCCAAGTTACCGTGATGCCATTTTGTGCATCGCAGTATCAACTTTTGAGCAGTGCTGAAATGCCGCAAGCGCATAGCGGAAGCCAATGATAATCCTGACATTTTTGGTGGTTTTATTTCTCGTTTGAATTCAAACGATTATTGTTGATTTGGACCCCTGCCAGCGGCATTCTGGGTGCAGGTCAGGGTGGCTTGCGAGTGTCGTTGCATGCCGGAGTTGAAAACAAGCGACGTCGAATTTACGGCGCCTGATGAGGCGAATTTCGTAGCAGTCCGGCCCATTTCCGGGCGACTCGGTCGTGCCATAATGACGCGCGCCGCCTTGACGCAGTCGAAGTCGCCGGTTCTCTCTCGTTTCCTCCGGGCTCTAGGGCGCCATCGTGCCGCCGCTGTTGCGGCCTATGCAGAGGAACTGGAGCATGGGCGCTTCTTCCTGCTGTCGCCCGTTTTTCTCGGCGCGGGCGCCGTCGCATGGTTTCGGTTGGACGCCGACGTCCCGCTCGGCCGACTTGGTGCTTGGGGAGGCCTGCTGCTCCTTGTCTTTCTTTTTGCAGGCTTCGAGCGCGTCGCGTTGCGCCGGGCCGCGGTCGCCGGCCTGCTTGTCGTCGGCGGCATGTTTGCAGCGCAGCTCGAAACATGGCGTGCCGCGACGATCATTCTCGACGCACCCGTAACGACGACGCTGACTGGTCGTGTCGAAAAGCGGGAGGGCGATGACAACGGCCGTTGGCGCTATATCGTCAGGGTGACGGCCACCGATACGCCGACCCTGAAGCGTCTGCCGGAGCATGTATCGCTGGTCGCTCGCAGTGGTGCGCCCGTCGAGGTCGGCGGCTGGCTGACCGGCCGCGTACGGCTGACGCCGCCGGCGGGGCCGGCCCTTCCTGGCCTCAACGACTTCGGCTTCTCCGCCTACTTCAACGGCATCGGTGCCAACGGCTTTTTCTACGGAGATCCGGCACCGGTGCAGGCGCGACCGCATGGGTTTGATGACCCGTCGTTGAGCAGCGCCGTGATCGAAGGGCTCTACGCACTGCGAAGCCGCATCGGCGACCGCATTCGCGATATCCTGCCGGGAGATACGGGAGCCTTCGCAGCCTCGCTTGTCACCGACGAGAGACGTGCGATATCCAACGAGACGACGGAGGCCCTGCGTCAATCCGGCCTTGCCCACATCGTGGCGATCTCCGGCCTCAACATGGCGCTGTCTGCAGGCATCTTCTTCGTCGGGCTTCGATATGCCCTTGGCCTGCTTCCGGGCTTTGCCCAAGCCCATCCGACCAAGAAGATCGCCGCCGCTGCAGCCTTGCTCGCGCTGACCGCCTATTACATGATCTCCGGCTTTGCCGTCTCGGCCGAGCGAGCCTTCATCATGATGGCAATCATGCTGATTGCCGCGCTGTTCGACCGACCATCGATAAGCCTGCGCAATATTGCGCTCTCGGCACTGCTGATCATCGTGACATCACCATCCGAAGCGCTCGGGCCAAGTTTCCAAATGTCGTTCGCCGCGACACTGGCGCTGGTGGCAGGCTTCGCGATCTGGACAAAGCGGCCGCACCGCGACCGCGCCTTCTTGAGCCACCGGGCGATCAAGCCGGTGGTCTTCGTCTTCCGCTTTTTCGGCGGCATCGCGCTGACCTCGATGATCGGCGGGTTCTCCACTGCACTGTTTTCGATCGAGCACTTCCATCGGCTGAGCGCTTATGGCCTCCCTGCCAACCTCATGGCCATGCCTGTCATATCCTTTATCGTCATGCCCGCAGGCATGCTGGCAATGCTGCTCACGCCACTCGGCCTCGATTTCTGGCCGTGGAAGGTTGCCGGACTTGGCCTCGATATCGTTATCGATATTGCCAAAACTGTCTCGGGCTGGGGCGGCACCGTCGATATCGGCCGCATCCCGGAATGGTATTTCGCGACCGCCGTTCTCGGCTTTCTGATCGCCGCGCTTCTGACGACGCGGCTTCGCTATGTCGGTGCCGCCCTTGCTGCGATCGCGACGCTGACGGTCGTTCTACTGCCGCCCAATCCGCGGGCCGACCTTGTCGTGTCCGAGGATGGCAGCGTGGTCGCGGCGATCAAGGGCGATGTGCTTGCCGTCAATCGCGACAAGCCACCGGATTTCATCTTCGGCCAGTGGCAAAGGGCGTTGGCGATCGAGAAGCACCGGCCGCCCGATGCGCTTCAAGGAACAGCTCTGGCGATCCCGAAAAAGAGAGGAGAGGAGCGTCCGAGGTTGACGCCGCAGCAGCAACGAGAGACTCGCGCCAGCATGCGCACCGCAGCCTCCTCTGCGCCCGGTGGCGGCTTTGCCTGTCTGAAGACTGCGTGGTGCGCCACACTACTCGACAGCGGCTACCTCGTGGTGACGCTTGAGAACGCCGCCTATCTCGGCCCGGCTTGTGATGCGGCTGACATCGTCATCACACCGGTCCGTCTTCGTCGTGCGGATTGTCGCTCCGGCGCCATGCTGGTCACCGGCGAAACGTTGCGCCGCTCCGGATCGCTCGAAATTCGCATCGACGGCCAGGGGGCACCTGTCGTGACTGAGGCCTATGACGGGCTGGCGCGCCCGTGGATGCGTCATCGCGCCTATGATTGGCGCGAGGACCAGTTTAGCGACCTCGCGTCACCGGTCAGTGATAGCGGCGGATAAGCCCGACGAGCTTGCCTTGCACTTTGACGCGGTCCGGCCCGAAGATGCGGGTTTCGTAAGCCGGGTTGGCGGCCTCAAGCGCGATCGATGCGCCCTTGCGGCGGAACCGCTTCAAGGTCGCTTCCTCGTCATCAACAAGCGCCACGACGATATCGCCGGGATTGGCGGTGTTGCCGTTGCGGATGATCACCGTGTCGCCATCGAAGATGCCGGCCTCGATCATCGAGTCGCCCTTGACCTCCAGCGCATAATGCTCGCCGGAGCCGAGCATGTCGGCGGGAACGGTGATGTCGTGGGTGTTGTTCTGGATCGCCGAGATCGGCACACCGGCTGCGATCCGGCCCATGACTGGGACGGTGGCCGAATTGCCGTTGTCGGCGCTTGGTGCCGGTTTCGGGGCAGGGGTGGCGACCGGCTGCGGCTTGCCGAGGCTGCCCTCGATGACGCTCGGCGAAAAGCCGCGGCGTGGCTGCAGGCTGGGATTATAGGCTTCCGGCAGCTTGATGACTTCGAGCGCGCGCGCCCGGTTCGGAAGCCGGCGAATGAAGCCGCGTTCTTCCAGCGCCGTGATCAGCCGGTGGATGCCGGACTTCGATGCGAGGTCGAGTGCGTCCTTCATCTCGTCAAAGGATGGTGGAACGCCAGACTCTTTCATCCGTTCGTGAATGAACAGAAGCAGTTCCTGTTGCTTGCGTGTGAGCATCGAAATGAACCTCAGAGTCGTGAAACAAAGCCAGAACGGACACTATATGTTCCATATGTGTTCCGCAAGTGCCTAAATTTTCGTAAAACTTGGCTCGGAATTGTCGTGTTTTTACGCTTCATTCTAGGGATGACGGTCAAGACCATTGCCAAGACCCTTGCATTGTCTGGTTATGCGGCTCACATCACAGTCGAACGAACGGGAGGAGTTGCCGATGCGTGAAGCCCATCCGCTGGATCACCTTGTGCTGCCGGTCGCCAGCATCGGGCTGGCGCGCGAGCGGCTCGGCAAGCTCGGCTTCACGGTCGCCGCTGACGCAGCGCACCCGTTCGGCACCGAAAACGCCTGCATCTTCTTTGCCGACAAGACCTATCTGGAGCCGCTCGGCGTGGCCAGTCCCGGCGCCTACGAGGCGGCGACGCAGGCGGGCAATGCGTTTACGGCGCGCGATCAGGCCTTTCGGTTTCGCTGCGGCGACAATGGCCTGTCGGCGATCGTGCTCGGCACTGCCGACGCGGACCGCGATCATATCAGGTTCGTGGCCGGCCGGTTGAGTGGTGGCGAGATGCTGCAGTTCGAGCGGCCGATGAAGATGCCGGACGGATCGCGGACCACGGCAGCCTTCCGGTTGGCATTTGCCGCGGATTTGCGCGCGCCGGATTTCTTCCTGTTTACCTGCCAGCGCATCAATCCGCTGCCGAGCGACCGCAGGGCGCTGGAGACCCATGCCAATGGCGTCGTCGGCATCACCGAGATCGTGCTGAACGCACCGGACCCCAAGGCCTTTGCCGGATTCCTGAAACGTGCGTCGTCAGCGACGGAGGCAAGGGAAGACGCACTTGGAATAAGCCTCGATGCCGGCAATGCCCGGATCAGCGTGCTGTCGCCCGACGGCATGCACGCCTATTTCGATTTGGCGACGACTGGCCCCGATCGCGGCTTGCGTGGCGCGGCCATTGTTTTTGCTGTCGCCGATCTCGCCGTGACAGAAGCGCATTTGGCTGCTAACGGGATCACCTACACGCGCAAGAACAATCGAATTCTGGTGAGAGCTGCATCCGGACAGGGCGCCCTCTTCGCCTTCGAGGAGAAACGATGACCGAGACAAATTCTGAAGTGGCCGTTGGCGAAGGCGCCGGCAAGGTGGTGTTTTCGAATACGGGCAAGCTGTCGCTGATCGCAGGCCCCTGCCAGATGGAGAGCCGCGACCACGCCTTCATGATCGCAGGCACTTTGAAAGAACTCTGCGACAAGCTTGGCATCGGCCTCGTCTACAAGTCCTCCTTCGATAAGGCCAACCGCACCTCGCTCTCCGCGCAGCGCGGCATCGGTATCGAGACGGCTCTGGAAGTGTTTGCCGATCTGAAGAAGGAATACGGTTTCCCTGTTCTGACCGACATTCACACCGAAGAGCAGTGCGCCGAAGTCGCGACGGTCGTCGATGTGCTGCAGATCCCGGCCTTCCTTAGCCGGCAGACGGACCTTCTGGTCGCCGCCGCCAAGACAGGCCGCGCCATCAACGTCAAGAAGGGCCAGTTCCTGGCGCCCTGGGACATGAAGAACGTACTTGCCAAGCTCAATGCCAGCGGCAACCCGAATATCATGCTGTGCGAACGCGGCGCCTCCTTCGGCTACAACACGCTGGTCTCCGACATGCGTTCGCTGCCGATCATGGAAGCCCTCGGCGCGCCAGTCGTGTTCGACGCGACCCATTCTGTGCAGCAGCCGGGCGGGCAGGGCGGTTCGACGGGCGGCCAGCGGGAATTCGTCGAGACCTTGTCGCGCGCCGCCGTCGCCGTCGGCATCGCCGGTCTGTTCGTCGAGACGCACGAAGACCCCGACAACGCGCCTTCCGATGGACCGAACATGGTCTATCTGAAGGACATGCCGCGCCTTCTCGAAAAGCTTCTGGCCTTCGACGCCATCGCCAAGGGCTGATGGTCAACAGACTGACATGTTCGTGTATTAGGCCACGCATGAACATTGCGTCGAAGCATGCGCAAACTGCACCCAAACTGCCATTGTAATTTGCGCATCTTCGATTAAGACGAATTTCAAACGATTTATCCACCCTCAAGCAGAGAAGAGCCGATGACCGCTATTACCGATATTATCGCCCGCGAGATTCTCGACAGCCGTGGCAACCCCACCGTCGAAGTCGATGTCTATCTGGAAGATGGCAGCATGGGCCGCGCGGCGGTTCCGTCGGGCGCGTCGACCGGCGCGCATGAAGCCGTCGAGCTGCGCGACGGTGGCAAGCGCTACCTCGGCAAGGGTGTCGAAAAGGCCGTCGAAGCCGCCAACACGGAAATCTTCGACGCCATCGGCGGTATCGATGCCGAAAACCAAATCCAGATCGACAACATCATGATCGAGCTGGACGGCACGCCCAACAAGTCGCGCCTCGGCGCCAACGCCATCCTCGGCGTTTCGCTCGCCGTTGCCAAGGCTGCCGCCGAAGCTGCCGGCCTGCCGCTCTACCGTTACGTCGGTGGCGCATCCGCCCACCTGCTGCCGGTTCCGATGATGAACATCATCAACGGCGGCGCCCATGCCGACAACCCGATCGACTTCCAGGAATTCATGATCCTGCCGGTGGGCGCCGATTCGATCCGTGAAGCCGTTCGCATGGGCTCGGAAGTGTTCCACACCCTGCGCAAGGAACTGGCGGCCCAAGGCCACAACACCAACGTCGGCGATGAAGGCGGTTTCGCACCGGGCCTGAAGAGCGCCCCTGAAGCCCTCGACTTCATCATGAAGTCCATCGAAAAAGCCGGCTACAAGCCTGGCGAAGACATCCATCTCGGCCTTGACTGCGCGTCGACCGAATTCTTCAAGGACGGCAAGTACGTTCTCGAAGGCGAAGGCCGCACGCTGGAGCCGGGCGCCATGGCCGAATACCTGGCGCAGCTCGCTGCCCAGTACCCGATCATCTCGATCGAAGACGGCATGGCTGAAGACGATTGGGACGGCTGGAAGGCACTCACCGATCTGGCCGGCAAGAAGGTCCAGCTGGTCGGCGACGATCTCTTCGTCACCAACTCGGCCCGCCTGCGCGACGGCATCAAGATGGGCGTTGCCAACTCGATCCTCGTCAAGGTCAACCAGATCGGCTCGCTGACGGAAACGCTCGACGCCGTCAACACCGCGCACAAGGCAGCCTACACCGCCGTCATGTCGCACCGTTCGGGCGAAACCGAAGACTCGACGATCGCTGATCTCGCGGTTGCCACCAACTGCGGCCAGATCAAGACCGGCTCGCTGTCGCGCTCGGATCGTCTTGCCAAGTACAACCAGCTGATCCGCATCGAAGAGGGCCTCGGCCCGCAGGCGCAGTACGCCGGCCGTTCGATCATCCGCGGCTGATATCCTCCCGATTTCAAGCATTTGGAACCCGCGCCAGGCTCTGGCGCGGGTTTTTTGTTGCCGGGTGTTCATAGTCAACGGACGGTTAATCTCTGCTCGGTAGTCTCACAAGCAAGGGTAATGCGTTTCGAGAATGCGTGTATGTGGACCAAGCATCATAAGAAGAAAAAGATAGGCCGTTTCGTCATTCCGGCGATGGCGGTCGCGTTTCTCTCCTATTTCGGCTACCATTGCATCCACGGCGACTATGGCCTGCGTGCCACCGAGGTGTTCGAGCGTCAGCGCATCGCACGCGAACGGGAGCTGGCCGTGTTGAAAAACAAGCGCGAGCATCTGGAAAACCAGGTGGCGCTGCTCAGTGACGGCTCGATGGACAAGGACATGCTGGACGAGAAGGCGCGTCTGCAATTGAACTTCTCTCGCGCCGACGAGATTGTCATTTTCAATCATTATTCAAATTAACCGATTTCAGGTTAACTGGAATAAATTGTTGTTTATCAAGTACTTATTCCAGAATATGAGCCATGCATTTATGGCATTGCTGTGTCCAATATTCTTCCCTATGGTGCGCACCACCTAAGAACCGACAAACCCATAGGGAGGGTTGAATGGCGCCGCGAAAAAACGCGACCGTTTCCAGCCGCAAGACCAGCGCGAAACCGGCAAACAAGGCATCCAACGGCGGCCCCGTCGCCGATTTCGATCGCGATGAAGAGCTGAAGGCCTATCGGGAGATGCTTCTGATCCGCCGCTTCGAAGAGAAGGCCGGCCAGTTGTACGGCATGGGATTCATCGGCGGTTTCTGTCACCTCTATATCGGCCAGGAAGCTGTCGTCGTCGGCATGCAGATGGCGCAGAAGGAAGGTGACCAGGTCATCACCGCTTATCGCGACCACGGTCACATGCTGGCCACCGGCATGAGCGCCCGTGGCGTCATGGCCGAGCTGACCGGCCGCATCGATGGCTATTCCCGCGGCAAGGGCGGCTCGATGCACATGTTCTCTAAGGAGAAGCATTTCTACGGCGGCCACGGCATCGTCGGCGCCCAGGTGTCGCTCGGCACTGGTCTCGCCTTCGCCAACCGCTACCGCGGCAATGACAGCGTCTCGATCGCCTATTTCGGCGACGGCGCCGCCAACCAGGGTCAGGTCTACGAGAGCTTCAACATGGCTGCTCTGTGGAAGCTCCCGATCATCTACATCATCGAGAACAACCGCTACGCCATGGGCACCTCCACGGCCCGCGCCACCGCCCAGTCGAACTACTCGCTGCGCGGCTCCGGCTTCGGCATCCCCGGCGTCCAGGTGGACGGCATGGATGTTCGCGCCGTCAAGGCGGCCGCCGACGAGGCGCTCGAGCATTGCCGCTCCGGCAAGGGTCCGATCATCCTGGAAATGCTGACCTATCGCTATCGCGGCCACTCCATGTCCGACCCGGCGAAGTATCGCTCCAAGGAAGAAGTGCAGAAGATGCGCTCCGAGCAGGATCCGATCGAGCAGGTCAAGGCGCGCCTCATTGAAAGGGGCTGGGCCAGCGAGGACGACCTGAAGGCAGTCGACAAGGACGTCCGCGACATCGTCGCAGACTCGGCCGACTTCGCCCAGGCCGCACCGGAGCCGGATGCATCCGAGCTCTACACCGACATTCTGCTGTAATCGGGGAGGGTTGACCCAATGCCAATCGATATTCTCATGCCCGCCCTCTCTCCGACGATGGAAGAAGGCACTTTGTCCAAGTGGCTGAAGCAGGAAGGTGACAAGGTCACCTCCGGCGACGTCATTGCCGAAATCGAAACCGACAAGGCGACGATGGAAGTCGAAGCTGTCGACGAAGGCGTCATCGGCAAGCTGCTGGTGGAAGCCGGCACCGAAGGCGTCAAGGTAAACGCCAAGATCGCCATCCTGCTGCAGGAAGGCGAGTCGGCATCGGACATTTCCGCGTCTGCACCCGCCGCCGCTCCGGCTCCGGCCGCGGCTGAAGCGCCGAAGGCCGCTGAAGCAGCGCCTGCCGCTGCCGCCGCACCGGTTCCGGCCGAGCCCAAGGCACACGTGCCGAACGATCCTGAAATCCCAGCCGGCACCGAAATGGTCTCGACTACCGTCCGCGAAGCGCTTCGTGACGCCATGGCCGAGGAAATGCGCGCCGACGACAACGTCTTCGTCATGGGCGAGGAAGTGGCCGAATACCAGGGCGCCTACAAGGTTACCCAGGGTCTGCTGCAGGAATTCGGCGCCCGCCGCGTCATCGACACCCCGATCACCGAGCACGGCTTTGCCGGCGTCGGCGTCGGCGCTGCCATGGCCGGCCTGAAGCCGATCGTCGAGTTCATGACCTTCAACTTCGCCATGCAGGCGATCGACCAGATCATCAACTCCGCCGCCAAGACGCTCTACATGTCCGGCGGCCAGATGGGCGCTCCGATCGTCTTCCGCGGCCCGAACGGTGCTGCTGCCCGCGTTGGCGCCCAGCACAGCCAGGACTACTCGGCCTGGTACAGCCAGATCCCGGGCCTCAAGGTCGTCATGCCCTACACAGCATCCGATGCCAAGGGCCTGCTCAAGGCCGCGATCCGCGATCCGAACCCGGTCGTCTTCCTTGAAAACGAAATCCTCTACGGTCAGCACTTCGACGTGCCGAAGATGGACAACTTCGTCCTGCCGATCGGCAAGGCGCGCATCCATCGCCCGGGCAAGGACGTCACCATCGTCTCCTTCGGTATCGGCATGACCTATGCGGTCAAGGCCGTCGCCGAGCTCGAGAAGATCGGCATCGACGCCGAACTGATCGACCTGCGCACGCTGCGCCCGATGGACCTGCCGACCGTGATCGAATCGGTCAAAAAGACCGGCCGCCTCGTCACCGTCGAGGAAGGCTATCCGCAGAACTCCGTCGGCACCGAAATCGCCACCCGCGTCATGCAGCAGGCCTTCGATTATCTCGATGCGCCGGTTCTGACGATCGCCGGCAAGGACGTGCCGATGCCTTACGCCGCCAACCTCGAAAAGCTCGCGCTTCCGAATGTCGACGAAGTCGTTCAGGCGGTGAAAGCCGTTTGCTACAAGTAACAAGGGGAGGGTATTTCGATGCCTATCAACATCACGATGCCTGCCCTGTCTCCAACCATGGAAGAGGGCAACCTCGCCAAGTGGCTGGTCAAGGAAGGCGATACGGTTAAGTCTGGCGATGTGATCGCCGAGATCGAAACCGACAAGGCGACGATGGAGGTCGAAGCAGTCGACGAAGGCGTCGTCGCCAAGCTCGTCGTTCCCGCCGGCACCGAAGGCGTCAAGGTCAACGCGCTGATCGCCGTTCTGGCTGTCGATGGCGAAGATGTCGCTGCCGCTGCCAGCGGTGCGAGCGCTGCTCCGGCTCCGAAGGCCGCTGCCGCGGAAGCACCGAAGGCTGAAGCGAAGGCCGAAGCCGCTCCGGCGCCTGCCGCGGCACCAGCTACTGCTGCACCGGCTCCGGCTGCCGCACCTGCCGCTGCCTCGGGCAACCGCACCTTCTCCTCGCCGCTGGCGCGGCGTCTGGCAAAGGAAGCCGGTATCGACCTGTCTGCTATCGCCGGTTCCGGCCCGCATGGCCGCGTCGTCAAGAGTGACGTCGAGGCCGCCGTATCGGGTGGTGGCGCCAAGGCAGCTCCCGCTGCAGCACCTCAGGCCGTCGCATCGGCGCCTGCCGCGGCACCAAAGGGCGCCTTCGACGACAGCGTTCTCAAGCTGTTCGAGCCGGGCTCCTACGAGCTCGTGCCGCATGACGGCATGCGCAAGATCATCGCCAAGCGCCTCGTCGAATCCAAGCAGACCGTGCCGCACTTCTACGTCACCGTCGATTGCGAACTAGACGCGCTGCTGGCGCTGCGCGCCCAGCTCAACGACGCCGCGCCCCGCAAGGACAGCGCGCCGGCCTACAAGCTGTCGGTCAACGACATGGTCATCAAGGCCATGGCGCTGGCGCTTCGCGATGTGCCGGATGCCAACGTCTCCTGGACCGAAGCCAACATGGTCAAGCACAAGCACGCCGATGTCGGCGTCGCCGTCTCGATCCCCGGCGGCCTGATCACCCCGATCATCCGCAAGGCCGAGGAAAAGACCCTGTCGGCGATCTCCAACGAGATGCGCGACCTCGGCAAGCGCGCCAAGGATCGCAAGCTGAAGCCGGAAGAGTTCCAGGGCGGCACGACGTCGGTCTCGAACATGGGCATGATGGGCGTGAAGAACTTCGCAGCCGTCATCAACCCGCCGCATGCAACGATCCTCGCGGTCGGCGCAGGCGAGCAGCGTGTCATCGTCAGGAAGGGCGAAATGGTCATCGCCACCGTGATGAGCGTCACGCTGTCGACCGATCATCGCTGCGTCGATGGCGCGCTCGGAGCGGAACTGCTGAACGCCTTCAAGGGCTACATCGAAAATCCGATGGGCATGCTCGTCTGAGACAAGAGCGGAGACGGAAATGACGAAGACCGTTCTTTGCTATGGTGACAGCCTGACCTGGGGTTATGACGCCGCTTCCATCGGCCGTCATGACCACCGGGATCGGTGGCCGAGCGCGCTTCAGGCGGCACTCGGCAACGAGGTCAGGATCATAGCGGAGGGCCTCAACGGTCGCACCACCGCATTCGACGATCATCTCGCCGACTGCGATCGCAATGGCGCCCGAATCCTGCCGACTATTTTGCAGACGCATGCGCCGCTCGATCTCGTCATTCTCCTGCTCGGCACCAACGACATGAAGCCTGTCGTGGCAGGGTCGGCCTTCGCCGCCTGCCAGGGCATCGCCCGGCTGGTCAGGCTGATTCGCAATCACGCCTGGCCGTTCGAGTTCGATGCGCCCGATATTCTCATCGTCGCCCCGCCGAAGCTCTGCGAGACGGCCAACGCGCCGTTTGCAGCCTCCTTCGCCGGCGGCATCGAGGAATCGACGAAGCTGGCGACGCTCTACCGCGATCTCGCCGACGAACTCGGCTGCGGCTTCTTCGACGGCAATTCGGTCGCCAGGACCACGCCGCTCGATGGCGTGCATCTGGATGCCGACAATACCCGCGCTCTCGGGCGTGGCATGGAATCGACCGTGCGGATGATGTTGGGCCTGTGACGGCGGCGTCTTTCGTGACGCTCCGTTCCGCGACACGGGAGGATGCGGCCGAACTGGCGATCCTCGCCGACATCGCCTCGCATGGCTTTGCCTCCTGGCTGTGGCTGGGAGAACTGGCAGGAACCGAAGGCGACACGCCGATGGAACTCGGCCGGCTGAAGCTGCGTCGCGATGACGGATACGGCAGCTGGCGTCACGCGGTGCTGGCGGAAGCCTACGGCGAAACGGCGGGAGCAGCCATCGGTTACGCTCTCGGCGACGACGTGAAGAACATGGAGGTCGATCGGGTGGCTTTGCAGCCGGTGATCGATCTGCAGAAGATGGTTGTTGGCAGCTGGTTCATTGCAACGCTCGGCGTCTATAGCCATCTGCGGGGCATCGGCATCGGCCGCAGGATACTGGAAGATCAGATCGATCGGGCAGGGATGCTGCCGGTCAGCCTGATCACCGCAAGTGACAATGAAGCGACTCTGTCGCTCTACAAGAAGAATGGATTTTCGGAAAAGGCCCGCCGTCAGGCGATCTCCGTTTTCGAAAGCAGCAGGAAACACGAGTGGGTGCTTCTCACCCGCGACGCCCGATAACGAAGGCAGGAAAACATGGCTGAGAATTACGACGTCATCATCATCGGCTCCGGTCCCGGCGGCTATGTCGCCGCCGTGCGCGCCAGCCAGCTCGGTCTGAAGACCGCGATCGTCGAGCGCGAGCACCTGGGTGGCATCTGCCTGAACTGGGGCTGCATTCCCACCAAGGCGCTGCTGCGCTCGGCCGAGATTCTCGACCACGCCAACCACGCCAAGGATTACGGCCTCGTTCTCGAAGGCAAGATGTCGGCTGACGTGAAGGCCGTCGTCGCCCGCTCGCGCGGCGTCTCGGCCCGCCTCAACGGCGGCGTCGGCTTCCTGATGAAGAAGAACAAGGTCGATGTGATCTGGGGCGAAGCCAAGATCACCAAGCCCGGCGAGATCGTCGTCGGCAAGTCCTCCAAGCCCGTCGTCGAGCCGCAGAACCCGGTTCCGAAGAACGTCAAGGGCGAAGGCACCTACACCGCCAAGCACATCATCGTCGCGACAGGCGCCCGCCCGCGCGCGCTTCCCGGCATCGAGCCGGATGGCAAGCTGATCTGGACCTATTTCGAGGCGATGAAGCCGGCAGCCCTGCCGAAGTCGCTTATCGTCATGGGCTCCGGCGCCATCGGCATCGAATTCGCCAGCTTCTACCGCTCGATGGGCGTCGACGTCACCGTCGTAGAGGTCATGGCGACGATCATGCCGGTCGAGGATGTCGAAGTCACCGCGATTGCCCGCAAGCAGCTTGAAAAGCGTGGGCTGAAGATCATCACCAGCGCCAAGATCACCAAGGTCGAAAAGGCCGCCGACAGCATCACCGCGCATGTCGAGACGGCTGACGGCAAGGTGCAGCAGATCGTTGCCGATCGCATGATCTCGGCCGTCGGCGTTCAGGGCAACATCGAAAACCTCGGCCTTGAGGCCGTCGGCGTCAAGACCGACCGTGGCTGCGTCGTCATCGATGGTTACGGCAAGACCAATGTCGCGGGCATCTACGCCATCGGCGACGTTGCCGGCCCGCCGATGCTCGCTCACAAGGCCGAGCATGAAGGCGTTGTCTGCGTCGAGAAGATCGCCGGCCTGCCGAACGTCCACGCCACCGACAAGAGCAAGGTCCCGGGCTGCACCTACTGCAACCCGCAGGTCGCCTCCGTCGGCCTGACGGAAGCCAAGGCCAAGGATGCCGGCCGCGACATCCGCGTCGGCCGCTTCTCCTTCGCCGCCAACGGCAAGGCGATCGCGCTCGGCGAGGACCAGGGGCTCTGCAAGGTGATCTTCGACAAGAAGACCGGCGAGCTGCTCGGCGCCCACATGGTCGGCGCCGAAGTGACCGAACTGATCCAGGGCTTCGTCGTCGCCATGAACCTGGAGACGACCGAGGAAGAACTGATGCACACCATCTTCCCGCACCCGACCGTCTCCGAGACGATGAAGGAAGCGGTACTGGATGCTTACGGTCGCGTCCTCAACGCTTGATAATTTTCTTTGCCGCTCTCTATGACGGATTGAACCACGTTCGATCACGGACTGGAAAAAGCGAAAGGAAATCATCATGTCCATGGGTACGCAGGCACTGCTCATCTTCCTCCTGATCGGTCTGGTCGCGGGGTTCCTCGCCAGTCTGATCGTTGGTGGAGGCGGATTGATACGGTGCCTGCTCAGCGGCATCATCGGCGCGTTTGTCGGAGGCTTTCTCTTCAACGCGCTGGGGATCAATCTGGGGATCGACAGCGCCATCGTGGTGCAGATCATTCACGCCACCGTCGGCGCCATAGTCGTGGTGCTGATCGCAAGGGCGATAGCGTAAGGGCAGGGGCAGGATGGAAGGCGTGGGCTGGATTGCGGCAATCATCATCGGCGGACTGGCAGGGTGGCTGGCCGGCATTCTGATGAACATCCGCTTCGGTGTTTTCATGAACATCATCATCGGTATTGTCGGCGCTGTGCTCGCCAATGCGATCTTCACCCGCGCCGGCATCTATGTCGCCAGCGGTTGGCTGGGTTACCTGGTGACGGGTTTCATCGGCTCGTGCATCTTGCTATTTATGGCAAAACTCGTCAGACGCTGACGAAGGAGGCCGCTTCCGGCGGTTTGAAGGCAGGTTATTGATGGTAACTATTCTCGACAGGATCAATCCCAGCGCCGATAAGCGCGTGCGCCACCCGGAGAAGGCCCATAAGCCCGACACGGAGGTCATGCGCAAGCCGGACTGGATCCGCGTCAGGGCGCCGACCTCCAAGGGCTACGCCGAAACCCGCTCGATCGTGAAGGAGCACAAGCTCGTCACCGTCTGCGAGGAGGCTGGCTGCCCGAATATCGGCGAGTGCTGGGACAAGAAGCACGCCACCTTCATGATCATGGGCGAGATCTGTACCCGCGCCTGCGCCTTCTGCAACGTGGCGACAGGCAAGCCGAACGCACTCGACATGGCCGAGCCCGAGAGCGTCGCCAAGGCCGTCAAGGAGATGGGCCTCAGCCATGTGGTCATCACCTCGGTTGACCGCGACGATCTGGAAGACGGTGGCGCCGAGCACTTCGAGAAGGTGATCTGGGCAATCCGCGCCGCGTCGCCATCGACCACGATCGAAATCCTGACGCCCGACTTCCTGAAGAAGCCGGGTGCGCTGGAGCGCGTCGTTGCCGCCAAGCCCGACGTCTTCAACCACAACATGGAAACCGTGCCCGGCAACTACCTTACCGTCCGCCCTGGCGCCCGCTACTTCCACTCCGTCCGCCTGCTGCAGCGCGTCAAGGAACTGGACCCGACGATGTTCACCAAGTCGGGCATCATGGTCGGCCTCGGTGAGGAGCGCAACGAAGTGCTGCAGCTGATGGACGACCTGCGCGTCGCCGACGTCGACTTCCTGACGATCGGCCAATACCTGCAGCCGACCCGCAAGCACCACGCCGTCATGAGCTACGTCACGCCGGAGGAATTTAAGTCCTACGAGACGGTCGCCTACACCAAGGGCTTCCTGATGGTGGCGTCCAGCCCGCTGACCCGCTCCTCGCACCACGCCGGCGACGACTTCGCCCGCCTGCGCGCAGCGCGTGAGAAGAAGGTGCTGATCGCGGCGGAGTGAGTAATTTCGCTTCAGTCACCCAGGATTGATATCCGTATCGTTTTCCGATACGGATATCTGCATGATCGTTGGCTTTCGCAACAAGCAGACGGAAGGCCTGTTCCTGCGACGCGATAAACGCCATTTTCCGGCGGATGTCGTTGAACGGGCACGCCGCAAGCTGATGGCGCTGGACGCCGCGATAAGCCTTGATGATCTGCGCGTGCCGCCAAGCAATCGCTTGGAGGCGTTGAAGGGCAACCGGGCAGGCCAACATTCGATCCGCGTCAATGATCAGTGGCGGATATGTTTTGTCTGGAAGGACGGAAATGCCGACCAAGTCGAATTCTGCGATTACCATTAGGAGAAGCGGATGCAGATCATTCCTGTCGATCCTATCCATCCCGGCGAAATCCTGAAGGAAGATTTCCTGAAGGAATATGGGATAACCGCCTACCGCGCGGCCGAGGATATGGGTATACCGCGCACGCGGATCGAAAGGGTGTTGCGGGGCGAGAATGGGATAACGGCCGATACGGCGTTGCGGCTGTCACGTTACTTCGGCAACAGCCCGGAATTCTGGCTCAATCTGCAGCGCACCTACGATCTCTCGGTTGCGAGGCAGGCGGCAGGCGATCTAAGCGGCATCACGCCGGTTCAAGCGGCCTGATCGATTATTTCCAGTCAGGCGAGGAGGCATGCCGCAGAAACCGAAATATCGACTGAACTTGAAAAGCGTCGACCAAGCGGTGGCACTGTTGAACGGCGCCGACCGCATCCTCGTCGTCGGCTGCTCCGGCGGAGGCAAGACCACGCTCTCTAGGAGTCTCGGGAAGCAGCTCAGTCTTCCGCATATCTCGATGGATCGCGATTTCTACTGGCTCCCCGGTTGGGTCAAGCGGCCGAAACTTGAAGAGCGCCAGTTGATCGCGGCTGCCGTCGCCGAGCGCAAGTGGTTGATGGACGGCACCGGGTCGTCGACTTTCGATATCAGGATGCCGCGCACCGATGTCGTGGTCTGGGTCCGGCTGCCGCGATGGAGTTGTCTGCTCGACGTCACCACGCGGTGGCTTCGTTGGCGCGGTCAGCCGCGGCCGGAGATGGCGCCGGGTTGCCCGGAGAAACTGGATTTGGAGTTTCTGCGCTTCATCTGGAATTTCGAGCGTCTGTTCGTGCCGCTGATCGTGGCTGGTATCGAGCGATTTGGCCCTGATGTGCCGGTTCTGCAGTTGAAATCGCACCGAGATATGCGTCGCCTTCTTGATCTTCTCGGCGCGCCCGCTTAACTGCCGATCATGCCTCAGTTCGAAACGCATCGCCTCGTCCCGCACTCCGCTGAACAGATGTTCGATCTCGTCGCCGATGTCGAGAGATACCCGGAATTCCTGCCGCTTTGTGACGGCCTCACCATCCGCAGTCGCAAGGAGCGCGACGGCAAGGTGCTGCTCGTCGCCGATATGACTGTCGGCTACAAGGCGATCCGCGAAACCTTCACCACGCAGGTTCTGCTCAACAAGGCCGAGCGCATCATCGACGTCAAATACATCGACGGGCCGTTCAAGTTTCTCGACAACCGCTGGCGCTTCGAAGACACTGCCACGGGCTCGGACGTGCACTTCTTCATCGATTACGAATTCAAGAGCCGCATCCTCGGCGCGCTGATGGGCACGATGTTCGATCGCGCTTTCCGCATGTTCACCGAGGCCTTTGAGACCCGCGCCGGAAAAATCTACAGCTGAGCCAGTTGGCGCAGCATCTGCAGCGCGGAGCGCACCGTTGCAAGCCGCACCTGCGCGCGCCCGATATCGCCATAGAGCATCCTGCTGTGTATCAGGTCACCGCTGCGTGACTTCGCCGCGAGGTGGACGAGCCCGACCGGCTTTTCCGCCGATCCGCCGCCCGGGCCGGCAATGCCGGTGACGGCAACGGCAATGGATGCCTTCGAGCGGAACAGCGCGCCATGCACCATCTGCCGCGCCGTCTCTTCGGATACCGCGCCGAAGGTGGCAAGCGTCGCCTCCTGAACCCCGAGCATCTCCATCTTTGCCGTGTTCGTGTACGTCACGAAGCCGCGATCGACGACCGCCGACGATCCTGAGATTTCGGTCAACGCGCCGGCGATCAGCCCGCCGGTGCACGATTCCGCCGTGGACACCATCAGGCCTGCTGCGCCGAACGTCCGGATGAGCGCTTCTGACTCCGACAGGATGTCGGCGGGAAAAAGGCTCATGGCTTGATGTCCTGATAGACGACGGTGGCGGTGGCGATGGCGGCGATCCCCTCGCGGCGACCGACGAAGCCGATCGTCTCGTTGGTCGTGGCCTTGACCGAGCAGCGGTCGATCGAGATGCCGGTGAACTCCGCCAGCATGGCCCGCATCGCGCCACGGTGCGGCCCGACCTTCGGCGCTTCAGCGATCAGCGTCACGTCGGCGTTCATGATCGTGCCGCCGCGCTCACGCACGATCTTTGCCGCATGTTCGATGAAGATGCGCGACGGCGCGCCCTTCCACTGCGGATCGGATGGCGGAAAATGGTCGCCGATGTCGCCGGCGCCGCAGGTTGCGAGCAGCGCATCCGTCAGCGCGTGCAGCGCCACGTCCGCGTCGGAATGGCCCTTGAGCTTCTGGTCATGCGGGATGAACACGCCGCAGAGCGTCACGCCATCGCCGGGCTCGAGCTGATGCACGTCATAGCCGTTGCCGGTGCGAACATCGGGTAGCTGGTGGCTGGAAAGTCTCTGGTCGGCCATTGCGATATCGCGCCTCACTGTCAGTTTCACGTTGTCGGCCGAACCCTCGACGATCGTCACGGGATGGCCGGCCCATTCTGCGATCGCCGCATCGTCGGTGAAATCGCTTCGATCGGCCGCCGCGGCCTTTTCGTGCGCCGCAAGGATGATGTCGAAGGCAAAGGATTGCGGCGTCTGCGCCGCATAAAGCTGTTCCCGTGACACGGTATCGATGACGGTACCGGATGCATCGGCGCGTTTCAACGTGTCGGCAACCGGCATCGCAGGCAGCACCGCCGCTGCGCCGCTCTCGAGCATGGCGGTGATGCGGTCAAGCAGCTCGTGGTCGATGAAAGGTCGAACTGCATCCTGGATAAGGACATGGGTGATCCCCTTGTCCCGTAGATATTGCAACCCGCGAAGAACCGATTGCTGCCGCGTGGCGCCGCCGTGCACTGTCGCGATCGGTCGCTTGGCGGTCACGCTTTCCAGCGCTTTTGCAAACAGCATTTCGTCATCCGGATGAATCACGGTGACGATATGCTCGGCACGCACCCAACTGGTGAGAACGCCGAGCGTATGAGCGATCACCGGCCTGCCGCCGATACTGCGGTACTGCTTTGGACCTTCCACGGAAGCGCCGGCACGCTCGCCACGGCCGGCCGCCACGACGACAATTCCGATCGATATCGGTTGCTTTTGATGCATTTGCGGCATAAATCCCCAAAAAGCAGAATTTGTAGAGGTGCTCTAACGGCTTGGCGCATCGAATTCCAGCATCTGCCCGAAAAATATCAATTCGGGCACTTCCCCCTTGGCAAGTCTTTTAAATCTGTCTAAAAATAGTGCACCTGCCCAGCGTGCCTGAAAGATAATCAATTGTCTGACGTCCATCTCGCCTCCCCATTGCGCATCGGATCCGTCGCGGTACGCAACCGCGTCGTCCTCGCGCCGATGTCCGGAGTGACCGATATGCCCTTCCGGCAACTGGCCTGGCGCCATGGCGCCGGCTTGGTTGTAACCGAGATGGTCGCAAGCCGCGAGCTGGTGATCGATACCGCTGAATCCTGGGCGCGTCTGCGCAATGCCGGCTTCCAGCCGCACATGGTGCAGCTCGCCGGCCGCGAAGCGCACTGGATGGCGGAGGCAGCGAAGATCGCGGCTGATCACGGTGCGGATATCATCGACATCAACATGGGCTGCCCGGCCAAGAAGGTGATCGGCGGCTATTCCGGTTCGGCGTTGATGCGCGATCCGGATCACGCGCTGTCTCTGATCGAGGCCACGGTCAAGGCGGTTGATGTTCCCGTGACGCTGAAGATGCGTCTCGGCTGGGATGAGAATTCCATCAACGCGCCTGACATCGCCAGGCGTGCCGAAGAGGCGGGCGTCCAGCTTGTGACGATACATGGGCGCACACGCATGCAGTTCTACGAGGGCCGCGCCGACTGGGATGCCATTCGCGCCGTTCGCGATGTGCTATCGATTCCTCTGATCGCCAATGGCGACGTCGAAACGGTAGACGATGCCCAGGAAATCCTGCGCCGTTCCGGCGCCGATGCTGTCATGATCGGCCGCGGTTGTAAGGGCCGGCCGTGGCATGCCGGCGTGCTGGCCGGTGCCGATGCACCGCAGCCATGGCAGATCGCCGATATCGCCGTCGAACACTACCGGATGATGCTCGACTTCTATGGCGAGATGGTCGCCGTCCGCCACGCCCGCAAGCACCTCGGCTGGTATATCGAGCGCTTCGCGCCGTCGATTGCCGCTACCGACAAGGCAGCGATCATGACGGCGCGCGATCCGCGCGAGGTCGCCTCACGATTCCACGATGCTCTCACGGCGGCAGCATCGAACGCAAATACCCGGGAGGCCGCATGACAAACGATGTGCCATCATCAGGCCATGCCGGCAGCGCTGTTGCGATGGCCGTGCTCAATGCCATTCAGAACCCCGTCGTCATGGTCGACGAGGCCGGCTTGGTCGCCTTCGCCAATTGGGAGGCGGAGGCATTCTTCGGCGCCAGCGCCTCGCACCTGGCCCGCTACAAGATCTCCACCTTCATTCCCTTCGGCAGCCCGCTGCTGGCGCTGATCGATCAGGTGCGGGAGCGCCGCGCGCCGATCAACGAATACCGCGTCGATCTGAGTTCACCGCGCCTCGGCCAGGACAAGCTCGTCGATATCTACGTGGCACCCGTCACCAGTGAGCCCGGATCGGTGGTCATCGTGTTCCAGGAGCGGTCGATGGCCGACAAGATCGACCGCCAGTTGACGCATCGCGCCGCCGCCCGCTCGGTCACCGGTCTGGCGTCGATGCTGGCGCACGAGATCAAGAACCCGCTCTCCGGCATTCGCGGGGCAGCACAGCTGCTGGAACATTCGGCGAGCGACGACGACCGGGCGCTCACCCGCCTGATCTGCGACGAGACGGATCGCATCGTCTCGCTGGTCGATCGCATGGAAGTGTTTTCCGACGAACGGCCAGTCGATCGCGTGCCGGTCAATATCCATTCCGTGCTCGATCACGTGAAGGCTGTGGCGAAGGCTGGTTTCGCGCGTAATCTAAAGATCACCGAGAGCTACGACCCGTCCCTGCCTTCGGTCTATGCCAATCGCGACCAGCTGGTTCAGGTGTTCCTCAACCTCGTCAAGAACGCAGCGGAGGCGATCGGTGACCGACCTGACGGTGAAATAGTGCTGACGACGGCCTACCGCCCGGGCATTCGCCTGTCGGTGGCCGGCACCCGGGAAAAGATCTCGCTGCCGCTGGAATTCTGCGTCCAGGATAACGGCCCGGGCGTGCCTTCGGATCTGGTGCCGCACCTGTTCGACCCCTTCATCACCACCAAGACCAATGGCAGCGGCCTCGGTCTCGCGCTTGTCGCCAAGATCATCGGCGATCACGGCGGCATTATCGAATGCGACAGCCAGACCAACAAAACCACATTCCGCGTGCTGATGCCTGCATCCAAGGATGCATCGCTTGAGGACGCCACCATAACCCCCACAGGACCTTCTCGATGACAGCAACGATCCTCGTCGCGGATGATGATGCGGCAATTCGTACGGTGCTTAATCAGGCCTTGAGCCGCGCCGGATATGACGTGCGTATCACCTCCAATGCCGCCACGCTGTGGCGCTGGGTTTCGGCCGGCGAGGGGGACCTCGTGGTGACCGACGTGGTCATGCCCGACGAGAATGCCTTCGATCTGCTGCCGCGCATCAAGAAGGCGCGTCCCGATTTGCCGGTGCTTGTGATGAGCGCGCAGAACACCTTCATGACGGCCATCAAGGCGTCGGAGAAGGGCGCCTACGATTATCTCCCGAAGCCCTTCGATCTGACCGAGTTGATCGGGATCATCGGCCGCGCGCTGTCGGAGCCGAAGCGCAAGCCGGCCAAGGTCGAGGAAGACATGCAGGACGGCATGCCGCTCGTCGGTCGCTCGGCGGCAATGCAGGAGATCTACCGCGTTCTTGCGCGTTTGATGCTGACCGACCTGACGCTAATGATCACCGGCGAATCCGGCACCGGCAAGGAACTGGTCGCCCGCGCGCTGCACGATTACGGCAAGCGCCGCAACGGTCCGTTCGTCGCCATCAACATGGCCGCCATTCCGCGTGATTTGATCGAGTCGGAACTCTTCGGCCACGAGAAGGGCGCCTTCACCGGCGCCCAGAACCGATCCACCGGCCGCTTCGAGCAGGCCGAGGGCGGTACGCTGTTCCTCGATGAAATCGGCGATATGCCGATGGATGCGCAGACGCGTCTTCTGCGCGTGCTGCAGCAGGGCGAATACACCACCGTCGGCGGCCGCACGCCGATCCGTACCGATGTCCGCATCGTCGCCGCCACCAACAAGGATTTGAAGCAGGCCATCAACCAAGGCCTGTTCCGCGAAGACTTGTACTACCGCCTCAACGTCGTGCCGTTGCGCCTGCCGCCGCTGCGCGACCGCGCGGAGGATATCCCCGACCTCGTCCGCCACTTCATCCAGCAGGCGGAAAAGGAAGGCCTCGGCACCAAGCGTTTCGACACGGAAGCGCTGGATCTGATGAAGGCCTATGCCTGGCCGGGCAACGTGCGCGAGCTCGAAAACCTGATCCGCCGCCTGATGGCGCTTTATCCACAGGATGTCATCACCCGCGAGATCATCGAATCCGAGCTTCGTTCCGACGTCCCCGACAGCCCGATCGAGAAGGGCCCGATGCGCAGTGGCAACATGACCATCGCGCAGGCAGTCGAGGAAAACATGCGCAGCTATTTCGCCACCTTCGGCGACAGCCTGCCGCCGCCCGGCCTCTACGACCGGGTTCTGACCGAAATGGAATATCCTCTGATCCTGGCGGCGCTGACGGCCACCCGCGGCAACCAGATCAAGGCTGCCGATCTGCTCGGTCTCAACCGCAATACCCTGCGCAAGAAGATCAGGGAACTCGGTGTATCCGTGTATAGAAGCTCGCGCACGGCTTGACATTGTGGCGAGATGCGTTGCATTTTCGCCACAATGGTTGCCAATAAGTCACGCAAGGGGTTTGTGTGCCCGCGGTCAGTTCTGCGTCCGAAAGGCTTGCTCGTTGAACGGCGAGCCGTCTATCGCGCGCAGTTTCCGATCCTGAACCGCGGACAGCGGCAAGAGGTATCTTGCCGTACGGAGAGTTAAGCGAATGAAGCAGGATGCGTTGCCGCCGGCGGCGGAAGGCGAAGCCGTTACCACGGTAACCGATCGCCGCGCGCTGTTTGCTCTGCCCGGGCTTGTGCTTGCGGGTGGCGCGCTTCTCTGTGCAACGATAACGCTCTTCGTGCTGATTGGCCTGACTCCGATCGCGCCGACATCGCCTGTCGTGATCACGTCCGTCGTCGTCAATTCCTTCTTCGTGCTCGGCCTCATGGCGCTCATCGGTCGGGAAGTGTCACGGCTCTTGAAGGCCCGCAAGCGCGGTCGCGCGGCCGCACGGTTGCACATCCGCATCGTCGTGCTGTTTTCGATCGTCGCCATCACGCCGGCGATCCTCGTTGCGCTGTTTGCCAGTATCACATTGAATGCCGGCCTCGACCGCTGGTTTGCGTTGAGAACCCAATCGATCGTCAGCTCTTCCCGCAACATCGGGCAGGCCTACATGATGGAGAACGCGAGCTACCTCCAGGGGCAGACCGTGTCGATGGCCAACGACCTCGAGCGCAATCGCCAGCTTTTCAATCTCGACCGAACCGGATTTGCCGAACTGATGACCCGCCAGGCGAGGGGGCGCGGCCTGCTTGGCGCGTTTCTCGTCCAGTCCGATGGCGATGTGCTGACGCAGGCCGACATCAAGACGGAAAAGCCGTTGCCGGCCATTCCCCAGGATGCGCTCAACAAGGCCGCCGCCGGGCAGCCGACGCTCATCCCGCCTGGCGTGACCAATCTGGTTGGCGCCATCATCAAGCTGGAGGCAATCGACGGCGCCTTCCTTTACACGGTTCGCGCGGTCGACCCCAAGGTCATGACCGCGATGCGGATGATGGAGGAGAACGCCACCGAGTATAAATCGATGGAGGCGGGGCGATTCTCGTTGCAGATCGCCTTCGCCATTCTCTACGTCGGTTTCGCGCTGATCGTGTTGCTCGCCGCCATCTGGACCGCGATTGCCGTCGCCGACCGTATCGTCCGCCCGATCCGGCTGCTGATAACCGCGGCGGACAGCGTTGCCTCCGGCAACATGGACATCGTCGTTCCCGTCCATGCAGTCGATGGCGACGTCGCCAATCTCTCGCGCACCTTCAACAAGATGATTTCGGAAATCCGCACCCAGCGTGACGAAATCCTCGAGGCCAAGGACGAGGTGGATGACCGCCGCCGCTTTATCGAAGCCGTGCTGTCGGGGGTGACCGCCGCCGTTATCGGCGTCGAGCACGATCGCCGCGTCACCATCGTCAACAGCTCCGCCGAGACGCTGATGGCGCTCGATGCCTCCGACATGCTCGGCAAACAGCTGTCCGAGATCGCGCCCGAGGTCGATCAGGTCTTGACGGAAGCTGCGGTGCGCTATCGCGGCGATTTCCGCAAGCAGATCGCGCTGGTGCGCGCCGGAACCGTCAGGACGCTCAGCGTCCAGGTGACGCGCGAGGAAGTCCGCGACATGAGCGAATCCTACGTGATCACGCTCGACGACATTACCGATCTGGTGATCGCCCAGCGTTCGACTGCATGGGGCGACGTGGCACGCCGTATCGCTCACGAGATCAAGAACCCGCTGACCCCGATCCAGCTGTCGGCCGAGCGGATCCAGCGTCGCTACGGCAAGCAGATCGATCAGGATGATCGCGGCGTCTTCGACCAGTGTACGGAAACCATCATCCGCCAGGTTGGCGATATCGGTCGCATGGTCGATGAGTTCTCGTCCTTTGCGCGCATGCCCAAGCCGATCAAGGAACCGAGCGATCTGCGCAAGATCCTTCACGACGCCGTCTTCCTGCGCGAAATGGGAAATAGCCATGTCGCATTCCTGCAGGAGCTGGGCGAGACGCCACTCGAAGGCCAGTTCGACAGCCGCATGCTCGGGCAGGCGTTCGGCAATCTGATCAAGAATGCCGTGGAATCGATCGAGGCCGTTCCGACTGACGAGCGTGACGAGCGCAAGGTGCTGGTGCGCGCCGCACTCGATCAGCCGCGCGATCGCTTCACCATCGACATCATCGACAATGGCCGCGGTTTGCCGGTGGAAAACCGCCACAGCATTCTCGAACCTTACATGACGATGCGCGACAAGGGCACCGGCCTCGGCCTCGCCATCGTCAAGAAGATTATTGAAGAGCATGGCGGGCAGCTCGAACTGCACGATGCACCCGCCGATTTTGACCAGGGAAGAGGCGCCATGATCCGCGTGCACCTGCCGCGCCTGGAACATTCGCCCGCTGCCACGGCTGCAAGTGACAAGGAAAATGCATATGGCCTCTGATATTCTGGTCGTCGACGACGAACACGACATCCGCGAGATTGTCTCCGGCATTCTCTCTGACGAGGGCCATGAGACCCGCACGGCCCATGACAGCGACAGCGCGCTCGCGGCGATCTCCGACCGCGCGCCGCGGCTGATTTTCCTCGATATCTGGATGCAGGGTAGCAAGCTTGACGGTCTGGCGCTGCTGGACGAGGTCAAGGCGCGTCACCCCGACATTCCTGTCGTGATGATTTCCGGTCACGGAAACGTCGAAACCGCTGTTTCCGCCATCAAGCGCGGCGCCTTCGACTTCATCGAGAAACCGTTCAAGGCCGACCGCCTGATCCTGATTGCCGAGCGGGCGCTGGAAAACTCCAAGCTCAAGCGCGAGGTGTCCGAACTGAAGCGCAAGGCGGGAGACCCCGTTGAACTGATCGGCACCTCGGTCGCCGTGTCGCAACTGCGCCAGACGATCGAGAAGGTGTCGCCGACCAACAGCCGCATCATGATCCTCGGCTCTTCGGGCTCCGGCAAGGAGTTGGTGGCGCGGATGATCCACAAGAAATCGACGCGCGCCAATGGCCCGTTCGTCGCCATCAACGCGGCCAACATTACCCCAGACCGTATGGAAGTGGCGCTATTCGGCACCGAGGGATCGCCGGGCCAGGCCCGCAAGATCGGCGCGCTCGAAGAGGCCCATCGCGGCATTCTCTATCTCGACGAAGTTGGCGAGATGCCGCGCGAGACGCAGAACAAGATACTGCGCGTGCTCGTCGACCAGCAGTTCGAGCGCGTCGGCGGCTCGAAGCGGGTGAAGGTCGATGTCCGCATCGTCTCATCCACCGCCTACAATCTCGAAAGCCGTATTGCCGAGGGCTGGTTCCGCGAGGATCTCTATCACCGCCTCGCCGTGGTGCCGGTCAAGGTGCCGGCACTGGCCGAGCGTCGCGAGGACATCCCGTTCTTGGTCGATCAGCTGATGCGCCAGATTTCCGAGCAGGCCGGTATCCGACCGCGCCGCATTGGCGACGACGCCATGGCCGTCCTGCAGGCTCATGACTGGCCGGGCAACATCCGCCAGCTGCGCAACAACATCGAGCGCCTGATGATCCTTGCCCGCTCGGATGGTCCGGATGCGCCGATCACCGCCGAGATGCTACCCACCGACCTCGGCGACATGCTGCCCAAGGTTTCCGCCAAGAACGACTATCACATCATGACCCTACCGCTGCGCGAGGCGCGCGAGATGTTCGAGAAGGACTATCTCATTGCCCAGATCAACCGCTTCGGCGGCAACATCTCGCGCACAGCCGAGTTTGTCGGCATGGAACGCTCGGCCTTGCATCGCAAGCTGAAGTCGCTCGGCGTCTGATTTTGCGAGGACGGCGCAGTCCGCCGGCCTCGAGCGAACATCCATATCCAAGCGACAACCAGGTCTCCCATGCCCAGAATAGCCTATGTCAACGGCCGTTACGTCAGACACTCCAGCGCCATGGTCCATATCGAGGATCGCGGTTACCAGTTCGCGGATGGCGTTTATGAAGTCTGCGAAATCCGGCATGGTTACATTGTCGATCTGACCCGCCACCTGAACCGGCTGGAGCGCTCGCTTGGCGAATTGCGCATCGGTTGGCCAATGAGCCGCGCCGCCCTGACGACGGTGATCCGCGAGACGCTGCGCCGCAATCATGTCCGCAACGGCCTGTTTTATCTTCAAGTGACGCGCGGCGTCGCACGGCGCGATCATATCTTCCCCTCGGCTGGCACGCCACCTTCGCTGGTGGTGACGGCGAAGAGCACCGATCCGAAAATCATCGCTGCCAAGAACGCCAATGGGATCAAGGCGATCACGGTGCCGGACAATCGCTGGGACCGCGTCGATATCAAGTCCGTCGGACTGCTGCCGAATGTCATGGCGCGCCAGCAGGCGAAGGAAGCCGGGGCTCAGGAGGCGATCTACATCGACGCAGATGGCATGGTGAAGGAGGGCGCTGCAACCAATGTATGGATCGTCGATCGGGACGGGACGCTCGTCACCCGGCCAGCCGACCGCGGCATTTTGCGCGGCATCACCCGCACGACGCTGATCGATATCGGCGCTAGGCTCGGCCTGAACATTGAGGAACGCAAGTTCTCTGTGGCCGAAATGCTTGATGCCCGTGAGGTGTTCATCACCGCCGCCACCAGCATCTGCTTTCCCGTTGTTTCGATCGACGGTCAGACCATCGCGAATGGCCATCCTGGCAGTGTCTCCCATAAAATTCGGGAGGTCTTTTTCGACGTTGCGGAAAAGATTGCGATTTGATACCAAAGGTTTTCCGGGCAGCAGGGATGAGGGTTGTCGGCTGCCTGATGGAAAAATAAGAAGTATTTCACCGGCGTATAATAGCCGGCAATAAAGAAAGAATCGGCGCGATGGCGGAACGTTCTCAGAATTTGCAGGACCTATTTCTCAATACTGTTCGCAAGCAAAAGATTTCCCTGACTATTTTTCTCATTAACGGCGTTAAGCTGACCGGCGTTGTTACGTCGTTCGACAATTTCTGCGTTCTGCTTCGCCGTGACGGTCATTCGCAACTCGTGTATAAGCACGCGATCTCGACAATCATGCCCGGCCAGCCGATGCAGATGTTCGAGAGCGAAGAATCCGCTTCCTGACAGGACATAAGTCATCTCGACACGTGATACCAAGAATGATTCGATCATCCCGGAAGCTGTAATGCACCGGGATGACATGCGCGCGACTGTGGTCGTGCCTGTGCTCAAGCAGGCTCGCGGCAGCCGCAACAATGCCGAGGGTGCCGCCGTTACCCGCACGCCGGAGAGCCGCCTGGAAGAGGCGACCGGTCTGGCGCAGGCGATCGATCTAGATGTCGTCAAGGGCGTCATCGTCACCGTCAGCGACCCGCGTCCGGCGACGCTGATGGGCACCGGCAAGATCCAGGAGATCAAGGACAGTCTCGAGGAAAATGATTCGGGCCTCGTCATCGTCGATCATCCGCTGACGCCAGTGCAGCAACGCAACCTCGAGAAGGAATGGAACGCCAAGGTCATCGACCGCACCGGCCTCATTCTGGAAATCTTCGGCCGCCGCGCCTCCACCAAGGAAGGCACGCTGCAGGTCGATCTTGCGCATCTGAACTACCAGAAGGGCCGTCTGGTGCGCAGCTGGACCCACCTGGAACGTCAGCGCGGCGGTGGCGGCTTCATGGGCGGCCCCGGTGAAACCCAGATCGAAGCCGACCGTCGGATGCTGCAGGACCGCATCATCAAGCTTGAGCGTGAGCTGGAGCAGGTCGTTCGCACCCGCCAGCTGCATCGCGCCAAGCGCCGCAAGGTGCCGCATCCGATCGTCGCGCTGGTCGGCTATACCAACGCCGGCAAGTCGACCCTGTTCAACCGCATCACCGGCGCCGGCGTTTTGGCGGAGGACATGCTGTTCGCGACGCTCGACCCGACGCTGCGCCGCATGAAGCTGCCGCATGGTCGCACCGTCATCTTGTCCGACACCGTCGGTTTCATCTCCGACCTGCCGACCCATCTGGTCGCCGCCTTCCGTGCGACGCTGGAAGAGGTTTTGGAAGCCGATCTGGTTCTGCATGTCCGCGACATGGCGGACGACGACAATCAGGCCCAGAGCGCCGATGTGCTGCGCATCCTGAAGGACCTCGGCATCGACGAGGCCGAAGGCGAGAAGCGCATCATCGAGGTCTGGAACAAGATCGACCGGCTGGAGCCTGAAAATCACGAAGCCATCGTCCAGAAGGCCGAGGGTGCGCGCAACGTTGTGGCTGTTTCGGCTGTGACGGGCGAGGGCGTAGACACGCTGATGGACGAGATCAGCCGCAGGCTGTCGGGTGTACTGACGGAAACGACGGTAACTCTACCGGTCGACAAGCTGGCGCTGCTGCCCTGGCTCTACGATCACGCCATCGTCGACAACCGCGAGGACAATGAGGACGGCTCGATCACGCTCGACCTTCGCTTGTCCGAAACGGAAGCGACCGAACTTGAGCGTCGCCTGGGCAATGGCTTAAAGGCTCCGCGCGAAGACTGGGAATAGCCTTATCTCTGCGAAAGAGGCAAGCTCTATCCGAGCTGCCGCTCAATCGCCTTTGCCGCCTGCCACAGGTCTTCCATCCGCTCCAGCGTTGCCGCCTCAAGCGTTTCGCCTTCGGCTTCCAGCGTCGTCTCGATATGGCCGAAACGACGGCGGAACTTGGTGTTGGTGCCGCGGAGCGACTGCTCCGGATCGGCCTTCACATGTCGGCCGATATTGACCACCGCAAAGATCAGGTCGCCGAGTTCGTCGCTCACCTTGGCGCGGTCTCCAGACTTCAGCGCCTCGCGCAGTTCGCCGATTTCCTCCTCGATCTTGTCGAGGATCGGCTCCGGCGACGACCAGTCGAACCCGACCTTGGCGGCTCGCTCCTGAAGTTTTAGCGCTTCGGTCAGTGCCGGGAAGCTGCGCTGCACAGATCCCAGAAAACCCGATTTGAAATCCTCGCTGATACCGCGCGCGGCCCGCCTCTCGGCCCGTTCGCGCTTCTCCGCCTGCTTGATCGCGTCCCACTGGATTTTCACGGCATCCGGCGTATCGGCATCCGAACGGGCGAAAACATGCGGATGGCGGCGAATCATTTTGCGGGTTATGGCCTCGACCACGTCGCCAAAAGCGAAATCACCGGCTTCCTCCGCCATGCGCGCATGAAACACTACCTGCAGCAACAGGTCGCCGAGCTCGTCGCAGAGATCGTCCATGTCGTTGCGCTCGATCGCGTCGGAGACCTCGTAGGCTTCTTCGATCGTGTAGGGCTTGATGGTCTCGAACGTCTGGACGATATCCCAGGGGCAGCCGGTTTCAGGGTTGCGCAGCGCTGCCATGATTTCGATCAGGCGCGAAATATCCTTTGATGATTCCATGATCTCTTGGGTCCCCGCGCTCAGTTCAGCGGAATGTCGTTGTCGCCCTTGGACGATTGATAGCTGGTAGAGAGCGCATCGTAGCGCGCCTTGATGCGCACCGACTGCGCCTTCAGGTCAGCCTTCGTGGTTTCGTCTTCGGTCTCGACCAAATCGGCGATGGCGAAGCTGTTCCAGAAGGCGTTGCTGCGCCTGTAACCGCCGGGCTCCAGTCCGAAAACCTCTTTGAGAATCTTCAGGTCGTGCGGAATGGCAAAGGCGTCGCGCGAATCTTCGTGGCTGAAAAAGTAGTAGAAATTGTCGAAGCCGGCCCAGGTGATCGCCGACATGCACATGGTGCAGGGTTCATGCGTCGACAGGAAGATCAAATCCTTGGTTGAAGGCTTTTCGCCAAGCTCGTAGAAACGCTTCAGCGTATGCACTTCGCCGTGCCAGAGCGGGTTCTCCAACTCGTTGTTGGTTTCGGCAATCACCAGCGAGAGATCCGACTTGCGCAGGATGGCCGCCCCGAACACCTTGTTACCAGCACGGACGCCGCCTTCCGTCAGCGGCAGGATATCCTGCTCCATCACATCGAGCAGGCGGGCGGCAATGGCGGTATCGGACATCGTTTTCTCCTTGATCGCGGTATCTTATCGTCGCGGATCGCTGAGGGAAACGAGATTGCGTCGCGCGGCCGGATTTGTCACAGTCTTTCTCTTGCGATCCGGCACATCACACTGTCGCCTGCGTGCATCACCGGTGAGTTTTGCTCAAATCATTGACGAGCCGGGTAAAACAATACGCGCCTGCGCACGCTTTGGAATTCTGTTTCTTCATTTGGCTGGTCCGGCAGTGCATATTCCGGCAACTTCGAAATGGATTGATGATGCCTTCCAAGACTGAGCAATTGTCGGTGTTCCCTGCTTTCTTTCGCGTGGAAGGCAAGGTAACGGCCGTTTTCGGCGATGGCGACGAGGCCTTTGCCAAGGTCCGGCTGTTGTCCCACACCAGGGCGCGTATCGTTGCGTATGCCGATCGCCCCGAAGCTGATTATCATGCCTACCTGATCGCCAATCGCATCGAGACGGTGCGTGCCGGATTTGTGGCCGAGCAGGTTCGCGGCGCGGTGCTGGTGTTCGCGGCCACCGGTGACGTCGTACAGGATCGCGCCATTGTCGATGCGGCGCGCTTGGAAAAGATTCCCGCAAACGCAGTCGATCAGCCTGACTACTGCGATTTCTATACGCCCGCGCTGGTCAACCGTGCTCCCGTCGCCGTCGCCATCGGCACGGAGGGGGCCGGGCCTGTCTTGGCCCAGATGATCCGCGCGCAGGTCGATCAGTTGCTGTCGCCGTCGCTCGGTCGGCTGGCGGAGCTTGCCGTCAGCTATCGCAAGGCGGTCGAGCATGTCGTGCCGAAGGGTGCCGCGCGCCGCCTCTTCTGGCGCCGTTTCTTCTCCGGTGCGGTTGCCGATGCCGTCGCCAGTGAAAATATTGAGGGCGCCCGGCGTGTTGCCGATGGCCTGTTGCAGTCGGTCGATAAGGTTGAAGGGCGCGTCTGGCTCGTCGGCGCCGGTCCCGGCGCCGCCGATCTGCTGACGCTCCGCGCCCAGCGCGTGATGATGCAGGCCGATGTCATCGTCTACGATGCGCTGGTGCCGCAGGAAATCGTCGACATGGGCCGCCGCGATGCTGAACGCTTGTCAGTCGGCAAGCGAAAGGGCTGCCATTCGAAGTCGCAGGAAGAAATCAACGACCTGCTCGTCTATCTCGGACGTGAGGGTAAGCGCGTCGTTCGCCTGAAATCCGGCGATCCGCTGGTCTATGGCCGCGCCGGTGAGGAAATGGCCGCGCTGCGCGCCGCCGGTATCGCCTATGAGGTCGTCCCGGGCATCACATCCGCCTTCGCGGCCGCCGCCGATTTCGAGCTGCCGCTGACATTGCGTGGCGTCGCCTCGTCGCTGGTGTTCACCACCGGCCACGATCTGACCGGCGATGTGCTCCCGGATTGGGCAAGCCTTGCCGTATCGGGCGCTACCATCGCCGTCTATATGGGCCGCACCGTTGCCGCTTCGGTCGCGGAGCGGCTGATGCGCGCGGGTATCGCTGCGGAGACCACGGTTGCCGTCATCGAGAACGCTAGCCGCGCCGACCGCCGCCTGCTGCACGGCACGCTGCGCGATCTGCCGGATCTGCAATATCGCGACGAACTGACCGGGCCCGTCATGGTAATCATCGGTGACGCTGTTGCGGGCGCCAATTTCGACCTGTCCGAACCGCTGGTGCGTGCACGCGCCCGGTCCGAGGAACTGCTAAGGAGCTGACTATGGTAGACAAGGTTCTGACCGCCAACCGGCTGACGGATGGCATCGCCGTATGGCTTGATGCCAACGGCAAGTGGGCAACCTCGCTGCAGGATGCGCTCGTTGCCCGTCACGCCGAGGCTGTGACCGCGCTTGAGGAGATCGGCAAGAAGTCGTATGCCGATAATCAGGTCGTCGATGTCGCCGTTGTCGAAGTTCAGGAAACCAACGGGATACTGTGGCCGCTGCGCCTGCGCGAGCGCATCCGCGCTCAGGGGCCGACCATGGAATACGCGCCGGGCTACAAGCCGGCCGATCCCGCATTCATTGCAGTCTGAGGAATACGATGTACCGCTACGACGAATTTGACCACGCCTTTGTTGCCGAGCGCGTCGCCCAGTTTCGCGACCAGGTCGAGCGCCGCCTGTCGGGCGAACTGGCCGAGGATGCGTTCAAGCCGCTGCGCCTGATGAACGGCGTCTATCTGCAGCTCCACGCCTACATGCTGCGCATCGCCATTCCCTACGGCACGCTGAGCTCCAAGCAGATGCGCATGCTGGCGCATGTCGCGCGCACCTATGACCGCGGCTACGGCCACTTCACCACGCGCCAGAACCTGCAGTTCAACTGGCCGAAACTGTCCGACATGCCCGACGTGCTGGCGGAACTGGCCACCGTGGAGATGCACGCGATCCAGACTTCGGGCAACTGCATCAGGAACGTCACGGCAGACCATTTCGCAGGCGCAGCCGCCGATGAAGTTGCCGATCCGCGTCCCTATGCTGAAATCCTGCGCCAGTGGTCCTCGGTACACCCCGAGTTCTCCTTCCTGCCCCGCAAGTTCAAGATCGCTGTGACGGGTGCGGAGCGTGACCGCGCCGCTATTCAGGTTCACGACATCGGCCTGCATCTGAAGAAGAACGACAAGGGCGAGATCGGCTTTGCCGTCTATGTCGGTGGTGGCCAGGGCCGCACGCCGATGATCGCCAAGCTGATCAAGGACTTCCTGCCGGAAGAGGACCTGCTGTCTTATACCACCGCTGTTATGCGCGTGTACAACCTGCACGGCCGCCGCGACAACAAGTACAAGGCCCGCATCAAGATCCTCGTCCACGAAACCGGCGCCGAGGAGCTGGCGCGTCAGGTTGAAGTCGAGTTCGCTGCGTTGAAGGACACCGAACTGAAGCTACCTGAGTCGGACGTCAAGGCGATCACCGCCTACTTCGCGCCACCGGCATTGCCGCAACGCGTTGAAGGTTGGGAAAACCTTGCGCGCTGGAAGAAAGCCGATCCTGATTTCGCCCGCTGGGTGCAGCAGAACGTCCAGCCGCACAAGAACCCCGACTACGGCATGGTGACGATCTCGCTGAAGCCCATCGGCGGCATTCCCGGTGACGCCTCCGATAGCCAGATGGATTCGGTCGCGGATATCGCCGAGGAATATGCTTTCGACGAAATCCGCGTCAGCCACGAGCAGAACCTGATTCTGCCGCACGTGGCACTGGCCGATCTTGAGTCGGTTTATCGCGGCCTGGTTTCGATCGGTCTTGCGGAAGCCAACGCCGGCCTGATCACCGACATCATTGCCTGTCCCGGCTTGGACTACTGCGCGCTCGCCAATGCGCGCTCCATCCCGGTGGCGCAGGAAATCTCCCGTCGCTTCGGCAATCCGGAACGCCAAGCCGAGATCGGCGAGCTGAAGATCAAGATCTCCGGCTGCATCAATGCCTGCGGGCACCACCATGTCGGCCACATCGGCCTGCTTGGTGTCGAGAAGAAGGGCGCCGAACTCTACCAGATCACGCTCGGTGGTTCCGGCGACGAACACACGTCGATCGGCGAGATCATCGGCCGCGGCTTCGAGCCCGAGAAGGTGACGGATGCGATCGAGAAGATCGTCGACACCTATCTCGGCCTGCGCAAGGATCCGTCGGAAATCTTCCTGGACGCCTATCGCCGCGTCGGCCCGCAGCCCTTCAAGGATGCGCTCTACGGTGATTCCAAGGCGGAGGCGGCGTAATGGCGAAGATTTGGAGAGAAACGGGCTTTGTCGAAAATGATCCATGGGTGATCGAGACCGAAGAGGTGAAGGCGGGCGAGGGCGAGAAGCCGTTGCTCAGCCTTGAGGAACTGATCGTCAAGGCCGACGAGAGCAATGACGTCGGTTTCGGCGTCTTGATCAAGCCGGCCGACGACGTCCGAAAGCTGGAGCCCTATCTCTATCGGCTCGAACTCGTGGCGGTAGCGTTCCCGGCCTTCAACGATGGTCGCGCCTTCAGCCATGCCTCGCTTCTGCGCGAACGCCTCGGCTACACCAACGAGCTACGCGCCGTCGGCGATGTGCTGATCGACCAGGTGCCATTGATGCTGCGTTGTGGCATCGACAGCTTCGCGGTCACCAACGAGACTGCGATAAAGCGTCTCACGGAGAAGCGGCTGCCGGAGATTCCGCATTATTATCAGCCGACTGCGCGTGACGCGGAGCCAGGCAAGAGCTATAGTTGGCGCCGTCAGGCGAAGCCGGCGGCGTAACGCTGGCTCGCCCATCTGAATGGACGGACGGGTGCAATGAAGACTTTCGAAGTAGCGGTGATCGGTGGCGGACTGGCTGGCATGATCGCCGCCATCGCGCTTGGGCGCGGCGGCCGCAACGTGGCGCTCATTGCCCCGCCAGCACCCCGCGAAGACCGCCGTACGACGGCGCTGATGGACCAGTCGATCCGCTTCCTCGACCGCCTTGCTCTGTGGGACAAGCTGAAGCCAGCAGCCGCGCCGCTGGCGACCATGCGCATCATCGACGGCACCAACCGCCTGCTGCGCGCGCCGACCGCAACCTTTCGCTCGGCCGAAGTCGGCCTTGAGGCGTTCGGCTATAACTTCCCGAACAAAGCATTGATGGATCTTCTCGAGGCCGCAATCGTCGCCGAGGGCAACATCACCCGCTTCACAGCCTTTGCCGATGCGATTGAGGTGAGCGCCGACATGGTGGCGATCACGCTGTCCGACGGCGATACGCTGGTGGCCGATTTCGCAATCGGCGCCGATGGCCGCAAGTCGAAGCTGCGCGAGACGGTCGGCATCGACACCCGCAACTGGTCCTATCCGCAGTCTGCCATGGTGCTCAATTTCGCCCATTCGCTGCCGCACGAAAACATTTCCACCGAGTTCCACACCGAAAGCGGCCCGTTCACCCAGGTGCCTCTGCCCGGCCAGCGCTCCAGCCTCGTCTGGGTCCAAAGCCCGTCGGATGCGCAGGCCCGCAACGAACTGTCGCTGGCCGAACTGAGCAATGTCGTCGAGGAACGTATGCAGTCGCTGCTTGGCAAGGTGACGGTAGAGGAGGGCGTCCAGATCTGGCCGCTGTCCAGCATGATGGCGCATCGGTCCGGCAAGGGCCGCGTGGCGCTGATCGGCGAAGCCGCACACGTCTTCCCGCCGATCGGTGCGCAGGGACTAAATCTCAGCCTTCGCGACGTCATGGCGCTGACGGATATCCTTTCCGCCAGGCCCGAATTGCCGATCGCAGCCGACACCGGCAATCAGTTCGACCGCAAGCGCCGTGCTGATATCGTGACCCGCACGGCAAGTGTGGACGTTCTCAATCGCTCGCTATTGTCCGACTTCCTGCCAATGCAGGTGCTGCGCGCCGCAGGCCTGCACATCCTGGCGGCCGTTCCACCGTTCCGCAGCATCGTCATGCGTGAGGGGATCGAACCGGGCCGCGGTTTTCGCGATATTCCGGCGGCAATCCGCGAGCGCCTAGGTCGGAAGAAGGCCTGATTTTATCGCCAGCAGAAACGCCGAGACGGTCACCACCGAAAGAGCCGTGGTGATCAGGATCGTTGCCGAGGCGCGTTCCTGCCAGACGCCGTATTGATGGCCGATGACGAACACGTTGGTCGCCGTCGGCAGCGTCGCGAGCAACACTGCCGCATAGATCCACACCGGCTCGAACCCGCCGACAGCCGTCAGCGCGAGATAGACGACGAGCGGATGGATGATGAGCTTGGCCGGCACGATGTAGCTGATCTCGACGGGAATGCGCTTGATCGGCCTGAGCGCCAGCGTGACTCCCATTGCAAACAGTGCGCATGGCGCTGCTGCCTGCGCGAGGTAATCAACGAACCGTTGAAACGCTTCCGGCTGTGGCACGTGAAAGCCCGCGGCGATGAAGCCAAGCACGGTCGACAGGATGAACGGGTGTAACGCCACCTTGCGCGCAATATCCAAGGTCAGTTGCCGGCGCGACCGTGTGTCGTCACCGGCTGCGGCCATCATCGCCGGCGCCACGATGAAGTGGAAAGCATTCTCGATGCAGACGATCAGCGCCACCGGCACCGCCGCCCCTTCGCCAAGCGCGATCAGCGCAAGCCCCGGACCCATATAGCCGATGTTGCCATAGGCGCCGGCGAAAGACTGGATAGTGCTGTCAGCGAACGAATTGCCGCGGATCCAGCGGCCGATCACGAACAGCGCAATAAAGATCGAGTAGGTGGCCGCCAGATCGGTGGCGATGAAATCGATCCGCGTCAGGTCCTCGAACGGGGTACGCGATACGAGCTTGAAAAAGAGCGCGGGCAGGGCGGCATAGATGATGAAGGTGTTCAGCCATCCCATCGCCTCTGCCGGTTGCTTGGTTATTCTGGCTGCGATGTAGCCAATGAGGATCAGGCCGAAGAACGGCAGGAGAAGACTGACAATGTCGGCCAAGCTTTATTCCAATGCGGGCAGGTCGTCGGGAGGACCTCAGGCTTAACCGATTTTCATCAGGATTGGAAAGGTCTGCTGGAACCAGATTGCGGCGTCGCTGACGAATCCGAAGATGAAGGCAAGGCCGGTAAGGATCAGAAAGACGCCCATGACCTTCTCCACCGTGCCGAGATGCCGGCGAAAGCGTTTGAGAAAGCCCATGAAGGCACCGGAGAAACCGGCGGCGATCCAGAACGGGATGGCGAGGCCCAGCGAATAGACCGCGAGCAGTCCGGCGCCTGAGCCGACCGTTTCGCGCGACGCGGCAACGCCGAGAATTGCGCCGAGCACGGGGCCGATGCATGGCGTCCAGCCGAAGGCGAAAGCCAGCCCCATCACATAGGCGCCCGTCAGCGTCGCCGGCTTGCCGCCGCTCTGGAAGCGCGCCTCGCGAGAAAGCATGCCGATCCGGAACAGCCCAAGGAAGTTCAGCCCCATGACGATGATGATCAGCCCGCCGACCTTGGCCAGCAGATCGAGATGCTGGCGCAGCACCATGCCGATGCTCGATGCGCCGGCGCCAAGCGCCACGAAGACAGTGGCAAAGCCGAGCGTGAAAAACAGCGCCGAAAACAGCACGCCGCGTCGCACATCCGGTGCAACGGTTACCGCTCCACCGCCGCGGAACTGCTCGACGGAAATGCCGGCCATGTAACAGAGATAGGGCGGTACCAGCGGGAGAACGCAGGGAGACAGAAACGACAGCGCGCCGGCAATCAAGGCACTCAACAGGGATATATCGGCAATCGACACGCAGGCTCTCCGGCAAACGCAATGGTGCGCAGTCCTACCGCAGCGGGTCGGCTCCCGCCAATCACCTTTTTGCGTCTCGTTGAGCGGGAGCAACGGCAGTGGGATGCAACCTCCGTTAATTGTCTGGCAATTCGAAATATCTAATATGCGCTCATGAGGATAAGCGTTATCACCAACTGGGCCTACGGAGTGACCGTCGTTCTGACGGTGCTGTCGGGCACGGCTTTCATCCTTTCTGCCTCCAGTGCGACGCGTGAGCGGACCGCCGTCGAGGAACACCTGACGCTGAGCGAGCTTGCCGACGATCTGGCGCTTGGTTCGGAAGAGCGCACCGACGAGGCCCGCCTTTACGTGATGCGCGGCGATGTCAGGCATCTCGAAGCCTTTCAGGGGAAGGAAAGCGAGGAGAGGTTGCGCGAAGGCGCGATCAAGGGCGTCAGGCAACTCGGCGCGACACCGGTCGAAGTCGAGGCGCTCGACGAGGTCGAGACCAACGCCGACGTGCTGGATCGGATCGAGGCTGCCGCTGTGGCTGCTTACCGCAACGGCGATCAGGCTGGGGCGCGCGAGACGCTATTCGGCCCCGAGCACGACCGCGTTCAGACGGCCCTGCTCGGTGCCGTCACTCGGTTTCGCGAGTTGACCAATGCCCGCACCCAAGCCGCTATGCAGGATGCCCAGATCAGAAGCGATTGGTGGGGCTTCGTTGCCAAGACGTTGTTGTCGCTGACCGCCATACTCTTCCTCGGTGTCCTCTATTTCGTCCTCAAGCGTCGGGTGGCGATGCCGCTGATCCGCATGACCGGCATCGTCAGCCGTCTGGCGAAGCAGGACTACGCTGTCGATGTGCCCCTCGACACGCGGCGCGACGAGATCGGCGAAATGAACGAGGCGATCCATATCTTCCGGGCGAATGGGTTGGAGCGCGACCGGCTCGACGCCGAGCGCCGCCGCGACCAGCAGACCAAGGACCTGATCCTGCAGATGATGCACCGGCTCCAGGCCTGCCAGGCACAGCAGGAACTGGCCGAAGTCGTGGCGCTCTTCGCGCCGCAGATATTTCCTGAACTCGCCGGCAACCTCTACATCATGAACGAGAGCCGCTCCACGTTGTCGAGGAGATCGTCGTGGCTCGACCCGCAACGCTCCGAGCCGGTATTTCCAGCCACCGCCTGCTGGGGGCTGCGACGCGGCCGTCCGCATGTCAGCTCCCACGAGCACGGCGACATCAGCTGCCAGCATCTCGACCACGCCGATATCGCCGGCCTGTGCGTGCCGCTCACGGCGCAGGGCGATGCCATCGGCCTGCTCTATTTCGAGGAACGTCCAGAGGGGCATATGGTGGCGGAGGCATCGCGCCTCTATCTGGAACTGATCGCCGAGAACATCGGTCTCGCCGCCGCCAATCTGCAGCTCCGCGACAAGCTGACGAACCTCTCGATCCGCGATGCCCTAACCGGTCTCTACAATAGACGTTCGCTCGACGAGGACCTCAACAGCCACGTCCGTGACAGCGCATCCCGGCCTTTGGCCTGCATGATGATTGATATCGATCACTTCAAGCGGTTCAATGACGAGTTCGGCCATGATGCCGGCGATGAAGTGATGCGATATGTCGCCCAGATCATCAGCGACACGATCGGCGATTCCGGCCGGGCCTATCGATTCGGCGGCGAGGAGTTCACCGCGCTGATGCCGAACCTTGACGATGCCGAAGGTCTGGCGCTTGCCGAGCGGGTGCGGGAGAATATCCGCAGCACGCCGCTATCGCACCGCGGCCGCATCCTCGGCGCCGTTTCGGTCTCGATCGGCGTGGCATCCTCCTTCGACAAGGGGGCGGCGACCACGCTTCTCATCCGCGCCGACGCCGCCTTGCTCGACGCCAAGACGCATGGTCGAAACATGACAGTGCTGGCATCTGCGCTCCTCGCCGACGAAAAGAAGCGCGGAACCGCCTGAGTGCAACCGCCAATGCCGCTAGCTTGAACCTAGCCGCACCAGGACCTCGTCCGGTATGGCGTAGCGTTGGATAACGTCGCGGCTGTTGCGCAGGCCGCAGATCTCGCGCTGAACGAAGAGATCCCACACCGCAGCGGCCGCCTTCTTCAAGAGGGCCTCGCGCTGCTCGCGGCCATGCCGCTGCTCGTTCCAGGCCTTGAGATCGGCAAGTGCCGCTTCGGCTTTCAGGCCGCTGCGACCGAGTGAATTCGCGCGCTCTGCCCTCAATTCGTATTCGAGGACATTTAAGCCGCTTTCGACCGAAAAGGGCTCCCTCAGCGATTGCGGTGGACGAAAACTCATGAAGCACCCACATGATATTTGGAGCTACACCAACTCAGAGGCGGCGATCGCCATGGTGCGCACCATATATGGAAAAGGGCGCCCCACGGCGCCCCAATCTAGATACGATGCTCGTCTTCGTAAACATTAGAATGCCCATGACCGATGCCGGATCGGCTCGGTTTGAAGCTCGCGGAAACTTTGCGGTCCGATGGACTACTTCGCAGCCGCATTGCCGACGCGGTTACCGGCGTTCTGTGTGGCATCGACGGTACCGGCAACATCCTTGCCGACGCCGCGGATCGTGTTGCCGCACGAACTCAGTGCCAGCATGATGCACAGAGCAGCTGCTACCTTGCCTATTATGGAGTGTGTCATAGGTCAAATCCCTTTCCGACAAAACGGCTCAAACGAGCGGCTGAATGGATACTGTGCTGTCAAGGCTGTTCGCGTACGCCAGGGGTCGCTTTGCGCTGATCGGCATCCTCAAGATCCGTCTTGACGATGAAGCTGTCTGTATGCTGCCGGGCTGCTTCGCGCAGGACGCCGAGATTGGGCAGATCGTCGCCTTCGATCTCATCGCCGCTGTGGCTGATCTCATGCTCTGCTTCGGCCCAATGTTCGTCATGCTTTCCATCCGGCCGGCCTCGACTGTCCCAGATCGAGTAGGCGCGTTCACGGACACGGTTTTCGTGGTCTGACATGTCATTCTCCGATGGTTCCATCGCTTGAACTGCCAAGAAGGCAAAATGTTCCACGGCCACACCGATTATGTCGCGTTGGCTTTCACCAGCGCGGCACGGTAGGTGTACGTCGCAAGAAATGTGCCTAATGCACAGGAAAGATAGATTTTTCGGTTGACCGCAATGGGTCGTCTGCATATGTTCCGCGCACTTCCAGCCGGGCCGATTTATTCGTGCCTTGCGCCGAGGGAGAGCGTAGCTCAGCCGGTAGAGCAACTGACTTTTAATCAGTAGGTCCAGGGTTCGAACCCCTGCGCTCTCACCAAGCAAAATCATGAACTTACCGGAATTATGGTGGTGCCTGAGGTGTTGGGGTACTGTTTCCGTATGTCTCCATGGATATGATGGCGCGGTCAGACGCACGATCGACACGGCAAAGCAACGAAGACCGCGGTATAGCTCAAGTTACATCTGCATCTAACGCGACAGCGGGCAAAAAGTTCCACCGGAATAACAAGTAAATTCAACGCCTTCGCATAGATCTGGCACTTTACGAAATGGATCAACGCCCTATCTCACTGTCCATAAGCAGGAGATAGCCATGACCGATGTGATCGAACACTCCACCACCCGTAAGGTTCTTCGTGGCCGCGCCTACAGCCTCGCTGAGTTTTCTCGCCGCTACCGGCTTGAAGCAGAAGAAGCTGCGCGGCTCTTCGAGAAGTTTGGGCCGTCTGCCACTGAACTGGATCTCCTTATGGCCGCCAAACGTCGTCCTCCGGTGTCGCTGGCGGCGTTGGGCGCCTGACGCGATATTTCGCTACCCTTTAGGATTGATCCGGAAGCAAAGGGCCTGCGCAAGAACACGCGCGGGTCTTTTCGATTCCAGATTGGCCTCGGTAAGATATGGGCTGTGTTTCCAAAACCTTCCCAAGATTACCAAGATTTCATTTCCCTTTGTCGTTGTGTCGTGCGAATCGCGTTGCTCGCTAATCCTGCGTTCAGCTTCATGCCGTTACTGCGTGACTGACGGTCGGACTGGCCGCATTTGATCGAGGCTCGCATGAACGACATCAGCAATTCGAACCACAGAACAAGCACGACAGGCAGCGCCGATCTGGCCGCGGTTCTCGCGTCGTCGCGGCAGCGGAAAAAGGGGCACTGGCTCCGCCGTATCGTGATTCTCATTGTGGCGATCATTCTCCTTGGTGGCGGTGCCTATCTCTATGCGGGCCGCAGCAGCAGCGAAGTGAGCTACACCACCCAGCCAGTGAAAAACGGCGACCTAACCGTGCTGGTCACGGCCACAGGATCGGTGCAGCCGACCGAGCAGGTCGATATATCAAGCGAGCTGTCCGGCACGGTCCGCGACGTCAATGTCGATTACAACAGCGAGGTGAAATCAGGCGACGTGCTGGCGGTGCTCGACACCAACAAGGTTGAAGCCGATCTCAAGAGCACGCAGGCCAAGCTCGATTCGGCCAAGGCAAACGTCGTCAAGGCAACCGCCGATTTGCAGTCCGCCCAGAGCTCCTATGAGCGCACTCGCAATCTCGTTCAGAACAACGTGACGACACAGCAGAGCCTTGAGGATGCGCGCTACAAGTATGACTCCGCGGTGGCCGCCAAGGAGATCAACGAGGCGGCTGTGCTGTCGGCCGAGGCCGATCTGCAGTTGGCCGAGGTCAATCTCTCCAAGTCGAAGATCATCTCGCCGATCGATGGCGTCATCCTGACCCGTTCAGTCGATCCCGGCGCGACAGTTGCCGCGTCGCTGTCCGCGCCTGTTCTCTTCGTCATTGGCGGCGACCTGCGCCAGATGGAGCTGCAGGTCGATGTCGACGAGGCCGATGTCGGCCAGATCGCCGTTGGCCAGAAGGCCACGTTCACGGTCGATGCCTATCCCGACAGGACCTTTCCGGCCGAGATCAAACAGATCCGCTTCGCCTCCGAGACGACCAACAACGTCGTGACCTACAAGGCGATCCTCTCGGTCGACAATGCCGACCTGCTGCTGCGCCCCGGGATGACCGCCACCGCCGACGTGACCGTGGAAGCGGTGAAGAGCACGCTGATGGTCCCGAACGCCGCGCTCCGCTATGCGCCGCCGGCCGCCGAAGGCCGGCGCAATCGTGGCCTGTTCGGCATGTTCGCGCCGCCACGCATGGGACCGCGCCCATCCAACCAGGGCGGCGGAGAAACGCTGACCGGCGCCAAGCGTCGGGTCTGGGTGCTAAAGGCGGGCAGGCCGTCGCCTGTCGTCATTCAGGTCGGATCCTCGGACGGACAGTTCACGCAGGTTGTTTCCGGCGATCTCAAGGAAAACGACGCGATCGTCACCGATTCGACCGAGCAGTCGAGATAGGCGGGCGCGTTATGACGACACCGCCACTTATCGAATTCAGCAAGGTTTCCAAGATTTATGGTCGTGGCGAGGCGGCGATTCGCGCGCTCGACCATGTCGACATGGCAATTCGTGCGCACGAGTTCGTCGCCATCATGGGACCGTCCGGTTCCGGCAAGTCGACGGCGATGAACATCCTTGGCTGTCTCGACGTGCCGAGCGACGGCGACTATCTGTTCCAGGGCATTTCGACCAGCGGCTTCGACCGGGCGCAACTGACGATGCTGCGCCGTCACATGCTGGGTTTCGTCTTTCAGGGCTTCAACCTGCTGCCGCGAACCTCCGCCGTGGAGAACGTCGAGCTGCCGCTGATCTATCGCGGCATGCCCGGCGCCGAACGGCACAAGCTGGCGAAGGAAGCGCTGGGCCTTGTGGGTCTCGCCGGACGCGAACACCACAAGACCCAAGAGCTCTCGGGCGGCCAGCAGCAGCGCGTGGCGATCGCCCGCGCCATCGTCACCCAGCCGTCGCTGCTGCTCGCGGATGAGCCGACCGGCAACCTCGACACGAAGACCAGTGTCGAGATCATGGACCTGATGACGCGGCTGAACCGTGAACAGGGCATCACCATCGTGATGGTCACCCACGAGCCCGATATCGCCGCCTACGCACAACGCCTGCTGCGCTTCGTCGATGGCAAGCTTGAGACGGAAACAGCGCACAAGGGGAGGGCGGAGCATGTTCTTTGAGACGTTGAAACTCGCTCTTCGCGCCATCAGCCGAAACATGCTGCGCTCGTTCCTGACCGTGCTCGGCGTCGTGATCGGTGTCGCCGCCGTCATCGCCCTGGTGACGATCGGCAACGGCACGACGGCACAGGTCACGTCGGAACTCTCAAGGCTCGGCACCAACATGCTGTTTGCCCGCCCCGGCCAGTTCGGCCCCGGGCGTGCGAGCTCGGAGGCGCGGCGCTTCACTGTGGCCGATGTCGATGCCATCAGCGATCAGGTCGGCGGCCTCAGGGCCGTGGCGCCCTTGAACCAGACGACCGCGACGGCGATCTACGGCGGCCAGAGCCACTCGACCACGGTGATGGGAACGACAAACGACTATTTCATCGCCCAGGACTGGGACATGGCGATCGGCCGCACCTTCGATGCGGCGGAGGAGCGCGGTCGCGCGCGCTGCATTCTCGGCGAGACGGTCCGCTCGCAGCTCTTCGGTTCGGCCGATCCGACCGGCCAGCAGATTCGTGTCGGCAAGGTCTCCTGCGCCATTGTCGGCGTGCTCGCCAAGCGCGGCCAATCCGGCATGGGCAATGATCAGGATGATGTCGTGGTGATGCCGGTGAAGGTCTATCAGCGCCGCATCGGCGGCAAGGCCAACGCCAACGTGTCGATGATCGTCCTGTCTGCGCGCGACGGCGTGTCGACGTCGAAGGTTCAGTCGGAGACCGAGAACCTGCTGCGTGAGCGCCGCAAGATCATTCCGGGCCGGGAGGACGATTTCAACGTCAACGACATGACGCAGATCGCCGCGGCGATGACCGGCACCACCACGCTGCTCACCAGCCTGCTCGGTGCGGTGGCGGCGATCAGCCTTCTGGTCGGCGGCATCGGCATCATGAACATCATGCTGGTCTCAGTCACCGAGCGCACGCGCGAGATCGGCATCCGGCTGGCGATCGGTGCGCTTGAGCGACAGGTCCTGTTGCAGTTTCTGGTGGAAGCGGTTGCCCTGTCGGTTTTCGGCGGCATGAGCGGTATTCTGCTTGGCCTTGGTCTCGGCTTTGGCGCCGTCACGCTGCTGAAGGTACCCTTCGTCGTCAGCCCAATGATGATTGCGGTTGCCTTTGTCTTTTCGGCCGCGATCGGCATGATTTTCGGCTATTTCCCCGCCCGCCGCGCCGCCCAGCTCAATCCGATCGAGGCGCTGAGGCACGAGTGAAGGTGCTTCGGTCCACAGCAATTTCGGCATCGCTCATATATCAGGGCAACCCTCCATTGCATTGGAGGGAGGGAAGTCTATGATATATCACATCGAATCATGGATCCGCGATGACGAATTCACAGAGCCATCTCGCCTATTTGGCATTGGAGCATGCGATCGTCACATTGGCGCTCCAGCCCGGTGCACTGGTCAATGAAAAGCAGTTGATCGATCTCCTCGGCCATGGCCGTACGCCCGTGCGCGAGGCGATCCAGAAATTGGCCTGGCAGGGCCTGATCGTCATCAAGCCACGGGTCGGCCTCCAGATTGCCGAGATCAAGCCGACGGACCACGCCGATGTCATGCAAGTGCGCCGCGAACTGGAGCCGATCGCTGCGGCGTTGGTGGCTGAACACGCCACCGGAGGACAGCGCAAGCAGCTGGTGGAATGCGCCAGAGCAATGAACGACTGCGCCATCAGCGGTGATCTGGCGGCCTTCTTCGCAGCGGACAAGGCCTTCGACGAGATACTCGAGAATGCCTGTCCCAATGCCTTCATCACCTCGGCGCTTGTGCCGGTGCAGACCCATTCTCGCCGCCTTTGGTACGCGAAGGCGAGCCCCGAGCGCATGGATCGCTCGATCTCCCTGCATGTTGCCGTCATCCGCGCCATCCAGCAGGGCAAGGCCGTCGAAGCGCGCAAGGCGATGACGGTGTTGATCGACTATCTCGGCCACAAATGAAAACGGCCCCGTTTCCGGAGCCGTCTCTCAAGTCTTGTTGTCTTTCAATCAGCCGACGAACGCGCGCTCGATGACGAACTGCGCCGGCTTGCTGTTGGCGCCTTCCTCAAGACCGGCCTTTTCCAGCAGCTCCTTGGTGTCCTTCAGCATCGCCGAGGAGCCGCAAATCATGCCGCGGTCGATTTCCGGGTCGAGCGGCGGAACACCGAGATCGGTAAACAGCTTGCCCGACGAGATCAGGTCGGTGATGCGGCCGGTGTACTGGTAATCTTCGCGGGTGACGGTTGCGTAGTGCAGCAGCTTGTCGCCAACCACTTCCTGCAGCAACTCGTCATTCCGGATTTCGTCAACCAGATCGAAGCCGTACTTCAACTCGGCAATGTCGCGTGTCGTGTGCGTCAGGATCACCTGCTCGAACTTCTCATAGGTCTCCGGATCGCGGATCAGGCTGGCGAAGGGCGCGATGCCCGTGCCGGTCGAGAACATGTAGAGGCGACGGCCGGGGGTCAGCGCGTCGAGCACCAGCGTGCCCGTCGGCTTCTTGCGCATCAGCACCTGGTCGCCGGGCTTGATAGCCTGCAGATGTGACGTCAGCGGACCATCAGGCACCTTGATCGAGAAGAATTCGAGTTCCTCGGCCCAGGCGGGGCTGGCGATCGAGTAGGCACGGAAGACCGGTTTTCCCTCGACCATCAGGCCGATCATCGCGAATTCGCCGGAGCGGAAGCGGAATCCTTCAGCGCGCGTCATCGTGAAACGAAAAAGGTGATCCGTATAATGGGTCACGCTGAGCACGGTTTCGGCGAAGACGCCGGCAGGAATAGGGGCTGCGAATTCTTCGGTCTTTGCAGGGGCGTTCATTGCGGTGTCGGATCCCGTAGTTCGTCGATGATCAGTTCGATGCCAGCCACATATTACAAATAGGCGGCGGATTAAAGGTAATCCATTCTTTCGACGGGGAGTTGCGCGAAATATGCATGTCATTCTCAGGTTTGGAGAACACCATGTGCATGCGTCGCTTTTGCTCTGGCGAAGTAAGGCAAAGGATGCATATTAGGCCGAAATCGCGCCTCGGGGGTGCGGATTGCTTACGGCAACTCGGGGAAACATGAAGATTTTCAATTACAAGCGCGTGCCGTATGCGGAAATGCGCGCATTTTCCGTCCATATCCTGACGGCCTCCGGCTCGTTTCTGGCATTTCTTGGTGTCGTCGCTGCCGCCGAACATCGCTTCGTTGACATGTTCTGGTGGCTCGGCCTCGCGCTGCTGGTCGATGGCATCGATGGGCCGATCGCCCGCAAGGTCAAGGTCAAGGAAGTGTTGCCGAACTGGTCGGGCGATACGCTCGACAATATCATCGACTACGTCACCTACGTGCTGCTGCCGGCTTTTGCGCTCTATCAGAGCGGCATGATCGGCGAGCCGTGGTCCTTCGTGGCGGCCGGCATGATCGTCGTCTCCAGCGCCATCTACTATGCCGACATGGGCATGAAGACAGAAGAGTATTTTTTCTCTGGTTTTCCCGTCGTCTGGAACATGATCGTATTTACACTCTTCGTCATCGACGCGAGCGCCACGACGGCACTGGCTGTCGTCACGGTCTCCGTGGTTCTCACCTTTCTGCCGATCAGCTTCCTGCACCCCGTTCGCGTCAAGCGCCTGCGCCCGCTCAATCTCGGCATATTTTTTCTTTGGTCGGCGCTCGGCATTTATGCGCTGCTGATGCATTTCGTTGTACCGCAATGGGCACTGGTTCTGTTCATCCTGAGCGGCATCTATCTCTACTGCATTGGTGCGGTTCTGCAGTTCTTTCCGAAATTGGGACGCGCCTAGGAGGCGATGATGGCGAAGACGCAGGCTGTCGTACTGAATGGAACCGGTGGTCCGGAGGTTCTCGACTACGTCGATATCGACCTGCCGCCGCCATCCTCCGGTGAGGTTCAGATCAGGCATGCGGCGATCGGCCTGAACTTCATCGACGTCTATTTCCGCACCGGCCTCTACAAGACGCCGCATACGCCATTCGTGTCGGGCAAGGAAGCCGCGGGGACCATCACCGCGCTCGGACCGGATGTGCAGGATTTCAAGGTCGGCGATCGGGTGGCCTATGCCGGCTCCGACGGCGCCTATAGCGTCGAACGCAACATCGAGACGAAGCATCTGGTCAAAGTGCCCGACGGCATTGCGCTGGAGACTGCTGCCGCGATGATGCTCAAGGGCATGACGGCACAGTACCTGCTCAACCGCACTTTCAAGGTTGGCCCCGGCACCACGATCCTGTTCCACGCCGCCGCCGGCGGCGTCGGCCTGATTGCCGGCCAGTGGGCCAAGGCGCTCGGCGCCACCGTGATCGGCACCGTCGGCTCTCCGGCCAAGGCGGAGATGGCGCTTGCCCATGGATACGACCACGTCATCGACTACAACACCGAGGATTTTGTCGCGCGCGTTGCGGAAATTACCGGCGGCAAGGGTGTCGATGTCGTCTACGATTCCATCGGCCGCGATACGTTCCCGCAGTCGCTCGATTGCCTGAAGCGGCTCGGCATGTTCGTGTCCTTCGGCCAGTCTTCCGGCCCGATCGAGAACTTCACGCTGGCGTTGTTGGCGCAGAAGGGCTCGCTCTTCGCCACGCGCCCCACGCTTTTCACCTACATCGCCACCCGTGACGAGCTAACTGATTGTGCAAACGCATTATTTGATGTTGTTTTGAGCAACAAAGTGCGTATCAATATCCACCAGACCTATCCGTTACGTGAGGTTGGACGAGCCCACACGGATCTGGAAGCCAGAAAAACTACCGGAGCGACGCTGCTGATACCAGAATGATCCTGAACGGGCAGGTCGGCAGTGGGAAATGAGGGGAACGTGTCGTCATCGACTGTGCCGGGTTCCGGCGCATTACTGTCGGTTCAGAAACTGACAAAGCGCTTCGGCAGCTTTGCTGCCTGCGATCACATAGACCTCGATATCGCCCCGGGCGAAATCCATGCCCTTCTCGGCGAAAACGGCGCCGGCAAATCGACCTTGGTCAAGATGCTGTTCGGCGTCCTGGAGCCGAGCGAGGGCGAGATCGTCTGGGAAGGCCGTCCGGTCACGATCGGCTCGCCCGGGAACGCCCGCAAGCTCGGAATCGGCATGGTGTTCCAGCATTTTTCGCTGTTCGAGGCGCTGACGGTTGCGGAAAACATCGCGCTGTCGCTGGATGACAGCGTTCCGATCGGCAAGATTGCCGAAGAGGCAAGAGCCTTGTCTCTGGCCTATGGCCTGCCGCTCGATCCGCATGCCCATGTCGCCGATCTGTCGGTCGGCGAGCGCCAGCGCATCGAGATCGTCCGCGCCCTGCTTCAGAACCCCAAACTCATCATTCTCGACGAGCCGACCTCGGTCCTCACGCCGCAGGAAGCTGACAGGCTGTTCGAGACGCTGTTCAAGCTCAAGGCTGAGGGCCGCTCCGTCCTCTATATTAGCCATCGTCTCGAAGAGGTGCAGCGCATCTGCGATCGTGCCACTGTCTTGCGACATGGCAAGGTGACGGGTGCCTGCGTGCCCGCGCAGGAGACGCCGGCCTCGCTCGCCCGCATGATGGTCGGCAGCGACGTCGCCAGCGTCACGCATCCGGACCGCGGCGCCAAGGGTGACGTACAACTCGCGGTCGCCGGTCTATCCGTCGCACCCCGCACGCCGTTTGCCATGCCGCTGAAGGATGTAGCGCTCAAGGTCTGTTCCGGCGAAATTCTGGCGATCGCAGGGGTTGCCGGAAACGGGCAGGGCGAATTGTTCGATGCCCTCTCCGGCGAATACCCGGTGACGAACCCGGACGCGGTCGTCATCCGCAACAAGCCTGTCGGGACGCTCGGCATCACCGCCCGCCGTTTGCTCGGCGCAGGCTTCGTTCCCGAGGAGCGCCACGGTCACGCGGCGGTATCGGCAATGAAGCTCTCCGACAATCTTGTGCTTGCCCGCAGCCAGTCTGACCGTAAGGCCTTTCTCGCCGGCGCCTTGCTGAGCATCATTCGCCGCGGCGCGGTGAAGAACGCCACGAAGCGCATCTCCGAGGAAATGGACGTTCGCAAGAGCGGCGAGGATCCCGCTGCCGGCTCGCTCTCGGGCGGCAACCTGCAGAAGTTCATCGTCGGTCGCGAACTCGATCGCCAGCCTGCGGTGCTGGTGGTCAACCAGCCGACCTGGGGCGTCGATGCCGGCGCGGCAAGCCGCATCCGCCAGGCGCTGGTCGATCTGGCACGAAACGGCTCGGCGGTCGTCGTCATCAGCCAGGATCTGGACGAAATCTTCGAGGTCGCCACCGAGATCGCCGTGATATCGGAAGGCCGGCTGTCTTCACCGTTTCCGGCAGGGGAACTCACCCGCGAGAAGATCGGCCTCCTGATGGGCGGCCTGCACGAGAGCAAGACCGCCCCGGAGACGTCGCATGCGCATTGAACTCGAAAAGCGACCGCAGGGATCGAAGCTCTACGGCTTTGTGTCGCCGCTGTTGGCGCTGGCGCTGACGCTCGTCGCCGGTGCCATCATGTTCGCCATCCTCGGCAAGGATCCGGTCGAGGCGCTGGATGCGTTCTTCCTCGAGCCGCTGCTCGAAGTGTGGTCTCTGCACGAACTGGCCGTCAAGGCCGCGCCGCTGATCATGATCGCCGTCGGGCTCTCCGTCTGCTATCGCTCGAACAACTGGAACATCGGCGCCGAAGGTCAGTTCACGATGGGCGCCATCACCGGGTCGATTCTGCCGATCCTGTTCACCGAATGGCATTCGCCGCTCGTCCTGCCGCTCATGCTGATCATGGGCGCCCTCGGTGGCGCACTGTTTGCCGGCATCCCGGCATTGCTGAAGGCGCACTTCAACACTAACGAAATCCTGACCAGCCTGATGCTGGTCTATATCGCCCAGCTCTTTCTCGACTGGTTGATCCGCGGTGCCTGGCGCAATCCGGCCGGCTTCAATTTCCCTGAAAGCGTCTCCTTCCCGCCCGAGGCCGTGCTGCCAGCGATATGGGAAGAGTCTGGCCGCGCCCATTGGGCCTTCATCTTCGCCATTCTCGCCGCCATCCTCGTCTGGTTTATGCTGAAATACACGCTGAAGGGCTTCGAGATCGTCGTCCTCGGCCAATCCGAGCGGGCAGGGCGTTTCGCAGGGTTCTCGTCGAAGAAGATGATCTGGTTCAGCTTTCTCTTCTCCGGCGCGCTGGCCGGGCTGGCCGGCATTTCCGAAGTCTCGGGCTCGATCGGCCACCTGCAGCCGGCGATTTCGCCCGGCTACGGCTTCACCGCGATCATCGTCGCCTTCCTCGGCCGTCTCAATCCGCTCGGCATCATCGCGTCCGGCCTTGTGCTGGCACTGACCTATCTCGGCGGCGAGGCGGCTCAGCTGTCGATCGGCGTCTCCGACAAGGTCACCCGCGTTTTCCAGGGGCTGCTCCTGTTCTTCGTTCTGTCCTGCGACACGCTGATTTATTACAAGATCCGCATCGTCTGGTCGCGTGTCCGGGGAGGCGTCGCATGAGCATTTTCGAAGCCATCTTGCTCACGGTCATCACCGCCTCCACGCCGCTCGTCATCGCCGCGCTGGGCGAACTGGTGACGGAGCGATCCGGCGTCCTCAATCTCGGTGTCGAGGGCATGATGATCATGGGCGCGGTCGCGGCCTTCGCCGGCGCGCAGATGTCGGGTTCGCCGTATATCGGGCTGCTCGCGGGCATCGGGGCCGGTGCCCTGTTCTCGCTGCTCTTCGGCTTCTTGACGCTGACGCTGGTCGCCAATCAGGTCGCCACTGGCCTGGCGCTGACCATCCTCGGCCTCGGTGTGTCGGGCATGCTCGGCGAGGGCTATGTCAGCGTCCCCGGCGTCCGCCTGACGCCGATCGTCATTCCTTATCTCTCGGATATTCCGTTCATCGGCTCCGTGCTGTTTCGCCAGGACCTGACGTTTTACCTGTCGCTGGCGCTGCTCTTCGGCGTCAGCTGGTTCCTGTTCCGCAGCCGGGCCGGTCTCAAGCTGCGCGCCATCGGCGACAGTCACTCCTCCGCGCATGCGCTCGGCATCGGCGTTATCCGCACCCGCTATCTCGCGGTGATGTTCGGTGGTGCTTGCGCCGGCTTGGCCGGTGCGCAGCTGTCGCTGGTCTATACGCCGCAATGGGTGGAGAATATGTCGTCGGGCCGCGGCTGGATCACGCTGGCGCTTGTCGTCTTCGCCTCGTGGCGTCCCTGGCGGGTGTTCGCCGGCGGCTACCTGTTCGGCGCCGTCACGATTTTGCAGCTGCACGCGCAGGCCTTCGGCATCGGTATTCCGGCGCAATTCCTGTCGATGCTGCCCTACGCGGCCACTATTGTGGTTCTCGTGATCATTTCCCATAATCGGCGCACAACGCTGATCAACACGCCTGCGTCTTTAGGAAAGCCCTTCGTGCCGGAACGTTAAAAAGAAGATGAGACGGACGTCCGGAAATTTCAAACCAACAGAGGTAACAATGAAAAAACTAGCACTCGCATTTGCTGCTTCGGCAGCAGCCATCCTGAGCGTCGGTTCAGCCGCTCAGGCTGCGGACAAGACCAAGGTCTGCTTCGTCTACGTCGGTTCGCACACCGATGGCGGCTACTCGCAGGCGCATGACCTCGGCCGCCAGCAGATCCAGAAGGAATTCGGCGACAAGATCGACACGCCTTACCTCGAAAACGTGCCTGAAGGCCCGGATGCCGAGCGCGCCATCGAGCGCCTTGCCCGCTCCGGCTGCAAGCTGATCTTCACCACCTCGTTCGGCTTCATGGACGCCACCGTCAAGGTTGCCGCCAAGTTCCCCGACGTGAAGTTCGAGCACGGCACCGGCTACAAGTCCGGCCCGAACCTCGCGACCTACAACTCGCGCTTCTACGAAGGCCGCTACATCCTCGGCCAGATCGCCGCCAAGACCTCCAAGAAGCACGGCGCTGCCTACATCGCTTCCTTCCCGATTCCGGAAGTGGTTATGGGCATCAACGCCTTCGAGCAGGGCGCCAAGTCTGTCGATCCTGACTTCAAGCTCAAGGTCATCTGGGTCAACACCTGGTTCGACCCGGGCAAGGAAGCCGACGCCGCCAAGGCCATGGTCGACCAGGGCGTCGATGTGCTGACGCAGCACACCGACACCACCGCGCCGATGCAGGTTGCCGAAGAGCGCGGCATCCACGCCTTCGGTCAGGCCTCCGACATGATCGCGGCCGGCCCCAAGGCGCAGCTGACAGCAATCGTCGACACCTGGGGCAACTACTACTCCAAGCGCGTTCATGCGCTCCTGGACGGCACCTGGAAGTCGGAGCAGAGCTGGGACGGACTGAAGGACAACATCCTGAAGATGGCCGACTACACCAACATGCCTGACGACGTGAAGAAAATGGCCCAGGAAACCGAAGCCAAGATCAAGTCCGGCGAGCTGCATCCGTTCACCGGCCCGATCAACAAGCAGGACGGCACGCCTTGGCTGAAGGCCGGCGAAAAGGCTGATGACGGCACGCTGCTCGGCATGAATTTCTACGTCGAAGGCGTGGACGACAAGCTGCCGAAGTGATCGCAGCATTGCACCGTTAGCACTTGCGAAAGGGCGCCCGTTTCGGGCGCCCTTTTTGCTGCGGTGCATGCCAGAATCTGCATTTACAAAAGTAATACTATATGATTTTCCTAGTGTGTGCCGCGAGGAGGCGGCTTTTGGAGGAAATCATGAAATTGAAGACTGCACTCATGAGTGCCACGGTTTTTGCTGCCTGCATGTTCGGTTCGGCGCAGGCCGCCGAGCTTGTTGTCGGCTTCTCGCAGATCGGTTCGGAATCCGGCTGGCGCGCCGCTGAAACCACCGTCACCAAGGAAGAAGCCAAGAAGCGCGGCATCGACCTGAAGTTCGCCGACGCCCAGCAGAAGCAGGAAAACCAGATCAAGGCGATCCGCTCCTTCATCGCGCAGGGCGTCAACGCCATCCTGCTCGCCCCGGTCGTCGAAACCGGCTGGGACGCAGTGCTCAAGGAAGCCAAGGAAGCCGATATCCCGGTCATCCTGCTTGACCGCACCATCAAGGCGCCTGAGGACCTTTACCTGACGGCTGTGACGTCGGATCAGGTCCACGAAGGCAAGGTTGCTGGTGATTGGCTGGTCAAGACCGTCGCCGACAAGAAGTGCAACATCGTCGAACTTCAGGGCACCACCGGCTCGTCGCCGGCGATCGCCCGCAAGAAGGGGTTCGAGGAAGCGATTGCCGGCAAGTCGAACTTCAAGATCGTTCGCAGCCAGACCGGCGACTTCACTCGCACCAAGGGCAAGGAAGTCATGGAAAGCTTCCTGAAGGCTGAAAACGGCGGCAAGGATATCTGCGCCCTCTACGCCCACAACGATGACATGGCCGTCGGCGGCATCCAGGCGATCAAGGAGGCCGGCTTGAAGCCGGGCAAGGACATCCTCGTTGTCTCGATCGACTCCGTGCCTGATATCTTCAAGGCCATGGAAGCCGGCGAAGCCAACGCGACTGTCGAGCTGACGCCTAACATGGCTGGCCCGGCGTTCGACGCGCTCGACGCCTACCTGAAGGACAAGAAGGCTCCGGCCAAGTGGATCCAGACCGAATCGAAGCTCTACACGCAGGCTGACGATCCGAAGAAGGTCTACGAGTCCAAGAAGGGCCTCGGCTACTGATCTGACATGCGAACCGCACCGGTCCATCATGGACCGGTGCGGAACTGCCGAGAAGGCTGCCAGACATCATGTCGGGTTGCGATCAGGCCAAGCCGGTCAATATCAGGAAAAACGCAACTGATGATTCACAATTTCGAGAACGTTCTGGCCGCATCCGGCATATCGAAATTCTTCCCCGGCGCCGTTGCCCTAGACAAGGTCGATTTCACCCTTCGCAAGGGCGAGGTGCACGCGCTGCTTGGTGAAAACGGCGCGGGAAAATCGACGCTGATCAAGTGCATCACAGGTGCCTATCGACGCGACGAGGGCAGCCTGACGCTCGATGGCGCCGAGATCGATCCGGCTGACACACTGGCCGCGCAGAAGCTCGGCATCGGCACCGTCTACCAGGAGGTCAACCTCCTTTCCAATTTGAGCGTTGCAGAAAACCTGTTTCTCGGACGCCAGCCGAAACGCTTCGGCATGATCGACGTTGCCGCCATGAACCGGCAGGCACGTGAGTTGCTCGAGCAATACGGCATGCGGATCGACGTCACCGCCCAACTCGACCGTTTCTCTGTCGCCGTGCAGCAGGTCGTCGCGATTGCCCGTGCCGTCGATCTCTCCGGCAAGGTGCTGATCCTCGACGAACCGACGGCCAGCCTCGATGCGCAGGAAGTCGCCATGCTTTTCGGCATTTTGCGCGATCTGAAGAAGCGCGGCTTGGGGATCGTTTTCATCACCCATTTTCTTGAGCAGGTCTACGAGATCAGCGACCGCATTACGGTACTGCGCAACGGCAAGCTGGTCGGCACCCGTGACACATCAGAGCTTCCGCGCCAGGCGTTGATATCGATGATGCTCGGCCATGAACTCGCCCACGCGGAAGCCACCGTGAAGGAGCGCACCGTCGCCGCCGGCCCGGTGAAATACAGCTTCGCGGGATACGGCAAGCGCGGCAAGGTCAAGCCTTTCGATCTCGACGTTCGCATCGGCGAGGTCGTCGGCATAGCGGGATTGCTCGGCTCCGGCCGCACCGAGACGGCGGAGCTTCTCTTCGGTATCGAAAATGCCGATAGCGGCACCGCGAAGATCGACGGCAAGCCGGTCGCTCTCTCCAGCCCGCGCGCGGCCATTCGCGCCGGCTTCGGCTTCTGCCCCGAAGACCGCAAGACCGATGGTATCATCGGCGACCTGTCGATCCGCGAGAACATCGCGCTGGCGCTTCAGGCCCGCCGGGGTTGGGCGCGGCCGCTGTCGCGCGGCGAGCAGAATGCGCTCGCCGACCAGTACATCAAGGCGCTCGATATCCGCACCACCGACCGCGAAAAGCCGATCCGGCTTCTCTCGGGCGGCAACCAGCAGAAGGCCATTCTCGCCCGCTGGCTGGCCACCAATCCTGACTTCCTGATCCTTGACGAACCCACCCGCGGCATCGATGTCGGCGCCCATGCCGAGATTATCCGCCTGATCGAGGAGCTCTGCGAAAAAGGCATGTCGCTGATCGTGATTTCCTCGGAATTAGAAGAACTTATTGCCTACAGTTCACGTATTCTCGTATTGCGCGACCGCGAGCATGTGGCCGAACTGACCGGCGACAATGTCACCACCTCGCGGATCGTCCAGGCGATCGCTGCCGTAGACAAGAAGACGGAGGACGCATGACGTCGTCACAGAAGGCGCTGCTTATTCGCCTGGCGCCGCAATTGATTGCACTTGTTGTTATTCTATCATTGAATTTCATCATGTTCCCGCAGTTTTTTAATGTAACAATTCAGAATGGTCGTCTCTATGGCAGTCTGATCGACGTCCTGAACCGTGGTGCGCCCGTCGCGTTGCTGGCAACCGGCATGACGCTTGTCATCGCAACGAAGGGCATCGACCTCTCCGTCGGCGCTGTCATCGCCATCTGCGGTGCGGTTGCCGCCTCGTCGATCGTGTCAGGCAACTCGCTCGCCTGGACGCTTGCAATGACTCTTCTGGTCGGTCTTGCCTGCGGCGTCTGGAACGGCTTTCTGGTCTCGATCCTGAATATCCAGCCGATCATCGCCACTCTGGTGCTGATGGTCGCCGGGCGGGGCATCGCGCAGTTGATCACCGAGGGCGTGATCATGACCTTTAACGATGACGGTCTGATCTACTTCGGCAGCGGCTCCTTCGCCTTCATGCCGATGCCCGTCGTCATATGGTTGGTGGTCGGCGCGCTGGTCACGCTTCTCGTCCGCCGCACCGCACTCGGTATGCTGATCGAGGCGACCGGCATCAACCGACACGCCAGCAAGCTCTCGGGCGTCCGCACGCCTGTCCTGCTGATGGCTGTCTACATGCTGAGCGGTCTGTGCGCCGCGATCGCCGGCATCATTGTGGCCGCCGACATCAAGGGTGCCGACGCCAACAATGCCGGCCTCTGGCTTGAGCTCGACGCAATCCTTGCGGTGGTCGTCGGCGGCAATTCGCTGCTCGGCGGTCGCTTCAGCATCGTCGGCTCGCTGATCGGCGCGATGATCATCCAGGCGGTCAACACCGGCATCCTTCTCTCGGGCTTTCCGCCGGAATTCAACCTGATCATCAAGGCCGTGATCGTCCTCGTCATCCTCGTCATCCAGTCGCCTGCCGTGCAGTCGGCAGCCGTCTTCATGGGGCGTCGCTCCGGCCCGAGAGGGGAACTGCAGAAATGAATTCGAAATACCTGCCTCTGCTGGCGACGATCGTGATTTTCATCCTGTCCTACGCGGTCTGCGCGCTGCAGTATCCGAACATGCTGTCGACCCGCGTCGTTGGTAACTTGCTCACCGACAACGCCTTCCTCGGTATCGCGGCCGTCGGTATGACCTTCGTGATCATCTCGGGCGGCATCGACCTGTCGATTGGTTCGGTGATCGCCTTCACCGGCGTCTTCCTTGCCGTGATCCTGCAGAACACCAGCATTCATCCGCTGGTCGCTTTCGCGTTGGTGCTTGTCATCACCACGGCGTTCGGCGCGGCAATGGGCGCTGTGATCCATTATCTCCAGATGCCGGCCTTCATCGTCACGCTGGCCGGCATGTTCTTAGCCCGCGGCATGGCCTTCGTGTTGTCGATCGACAGCATCCCGATCGGCCACGACTACTACACCACGCTCTCTGGCCTCTATTACAAGCTGCCCGGAGGCGGCCGACTGACGCTGATCGGCGCGATCATGTTGATCGTTTTCGCGGTCGGCATCTTCATCGCCCACCGGACCCGCTTTGGCACCAATGTCTACGCGCTTGGTGGAGGAGCGCAGACCGCCCAATTGATGGGTGTGCCGGTTGGTCGCACCACGATTCAGATTTATGCGCTCTCCGGCTTCCTCGCCGGGCTGTCGGGAATCGTTTTTTCTCTCTATACGTCCGCCGGCTATTCATTGGCAGCTGTGGGCGTCGAACTCGATGCCATTGCGGCGGTTGTCATTGGGGGCACACTGCTGACGGGTGGAGCGGGATTTGTGGCGGGAACCTTTATCGGGCTCCTGATACAGGGTTTGATTCAGACCTACATCACCTTCGACGGAACACTCTCCAGTTGGTGGACAAAGATACTGATCGGCCTTCTGCTTTTTGCATTCATCCTGATGCAGAAAGCCATCCTGTTCCTCTCCAGTCTGAACAAGAGGTATGCCTGACAGGGGGCCAGTCAGTTGCGCAATCGAATGCTTGATACGGGGAAGACGCAGCGGAGATCCCGCACCAGCCATGCGCAGGTGGTGGATGAACTCGGCCGCGCCATCGTGGCCGGAACCTATCCAGTTGGAAGTATCCTGCCGGGGGATGTCGAGCTTGCGCAACGGTTCAAGGTCTCCCGCACCGTGCTGCGTGAAACCATGAAGACGCTTGCGGCCAAGGGCATGATCGTCGCCAAGGCGCGCGTCGGCACCCGCGTCACCGAGAAAAGCCAATGGAACATGTTCGACAGCGAGGTCATCGCCTGGCATTTCGACGATGACGTCACCGAGGAGTTCCTGCTGCAGCTCTACGACATCCGCCTGGCGGTCGAGCCGTTTGCCGCAGGTCTGGCGGCCGAGCGGGCGACGCCCGAAGAGATTGCGCTGCTGACCAGACTGGCCGGCGAGATGGCGGCGCCCGGTCACACGACGGAAAGTCTGGCGCTGGCCGATCTGCAGTTCCATCTGGCGATTGCCGATGCGGCGCACAATCCGTTCATGCATACGCTCGGCAGCCTGATCGAGGCGGCGCTTGTTGGCATGTTCCGGATCAGCACGCCGCCGTCGCAGAACGGCTTTGCCACGATTTCCGAGACACACATGCGCATCGTCGATGCCATCAGTGCCTGCGACGTGCACGCTGCACGCGCCGCCATGGAAGCGGTGATCGTCGAGGGGCGGGACCACGTCCACGAGGCTTATGCCGGCATGGCGAAGGTTTCCGCCTGATCCATTTTGATCTTTGTCCCGTCGGCGTGTTGCTGCTATGAGGCGGCAACGCGCTGTAACGGATTCTTGGGAGCCAAGCATGGAACGCACTTGTCTTGCCGTCATTCTCGCCGCGGGTGACAGCACGCGAATGAAATCGTCGAAGTCGAAGGTGCTGCACCCGGTGGCGAACCGCCCGATGATTGCGCATGTCGTCGAGGCAGTCGCCAAGACCGATATAGGCTCGGTGGCCCTGGTTGTCGGCCGCAATGCGGACGAGGTGGCGAAGGCGGCCAATGTCGGCGGCATCGAGATCGAAACCTACCTGCAGACCGAACGCCTCGGCACCGGTCACGCCGTGCTCGCGGCACGCGACGCGATTGCGCGCGGCTATGACGATATCATCGTCACCTATGGCGACGTTCCCCTGCAGACGGCAGCGCCTCTGAAGGCCGCACGCCAGGCTCTGGCAGACGGCAGCGACATCGTCGTTATCGGCTTCCACACACACAAGCCGAGCGGCTACGGTCGCCTGCTGGTCAAGGACGGCGAACTGATCGCAATCCGCGAGGAAAAAGATGCCACCGACGCCGAGCGCGCCGTCACATGGTGCAACAGCGGCCTGATGGCGATCAATGGCCGCAAGGCGCTGGATCTGCTGGCGCGCATCGGCAACAGCAATGCCAAGGGCGAATACTATCTCACCGATCTCGTCGAGATTGCCCGCTCGCTGGGCGGCCGCGTCACCGCCGTCGATGCCCCCGAAGTCGAGATGACCGGCGCCAACAATCGCGCCGAACTCGCCGTCATCGAACGCCTCTGGCAGGAGCGCCGTCGCCACGAGTTGATGATCTCGGGCGTTAGCATGATCGCGCCGGAAACCGTGTTTCTCTCCTACGACACAGTCATCGGCCAGGATGCGCTGATCGAGCCGAACGTCGTCTTCGGCCCCGGTGCGGTGATCGATGGCGGCGCCATCATCCATGCCTTCTCGCACATCGAGGGTGCCCATGTCAGCGCCGGCGCCACGGTCGGACCATTCGCGCGGCTGCGGCCGGGCGCCGATCTGGCGGAAGGGTCGAAGGTCGGCAATTTCTGCGAAGTGAAGAACGGCAAGGTCGGCGAGGGCGCCAAGGTCAACCACCTGACCTATATCGGCGATGCCAGGATCGGCGCCGGTGCCAACATCGGCGCGGGCACGATCACTTGCAACTACGACGGCGTCAACAAGAGCGAAACCGTCATTGGCGCGAACGCCTTCGTCGGTTCCAATTCCTCGCTGGTCGCCCCAGTCAGCATCGGTGACAACGCTTATGTCGCCTCCGGCAGTGTCATCACTTCGGATGTGCCTGCCGATGCGCTTGCCTTCGGCCGCGCCCGCCAGGAGGTCAAACCGGGCCGTGCCACGGCGCTGCGCGAGCGCGCGCTGGCGATCAAGGCTGCGAAGAAGGCGAAAGGCTGAGGCTTTTCGTAACGGCCGGTCACCGAAAGTGACCGATGAGCCGATTGAGAAAAAAGAGAAAATTGCTACGACTGCCTCCAATTGATTGGCGGCATTGGGGATGTTTTTATGTGTGGAATTGTTGGTATCGTTGGTAATAGTCCGGTTGCTGTGCGCCTTGTCGATGCACTGAAGCGGCTTGAATATCGGGGCTATGATTCCGCCGGGGTCGCCACCATCCACGATGGCGCCATGGAACGCCGCCGCGCCGAGGGAAAGCTCTTCAATCTCGAAAAGCGTCTCGACAGCGAGCCGCTCGCCGGCAACACGGGTATCGCCCACACACGCTGGGCAACCCACGGCGTCCCCAACGAGACCAACGCGCACCCACATTTCGTGCACGGCGTCGCCGTCGTCCACAACGGGATCATCGAAAACTTCTCCGAAATTCGTGATGAACTGACCGCCGAAGGCGCCGTCTTCGAAACGCAGACCGACACCGAGGTCGTCGCCCACCTGATGGCCAAGTATCTCGGCGAAGGGCTCGAGCCACGCGCGGCGATGATGAAGATGCTCAACCGCGTCACCGGCGCCTATGCGCTTGCCGTCATGCTGCAGAAGGATCCAGACACCATCATGGCGGCGCGCTCCGGCCCGCCGCTGGCGATCGGTTACGGCAGGGGTGAGATGTTCCTCGGCTCCGACGCCATCGCCCTGTCGCCCTTCACCAATGAGATCACCTATCTGGTCGACGGCGACTGGGCGGTTCTGACCAGGGACGGCGCAACCATTCTCGATTTCGCCGGCAACGAGATCTGGCGTCCGCGCCAGATCTCGCAGACGACCGCTTTCGTCGTCGACAAGGGCAATCACCGCCATTTCATGGAAAAGGAAATCTACGAGCAGCCGGAAGTGATCTCCCACGCGCTCAGCCACTATGTGGATTTCGCCAGCAACACGGTCGGTCCGAACGCCGCCGCGATCGATTTCAAGTCTGTCACCGGTCTCGCCATCTCGGCCTGTGGCACCGCCTATCTCGCCGGCCTCGTCGGCAAGTACTGGTTCGAGCGCTACGCGCGCCTGCCGGTCGAGATCGACGTCGCCTCGGAATTCCGCTACCGCGAAATGCCGCTGTCTCCGACACAGGCGGCCCTGTTCATCTCGCAGTCCGGCGAGACCGCCGATACGCTGGCTTCCCTACGCTATTGCAAGGACAACGGCTTGAAGATCGGCGCCGTCGTCAACGTCCGGGAATCGACGATCGCCCGTGAATCGGATGCGATCTTTCCGATCATGGCCGGTCCGGAGATCGGCGTTGCCTCGACCAAGGCCTTTACCTGCCAGCTGGCTGTTCTGGCATCGCTGGCGCTTGGCGCTGGCAAGGCGAGGGGAACGATCAGCCCCGATCAGGAAAAAGAACTTGTTCGCCATTTGGCGGAAATGCCGCGGATCATGAGTGGAGTGCTCAACGCTATTCAGCCGCAGATGGAAACGCTGTCGCGCGAGCTGTCGAAGTGCCGTGACGTGCTCTACCTCGGCCGTGGCACCAGCTATCCGCTGGCCATGGAAGGCGCGCTGAAGCTCAAGGAAATCTCCTACATCCACGCCGAAGGCTATGCCGCCGGCGAGCTGAAGCACGGCCCGATCGCGCTGATCGACGAGAACATGCCCGTCATCGTCATCGCGCCCTATGATCGCTTCTTCGAGAAGACCGTATCGAACATGCAGGAGGTCGCGGCTCGCGGCGGTCGCATCATCTTCATCACCGACGAGGCTGGTGCGGCTCACTCCAAGTTGCCGACCATGGCGACGATCGTTTTGCCGAATGTCGATGAGATCATCGCGCCGATGATCTTCTCGCTGCCGATCCAGCTGTTGGCGTACCACACGGCCGTCTTCATGGGCACCGATGTCGATCAGCCGCGCAACCTTGCGAAGTCGGTCACGGTCGAGTGAGTCCGGGCCGCCATGGCTTGTGCGGCGCGGCAAAGTCTGGCAATTTCCGCCTCGGAAAGCACGGGGGCACTGATTTCCGACTGCCGCTATATTGAACGGAGTTCATCCGCAGCCGATGACGGAAAAATTGCCCCGACTGTCGATCGCCACACGCATCAGAAACAATTTTCTGGCGGGCATCATCATCTGCGCGCCGATCGCCATCACGCTATGGCTGACATGGTCGGTGGTGCGCTGGGCCGATAGCTGGGTCAAACCCTATCTGCCCGCCCGCTACGACCCGGACAACTATCTCAATTTCGCCGTTCCAGGCTCAGGGCTCCTGATCGGCCTGATCATCATCACCATGATCGGCTTCCTCGGCAAGAACCTCATCGGCCAGTCGATCGTTCAGTTCAGCGAGTCGCTGGTTCGGCGCGTTCCGCTCGTCCGCGTGATCTACAAGAGCGTGAAGCAGATCTTCGAGACCGTGCTCAAGGAGCGCAGCAACTCCTTCAAGAAAGTCGGGCTGATCGAGTACCCGAGCCCCGGCCTCTGGTCGATGGTCTTCATCGCCACCGATGCCAGGGGTGAAATCGCCTCGAAGTTCAACGCCATGGGCCACGACATGGTCAGTGTCTTCCTCCCGCCGACACCGGTGCCGACGGCAGGTTTCCTGATCTTCGTGCCGCGCGAGAAAATCGTGATGCTCGACATGTCGCCGGAAGATGCCGCGAAGCTTCTGATATCAGGTGGCCTCGTCACGCCTGAGGAGTTGGCTGCCCGCATTGCCGCGCCGGAAACAACCAAGCCACCACTGCCGGCCCCGGTGGAGATGTAATCGGGGAGGGATCAGCCGCCGGCTTTCTCCCACTTCTTCACCAGCCGATCGCGCTTCAGCTTGGACAGCCGCTGCAGCCAGAATATTCCGTCAAGCTGGTCGATCTCGTGCTGGATGCAGATGGCGAGGAAGTCAGCGGCATCTTCTTCATGCGCGGCACCATCGAGATCCTGGTAGCGAAACCGGATAGCGTTTGGCCTCGTGACCTCCTCGGTTGCTCCCGGCATCGAAACGCTCCCCTCCGTGTTCCGGCTGGTTTCTGGCGCAGCCGAGACGATCTCCGGATTGACGTAGATCCGCACCCCATCCTCGCGGCTGAACTCAATCATCGTCACACGCTGGAAGACGCCGATATGGGCCGCGGTAATACCGACACCCGGGGCTGCGCGCATGGTATCGAGCAGATCCGTGGCGAGCCCACGCAGGCTATCGTCGAAGACGGTGACAGGATCGCAGACGGTCTTCAGTCCGGGGTGTGGAAAGCGCAAAATGGGACGAACGGGCAAGAAAACCTCTCCGTGACTAAGGCTAGGCGAAACTATCCGCAGACTGGCGAATTGTCATCTACATGAACGGTTTAACGCTGGACGTGTCCAGGGCTTTGGGCTAGCACGGAGGCAATTCCGGCGTATCGAAGCATTCTAAACTTCGAATCACATGCGAGGGCGGCAACAGATGACGAACGAAGCAGAAGAGCTCGTCCGCACGCGGCCTGAGGACAGCGAAGCCGACCTTTACGACGAAAACGGCAACGTCCGCAGCGACTTCCTGGCGCTGGTCGGCGCGGCCATCGCCGACCGCGACACCATTTTCCTGCGCCAGCACGTCGCCCGCCTGCACGAATCCGAACTCGGCGATCTGCTGGAGTCGATCCAGCCGGATCAGCGTCTGGCGCTGGTGCGCCTGCTTGGCGACCAGTTCGACATGACGGCGCTGACGGAGGTCGACGAGGCGATCCGCCGCGAGATCGTCGACCAGATGCCGAACGAGCAGATCGCCGCCGCCATCGGCGATCTCGATTCGGACGACGCCGTTTACATTCTCGAAGATCTCGACAAGGAAGACCGCGAAGAGATCTTGGCGCAGCTGCCGTTCACCGAACGCGTTCGCCTGCGTCGCGCATTGGACTATCCCGAGAGCTCCGCCGGTCGTCGCATGCAGACGGAGTTCGTCGCCGTGCCGCCGTTCTGGACCGTCGGCCAGACGATCGACTATATGCGCGACGAGGAGGATCTGCCCTATTCTTTCTCGCAGATCTTCGTCATCGATCCGACGTTCAAGCTGCTCGGCACCATCGACCTCGATAAGATCCTGCGCACCAAGCGGCAGAACAAGATCGAAACGATCATGCGCGAGACCAACCACCCGATCCCGGCCGAAATGGACCAGGAAGAGGCGGCGCAGCTGTTCGAACAGTACGACCTTCTTTCCGCTGCCGTCGTCGACGAGAACGGGCGCTTGGTCGGCGTGCTGACCATCGACGACGTCGTCGACGTCATCCACGAAGAGGCCGACGAGGACATCAAGCGCCTCGGCGGCGTTGGTGACGAAGAACTGTCGGATAATGTCTTCTCGACCGTGAAGTCGCGTTTCCTCTGGTTGGTGATCAACCTCGGTACGGCGCTGCTGTCGGCGAGCGTCATCGGCCTGTTCGATGGATCCATCGAAAAGATGATCGCGCTCGCGGTCCTGATGCCGATCGTCGCTTCTATGGGCGGCAATGCGGGTACGCAGACGATGACGGTGACCGTGCGCGCGCTCGCCACCGGCGACCTAGACATCTACAATGCCGGTCGCGTCATCCGGAGGGAGGTTGCTGTCGGCATCGCCAACGGCGCCATGTTCTCGGTCATCATGGGGACGATCGCGGCCCTGTGGTTCCATGACTATCAGCTCGGATTCGTCATTGGCGCGGCCATGGTCATCAACCTGTTCGCCGCTGCCGTCGCAGGCATTCTTCTGCCGCTTCTTCTCGACAAGGTCGGCGCCGACCCGGCCATCGCGTCGTCAGTTTTCGTCACCACGGTGACCGACTGCACGGGCTTTTTCGCCTTTCTCGGTATCGCAACCTGGTGGTTCGGAATATAGTCAACTCATGAGCGAGTTGCGCAAATTGACTATTACGTAAAAGTCAATATTATGGATGCCTGAAAAGTCGAGGGATCCATGCCTGTAAGCAAATACTATAGCATCACTGAATTGACGCGGGAATTCGGCGTATCGACACGGACGCTGCGTTTCTACGAGGACGAGGGGCTGATCCATCCCGAACGTCGCGGCCGCACACGCCTGTTCCGCCCGACCGATCGGCGGCTGATCCAGGAGATCCTGCGCGGTCGCCGGATCGGCTTCACCATCGCCGAAATCCGCGAGATCATTCAGGTCTACAAGGAGCCGCCCGGCGAGCTTGGCCAGTTGAAGCTGCTGATGAAGCGCGTTGACGAGAAGCGCGACGATCTGCGCCAGAAGCGCAAGGATATCGAGGATACCCTGACGGAACTCGACAACATCGAGGAAGCCTGCCTCGGCCGCCTCGCAGAAATCGGCGTTGGGACCTGAGTTTTCGGTACCTTACCCCGGTGCCCATACTGGGCAGCCTCCATCCTCTACGGCTGATCGACGCTGCACTCGCTCGCCAGCCCCAGGATCCGACCGTCGTCTGCCTTGATCTCGCCTGTCTGGAAAGGCGTGAACAGGTTCTGCGCCTGCAGCTTCTCAAGCGTGCACTGGCAAAAGCTCCGGCATAGCGCTTCGCCTTCCTGCATGCTGCAGGACACGTTGCATTGTTGCAGGTAGCCGGCGACCGGATCCGGCTTGGCCGGCGGCACGATGTACGACAGCCCGAATGCGATGGCGATCAGCACCGGCTGGTGGATGAGGTAGAAGGCGAGGCTATGCCGCCCGGCCTTGGCGAGCAGGCTCGAACCGGTGCCGAGTGCCGCCAGCCTGGCGGGCAGGCCGGTTTTCAGGGCAACCGACGCGCTGGTCAATCCCAGCAGGAACGGAACTATCCAGGGAAACAGCGGAACATAGTCATTCGAACGCTGCGGCATATCAGCAAAGCCGATCCAGGCCAGATAGCGCGGATTGAACAACGGCCAGCGCAACAGGCCGGGGGAAACCCACGTGTCGGCGATCCAGGCGACGACGGCAGCTGCTGTGATCGCGATGATCAGCGGCAGAGGCAGCCGAAGCACCAGCACGCCTATGATGCTCAGAATAGCGATACAGTGCAGGATGCCGAAGAAGATCCATTCGCCGGGCATGAAAACATACGTCGCCGCCGAGATCACCACCGATGCGGCGGCAATCATGCCGAACCGCTTCCAGAACGACGTCCATCGCGTTTCCGGCGTATTGCCAAGCACGAGGCTGATGCCGACGATAAACAGGAATGTCGAGGCAATGGCGCGGGCATAAAGCTTCAGCAGCCCAGTTTCCGCCGTCCCTGGCGCGAGATAGCCGACGAACTCCATGTCCCAGGTAAAGTGATAGGTCGCCATCGCGATCAGCGCGGCGCCGCGCAGCGTATCGAGCAGGCCGATGCGTGGCGGTCTGGCGCCTGGTTCCGTCGCCGAAACAGTCATTCACACTCCCCCGGATGAGTCGTTGCCGCCGACCGGCGGATCGCCCCGGGGAATAGGAGAAAGGTGGAGATTTGATGGCGGCTGCGCGTCCATGATCGCTAGCCGGGCCTCCGAGAAGAACTGTCGCCGCGTCAGAACGACGATGACGATCGTTGTCGTCAGCATGAACACATATGGGTTGATGAACCAGCCGAGATAGCCGATCGACAGGAAGATAGCCCGCAAGCCCTCGTTGAAATGGCCGCCGGCGATGATGTTCATCCGGATCACCCGTTCGGCCGCCCGTTCCGCCGCGACGATGTCGCGTTCGGTATCGCGCATCATTGGAATGCCGCCGAACAGGATCGTGCAATAGTTGAACAGCCGGTACGACCAGCCGAACTTGAAGAAGGCGTACCCGAACAGAACGGCGAGGCCGCCGACCTTCATCTCGAACACGGCATGGCCGCTGTGCAGGACAAGCGGCAGATCGGCGAATACGGCATCGACTTTCTCTGTGGCCCCGAGAAGCGCAAAGCAGCTGCCGATGGCGAAGATCGAGGTGGATGCGAAAAAGGCGGTGCCGTTCTGCAATCCGGCCATGATCTGCGTATCGATCATCTTCAGGTCGCGTCGCAGCGAGTTGTAGATCCATTCCCGCCGACGCTCGATCATCGCATGGGTGAGGCTGGTGCGGCCAAACAGACTGGCGCCGCGCAGCAGCCTGGAATAGCCGAACCAGATCAGCGCAAAAAACGCCAGGGCGATGTAATCTGCCGTCGTCATCATTATCTTTGTAAAGTTCCCTCTCGGCGCTGTCCCATCTATAGATGCAAGCGTGAACCGCAACAACGGGTCGGTATCGAAGCTTTCACAGGATGATGTCGCACGCGTGAAATGCTATGTCGGTGCATCGACCGGATCGTTGGCCATGCTGGCGTAGCGTTGATCAGGAAATTCTAAACAGGACGCACGCATGTTCCTCTCTGTCTTTGACGTATTCAAGATCGGCGTCGGCCCGTCCAGCTCGCACACGATGGGGCCGATGACGGCGGCCAATCGCTTCCTCGATCTGATCCTGTCGGACGAATGGCCGCGCCCGTCGTCAGGCGCCAAGGTAGCGTCGATCAAGGTCAGCCTGCATGGATCGTTGGCCTTTACCGGCATCGGTCACGGGACGGGCAGGGCGGTGATTCTCGGCCTGATGGGCGAACGCCCGGACAGCGTCGATCCCGACAACATGGACAACATCATCGATCGCGTCGAGCGCTCCAGCCGCATCACACCGGAAGGCCACCCGGCCTATGAGTTCCAGCCGAAGACGGACCTGGTGTTCGACAAGAAGCAGCCGCTTCCCGGCCACGCCAACGGCATGTCATTTTCAGCCTTCGACAAGGACGGACGGATGCTCGTTCGTCGCGTCTACTATTCGGTCGGCGGCGGCTTCGTCGTCACCGACACCGAGCTTGAGAGCATGCGCGCGAAGAAGAAGATGCCGTCCGACGCCGCCAAGGTTCCCTATCCCTTCGCGACGGCCAAGCAGATGCTTGAAATGGCCGCACGGTCCGGCATCTCGATCGCGCAGATGAAGCGCGCCAATGAGGAGAGCCAGCGCAGCCGAGAGGAGCTCGACGAAGGCCTCGACCGCATCTGGGATGCCATGCGCTCCTGCATCGAACGTGGGCTCAAGGTCGACGGCATCATGCCGGGCGGCCTCAATGTGCGCCGACGCGCGCGCGCCATCCACGACAAGCTAGAGGAAGAATGGCGCAGCAACCGTATCAACCCGCTGCTCGCCAATGATTGGCTTAGCGTCTACGCCATGGCGGTGAATGAGGAGAACGCAGGCGGCGGCCGCGTAGTTACGGCACCCACCAACGGTGCTGCAGGCGTCATTCCGGCCACCATCCGCTACTACGAGCATTTCCACGATGATTGGGACCAGAACGGCATCCGCGATTACTTGCTCACTGCGGCAGCCGTCGGCGGAATCATCAAGCACAACGCCTCAATCTCGGGCGCCGAAGTCGGCTGTCAGGGCGAAGTCGGATCCGCCGCGGCGATGGCGGCGGCCGGACTGGCTGCGGTCATGGGCGGAACGCCCGAGCAGATCGAGAACGCCGCCGAGATCGCGCTGGAGCATCACCTGGGCATGAGCTGCGATCCCGTCGCTGGCCTGGTACAGGTGCCCTGCATCGAGCGTAACGCCTTGGGTGCGGTCAAGGCCGTCACCGCCGCGTCCCTGGCGCTCAAGGGCGACGGCCGGCATTTCGTGCCGCTCGATGCCTGCATCGAGACCATGCGCCAGACGGGCTACGACATGAGCGACAAGTACAAGGAAACGTCCACTGGCGGTCTTGCCGTCAACGTCGTGGAATGTTGATGCGCGGCCACCCGCGATCCACAAGGGTGGCTGCAGCCGCGCATTGCAGCAGGGATTGGAAAACCTCGCTTGTTGCCGTCGGCGGCGCTTTAGCCGCTTGACGCTGCTCGGCAAAAGGATTTCAACGGCAGCATGGCATTGCATCTTATCAAACTGTGCGTCGGCGCCGACTCGATCGACGATCTGCGCGAATGGGTGGCGGAGCGCTCCCTGCGGGCCATCGCTGCCGGTCTCGAACCACATTCCGTTCACACGACACGGATGGTGCCCAAGCGGGTGGAGGAGCTGCTGGACGGTGGTTCGCTCTATTGGGTGATCAAGGGGCAGGTGCAGGCGCGCCAGAAGCTGCTCGACATTCAGCCGTTTACCGACGGAGAGGGCATCGGTCGTTGCCATCTGGTGCTCGGGCCCGAGGTCATCGAGACGTCGGTGCAGCCGAAGCGTGCTTTCCAGGGATGGCGCTATTATCCGGAAGACGATCGCCCACGCGATCTGCACACGCTCGGCGAAGGTATCGCCGAGATGCCTGCGGACTTGCGCCTCGAGCTGTCGGAACTCGGTCTTCTCTGAGGGGCGCGCCCTCAGAGAAGACCGTCTAAAACAAACAGTATCAGCGAAGCCGCATTGTGACGGGTGCACGGCCGTCCGCGTTGGTGACGTGCAGGTGGATGCTGACCTCTGGCTGCGAATAGCGCCAAGCCCGAGCCCCGTGCGACAGCAGCAGGTTGATCAGGTCCTTGGTCTTTGCCGATTTCGACGACTTCTGTCGCGGCATGCCGATCTCGGCAAGACGCATCGCCGCTTCGTGAAGCGGGTGGAGAACGGAGCGCGGGTTTCTCCCCGTCAAGCGTCCTTCCGCCGGAAATTCCGGAACATTCTCGTTAATCGCCATAGTCATCCCCGTACGCAATACACACCAGGTCTCAATAAATCAGGCCGGATCGCGAACACCGATCGAGGCCGTATTCCGGTCTGTCGCCCGAACACGATGGGCGGCAGCCTTCATCTTCACTGGGCGGCAGCCCAGCACTTGACGCCGGCACGCTTCAGCGTGTTGCAGGCGTTTACAGCATCCTTCTGGCCATCGAAGCCGCCGAAACGGGCGCGATAGCTTCCGGCATTGGCAACGGCGAAAGGCTTGGCGGAACGCAGCGCCTTGCCACCCTTGGACTTGGCGCCGTCGAGCAGATCCATCGCAGCTTCGCGACTGGCCGAAACGCCAATCTGAACCACCCAGCCGCTCGGCTGCACTTCCTTCGCGGATGCAGGCGTCGACGCGGTCGTCACGGTATCGATAGAGGTGTCACCCTGTTCCGGCGGCACGTAGGCGGTCGCTGGTGTCGGCACAGCCGCAGCGGTCTGCTTCACCGGCTGTGTCTTGACCTTGGTCGGCGCCGGCATCTCCTGCAGCAGCGGATTGTCCGACTTCGTCGACGGCGCGCTTGCATAGGCGGACGCGACTTCGGTGCGGCTGACGGGTGCCGGATGATTGCGTGGCAACTCGACGGCAGCGGCTGCGGCGGCAACCTCCTGCTTGGCGACGGTCACCGGGATAACGGTCTCGGATGAAATCTTCGGGGCTTGCGCCACCAGGTTGGACGAGCCGCCACGGCTGGAAGCCTTCGGCAGATACGAGGCGATCAGGTTGCGCATCTGTGTGTCGCGGGCAGGTGTCGAGGCGCCGCCGAGCACGACACCGACAATCGACTTGCCATCCACCTGGACGGAACTGACGAGATTGAAGCCGGCAGCGCGGGTGTAGCCGGTCTTGATGCCATCGACGCCGCGCACAGAACCGACGAGACGGTTATGGCTGCGGATGATGCGGTTGCCGAACTTGAAGCTCTGCGTGGAGAAATAGCCGTAATACTGCGGAAAGTGCTGGCGAAGCGCTATACCAAGGCGAGCTTGGTCCCGTGCCGTGGTCATCTGCGCCGTATTGGGCAGGCCGTTGGCATTGCGGTAGGTCGTGCGCGTCATGCCGAGCGCATGTGCCTTCGCTGTCATGATCTGCGCGAAACGATCTTCCGAACCTCCAAGCAGTTCGCCGAGAGCGGTCGAAGCATCGTTGGCGGAAAGCGTGACGAGGCCGAGAATAGCCTGTTCGACGGAAATAGTTCCGCCTGGACGAACGCCAAGCTTGGTCGGCGCCTGGCCGGAGGCATGGGCGGAGAATGGGACAGCGGTATCGAGACGAATGTGCCCCTGCTCAAGCGCTTCGAATGTCAGGTAGAGCGTCATCATCTTGGTCAGCGAAGCCGGATACTGCAAGCGGTCGGCATTCTCGCTGTAGAGAACGTTACCGGTATTCGCGTCAACGACGATCCCGGCGTATCTCGAATTGGCAGCCTCCGCGTCGGCATTGACTGCATCCATGCCGACCAGTCCGACTGCCATGGACAGCGCAACGATCGCCTTGATCAGGAAATTGCCGGAGCGGGAGGGAGATGCGGAAAAAGCTGACCTTGACACTATTTCACTCTTTGCTTGCAGTTCAGAAGACTTTGGAATCGCGCGTTTCCCGCACGATCAACCTCATCGAAGGTAGCCGTCCTGGGTTACCAATAGGTTTATGATTAATCGTTTGTTTCACCGTTTCAGACCAATCTACCGATCTGTCGCGGAACGGGTCACGAGCCGTGTTTCTACAAATTGCTGAATAGCGGCATCAATATGGTCCCACTCCGGAAGATGACGGCTGGAGAACCGGTAAAGCACACTTAAATCGTGGCCGACCTTGATATCGCGCTGGCAATCTCCGCTCGTCGTCAAATCGGGCGTTGTGGGGAGGACGCAGCGGACCACATAATCGGCCTGTCCCTCGCGTGGCGCCGTCAGCAGCACTTCGTCGCCGTATCCCGCGTCCGCCCGCAGGCGATGCAGCGTCATGCCGTTGGCAAAGGGTTCCGGCTGAGCGTCGATCAGGTGCGAATAGATCGGTGCGAATCGTCCGGACATGTCACGCGACATCGTTGCTTGGGTGATCTGCAGGAAGACGAGGTCGGCCGACTTGTTGACGTTGTCAAAGCGGTCGCGGTTTTCCTTGCTGTAACCCTGCATCTGCGGCCATGCGAGGTAGAGGTCGGCACGCTCCATGTTGCCGTTGCGTCTCTGGCTTGGAAAGCGAAGCGTATTCTCTGCCAGCTTCAGCGTGTCGAGACCGATCGTCAGCGTCACCGGCGTCGTGCTGTCGGTGTTGCCAGCAAGCGAGACTCGTGCACCGAACCAGCGGCCACCGACGCTGATGCCGAGCGTCAGGATGGCGAGCAGCGCGATCGACAAGGTGACGCGCAGGAGAAATCCCGTCGACAGGAGAGGGGTCTGCTCGATGCTCTGGGTGCTGGCGTGTGGCATGGCGGCTTTCGGATGGTAAAACCGCCGCAGGAAAAACGTGAGCCGCCGGTATCAGGATGTCGACCGTGATGATCGCGCCGGCGTGGTTAATTATCCATTAATCTATGGCGTCTGTCCCATAAAAAGCGAGCCGCTCCTGGGACAGCAGGAGCGGCTCTCAAGACGCCGGTCGGGACGGGATGCGGGGGACGGACCGGTCGCCTAGCTCTGCTCGCCGGATCGCTCCGGCGGTAGACTTACTTGACGCTGCCGACAGCCACGGCGCGGCCGTCCTGGAGCTTGACCCAACGTGCCGGATTATCCGCCGACTGGCGCTTGAGGTAGGTGTATTCGGTGTCTGCCCAGAGCATCACCTTGTTGCGCATGTTGTCGAGAATGAAGTCGCCGCGATCGGTGCGCACCGTCAGCACGGCGTGGCCGTCGCCGTTCGGCTGCAGCACGACGGTCATCAGCAGATCCGAGGGTGAGAAGCCCGCGTCGATCAGCATCTTGCGCTTCAGCAGCGCGTAGTCCTCGCAGTCGCCGACCGTCTTCGGATAGGCCCAGCGCTCCTCGACGCCATAGATTTCCATGTCGGTCATCGGCGTGATCGACGAATTGACCTGGTAGTTGATCTTGAGAATGGTCTTCCAGCTGTCCTGGGTCAGCGTCATTGCGCCCTGGTCGCCGGCAGGGTTGCTGCAGTCCGCGGGAATTTCCTTGCAGAACTGGTAGGCGCCGATGGGTGGGCTGGTGTTGCCCAGAACGGTCATGCTCTGATAGGCGGCCTGTCCAGCGCCTGCCATCGACATCACCATCGCCGCGGCAGCCAAACCGCCCTTGATGAAATTTGCTATCGTCATTTTTTACGTCCCCGTTTGTGATGAGGACATTGCCAGACGTGTTTTTACTCGGCGCAAAATTCCAAAGCAAAATTAAAGGCTTAGTTGATTCAAAAGCGCATCGAATTCGCCTAAAATCAAAATCGAATTCGACGAAAATTCAAATCAAATTCTAACAAGATTTGATTCAATTTTTAGCTTCTTCAAAAAGCCACGAAGCGTCCAAATGCCTCGTTTCGGGGCGAAAGATTAACAGCGCGCGTTTGCACCCGGTTTTGGTAATAGCGCGTTCATCATGTCGTCTGGAGCGTTTGGCACGGATACCCGGCGTAAATTTGGGCGATTTGGTGCTGCACCAGCCGATTTTGTTTGGTTTTGCAGATGTTGAGCCAAAAATTATTTTTGATAAAGTTTGCAGAATCGAGCTGTGGCCGAGACGATCTCTTGCGCCATGGCGTCGTGATAGGGCGAATGGGCGGCGTTCTCGACGATGACGAGTTCGCAGTCGGGCCATGCCCGCGAGAGTTCCCACGCCGTGGTCAACGGCGCCTCAAGGTCAAACCGGCCTTGGACGAGAACGCTGGGGATACCTGCGAGCTTGTATGCGTCCCGCAACAGCAAGCCTTCGTCGAGCCATGCGGCATGACTGAAGTAGTGCGTTATGATCCGCGCGCGCGTCAGGCGGTAGTCCGCATCGCGCCAACGCCGAGGAAATCCGTCAGCGTTGGCGAGCAGAATGGATGCCGCCTCCCAATCGTGCCAGTCGCTGGCTGCTTTCAGTCGGGTCTCGATCTCCGGCGCGTTCAGCAACTGCCGGTAACCCTCAAGCGTACCAAGTGGTTTGAGTTCGCCGGGGAGGCAATCGTTGAGCCGCTGCCACTCCGCCGGAAACAGTATCGACATGCCCCGTGTCAGCCAGTCGATTTCGGAGCGGCGGGTGGTCGTCACGCCGGCCAGCACCATCGCGATCACGTGTCGCGGATGCGTTTGCGCATAGGCCAGTGCGAGCGTCGATCCCCAGGATGTACCGAACAGAACCCAGCTGGTCACCGAGAGGTGATGACGCAGCTTTTCGATGTCGGCGACGAGATGCCAGGTGGTGTTGGTCGCGAGGTCCGTTCCAATGTCGGCGGCGGACGGAAGGCTGCGGCCGCAATTGCGTTGGTCGAACAGGATGATGCGGTAAGCCGCGGGATCGAAATAGCGCGCCGCCGATGGCGAGGAACCGGAGCCCGGTCCGCCATGCAGAAAGAGTGCCGGTTGCCCATCCGGATTGCCATAGCTCTCCCAATGGATCTGCTGGCCGTCGCCAACATCAAGGAAGCCGTGTTCGTAAGCGGCAATTCCGGGAAACACAATCGACATGCCTGCACCTCGTTTCGGTGACGTGCATGTAGCAGCTCTGTGAAGGCTGAATGACGAGAATCAGAGAAATTCGCGCAGCGTGTCGCGTGACTGCAGCGACAGGAATTCGATCGCGACACCTTCTACGAAGTGACGCACGACGCGGCCGCGCATGTTGCCGAGCCGAAGCGGCGTACCGATCGCCGGACGAACTTCGATATCGACGGCAGCGCCCGACAGCGACAAGTCCATGATCCGGCACATATACTGCGTGCCGTCTTCGAGGGTGACTTCGGTCTGTGTTTCGCGCGGCATCAGGCGGTCGTGACGACGATCTTCCGGCAGGCCCAGTTCGTGCTTGTTGGCCAGCCATGTCAGCTGCGCGGCAAGCTTCTCGCGCTTTCGCTCCGTAGCGTGGATGGACATGCTGAAGCCGCGGGTATCAACCGCCTGCACATAACCTTCTACCCGTCCAAGATGATCGATATAGGCGACGACGCGCTCGTTTGAGCGAGGGCGGCCCTGGCAGGTCACGTACATGTCGCCCGGCGACATATCGATGACCACGCACTCGAATTCTTCATAGTTCGCCAGCATCAGGCGGCCCTGCATATTGATGGGCACGCGCTGAAACGCACCTTGTTCAAGACGAGGCGCAGTCCGTTGCGTCTGAGCTTGCTGGAATGCGTGCATAAAGGGCTTCTTTAAAAAATCGCTTAGCATCGATCATTACGCGCAATCCATTAACAGAAGGTTGTCTTGACGCCCGTCAGTTGCAGCCTACCGGTAGTGTCGAAATGGTGCGTCCTGTTTCGACTCGTCGTCCATGAGATTGGCGACCATGCGGCGCAGCGTCTCGGCAATCGACAGGCTTTCCGCCTGTGTGGCTTTTGCTGCCGGAGAAGCGCTGTTAGCCGCGCCATCCAACAACCCCAGCTTGTCGTGCAGCAGGCGGCTGCGATCTAGCGCCAGAAACTGCAGCGGCACCATCTCGAGCCAGCTTGCGGCCGTCGCCGGCGTGATCGCGCCGAGAAGCTTGTCGCACTCGCCTTCGCCGGAGCGCAGCGGCAGGAGGATGATCTCGAAGGCGACGTGATGGCCGGCGGTGCTGTATCCCGTGGCGTTCAGCATTGCCGGGATGCCATGCTCCATCACGCCGATCGCCGTTTTTTCCAGATCCTCGTGACCATGCGCCCAAAGTTCGGAGAGACAGCTGCCGCCGAGATCGCGCCCGAACAGATCGCAGATGCGCGTCCCGGCCAGCCGGAAGACGATACGGCCGGCATCGGTCGCCTCAAGCATGAAGAGGCTGGAGAGTATATGACGCATGTCACCCGGCTCTACCTGCGACCTGAGCGGCGCGATCTCGCTGCCTCGGAGCTTGTTCCAGTAATCGAAGAGCTGGATAGTGGTATTGAGACGCATGAACGTGCCGATCTGTTTCATTTCGGATCAAACGGCAGCCATCATGGCCGCCTTGCACGTCACCATGCGGATTTCATGCCAGACGAGGGCGGTTAAGGTTAAGAAAGGGTTTCGATTGAGCGGCAGAGCAGGGCGTGCCAGTATCTCCTCATTGCTTCCTTCTTTGGAAGTTCAGCATAGATTGCTCGGGCACGGGGTCATTCTCGGGGGACGCTCGGCAAGCCGTTCGGTTCAGTACCGGACGGCTTTTTTTTTGACCTGTCGTCCTGTAAGCCAGTGCCCTTGAGTTGAACGAGGAATGCAATGGACGATCTGGTTGAGCCGCATCAGGCTACGGAGCCACCCGCAAAACCGCCGCGCACGCCGGTCTTCAATCTTCCCGGCGTGGTCCTCGCGACGATCGCCTTGCTGGCGGCCATCTATGCCGTGCAGGCGCTCATCCTGTCCGACAGCGGCATCGACATGCTGTTTTTCGATTTGGGTTTCATCCCACTGCGTTATCTTACGCCGCTGTCGGAACAAGGCCCGCAACTGTTCTGGACGCCGCTGACCTATTCGCTGCTGCACGGCAATGTCGAGCACATCCTGTTCAACGGTCTCTGGCTGATGGCCTTCGGTGCGCCGGTTGCCCGCAGGATCGGCTGGGTGCGATATCTCGTCTTCTGGGTGCTGGCATCCGCCGCATCCGCGGCCCTTCATGCCGTTTTGAACTGGGGCGATGCCACCGTTCTGATCGGGGCCTCGGGCGTGGTGTCGGCGCTGATGGGCGCTGCCTGCCGCTTCGCCTTTCCGTCCGAACGCCGCGTGACGCTGCCAGCCCACATGAACCCGCGGATGTCGATCATCGGCACGTTTCGCAGCCGCACGGTCGTCATGTTCATGCTGTTCTGGTTCGTCGGCAATATTCTGATCGCTGTCGGCATTCCGCTGATTGGCGATCCAGGCCAACCGATTGCCTGGGACGCCCATATCGGCGGCTTCCTGTTCGGCTTCCTGTTGTTTGCGCTGTTCGATCGGCCACTGCCGGAAAGCCCCGATATTTCAGGGGAAACGGATATATTGCAATCCTGATCATTGAAGTGCACCATTCAACCTGATCCGCGTTGGGAGGAGAGACCGCCGCGGATGCCTGTGATCAGCTGAAGTCTTTCACTGTCTACATAGGAGGTTCAAATGTCCAATACAGTCAAAGCCATACTGGATGCCAAGGGCAGGGATGTCGTGACGGCCGGGCCGAACACGACCGTTTCCGAGGCCGCGGCGATTCTCAGCAAGCGGAAGATCGGCGCCATCGTCATCGTCGGCATGGAGAACAAGATATCCGGGATATTCACCGAGCGCGACGTGGTCAATGCCATCGCCAAATCCGGTCCGGCCTGTCTCGATAACCCGGTCGCGGCGGTGATGACCGCGAAGGTCTACCGCTGCAACGAGGCGACGACGGTCAATGAGTTGATGGAGCTTATGACCAGTCGGCGCTTTCGCCATGTGCCGGTCGAAGCGTCAGGAAAACTGGCCGGCATCATCTCGATTGGTGACGTGGTCAAGACCCGCATCGCCGAAGTCGAACGCGAGGCCGAAGAGATCAAGGCCTATATCGCCGGCTGATCGATGCTGCCGGCTTTTTCAGCTGGAGCCGGCAAACAACTCCTGCATCCGCTTCAACTCAGGAAGCCGCGCCGTGGCTTCCTGATAGCCGCGCTCGATCGCTTCACCAGCGCGATGGAATTCCGACAGGCCGATGTCGCTGAGCCGCGGCTGCAGCGAAATATCAGGCGGATCGCCGGCGAGACGCGCACGCGCGATCCTGTCCTGGATGATGTTGAACGCCTGCACCATCACTCCGGTCATGCCGAGCTTGGCGTAGGGCGCATGCTCCTGCTTTTGTACCTCCGACGGCGTCAGGCTGGCGCTGTGGCGTACTACCGCCGAGCGTCCGTAGAGATCGTAATTCAGGTTGACGGCCACGACCAATGGTTGCTCGTAGGCACGGCAGACGGAGACGGGCACGGGATTGACCAGCGCGCCATCGACCAGTGTCCGGTGATTGCTGCGAACCGGCTCGAAGATGCCGGGAAGCGCGTAGGACGCCCTCAGCGCCGTGATCAGCGAGCCGCTGGCGATCCACACCTCGTGGCCAGTGTTGACCTCCGCCGAAACCGCGACGAAAGGCCGGTCGAGATCCTCGACGTTCAGCCCTTCCAAATGCTCCTGCATCCGTTTGGTCAGTCGCATGCCGCCGAACAGCCCGCTGCCTCCGATCGTCAGATCGAGCAGGCTGGCGATCCGCCGCATGGTCAGAGATCGGGCGAAATTCTCCAGTTCGTCCAGCTTGCCGGCGAGATAGCATCCACCAACAAGCGCGCCGATCGAGGTGCCGGCAATCATCCCGATCTCGATGCCCGCTTCGTCGAGCGCCCGCAGCACGCCGATATGCGCCCAGCCACGGGCAGCACCGCCGCCGAGTGCAAGAGCGAGTTTCGGTTTTTTCGGAACGGGGGCGGGGAGCTTGATTTCGGAGGTAGCCGGAATGCCGGCATCGGAACCGCCGGCTTCGGAGCCTTGACGGATCAAACTCCAGCTCACCATGGCAAACCTCCCAATCGGCAATTCATTTGGACGAATATTAGTGTCCCGCCACCCTTTCGAATTGGTGTACGGCCGTCATTGTTGATCCAAAAAGAGACGGATTCCAGTCCTTACGGCTCTTTTCCGTAAACTTCGTCAGGATCGAACTGCCGTTCGTCATCGACGATCTCAAGCATCGGCTTGCCATCCACGAGGTCGACCGTTCGATAGAAGCAGGATCGCCGACCAGTGTGGCAGGTCGCATCGTGGCCTGCAACTTCGACCTTCAGCCAAATTGCATCCTGATCGCAGTCGGTACGGATTTCCTTGACTGTCTGGATGTTTCCAGAGGTTTCGCCCTTCAGCCACAGCTTGCCGCGCGAACGGCTGAAATAATGCGCCTGTTTCGTCTGGATGGTCAGCGCCAGCGCTTTCGCATTCATATGCGCCACCATCAGCAGTTCACCATCATGCGCATCGGTGACGATCGCGGTGATCAGGCCGCGATCATCGAAACGCGGCGTGAAATCGCCGGCATCCTCAAGCTCGGATTTGTCTTCGGATGGAACGTTGAAGGCAAATGGCATCATCGCGGCTTTCTGAAATGAAGCCGGTCAGCGGCTCCGCACCATGGAAATGAAACGGGCTTGGTCAGCCGGCTCAGTTTTAAATGTGCCGGTGAAGGTTGTCGTCAATGTGGTCGAGCCCTGCTTCTGCACACCGCGCATCGCCATGCACATGTGCTCGGCCTCGATCATCACGGCGACGCCGCGCGGCGCCAGCGTTTCATCGATCGAGCGGGCGATCTGCGCCGTCATGGTTTCCTGCGTTTGCAGCCGGCGACCGTAGATTTCCACGACGCGGGCGATCTTTGACAGGCCCAGCACCTTGCCGTCGGGCATGTACGCGACATGCGCCTTGCCGATGATCGGGACCATGTGATGTTCGCAGTGCGAGAAGAACGGAATGTCCTTGACCAGCACCATGTCATCATACCCGGCAACCTCCTCGAAGGTGCGGCCAAGCACGTCTTCGGCATCCATATCGTAGCCGGCAAACAGTTCCCGATAGGACTTGGCGACACGCGCCGGCGTATCGAGCAAACCCTCGCGCGCGGGATCGTCGCCGGCCCAACGAAGCAGGACGCGCACGGCATCCTCCGCTTCCTTCTGGCTCGGGCGATCTGATTCAAGCGCTGTCTGCGGAAAATTCTTTACGACGGCGTCCATCTGCAACTGTCTCCTGATCCGCGAGGCGGATCGTATTTCGGACTAGCCACTGGCAATCCCATTTCAGGGAATAAGTGCACCTTTGGCAGGCTCCGGGGCTTTCAGGGCAATAATCTGCGACCCATCCGGCACGGTTTCCCAATCAAACTTACACGAGGCCATTGCATTTTTATGGCCTTCGAACGACATACATATAGGAAAACGGCATCGCTATGTAAGTCTTCCAGCGCGACACGGTGTGTTTTTGTTTGCGCTATAATACGGACCGAAACGCCGATCCGCGTGAAATATGGAGCGGAATGCCTGATGGACGACATCTACAACAGCAAAATCCTCGAATTTGCCGGGAATATTCCGCTGATCGGCACGCTTGCGGATTCCGATGCCAGCGCCCAGGCGCACTCCAAGCTCTGTGGTTCGAAGGTCAGGATCTGGCTGAAGCTGGACGGTGATACCGTCTCGGCCTTCGCCCATGACGTCAAGGCATGCGCGCTCGGGCAGGCGTCGTCCTCGATCATGGCGCGTCATGTCATCGGTGCCAGCTCGATCGAGCTGCGTCAGGCCCGGGAAGACATGCTCGCCATGCTCAAGGCGGACGGCGAGGGCCCAGGAGGGCGCTTCGAGGAGATGCGCTATCTGCGGCCCGTCAAGGACTACAAGGCACGCCACGCCTCCACGATGCTGACATTTGATGCTGTTATCGACGCGATCGGCCAGATCGAGGCGAAGCGCGCCGAGACCGTGGACGCTTGACCCGGTCATGTGCCAGTTCTGCTCCAGCTCGGATGAAGCTCACGACGACGACGGCGGTGCCGCCGCTTCTCCGAGGAAAAATCCGCTTCGGCGCTCGCGCAATTATTCCGGAACGTTTCGCAAGACGCCGGACCGGCTGTTTGGCATGGGCGTCATTCGTCTCTACCAGTTGACGCTCTCCGGCTTCATCGGCAATTCTTGCCGCCACATCCCGACCTGCTCGGAATACGGCTACGAAGCCATCGCCCGCCACGGCTTGTGGAGTGGCGGCTGGATGACACTGTTCCGCGTCGGCCGCTGCGGCCCTGGCGGCACCAGCGGTTTGGATCAGGTGCCGGAGAGCCTTGGCGAACGCCTCCATTGGTGGACACCCTGGCGCTACTTCGCGCTCGGCAGGAAGACCGGCTGACGACATGTCTGTTTATGTCGCTATGCTTCACAGCATTGTTCTCGCGCCCGGTCGCCGCGTTGTCATGTCTGACCTGCGTGACATGGCATCTACCCTCGGCTACCGCAATCCCCGCACGCTTGTCTCGACGGGCAATATCGTCTTCGAAGCATCGGAGGCAGCGGTCGGTGACATCGAGGCGAAGCTGGAGGGGGCATTCCAATCGAGATTCGGCAAACCGGTCGATATCATCGTCCGCAGGGCCGATGGCTGGTTGCGGCTGGCGCAATCCAATCCGTTTCCGGATGGCGACGGTAGCCAGGTCATCATCCGCGTCATGCGAAAGCCGCTCGCCACTTCCGTCCTCGACACACTTCGGGTCCACGCGCAGCCAAACCAGCGCCTCGCGGTGATCGGCGGTGACCTGTGGATCGATTTCGCCGGCAAGCCGAGCGAATGGAAGCTGCTCTCGGCGCTGACGACAAAGCGGATGGGGCCGGGGACGCTTCGCAACTGGAACACGGTGCGTGGCTTGGCTGAGATGATAGGCTAAAAAAGTCTTTTTCTTTACTAGAGCGGCAAATCTCGGTATCAGGCGGCGGCGTATTCGCGGCGGCGAAACGCGTCATTGCAACCACCCGCATTCGTTGGCGGGACTGGACAAGGAGAATCTAGAATGTCCCAATCCGTTTCCCTGACATTTCCCGATGGTTCGGTGCGCAGCTACGATGCCGGCGCAACCGGCAAGGATGTCGCAGAATCCATTTCGAAGTCGCTTGCCAAGAAGGCCGTCGCCATCGCTATCGACGGCACCGTGCGCGACCTCTCCGATCCCGTCGTCGACGGCAAGATCGAGATCATTACCCGCAGCGACAGCCGCGCGCTGGAGCTGATCCGGCACGACGCCGCCCACGTCATGGCCGAGGCCGTTCAAGAATTGTGGCCCGGCACACAGGTGACGATCGGCCCGGTGATCGAGAACGGCTTCTATTACGACTTTGCGAAGAACGAGCCCTTCACCCCCGACGATCTGCCCCGGATCGAAAAGAAGATGAAGGAAATCATCTCCCGCAACGCTGCCTTCACCAAGCAGATCTGGTCGCGCGAGAAGGCCAAGGAAGTGTTCGCCGCCAAAGGCGAGAACTACAAGGTCGAGCTCGTCGATGCGATCCCCGAAGGCCAGGACCTGAAGATCTACAATCAGGGCGAATGGTTCGACCTTTGCCGCGGCCCGCATATGGCCTCCACCGGCCAGGTCGGCACTGCCTTCAAGCTGATGAAGGTCGCCGGCGCCTATTGGCGCGGTGATAGCAACAACGCGATGCTGTCGCGCATCTACGGCACGGCCTGGGCCGAGCAGGCGGATCTCGACAACTACCTGCACATGCTGGCCGAAGCCGAAAAGCGCGATCACCGCAAGCTTGGCCGCGAGATGGATCTGTTCCATTTCCAGGAAGAAGGCCCGGGCGTCGTCTTCTGGCACGGCAAGGGCTGGCGCATGTTCCAGGCCTTGACCTCCTACATGCGCCGTCGTCTGGCTGGCACCTATGAAGAGGTCAACGCCCCGCAGGTACTTGATGCCTCGCTCTGGGAAACCTCGGGTCACTGGGGCTGGTATCAGGAGAACATGTTCGCAGTGAAGTCGGCTTATGCTTTCACCCATCCCGACGACAAGGAAGCCGACAACCGCGTCTTCGCGCTGAAGCCGATGAACTGCCCGGGTCACGTGCAGATCTTCAAGCACGGCTTGAAGTCTTATCGCGAACTGCCGATCCGTCTTGCCGAGTTCGGCACCGTTCACCGTTACGAAGCCTCCGGCGCGCTACATGGCCTGATGCGCGTGCGCGGCTTCACGCAGGACGATGCGCACGTCTTCTGCACGGATGAACAGCTCGCTGCGGAATGCCTGCGGATCAACAATCTTATCCTCTCCGTCTACGATGACTTCGGTTTCGAGGAAATCGTCGTGAAGCTGTCGACCCGTCCGGAAAAGCGCGTTGGCTCGGATGCCCTGTGGGATCGCGCCGAAAGCGTCATGCTTGATGTGCTGAAGCAGATCGAGGCGCAATCCGGCGGCCGCATCAAGACCGGCATCCTGCCGGGCGAGGGCGCTTTCTATGGTCCAAAGTTCGAGTATACGCTGAAAGACGCGATCGGTCGCGAATGGCAGTGCGGTACGACGCAGGTCGACTTCAACCTGCCGGAGCGCTTTGGTGCCTTCTACATCGACAGCAACTCGGAAAAGACGCAGCCGGTGATGATCCATCGCGCCATCTGCGGCTCGATGGAACGCTTCCTCGGCATCCTGATCGAGAACTTTGCCGGCCATCTGCCGCTGTGGATTTCACCGCTGCAGATCGTCGTCGCCACGATCACCTCGGAAGCCGACGCCTACGGCGAGGAAGTCGCCGAGGCGCTGCGCGAAGCTGGTCTCCACGTCGAGACCGACTTCCGCAACGAGAAGATCAACTACAAGGTCCGCGAACACTCGGTCACCAAGGTGCCTGTGATCATCGTCTGCGGCAGGAAGGAAGCCGAGGAGCGCACGGTCAACATCCGTCGTCTCGGCAGCCAGGAGCAGACCTCCATGTCGCTCGACGAGGCGATCGCCAGCCTGACGCTTGAGGCGACGCCGCCGGATCTGATCCGCAAGGCCGCAGCCAAGAAAGCCAAGGCGGCCTGAGGTCGCTTTTGGTACGAACCAACGAAAGACGCCCGGTCTGCAGAGACCGGGCGTTTTGCATGAATGGCTAGAAATTGATGTGCGATCAGTCGGAGTCGACGCTGTTGCCGGCGCTGCCGCTCTGAAGCTGCTCGAATGAGGGCAGGGCTTCATGCGCCTGCGTCTGGCCGGCCTGCGCTTGTCCTTGTTGTTCCGGCGGAAGCTGTTGCAGCGTCGTGGCAGCCGGCGCCTGCTCGGGCTGCACGTCCTGCATCAGCACCTCGACATCGGTGTTCTTGCCGGCCACGACCTTGAAATCGCGCTGGTAGATCTTGTCCTTGTTGCGGGCGACGGCGGAATACTCGCCCTCGGCCAGCACCATGGTCGGAAACGCGCTGACGCTCTCACCGACGCTGTCGCCTGCTGCGGTCAGGATAGACCAGGCGGTATCGGCAACCGCCTCACCGCCCTTTTCAGAAACCAGCTTGAAGTTGATCTGCGCCGCCTTGTGCTGCAGCGTCGCCTCGGTGAGCTTGCCGGCTTCCACCTGGATGTCGGCACGCACCGACGCATTGGTATCGCCATATTCCGACACCACGTGATAGGTGCCGGCATTGAGCCGCACGACTGTATCGGGCGGTACGTCAGCCATCACAAGGCCGCGCTCGCCATCGTCGCGAACGTCGGCGGAATAGATCGAGAAGCTCAGCTGGTTCGGGCGGATGCGCACGTCCGAGCCGGATACCGCGTTCAGCAACAGGCCGCCGGCCTCCAGCACCATGGTCTGCTTTTCAACGGCACCGTCTTCAGGAACGGAGAGCTTGCGGGTCACGCCTGCGCGACCGAAGGAAACGTTGACGAAATAGTCGCCGGGCGCGAGCTGGAAATCGGCCGAGCCGCCCTGCGAACTGGCGATCAGCGGCAGCTTGCCGTCGCTGCCGGCAACCGGGCTGAACACGTACCACGACAGGCCATCCTGCACCGCATCGCCCGATGCCGTCAGCTTCGCCTCGAGCGCGACCGCATGCAGCTTCGTACCCTGCGGCACGCCGCCGGGGGCGATGAAGGCGTTGAGCTTCGGCATCTTGGCCGTGGTGTCGAGCTGCTTGAACTCCTTGAACGCGTCCTGCGCTGTCGCGCTCAAGGGCGTCAAGGCAACAAGTGCGGCGGCAAGACCAGAGCGCGCGATGGGCAAAATGCCGGGCATGTGTTTTGCGAACCAATTGACAACTGAAATGACAGAGGCCACTTCAAGACCAACGCGATGGCAAATTCAAGACCCATCCCCAGACCGTGATGAAATGACCGTTACGAAAACGAAAGTATCCTCAATATGACATCCGATATCAAGCTGATCGACTATCTCGGCGTTCGCCGCTCCATTCCCGCGTTCCAGATGTCGGAGCCAGGTCCTGAGAAGGCAGAGATCGAGGAGATACTGCGGCTTGCCTCGCGCGTGCCCGACCACGGCAAGATCGCTCCATGGCGCTTCATCGTCTATCGCGGCGAAGAGCGTGCCCGCATCGGTGAGGAACTCCTGAAGCTCGCGATCGAGAAGAAGCCCGATCTGTCGGACGAGATGATAGCGGTCGAGCGCAGCCGCTTCACGCGCGCACCTGTTGTTATCGCCGTCGTCAGCAAGGCCGGCCCGCACGTCAAGATTCCGGAATGGGAGCAGTTGATGTCTGCCGGCGCGCTTTGCCTCAACGTCATTCTGGCGGCCAACGCCCACGGCTGGGTCGCCAACTGGTTGACGGAATGGTTCGCCTACGACGAGCGCGCCTTTCCGCTGCTCGGCATAGAGCCGGGCGAACGGGTTGCCGGCTATATTCACATGGGCTCGACGACCTTCCCGGCGATCGAGCGCCCGCGTCCCGAACTCTCGCAGACGGTGACCTGGGTCGGCGGCGAAAACTGATGTTCTACAGCACCGACGAAAACCGCCACGGCCTCGCACATGACCCGTTCAAGGCGATCGTGTCTCCTAGACCGATCGGCTGGATCGGCAGCCGGGGCAGTGATGGCTCGATCAACCTGGCGCCGTATTCCTTCTTCAATGCGGTATCCGATCGCCCGAAGCTGGTGATGTTTTCGTCCAGCGGCCGCAAGCACAGTTTTCGCAATGCCAGCGAGACAGGGGAGTTCACCTGCAACTTCGTCAGCCGGCACCTGATCGACAAGATGAACGCCTCGTCGGCTGCCGTGCCCTATGGCGTCGACGAATTCGCGCTGGCAGGGCTGACGCCAAGCCGGGGTGAGCTGGTCGCGGCTCCTTACGTTGCCGAAGCCTTCGCGGTGCTGGAGTGCAAGGTGACGGAGATCATCGAGCCGAAATCGCTGTCCGGCGAACCATCGGAAAACGTCATGGTCTTCGGGCAGGTGGTCGGCATTCATATCGACGAAGCGATCCTGCGCGAGGGCCGCATCGATATGGCGCTGGCCCAGCCGATCGCCCGTCTCGGATATATGGATTACAGCGACAGCAGCGAGGTCTTCGAGCTGTTCCGGCCGAAGGTCTGAGACACACTGTTGGTTCATCAGCGAGGGTTAATGAATATGATGAACCAATCATAAACTTTTTGCCGCTACCGTCATCCTCAACGCTTGGGCTGCGAGAGAATCGCACTTGAGGATCGGGGTTCGCAGTGATCGTAGACGCTTTTCTTCGTTGGGTTGAAACCGCCAAGGCCGGGGATAGGGCCAAGGCGGCAAGCGCGCTCGGCAGGGCCTATCTGCAGTCGGACATGTCGGCCGACGAGCGAAATGCCGCCGAGATGGCGATGGCTTTCCTGCTGGACGATCCGTCGCCCAAGGTGCGATTGGCGATGGCCGAGGCGGTCGCGTGGTCGCCCGATGCTCCGCGTGCCATCGTGCTGTCGCTGGCGTCAGACCAGGCCGAGATTGCCTGCCACGCCATTACTTGCTCGCCGCTTCTCACCGATTCCGACCTGATTGATCTCGCTGCCCGTGGCAGCGCCGTCACCCGCATGCTGATCGCCGCCCGCGCGACGATCTCGCGCCCGGTCGCCGCGGCCATCGCCGAGATCGGCGAGGAAGAGGACATCCTCTGCCTGCTGGAAAATGAGGGCGCGGCCGTGGCGCCGCAATCGCTGAAGCGGATCGCCGAACGGCTCGGTGATTGCTGCGATGTCCGCAACATGCTGCTCGACCGCGCGGACCTGCCGGCCGATGCCCGCCAGCTTCTGACCCGGCATGTCAGCAACGCTCTCGTCAACCTGCCGCTGGCCCAGGCAGCCATCGGTGCCGGCCGCCTGCAGCGCGTTGCCCGTGAGGCAACAGAAGCGGCCGTCGTGTCGATTGCCGGCGAGATCGCGCCGCGCGAGGTTGCCGATCTCGTCGAACACCTGCGCGCCACCGGACAGCTGACGCCGTCCTTCCTGATGCACGCGCTTTGCTCCGGCAAGATCGAGTTCTTCGCCGGCGCCATCGTCAATCTGACAGCTTGCGATGAACGGCGGGTGCGCTCGATCCTCGCCACTGGCCGCATGCACGCCGTGCGCGCGCTCTATGAATCCGCCGGCCTTGCTCGCGATGTCAGCGTCATCTTCGTCGAGGCGACGCTGCTCTGGCGCGAGGCGTCGAGAACGGCCTCGGGCACGATGCTCTCCAATGTCTGCGGCCGCCTGCTGCAGAATTTCGGTAACCGCGACACGGCGCATGGCGCGGTGCAAGAACTGTTGGAGATGGTCGAGAAGCTGCATGTTGCCGAGCAGCGGCAATCTGCGCGCGGCTATGCTCAGATGACGGCATTGGCTGCTGCCTGAACGAAATAGACACGCGTTGGCAATCACGCCGAAGTTGGCGGCCCCGCCAAGGAAGAAGCGACCGCGCACGGCACAATCCGGTTTCTGTCCGTCGGAAAGGCTTAGTTGCTGAGGCGCCGAACGACCCAGGAGTATCCGCCGGACACGAAATGCACGGGCTTTGTCAGCGCTGATTTTACCGAATGGCCAGAGGGAAGGTGCGTGCGTACCTCTGCTGCCACTCTCTCGGCAAGTCCGGAAACACCGGTCTGCGGTTCTGCCGCAGGTTGGACCGACGGCGCGGGAGCAACGGCGACGATCTTCGGTTCGGGCGGAAGCGGTGGGTGAGGCGGCTCGCAAACGGCGATCACCGTCGGGTAGTTGATGCTCGTATAATGCCGCAGTTGCTTCTCGGATTCGGCATCACACGTTGCCACCGTTTCCCAGTGCTTTTCGACTGTTGCCACGTAATTGCATTGGGTGACACTGTCATTGCATCCAAGAATGGTCATGGCGATGAGAACGGCTTGCATGTCGCATCTTTCGAAAGATTGATCCTGCTTCCTTAGACGCAGCAATTTCAACCAAATGAAGGCCGCGTTCCGGCATGCTTGGGACGACAGGCAATTCGATGATGTCTGCGCCGTCACCTTAAGCCGCCAAGTCCAATCGGCATTTTGTACGACAGGGGAAAAGGTGATGACCCGAACGATTTTTGTGAGCCTTCCGGTGAGCGATCTCAAGATTTCCAAGGTCTTCTATGAGGCTATTGGTTTCAGGAGCAATGTTCAGTTCAGCGACGAGACCGCTGCATGCATGGTGTGGAGTGAGACAATCAGTTTCATGCTGCTTACCCACGATAAGTGGGCAACGTTCACCAACCGCCCCATCCCACCGAATACAGCGAGCGAAGTGATGCTCGCCCTTTCCTGTGACAGCCGCCAAGCCGTTGACGCGATGGTTGACGCCGCTCAAGAGAATGGCGGCACTATCGACATCAACCCAATAGAGGACCATGATTTCATGTACACGCGCGACTTTGCTGATCCCGACGGACATGTGTTAGGGGCGATATGGATGGACATGAGCGCCGCTTTTCCGCGAAATTAGGTGGGATATCGCGTGTCCACGCTTGTCAAGGCGACCACCGAGCGCTTGTTCGAACGGACAGTTGACCGTTTCAGCCCACGGAGCGACACTCCCTCCTGAAAGTTGGAGGTGAACATGGAAGAACCAGAACGCTGGCGGCACATGCGGACCGCGCCGAGAGACGGCAGTCGCATACTCGTTACGATCCGCCCCTCTGAGCAGGGTCCGGGAACTGTTGACCTCGCATTTTGGTCGAACGGTGACCAATACGGTGCGGAGGCTTGGCGCTCCTCGGATTCCGCGCCGGGCCGTATTATCGAATATGCGGAGCCTGAGCTCAAATGCTGGATGCCGATGCCATCAGCGGATGTGGATATTATGACGGCACCCTCCGCTTGGGAGGGGAGGAGCGAGCTGGAACTCGACGGCTCGGGAATATAAGCGCTCGCAAGAGAGCGAGCCATTTAAAGTTTCCTGATAACGCCTGGCCTCGTCGCCGCGAGTTTGCCTGCCGTCCGCTCGTCGTTAAACGTCTGAGCCTACGGCTGCCTATAAACTCGCCGACGCCGCAACGCTGCTTAAGACGTCGGCAGCAGTATCAGCCGCCACGATAAGGGCGTGGTGGCTGACTGCCATGCACAATTCGAACCCATTTGCTTGTGAAACTGTCCTCTGAACCAGCGGGTTGGAATGTCACGCGGATCGCGCAAAAGCGCTGTCGCCTGTCACCGCCGCCAAGCCGAAATGAGACCTCAGCGTGTCGCCTTCGTAATCCAGTCTAAACAGACCGCGTTTCTGAAGGATTGGGACGACCTCGTCTGCGAAGAGAGATAACTGGCTATTGATGATCGGCGGCATAACATTGAAGCCATCAGCGGCGCCGGACTGGAACCACTCCTGCACCAGGTCCGCGATTGCTTCCGGTGTGCCCGCCACTGCGAGATGACCGCGAGCACCAGCGAGCTTGCGAAGCAACTGACGAAGCGTAAGCTTTTCTCGTAGTGACATGTCCACATACCCAATAACACGGCTTTTCGACGCCTCGACTGCGTTGGGGTCTGGGAAATCGTCCTTGGTGAGCGGCCGATCGAGCGGAATATGGCGGAAGTCGTGTCCGCCGAACCGCGCCGATAGTCTCGTGAGGCCGACATCCGTACTGGTCAGGGCATCAAGTTCCTCCCAAACCTGTTCGGCCTCCTTTTGGGTCGAGCCGATAGCTGCGCTGATCCCTGGCAAGACAACGATGTCGTCAGGCCTGCGGCCATATGCAACCGCCCTGTTTTTGACGTCGGAATAAAATGACTTCGCCGATTCGATCGCCATGTGGGCGGTGAATATCGCTTCTGCCCAGCGCGCGGCGAATGCTCGACCCGTATCCGATTGACCGGCCTGGATGTAGACAGGACGCCCCTGTGGACTGCCGGGAACGTTGAGCGGCCCCTTGGTGCGGTAGTGATTGCCTTCGTAGTTGGCGGGCTTCAGGCGGTTGGTGTCGATGTAGACCCCACCATCGCGGTCATCGACAACCGCGTCCGACGGGAAGCTCTTCCAAAGGGCATCGACCGCCTCCACAAACTCTTCGGCCAGTTTGTAGCGATCCCCATGATCGACATTTTGCTGGAGGCCGTAGTTCGCGCCTGCTTCGGGAGCCCACGACGTCACGATGTTCCAGCCTGCACGGCCCTTGGAAAGGTGATCAAGTGTGGCGTATTGCCGGGCGAGTGTATAGGGCAGGCTGTAGGTCGTGGATGCTGTGCCGATGAGGCCGATCTTCTTCGTATGCGCTGCCAGAAGCGACAGGAGTACAATCGGCTCAAGGGACCCGGACGACGCCAAGCCGCTGCTGTTCCCGGCCGCTAGCGTGTCCGCCAGGAATACGGCGTCGAACTTGGCGGTCTCGGCAATGTGCGCGGCTTCCACATAAAGCTCGAGATCGGTCAGCGCCTTGTGGTTAGCGCCCGGGTGACGCCAGGCGCCCTCGTGATGGCCTCGGGACATCAGGAACAAGTTCAGATGCAACTGGCGTGACATGGATAGGTACCTTTCAGACTCGTTCAGCGCTGACGCCAAAGCTGGTCAAAAGCTGTGCGCGCAGATCGAGCAATTCCGATTGATGAGACCGCCGCGGATGCGGCAGTGAGATGGTGTGATCCTCGGCGATACGACCGTCCTGAAGCACGAGGACGCGATCCGACAGGAGTAGTGCCTCGTCGACATCATGGGTCACAAGGATAATCGTGGGTCTTTCTCGCTCGACTAGGCGCATCAGCAACTCCTGCATGCGAATGCGGGTCAGTGCATCGAGCGCACCGAACGGTTCGTCGGCCAGGAGTAGTTCGGGCGAGCGGATCAGGGAGCGCGCCAATGACACTCTTTGCTTCTGGCCACCCGACAATGTCGAAGGCCATACGTTTGCCTTGTCACCGAGCCCGACCGCATCAAGCATCGAAAGCGCAGCCGACTTGGCGTCTGGGCGGCGAAGGCCCAGCGTCACATTCTCGATGACCGTCTTCCAGGGCAGCAGCCTCGAATCCTGGAACAGCACCGATGTGCTGTCGGGGACGGTAAAATGCCCTTGGCTTTCGGCGTCGTCGTCAAGGCCCGCCAGTGCACGAAGGAGGGTTGTCTTTCCCGATCCGGATTCTCCGAGCAGCGACACAAACTGTCCATGGGGGATGTCGAGCGAGACGCGATCGAGGATGGTTTTACCTTTGAAACTGCGGGAAAGCTTTCGAAGCGTGACGGCATTCGGGATGGGAGCATGTGCATTCATGATCCAAGGGCCCTCCTGTAAGACAGGGCGCGGCTTTCGACGAACCTGACCACAGCGTCCGAGACCAGGCCAAGGACGGCATAGATAATGATGCCGACAACGATGATATCCGTCTGGCCCCAATCGCGGGCGCGGTTCATCAAATAGCCAATCCCCGTCTGAGTGTTGACCAGCTCCAGAACCACGAGTGCGGTCCAACAGAGCGCGACGGCCAAGCGCAACGAAACGAAAAAGCCGGGCAACGCCCCTGGCAGCGCGACGTGACGAACGAACTCCAACCGCGTGAGACCAAGCGTTCGAGCGAGTTCGACATGTCCTATATCGATACTGCGCAGAGCCGCATGTGTATTGATGTAAACGGGAACCAGCACTGCCGTGAAGATCAGGAAAATCTTCATTGTCTCGCCAATGCCCAACCAGATGATAACCAATGGTATCAGTGCCAGCGTCGGGACAGCCCGCTTGATCTGGACGATACCGTCGATCAAGGCTTCTCCGCTTCGTGTGAGGCCCGATAAAAGCGCAAGGATGACGCCGACAAATACGCCCAGAAACAGACCGCTATAGGCACGCCCCGCCGAAGCCAGAAGATGTGGTAGCAGCGTGCCGTCCACGATCATGTCGTACCCGGTTTTTAACGCTGTTGATGGCGCGGCCAGCGTGTAGGTTGACAGCAAGCCGAGGCGTGATGCCGCTTCCCAGGAGATAAGCAAAAGGAAAGGCCCGAGCAGACGCGCGCCGCGCGGCAGCTTGCCGGGCACGAGCCGGGGCTGCTTCCGGACTTCGGATCGCGCCTGCTGGCGTTGAGAGGCGTTTCCCGATGTCGTGTACCTGCTGTCGAGGATATCGGTCATCAGCTACCGCCTTCACGAGCCTGCTGAATGGTCGAGTCGAACGTATCGACAAACGATCCCTTGGCATCAAACTGTTCTTTGATCGAGCCTGCTTGATAGAGGATGTCGATCAGCTTCTGGTGATGGGGGATGGCCTCCGCCGATGTCTGGAAAATGAGAGGTGACTGTCCCTTCAGGATCGCGTCGGTATCTTCCGCCGAAACGCGCTGGAAGTCGGTGTAGTAGAACTTTGCCCACTCCTTGTCGTGGTCGTTGCTCCATTTGCCGGCGCGGACAAACGCCGTCAGGAACTTCTTGATTTCCTCAACCTTCGCAGGGTCGGCCAGAGCCTCGGGGCGAGCGTAGAAATACGAGGTGCTTGGAAGCAGCTTGCGCTCTTCCGGATCAAGAACAGGTGAGGCGCCAACCTGCTTTACGAGCCTTGTGACATGCGGTTCCTGGAGAACCGCGACGTCCACTGTACCGGACCGGATTGCGTCTGGGAGGTCGGCAACGCGCAGGTTGACAAGAGTGACGTCGGTGAGCTTCAGTCCAGCGCGGTTCAGGGCCTCGATCAGGAAGACCTGCCGGCCGGAACCCTCAACATAGCTTACCTTCTTGCCCTTTAGTTCAGAGAGCTTGTTGATCACAAGACCGGGGCGGCTGGTTAGCCGATACTGCGCAACTTCGCGCGTAAAGGTCCCGACAATCGGAAGCAGAGTTCCAGAAGCGCGCGCCTGGATCGGTGGGGTGTCCCCCACATAGGCGATATCCAGAGCACCTGCGCGAATTGCTTCAAGAATAGCCGGCCCCCCGGCGAAATTGGGGAACTCTATAGCGAAGTCCAGATTTTTCCTCTCTCCGCTCGCGTCTAGAAGATTGCGCACCAGCTCGCTCTGGTCTGCGACAACCAGCTTCGAAGATGTATCGGCAGCCAATGCCGGCAGAGAGCCCAGTACCGCCGTTGCGCCGATGATTGCAGCCTGCAGAAGAGTTCGTCTATTCATTGTTTGCTCCATATGGCGACCCTTCGAGGCCAACTGCCTAGAATGTATAGTGCGCCTATCGAGTTTGTAGGGATTGTGTTCTCTTCTGCGTGCCGGGTTTGGTAAAACTCTTTCACTGCGCTGACAGAAGATAGATTAACCTTCTTTGAGGCAGCCAAATGGGAAACGGCTGGACTACGCCCGCTCGGCCGGAAATTTGAACGTTGCGTCCTGTCCTCCGCCTGGCTTCTGGAGTGCGGCTATAGCCTCGCCGAACACCTCTCTGCGCCTCTGTGTGCGCGCCTCGATTGCCCTTGTCTTTTCGGCTTCCGACATCTGTGTCGCGTAGGCGAGAGAAGCCTCGTTCTCCACCATGTCGATAAGGAGATTGCGCATCACGCCGTTTTCTTCTCGCAAACGGACCAGTTCGACCTGCAGGGGAGACGATGCAAGCTTGCGGGCGATTGTCTCCTCAATGGTCTTTTCTACCAGGCGGGTCTTGGCTGCGAAAAAACGCACCGCGAAGGTCGTGCACACGACGATTGAAAAGGTAAGGCAAAGATACAGCATGGGTCAGGCTCCGATCATGATCTTGAGATCGTGATCTTTGCAGCAGTTTTCAATGACATGTCTTCATTCCGTAACTGCGCACGGAGCTTCGTGACAGTATAGGCATCCGTTACAGCCTTGTGGGTGTGCGGAAAGTGGCGCGTTCCCGATGGAAAGCTTGCTCATTGCTTCTCTCGCTTGGTAAGTCGGCGTATGGAAAACAATCAATGCTGTCGAGCGAGGAGGGAGGCGTTTTGGTGCAGGGTTTGCAGGAGCTGATCGACTGGATCATTGCCAAAGGATTGTCCAGCACAAGCATCGAGCAGATCATGGAGGGCCTCGCGCCGCGTTTGGTCGCCTTGGGCTACCCGATCGTGCGAGCTTCAATTGCTATGCCATCCATAGATCCGATGCAGAAGGGATTCTCGGTTGCATGGTCGCCGCGTTCGGTCATGTCAGTCGATATCCAGGGGCACGATGATGCAGGCCAGGAGATGTTCGAGCGCTCGCCCATCTTCCATCTCCTGTCGAATGACCTCCTCTACGCCCGATGGCGCTTGCCTACGGAGCACGCAAAGAGCTTTCCGTTATTGGATGAACTGGTGGCGTTGGGAGCGACCGACTACCTGATAAAGCTGGCGGAATTCCCCGGAGAGACCGCGCTTGGCGGCGTTGGATTCTCGCTTGCAATCGATGCCGCGGGCGGTTTCTCGCAGGAGCAGATTGCCGGCGTGGAGCGTTTCATGCCGGCGCTTGCGCTAGCCTGCTGTCGCGTCGCGACAACGAGGGTCGCTACCGACACGCTTGCGGTTTACACCGGAGCGCGAACGAGTGGCCGTATCCTGAGTGGCCAAACCCGACGAGGGGATGGGGCCTCGATCTATGCCGCGATCCTGCTCGCCGATCTGAAGGACTTCACGTCATTGAATGAACGGTGGCCACCCCAGAGGATCGTTGGTTGGCTCAATGAGCACTTCGAGGCTCTCGCCGGACCTGTGGAGGAACACGGTGGAGAGATTCTCAAGTTCATGGGCGACAGCCTGCTGGCGATCTTTCCCGCTGACATCAACGATCCGTCCGAAGCTTGTGGTCGTGCTCTTTCATCGGCGCGCGCGGCCATGAATTCGAATCAATTGCTGAACGTGAAGCGGAAAGAGCTCGACGAGCCACAGTTTTTGGTCGATATCGTTCTCCACGTCGGAGAGTTGTTTTACGGGAACATAGGGGCGTCCCGCCGTCTCGACTTCACCGCGATCGGGCGCGCGGTCAATGAAGCAGCCCGGATCGAAAAGCTAGCCGATGCTGTCGACCGCAGCATTTTGGCGTCAGCGCCGTTCGCCGCGCAGGTCGCGACAGGCTTCGAGAGTGTAGGCACGTTTGCGCTAAAGGGCGTTGCAGAGCCCGCCGAGGTCTTTGCGTGGGAGACCTGATCTCGGAAAGTTGCTCTCTATCCAAAGCCATAGCAAACGTACAGATGGCACGATGTGCCTGTGAATGTTGACGGCTACGAGGGATGCGCCCTGCAAATGACCACCCGTTCGCATGGAAAAGGCTCACTCAGCAATAGATGGAGATAAGCGACGTCATCTCTGGACGATGACCTGGGTTCCAGGCTGCACCATCTCGTACAGCTCCTCGACATCATGACGATACATCCGAAAGCACCCGCTGGACGCATTGGTGCCAATGGAAGAGGGGTCGTTCGTGCCATGGATCCGAAGCAGGCCATCGGCAAGATAGATGGCTCGGGTTCCCAAGGGATTGGAGGGGCCGGGCTTGACCACGGCGGGTAGCCTTGGGTTCTTCTGGCGCATGCCCGCTGTCGGTCGCCATTCGGGATGCTCTCGCTTGGACACCACCCTTGTCGAACCGTACCACTGCTTGCCTTCCCGACCGACGGCTATCGGGTAGGCAAACTGCTCGCCGCGTGACGTTATGTAGATCAGGGTATGTTCACGTGTCGCGATAACGATGGTTCCCCTCGCGAGGCGCGTCGATGGCTGTTGCCGTTGAGCTGGAGGCTCCCGGTACCGCGGCGGTTCGCGATAACCCGGTCCGGGGTCGTACTCGGTCGGTGGTGGATAGGGATTGTAGGGGTCGTTGTACCAGTATCCTCCATCGTCCTCATATCCATCATAAGGCACATAGTCTTGTGCCTTCGTCTGAAGCGCTGTTAGCAGGAATGCCGCAGCGAGGAAAACCAGGAATTTCATCTCTTAGTCACCCGCTTTTATTCAAGCATGATTGGGCGGAAATCTGTGGCGGCACTATGGCCTGCTGCCTATCGGCCAAATCGAACGCCAGCCTAGCTGGAGTCGTGGCCCCTCGCGAAAAAAAAGCCCGGCAATTCCGCCGGGCTTCTGGTGTTATTTGCTATCGGGATTTAGTGATGGTGCTCAGGCATCGCCTTGAGCTGTTCCTTCGTCCAACTCGTCACCGCGTGGACATCACCATCTTCATCTCGCATGAAATCGAGATCTGTCAGGGGGACGCCGACGGGCTTCGCGCCAATGCCAAGGAAGCCGCCAACATCAATCACTGCTGTGCTACCCGTGCCCGCGCCATGAATGTGATCCAGCTTGCCCACCTTGTGGTCATCAGCGCCATAGATCGTTGCGCCTTCGAGGATAGACGGTGTGAGTTCGGACGTGGCGAGGCGAACGTGATTGGTATGGTCCATGATGTAGTTCCTCCGTTGTTGTTCGATTATTCAACCCGGTGGCGGACCATTTGTTCCCAGCCAAGAATACCTTGGTAGTTATCCTCCGATACGTGCGTATTGTCTCGTGCATGCCCGTAGCAGGCGTCATGTCAACGACATTTGGTCAGATATTCGAGCGCCGTCGACACGGCTGCGGATGCTAGGACGCCGAAGCCAGGGGACATTTTCAGACCTGCACTGCGACATCACGTTTTCTGGTTAAGCCTGCATTTGTGCAGATCATGACGTCGTTCTCGATCCTCATTTCATCACGGCAGAACGACCGTTCTGACGGTATATGACCCACAGGAAATATGGCCCTCCAATGAAGGCTGCCAAGACACCGGCAGGTATCTCGTACGGAAAATCGACACTTCTGCCCAACCAGTCAGCGACGGTCATCAGCAAGGCTCCTACCGCACTTGCTGTGAAAACGAAGGAGACCGTTCCGCGCGATCCGGCCATGCGCGTAAGATGCGGGGCCATAAGCCCAACGAAACTGAGCGGCCCGACGATCAACGTTGATGCCGCTGTCAGCGTTGCCACGAACACCAGCATGACACCTCGAGCCAAACCCGGGCGGATGCCGACAGACCGAGCGAGTGCGTCACCCAGCGGAAGCACGTCAAGCCAGCGACGAAACAGCGGCGAGAGGCCCAGCGCAAAGACAGCCAAGGTTGCCGCGATGATTGCGACGATGGAGGTGGCACGAAATGTCGGGCCCATTGTCCAGGCAAGGATATAGGCCACGCGCGGATCGCCACTGGCAACAATGAGTGAGATAACGGCTGTGATAAGGGCACCAATGGCCACGCCGGCAAGCAGAACTGGCCCAGGCGCAAAACTACGCGTTCTGGCGACAGCGAGAATGATCGAGAACGCGAGGGCCGCGCCGAAGACGCCCCCGATCAAAGGCATCACAGGCGACGCCATGCCGCCAACGAAAAACGCGCCAATAATACCCAATCCCGCGCCAGCGCTGACACCAAGACCTTCGGGGCTTGCCATGGGGTTTCCCGTCGCAGCCTGCGTAATGGCTCCCGCCAGAGCCAGCATTGCACCGGCAGACGCGGATGTCAGAACGCGCGGCCAACGCTCGCTCAACAACACCGAGCTGTCGATACCTTGGGAAAACAGGTGTTCATACAGGGAGAAGATCGCGAACAGCGCGAGGATCACAACGACGACAGGCAGAGCAAGTTTATGCGGTGAGCGATTTCGCATTCGATCGCTTGCACCGGCCACGATCTGGGCCGCCGCCGGGGGAACTGTCTTTAACATCAACAGCATGACGAGTGCGCCAGAAAGCGCGGTGACGGTACCCGTGGGGACCTCACCGATCGCCCGCGCTGCCGTCAAAACGATGCCGTCGGCAAACAACAAGAGAGCTGCACCAAACAACGAGCCCCAAAGCAGTCGCTGCTGGAAAGTGCGGGCACCCGAAAGACGAGCAATGTTCGGTGCTGCCAGCCCGATGAAGGCAATCACACCCACACGAGCCACCACCAGCGCCGAGAGGACGGTTGCGAGGAAAAGAACGATGGCACGCAGAACTGCCGGCGATATCCCCAGGCTTCGGGCGCTCGCATCGTCAAGCCCTGCGATCGAGAGCGGACGGACAAAGAGCAGCAGGGCGGGCATCAAGATCAACATGCGCGTTAGCACCGCGGTTGCATTGGTGAAGTCATTCTGGATGAGCGATCCGCTTCCCCATATGAAGACCCCACGAAGATACTCGTGATGAAACAGTGCCGTAATCACCGACGCGGATCCGGCAACGAAGCTGACGATCATCCCCGACAGAAGCAACGTAATCGGCGCGAATCCGCTTCTGGCAGCAAGCCCGCATACCAGCGCGACAGCCCCCAAACCACCCGCCAAACCCGCAAGCTCGCGCTGGGTGGCCGACAAACTGACAACGGACAGGGACGCTAGCGTGATGGCCAACTGCGCGCCGGATAATATGCCGAGGGTCGATGGCTCCGCGAGTGGATTCTTCAAGAGTTGCTGGAAGATCGTTCCTGCAAAGGCGAGAGCAACTCCTGAAAGGATTGCAATGACGATACGAGGCATGAGGGAGAAGTGCACGTAGACCTCGCCGAACGCCGCCCGATCCGGGTCGAGGAGGGCGGCCAGGAGACGGTCCGGCGATACATATGTCAGCATTCCCGCAAGGCAGAGCGCCAATGCCGTGAGTGCGATAACAACAAACACGCGACCGGGTGAGACAAAACGCTGCGTCATACGATCCCGAGTCCGGCGCTTAGAACGTCTGCGAAACGCATGGCGGAGGGAAATGCCCCGAACACCCAGGTGGGTGGAATAGAGATGACATCCCCGCGGCCTACGGCGGGAAGTGCTTGCCACAATGCGCTGGCAAGGAATGCACCTGACGGTCCTGGCTCGATGATGACCAGCCGTGCTTCCGGATATCGGGCAATCGCCTCGAGGCCAGTCGTTGCGAAGCCCCAGTTGTTGGTTGCGCCATTCCACGCGTTGGCGATGCCAAGGTGCTTCAGAACATCGTCGAACAGGCTGCCTGCGCCGTAGATGTCGATCAACCGGTCGTCAGCGAACTTGATGATCAGGAGAGGGCGGCCATCGTACGATGAAGCCATGTCCTTGATGGCATCGAGCTTGGCGTAGGCACGGGCAAGGTAATCGTCAGCGGCAGGGGTTCTTTCAATCCGTGCGCCCATGGCCACCAGCGCCTCATGTGAACGCTGCAAGGGTTGCCTCTCGGCCGTGTAGAGCGGCAGAGCCATTGTCGGAGCTATCGCGCTGAGACGGGCAGGTGATATCCCGTAGTTGGCCTGCGACAGGATCAAGTCTGGTTGCAGCGATCTTAAAAGCTCCATGTTCGGCCAGGACCTGAGGCCGAGGTCGATCGTACTTTCGGGCAGGGCAGGGACGACGACACGATCGGCGTAGAGCGGCGCTTCGGCTACCGACTGCGGAGCAACGCCCAGTGCCAGCAGGCTCTCCGCCCATCCCCAGTCGAGGACCGCAATCCTCTGCTCAAACTGCTCGGCGGAGGCGTCAGCCGAAACCATCAGAGCCGCCAACGCGGCAGCAAATTGCCGCCGCGTCAGCCGACTTTCCTTGTGTGGATCCGATCCCATTACCAGCTGTATTTGAGGGTGGCGTAGACGCTGCGACCCTCTCCCCAGTAGCAACCCGTTGCCGCGATGCAGGTTGAAACGTATTTCCTGTCGAACAGGTTGCTGACGTTGAGCGAGGCGTTCAACCCTTCGAGCTTGGGATTTGCCTTGCCGAAGTCGTAGCGGACCGCCGCATCGAAGACCGTATAGCTTGGAATGTCGAACTTGTTGGCATTATCGCCGAACGTCTGACCCGTGTAGCGAGCGCCAGCGCCCAGGCTCAATCCATCCCAGTTGGTTGATGTCTGCAGCGCGTAGTCGAGCCACACCGCTGCCTGGTGTCGCGGTACGAAGGCGAAGCGATTGCCTTGGTTGGCGGAATTATCCTTGGTGATCTCACTATCAGTGTAGGCATAGGATGCGATCATCGAGAACCCATCCGTCAGTTCCGCCTTACCCTCGACCTCGATGCCCTGCATCGTCACCTGACCCGTCTGAACCCGGAAGCTGGTGTTGGCCGGATCAGGAGACAGAACATTGTCCTGTGTCAGATGGTAAGCAGACAAGGTGACAAAGCTATTCATGCCCTCCGGCTGATACTTGACGCCGACCTCGAATTGCTCGCCCGTCGTCGGGTTGAAAACATTGCCCGATCGATCCGTGCCACCTGCCGGGTTGAAGGATGTGGAATAGCCGACATAAGGCGATATGCCGTTGTCGAAATTGTAGACGAGCCCTGTTTTCCAGGTGAAGCGGCCATCAGTCTGCTCGACCAATTCTCTGGTTGCGCTTGGGCGCGTCCGGGTATCGGTATTCGCCCAATCGTATCGACCGCCGACGGAAAACGCGAAGCGATCCCATTCGACCTGATCTTGGGCGTACAGGCCAAGCTGACTGCGATGCTGATCAATTCTCATCGTGATCGGCGGACGTGTGATGGTGCTCGCCCCGTAGACGGGATCGTATCCGTTGAGTACGCCAGCGAGGGGTTGAAGAGCGGACTCTTCGTACCGGCTGCTTTCGTAGGAATAGTCGAGGCCGAACAACGCGGTGTGCTCGAAATCACCCGTCGAAAACTTGGCGATGGCCTGATTGTCGACTGTGACAGCTCGCGCGCTTTCCGGGAATGCCCAAGCGTAGCGATTCAAGGCCGCGGGGTCGCACACACCAGTGCAATACGGCTGAACGCGCTGCGTATCGGTCTTGATATACGAATAACGGAGGTTCTGGCGGACCGTCCACGTATCATCGAACTCATGTTCGAATTCGTAGCCGACCGATGCCTGGTCACTCTTGTAGTAATCGTAGCCGGGCTCACCGGGGAACGTGCCACGCGGCAGCTCAGGATAGATGCCGGTGTACAGCGTGCCGTTGGCGGTCAGCGCGGGCGCACCGCCACCGCCGGGAGAGTTGATCTTCTGGTAATCGGCATGAACAGTCAGCGATGTGGCTTCGTCAGGCTTGATGGTGAACGACGGAGCGATGTAGGCTTTTCGCTCTTCCACGAAGTCATACTGCGTATCGCTCACGCGCCCGACGCCGACGATTCGGTAGAGAAAAGCATCGTCGCCGTTCACGGGGCCACCGATATCGAATGCCGTCTGTACCCGGTTGTCGGTCCCGAGCTGCAATTCGACCTCGTTTTTGGCGGTCGCGTTGGGGCGCTTCGAGACCATATTGATCAGACCGCCTGGCTCGCCCTGACCATAGAGAACGGAAGACGGCCCCTTGAGAACCTCGGCGCGTTCGAGGCTGTAGGGTTCGACGCGCGGCTGCGCATACCCGCGCGAACCGAACGGCAGTCTCAGGCCATCCAGATACCGCCCCGGTCGGAAACCGCGGATCGTGAACCAGTCATAGCGGGAATCGTCGCCGTACTGGCTGATCACGCCGGGCGTGTAACGCAGTGCCTGCGTCAGGGTGGCGGAGCCTTGCGCGGCCATCTGATCCCTGGTCACGACATTGATGGCCTGCGGTGTTTCTTTCAGCGATGTGTCTGTCTTGGTGCCGGTTGCGCTCTGCTTCGCGACGATGCCGTCCACGGGACCAAGTGCCTGTTCCCTGAGCACGTTGATCGGCTGCAGGACAGTCGATCCGTCCGCTGGAGCCGCGCTGGTGCTTCCGGCCGGGTTGACGAGCACGACAGTGCTCGGTCCCGAGAAGCGATAGGACAAACCCGTTCCCGACAGCAGTTGCGCAAGGCCAGCGTCGGCTGGAAGGTCGGCGGATAGCCCAGCCGTTCGCAGATTGCCCGATAGAGAACCATCGAAGACCACGTCCACACCAGTGATCGACGAATACCGTACCAATGCGGCCGATAAAGATTGGCTAGGAATGGAGAACCGGTAGCTTTTGCCAGCCGTCTGGGCGTTAAGCGACGTCGCCGAGGCGAGCGGCACAAAGCCGACGCACGCTGCCAGCAGAACTTGACGAACCAGTTTCAGATTGCCGCGACGGCTCTCACCAGAATGCTTCAACACAGACACAAACGCCCCCTTGCAAATGTCTTCGAGCCCGATAGATTCCAGGGCTTCAATGAGGGGACGATCCGGAAGGAAAAAAACCTGAGTGGTTTTTGAAATAATTTTACCGGGGGTAAATCAGGGCAAGCCAAGGCGAATAGGTGTCGACCCTGATCGGCAGCCCATGTTCCAGGGTCTGCAGGATGTTGCCAGCCCTTCGCACGTCCACGATAAGGCTGATCGGGCGTTTGGCGAGCGCTGTATCCATCACGATGATCTTGCCGCGACGCCACCTTGAGAGCGTCGAAACAGCATTTTCGAGCGGTGTTGAAATGAAAACCAATTTTCCGTCACGCCAAGAAAGCCTGGATTCGATGTCGGTGTCCGCGGGCGAAGAAATCCTGTCATTGGCGAACACCACCGATTGGCCTTCTTGGACGTCTTGCGACTGGAAAGGCGAAGACACCCTGACGGCATGCTCGGCAACGGCGACGGTAATTGCGCCCTCGCGGATACCCACCGAAAACTGCGTCCCGAGCGCAGCGGTCTTTAGCGTGCCGGCATGAACGACGAATGGGCGGTTGGCATCGGAAGCAACGGTAAAGTAAGCCTCCCCCTCGTGGAGCAGGACGCCGCGCTCCAAGGCAGTGAAATCGAGAGAAATGGCGGATGCCGTCGACAATTCGACTGTCGAGCCGTCTGGAAGAGTGACCATTGCCGTTTCGCCGATCGCGGTCCGATAGTCGGCAGGCACCGGGCGTAGGTAGGCTGCAGCAGCCAGACCGGTCGAAACGACGACTGCGGCTGCACCGCCGGCTTTCAGGAGTTTTCGCCGCGACAGCGGGCCGGTTCCGGATCGGTCGGGCACCATCGCCGCCCCAAGCCAGAGCCGTTCCAATTCGGCATAGGCCGCGGCATGTTTTGGGCTGGCCTCAAGCCAGGTCCGGAACGCGGCACGGTCGTTCGGAGTCGCACTGTCGTCGAGCAAACGTGCGAACCACTCGGCCGCGTCCCTCGAAATCTCGTCGCTTGTTGGCGCGTCTGGCTGTATGCCACGGTTTGGCATTCTTCACGATTCCCAAAGCAGACTGGACGTAGTTAGGACAGAGGGTCAGTCTGTCCCTGACATTTCGCTTTTAAGTCGCTCGAGCGCAACCACCATGTGGCTGAAAACGGTCTTTGGTGAGATTTCCAGCTGAGCGCCGATCTCAACGTAGGTCAGCCCCTCGATGCGCGACAACAGAAAGACCTGTTTTGCCCGAGGCGGCATCTTATCGATGGCCAACTCGAGGCGATGTAGCTCTTCTCGGCCGATCGCGACGGTTTCGGCCGACGGGCTTGGGTCCGAGATCGACTCCAAGCCATCGATCCCATCGACAAAAGGCGCGATTTTCCTGCGGCGTTCATGGTCGAGCGCAAGGTTGCGGCCTGTGGTTATGAAGTAGCCGGCGAGATCGGCGACTTCTCTGAGCAGTGATTGTCGCTCCCAAAATCGCAGGAATGTATCTTGTAGCAGATCGGAGGTCGTCGCAGCGCACCTTACTCGACCATAGATGATGGCCGAGAGGCGGGAGCGGACACTGAGAAATGTGTCGAGAATTTCTGGCTGATGGGCGCTGTCCATCCCTCGCTGCTAACACTGGCTCGACCGATGAATCAACAGTAAAGTGGAGATCGCCGCTCATCTTTTTTCGATGCGTCTCCTTTGCCACAGATCAGCGGTCTACATCGTCCATGACTCCCGTGATTCAACCAAAGCATCGGGGCTTGGGCCGTCGGTCCGAGGAGACAAATCAGAGATACGGTCGAATACCCTAGCTGCGTATCGCAGGTATATATCCTGAAGGAATCTCAGCGACCGGTCGCCTCGGCCTTCTCCAATCTGAGAAAAAAGAACACCGTCAGCAACAGGACGATCAGCAACAGGAAGAAGGCCGCGGCGGCGCCCTGGTTCAGCGACAGGCCGAGAAAGGCCTTGCGATAGGCGAAGTAGCTCAGCACTTCGGTCGATGTGCCCGGGCCACCCCGCGTCAGGATATATGGTAGGTCATACGTCCGGAATTCGTTGATGAGCTGGATGATGATCGCGATGCCCGCGACAGGCCTCAGCATCGGCAAGGTGATATAGAAAAACTGCTGCAATGCGCTGGCGCCATCGACCTCCGCGGCCTCGTAGGGCTCGCTCGGCAGCGCTGCCAGACCAGCTGCCAGAAGAAGCACGACGAATGAGGTCTGCTGCCAGATATCGACGAAAGCCATGGTCGTCAGGGCCAGATTGGCATTGCCCAGCCAATCGACGCGTGGCAGGCCGGCTGTATCGAGAAGATGATTGACGATGCCGAGATTTGGTTGGAGAAGCATCTTCCAGATCAGCGCGACACTGATCGGTGACATCGCCATTGGAATCGTCAGAATGCCGAAATAGATCGGCTTCATGCGCACCGTACGCTTCAGCATCAGGGCGATGGCAAGTCCGACGACGAATTCCGCGACGACGGTGACGGCGGAATAGCGACCCGTCAGGAAAAGGGCGTTCCAGAACAGCTTGTCGCCCAGGATGACGGCGAAGTTGTCGAAGCCGATAAGGGGAAAGAGGCTCGGTTTCAGGAGGGTTAGGGACGAAACGGTCATCAGGACTGAATAGATCAGCGGGAAGCCCATGACGACGGCAAGCAGCGCCAGGCCCGGCGCGGCAAATGCCCAGCCCGTGCGCCATTCTCGATCGAATTTCTGAAAGCCCGTCATCGTCCATCTCCGTCCGCCGGTGAAGACAGCGGCGTCCTGCCGCTGCCTGCCCGTCGTTGTTTCAGCGGCTCATCAGTTCCTTCAAGCCTTCGGAGGAAGCCTTGATTGCTTCGTCGGTCGTCGCGCCGCCGCTGGCCGCGGTAGAGACCTGCGTGCCGAGCAAGTTCTCGTATTCGGCGGAGTAGGTGAAGATCGGGAACGACTTGCCACTTGCGACCACTGCTTCGGCCGTCTTGTAGTACGGGTACTTGGCGAGTACCGCCTGATCGGAGAACACGTCGGTGCGAACCGGCGCATGGCCGCCGAGCGCCCGCTTTACCGAGATCTCCTTGCTCTGGACCCACTGGATGAATTTCCAGGCTGCTTCCTGCTGGTCTGCGGGGGTGTTGCGTGGAATGCCCCAACCCCACCCACCACTCTCACCGTGGCCGCCGGGCATGACCGACAGCGCAACCTTGCCGGCGGCTTCCGGGCAGGCCTTGGCGTCATCGATTTGCGGTAGCATCCACCAGTATGTGACCATGCTGAACGCTTTGCCGCTGCACATCAGGCGCAGCGTGTCGTCGAGCGTGGCAGAGAGCGCGCCTTGCTGCGCGCCGTTCTTGATGTTGTCGATGTAGAGATCCAGCGCCTTGCGCGCCTCGGGGGTGTCGAGCGCCACGGTGCGATCATCGGCGAGGTACTTGCCGCCGGCCGAAAACAGGTAGTTCGAGAACTCCATGGCGTTGGGGTCGCCACGCTGCCCCTGCATCGCAGCGCCTTCGACGCCAGCATTGGCCTTCATGAACTTGGATATCGCGACATAATCCTCGAGCGTCTGGGGAACGGCGAGGTCCTTGCCGGTCTGTTGTTTGTAGGCGGCGCCCAGCTTCTCGTCCTTTAAAAGATCGGTCCGATAGATAAGGCCCATGGAATAATTGTACATGGGGACGATGGGCATCGCGTCCGCCGTGCGGCCGAGAAGGTCGAGCATGGAGGGGACGAACGGCTGCAGGTCGAATTTGGAGGCCTCGGCTAACGGCTTCAGATCCACCAGCCAGTTCGCCGCAGGAAACTCTCCTGCCCAGAGGAAATCGACCTCAAGCAGGTTATAGGCGCTTTCCGCGCTGACAAGCTGCGTGACGAGCTTGTCGTGCATGTCGGGATAGCCGATCTTTTCGAATTCGACCTTGATGCCCGTCTTCTCGGTGAACTCAGGCAACAGGGCCTCGATGATCCGCGTCTCGGGCACATCCTCCATCAGTGCCCGCAGCGTCACATCCGCGGCGTGTGCCGTCAGGGTCGAAGCGGTAAGGGCGGTCGCAGCGAGCAGGCCGACGGCATATGATCTATTCCAAGCTGAAGATTTCATAATTCGCTGTTCCTTTTTTTGTTTCAACGCACCGGTTGGCGCGCGGCATGCGTAAGGTCGTGGAGCTTTATTTGACGCTCCCGTAGGTGAGGCCCTCAACGATGAAGCGCTGGATAAAGCGGGAAGCGATGACGAGGGGCAGGACGGCGAGAATGACCCCGGCTGCGACGTTGCCAATCTGCACGCCGTTTGATGTCTGCAGCGATGCCAAGGCAACCGGAATGGTTTGCGTCGCGGGCCCGCTGAAGACCAGGGCAAACAGAAACTCGTTCCAGGACAGGATGAAGCCGAGCACGCCGGCCGCCGCGATACCCGGCAGAGAGACCGGCAGGACGATGCGCCAGAACGCGCCCCATGCCGTCGCGCCATCTGTCATCGCCGCCCATTCGAGATCGACGGGTATCGCCTTGAAGAAGCTCATCAAAATCCAGGTGAGAAAAGGCAGGTTGATTGCCGCGTAGACGATCGTCAGCCCGGTCAGGCTGTTGGTCAGCGCAAGGCCTCTCAGCAATGTAAAGCTTGGCAGTACAAGTGCCACCGGCGGCAGCATCTGCGTCGCCAGCATCAGAAAGCGGGCGAAGCGTCCACCGGTCGAAAACCGCGCGAACGCGTATCCCGTCATCGCCGCAAAGGGCAGGGCGAGCACGACGGAGCCCAGGGAGACGACGATACTGTTGAAATAGGATTGGCCGAACCGGCCGGAGAGAAGCGCAGCGTAGTTCTCGGTCGAGAAGGCTGGAAAGAGGTCGGTGCTGTAGGATTGTTCCGGCGGGATGAGACTGACCCTGAGCACCCAGAGTAGCGGTAGCAGGACGGCAAGAGAAACGAAGACCAGTCCGAGATGGAGAGCGAAGCGTCGAAGGAGAGGGGGCTTGTCATCACGTAGTGTCATGCCGGCCCCCTTACGCTTGGCCGTGGTATGACGGCTTCGGTGAGCGGATCGAACAGATGAGCTGGCAGCAGATCCGCGTGAAGCGTGACAGCCTCGCCGACGCTGACTTGCGCATGCCGCCCCAGACGCGCCGTCACCTCCAAGGGCTTTTCCCCGTCGCCTCCAACCGTGCCGACCACGATGATCTCGGCGCCCAGAGCCTCCACCGCGGCAACCCGCAGTTGGAAAGGTTGGGTGCCGCCGCGGGGTTGCTCATAGATATCTTCCGGCCGCAGCCCGAGAATGACGTTTGCCCCCGCTTTCGATGCGTAAGCCGCGCGATGGCGATCGGGTACCGTGAACCGCAGTCCATCACCGCCGTCGAGCGTGAGATTGTCATTGTTGTCATGCAACGTTATCGGCAGCAGGTTCATCGCGGGGCTGGCAAGGAACCGCGCCACGAACATGTTCACCGGATCGGCGTAAACATCGAGCGGCCGACCGGCTTGAATCAACTGGCCGTCACGCATGATGCAGATTCGATCCCCCATCGTCATGGCCTCGACCTGATCGTGGGTGACGTGGATCGTCGTGCGGCCAAGCCGGCGGTGCAGTTTGACCAATTCCAGCCGCATTTCTGCCCGCAATTGCGCATCGAGATTGGACAGTGGCTCGTCGAGCAAGAAGACATCGGGCTCGCGGACGATCGCGCGGCCGAGCGCCACGCGCTGCCGCTGTCCGCCGGAGAGAGCAGAGGGCTTGCGATCGAGGAGGTGGGTTAGGCCGAGCATTCCTGCCGCTGTTTCCGTCTTCGCGGCGATTTCCTGAGTCGACGCACCGCGCATCTTCAAGCCGAACCCCATATTGGCGCGAACGCTCATATGAGGGTAAAGAGCGTAGCTCTGGAACACCACGGCGACATTGCGATCGCGTGGTGCAACCCTGTTCATGTTGCGCTCACCGATCATCACGTCGCCGGAACTGATCGATTCCAGCCCGGCGATCATGCGCAGGGTGGTGGACTTGCCGCAGCCTGACGGCCCGAGAAAGATAACGAACTCGCCGTTTTCGATTTCAAGGCTGACATCGCGAACGCCATGAGCGCCATTCGGATAGATTTTGCTCACGCTTCGAAGGTCGATCGAGGCCATTCGTCGATTCCCGTCTGATTCTGTAAGGAATGCAGGTCCGGGCCGCCCGCGCGCCCACGGACCCCGATGCCGGTCAGGTCATGTAGACGCCGCCGGTCACGTTTACGCCCTGACCGGTCATGAAACGGGCGCTGTTCGAGCACAGGAAGACAACCACGTCGGCGACATCCTCCGGCGTCTCGATGCGGCCCAACGGCGTTTGCCCGACATATTCGCTGTAGACCTGTTCGGCGCTTATGCCGCGCAAGCTGGCTTCCCATTCGATTTCCCGGCTCTGCATGCCGGTCTTGACGAAGCCGGGGCATACGGCATTCACGCGAATGCCAGTCGGCGCCAACTCGCGCGCGAAGGCCTGGGTCCATCCCAGCACCGCGAACTTGCTGGCCGAATAATGTGCCAGTAGCGGCGCGCCGACTTTTGCGGCGAGCGATGCCGTATTGACGATGCAGCCGCCCCCTTGAGCCACCAGATGGCGGCCGGCGATTTGATTGGTCAGGAAAATGCCGCGGGTATTGACGTCGAAGTTGAAGTCCCACTCCTCATCCGTCAATTCCAACGCCTTTTGCATCGTGGAAACGCCGGCGTTCGCAATGACGATCTCGCAACCGCCGATCAAGGAAACCGCCTTCGCGAACGCGGTTTCGACCGACGCGCGCTTGCGGACATCGATCTCGACAGCCACCGAACCACCGCCGATAGATTGCGCCGCCCGCTCTGCCGCGGCGAAGTCTATATCGGCGATCGCTATGGTCACACCTTGTGCCGCCAGTGCTTTTGCGATTGCAAAGCCGATGCCGGTCGCACCGCCAGTCAGAAAGGCGCGACGCCCCTCAAGCTCGGGGAAAACGGGTTGCTGCATGGCTGCTCCTTATTGTCATTTTTCGAAAACGTAACCAACAAAATCTAACTTCGCAAATGTTTTTTTTGTTTGATTAAGTTCGTTTCGCTGTTTATGTTCGAGCCAGATGACCGGCTTGGTACGGATTAAAGACCTTGTCGGCTCCCACTCTAAACTCCTGCCTAAGCGGGAATTTAACGGACAGAATAGAAGCCGCTCACAACAATCGAGCGGTACAACATGGCGCCGCCGAAGGATTTTATGATGGTTTTTGAGTGTTTTGGAGATCGCAAGAAGGCTGTTATCGCGATGGCCCATATCGGCGCCCTTCCTGGTTCGCCGCTTTACAACGCCGATGGCGGACTTCAGAAGCTGATTGATGACGTCGCCTCCGACGTCGAGAAGCTTCAGGCCGGCGGTATCGACGCGATCATGTTCGGAAACGAGAACGATCGTCCTTACGTGTTCAAGGGATCGCCCGAAAGCATAGCGGCAATGACCGCCATCGTGCAGGCGACCAAGCCGCTGCTGAAGGTACCTTTCGGCGTCAATTACCTCTGGGATCCGCTGTCGAGCGTCGCGATCGGCGCGGTGACAGGCGCGAGTTTCGTGCGCGAAATCTTCACCGGCCTGTTCGCATCCGACATGGGTCTCTGGCAGCCGGATTGCGCCAGCGCTGCCCGTCTTCGCGCCAATCTCGGCCGTAGCGACATGAAGATGCTTTTCAACATCAATGCCGAGTTCGCCCATTCGCTCGATCAGCGCCCGATTGCGTTGCGCGCCAAAAGCGCGGTGTTTTCGTCGGTTGCCGACGCCATTTTGGTTTCTGGCCCGATCACCGGGCAGCCGGCCAATCAATCCGACCTTCGCGAAGTTTGCGAAGCCGTCAAGGATGTGCCCGTCTTCGCCAATACAGGCGTCAACATCGACAACATCCGCGACATCTTCTCAATGGCGCAGGGATGCGTCATCGGCACCCACTTCAAGGTTGACGGAAACACGTGGAATGCCGTTGACGCCAGCCGTGTCAAGCGGTTCATGGATGTCGTGGAATCACTGCGTTAATACAGGAAGTTATCATGACCGCGGTCATTGGGCTGGACATCGGCACGACGTCGACCATTGGTATCCTCGTCGGCCTGCCGGATCGGATCCTTGCCACGGCGTCGCGGCCAGTTACCCTTTCCTCGCCCCAGGCAGGCTGGGCCGAGGAAAATCCCGGTGATTGGTGGGCGAATGCCTGCGCCATTGTCGCGGAACTCCTGGAGGTTTCCGGTCTCGCTGCGTCTGAGATCGCTGCCATCGGGGTGACGGGCATGCTGCCCGCCGTCGTTCTTCTCGACGGCGCAGGAACCATCCTTCGACCGAGCATTCAGCAAAGCGACGGCCGCTGCGGCGCCGAGGTCGAGGAACTGCGAGCGGAATGGGATGAGGCCGATTTTCTGAGCAGGGCAGGCAACGGCATCAACCAGCAGCTCGTGACTGCCAAGCTGCGCTGGATCGAAAAGAACGAGCCGGAGGTCTTTGCCCGGATCGCAACCGTGTTCGGCTCCTATGACTACATCAACTACCGGTTGACCGGCGTTCGGGCCGTCGAGCAAAACTGGGCGCTCGAGGCAGGTTTCGTCAACGTCGCGACCGATGCCATAGACGACGAACTGGTGCGCTTGGCGCACATCGATCGGGACGTCGTTCCGCCGAAGCGCGCGTCCTCGGAAATCATGGGATACGTCGATGCCCGGGGATCAGCCGAGACCGGGCTTGCGGTCGGCACGCCGGTTGTCGGCGGTGCAGCCGACATGATCGCGTCCGCCCTTGGCGCCGGCGTGATCGATGCGGGAGACGTGCTTTTGAAATTCGGCGGTGCGGTGGACATTCTGACGGCGACTGACGTCGTCAAGCCAGATCCGCGGCTCTTCCTCGATTACCACCTCGTGCCTGGGCTCTACATGCCGAACGGCTGCATGTCGACAGGCGGTTCCGTGCTGAACTGGTTTGCGGAAACCTTTGCCGGCGGCGAGAGGGCTGCGGCGCTGGCGACAGGGCGCAGCATTCATCAGCATCTCGACCAGCTTGCCGACGGCAAGAAGGCAGGCGCCGATGGCCTGACGATCCTGCCTTATCTGCTTGGTGAAAAGACGCCGATCCATGATCCCGCGGCGCGCGGCGTGATCGAGGGCCTGACGCTGTCGCACGATATCGGCCATATGTGGCGGGCACTGCTTGAATCCTATGCCTACGCGATCCGCCATCACATCGAGGTGCTGGTCGATATGGGCCACGAGCCGAAGCGTTTCCTCGTTTCGGATGGCGGATCTCAAAGCACCGTCTGGATGCAGATCGTCGCGGACGTGTTGAACGCGCCCCTGCAGCGTCTTTCCGGTCATCCCGGCTCCTGCATCGGCGCCGCGTGGGCTGCGGCGATCGGCGTCGGCTTGGAAAGTGACTGGCGTAGCGTAACCCGTTTCGTAACCTTCTCCGACGTTTTGACGCCAAACATTGAAAACGTTGACACTTATGAGGCCGGTTACTACCGTTACCGTACACTTTACGACCGCCTTGCACCGACCTGGAAGCACCCTTCATGACGCGGCGGCGATTTTCAGCGGTTGCTTGGGATATAGATGGCACGCTGGTCGATAGCGAACCTCTCCACCATCGCGCACTGGTAGCGGCGTCGCTTGAGTTCGGCACCGACCTTCGCGATCTACCCGACATGGCGTTTCGCGGAATCCATATGGGGAATGTCTGGCTCATGCTGCGCGACAGGCTGCCGCCAACACTTCCGGAGACCGATTGGATTACCGCGATCAACCGTCACTACGTTGCCGAACGGCACTCTCTCGCCGCCATTTCAGGTGCCGTAGACGTTGTCCGTGACCTTCATCTCCTCGGAGTGCCGCAGGTCTGCGTTTCCAATTCATGCCGAGCAATTGTTGATGCCAATCTCGATGCGCTGGGGATAAACCCCTGGATCGCATTCTCTATCAGCCTCGATGATGTCAGCGAGGGCAAGCCGTCGCCCGTGCCTTACCGAATGGCCGTCGAGCGGCTCGATCTGGCGCCTGAAGCAGTGGTCGCTGTCGAAGACAGCAGCACCGGTGTTCGATCGGCGCAAGCAGCCGGCCTTTATGCCGTCTTACTCGTTACCGATGAAAACGCTGACCAAACCGAAAGCGACCGATATTCCTTGGCCCCTATCATCGACAATCTGTTTCGTCTCAAAGAGCTTTTCGGGACTGAACATGCTTTTTCCTTCCAGGCGTGAGAAATGTGCGTCTGTACATCAATGCAAGCTCCGGCGTATCCTGAGACAGTGTTGTATGTTTGATTCGAACATAGCATGTTTGAAGCGGTGGTCCTGAAGAGCTCAGGAGGCTGACGACAGCAAAAATGAGACAAGAGCCAGATGACGAGCGAGCAGTCAGCATCGAAACCGAACGAACGTCCGAAATTCCTGGCGCAGGTCAGGCAAGCGGCGATCGTCGGTGAGATCAGCCGGGTAGGGTCCGTGACGGTCAGTGATCTCGCCCAGCAGTTGGCTGTCTCCGAGATGACGGTCAGACGTGATCTCGTCGAGCTTGAAAAGGACGGCAGGCTGATCCGCACGCATGGCGGTGCCGTCAAGCCGGATCATGCACCGACAATCGCCGCGACCGACAACTTCGATGGCGAGGAGCCGGCCTTCGACGCTCGCCTGGCCCGCAACGTCTCTCTCAAACGGCGGATAGCAGTGGCGGCGGCCGAGTTGGCGAATGGCGCCCGCACGATCGCGCTGGATGTGGGAACCACCACGTATTTCGTCGCCGAAGCACTCGCGCCGCGCGCCCAGGCGAAGATTTTCACGAACAGCATTCGCAGCGCGGGTCAACTCTCCGGCAGGGGCGTCGAGACGTATCTCGCCGGCGGCAAGATACGCAGTGAGGAAATGTCGACCAGCGGACCATCCGCGGTCGGCCAGTTCGAAATGCTGTGGTTCGACATCGCTTTCGTGGGTGTATCGGGGCTCACTTCGGATGGTATTTTCGACTATTCATTCGAGGAAACGGATATGAAGCGCGTCTATCTCACACGCGCTTCCCGCAAGATAGTGCTGTGCGATTCGACAAAATTCGACCGCATGTCGCTCGTTCTTGTCGCTGGTCTTGGCGAGTTCAACACACTGATATGTGACGAGGCGCCGACGGGTCCACTTGAGGTCGCGCTGAAGAAGTCCGGCGTCGAGATTGTTGTTGCCAGATAAGAGCTAGTGCTCTTCAAGCCACACATCCGGCGCATGGCCGCACGACACGCACTTGATTGGCGATGGCCGTAAGCGGCAATCTGGTTTTCCATGATTGGCTTGCTTGGCGAACACAGATATCGGTTGATATTTGTTTCTTCGTGTTTGATATTGTTCATATCTTGGGAATTCAAACAGCAGGCGCCCGGTGACAGGCGTTCGTGAGACAGGATCATCGCGATGCAGCAGGTTGCAAATACACTAGGGCTCAACGGTCCTGATGCCGATACGCGCGCTATCGCTGCCTTGATTGCGCAGATCGGTCGACGCAGCGGGGAGTTTCCTGACTGTCTCGCCAATCACCTTCCGATGGTTCTTGAAGCCATGGCGAGGCTTGGCGCGTCATTTGCGCGGCTTGAAGAATACGCCGATCAGTACATCCGCGTTCACGCCGTACCCTTTCCCCCGTCTACCGGAGCGTCGCTCGATGAGGCAAACTGGAAAGACGCAATTGGTGACCGCCAGCGCGAGGCGGACCTGCGACTTTTCTTTGCCGGCGTCGTCAAACAGATCGGCCGGCAGGCCGCCGTGCGACGCTATGTTCCGCTCCTCGCCCCCGCTGTCGCGGCATCCGCCACCCACGGACTGATGCGCCTTGCTTATGCGCTGATGCGCGGCGACGATACCGAGGTCGCCAACGCGCTCGGCTATTGGGCCGCCACCTATCTCGCCTACGAGGGTATCCCCGGCGACCGAATTGCGACGGTGACCGATCCGCTCGCCCATCTGCTTGCAATGCGCGAGGAGGTGGCGTTCCGGAACGTCGAGGCGCCCACCCATCTGCTGTGGAAGTGGATTGAGGCCATGGGCAGATTGCCGGCGTTTCAGGATCGTCTCGGTCGTCTGGTTGCCGCACCGGATTTCCTTGAGCAAATCCGCCCTGCCTCCCTGCTTCTTTACTCGAGTTCGATGAGTTTCGAAGCGCTGCATGCGGTGACCGGTTGTCACTGGTTGCGGCTGGTCAGTCCTTATCTCGATGAACCGCAAAAGCTTGCCATGCATTTCTGGGAAGTCGTCCTGGCGCTCTACACCAAGATCGGCATGCCGTTGCCGCCGTCGCCCGACGTGGTCGCCGCGTGGCGCGTGCTGCCGCTCCCCGATGACCAGGAGATCGCGGCAGCCGCTGTTGCATCCGACGACGAGCACGATCATTCGCTCGTCTTCTCTGCGTTCGAGGAATATCGCCATACCGGAGACAGGCTCTACAAGGTGGTTGCCGCAAGACGTGTCGGCTTGATCAACTAGGATTTCGACTTTCCGCGGCTACATGCGTTCCGGTTGGAAATGCGCCTTGTCGTAACTGTCGAGCGAACGATAGAAATGTTCGGCCTCGGGCATGAACAACCCGCGGCAGATGCCGGACACCAGTTTTGGAATGCCCGATTTCAAGCCGGTGATGCCGTTACAGATCGGTCCCAGACTGGGCACCGCGGCGCTGTTGAATATATGTATGTTGGCGAGCATCGGCAGGCTGCCCGGAGCTTTTTCCATCAACTCGAACGCCGGTCCGAGATAGGGATACGCCAGGAGATCCCGGTCTTCCTCGCCTGCGGCGGGAACAAAGCGATCCGCCCAGGTGGCGATCTGGTCGACATGATCGGCAAGTTCAGGGCGACGCGAGAGATCGACGGAGTAACCGGTTCCAAGTAACAGATGATCGAAGACGAAATCGCCCGCTGCGGTAGAGATGGCGACATCATCGGTGGCCATCCCGATGGAGCGTATATTCGCGCCCGTGACCAGACGGCAAGCGGAGAACGCCATCGCGCGCTCGTACATTTCTTTGGTCGGCGGCGTCTTGAAGGCAAACATGCGGCGTGTGAAGCGATATCGCGTCTGGTCATCCAGATCCGCAAAATGGTTCAGGAAGCCCGGGAAATTCGACCAATCGAGGATTTCCGTGCGCGGGAGCGTAGGGGAGCGCGCCAGCAAAGTGACGCTACTGGCGCCGGCTTCCAGCGCCGTCACGGCCCAATCGAAGCTCGACGCCGCAGCACCGATGACGCCGACACGTTTTCCCGACAGGATACCGGGGTCGATCAATTCACCGCTGTGGGTCCATCGCTGGCGGGGCAGCGTGGCGACGCCAGACGGGACACGCAGCCCACCGGCACCTTCCAGTCCAGTCGCCAGCACCACCTTTCTGCACGAAACACTGGAGCCTTGACCATCCTTTTCGACATGAAGACGGAGGTGGTTTTCCTCCTGTGAAATCGACAGGAGGCGGGTATCGTTGCAGACCGATAGCCCGATGATTGACCGAAACCATGCGAGATAAGCCATCCAGGCCGCTCGCTCGATCTTGTCCAGCCGTTCCCAGCTTTCTTGCCCCTCGACGGCTTCATGCCAAGCACCATATGTAAGGCTTGGTATGCCGAGATCCGGGCCACTGAGCGTCTTTGGCGAACGCAGCGTTCGCATCCGCGCGGTCGTCAGCCACGGCCCTTCGAAACCAGCCGGCGCAACGTCGATCAGATGAATGCGCTCGATCCCTTGCCGCTTCAATCCAAAGGCTAGCGACAGCCCCGACAGGCCCGCGCCAACGATGACGACGTCGGCAATCACACTGCCGCACGGATCACGTCGCTCAGGCACCCACGCGCGGGGCGATGCCTCGATGCTGTCGAGGTCTCGGCGCACCTGTGCCTCAAGGCGCATAAGGCCCGCGGCTTTCGGCCGGTTGCGTTGCGGCGATGCAAGGCTTGAGGATGGTGGCGTCCGCGGCATGCTTACAAGACTCCGACGTTTCTTCCAGCCTAGCGAACATCAAAAAGTTGTAAAGTGTTTGAATATGTTATTTTTCAGTTGGTGCGGTTATTTTGGGCGGTGGACGTAATATGGCCGAGGTTCGCACACGTCACCTGTGTTCATCGTGCGATAGAGCGTCATAAGCCTCATCAATTGGGAATCGATCAAATAAAACAGTGCTATAAACATCACGAGATGTTTTGCTGAAATATTCGACAGCACGGCGTCTAGCGTTTAGGCATTGTGCAGATCCATTGAGCAAAGCCCGCAATTCTGGCAAGTAAATGTTATTTTTGTGTTTTTTTGTTTGACTTGAGTAAGCGTCAGGATAACCTCGTTTTCAATCAACTCCAGAACGGGAAGGGCAGGCAGTCATGGCGAAAATTTCCTCATCATTCACGCTGAAATCGACGGGGCATCTGGTGGCTGCGGCCTTCGCTGCGCTGATGGCAACGACGGCATACACGCAGGCGAAGTCGCTGGACGGCGTCACCTTGACCGTCGCCTCGATGAACGATGGATTCTCCAAGGTGCTCGCCGAGCTTGCTCCGAAATTCAAGGAAGAGACCGGCGCCGATCTCAAGGTCGAGATCATGGACTATGGTACGCTCCTGACCAAGACGACAGCCGACTTTATTGGCGACACCAAAGGCTACGATCTTGTGACCATGGACGTCGTCTGGGCCGGCGCGTACGCGGAAAACAAATACTCCGTCGATCTGACGGATTGGGTAAAGCGCGATTCCGCAGAACTCGATCTCGACGACATCTACCCGGTAGCGCTGGAATCGCTTGGTCAGTACAAAGGCAAGTATGTCGCTTTCCCGTTTGCCGCATACGCAAACGTACTGGCATATCGCAAGGACGTGCTTGAGGCCGCCGGTCTGAAGCCGCCGACGAGCATGGAAGAACTGGTGGAGGACGCCAAGAAGCTCAACGATCCCTCCAAGAAGATCTACGGGTTCGTCGCGAACGGCCAAAAAGGCCCGGCCGTGGCGCAGGATTGGATGCAATACAACAATCAGCTCGGCGGCTCGATCGTCGACAAGGACGGCCAGCCGGCATTGAACTCCGAAGCCAACATAAAGAGTCTTGCCGTTTACAAGGAACTGTTCACGGAAGCCGCACCGCCCGGTGCCATCGAGTATGACTGGGGCGGACGCGAGGAAAGCTTCCGCCAGGGCATGGCGACGTTCATGCAGACGTGGTCGGTCGGCGCTGCGGCTTATTCCGATCCGAAAGTGTCGAACATCGTCGGCAAGGTCGGCATCGCCGTTGCGCCCGTCGCCAAGGGCATGACGCCGCGATATGGCGTCGGTGGATGGGGTCTCGCGATCAACGCCGATGTGGATACAGCCAAGCAGGAGGCTGCCTGGACCTTCATCAAGTGGCTTACGAGCAAGAAGATCCACAAGGAATTCAACATGATGGGCGCTGGTGGCTTTATGCGCAAGAGCCAGATGACCGATCCGGATCTGCTCGCGAAATACGACTTCCTGCCCGTGATCGCTGAAACCTACGAACACGGCAACGGCGATTTCCGCCCGCGTATCCCTGAGTACCCTGAGATTCAGGACCTGCTTGGAACAGCGGTCAACTCCGTGCTCGCAGGCGCCGCGACGCCGGAGGAAGCGCTTGGCAAGGCACAGGAAGCCGCCAAGAAGCTGTTCTGATATCGTCTCGCGCGCCGCATTACTGCGGCGCGCGAAATCCGGCGGCATGGCCTTGACCTCGCTGTCAGGGAGCCGGTCTTATCCGGTCCAATGAAACGCCAACCATTCGGCCTTTCTTGAATGAGCAGTATTCCAAACATGCATTACAGCTTCGCCAACCGTCGCAGGTTCTTCCTGTTCATCATGGCCACGCCAGCCGTTCTCTACGTGGCGGCTGTTGGTCTCTGGCCGCTCGCACAGGGCATTGGCTACAGCTTCTACAAGTACAATCTTCTACGGCCCGCGCGGACGCAGTTCGTTGGTTTTCAGAACTATGTCGATATCTTTTCAGATGCGACGACCCGCAAGGCGATCCTGAACACGTTCCAGTTCACGTTCTTCAGTGTCGGGCTTCAATTGGTGCTCGGCTTCGCACTGGCATTGCTTCTGTGGCGCGACAGCCGCTTCAATCGCACTGTGCTCGCCTTCCTCCTCATTCCCTCCACGATCACGCCGCTAGTCGTGGGGTTGATCTTCAAGGCGATGCTTGGCGCGGATTTCGGCGTCATCGGCTATTTCCTTTCCGAAGCGGGTATCGGGCCCCGAACCGGGCTGCTGACGGATGCAGGAACGGCGCTCTGGATGCTCATCCTCATCGATTGCTGGGAGTGGACACCCCTGATGACACTGATCCTGCTTGCTGGACTGAAGGCGCTTCCGGGCGATGTCCTGGAAGCGGGCAGGGTGGACGGCGCGACCGCCTGGCAACGGTTTCGCATGCTCATCCTTCCGCTGATGCTCCCTTCGGTGTTTCTGGCATTGACGCTGCGAACCATGGACGCCTTCCGCGTGTTCGATTCCGTTTTCGTCACGACAGGGGGCGGGCCTAACGATGCCACCAACACGCTGATGCTGCTTGGCGTCAAGGAAGGACTGCAGTTCTTCAACGTTGGGTTTGCCTCTGCGGTCGGCAACGTGACGCTTCTGTTCATCGCGCTTATCGCCACGATACTGCTTTTGGTCGTCCGCCGCGCCGACGTCCGGATCAATGGGAAGTAGATCGATGGCCAAGGTTTCAACGCGCCGCGTCGTTTTTGAAAGAACGACAATCCTCGTCATCACCATCCTGTTCCTGCTGCCGGTCTTGTGGCTGATCTCGACCGCTTACAAGCCGTCGAACCAGATCTTCTCGGCACCGCCACGGCTGTCGTTCGAGCCAACACTCGACCAGTTCCGACAAGCCTTCGCCATCTTCGACGTTGTCTCCCTGCTGCGCTCGTCGCTGGTGATCAGCATCGGCACCACGGTGCTGTCGCTGATTCTGGGCGTTCCCGCCGGCTACGCGCTCGCTCGCTCGAAGTCCCGTATCTCAGCTGGATTCGCCTATTTCTTTCTGGCGATCCGAATGATCCCGGCAATCGCCGCGCTCATCCCATTCTATCTGCTGATGCGCGATGTCGGGCTTCTGGGCACCTGGTGGGCGGTCATCGTCTTCAACACCATGCTTAACTGCGCCTTCGTGACATGGATGATGTTCTCGTACTTCAAGGCATTGCCGCCTGACATGGAGGAGGCGGCACTCACCGACGGCTGCACGCAGATGGGTGCTTTCCTGAAGGTCGCGGTGCCCGCCGTCCGGTCCGGTGTCATTGCGTGCGCCCTGTTCTGCATGATGTTTTCGTGGAACGACTTCCTGCATCCGATGTTCCTCACCACGCTTGATTCCAAGCCGATTTCGGTTGCCTTGCTGACCGCCTACGGCACCAAGGACATCACCTGGGGCACGCTTGGAGCGCTCGCTCACTTTTCAACGATACCGATTGTCCTGATGGCGCTGTTCATGAACCGCTATTTCGTTCAGGGCGCGACAAACGGCGTACAGTAGGACTGACAGCATGGCCCAGATTTCGTTCGAGAACGTTTCGAAAACCTACCCAGGCGGCAAGGCCGCTGCGCTGGTGGACTTCAACCTTGATATCAAGGACGGCGAGTTTATCGTGCTTGTTGGCCCTTCGGGTTGCGGCAAGACCACGGCTCTGCGGATGATTGCCGGGCTGGAGGACATTTCCGGCGGGACGCTCAGGATCAACGACACCGTCGCCAATGATCAGGCGCCGCGAGACCGCGACATCGCCATGGTCTTCCAGTCCTACGCGCTCTACCCGCACCTGACGGTCGCCGAAAACATTGCGTTTGGCCTGAAAGTGCGCGGCGTCAAAGCAGATGTGATCGCCAGTAAGGTCCAGGAAACAGCCGAACTTCTCGAACTCACGGAGTTCTTGGACCGCAAGCCTGCGAGGCTCTCGGGCGGACAGCGCCAGCGCGTTGCGATGGGGCGAGCCCTTGTTCGTTCGCCCAACGCATTTCTGATGGACGAGCCGCTCTCGAACCTCGATGCGCGTCTGCGCGGTCAGATGCGGGCGGAGATATCTCGCCTCCAGCGGATGACGGCGGTTACCACCGTATATGTCACACACGATCAGGTGGAGGCGATGACGATGGGCGACCGTGTCGCTGTCATGAACAAGGGCACGATCCAGCAGCTGGATACACCGCGCCGGCTTTACGACAATCCGGCCAACATGTTCGTCGCGAGCTTCATCGGCTCCCCTCCGATCAACTTCATGGAGGCCGCAGTGGTTTCTCAGGAGGGCGGCCCGGCTGTTTCTTGCGGCGATTTCCTGTTGCCGCTCGGCATATCAGGCGAGCGGCTGACGTCTCGGATCGGCGGAAAAGTCATCCTCGGCATTCGGCCGGAGCATCTCAAAGTCGCGCCAAAAGCGGGATTGTCGGGCGTTCTGTCCGCCGACGCAAGCTTCGTCGAAGACCTCGGCGGCACGCTGCTCCTTCATATGGACGGACACGGCATAGAGATTGGTCACGCGAACATGGTGGAAGACGAACGTGATCTGATGAAGACCGCACCAAAGCTCAAGGCATTGGTCGACAGCAGTCATCGGATCGCGCGCGGCGATGCTGTCGCCTTCACCGTCGATCCCTCGCTCGTCCTGTTCTTCGACCCGGAAACCGGAGTCACGCTGTGAGCGCCGCGAAGAACCAGGATTTCTGGCCTCTCGGCGGGCCGCTCGACAAAGCGCGAATGGCGCTGATCATTATCGACATGCAGGTCGATTTCTGTGCCCCCGGAGGCTGGATCGATCAGCTTGGTGAGGATGTCTCTAACACCCGCGCCGTGATCGGCCCAATCAGGGACGCGTTGGACGCGGCACGTGCAGGTGGCATCACCGTCATTCATACGCGCGAAGGACATCTTGCAGACCTCTCAGATTTGCACGCGAACAAGCAGTGGCGAACGCGTGTCCACGGTCTCGGTATAGGCGACAGCGGAAAGAACGGCCGGATCCTTGTTCACGGCGAGCCCGGCTGGCAGATCATCCCGGAACTGGCGCCAGAGCCAGGTGAACTCGTCATCAACAAGCCGGGAAAATCATCTTTCCACCGCACGGAACTTGCCGCTGAACTTGAAAGCCGCGGCATATCTCGGCTGATCGTGGCAGGCGTAACGTCCGATTGCTGCGTCCAGTCGACGGTTCGCGATGGCTACGAGCACGGCATCGAGTGCGTTCTGCTCGAAGATTGCACGGCAGCCGTAGAAAGTCCCAACCATGAAGCGACCCTCGAGATCCTGAAGGCCTATGGCGGGCGATGGGGCAGCGTTTCCAACCGCGTGGCGTTTCGCGAAATGCTGGAGGAGGCCGGTGATTGAAATGAGCAAGCCACCCTTCAAGCCGATTGCCGCCAACCCGTATCTCTGGCCGTTCGATGGAAAATGGTCGTCCGCCGATACCGCACTTCTGCTGCTCGGCTTTCAGGAGGCGCCGGTGGCCGAGATGGACGCAAATGCCGAGCTATCGGTCGCCGTCAACCTGCTCGAGGCAGCGTTCTCCGTCGGGGTGACGGTCGTCGCCGCCCGGCGTGGTTACGGCCCGGAGGAAAATCCGGTCGCGGCCCATAGGCGGCGGCTTGGCGATCCCATTCCCGAACGCGGCAGCGCCGGTTGGGCGTTTAGCCCACGCATCGTGCTGCCGCCCAACACCATCATTGTCGATTGCACAGGGGACAACGCCTTCTTTGGCACCGGTCTTGAGCAGGACTTGCGCCAACGCGGTATTCGCAACCTTCTCGTCACCGGGTTGCCGACCGAAGGTCTCGTACACGCCACCCAGCGCGCGGCAAACGATATGGGTTTCGAATGCCTGTCCGTTGCCGATGCCTGCAAGGGAACGTCCCAGGCGCGCCACGAGGCTCAGCTTCGCATCACCACCTTTGGTAACGGCCTCTTCGGCACCGTCGCCACTTCAGCCGACATCCATTCGGCACTCAGCAGTCTCTAGGAGCATATCATGTCCGCAACGCCTTGGTCCGATGCCACCGGCAGCCTTGATCTCATCGCCTTGACAAAGGGCTATGCCAGCGGCGCGTTGACGCCGACCCGCGTCATCAACGCGATATACGATCGCATTGATGCACGTGGCGAAGACCACGTCTGGATTCATCTTGTTTCGCGGGAGAAGGCATTGGGTGCCGCCAAGGAACTGGAGGCGCAAGGTTATGACGGACGCCCGCTTTGGGGTATTCCGTTTTCGGTAAAGGACTGCAACGACATCGTCGGTCTGCCGACCACCAATGCGCTGCGGGAAGGGGCCTATGTCGCAACGTCCAGCGGTCAGGCGCTCGATCGCATCTTTGATGCTGGCGCGCTTTTGATCGGCAAGACCAACATGGATCAATTCGGCATCGGTCTTGTCGGCATGCGATCACCCTATGGCGCCTGCTCGTCCGTGTTCGACGAGCGTTTCATCTCCGGTGGTTCCAGCTCCGGTTCCGGCGTCTCTGTCGCCGCCGGGCTCTGCAGCTTCTCGATCGCCAACGATGCCGCGGGCTCCGGTCGCGTTCCGGCCGGCTTCAACAATATCGTCGGCATTAAGCCGACGCCGGGACTTGTCAGTAACGCCTGCGTCTCCGGCGGCGGCTGTGTCAAGACTATCGAGACGCTCTCCATCTTTTCGCTGACAGTCGAAGACGGCATGAAAGTGCTCGATCTCATTGCCGGCTACGATCCATCATACCCGTTCTCCAAGCCGGAAGCCGATGCGGTGACGCTGACCCCAGTCGCTCCGCCACCGCATTTCCGTTTCGGCGTGCCGGCCGGTGCCGCGCTCCGCTTCTTTGGCGATGCGGAAGCCGAACGTCTGTTCAACGAAGCGATCGCGCGTCTGATCGCCATGGGTGGCGAGAAGGTCGAAATCGATTTTACGCCGTTCGAAGACACGCAGCGCATTCTCTACGAGGGGCCGTGGATTTCGGAACGCGCGCTCAGCCTCGACAGCGTGCTTGCAAAGTATGGCGAGGCAATCCATCCGGTCACCCGACAAATCCTGTCTCGATCGGGTATTTTCTCCGCACTCGACACGTTTGCCGCGATCCACCGCATTGCCGAACTCAAGCGCGATACGCGCGCGGTATGGCAAGACATCGCCGTGATGATGGTGCCGACGACACCGACGATCTACACGAAGGAAGAGATCGCTGCCAACCCGATCCAACTGAACAGCAATCTCGGCATCTATACCAACTTCGTCAATCTGATGGGCCTTTGCGGCATCGCGGTGCCGAACGGCTTTCGTCAGGATGGCCTGCCGCTCGGTGTTACCTTCCTCGCGCCCGGGTTCGAGGAGGCGCGTGCCGCCGGTATCGCGGCAGCCTTTCACAAGGCGACGGGCCTCAACCTAGCAAAATTCGCAAATCCCTATCCTGATGCCGAAGAGCCGGCCTTGCCGGATGACTATCGGGAGATTGCCGTTGTCGGCGCTCATCTGTCCGGCATGCCGCTCAACAGTGAACTGAAGGAGCGTGGCGGCTTCTTCCGGCGCGTAGCTGGCACCACGCAAGACTACCGCCTGTTCGCACTGACTGGCACCGTGCCGCCGAAACCCGGCCTCGTTCGCGTTGCCAATGACGGAAAGTCGGTCGCGGTCGAGGTCTGGGCGCTTCCGCTTGCGGGATTCGGCGATTTCATCGGCCGCATTCCTGCACCGCTCGGCGTCGGCAAGGTTTCACTCGACGATGGTTCGACCGTTACCGGGTTCCTGTGCGAGACAGCGGCGACTGAAGACCAACCCGATATCAGCGCTTACGGCGGTTGGCGCGGCTATGTTACCCGGGAGGCTCATTGAGCTCAACTTTACGGTAGAACGTTGTTTCGGCCTGACGCCTGGCGAAGCTAACCGCAGTGCTAACCCAAGAGCGTACTGCCCATTCTGCATGGTAGGGCGTCACCGTCCTCCTGCAAGGTAGGCGCAAATGGCTTCGCTGGCGTTCGGTATCCGAGGCACTTTTTTGTTGATGGTTGAGTTTGCGTGCCAGCTGGTTGGGGCGCGTTGTGGCATCCCAAGCTGACGGGCCATCTCATGGACCGAAACTTTTGTCGCAGCTCCCGGCAGATCGTCGAGCGGTCGCGGCGAAGGGGCGCGCGCGATCTCCGCCTGACTGATCTTCTTCTCATGCATCCGCGCGATGATGCGGCGTTCATCGCTATCAATCCCATCTGCAAACTCCCAGCCATCGTTCAGATGCGGGGAGTGTGACATTCCAACTTTGCAGAAACAGGACATTCTAACTTTGCGGCTACAAATAAAGATCAGATAAGATAGATTATGGAACTTTTCTTGCTTCCGCCGCAGGACAAAAGCCACAGCCCGTCATCCAAAATGCCCCGCCACACCGTCTTCTTGGCTGGCCCGGATTGCGTCACTTGCTTTCGCCGTCCTTCGGCTGAAGCTCAGTCTCGATGATAACGGTCACGTCTTCGCCCACCGACTTGATATTCGGCGCCAGCCCCCAATCGGCTCGCTTCAGCTTGGCGACTGCCGAGAAGCCGATCTTCGGTGTTTTCGACCCGGGCTGCTCGGCCATCGAGCCGTTGAACGTCACATCGAGCGTGGCGGCATGGGTTTGACCGCGAAACGTCAGGTCGCCGACGACCTCGCCGCTGTGGTCTCCGGTGATATTCACCGCGGTCGAGACAAACAGGATAGGCTGTCCGCCGAGAAACCGTGTGCTCTTGCCGATCTCTGCGTCAAAATCTTCCTTCTCGGGAAAAGGAAAATTGGTCTGCACCGAAAGAGGATCGATACTTGCCGTCACCTTGGAGACGCCGGGATTTTCGGCATTCCAATCAAGCTCAACCGACATCCGTGTGAACCTGGCTGTGTAGTTTGAGAGGCCAAGATGCTTGACCTTCCAGATCACACTCGAATGTGCTGGGTCGGACACATACCGCCCCGACGGCGCCGGCGCTGGATTTTGCGATGCGATCGACGAGGATGACATGAGTGCGGCGAAGGTCAAAAGGCGGAGATACTTCAAAAGGATACGTCCTGATTCGAAAAGGTGTTGAGCCGACCACGGCACGGAATTGAGACGCCATGGGGCGAATGACCGTATCTCGCTCAATGCATCACCAGAAACAAGCGCTACCGGCCGAGCTCATGACGCCGCCGTTCACGAATGGCGTGGATGACATCCACTAACAATTCCGCACTGCGCGCGATCATGTGCGGAGAGCGTCGGGATGTCGCTCAAAAAGGCAGCGGCACGCACGCAAATTGATGCTTTTCGCATGCCGGGTTATTCCATAGTCAAGGGTGATCAGCTTCGAGAGGATCACGGCAATGGCGACCCCATTCTATTGGAACGAGCTCAACACCTACGACTTTGCCGGGCTCTCCGCCGACACCACCATCGCCATTCTGCCGATTGCGTCCACCGAGCAGCACGGTCCACATCTGCCTGTTGCCACCGACGTGGCGATCGCCACGGGCATGCTGGCGGAGTTGCGCCGGCAACGGCAGGATGACCTCGACATTCTTGTGTTGCCGACCCAGGAAATCGGCAAGGCCAACGAGCATGTCTATGGTCCGGGCACGCTGTCGCTCGGCGCCGAGCTTCTGATCCCGGTGTGGACTGCAATCGGCGCCAAGGTGGCGGAAGCCGGCTTGCGCAAACTGGTCATCGTCAATTCTCACGGCGGCAACGTCGATATCATGAGCATCGTCGCGCGAGAGCTTCGGGTGCGCCACCAGATGGCGGTGGTCTCGACGCAATGGGGTCGCTTCGGCAATCCCGAGGGCATGATCAGCGAGCATGAGACGCGGTACGGCATTCACGGCGGCGAAGTCGAGACCTCACTGATGCTGCATTTCCGGCCTGATCTGGTGCGAATGGACAAGGCCGAGAACTTCAGATCGAAGGCAGAGTGGATGCGCGAGCATTCGAAATACATCCAGCCGCTGCCGCCGCATTCGCTGGCGTGGATTGCCCATGATCTCAACCCCCACGGCGTCGTCGGCGACGCGTCGATCGGCACAGCCGATAAAGGCGAAGCGATCTGCCGACACCAGGTCAAGGGTTTCGTCGAGATGCTGTATGATCTCAAGGCCTACGAGCTCGCCAATCTCTATTCGAAGTGAGAGCGGCTCAGGCGATGGATGGTTTATCCGGCGCGATATGGCCTTTCTCCTGCAACTCCTTCACCAGCCCGGCAAGCTCGGCCAGCAGATACTCCACGAACAGGCTGGTAGCCGCGTCGAGCGGCGCGCGGGCGCGGGCGAACAGCTTCATCGGTTGATGGCGGGCATGCGGCTCGGCGATTGGGCGGAACACCAGTTCGCCTGCCCGGCATTCGGTGACGACGTCGAGCGGATTGAGCATGGTGAGCCCTGCCCCGCATTTCACCAGTTTTTTCAGCATCTCCGATGCATTGCTTTCCAGCACCGGTTCGACCGGCGCGTCCAGCCTTGCCAGTGCGAGGTTTATGACATCGCGCAGGCTGGTGCCCTGTTGCGCCAGCAGCAGCCTTTCCTGAACCACGTCGGCGAGATTGATTGGACCGTCCCCGATCAGCCGGTGGCCGGGCGGCAGGACAACGCCGATCGGAATGTCGAAATTGCCGAGCGAGCGAATGCCGGGTGTCGCCGGGATGTTGAACCCGAGGCCAATATCCACATCGCCTGAAAGCACCGGATTGACCGTGGTCGTGCCGGCATCATTCCTGATCTGGAAATAGACGCGCGGATGTTCGGATTGGAAGCGCGCGATGATCTCGGCAAGCGGGCCGGACGCAAGTCCCACTGTCGTCACCAGCCGCACCTTGCCTGCCTGTTGCATCTTCAGGCTGCGAATGCGACCTTCCAGTCGATCGTAGTTTTTCAGCACCTCGCGGATGTGCTCGATGCACAGTTCACCAGCGGCCGTTAGTCTCAACCCGCGCGGCAGGCGCTCGAACAATGGCGCACCGATCTCTCCCTCGAGCGCCAGGATCTGCCGGTTGATCGCCGACGAAGCGACATTGAGACGGGCCGCGGCCTTGCGGATCGAACCCGAGCGAGCGATCTCGTCGATATATTGAAGCTTTCTGGAATGCAGCATCGGTCTCTCTTTGCATCTATTTTAAGCGTCGCGCACAAATTAGGTTCAGGCAGCCGCTGAGATGCCAAAAAGGCATCGTTGCGCACGAATTTTGATGCTTTTCAAACAGCAACGCAACCGCTCAAATGAAAGAAACGGAGCGCTATCAGGGACGCTCCGCAGCCTCAAAGGGGAATGCCTGACATGTCCAATAGATTGAAGACTATGGCTTTTGCCGCGCTGCTTGGCCTCGGAACGGCGCTTGCGGCGACGACGTCGGGCTACGCGCTCGACAAGGTGAGCTACGGCACCAACTGGCTGGCGCAGGCAGAGCACGGCGGTTTCTATCAGGCGGTGGCCGATGGCACCTATGCCAAGCACGGCCTCGACGTCACCATCGTCCAGGGCGGTCCGAACGCGGCCAACTCGGCGTTGCTGATATCGGGCAAGATCGAATTCTATATGGGCAGTTCGCAGGGGGAACTGACGGCCGTTGAGCAGGGCATTCCGCTGGTCGATGTCGCCGCGATCTTCCAGAAAGATCCGCAGGTGTTGATTGCTCATCCCGATGCCGGCGTCGAGAAATTCGAGGATCTGGCAAAGCTCAACACGTTGTTCCTCGGCAAAGATGGATATCTGACCTTCTTCGAGTGGATGAAGGCGAACTATTCCGGCTTCAAGGACGAACAGTACAAGCCATACAACTTCAACCCAGGTCCCTTCATCGCCGACAAGCAGTCGGCGCAGCAGGGTTACTTGACGTCGGAGCCGTACGAGATCCAGAAGCAGACGGGCTGGGAGCCGAAAGTGTTCCTTCTGGCCGACAACGGCTACACCCCCTACTCCACGGCGATCACCACGACGCAGACGATGATCGACACCAAGTCGGATGTGGTGCAGCGCTTTGTCGACGCCTCGATCGAAGGCTGGTACAACTATCTCTACGGCGACAACAGCAAGGCCAACGATCTGATCAAGAGGGACAATCCGGAAATGACGGATGGCCAGATCGAATATTCCATCGCCAAGATGAAGGAATATGGCATCCTCGAGTCCGGCGAGGCACTGGACAAGGGCATCGGCTGCATGACCGACGCTCATGTGAAAAAGTTCTTCGAGGAGATGGTCGGCATCAAGGTGCTGAAGGCCGATACCGACTACACCAAGGCATTCACGACCAAGTACGTCTGCAAGGGCGTCGGCATGGCGCTGAAGAAGTAATGTGACACTCCCTTCTTCCCTTTCCGGAAGGAGGGAAATCCCAAGCGGCTGGACGAGGGACCATGGGTGAAATGCGTCGAGGCCTTGGCCGCCCCTCGCCTCATTCCGCTTTCGACGCATCCGCCGCAAGACGAAAGAGACAAACGATCCTCATGACCCCACAGTCGTCCCCCATGCCATCCGCATCAGGCGAAGCCCGCAAGCGGCCGCTGGTGGCCATGGCCGAGGTGACCAAAGTGTTTTCCAGCGGCACGGTCGCGCTATCTGGCATGTCGCTGACGGTGGAGAGCGGCGAGTTCATCAGCCTGCTCGGACCCTCCGGCTGCGGCAAGTCGACGGCCTTGCGGATCATCGCCGGCCTCGGCGACGTCTCTTCCGGCAGGATCGACTGGCCAAGCTCGCGCATCAACTCCAAGGGCCTGCCGGATGGCGACATCAGCTTCGTGTTCCAGGAACCGACGCTGATGCCGTGGAAGAACGTTTTTGACAACGTGCATCTGCCTTTGAAGCTGCGCGGCATTTCGAAAGCTGCCGCACGCGACCAGATCATGCAGGTGCTTTCGACCGTCGGCCTGCAGGATTTTTCTGAAGCCTATCCGCGCGAGCTCTCCGGCGGCATGAAGATGCGCGTGTCGATCGCCCGCGCGCTGGTCACCAAGCCCAAGCTGCTGCTGATGGACGAGCCCTTCGCGGCGCTTGACGAAATCACCCGGCAGAAACTCAACGACGATGTGCTGAGACTGTGGAAGGAGACCGGCATCACCGTGATCTTCGTTACTCACTCCGTCTTTGAGTCAGCCTATCTCTCCAACCGCATCGTCGTCATGAAGGCGCGGCCCGGGCGCGTACATGCCGACCTTCCGCTCGTTACCAGCCTCGAGCGCGATGCGCACTACCGGACATCGGAAGAGTATCGGCAGGCTTGCGAGACAGTATCTCACTCGCTGATCGGCGCCATCAACGCCGCCAAGGAGGATCGATGAGCACGGATGCCGTTGAACTGCCTGCGCCAGTCGGGGGTGTCGTCATGCCGAACCCGGTCAGCGTCAAGCGGCGTGATCTGGCGCTCCGCATCGCCATACCCTTTGTCACCGTCGGTGCACTGGTTTTCGTCTGGTGGCTCTACGTGAAGCTTTCCGGCGTGCCGCCCTACATTCTGCCCGGACCGGCTGCAGTCGCTGCCGCCTTCGTCAACGATTGGGGGACACTAGCCCCGGCGCTTTGGGTCACCACCAAGATCACCTTTCTGTCTCTGGCGCTGGCGCTGATCGGCGGGGTCGGCTTTGCCGTCTTCCTGGTGCAATCGCGCTGGATCGAGATCGCCTTCTATCCGCTGGCCGTCATCCTGCAGGTGACGCCGATCGTGGCCATTTCGCCCCTGATCCTGATCTATGCCCCCTCCACGCAGGTCGCGCTCTTGATCTGCGCCTTTCTGGTCGCCTTCTTCCCGATCCTGTCGAACATGGTGCAGGGGTTGAAGAGTGTCGATCACAATCTGATCAACCTGTTCGAACTCTACGGGGCCTCGCGCTGGCAGACGTTGTTCTACCTGAAGCTTCCGGCCGCCCAGCCGTATTTCATGACCGGACTGCGCATCGGCGGCGGCCTGGCGCTGATCGCGGCCGTCGTCGCCGAATTCGCGGCCGGCTCCGCTGGCGCCGGCTCCGGCCTCGCCTTCCGGCTGCTCGAAGCACAGTATCGGATGAACATCCCTCGCCTGTTCGCGGCACTCCTGATGCTATCGCTGCTCGGCGTCGCGATCTTCGCGATCACCTCATTCATCTCCTGGCTCAGCCTGCATCGCTGGCACGAGAGCAGCCTGAAGCGGGAAAACTGATGACCTATTCCTTCATGTCTCCTCCGAACGCGGGCCGTTTCGTGCTGAGCAACGCAACGTTGCCTGCCGTGGCCGTCGAGGGTTATTCGGCGACAGCAATCGAAGGGCTGGTGCGCGCCGATCTGGTCATCGAGGATGGACTGGTTGCCGGTATCGTGGCTCCCGGCACGGCGCCGCAGGAATTGGCGAAATCCGACCTTCGCGACGGCATGGTCTGGCCATGCTTTACCGATGTACACACCCATCTCGACAAGGGTCACATCTGGCCCCGTAACAACAATCCCGACGGGACCTTCATGGGCGCGCTGACATCCGTCGGCGCCGATCGCGCCACGCACTGGAGCGCCGAGGATGTGCGCAAGCGCATGGAGTTCTCGTTGCGCTCGGCTTATGCCCATGGGACCAGCCTGATCCGAACCCATCTGGATTCGCCGGCGCCGCAGCACCTGATATCCTTCGACGTCTTCGCCGAGCTGCGTGACGCCTGGAAGGACCGGATCGCGCTGCAGGCGGTGGCGCTGTTTCCGATGGACGACATGGTCAACGAGACCTACTTCGCCGAACTCGTCGCCACCATCAAAAGGGCCGGCGCCTTGATTGGCGGCGTTCCGAAGATGGGTCCCGATCTGACCTGGCAGCTGGACACGCTGTTTCGCACCGCTTCAGACAACGGCCTCGACGTCGATCTGCATGTCGATGAAACCGACGATCCCGCAGCCGAGGCGCTGAGGGCGCTCGCCGAGGCGGTGCTGCGCAACGGCTTCACCGGAAAGGTTACCGCAGGCCATTGCTGCTCGCTGGCGTGCCAGGACGACGAGCTTGCGAAACGCACCGTCGAGCTTGTCGCAAAGGCAGATATTTCAATCATTTCCCTGCCGATGTGCAACATGTACCTTCAGGACCGTTACTCAGGCCGGACGCCACGCTGGCGCGGCGTGACGCTGTTCAAGGAACTGGCTGCATCTGGCGTTCAAACCGCCGTCGCCTCCGACAACACCCGCGACCCATTCTATGCCTACGGTGATCTCGACGCGGTCGAGGTATTCCGCGAGGCGGTGCGCATCCTGCAGCTCGATCATCCGCTCGATACCGCGGCCCGCGTCGTAACGACCTCTCCCGCCGACATCGCCGGCCGCCCCGACACTGGCCGCATCGCCGTCGGTCGGCCAGCCGATCTCGTCCTCTTCAGCGCCCGCCGCTGGAGCGAATTTCTCTCCCGTCCGCAGTCCGACCGCGTGGTGCTACGCCGCGGCAAGGTCATTGACCGCAGCCTGCCTGATTACCGTGAACTCGATAGCGTCCTTGGAGCCTGACATGCCGGATTACCAGAAGATCAAACAGGAACTCGAAGGCATCGCCGTCGAGGACAATCCGGCGCTGGTGCGCCAGAAGAGCCGTGACTTCTATTGGTACTCGCCGATCCTGAAGGCGCAGCTCGATGGCGTCACCGCCGACTTGGTGGTCACGCCAAAGACCGAGTCCGAGGTTATCCGGACACTGAAGGTGGCGTTCGCGCATGGCGTCCCCGTCACCCCGCGCGGCGCCGGCACCGGCAACTACGGACAGGCCATGCCGCTCTCTGGCGGTATCGTGCTCAACCTTGCGGCCATGGATCAGATCAAGGAGATCCATCCGGGCCGGGTTATCTGCGAGCCGGGCATCGTCATTGCTGAACTGGACAAGCAGACAAAAGCGCATTCCGGCCAGGAGCTGCGCTTCCACCCCTCCACCGCCCAGACGGCGACCATCGGCGGCTTCATCGCCGGCGGCTCCGGAGGCGTCGGTTCGATCACCTGGGGTGGCCTGCGCGACATCGGCAACATCATCCGTCTGCGCGTCGTCACCATGGAAGCCGAACCGCGGGTACTTGATCTCACGGGTTGGGATCTGCAGAAGGTCAGCCACGCCTACGGCACCAACGGCATCATCACCGAGATCGAAATGCCGCTGGCGCCGGCCTACGACTGGGTAGACGTTCTGGTCGGCTACGACGACTTCATGGACGGCGTGCGCTACGCCGACGCTCTTGCCAAATGCAACGGCATCCTGGTCAAGGAAATCGCGCCCATTGCCGCGCCCATTCCCCACACCTATTTCACCCGCCACAAGCCCTATATCCGCGAGGGACAGTCTGTTGTCGTATTGATGATCGCCCCGCATTCGATCGACGCCTTCGAGGCATTCACGGCGTCGCAAAAGGGCGAGGTCATCTTCCGCTCCGACAAGGTCGAAAGCATGAAGGGCATTCCGCATGCCTATGAGCTCGCCTGGAACCATACCACGCTCAGGGCACTCAAGGTCGATCCCGCGTTCACCTATCTTCAGGTTCAGTATCCCGGCCCCGATCATGTGGCCAAGGTTGCCAAGATGGTCGAAATCTTCGGCGACGAAGTGCCCGGCCATCTCGAGTTCATCAAGTTCGATGGTCAGATCCAGTGCTCGGGCCTGCCGCTGGTGCGATACACCACCGAGGAGCGCCTTGAGGAGATCATCAAGATCCATCAGGATCACGGCTGCCCGATCTTCAATCCGCATCGCTATACGTTGGAGGAAGGCGGCATGAAGCAGACCGACAAGGTTCAGCTTGCCTTCAAGCATGAGACCGATCCCAAGGGCCTTCTCAATCCAGGCAAGATGATCGCTTGGGAAAACCCCGACTTCGACTTCGCCGCCGGCGAAAACTATCTCTTCCCGGGCCTGTCCGCGGTAATGGAGAACGCATGAGGGTTCTCGTCCTTCATTCGCACCCGGTGGAAGAAAGCTATGGCAACGCGCTCTACCGACAGACGCTGGAGAGCCTGAAGGCAGCTGGACACCAGATAGACGCGTGCAACCTCTACGCCGAGGAATTCGACCCGGTGCTGTCGCGCCATGACCGGCTGGTCTATCACGACTACCCCGAGAATACGCTGCTGGTGAAGGATCATGTCGAGCGGCTGAAGCAGGCCGAGGGGCTGGTGCTTGTCACGCCGATCTGGAACTTCGGATTTCCGGCAATTCTCAAGGGGTACTTCGACCGCGTATGGCTTCCCGGCGTCTCTTTCGAGCTGGTCGACGGCAAGGTGGAATCGCGGCTGCGTCACATCCGCAAACTTGGGGCGGTACTGACCTACGGCGCGACGCCGTTCCGCGCCTTCGCAGCCGGCAATCCTCCGAAGAAGATCGTCAAGCGGGTGCTGCGGGCCCAGATCAATCCGGTGCGCCCGGTGACGTTCCTAGCCCACTACGACATGAACAACTGCACGACGGAATCGCGGGCGAGGTTTCTCGCCAAGGTGAAGATGTCGATGGAGCGGTTCTAGGCCACCTGCCCCGCCGTGCCTGAACCAGCGCGAAATGCGCGACTGGAAACAGATATTGGATTGCCGGACGGATCCCGGGCATTGGCGTAGACGTAGCCGTCTGCCTGACGCAGCGGGCCGAAGGTCAGCCCACCGGCTGCACTTTGCAGGCAGAAGCCGGCGACATCCTCAACGGCGAAGACCAGCTTGACGGTGGATTGTCCCTGCTTCACCGTTCGGCCAGCCTGATGCACCATGATCCGGGCGCCGGTCTCGTGAAAGAGCTCGACAATCCTGTCATCAGATGCGCGCAAGGACTTGAATCCAAAATTCTTTTTGTAGAATTCCACTGTCGTATCAAGGTCCTTGGCGTAGATCACCACGCCTGACAATTGCACTGTCACCGGCGAAACTCCCTTGGTCGATTGCCGTCTATGGCACCATCATCTTTGCGGCCGTCACCTCGACTTCCACCAGAAACTCAGGTCGGGTAAAGCCGCTGACGATGATCAGGGTCGAGACCGGCTTCGGGTCAAGTGTGTAGCGGTCGCGCACGGCCATATAAGCCGGAAAGTCCTCTCGCCGCGTCACGAAGCCTGAGATGCGGATGACGTCGGCGAAGGTCATGCCCGCTTCATCGAGGATCGCACCCACCGCCTTGAAGCATAGTTCTGCCTGTGCGGTAACGTCTTCCGGGATTGTGTCGTCAAGCGCGATGCCAAGCTGGCCCGATGTGACCAGCAGCGACGCTCCGGCGGGCGCAAGAAGGCCGTGATTGTAGTTTCCGAAGGGCTTGCGCACGGTAGGTGGATTGAAAGAGATTTTCATATGAAATCCTATAGAGATCAATGAATTGAAACTTTTTTATAAAGTCAGAAATTAGCGTCAAAGCACCTTGTCGGACGCGAATACAATACTGGCATCGCTGACGATGGCAACATGCGCATAGGCCGCCTCGCTGGCAGCAACCGCATCGCCGCGCATGATCGCGGTGACGATGACGTCATGCTCGTCGTAGGACTTCGCCAGGCGGCCAGACAGCCTGAACTGGGCCCGCCGGAAGGGCGCCAGCCGCGCCCTCGTCTGTGTCACCATTTCGTAGATATGATCGTTGTGGGCGCCGCGATAGAGCCGCGTGTGAAACTCGGTATTGTAAACGGCGTAATCCTCTTGGGCATTGTCATGCACCAGCCTTGCCGAAGTGCGGTGATCCGTCTCGAGCGCATGCCGCTCGTCGACGGTCATTCGCTCCGCCGAAAGCCGCGCGCAGATCGCCTCAAGCTCCGACATCGCCTCGAACATCGAATGCAGATAGGTCCCGGTGACATTGGCGACGACCGCACTGCGGTTCGGCTCGCGATCGACTAGGCCCATGGCGCCCAATTCGCGCAACGCTTCGCGGACCGGTGTGCGGGAGACGTCGAAACGCAGCGCGAGCGAAATCTCGTCGAGGCGCTCTCCTGGCGAAATGACGCCTGTCACGATCATATCCGCGATGGCGCGCACCATCTGTTCGACCGTCGTGCCGGCACGGATGATCTGTCGGCGTCTGATTTGCTTCACATTCGAACTCTGCATTCGCTCACTGCATACAGATGGATCTAGGTAGAAATAAAGTCAAATAATTTCGTTATTGCAGTGCGTTAGAAGGCTATTTGAATAGTTCAATACAGGATATTTGGTGGTGATATCAATGTATTAGGCACAAATAAAAACCATCGCTTATTTTTTGTTCAAACTCTGCGGGAAATCTGCATACAGTTTACGCGTTCCGGCCTCCCCTATTTCAATATTAAAGCAATAACAATGGCTTAAAATCTGGCACGGTCATTGCATACACTTTCCCGTAACGTTTTGTCTGAACCGGCCCTTGCCGCAGGGAGCATCACAATGACCAAACTCCTTTCCATGAACCGCCGCCATTTCCTCCAGACGTCCGCAGCCGGCGCGCTCGCATTGACGCCGGGCCTGTCGAGCCGCGCCTTCGCCCAGACCGCGCTGACAGTTGGCTTTATCTATGTCGGCCCCAAGGACGACTACGGCTATAACCAGGCGCATGCCGAGGGTGCCGCCGCCCTCAAGGCTATATCAGGCCTCACCGTCATTGAAGAAGAGAATGTGCCGGAGACTGTCGACGTCCAGAAAACGATGGAATCGATGATCAACCTCGACGGTGCAACGTTGATCTTCCCGACATCGTTCGGCTATTTCGACCCGCACATGCTGGCCATGGCCGCCAAGTATCCAGACATTCAGTTCCGCCATTGCGGCGGTCTCTGGCAGGAGGGCAAAAACCCCGCGAATACCGGCTCCTACTTCGGCTACATCGGCCAGGGCCAGTTCCTCAACGGCATCGCCGCCGGCTACGCCTCGAAGAGCAAGAAGATCGGCTTCGTCGCCGCAAAGCCGATCCCGCAGGTGCTGCAGAACATCAACTCGTTCCTGCTCGGCGCCCGCTCCGTCGATCCCACCATTACCTGCCAGGTCATCTTCACCGGCGAGTGGTCGCTGGCGGTCAAGGAGGCGGAAGCGACGAACGCGCTGATCGACCAGGGTGCCGATGTCATAACCTGCCACGTCGACAGCCCCAAGGTCGTGGTCGAGACTTCAGCCGGTCGCGGCGCCTTCGTCTGCGGCTACCACGCCAACCAAAGCCCACTGGCTCCGGAAAAGTACCTGACCGGCGCCGAATGGGCCTGGGGAAACGTCTACACCGATTTCGTCAAGAAGGCGCAGGCGGGCGAGAAGCTCGGCAACTTCGTGCGCGGCGGTCTGAAGGACGGCTTCGTCAAGATGAGCCCGCTCGGACCCGGCGTATCGGCTGAAGCTCGTACCAAGTTCGAGGCCGTTCACGCCGAAATCATGGCCGGCAAGTTCTCGGTCTTCAAGGGGCCGATGAAAGACAACAAGGGCAACGTCATCGTCACGGCCGACAAAGCCTATGCCGAGGACGCGATCGAGCTCGAAAGCATGGACTATCTCGTCGAAGGCGTCGTCGGATCCACGGCGTAAGCCGCAAGGGGGAAGTGTCATGACAGTCGAGGCGAACAATCACGCAGTGTCCATAGTGCCCGAGCGTTCCATGCTCGGGCCGGTGCTGGAATGGCTGGCGCGGCGGGCCGAGCCGGTGGTCATCAGTCTCGGCGCGATCCTCATCGGTCTAATGCTCTTTTCCCTGTTCATCATGGCGGTCGGCAAATCGCCGGCCGTGCTTTTCCAGCTGATGTATACCGGCGGCTTCGGCAGCTGGTTTTCGGTACAGAACAGCCTCAGCCGTTCAGCTCCGCTACTTCTGACGGCGCTGTGCGTGGCGCTGCCTGCTCGGCTCGGCCTGACCATCATCGGTGGCGAGGGCGCGGTGGTACTGGGCGGTGTCGCCGCCGCCGCCGTCGCCCTGCCCTTTGTCGGAACGCTGCCGGCTTCGCTGGTGCTAATCCTGATGGCCGCCGCCGCCATGGTAGCGGGCGGCTTTTGGATCGGCTTCGCCGGCTTTCTCCGCCATTACCGCGGCGTCAACGAGACAATCTCCTCGCTGCTGCTCGCTTATATCGCTATCGCCCTTATGAACCAGTTCGTCGAAGGCCCGCTGCGTGATCCCGCCAGCCTCAACAAGCCATCGACCACGCCGCTCCCGGCGGATTACATGCTGGGCAAGATCCCTGGCATGGACGTGCACTGGGGCCTCGCCATCGGCATTGTGGCCTGCATCCTGTCCTGGGTGTTGATTGAGGTGACCAGCTACGGCTTCGCGGCTCGTATCGCCGGCGGCAACGTACGCGCGGCTCAGATCCAGGGTCTGCCGGTGGGACGGCTGATTGTTGGCTTCACAGCGATTGCTGGAAGCTTCGCCGGACTTGCCGGCATGATCGAGGTCGCCGCCGTCCAGGGCAGCGCCAATGCGTCACTTGCCGCCGGCTACGGCTACACCGGCATCCTTGTCGCATTCCTGGCACGCCACAATCCGTTGGCGATCATTCCGGTCGCCATCCTGCTCGGCGGCATCGATGCATCCGGCGGGCTGATCCAGCGGCGCATGGGGCTTCCCGATGCCACGGTGCTGGTGCTGCAGGGCACGCTCTTCGTCGTCATCCTGTTTTGCGAAACCTTCTACGGCCGCTTCAAGATCTTCAATCCCGACCTTTGGAAAAGGCCCAACCTTTAAAGGAGAGCATGATGGACGAGACCGGCATCGGCATCTGGGGCGTTCCCCTGGCCATCTTCGCGGGCGCGATCCGCGTCTCCACACCGTTTATTTTCGTCAGCCTCGGCGAGACGATCACGGAGCGCTCCGGCCGCATCAACCTCGGCCTTGAAGGCACGCTGGTCTTCGGCGCCATGGCCGCCTATGCCGTGGCGGTGATCAGCGGTTCGGCCTGGCTTGGCGTGCTGGCGGCAATGGGCGCGGGTGCCGTCTTCGGCCTGATCCACGGCTGGATCTCCAAATGGCCGAAGGTCAACGATATCGCCATCGGCATCGCCATGATGCAGTTCGGCCTCGGCCTTGCCTTCTTTCTCGGCAAGCCCTTCATCAAGCCGGTGGCGCCGCATCTGCCATCGATTCCGCTCGGTGGATGGTCCGGCCTGACACAGGTGCAGGCGGCGCTCAATATCAACGTGCTGTTCGTCATCGGCGCGCTGTTGGCCGTGGCACTGTGGTGGGCCTTCAGGAACACCCGCATCGGCCTGGTCCTGCGGGTCGTCGGCGACAGCACCGATGCGGCACGCGCCATGGGCATCAATCCTGACCGTGTGCGCCTGCTGGCGACTGCGGTCGGCGGATCGTTGGCCGCGGTCGGCGGCGCCTATCTGTCGCTCTATTATCCCGGTTCCTGGAATGAGGGCATCTCTTCGGGCCAGGGCCTGATGGCGGTGGCGCTTGTCATTTTCGCGCGCTGGAACCCGATCGGCTGCTTCCTCGCGGCGCTGCTGTTCGGCGGTGCAGGCGCTCTCGGTCCCGCCCTGCAATCGGTCGGCGTCACGCAGGGCTACTACCTGTTCTACGCGGCGCCCTACGTGCTGACGCTCGCCATTCTGATCGCCACCTCCTCGCCCACCCGCTCGCTCTCGGGCGCGCCGGGCACCCTTTCACTCACACAATAAAGGAGATCGGCCATGAATGGTCTCGGCGGGCTCAACAAATCGGAACACGGCGTCGGCATCGGGCTGGTGCAACTGCAGCTTCCGTTGACGGTCACCAAGGACGACCTGGTGCGGCAGACGCAGGTGATTGTCGATCTTGTCGCCAAGGCGCGACGCAATCAGCCGGGCATGGATCTGGTGATCTTTCCGGAATACGCGCTGCATGGCCTATCTATGGATATCAATCCCGAGATCATGTGCCGGCTCGACGGCCCGGAAGTCGCGGCCTTCAAGACGGCATGCCGCGACAACCAAATCTGGGGCTGCTTCTCGATCATGGAGTTCAACCCTGATGGGATGCCCTATAATTCCGGCATCGTCATCGACGATCAGGGCGAACTGAAGCTCTATTATCGCAAGATGCACCCCTGGGTGCCAGTCGAGCCATGGGAGCCCGGCAATCTCGGCATTCCCGTCATCGATGGCCCAAAGGGCGCCAAGCTGGCGCTGATCATCTGCCACGACGGCATGTTTCCCGAGATGGCGCGGGAATGCGCCTACAAGGGTGCGGAAATCATGATCCGCACCGCCGGCTACACCGCGCCGATCCGCGACAGCTGGAAGTTCACAAACCAGTCCAACGCCTTCTGCAATCTCATGGTCACGGCCAGCGTGTGCATGTGCGGCTCCGACGGCACCTTCGACAGCATGGGCGAAGGCATGATCTGCAACTTCGACGGCGCGATCATCGCGCACGGCACATCCGGCCGGGTCAACGAGATCATCACTGCCGAAGTCCGCCCCGACCTAGTACGCGAGGCGCGCCTCGGCTGGGGCGTCGAGAACAACATCTACCAGTTCGGTCATCGCGGCTATGTCGCGGTCAAGGGGGGCGCTAACGATGCGCCCTACACCTACATGCACGACCTGATCGCCGGCCAATACGCCCTGCCCTGGGAAGACAAGATCAAGATCACCGACGGCACGTCCTGCGGCTTCGACAAGCCCGTCAGACGCTACGGCGAAACCTTCAAGCTTGCGGGCGAATAGAGGAGACGGACGATGGACATGATGACGGAAACCAAGGAGCACTATGTCAAGGCCGATCCCTATCCCTGGCCCTATAATGGCGCGCTGAGACCCGATAACACGGCGCTCATCATCATCGACATGCAGACCGACTTCTGCGGCAAGGGCGGCTATGTCGATCACATGGGTTACGACCTGTCGCTGGTGCAGGCGCCGATCGAGCCGATCAAGGCTGTGTTGGCAGCGATGCGCGCCAAGGGCTACCACATCATCCACACCCGCGAGGGACACCGGCCTGACCTCGCCGATCTGCCCGCCAACAAGCGCTGGCGCTCGCAGCGCATCGGCGCCGGTATTGGCGACGCCGGCCCCTGCGGCCGCATTCTCGTGCGTGGCGAGCCAGGCTGGGACATCATTCCCGAACTCTACCCCCTTGAGGGCGAAGTGATCATCGACAAGCCGGGCAAGGGTTCGTTCTGCGCCACCGATCTCGAACTGATTCTTAACCAGAAGCGCATCGAGAACATCATCCTGACGGGGATAACCACAGACGTCTGTGTTTCCACGACCATGCGCGAGGCCAACGACCGCGGTTTCGAATGCCTGCTGCTTGAGGACTGCTGCGGCGCCACCGACTACAACAACCATCTCTCCGCCATTCATATGGTGAAGATGCAGGGCGGCGTGTTCGGCTCGGTCTCCAATTCCAGTGACTTGGTCGAGGCCCTTCCCTGATGCCATCGCTTCGTGCCCACGTATTCCGTATACCCGCCGATAGGCCGGACGACATATCCGGCGTCGAGGCCCTGTTCGTCGCAGGCCTGAGACCTCGCGACGTCGTTGCCATTCTCGGCAAGACCGAGGGCAATGGCTGCGTCAACGATTTCACCCGGGGTTATGCGACGAGAAGCTTCGAGACGCTGTTCGCCAAACACGGCGTGGAGAACGTCTCGATCGTCATGTCCGGCGGCACGGAAGGCGCGCTGTCGCCACACTGGACGGTTTTCGCCCGCGAGAGCGTCGATGCGCCAGGCGAGCGATCGCTGGCGATCGGCGTGGCGCGGACGCCGATACTGGCGTCGGAGCATCTCGGCCGCCGCGAACAGGTGTTGATGGTTGCAGATGCCGTGACATCCGCGATGACTGACGCCGGCATCGAAGATGTCGCCGACGTGCATTTCGTGCAGATCAAATGCCCGTTGCTGACCACGCAACGGATCGCGCAGGCAGAAGCTTCCGGAAAGACGACAGCAACGCGCGACACGCTGAAATCCATGGGGCTTTCGCGCGGCGCGTCGGCGCTTGGTGTCGCCGTGGCACTTGGCGAGATCGTCGCTGACGAAATCACCGATGCCGATATCGGCGCGCGTTACGAGCTGTTTTCCCGCTGCGCGTCCGCCTCCGCAGGCGTCGAACTGCTGGATCACGAGATCGTCGTCCTAGGCATGAGCTCGAAATGGTCCGGGCCGCTGTCCATCGATCACGTCGTGATGGCCGACGCGATCGATACGCAATCCGTGAGGGCGGCGCGCGATCGACTACCCGCAAATGGCCGTCTGGCGGCGGTGCTGGCCAAGGCGGAGCCGAGCCCATCAGGCGAGGTGCGCGGCAACCGGCACACGATGCTGAACGACTCCGACATTTCAGGCACGCGCCACGCCCGCGCCTTCGTCGGCGGCGTGCTGGCCGGCGTGTTCGGCATGACCGATCTTTACGTCTCGGGTGGCGCCGAGCATCAGGGGCCGCCCGGCGGCGGGCCTGTGGCAATCATCGTCGAAAAGGAGACTTGAAGTGAGCATCATCCGCGACACGCCTCTTCCCCAGGCCGGCAAGGCTGTGGGCATCGAGACGCTCGGCATGACCATGCGCTTCGGCGGCTTCACGGCGCTCGACAACGTCTCGGTCGATATCCCGGCCGGCACTTTCCACGCGCTGCTTGGCGAAAACGGTGCCGGCAAGTCGACGCTGGTGAAGTGCATCATGGGCTTTTACCACCAGACGTCGGGATCGCTGTCCGTCGATGGCCGCGAGATCGCGGTCGGTTCGCCGAAAGATGCCGCCGCCTACGGGCTCGGCATGGTCTACCAGCACTTCACCCTGGTACCGTCTCTGACCGGCGCCGAAAACCTCGTCATCAGCCGCGCCCATGTGCCGGCGGTGATCAACTGGGCCAGGGAGCGCAAGGACCTCGCCGCTTTCATGGAACGCATGCCGTTCAAGATCCCGCTCGATCGCCCGGTGAGCGAACTGGCGGCTGGCGAAAAGCAGAAGCTCGAGATCGTCAAGCAGCTCTATCTCGGCCGCTCCTTCCTGGTGCTCGACGAGCCGACCTCGGTGCTGACGCCGGCCGAGGCCGACGAGATGCTGGGTCTGGTGCGCGGGATGACCGAACGAGGCGAACTGACGGTGCTGATGATCTCGCACAAGTTTCATGAGGTCACCAAGTTCGCTGATGCCGTCTCGATCCTACGCCGTGGCAAGCTCGTGGGATCGGGCAAGGTCGGCCAACTCTCGACGTCGGAAATGGCGTCGATGATGATCGGCGACGTCAAACTCGCCGAACTCGATACGCGTGTACCGGTGTCCGAAACGGCAAGACCCATTCTCAAAGTCGAAAAGGTCAAGGCGCCCGATCGCTCGGGTCTCAAGACAATCGAGATCGACAGCCTCACGGTGCGCGCCGGCGAGATCGTCGGCATCGCCGGCATCTCGGGCAACGGCCAGAAAGAGCTGACCGAAATCCTCGCCGGGCAGCGGCTGACGGATGCCGGAACGGTCGAGGTCAATGGCGGTGCCTATGGCGCGACGCGGCAGGAGACCCGCAGGAACCATGTGCGCTTTATTCCCGAGGAGCCATTGCAGAATGCCTGCGCGCCAAAGATGACGGTCAGCGAAAACCTCGCCTTCCGCACCTTCGATCTCAAGGCGGACGGCAAGGATGCGATCTGGCTGAGCAAAGGCAGGATGAAGAAGCGGGCCGGCGATTTGATCGCCGATTTCAAAGTGAAAACCGCCTCCTCGGCTTCGCCGATCGCGGCGCTCTCCGGCGGCAATGTGCAGCGCGCGGTGCTGGCGCGCGAACTGACCGGCGAGGTCGATCTGCTGATCGTCTCCAACCCCTGCTTCGGCCTCGATTTCTCGGCGGTGGCCGAGATCCGGGCGCGCATCATGCGGGCACGCAACGCCGGTGCGGCCGTGCTGTTGCTGTCGGAGGATCTCGACGAACTGCTGGAGATGTCGGACCGGATCATTGTGATCTCCGAGGGCAAGCTGGTCTACGAGACGCCGGCGCTCGCCGCCGACATCTCTGTGATCGGCTCTCACATGGCGGGGCATCACTGATGGTCGAGATCAAGGCTGAACCCTTCCCGTTCCCGGCAAGACCGGAGGAGATGGCGCTCATCGTCATAGACATGCAACGTGATTTTGCCGAACCCGGCGGCTTCGGCGCCAGCCTCGGCAACGATGTCGGACGGATCACCAGGATCGTGCCCGACGTCAAGCGGCTGATCCAGGGATTTCGCAATGCCGGCCTCCCTGTCATCCATACAATGGAATGCCACAAGCCCGACCTCTCCGACCTGCCGCCTGCCAAGCGCAACCGTGGCGACCCGAGCATCAGGATCGGCGATGTCGGACCAATGGGTCGCATCTTGATCGCCGGCGAACCTGGAACTGCAATCATGCCGGAGTTGGCCCCCATCGCTGGCGAAGTGGTCATCGAAAAGCCCGGCAAGGGCGCCTTCTATGCCACCGAACTCGGCGATGTGCTGAAACGCAAGGGGATCACCCAGCTTGTCTTCGCCGGCGTCACCACCGAGGTTTGCGTGCAGACGACGATGCGCGAAGCGAACGACCGCGGCTATGAATGCCTGCTCGCCGAAGACGCAACCGAGAGCTATTTTCCCGAATTCAAGGAAGCCGCCATCGCGATGATCCGCGCCCAGGGTGCGATCGTCGGCTGGACGGCCAGTATCGATGACATATTGGAGACCATAAGCCATGCCTGAGACGACGCGCGAACTGCTGACCGCAGACGGTTGGAAAGAGCTGCCGTTCGGTCCGTTCCGCAAGGATGTGACGATCCACTGGATCCAGCCGTTCGACGGCGACCAGCCCGGCGTCGCTCTGCTGAAATACGAGGCCGGCGCATCGGTCCCGCGCCATCGGCATGAGGGGCTGGAAACCATCCTCGTGCTCGACGGTGTGCAATCCGATGAAGCCGGTGACTACGCCAGGGGCAGCTACATCGTCAACGCCATCGGCACCGAGCACTCTGTCTGGAGCGATACCGGCTGCGTCGTGCTGATCCAGTGGGACCGCCCGGTGAAGATACTTGAGGAGGACGCGGCATGAGCGGCGTCCCAGCTTTCAACCCGGCTTTCGATATCGCATCGCTGCATGCGTTCTACGCCGCCGGCGGCACCGTCGCCGACGTCATTGCGCAGATCTTCGCGCGGATGGCCGCCGTCGACGATCCCGGCATTTTTCTGCATGCCGCGGACAGCAAGACACTGCTTGCCGAGGCCGCCGATCTCGGCCCTTTCGACCCCGTCGCCAAGCCGCTCTGGGGAATTCCCTTCGCGGTCAAAGACAATATCGATGTGTCAGGCATGCCGACCACGGCCGCCTGCCCCGACTATGCCTATGTCGCGAAAGCCGATGCGACGGTCGTGCGCCTGCTGAGGGAGGCCGGCGCGCTTGTCATCGGCAAGACCAATCTCGATCAGTTCGCGACCGGCCTCGTCGGCGTTCGCTCTCCCTACCCGATCCCCCGCAACGCGATCGATCCTACTCTGGTGCCCGGAGGATCGAGCTCCGGTTCGGCGGTTGCGACGGCGCAGGGCATCGTCAGCTTCGCGCTGGGTACGGATACGGCGGGCTCCGGGCGCATTCCTGCCGGCCTCAATAACATCGTCGGCCTGAAACCAAGCGTCGGCGCATTGTCTGCCACCGGTGTCGTTCCCGCTTGCCGTACACTCGACTGCATCTCGGTGTTCGCGCTGACGGTGGATGACGCATGGCGCGTCTTCGGCGTCGCCGCCCGCGAGGACCCGACCGATGCCTACTCGCGGCCCGTCCCGACAGCCGGCTACGGCCTGCTGCCGCTGGTGCTAACGATCGGCGTGCCGGCCAGGGCGGACCGACAGTTCTTCGGCGACACGGTCATGGAGGCATCGTACGACGATGCGCTCACCATGCTCACGCGCCTCGGCCACCGGCTTGTCGAAATACCCTTCGGCGATTTCTACAGCGTCGCCAACCTGCTCTACGAGGGCGCTTGGGTTGACGAGCGCTATGCCGCCGTGAAGGAGTTTTTCGACGGTAAAGAGGTAAGCTTTCACCCCGTCACCCGCAAGATCTACGGCGCAGCCAGTCGGCTGACGGCGGCGGATGCCTTCAATGGTCTTTACGCCCTGCAGGCGATGAAACGAAAGCTCGCGCCTGTTATCGCGTCCGTCGATCTGTTCTGCGTGCCGACGGCACCCAGACACTACACCCTCGAAGATCTTGCCGCCGAACCGATCCGCGAAAACTCAAGGCTCGGCACCTATACCAACTTCGTCAACCTGCTCGACATGTGCGGCATCGCCGTACCGACGGGAACGCGGACGGACGGCTTGCCCGCGAGCGTCACTCTGCTCGCTCCCTTTGGCAAGGACGGCCTTGCCGCATCGCTGGCACGCGACATCCATCGCGCTTCAGGTCTGACGCTCGGTGCCACGGGATGGGCGCTCCCAGTGGAAACCCCACAAGCCACAGCCGGCGGCGAGGCGTCGATCGACATCGTCGTGGTCGGTGCCCACCTCTCCGGCATGCCGCTGAATGCACAGCTGCGCGATCTTGATGCGCGTTTCGTGCGCAAGGCACAGACGTCGGACGCCTACCGGCTCTATGCGCTGGCAGGGACGGCACCTCCCAAGCCCGGTCTTATCCGTGTCGAGCCCGGCAAGGGCGGATCGATCGATGTCGAGGTCTGGCAACTGACGCCGGCCGCCTTCGGCTCGTTCGTGGCTGCGATCCCCTCGCCACTCGGCATCGGCTCGATCGCGCTCGCGGACGGCACGGAGATCAAGGGGTTCCTGGTCGAGGCGGCGGCTATTGCGGGCGCAACTGATATCACCGCTCATGGCGGCTGGCGCCGTTATGTCGAGAGTGTCGCCAAGCCGCGCAGCAGCGCCGGCTGACTAGGAGGCCGGCTGACTAGGAGGAAGGGCGAGGGCGCGGACGTCTATTCCGCGCTTTCGAGTTCGGCCAGGTCGATCTCGAAGCTCAGCTGGTCATAGGCCGGCACGATATGCTCTGGTGTCTCTGCCATGACGATGTCGTAGTCGAGCGGCGTGTGCATGTGGGTGAGGATGGCACGTTTCGGCTGCAGCCTGTCGATCCACTCCAGCGACTGCTCAAGCGACAGATGGCTTGGATGGTATCGATACTGCAGCGCGTCGATAATGAGCATATCGAGGCCTGCAAGCTTCGGCACCGTTTCCGGGGGAAAGTCGCTTATGTCGCTGCAATAGGCGACGTTGCCGATACGAAACCCCAGCGAGATGATATCGCCGTGCTGCTGCTCGTGCGGTCGAAGCGTGATCGTTCCGCCGGCGCCGGTGATGCGGATCGGCCGGTCGATCGTATCGATCAACCGCGGCTCGACGATCGGCGGATAATTGCTGCCGGGCGGCGTTTCCATGCAATAGCCGAAGCCTTGCCGGATCCGGTCCATCGTCGCAATGTTGGCGTAGATCGGCACCCGCTGTTGTGAGCCGAAATAGTAGCCGCGCAGATCATCGAGGCCGTGAATGTGGTCGGCATGTGCATGCGTGTACATCACTGCATCGATATGCTCGACCTTCGCGGCGATCATCTGCTCGCGGAAATCCGGTCCGGTGTCGACAACCACAGTGGTGACGCCGCCGTTGTCGTCAAACTGCTGCACCATGAAAGACGCGCGGGTACGGCGGTTCTTCGGGTTTTCGGGATTGCAGGCGCCCCAATCACCGGTGATGCGCGGCACGCCTGGAGACGACGAGCATCCGAGAATGGTGAACCGTCGCCGATAAGCCACCGTGTCAGACCCTCGGCATCTTGGAGAAGCAGCGGAAGGCGTTGTCAGTGGTGATCGCCGCCATCTCGGCGTAGCTCAGCCCGAGCGTCTCGGCCAGTACCTCTGCTGTGTTGACGACATAGGATGGCTCGTTGCGTTTGCCGCGCCAGCGCTTCGGGGCCAGATAGGGCGCATCGGTTTCGACGAGAAGCCGGTCGTGCGGAATGGTCCGGGCGATCTCTCGCAGTTCTTCGGACTTCGGAAACGTCAGGATCCCCGAAAACGAGATGTAGCCGCCGAGTTCGACGCCTGTCCGCGCCAATTCAGGCCCCGCCGAGAAGCAATGGAGGATGAAGGGGAACGCACCCTTCCCCGTCTCCTCGGTCAGGATCGCCGCCATGTCTTCGTCGGCGCTGCGGCTGTGGATGACCAGCGGCAGTTTGGTCTGGCGCGCGGCCTCGATGTGCCGAAGCAGACCGGTCTTCTGGTCCTCTGGCTTCTGCGTGTCGTAGAAATAGTCGAGACCGGCCTCGCCGATGGCGACGACCTTTTCATGCGCATTGGCGAGGCGGATCAGGTCGTCGGCCTGGATGTCCAGTTCCTCGTCGGCATTGTTCGGGTGCGTACCGACGGAGCAGAATACCGACGGATAGTTTTCGGTGATCGCCAGCAGGGCGTCTAGTTTGCGGACGCGCGTGCAGATCGTCACCATCTGCTTGACGCCGCTGCCATGCGCGCGCTTGACGATCTCATCGCGCTCCGCGTCGAAGTCGGCGAAGTCGAGATGGCAGTGTGTATCGATCAGCATCTCGGCCTTAAGCCTCCGGTGCGACGTAACGCGGAAACACCGGCTTCGGCGCTTCGAGCGGCGTGCCCGACACCAGACGGCCAGCCTCACCGAGAGCGGCGAAGTCTCGTTGATCGGGGCCGGCTGCGACAAGATCGAGCAGCTTGGCAGCTGAATCAGGCACGAAGGGCTGCAACAGGATGGCAATCTGGCGCACGACCTCCGCGGTCACGTAAAGCACCGTGCCCATACGCGCCGGATCGGTCTTCTTCAGAGCCCATGGCTCCTGACCGGCGAAATAGCGATCGGTCTCCGAAACGACAGCGATGATCGATGCCAGCGCGCGGTGGATCAGCTGCTTGCCCATATCCTCGCGGGTCGAGGCGTGGAGCGCGTCGGCGGCGGCCAGCATCGCTCTGTCCTCGTCGGTCAGCTGGCCGCATTCGGGAATCTTGCCATCGCAGTTCTTGACGATCATCGACAGGGAACGGCTTGCGAGGTTGCCGATGCCGTTGGCCAGATCGGCGTTGATCCGCGTGCCGATCGCGTCTTCGCTGCAATTGCCGTCCTGACCGAAGGAAATCTCGCGCATCAGGAAGTAGCGGATCGCATCGAGGCCGAAATGGCCGATCAGTTCGAACGGGTCGAGCACGTTGCCAAGCGACTTCGACATCTTCTCCCCGCCCTTGGCCAGCACGAAGCCATGCGCGAAGACGCGCTTCGGCAGCGGCAGATTGGCCGACATCAGGAAGGCCGGCCAGTAGACGGCGTGGAACCGGATGATATCCTTGCCGATAATGTGAACGTCGGCCGGCCAGTATTTCGCGCGCGGGCCGTGTTGGTCCTCGATATAGCCGGTGGCGGTTATGTAGTTGGTCAGCGCATCGACCCAGACATACATCACATGCGTCGGATCGTTCGGCACCTTGATACCCCAGTCGAACGTGGTCCGCGAGATCGACAGATCGCGCAGCCCCGACTTGACGAACGAAATCACCTCGTTGCGGCGCTCGGCCGGACCGATGAAATCGGGGTTGGCTTCGTAGAGAGCCAGCAGCTTGTCCTGGTATTCAGAGAGCTTGAAGAAGTAGCTCGCCTCTTCCACCCATTCCACAGGCGTGCCCTGCGGTCCGTAGCGAATGCCGTCGGCGCGCACTTCCGTCTCGTTGTCCTGGTAGAAGGCCTCGTCGCGCACGGAATACCAGCCAGCATAGCTGTCCTTGTAGATGTCGCCATTGTCGGCCATCCGGTTCCAGATGTTCCGGGACGTCTCGTGGTGGCGCTCCTGCGTGGTGCGGATGAAGTCGTCGTTCGAGGCATTGAGCAGCTTTGCCATCGCCTGGAACTCGCCGGAATTGCGATCGGCCAGTTCCTGTGCGGTGATGCCTTCGGCGCGCGCCGTCTGCTGCATCTTCTGGCCGTGTTCGTCGGTACCGGTCAGGAAGAACACGTCCTTGCCGTCGAGGCGCTGGTAGCGCGCCATGGCGTCCGTCGCGATCAGTTCGTAGGCATGGCCGATATGCGGCTTGCCGTTCGGATAGGAAATCGCGGTGGTGATATAAAAGGGTGTCTTGTCTGTCATGGCGGCCATTCTCGTCCGGCTTATTCTTTGAAATTTATATGCCGCTCCTTAGCGCATGTGGCGGCGAAGCGAAACATTAAGTTTCGAAAGCAAGCGGTCCGGGATGAGCGGCGCGCAAGTCGCGATGCCGTTGACCGCCCGATCAAGGACCGGGCTGTTTGATGTCGCCGAGAATGCCGAGGATCGTCTGCTTGCGGTCGAGATTGTAGGCGTCCGAAACCGTCAGACGCTCGATGATGTCGCTGTGCAGGCGCGACAGCCGCTCGGCCTGTGCCACCTGCCCCGCCATCGCCGCCGCCTTTGCCCGACCCATCAGGTCGTCGCCGATGTGGGTCGAGAAGAAGTCGAAGATCGTGTCGTTGTCCTTGCCAGTCAGCGCATCGGCCAGGCGGTGCATCGCCTTGCGCGCCGAGGGCCCCTGCAGCGACAGGACCTCGTTATAGGCCGAAATGATCTCGCCGCCGCCGTAATTGACCAACTTCAGCGCCTCCCCGACGCTGCCGTTGGCGGACGCGAGCAAAGCCGGATCACCCTCCACGCCAAGCTGGGCCAGAGCCGAGTGCAGCGCCTCGTCACCGAGTGGCGACAGCTTCAGCGGCAGGCAGCGCGAGCGGATGGTGGGCAACAACTTGCCCGGCGCATGCGAGATCAACAGGAACAGCGCCCGCTTCGGCGGCTCCTCGAGGATCTTCAGGATCGCATTGGCGGCACTGCGGTTCATGTCGTCGGCCGGATCGATGATGACGATGCGCCAATTGCCCGTACCCGACGTCTGCGAGAAGAAGCGGCCTGCACGGCGCACCTCGTCGACGGTGATGGCCGATTTCACCTTGCCGGTCTTTTCATCCACCGGACGCGCGAGATGCAGCAGATTGTGCGAAGCGCCCGAGGTGATCTGCCGGCTGACGGACGAGTTAGGGTCCGGGTCGGCCAGAAACTCCGGTGCGCTCGCCGGATCGGGATGTGAAAGGACGTGATTGGCGAAGCGGAACGCAAGCGTTGCCTTGCCGATGCCAGACGGCCCCTCCATCAGCAACGCATGGTGGCCCTTGCCGGAGCGGTAGGACTGCGCCAGAAACGCCTCGGCATCGCTATGGCCGAACAGCTTGGTGTTCTCAGGCGGCCAGATGGCGCCGTCGAGCAGGCTCGGGTGATCCTCACTCATGGGCGGGCTCCACCATCTTCAGGTCGGTGACCGGCGCGACCATCTGATCGACGATCGACAGAATTTCGTCGGCGAGTGCCTGTTCGCTCTGCATGGCGTTGACGACGTGACAGCGCTCGGGCTCGCGTGCTGCGATATCGAGAAACGCCTCCCGGCGCTTCTCGTGGGTCTCCACCTCTTCTTTCTCGAAACGATCGGGCGCCACGTCGCCGGCCGCCCCGCGCCGCCTGGCACGCTCGAGCCCTGCACGCGCCGGCAGATCGAGAATGAGCGTACAGTCGGGCATCACGCCGTTGACCGCGACACGCTGCAGGGTTTCGATGAAATCGGGCTCCAGATTGCCGGTGATGCCCTGATAGACGCGCGACGAATCCATGAAGCGATCGCAAAGCACGATCCTGCCGGCTTCGAGCGCCGGACGAATGACCTCTTCGACGTGATCGTTGCGGGCAGCGGCAAAGAGGATCGCTTCCATCCGCGTGCCGAAGGCCTCCGCGGCACCCGACAGCAGAACATGGCGCACCGCTTCGCCGCCGGGCGAACCACCCGGCTCCCGGGTCAGCAACACATCGTGCCCCCTCGACCGCAGCACATCGGCCAGCCGACGTATCTGCGTGGACTTGCCGGCCCCCTCACCACCTTCAAACGTAACGAACAATCCAGTAGCGGATGACAATAATTCGTTCCTGAATCTCGGGCCTCGCGAAAGGCCTGCATTTCGGCGCCTCACGACGCCACTGCGGTACATCTAGCCGAAGATGGCGTTCAGCGGAACCGTTTCGCGCCGAACCCCCAGCTTTGTCGCAGGGTGAAGCGCGACTATGGCGATCATGTGGGCTCGGGTTTGTCCCAAAGCCATGAAAACATCAGGGTTTCGCCGAGTTCCAGCACGGCATCGATGGCGCGGCTGCTGAGAGAACCCTGTTCCACCGCAGCCTTGGTGTAGAGCGGCACTTCCCGCAGCAGGCGGCTGCCGGCGAAAAGCCGCAGCGTGGCGACCTCGCGATCCGCCGCGACCGGCGCCGTGAGTGGCCAGTGATAGACAATGCGGGCGGCCAGCCGATCGGGATTGTTGACCGGGATGTAGACGCTGATCGGGCTCTTGGCGACGAGATCGATGCTGCGCGTCGCACCACCATAGATGCTGGCGCTTCCGACGACCTCGTCTTCGGCGAAAAGCTGACGGATCTCGAAGGCGCTGAGGCCCCATTCGAGCACCCGCTTGGCCTCGTCAGTCCGCTCCTTGTCGGAGCCGATGCCGCCGAGCGTCATAAAGAGACGGCGGCCGTTTCGCTCGGCAGAGGCCACGATCGAATAGCCCTCGCCTTCAGCAAAGCCTGTCGCCAGTCCATCGACCCCGAGACCAAACCCGAGCAAAGGGTTGCGGTTTCGCTGGAAGATCTTGTTCCACTCGAAATCGGCTTGGGCGAAATACGGATAGTAATTGGGATAGGTCTGCTGCAGCTGCTGCGCCAGCGTCACCATGTCGAATGCCGTTGTCTTGCTCTTGCCGGCATCGGGCAGTCCGGTCGAATTGCCGAACACCGAGCGTTGCATGCCCAGCGTCTTCGCGCGACGCGTCATGGTCTCGGCGAATGCCGGCTCGCCGCCGCTCATGCCTTCCGCCAGAATGATGCAGCTGTCATTGGCGCCCTGGATGGCGATGCCCCGGACCAGATCCTCGACCCGGACATTCGATTTCAGGGCGGCGAACATCGTCGCCGTGCGCGACGGCGCTCCGCCCGTGCGCCAGGCATATTCCGATACCGGGTATTGCGTATCGAGCGTTAGCTGATTGTTCTTTAATGCGTCGAAGACCAACTCAACGGTCATCAGCTTGGCGAGAGATGCCGGTGAGAAGGCCTGGTTCTCGTTCTTGGCCAGCAGCACGGTCCCGGTCGAAGCCTCAACCAGATAAGCCTGTCCCGCCTTGGTGACAAAACCGGGGTTGGTATCCGCCGGTGCGGCCACTGCGGCATGCATCAACGGCGCGGTCAGTGGCAACAGGCAGACACCAACACGAAGCAGATGTTTCAGCATCGAAACCCTCATCGATCAGGCCGTGGTCGGCCACGCAAATACATCACCGCGAGGCAGGCACGGCTGCCTTCTGACGCTTGAACGAGGCCAGGATGGAATCCTGGGTCAGGCCGTCGTTGCGGACCATCACGGCGTCGAAAGCGAGATCGACGGTCACGGTCTTCACGGCCTCTTCCTGATAGCCCATCGCCAGGGTGCCATAGGGGCGCTCGTAGGGATATGGGCCGATCTCCGGCAGCAGCACCATCTGATCTAACGCCTCTGGCACAGCGCCACCGAAGGATGGCGGCTGCAGCGGTGTCGGCACCGGCGCGGCATTGTAGGATGCGCTCGGCGTCGGGCCAGCATAGGATGTGGCCGAACGCGGTACCGGCACGCTTCCCGGCGAAGGCGGCGTGAAGCCACCAAAGCTCTGGATCTCGTCCGCCGTGATGCGCTTGCTGTTCGAAGCGACCATCACACCGCTGGCAATCTGTCCCTCGCCCGGATTGATGCCGGGGATGCGGCTGCCTTTCGGCACGTAAGAGGCCATCAGATACGGCATGTCATGACCATCCATGCGCGCCTTGCCGACATACTGCACACGCACATTGCCGGTGCCGCTGTGCTGCAGGTCGAGCATGTCCGCGGTCTTGTTCGACAAGTCGATGATGCGGCCCTCGTGATAGGGCCCGCGGTCGTTGACGCGCACGATAACGGAGGAGCCGGTCTCGACATTGGTGACGCGGGCATAGCTTGGCAGCGGGAAGGTCGGATGTGCAGCGGAAAGATGCATCTGGTCGTAGACTTCGCCGTTGGCTGTCAGGCGACCATGAAAGGCCGAGCCATACCACGAGGCGATACCGACCTTGTTGTAGGAGAAATCCTCTTTCGGGTAATACATCTTGCCTTTGACGACGTAAGGATTGCCGACGATGTAGCGACCGCCGCCCTTCGGGATGTTGTCACCATTGGCGACGCGCGGGCTCGCCTTGACGCCGTATTCCTTCTCGGAGAAGTATTCCTTGCCGTGGGTGCGTTTGGCTGTCGTCGTTGGCGCCGTTCCGCAGGCCGTGACCGTTGCGCACAGCAACGACAGCCCAACCCATCGAATAGGTGTTGCGAATGACGCCGCCCCGAAGTCTCGTCTCATATGTCCCACGCCGCTCAAGACCGTTATGGTTAAGAAATCCGCCTTTGCAGGCAGGAAAACCCCTACTGCCATCAACCTAACGAGACTTTAATCATGCTGCTTTCGTGGCAAATTTGCGAAAGCTTTCGGCGAGATAGGAACAATTCTAATTAACATGGTTAATGAAGTGCTAAATTAACGCGCCGATCCGGCACGCCAGGGCAAATGTGCGCCGTCGCCGCAACGATCGCCGAAGAAATGAGATACTTGAACAATAGGCAGACGGTTGAATGTTTGCTTCACGCATCTGTGCTCGATAAGCAGAAGGAATAGTGTCGCCCAGCTTAGGCCTAAATGTTACCGCTAGTACGTCCTGACAGAAATTGCAGGACGACTTCGATCATTTGCTCGCGCCGACACGGTTTGCCGCATCAGACAACAGGGACTTCGAATGACACACAAACCGGCGTTTATCTTGACGGCAACCGTCGCAAGCATGCTGACCTTTGCCGGGAGCGCAATCGAAGTTCGTGCCGAACCGCAGCCGGCACAGCAGACCGCGCAGGTGGCCCCGGACAGCGGCTATAAAACGCCGGAACGGCGGCCGATCCACATTGTCCGGCAGGGTGACGATTCCGTCCTGTCTACGCTCTTTGACGGCGGCGCCGGCAGCCCAGCCAAGGTCATGCGCGAGATGGGCGGCGTTTCAGTGTCGATGAACAGCGATATAGCAGCGACACTGGAGGCATATTATAGCCAGCCGAAGTCCAAGCTGATCTGGATCGACGCGAAGGGGCCGAACGCCAAGGCGCGGCAGGCAATCGCTCTGCTACAGCAAGCCGACGACTGGGGCCTGACGGCTGGCGACTACGCCGTGTTGCCCGCCGCAGGCAATTCTCAACAGGCATCGCCGGACGGCGCAAAGGCGCTGGCGCAGTTCGAGATTTCGCTCTCATCCAAGCTGCTGATGTTCCTGCAGGACAATTTCCGCGGGCGCATCGATCCGAACAAGCTGTCGAACTACTATGATTTCAAGCGCAAGCCCGTCGATCTGAAGGCGACGCTGGCCCAGTTGTCGGCATCTCCCGAGCTGATGTCGGCGCTCGACCGGTTCATGCCGAGCAGTCCGAAGTTTGCCCAGCTGGCTGCCGAGCTGCATTGGCTGCGCACGTCGGGACAGGGTGGCGATGCCTCGGTCAACATCAACAAGGTCATCGTCGCCATGGAAGAACTGCGGTGGATGCCGCAGGAATTTCCCGACCGCTACGTATTCATCAACCAGCCCGCCTACATGGCCTACTACACCGAGAACGGCGAACTCACGCTGTCGATGAAGGCCGTGATCGGCCAGCAGGACCACCAGACCAATTTCTTCGATGCCTCGATAAAGACGGTCGAATTCAATCCAGACTGGGGTGTTCCGCAGTCGATCATCAAGAACGAGATGCTTCCGCACCTGAAGCGAGACCCGTCCTATCTCGACCGCGAAGGCTACAAGGTCGCGGTCAACGGGAAATCCATGCCATCGGCAAAGGTCGATTGGACGCAACCGCTGGAAAACATCGCCGTCGTCCAGCCGCCTGGCCCGGACAATGCGCTCGGTCAGCTGAAGATCCTGTTTCCCAACCCGCACGCGATCTACATGCACGACACTCCGGCGCGCGGAAAGTTCGCCTCGCAGGACCGAATGTTCAGCCACGGCTGCGTGCGCTTGGAAAACCCACGCGCAATGGCCGCTGCCGTCCTGAAAACATCGATGGAATCAGTCGATCAGGAGATAGCCGGCGGCGAGAAGAAGGACGTGCCGGTCCCGCAGGAGATCCCGGTCTACGTCTCCTACTTCACCGCCTGGCCGACCGCCGACGGCATCATCCACTACTACGACGACATCTACGGCCGCGATGCCCAGACGCTGAATGCCATGTCAGCCACGAGCGCCAGCCGTACGCGATCCTGATGGTCTGTTGACAGCGTCCGTCGCACGATCGGCAGCATCGGCGACGGACGATGAAATGTCTGTTGAGCGCATAGATACTTCGCGACCAGTCAATCGCGAATGCAGGTGCTCGATAGCTATGGAAAATGTCGGCAATGGCGGGTTAGGGAGAACATAAATGCGAACCCTGAAAATGTCTGGGATATCAGTATCCTACGTGCCACCTTACTGCGTGTTGGTCCTGTCCAGTCGTTATCTGCGCAAATTTTTTCGATGCATATGAACGGCAGCGCACAGCGCGCTATCGCTAAGAGGTTTGGCATTGGTCTGGGGTCAGTCTCACGTGTAATCGCACAAGCCAAAGCGGGTTCTGACGAACCTTTGACGTCTACTTAAGGCGTACCGCAGTGGTCACGCGTTTGCTCATGACGTGGTGGTGGTTGCCGCGCATTTCCTTTGCAGTTGACGCCCTTCTATGGGTGCACGCCGTTCAAGATCACGCGCCAAAGAAAGCCATCACAATCTCTAACTCCTCAATGGCGTCGCGGCGGCCGATCACCCGCTTTAGGGTAAGCGCAACGTCGGTGACATGCGCTGAAGTACGTAGCACAACAGTTTGTTCGGCTGACCCTAACGGCGGGATAGCCCGTTGACGTTGCCCTGCCCGCACGACGCCTCCCCGCGTTCCATCAGCCCTTTGCCGAAGCGCTTCATCGCGATCCTGGTGAGTAACTCATGCTGCTCGTCTGGGGCCTCATGACCCTACGTGTCTCACTAGATTGATTGTTGACAATGTCAGCGTGAAGGAACACCATGATCACATCATGAGCGCTGTGCTCATGAGTCTCAGTTGGAGCAAGAACGTGATGGTACTCCTCCGATACGGTGAAGCTGACAGAAATTCATCGTTGCGGTCCATATCGGCCCGCGCGAACGCCTTGCGATCATTGTCGGACGATTTGAGATCAATCGTCATGTCCAAGGCGCTGCCGTCCTTAGACGACATGGACGTTCCGATTGTGGAAGATTGGTATGTCGACAAATTGACGTTGCCGACACTCGTCGGTCACATTCACTACCCCGGACCATCAGATCCGAAAGCTTCGAAAGAATTTCGGTTCACAGCGCCAATCGAGCTGTTGTCGCTTACTGGAAGGTGCGCACTCGCAACCACACGATGGTATCGCCTCGGATCCCCACTTCCCATCGCAAACGGAACCCTGGCTACCTGGAGCTATCCTGATGAACCGTGAACGCCGCCAAAGCCGCCTTTCGCGTCGCCAGACAGTGCTCGAGTCCTTGCGTAGAGGGACCGCATTGTTTCTGGCCTATTCGTCTATCACCCGAACTTTGCGGTCCCAGTTTCATCTGATGACGGGTTGCCCGTCCACGGTGATCTTGCTGGTCCCCGACATGAAGACGCTCGGCGTACACAGAAAAGCTGCGGAACTCCTGCTCAACGCGCACGATCTGAGAAGCCCCAGATACATCGCGAACAGCACGATCGTGCATGGGATCGAATCCCACAGGAAGAAAGACGACGGCCGGCTCATAGAAGAACTTGCAGGCTGCAAAACTGTCCTGATTCTGGCCCGTAGCCTTGACGCGGTACCGGCAGAGCTGCTTGCCGCGGCGGACGCGACGCTCACTCTTGAGCGGCCCGATGTACGACTAATACATGCAGCACGTGCGCTTTTGAAGCGCACGCCGATCGACCACCAAGCGGCTGTCGCCTTGACCGGTTGCGACTTTCACGTACTGGCGCGAGCTCTAATGAAATATCACTTGGATGTCGACGACGCCGTTGCCCTCAAAATGCGATGTGCTGGTGTCCCCATCGCGTGCCATTCCCTGGAAGACCTCCCCGGTTACGCGTCTTTGAAACCCTGGGCCCGTTCGTTGATCGAGGACTTGGCAAGAGAACGCTCTGGCGAGATTGGGTGGCAGGATGTCGACCGCGGCGTTCTGATCCATGGCCCGCCTGGAACAGGAAAGACCTTCTTTGCGTCGGCGCTCGCGCGCTCCTGCGGGATTCCGCTGGTTACCGCGTCCGTATCAAAATGGCAGTCGGCCGGTCATCTCGGCAACCTTCTAGCCGCTATGAACGCGACCTTCGAAAAAGCACGTTCCCAGCAACCAGCAATCTTATTCCTGGACGAGCTCGACTCCATCGGTGACCGGACTAGGTTCGAGGGGGAACATGAAGTCTATTCGACGCAGGTCGTCAACCACCTGCTGGAATGCATCGACGGCGCCGAGGGACGCGACAAGATCATCGTGGTCGCGGCGACGAACTTTCCGGAGGCCATAGATCCGGCGCTGCTCCGAAGCGGGCGCATCGAACGTCACGTGCGGCTTGATCTGCCGGACGCGGACGAGCGCGCGGACATACTGCGTTTTCACATGGGATATAGCTGCGTCTCAGACGACCTGGGAACGCTGGCGGCCGATCTAGATGGTTGGACGCCTGCTGATCTTGAACGATTGGCACGTGAGGCGAAGCGGTGTGCCCGCGGCAGACAGCGAGTACCTCAGATCCAGGACCTTGCGGATGCGCTTCCTCCGCTGCAGACCGTCCTGGACCAAACCGTTTCGAGAACTTCGGTACACGAGGCTGGTCACGCCGTTGTCGCGTTGCTGCTTTGGTCGGACATGAAAGTGGCTCTGTCCGTAAGGAAAAGCTACCGCCCGTCTGTGTCGGTAATCGAGCTCGGCCACGCGCAGTTTTCTCACTGCCAACCTGACGTGTACACACGCGAGTCCCTGGAGGATCTGATCTGCAGAGCGCTTGCAGGGGCAGCCGCAGAGCACCTTGTTCTAGGAGCGCATTCCGACGGGGTAGGAGGTAGAAAAGGCAGCGATATCGAATACGCGACCCGGTTAGCGACCCAGATCGTCGCGTCATATGGAATGGGCAGAAGCTTGATGTTCGCACTGGACGGCGCAAAGATAGACGCGAACACTGCTTGGCACCTCCCACGCCAAATGCGATCCGAAATCATGGGAATACTTCAGAGCCAGTTCGAGCGAGCGAAATCCCTTCTCTCAGATCATGTCCCGATCCTGACGTCGCTCGCCGGTCACCTGCTTGAAAAAGGCAAACTGAGCGCTGACGAAGTGGCGACAATCTTCCACGGCTGCGCGTAATTTCCCGAGCAGTGAATGGATCTCAACGGTCTGGACGCGCCATCGCGACGGCGGGACCATGGCCAGCGGCGCCATCCATGAACACCACCCCCCGACCTTCAAGCGCGACTCGTACCTTCTCGATCGCGTCGACAAGTACGTTGGATTCGCCCTTCTCTATCCGCGCGACGATCTGACGGCTGACGCCCGCCAAGACCGCCAGCTCGTCCTGACTAAGTCCTGTGAGGGCGCGGGCCGCCCTTAGCGCATTCATGATTTCTAAGGTAGAATCCATCCGCGGAGCAGGCGACAAATCGCGCGAATTGTCAACAATTAGAACAAGGATTCGGTCACCTTTAATCGAACGCCTACACGGGCCTTCGACGCTTCAACCTTTCTCTGGGTCGCCCCTCGCTCACCCGCTTGCGCGGCAGAACATATCCGTGCCCCGAAGCCTGTTCTGGTGAAGCCTCGGCCGGCTTAGCGTCCCGTGATCGCGAAGTCTTGAGCGGGCAAGGCACGTCGGTTTCTAACTGACGCTCGTTCAAAGCAAGGTCTCCCCGGCAGGTGCACCTGCACCCACCATACAGCCCGAATTCGGCACAGGCTAGGCCCCCCAAAGAACATTCACCGTAGGGCTTTGCGATGCAGATTACGACACTGTCCCTTTGCCGCAGCGGTAGCTCTCAGAACCGCCTACCGGGCTTGGTCAATATGGCAGGAAAACACCGCTTACGCCTTGTCTGGGGCGACGTCGTCTTGGTTCTCCGCGATGGCTTCCTTGCATAACGCTTGCCCAGTCTATGGTCGAGCCCAAGACGGCGTTGCATGCAACTCAACAAAAGCTGTCTAGTGTCGAGGTTCTAGGAGCATTGGCGGAGGAATTATAAACGCAGTCAAGACAACAGCCGTCAGCTAAACGTCTGACAGGGACTTCATGAGCCATTCGAACTCACTTCGTGCCGACGAGATGACTGCCCGAAACGAGCTGATCCGGATATTGGGGGCAAGGTTCTGCATATTCAGGCTATCGACCCGACCTTTTCCCAACATGAGGATTTTCAATACCCCGCTCGGGGCGATCCTGATCTGTAGATCGTCGCGGTATTTTTCGGCCTGATTGACGTCGTCGCGCCCGATCGCATGGCTAGGCCGCTTAAATTCAACCAGCAGCATGTTCTCTTGAAAATCCTGAGCAAGAAGCAAGTCGGGTCGCTTGGCTGCTCGCTCACCCGAGAACTCCTCATCACAGTATTCTCCAATCACCGCACGGAGGGTCCTGTTGGAGGCCATACTGTAATAGTTTCGACCCAGAACCCAAAGGTTGCTCTCCAACGCAAGGTGTATCTGTTTTTCCAGTGTAGCCGGATTGGCAACGAGCTCATCCAAACGATCGAGGAAAGTCAATCGCCGCGCGACTTGCGACGCAAGTACAGACAATTCCAACAACCCGAACTCTTCTAATGCCTTCGCGAAAGCACCAACGTCGCCCTTGCTTAGATTGCTGATGTTATCGAGAACGGCCCAATGGGCATCATGCTCCATCGCATCGAGTGCGACGTCCGCAATCGTTGAAATACGTTCGGGCGTTTCTCCATAGTATCGACCGAGGATGCGCATTACTGCCTCCTCTGCATATTTGCGCCGATGTTCGGGTAATTGCTCAAGGCGCTTCTTCAATTGCTTTGTAAGCCGCGCCCTTTGAAGGGACATTTCCCTGGCGTGGGCGTCTTTGAGGCCTTGTTTCACATTTGTGACAACAAAGTCTCGAAGCTCTTGGTATGCCTTGGCGTTCTCGATAACGCCGCCCCAATCTGCGGTTACGAAGTCATCGCGACCGGTCACGTCGATTTCCCCGTATACACGCTTCGCCAATTTCAAAGGAATATCTTCGTCGCCGTCGAGCCCGAACAGCATTGGCTTGCCGACCGCCTTGCCGTCTACCCGCAAAATTATCCCGGATGACTTGGGCGGCCTCTTCGCGTCGGAAATGGTGAAGTGAAGTCCTACGGACCCCGACAGCGTCAAATCGGCTTGGGTACGAACCGAGGTTCCTGGGACATCCTCGACGGTAAGCTGAACACCATCAACAAAAACCTTGAAGCTGTCCTCGCGGCCGTATTCATAAACAAGTACCTCCCTCAGACGGTCCGGGGTTGGAAAATTGAGGCGGGCATCCAGCTCTGACAGGACAATGGCCGTTCCCGATGGCGAACCGCGCGCGCCCAATTCGTCGAAAGGCAGCGGAACCGCTTCAAGGTCGTCAACATGTTCCGCAAGAACCGATTTGTCTATTACGAGAGTACAGCGCTGGTCGCGCGCGACCGCAGTGACCTGCATCCGGTTTGCTAACGCCAGGCCTGCGAACTTACCGATACCCTTGCGTCCTTTAATACGTCGGTTGAGGCGGGGCGACCTTTCCCCTGAGCGGGCACGCTTATCACTGGCGATGTTCAAGTAGTCGCTACGCATTTGAGCAGCCGTCATGCCGGCGCCGTCGTCGCGTATTTCAACGGGATCGCGGGACATTGCATCTGGAAGGGTGATCCAAACGTTGTTGGCGTCGGCATCCCAAGCATTGTCGACAAGCTCTTTCAAAGCCGCTTCGCTTGAACGATATGCTTCGCCCAGCAGGCTGGTCAGCCGGGTGTTTACCGAGAAATGAGCCTTGCCGTTGATCGCGTCCATCTAACTGAACCGACTGGGGCGCTTGCTACCACTCTTGCCGTCCGGAGTCTGTGGCTCGTCGCGTGTCGAACGGCGAAGCCTTTTCCTGGCTCGGTCAGTAAGGCGCGCGATCTCTTCGAGTGCCGACGACATGGTTTCGTAGTCCTCGGCACGTTGTGATTCCTGCCCGGTCTCCCGGAGCGCGAGACGGCTCACTACATTCGGAAGGATTTCGACATCAATCGATCCAGCACCGCCAACCGCAAGGCTGGAAAGATCGACTTTGCTTGACAAGATGAATCGTAGTTCGGTCGATGCGACGTCGGCCGTTACCATGCCGAAGGTGTCGGGCCCCTTTAGAACATCTCTAACCATCCTTCGGCCAACCGAATTAGCATATCCGAGGAGGTTGCTTTCCTCGAAGAGCGAAGCGCACACACCAAACCATGTCGCCGCTCCGTCAAGCCAGCCTTCAAACTCTCTAGCTGATCTTAACATTTCGAAAGATCCGTTTCCGACGATAGCGAGCATGAGGCCCGCTAGAAACTCGTCCTCAACTCCCAGTCGGTTCCGGTTCTTCAGTTCCGCAAGCAACTTGTTGAAGCGCCCGACCCGCTCCTCTCTCGAAGCGACTAGCATCGATCGCAGGTCGACGCCCGAGTCCGTGACCCGCGCTGCGTGGCGGAGCGCTTCGCCATTGATTGTCCCGACGTCAAGCGCGACCGAAAGGAACTCTACTATGCCGCCTTTCAGCATGGGGGACCCGTTCGACGATATTGCGGCATGGACATGCCGCCACGCGTTGCTCGATGCTTCGATGACGGATTCCGCCGCGCTCTGCTGCCGCATAGACCGCATCGCTACCCACTCTTTCAGCACCCAGTCGAACGCCATCGGGTCGTAGCCCGCGAGCACGCATTGACCAAGTACCGAGGAGAGCGTCGAGCGCACCAGCGGCAACACACTGTTAGGCCGGTCCCCGCTCCTGGCGGCAGCAAGCCAAGCTTCCGCAATGCTCGCGCCAGCCGCGATCTTGGCGACCTCCAAGCTCTTCGGAAAAGCAACCCGCTCGTGCTCGAGATTTTCCAACAGTTCTAGCGGAAGAACCCTAAAGTATGCCGTGTAGGGTTGCACGGTCCCGAAATAGGTAGACACGAAGGCGAAAAAATCCTGGAACTTGCCATGTGCCACGCAGACCACTGGTTGGGCATCAATCACACCTTTGGGCCACGCAAGCACGACCTCGGCATCTTTCGCGCTGGAGGGCATCGCATCAGTCGGCTGCGCAGGAGCCCCAGACAGCGCCGACGACATCCAGTGCGCGAAGTGCTCGCGGCTCAGTGTGCGAATGGCGATCGGGGTCATACAAAGAGATCCTTCAAATCTGGCTCCACTGGCTTTACGATTTCGCAGGCTTTGAGACCCTTCTCGAAGTAGCCTGCCAAGGCGGCGTCATGATAGACCACCAAAGTCGTTTTCGCCCGTGTGACCGCAGTGTACGTCAGGTTCCTCTGTGTTGCGAAGTTTTTCAGTTTATCAGCAGCCATCAGGTGCACGGCCCGAAACTCCAATCCCTTCGCGCCTTGCACCGTGCTCACGACGATCGGATATGACTCGTCCATCGGCGTGTATCCGCCGGCCTGCTGGACCTGAACTTCATTGGATAAGGTACTGGCAAACAGTGTCGCCGCCACAGCCTTGAGGTCTTCCGCACGAGGGCAAAGGACACCAATCATCTCGCCCGGATACGCCTGAAGCTGCGTCTTTATGCGAGGAACTGCTGCCTTCACCTGTTCTTCTATCGACAGCCCACCGAGAGCTTCGACCGTCGACGGATAAGTACCCTCGTCGTAGTTCGACGTCGTTTCCATCCCATCGGGATGTTCGAGCATATTTTTGATGCCGTCTGCGACTCTGCAGATCTTGATTCCGTTTCGGTAGTGATGTCGAAGCAAAGACTTCTTTGCGCCGAGCATCTCAAGCTTTTCCAAAGCTCCCGTCTTCCCGGTGATCCTCTGGTTGTTATCGCCGACTGCGAAGACTCGCTCCCCGAACGACCGGATGATCTCAACCTCCTCCGAGGAATAGTCCTGCGCTTCGTCCAGAAGGATGACGTCGTAGACGTTTTCCAGCTTTCCCTGCGCTGCGATTTCCGCAAGCTTAGCGAACATTCCCTCTCTGACCTTATCGAAGTCGTCCTCCTCCTCGAGAGCGACGCCGTTTGCGGCGAGCACTTCGTACGCCCATCGCATGAACGTCTGGACCTTGTCGGGTGCGAATGGATAGTGAACCGTACCCGAGGAGATGAACTCCCTCAGGACGCGCCCGAATGCGAGAACCTTGATGTTCTTCGTACCTTTTTTATGAAGGTACGTCGCTCTCAACAGAAGCAGGTTTGTCTTTCCACAACCAGGCGGACCGACCACGAGATGGTCCTTGTCGTCGCCAAGAGAAATTACCTTTGTTTGATCCTCGTCAAGCTGCCCGAGATCCTTCCACCACGACGCTTCCATCATGCTACTCCGAGTTGGTCGAGGTTGACCGGACCGTCAATGTTCTGTTGAGCGTGGTCAAGGCTGATAAACACTGCTGCTTCAATGCGATCACTGACCGCACCCGAGCTGTAGGGGCCTCGAAAGACCTCCGTTTCCGGCGCATCCGCCCTATGGTGCAGACCGGGCGTCGCGGACAAGAAAATCCCTATAGCTTGCGCGTCCGCGTCGATGATTTTGACTTTAACGTCAATCACCAGTCCCTTCGCAAGCTTAAGCAGTGACGAGGCCTGCATTCTCACGACCAGTTCGTTCGAATGGAGCGAGGTTCGCGAAATCTCCAACGGCGGGATGAGCGTTGAATTGCCCTGCCTAATCCGGCGAAACTCGATCTTTAGTCCCTCGATGACGGTGTCCAAAAGTTCCGCTTCGTCGGCGGTCTTGTCGACAGGCGGTCCTACGGATTCGATCTGTGCCATCAATGCGCGCTGACCAACCCGCTTGCGCGCCTCCTCTGCAGCAGACAACACCGGCGGCGCCCTAAACGAGTCCCAGTTTGAAACCGCTAGACGCCTCTCTGGATCCTTGACCAATGCCATACGACAAGCGTCAACGAGGAAGGATGGCGCGGTTTCGCTGCCGATATTCGGATGCTCGAACTGCACCGCATTGACGAGCGCCGCATAAGGATTCACGAACTCCTCGAATATTGGGCGTCGCATAACTAAGTCGTGAACCACGGCGCCTACCTGGTAGAGCGAAAGTGCTCTCCAGCCATTCTTGTCGTTAGTCTCTTTCCTCAGCAGAAATTCCGGTGAACTGTACTGCAAAGTCCCGATGAAGATAGGTTGACCGTCGACGTCGGTAGGCCCATCTGAATCGCCGACCGGCTTCAGGACCCCGAAATCCAGAAGTACGAGGCGCTTGTAGTCGTCAAGGATTACGATATTGGCCGGTTTGATGTCGCGGTGCGCGAGATCGTTGGCTTCCAGGAACTCGCAAGCGGAAACGAGTTGCGCAACTAGCGTAGGCACGTTCGCTTCGGGGACGTCGGCCAAGCATTTGCTCAGGCTCGGGCCGTCGAGAAATTCCATCACGATGAAGTGGTTTTCTTCGAAGACACCCCCGCCAAGGATCCGGACCATGTTCGGATGGTCCTTACCGACAAGCGTCAGTTCTCTATCGATCCTCGCAATCTGTGAGTCGTCGCCATAGCGCTTTATGAGCTCATCATCGAAGATCTTAAGCGCGACGGGTCCCTCGCCGCCTTCCGCAAGGAATACCGCCGCCGACTTTCCATTGTCGATCAGCGATTTGACCGTCCATTTTTCGATCGTCTTGCCCTGGAAGCGGTTTTCCCACTCTTTCGCCTTAGTTGAATCCACGTTGCTCCACCCCGACGACCCCACCGTCAAAACATTCGAAATATCAACGGCCGGTCTACACGCAATGCACGAGTCCGGCAACCACCTCTCATTTCATCAATTGACTCTCAATCCTTTGCAAAAAGCCTTTCTAAGTCTCAGTCACGGCAGGCCGACCTAGGGGCAGATGACGAGCGTCGAAACGCATTTCATTCATCCAGAGGCTAGTCTGGTTGTCATCCCTTACCCATCAGTGGTTCGACGCCCCAGCAGCCAGCTCATGCTTCTTGGCGATCTCCGCAGTCGTTTTCTCGATACCGGGATAGATCGTGCTGGACTTGATGTTGAGCTTGGCAAGGTCATGCAAAATCCCGGCCTTGTTCCGGATGGTCATTCGCCGAACGTCCAAGGAACTGAAGCCCGTCTCAGGCAGCACTGAATCCTTGCCGAACAGAAGAAAGGCACCCGATTGCGAGGTAATCCGCTCGTTCGTGTTTCGGCCGCGGACGAACATTATTCTCTCGAGATCGCTAGGCTCGATCCGGTCCTCGAAATAGGGTTTTTCACGCCGAACGAAATGCAGGAGCTTCTTGCATTCGGGCGTGTCGTTGAAAGCGACCAACTCTTCTGACGTTTCCATCCTGTCCTTCTCGACGTCGGTCAGAAGACATATGTTGGCAACGCAGCTAACCGTGTCTGAATCGAAGAATCGCACGTCGGACGATTTCGTGGTCATAACGATCACTTCCCCATCGACGTCGTTACCGTTTTCGTCGCGCTTGTCATCGGCACAGCAGAAATACAACGCCACGAGAGGATTCGACGTCACATCGAGCAATCGTGTAGGCAGCCCGTAGTGTTGCATCCTCACGAGCTTGTCCAGCATGTATTCGTCGCTGGAGAACGCTGTTGCCTGGGCCGTAAGCAACTCGCGGACGATCGTCTCCTCCTTATGCCGGTAGCGCCAGTCTCCATTGTCGTTCTTGCGGAAAAGTGACGGAACGAGCTTGTAGAGCCTGTCCGAATGACCGCGATAGAAGATCTCCTCGTCCGGCGCCGAAGGTAGGCCCAACACATAGTTCATGAAACCGACCAGGCTCTCTATGATCGGCAGTGCTGGCTCATCGTCAGGCAACGGCAGACCCGGCGGCTGGGGTGGCTGCGGGGCAGCCTCGTCATTTACGGCGATGGGTGGCATGACCACACCCGCCTTGGCGAGTGTTGCCTGGAGATCTCTGTCCTTGACGGCCCAGTGGGTTCGGCTCAGCTCCCACTTGCCGAAGGAGAAGGTGCTCTCGAACGCCTGTTTATCTGTGACAGTGTGTTCGCCCAAATTCTGGTCTATGCGAAACTGGTAGTGAATGTCCTTGCCGACGATGCGGATATTCCACACTTGGCCAAGTCGAATTCTTACGAACTGTCGTCCGTCCTGGTCTGTCTGGAGTTCGCTCATGAAAAGCGTTGCCAGCCGCGATAGAAACTCGACGACTTCGGACGTTATAGGCTTCAACCGCTGTTCTATGCTCTCCTCAGTGTATTCGAGGTACCGGGACAACGGAAACGAGGCTTCGTTTACGCTGCCTATTGCAACGTTCCACTCGTCGTCATTTCCCATCATCAGCAGGTTGTACAAGTTTGACATCCTCCATCGCCTGGAACGGTCTTAACTTCGGCATTGGCGGTAAGCAATCATCCAAGTGACTAAATCTGCAGTTGTTCTCAATTTTACTTACTGGGTTGCACCTACTGCAATAACTGCCCCAAAATAAGCCGTCAGGTCCGGTGCGAGACGTTCCCCATGACCGATGTGAGAAACGAAGCCTGGTATGTGATTGAGGGCGATTACCGCCAAGTGGACCACGACATATACAGATCCGCCGGCGTTGACGTTTGATGGGAGGAGCGGCATGCCAGGGCTATTCCACAGGCGGCAGGGCCTCGGCAAAGACGACCCTACGGATCTTAAACTCGAATGCGCGCGAGGTGCACGGAATACTACCTAGGGCATTTGTCTTTGAAAAAGTCGTCGGCCGTTTAATGCGAGGTACGAAGACCAACCTTGTCAACTTTCGTTGGCAGTTCAAAAAGTCTGGCTATGCAATTGAAATCGTAAGCATGGAAGCGGACGAGTATAGCGAGAGGTTTTAGAGATATAGGAAAGGGCTCGCCGCGTTCATGGCAAGCCCTGATTGATACGTCTTCCCACTTGAAGCACAGGACACGATACTCTTTAGCGGCGGGGATATGCGTCGACGAGCAATTCGTTCCTTAACTGTCCCTTTCGGAACCACCTTCAAGGATTGCTGCGGCTTGGATTGCCGCCGGATCGACCTTCAGGTGTAAGTAGTCGAGCATCGACTTCAGTGTTGAATCAGTTAAGTTCGCAGGCATCAGAACTCCTGTCGAACCCATTTCGCCCCGATCGACGAAACCGTCGCTGTCGTGATCCATCTTCGCGTTCATGTCCACGGTCGGGTTGCCTTTGTCGTCCAACTTCATACCAGGCTTCAGCACTTCGTTGAAGTTCGCGAACTCCTCGGAATTCAGTTTGTCGTCACCGTCGCGATCGAATTTCGTGAAAGCGTTGTTGAGCATCTGCGACAGTTCCGTCGCACCAGAAGTCGAGGTCACGTGATTCCTTCCCAATATGAAAATAAGTATGCGCGGCTGCAGGTGATATTGGGCGCAACTGGCGCAGGGCTGGATTCAATTGGCAACCGGAAAACTTGGCAGGTTATTAGAAGGCGGCCGACGTTTTGAGGCCCAACGCTATAACGTCGCCATTCCGGTCGCTGCCACCGGGACGATGGACATATTGAATGTTGGGACGAAAGAGAAGGCCAGACGTCGGACGGTAAGTATAGTAAAGCTCGACCGCATATTCCGATCCGCGAGGATCGTCTAACGCGGAGGCGTGGCTGTTGACGTGGGTCGTTCCGACAGCGAATCCGATATCGTCGTCTGGCCATTCGTCGAACAGACCTGTGAGTGTAAGCCCAGCAGCTACCTGGCGGTCCGTGGCCGAGGTCCGTCTGTCAGCAACGACGACGTTCAAAAACAGGCTGAGATTGTCTGTGACCTGCTGCTGGATGCTGAGATAGCCCTCCGTACCTCCCACGATGCCTGCGCGCCGGCAGGCCCGTGAGCGTGAATAGATCGCCATCGACGTCGTCCGCCCCGGACGTGTCGTACCACGCGCCTATCTTGTAGCTGCCTCGCAGTCGTCCACCGTCCAAGGCAGGAAGCCAGGCTAGTTCCACCGGGATCAGGGCTCCACTGGAATGGTTGTAGAAGACTGGCAGGACCTGATCGTCCACACCGAGGTATTTTGGGTTGACGTCGTAGACCCCGACCTGGATGTAACCGAAGCCTGTCAGGTTGACTTTGGCGCGGGTCGCCCACTGGCTGATCGGCCAGTTGTATATGTAATTGCCCACGAGGTTGCCGAGATCGGATCCACAGAAGGTGAGATTCTGAAAATCGCACGGGAACGAGCCAAAGTCTTCGTTTACCGGCATGCGCCCGATCTTCCAGTCTATTAACCCGTTCGCAAACTGCTGCTCATACCAGAAATCGGTGAGCCTGATGGTCTGGCCACGACCGTAGATTTCCTGGACCTCCTGAAGTGTGCCTAGACGGGCGTCGTCGCTGAGGTTGCGACCAGTCCGCTGCGTTAGCGTCAGTTGGAATTTCGCATCGGGGATTCCGACAAGGCTATCAAGGTCGAACGTCACGCCCGCCGAGTACTGGTCCGCGTAGGCGGCCCTGCTCTCGAAACCACCCGTAGGATTGAAGGCCAACTCACCGGTGTAGCCGAATTGGAAGTCAATGCCTCTGTCCTTGAGATCTGTGCGAAGTCCGTTCCAATCTCCCAGCAGCCACGGCTCATTATTGCCCCCACTGGCGTCGAACGACGCGATCGGAGGTGTGTGGTCTCCTGCGAGAGCATTCCCGACGGTACAGAGTGAGAGCAGCATGACGGTGGTCACGCCTAAGCGTTCTTTAGGCATGACGCCCTCCAAAGGGTGCTGTCAGTAACAGACAGTGTGGAAGCGAGGCTCTAGTTCGGGCCCCAGACGGCCTTGGCGAGTTGCTCGGTGAATGAACTGTCGCCCGGACGCCCTGGAAGCCGGGCCGTGATTTCCTGGATGGTCCATTCGTTTCCGTCCGGGTCGAAGAAGGTGACGTACGACGCGTAGCTTTTCCTGTCAGGATTCACGCCTGAAACGACGCCACGGCCGTCGGAGTGATGGAAGATCCCTCCGACGTCATGGTACGGCTCGCTGGTTTCGACACCGCGAGACAGGAGGTCTAGCCTCGCGGCCTCAACATCGGGAACGACGAGGTGGAGGCCGCGGGACGTACCGGGAGCCGCGGCCGTGATGTTTCGTCCAAACATCACCGATCCCTCCGAACCTGGTGGAGTGAACTGGATGACTCGGTAGTCTTCACCCTGAAAATCGATGTCGAGTCTCCAGCCGAGGCCCGCATAGAATTGCTTGCTGCGTTCGGCGTCGACCACTGGAATCACGGCGAGTTCAAGCGTCATCACGACCCCGGACGTAACCCCTGCTGGCTTGGCGTCCGACGTCGCCGATCTTGGCTGGCTATCCATGACACTCTCCTTTCGTTGATCGCCCCTCGGGATGGGCGAGAGCACGAGCTTATGGATGGGCGAGAACCGTGCCATTGCACTAAGGTATCGTCGTCGATGGCAAGCGGACCGGACCGGACAGCCCCGGCACCAAGGTATAATGGCCTCCGGAATAAGGTTGGCTCATCTTAAGGCTCTTCAAAGCGCGCGGATTTCCGTGCTCAGCCGCCGAACCATCGAGGTCAACCCAATGGACATATCAGGCGCAGTCGGTGTCAGCTTTTCCGAACCCGCCAGCCCGCCCAGCTTGGCTCAACTTGCCGAGCGAAGCCGAAAACTAGATCTGGCGCTTGCGGCGCTTCAGGCGAAAATCACAAGAGAGGAGACTTCCGCCTGGTACGCACTGCGCGACGTGAACAAGCGGTAGGCGACGAGCTCCAGCGCTGACGGTCCCGCCCCGCCAAAATCAGATCGGGCCTAGTCCTCGGAGGAGCGTCGGGATAAGTTCCGACACGGTTGGATGGATCGGAACCGCCCATTCCAAAACTGTATACGGCACCTTGGCACTCATAGCGTCGACAAGGCCATGGATCGCCTCGTCCCCTTCGACGCCCAGGATGGACGCACCAAGAATTTGCTTCGTCTCCGCGTCTGCGACGACTTTCATGAATCCTGCAGTCTCGCCGCGTTCGACGGCTCTTCCCACCCGTGCCATCGGCCGCGACGAGACAAGCAACGGTCGCCCGGACTGACGTGCTTCCTTTTCGGTGAGGCCAACGCGTCCCAGCGGAGGGTCGATGTAAAGAGCGTACGCGCGAACCCGCTCGCTCACTTTGCGATCTTCCCCGTCGAGAAGATTGGCCGTCACGATCTCGAAGTCATTGTACGCTGTGTGGGTGAAGGCGCCCCGGCCGTTGCAGTCGCCGACTGCCCAGACGCCGGGAATGTTCGTCTCCAAGGATTCGTCGACCTTGATAAAACCGTGTTCGTCCACGTCCAATCCGGCAACGCCCAAACCAAGGTCGTCGGTGTTGGGCGTCCGGCCCACCGCCAGGACAACATGCGACCCTGCGATCTTCGACGCGCCTGCCGAGCAGTCTAGCGTCACCTCGACGCCCTCGGAAGTTGGCCGAAAGGAAATGCAACGGGCGTCCAATCTGCAGGATACGCCTTCCTGTTCCAGGATGTCTTTGATCGCTTCAGAAACGTCGCTGTCTTCACGAGCGATCAGCGCGGCGCCTTGCTCGACGATCGTTACCTCTGCGCCGAACCGCCGGTACATCTGCGCGAATTCCAATCCTATGTAGCTGCCGCCGATTACCACGAGGTGGCGCGGGACTTCGGCGTACGAAAGGATGGAGGTGCTTGTGAAGAAGTCGACCTCGGCGATGCCGGGCATTTCAGGGATCCGCGGTCGTGCGCCGACGTTGATGAAAATCTTCGGGGCCGTGAGTATTCGCTTACCCACCCGGATTTCGTGCGACCCAACGAACTTCGCGTGGCCTCGTATCAATTCGAGGTTCTCCGCCTGCTTGAGCCACGACTCGAGACCGGCACGTGCGTTCTGCGTGACAAGGTGGGCACGTTCGCTCACCCGGCGCATGTCGATTGCGGGTTCTCCAGCCATTACTCCGAAATCCGACGCCCTGCGGGCAACATGTGCAACACGGGCGGACGCCACGAGTGTCTTTGTCGGCATACAGCCCGTGTTCACGCACGTTCCCCCAACGTGTCCGCGTTCGATTAAAGCGACCTTCTTGCCGTTCGCAGCGAAGCGCGTGGCGATCGACGGCCCCGCCTGGCCCGCGCCAATGACGATGACGTCCAGTTTCTCGATCATGCCAGCCCCCAAAGAATGAGCACAGCGGCGATGAGGGCCACGCCGTCCTCGATAAACGCTGCTGGATGGTCGTTACCGAACGATGCGGCGAGCCGGCTTCGCGCCAAGGCACCTCCGAACGTTCCGACCACGCACCCTACGATCCCGGCTATTGCGCCGACCCACATCAGCCCTTGAGCCGCCGCGACGGCCGCGCCACAGACCGCGCCCATTACAAGGCGGGTCCCAAATTGAATAGGGACTTTCCTACTCGGAGTCGAAGGCAGTTGATCTGCGACGAGCTCGCCCAGGGCCAGCAACGATATGATCCACGGAGTGAAGCGGTATGATAGAAATGCGAGCCATGTGGCCGACACGTCGATGCGACCGGCGTACGCGGCCCAACTCACCGCCGCTGGAGCGAGCAAAGCACGCAAGCCAGCAACCACGCCAATCAGGAAGGAAGCAACGATCGCGATCATGGGGCAAGTCTCCTTGTGAGTGAAGTCATCGCGTCCGGCGCGATATTTCTCACAGAGTTGCAGACGCCTGCTGAAAAAGATTGGATGGCCGGTCCGGCATTTGTGCGATTGGTTCACATTCCGCGGCGCGCCCGAGCCTGATCGGCAAACGGCCAGGGAACACCTCAGTATAATAGCTCCCATCCGACTTGCCGTTATGATCCTCCTACGAACCTTTGTCATGAGGAAGTATTCATGCTGGAAATTGCTCCCGACCTGACGCCCGTCCCGCCAGCCGTATTCAGAGCGCTACTGGAAACCGTAGCGACTGAATGGGACCTTGAAGAGCAGGCGGCAGTCCGATGCGTCGACAAGGCTCTGGACGCCCTCCATCTCGAGGGCGCGCGCGAACGCAGAGTTGCGTTCGGACAGCGAGCTGCCTCGGGCGGGTTGGCGTCCTGGCAGATGAAAGCGGTACTCGGCCATGTCGACGACAACATTCATCGACCAATACCGGTTGATGAGCTTGCCGGCGTTGTTCATCTCAGCCGGACGCAGTTCCGACGGTCGTTTACGAGATCGTTTGGAATGCCGCCTCATCGATGGATCATTCATAGGCGGATCGCCTTGGCTCAAACCATTATGGCGAGCGGCGGCAAGAAGCTTTCGGAGGTTGCGCTTCGCTGCGGCTTCTTTGATCAGTCCCATTTTACCCGCGCATTCTTGCGGACTACTGCGACAACGCCGAGTTCCTGGCGGCGCGAGCCGTGGCTTTCGCAGAGACTGTGATCGCATCTGTAGGTGTTGAAAGCCAATACTAGATGGCGCCAACCCAAGACACCTTGACCGATCATAGTCCGTGGTCTTCATTGTTCTTCGAGACTTCAACGTCTGCCGCGCTGCCTCCAACCGTTGCTGAGACTTCGTGGCAACGCTTCTTTTGGAAGCTGCCTTATAACCGCCGGTCCCAAACAACCAGTCGCGAGTGCAGCTATGAAGACCTCCCAATCAAGAAGAGACCAGCCTGACATCCTGGCAGGCGCCGTGCTGGTCTTTCTCGGAGGATTGGGGTTCTGGGGAGCTCGCGATCTATCGTTCGGTACGGCCGCTCGGATGGGAGCGGGTTTCCTGCCAGATATTGTCTGCGTGCTGCTGGTCGTGATCGGCGCCATCGTGCTTGTACGGGCCTTCAGGTTGCCGTTGCGGACCACCGGCGAGTGGAACCTGAGGCCGCTCGTAGTGCTAGCGGTGGCGATGTCGGGATTTTCCATTTTTGCGGAGAACCAGGGGTTCATTGTCTCGTCAGTATGGCTCTTGGCGGTCGCCAGCTTTGCCGATCCAAACTCACGATGGAGAGAGGTCGTGGTTTCGACGTTGTTGCTGACGCTCTTCGGTGCATTGGTCTTCATCTACGGTCTCGGCGTCAATCTGCCGATCCTTCCGTTCTAGCCCGGCGAGGAAGACACCGTGCCGATGATAGATTTTCTGACACTTGGCTTCTCCGAGGCGCTCACGCCGTCAAACCTTCTCTTCTGTTTCGTCGGCGCGCTCCTGGGAACGATCATCGGCATACTTCCGGGGATCGGACCAACGGCGACAATGGCAATCCTTCTGCCGCTGACCAGTTCCCTACCCCCGCTTGCGTCCATCATCATGCTTTCCGGAATTTACTACGGTTCGCAATACAGCGGGTCGACCACGGCGATCCTGATCAATCTCCCAGGCGAGCCATCTTCCGCCGTGACCACGATCGACGGATACCAGATGGCGCTCCAGGGTCGCGCGGGCGCCGCGCTTGCAATATCAGCGATGGGGTCATTTTTTGCCGGGATGACATCCGCCCTTGCTTTGGCCCTGGCTGCACCCGCGCTTTCCGCTGTTGCTCTTTCTTTCGGCCCTCCGGAATATGTCTGGCTTTGTGTCCTCGGCCTTCTGGCCGCGATGGTGCTGGCGCGCGGCTCGCTTCTCAAGGCGACTGGAATGGTCTGCGCGGGGCTCCTACTGGGAATGGTCGGCAGCAAGATCGATGGAGACGCAGCGCGCTTGACGTTGGGAATACCCAGCCTTGCTAACGGGATCGACTTCGTCGTGGTGACGGTCGGGCTCTTCGGAGTTGCCGAAATAGCCAGCAACCTGGGACGAAATTCTGTGGTCAGCATTCCTAAGTATCCCGTCGGTCCGCTATGGCCGACAAGACAGGAATTCAGGGACAGCCTTGGCGCCGTCGCTCGAGGCACCGTGCTGGGCACAGTACTCGGCGTTCTTCCCGGAGGTGGAGCAACTCTGGGCGCGTTCAGCTCCTATTCCGTTGAAAAGAAGATGTCCAAATTTCCGGAGAGTTTCGGCAAGGGAGCGATCGCGGGAGTGGCAGGCCCTGAGTCCGCCAACAATGCAGCCTCGCAATCGGCGTTCATTCCCCTTCTAACACTCGGCATCCCGTCCAACTCGGTTATGGCCATGATACTGGCGGCGATGACGATGCACGGCGTATCTCCGGAGCCTTCCATCATAGAGGCTCAGCCGGAAATCTTCTGGGGACTTGTGGCTTCGATGTGGGTTGGAAACCTAATGCTTCTGGTCATCAGTCTCCCGCTGGTGGGCATGTGGGTCCGGCTTTTCCGGATGCCATATCGAATGCTTTACCCCGCCATTCTGCTTTTCTGCTGCATCGGTGTATACAGTCTCAACAACCGCAGTTCCGACGTCGTTATGGTCATGATCTTCGCGGCAATCGGCTACGTTCTGAAAAAAGCGCGATGCGAGACCGGCCCCCTGCTGTTAGGCATGGTGCTTGGACCGCTGTTCGAGCGCAGCCTGCGACAGGCGCTTCAGTCGTCAAACGGAGATCCTACGGTGTTTGTGCAACGGCCGATCAGCATCATCTTGATCGCGATCACCGCAGCAATACTGGTCGCCCTGATCGTCCCAACGGTCCTTAGAGCCTATGGCCACACGTCGGTTCGGGGCGGTGACTAACTGCCGCTGGCCGTGACCAACCGACACCATAGTATAATCGACCGAGGCGATCCTGTTGGAGCACAGTTTCGCCATCGGCGTCTGCAGGGCCAAGCGAGGGAGATAATGATGCTTGCACTCGTTTCAAATTTCGATGCTAGATCACAACCCATGTCGCTCATCACGCCAACTGTGTTCATAGTCGACGACGACCTATCTGTGCGGGAGTCGCTGGAGGCGCTTGTAGAATACGCGGGGTGGCGGAGTGAAACGTTCGAGACTGCAAATGACTTTCTTTTGAGGCCGCCGGCCGTTGGACCAAGCTGCCTGCTTCTCGACGTCGGCCTTCCCGATTTGAACGGACTCGAGCTGCAGCAAAGGATCGGAACAGATCGCCCGGACATGCCGATCATCTTCATTACGGGCAACGGTGACGTGCCGATCACCGTGAAGGCCATGAAAGCAGGCGCGGTCGAGTTTCTAGTGAAACCGCTTCGTCAGGACGCCCTCCTGGCGGCTATTCGAAGTGCGCTCGCATACAGCGAGAGACAACGAGACCGCGACATGGCCGATGCGGCGACTATGAAGCTGTATTCCCATCTTACCCAGCGGGAACGGGAAGTCATGGAGCTGGTAGTTGCCGGCATGCTGAATAAGCAGGTGGGCTTGGAGCTGGGAATAACTGAAATCACTGTGAAAGCCCACCGCGGTCGCGTCATGCAGAAAATGCAAGCACGATCGCTAGCCGATCTCGTGAAGATGGCTTGGAGCCTCAACCTCGCGCCAGCGGAGCTGCGGGGAGAACATGAACAGGAAGACTAGGGCGAAGCGGGATGCGCCGGCGGATACGCCTAGAGTTTTGATCTCCATAATCGACGATGACGAATCCATCAGGGAGGGACTGACCGGTCTCATGCAGTGGCTGGAATTCGACGTCGCGACCTTCGCCTCTGCGCCTGAATTCCTGGCGTCGCCCGCTTTGAGCGCAAGCGCCTGCATCGTGTCCGACGTTCAAATGCCGCGGATGACAGGCTTCGAATTGCACAGCCGCCTTGTTGCCATGGGCTGCAACACTCCCACGATTTTGATTACGGCCTACCCTAGCGACGCCGCTAGGGCACGCGCCTTGTCTTCTGGCATCGTCTGCTATCTTGGCAAGCCGTTCGACACCAAGCAACTTGTCCAATGCATCCGAGCCGCTCTCGCATCGAGGCCGAGGTGAAGCCGCCGATGGAAGATTTGACCCGCCCTGAGCCGAGGAACATAGTCGCGCCAGCCCATACCGATCAGGGCTGCAGGCGGGTCCGAGCTGCAGCTCTCCTCGCGGAGAATTAGAGGAAGGCTGGACATGGAGCAACGCGCAGCCGGGGGCGCCGCCAACCTAACTCTCCTTCATATGCTTTGGGAGGACGGGCAGCGCGTCCTGTTCAGAGGTTCTCGCAATGAACCCGACGAGGAAAGCCAGCCTGTCATCGTGGCTATGGCGAATGGCGACAACCCGTCGATCGCAAGTGTTAACCGCCTCGTAGCAGAATTCGACCTGAGAGACCATCTCGACGCGCCGTGGGCTGTCCGCCCGCTGGACCTCGTTCATGAACATGGCCGCACGATGCTCGTTCTCACTGATCCGGGGGCGGAGCCGCTCAGCAACGTTGTCGGAACCCCGATGGAGATCGAAAGGTTTCTTCGCCTTGCAGTCAAGCTGACGCAGGCTCTTGGTGGCCTTCACGCCCGAGGTCTTATTCACAAGGATATCAATCCGGCAAACATCCTGGTCAACGATGCGATGAATGACGCATGGCTTACCGGATTTGGTATCGCCTCACGAATATCGCGAGAGCGCAGCACTCCCGCCCCCCCGGAATCCATTTCGGGCACACTGCCTTACATGGCCCCCGAACAGACGGGGCGAATGAACCGATCGATTGACTCGCGGAGCGACCTCTACTCGCTCGGAGTAACTTTCTATGAAATGCTGACGGGGTCGCTGCCATTCATTGCTTCCGATCCGGTCGAATGGGTACACTGCCACATCGCCAGAACGCCGACGCCCCCGCACGAGCGGCTGCGCGCAATTCCGGAAAACGTCTCCCGGATGACCATGAAACTCCTCGCCAAGACCGCCGAGGAGCGGTACCAGACAGCTTCGGGCATCGAGTACGATCTTCGTCTCTGCCTCGGCGAGCTCGAGACGCGAGGCCGCATCGGCATTTTTTCCTTGGCGAGCCACGACATACCAGACCGCTTGCTCATTCCAGAAAAGCTCTATGGCCGTGACTATGACGTCGCGAGCTTGCTCGGTTCTTTCAACCGCGTGATCGACTCCGGAGTGCCCGAACTTGTCCTAGTTTCCGGCTATTCTGGCATCGGAAAGTCGTCGGCGGTGAGCGAACTGCACAAGTTGGTAGTACAGTCTCGAGCAATATACGTCACAGGCAAGTTCGACCAATTCATGCGCGACGTTCCCTATGCGACGCTCGCACAGGCCCTCCGCATTCCGATCCAGCAAATCCTCAGCAAGAGCGAGCCCGAACTTCAAGCATGGCGGCGCCGGCTTCTCGATGCATTAGGCGCGAGCGGATCGCTGATCGTGGATATGATCCCGGAACTACAGCTCGTGATCGGTGAGCAACCGCCGTTGGCCGATCTAGGCCCCACCGACGCCAAGCGCCGATTTCAAAACGCACTCCGACGCTTCGTCGGCGTATTCACGATGCCCGAACACCCACTGGTGCTTTTCCTCGACGACCTGCAATGGATCGACGACGCATCTCTCGATCTTGTTGAAAACCTGATGACGCAGCCGGAAACGCGGCATCTGCTTTTGATTGGTACGTTCAGAGACAACGAAGTCGATGGGTCACACCCCCTCACGCGGATGCTTGAAACCATCCGAACTTCGGGAGCCATCATCAATGACATTGTGCTTCAGCCACTCGCACCCGACGATCTGTCCCAATTGGTCACCGATACCCTTCGCTGCGAGCTCAATGTCGCGGATCCTCTAGCAAGACTGGTTTACGACAAGACGGCTGGAAACCCCTTCTTTTCGATCCAGTTTTTGCAAGTTCTTGCCGACGAACAACTACTGACTTTCGATCATTCCGGGTTGAAATGGTCGTGGGACATCGAGCGCATCCATGCGAAGGGATATAGCGACAATGTCGTAGATCTCATGATCCTAAAGCTGGGTCGACTTGAACCAACCTGCCTTGCAGCTTTGCGTCAGCTTGCCTGCATCGGAGCAAGCGCCGAGTTCTATCTGCTGGCCACAGTTTGCGAAAGTACACTCGACGAGCTGCACGAAGGTCTGCGGGAGGCGGTTGAGTCAAATCTGGTTTTCCGAATGGAGAGCTCGTACGCATTTCAGCACGATCGAGTTCAGGAGGCCGTGTACTCGTTGATCCCTGAGGACACACGAGCATCCACGCATCTCCGCATCGGCCGGTTACTTCTAGCCGAGACGCCTCGCGAACGACGCGAGGAGCTGGTCTTCGACATCGTGGGCCAGTTCAATGGGAATCTTGTTTCACTCGCTTCAAACGAGGAGCGCGATCAGATAGCGGAACTTAATCTGATCGCAGGCAAACGCGCCAAGAACGCCGCCGCATATCCTTCTGCTTCGAAATACTTCGCGGCTGGCCGCGCGCTTCTGGCGCAGGATTGCTGGACACGGCAGTACCACCTCGCCTTCGAACTCGAACTCCAGATGGCGGAGTGCGAGTACATTACCGGAGAGCACGCGTCCGCGGAGCATCGGTTGTCCGCACTCTCGAAGCGAGCAGCAAGCATTACGGACCAAGCCGCCGTCACCAGTCAGGCCGTGGATCTTTATACGGTTCTCGTCCGCCCCGACAGAGCGGTGGAGGTCGGCCTTGAATTCCTTCGGCGGATCGGGCAGGTCTGGCCTCAAAAGCCGTCCGACAAAGACGTCCGTGATGAGGTCGCGCTCATCTGGCAGAAGCTCGGCGGCAGAGAGATCGAGGAACTGATCGACCTGCCCCCTATGAGGGACGACGTCGCGCGCGCGACACTCGATGTGCTCACGAGGCTCGTCCCGACGGCGGTCAACGTAGACCCCCGGCTTCATCGCCTGATGATCGCCCGGATGGTGGTGCTAAGTCTCGAAGCGGGGAATAGCCCGGCGTCCTGCTGCGGCTACGTCTGGCTGGGCTTGGTGCTTGCTTCCTATTTCGGGGACTACGCGACGGCGCTTCGTTTCGGGCAGCTCAGTCTCGACCTCCTTGAAAGGCCAGGAGCCAGTGAATTCGGCGCTCGCGTGTATCTCAACTTCGGAACCCGCATCAGTCCATGGTCTCAGCACGTCCGGTTCGGGCGTCCCTTCATCAGGCAAGCATTCGACGAGGCCATCAAGATCGGTGATCTGGCTTTTGCCGGCTATTGCTGCAATCACTCCGTCATCTATGCGCTTTTCTCAGGCGATAGGCTGGAGGATGCCGAAAAGGCCGCCGTGGAAGGCATCAATTTCGCAACCAAGGCGGAGTTCGGCGCGGTTGTCGAAAGCCTCGTGGGCCAGCGATCGCTTGTCCGCGGACTTCGAGGATTGGAGATTGACTTCGTCTCGATTGATGGCACGCACTTCGACCAGGCTGTCTTCGAGCGACGTCTCGAGGGCGACCGTAGCCTGGTCCTAGCTGCCTGCCGATACTGGATACGAAAACTACAGCTCTGCGTTCTAAACGACGACTACGAGGAGGCGTTGGATGCGGCCGCCAAGGCGGAATCGCTCCTTTGGACCACCTCCGCGTTTATCGAACAAGCGGAATACCATTTTTACGCCGCCATCGCGCACCTCGGAGCGATCGAGAAAGGGGTGACGCCTGACCGAAACACCACACATATCGAGATAATTAACGTCCACCGGAAACAGCTTCAACTCTGGAGCGACAACTGCCTTGAAAACTTTGAGAACCGTATCGCGCTCGTCGATGCCGGGATCGCAAGCCTTGAAGGACGCGACCTCGATGCCGAGCGTCTCTACGAACTGTCTATCCGCTCGTCTCGCCAGAACGGATTCATCCAAAACGAGGCGCTGGCTCTCGAGCGAGCCTCGAGGTTTTACCTCGCCCGCGGGTTCAAAGACATTGCCGACATGTATCTCTTTAGAGCCCGAGAAGGCTACATCCGCTGGGGCGCAGATGGAAAGGTCCGACGCTTAGAGGCCCGGCACTCGCAGCTCGGTCTAGCGAACCCGCTCGGCACCAAGATCAATTCCCCTCCCGGAAGGCAACTGGACATCGCGGCGATCGTGGGCGCATCGCAAGCGCTCTCAAGCGAAATACTCCTTCCAAGGCTGATCGAGCGGCTGATGACAATCGCCTTGCAGAACGCCGGCGCGGATCGCGGACTGCTGATCCTGCCGGACCAGACGGACTACAGGATTGAGGTCGAGGCGCGCACCGACGGAGACGACGTCGTCCTTCACTACTCCAATAGCAAGACAGCAGCTCCAGAGACCCTCGTCCGATATGTCATGAGGACCCAAGAGCCCGTCGTTCTCGACGATGCCAGGGTCCGACAGCTCTTCACGGGAGACCCGTACTTCAATCTTCGGACTCCCAGATCGGTATTATGCCTCCCGCTCGTCCGTCAAGGAACGATGAGCGGGCTCCTTTATCTGGAAAACACTCTGGCTTCGCATGTGTTCACGTCGGATCGGGCGGTGGTTCTTGAACTCCTGGCTTCGCAGGCGGCGATCTCGCTTGAAAACACGCGGCTTTACAGTGACCTCCAAGAACGGGAGGCGCGCGTGCGACGCCTGTTCAATGCGAACGTCATCGGGATATTCACCTGGGATGTCGAGGGCCGGATCACAGACGCGAACGAGGCATTTCTCGAGATCGTCGGATACAGCGTGGATGATTTTCATTCCGGCGCGGTACGGTGGAAGAACCTGATGCCGCGGGAATGGAATCCCAATGACGACCACATCTTCGACGAGATGATGGAGACAGGCGTCGCGGCACCGTTCGAGGGCGAATATATCAGAAAAGACGGCGTCCTCGTCCCGGTACTCATCGGCGCAGCTATCTTCGAACGCCAAAGAAAGGAAGGCGTCGCGTTCATAGTAGACCTGACCGATCGAAAGCGGGCCGAGAAACTTGCGCGAGACCGAGAGCGGCAGTTGCACGAAATTCAGTTGCAGTTGGCGCATGCGAACCGAGTGGCGACGATGGGTCACCTGGCTGCCTCGATCGCGCACGAACTGAATCAACCGTTATCGGGCGTAGTCGTGAGCGCGGAAACCGCGATGCTCTGGCTGGCTGAGGATCGCCAGAGCGTTTCCAAAGCGCAGGAGGCGCTCGTCCGCGTCATCCGCGACGGCCGCCGCGCGGGCGAGGTTTTCGACCGTATCCGTACCCTGATAAAGAAGGCCCCGCCCCAAATGGCGGCGCTGTCGATCAACGATGTTGTCCTGGACATTATCAGCCTCACTCGCGGCGCCGCGTCGAAAAGCGGAGTGCTAATCGAAAGTCATCTTGCAGATGGCTTGCCGCTGATTCAGGGCGACCGCGTTCAATTGCAACAGGTTGTCCTGAACTTGATCATGAATGCCATCGATGCGATCAGGGACGGCGATGTAGAGAGACGAAAGATACAGATCACCACAACCGCGTCCGCGGCCGGGGAAGTCCATGTGGTCGTGCAAGATTCCGGACCGGGAGTCGACCTGGCCAACCTGGAGAAGATCTTTGCACCTTTTTACACCACAAAGACCGAAGGGCTTGGCATGGGCCTGTCAATCTGCCGCTCCATCATTGAAGGGCACGGAGGGCAACTCTGGGTGACGGACGCGTTCCCAAACGGGGCCATGTTCCAGTTTACGGTCGCAGTCGACGGCGGCAGGTCGCCGCCAAGCTAGAGGGGGAAGCTATGCAAGCATTGGATTTAAGGAGTCCCCGAAGGAATAGGCGTCATAGATTCATCAGTCGGGATGGAGAAGGCGAAGGTGGCACCATGGACGGTGTTCGGTTCCGCCCACAGCCGCCCGTTATGGCTTTCGACGATTGCACGGCTGACCGACAAACCGACACCCATCCCGTTGGCCTTTGTGGTGAAGAACGGACTGAACAGCTTCTCGGACATAACCGGATCGAACCCCACCCCAGCGTCTTTGACAGCAAGACGAACGTGGCCCCCGCTCTCGCGCATGGTCGAAATCTCCAGCTCTTTCAATCGACCGAAAACGCCATCCATCGCTTCACTGCTGTTCTTGATAAAGTTGAAGATGACCTGTTGTAACTGGATGCGGTCGCCCTTGATCACTGGCAGATCAGCGGCGAGACTTGTTCGCAGACTCACGCCACTCTTGCGCAGATCACCGTGCGCAAACCCTATCACTTCCTGGGCGATGGCGTTGAGGTCCACCACTTCCACGACGGGATCGCGTTTGCTGTAAAGTGCCCTAAGCCGCTCAGTGACGTCAGAAGCGCGGTTGGCGTCCCTGATCGTGCGCCTGACCGTCTCCAGAGCGCCCTCTACGTGTGGCGGCTTCATGTTGAGCATTTCCAATCCCGCGCTGGCGTTGGTCATGATACCGAAGAGCGGCTGCGCAAGTTCGTGGGCTATGGCGGCGGTGAGCTGTCCCATGCCCATGACGCGGGTCATGTGAGATAGATCGGCCTGGGCTTCGCGCAACTCGTCCTGCGCTAATTTCCAATCGTGAATATCAACGTTGATGCCGAACCATTTGACGTCGCCGTTTTCGTCAACAAGTGGGTTGCCACGGCACAGAAACCACCGGTAAACGCCGTCCGAACGACGCAACCTCGCCTCCACCTCCCCGGCTTCGACGCGTTCGGCCATTACTCTCCAGGCCTCCATCAAGTCCGGAAGATCTTCAGGATGAACCGCCGTCGCCCAGCCCCAGTTTCGAGCTTCATCCATGGTCAGACCGAGATAAGTTCGGAAATGGCGGTTCGCGAAGTCTCCGCCACCGTCGGGAAGCGCCGACCAGACCATACCAGGTATGGTGTCGATGATGACCTGCAGCCTCCTCTCGCTGGCCGCCATTTCTTCTTCCGCCATCTTGCGATCATGGATATCAATAAGACTGCCGTACCACATCAGGATCTCGCCGGCGTCGTTGCGCATCGGAAGCGCCCTCACGTCGATCCATCGATAGTCCTTTTCCGAGGGGTGCCTGTTAAGAACCTCGACCTGATAGGGCTCCCCGGTAGTGACACAATGCCGCCACGTGCGAATGGTCGTCTCCACCTGATCTGGATGGAGACCATCCGTCCACCATGTTCCGTCGTCGAGTTCGTCCGCCTTTACCCCAAGGAACTTAAGGCCTTTCTCATTCAGATATTGGATCGCACCGTCCGGCGTCGCGCTCCAGAGGGCTTGCGGGATGGTTTCGGTGAGCTGGCGCAGATGGAACTCGCTCGCCATCAAGGCGTCCGCGGCACGTTTTCGATCCTCGATATCGATGTTGAGACCGTACCAGCGAACCAGCGAACCCGATCTGTCGAGCAACGGGTTGGTGCGGAAAAGAAACCAGCGATACTCGCCGTCGAAGCGACGCATCCGCGCCTCGGCCTCGCCTCCCCGCTGCTGGGACAACATCTGTCTCCATTCCTCGGCCAGTCCCTCGATATCTTCAGGATGCACCGTCGCCGTCCATCCAACACCGCGAAGCTGCTCGGCGTTCAAGCCTACATATCTCAGATAGTGACCGTTGAAATATTCGGCGGAACCGTCCGGTGCGGCCGACCAAGCGAGGCCGGGAAGAGAATCTACCACTTCCGCAAGATCGGCCGTGTTTCCGGATTGCAACGTGGTACTGCGGTCTTGTTCTGCTCGTGCGTGGTCCAGACCGATCGTCGCCTGCAGTATGGCCTGCGCCAGTACCCTACGCTCTTCGTCCGTCGGAAAGCCCTGACGCCTGCATCCGACAATTAATGTTCGGAGGATCCGTCCTTCAATGGGGCTCTTATGTAGCACGACCTTGATACCGGCGATCGTCACCGCTTCCGGGAGACCACTGGTTTCAGGAGAACACTCACGGCTGATGACAGCCTCCAAGTCGTCCTCGGAAAATTCTTGCGAAGTGCGTACTAACTCGAAGGCCCGATCGTCACTCCATACGTCTCGGACGATGCCGGCAAAATCCGCGTTCAACCCAATGAGCAGAGCGTCGAGCAAGGTTTTTTGTAGCAGAATCTCGTAGGCCATCTGCGATGAAATCCCCGCCACGACATCCCGCGCAAACGCGCCATCGTCTGTTGAAAGTACAGTTGAAACGCCGACAAATCCATAGCGTGCTTACGGTTGGCAGTCTTAGAGCGAAAAGCACCTATAGGTAGTTGCGGCAAATATGCCTGGCCCGTCTTGCCGACTAATGAGCGCGCACTCCGATACCAAAGTCCACTTATGCTGCCGACTGGTCGGGTCTACCGTCTCAATGTCGTCTTCGCCTCCCCGCAGGCGACACGCTGCAAAACAGCGAACGCTCCTGCGTCCTCCCCTCCGCCGGAGCGTGCGGATCAAGCAATGATCCGCCTTGGGCCGTCTCCTCCCGCCAGGATACGGCCCCTTTCAGGTCCGATGGCCGAAGGCACAATGATCGCCTTGACACAAAGGAGCCTCTGCGCGGGCAAAGCTAGTCCTAGTCGCCGCCTTGACGGTCGCAAGACGTACGCTTCCGAGCGAGGAGGATAGGTGAGCCAAGTGGCATAAGCTCTGATTGATCAGGCCGGCGGGAGAAGTCGAAACAGGTTGTCGCGGTCGGTCACTCCGCTCTGAAACCACCATAGAAGGTGCCTGGCAGCATCCCGCGCTTCGGCGCCTTCCCTCTCGCAATGACGGCGGTCGCAATGCTCCCTGATCAGGCCACGTATTATGGCTACGTCCTCAGGCCACAACGGTGCCCCACAACTGTTTAAAGGCGGATACATAGGTTGACGCCCCCGGTGCATGATTAGACCGGGTCCGCCGCGCCGCATTCAGCCCACACGGGTGAGCAATTCTCAGAAGACCTGCGTGCGGGAGCCTGACTGGACTGAGCCGGCACCCAGACGCGAACTGAAGCGATGGGCTGTCTGATATAGACCAGGGCCGCGACAAGGCCCGCCATCGCGAAGAGGATCACGACGCCGGGAAATATCGATCCTGACGGTTCATCACGGCGGTAGCTCATCGTCTTCTCCTGAAAACTGCCGGCGGAACGCCGTGGCCAGGAGGTCAGTATGTCGACGGCCGAAAATTGAGGCTGTTGAACCTAGGTATCGGCGACACCTTCGTATGCCCGACACTTTCGTCCACTAGCGGGCCGCTCCCGCCTGTCCCAAACTCCGCATGGAAACGCGTCCAAAGACAGGGTTTTGGGCCCCCGTTCACCCCCATCATCGGAGAAGCAGTCATGAGCGATCACAAGATAGGGAACCTCACACGCCGTTCGTTCGGCGGGGTGGCAATCGGCTTGACGGCGGCCGGAATCCTTGCAGGGCGGGCAGCGGAAGCCGCCCAAAAAAAGAATACCGTTCGGTCATCCGGGCAAGAACTTCTTGCCGATAAACAAATCGACGCCGGGGATCTTAGCATTGGATACGCCGATCTCGGCCCGGCAGACGGCTCGCCAGTGGTTCTCTTCCACGGCTGGCCCTACGACATCAACGCATTCGTGGACGTCGCGCCGCTGCTTGCTGATCAGGGTCACAGGGTGATCGTCCCGCATCTGCGGGGCTATGGCAGCACGAAGTTCCTTTCAAACGACACGATGCGTAATGGCCAGCAGTCGGCGCTTGCTGTGGACGCGGTCAAGCTGATGGACGCCCTGAAGATCGACAAGGCGACCGTGGCCGGGTTCGACTGGGGCGCGCGGACAGCCGACATCGTGGCCGCGCTCTGGCCGGAACGATGCAAGGGTTTGGTTTCAGTCAGTGGGTATTTGATCGGAAACCAGATGGCCGGAAAGGCGCCATTGCCTCCTTCCGCCGAACTGCAGTGGTGGTATCAGTTCTACTTCGCAACGGATCGTGGCCGCGAAGGCTATGAAAAATATACCGACGACTTCGCCAAACTTATCTGGCAGCTCGCATCACCGAAGTGGAAGTTTGACGACGCCACGTTCAGCCGCAGCGCCAAGGCATTCGTCAATCCAGACCACGTTGCAATCGTTGTGCACAATTACCGCTGGCGCCTCGGATTGACGGACGGCGAAAGGCGGTTCGACGAATTCGAGGCCAAACTCTCAGCCGGCCCTCAGATCGATATTCCGGCGATAACGATGGAAGGCGACGCCAACGGCGCACCCCACCCGGACCCGAAGGCGTACGCTGGGAAGTTCAAGGCGAAGTACGAACATCGCCTCGTAAGCGGCGGGATCGGTCACAATCTCCCGCAGGAGGCGCCAGAGGCATTCGCCCAAGCCGTCATCGACGTCGACAAGTGGGCGTAGCGGCGCGTCGTCGGGCAAATTCCAACCATTACGGGAGCCTGTCCGCCGCAACAGCCGGGCGGGCATTCAACCCAAGGACATTGAACTATGACAAACCGAACGATCGAGAACTCCCTATCGACTGCCGAGGAAACATATCGGGCTCTCGCGCTGCTGCGTTGGTCACTGATCGTGATCTTCCTGTGGTTCGGCGGCATGAAGTTTACTGCCTATGAAGCGGCCGGGATCGCGCCCTTCGTAGAGCATAGTCCCGTAGTTGGCTGGTTGACGACGCTCGTGGGAGTTCAGGGAGCGAGCTACGTGATCGGCGTGCTCGAGTTGTCGACGGCGGCAGCGCTGGTGGCTGGAGCATTCAGCCCTCTTTTTTCAGTCCTCGGTGGCGCGATGTCGGCTGCGACCTTCATCATCACTCTGACCTTTCTTCTAACAACGCCTGGCGTGGAGGAACAAACCGCAGGCGGATTCCCGGCCATATCCGCCGTCCCAGGTCAGTTCCTGCTGAAGGATCTTGTGCTACTTGCGGCATCCTTGTGCCTGCTATCGGCGTCCATCCGCACGCGATCAGCCTATCTGAAAATTCGATAGCATCCATGGAAAGAAGCTGACTGGCGTACCCTCTCTTCCGCGTGGGATTACCGTAGGATATCTATCAGCTACGGCGACAACGGCCGGAAAGGATCGCCTTTGGAAATCGGTATCGACAGCTTCGCCATGCTTCTGCGAGACCCGACGACCGGGAACCTTCAGTCCGCCATCGACCGCATGGAGAGCGTGCTGGCAGAAGTCGAGTTGGCGGACCAGGTCGGACTGGACGTCTTCGGGATGGGCGAGCACCACCGCGAAAATGCGCTAGACTCCGCACCGGCGGTTATCCTCGCGGCGGCCGCGGCACGCACAAAAACGATCAGGCTGACAAGCGCCGTCGCCGTCCTAAGCGCCGCCGATCCCGTACGGCTCTTCCAGGAGTTCGCCACCCTGGACCTGATCTCACGCGGACGGGCGGAAATCGTTGTCGGGCGCGGATCGTCGGTCGACGCATACCCGCTCTTCGGGTTCGACCTGCGCGACTATGATTCTCTATTTCTGGAAAAGCTTGAGCTGCTGCTCAAGATCAGGGAGCGGCCCGACGTCAAATGGGAAGGCCGCTTTCGTCCTGCACTCAATGGGGAAGGCGTCTTCCCTCGCCCGCATCAGAACATTCTTCCAATTTGGCTTGGCGTGGGCGGCACCCCCGAATCCTTCGTCCGCGCCGGCACCCTGGGCCTGCCGCTGATGGTGGCGATCATCGGCGGAAGCTTCGAACGTTTCAGACCTTTGGTTGATCTCTATCGTGGTGCTTGGGATGCGGCCGGACATCCGCCCGAGAACAAGAAGGTTGGTGTGCACGCGCTCGGCTTCGTAGCCGAAACCGACGAAGGCGCCAAAAGCGCGTTCTTTCCCGGCTGGTTCCAGATGTTCACGGACGCAGGAAAGGAGCGAGGCTGGGCGCCACCGACGCGCACCCAGTTTGAACAGATGTGCGGTCCGCAGGGCGCATTCGCGGTCGGCAGCCCGACGACCGTCGCAGCCAAGATCCTGCAGGCCGCCGAGGCACTTGGTGGCGTTTCTCGCTTCACGTTCCAGATGAGCACCGCCGCACTTGAGAGCGAGGCGATGCGGCGTTCGATCGAGCTGCTCGGAACGGATGTCGCTCCGCTCGTTCGAAAACACGATCGACGGTAGTGACATTGCGTCGCGGGCGATCTCCAACGCCCTGTAAGGCTTATCCGAAAATCAGTCTTTGATAGTCGGCCAGCATCTTCGGATCCTCGACAGACCCGTGATGGTGGAGCTGCCGCCAGACGCCGTCCTTCCGTACGAACCAGCGTGTCGTTCGGAAGGCGACATCGAGCGTTTCTTCCACCGTCCGGCATATCCCACGTTCGCGGCCGACGAAGAGGTGCCAGTCGTCTCCTCCTTGGCTCGTGAAGTCGTGGAAGGTCACGTGGACCTTTGCCCGCCCTTGGAAAAGCCTCGAGTATCCTTCAGCGATCTGGTTCCAGCCTCGGCGGATGCCACCGATGGGATTGTCCATGCTTGGCGACGCGTCATCAAACCAGACTGCTTCGAGTCCCAATATATCCGCAGCGTTGAAGGCACGATAGAATTCGATCAGTACGTCGATCGGACCGCCGTCTCCTCGCTTTGTCTCGTCGCCGTCAACTTCTATGAGATGCCAGTTCATGGGAATCCTCCAATTTTCCCGCTACTAGAGCAACGTGAGGAGTGACTGGGCCGCAGCGGTCGACGACGCCGGGTTCTGTCCGGTGACAAGGCGACCGTCGATAATGGCGAAACTCGCCCAGTCCTCCGCCTTCTCATACTGGCCGCCGAGCGACTTAAGATCATCCTCGACTAGAAATGGAACTACCTTCGTAAGCTGAACGGCCTCCTCTTCAGTGTTGGCAAATCCCGTGACGCGTTTGCCTTTCACGATTGGATGACCCTGGTAGGTCACGTGATGGAAGACGGCAGGCGCGTGACACACGGCGGCCACCGGCTTACCAGCACCATAAAAGTCCTCGATCAGCGTGATCGACTTGCGATCTTCGACCAGATCCCACATGGGGCCATGGCCGCCGGAGTAAAAGACCGTGTCGAAGTCTTTCGCATTAACGCTGGCAAGGCGGACGGTGTTGGCCAGCACTGACTGGGCGTCCTTGTCTGCCTTGAAACGGGTCATCGAAGGCGTCTGATTTTCCGGCTCGTCGCTCTTCGGGTCGATTGGCGGCTGTCCGCCGCGCGGCGACGCCACCGTGATGGCCACTCCGGCATCGTTGAAGACGTAGTAGGGCGCCGCGAACTCCTCCAGCCAGAAGCCCGTCTTTTTTCCGGTATTTCCTAGACGATCGTGCGAAGTCAGCACCATCAGGATCTTGTTCATCGCTCTCTCCGCTGTTTCCTTAGGGCGCAGAGCCCTGTTGAAATCGAACAGACAAGACGCCGGGCATCTCCCATGCGCCATCCACCGACCGATATATGGTGCGCGCTGGCGCTCACCGGTTCCATTGGACGATGGTGTCGCATGCGTTCTCTTGAGATGGAGACGGCTCTCGCGCCCGATACCATCGTCCAATGGAAATCGAACCGGGATGCTGCAACGTCTTCTCGCCGGCACGCACTGATGACATTCGGTGCCATCGGCGCGCAAACGTGATATGTTATGGATGCTGAAGGGGAAGAGCTTGGCCTTCCTCGATTGGAAGTCAAACACAGCGGATGGCGCCGACGATGACTGACGCGATAGTTTCAACAGTCGATCCCGTTTCTCCGCCGATCGTCTTCGTCGTGGACGACGATTTGTCCGTCCGAGAGTCTCTCGAGATGCTGATCACGGCTGCAGGTTGGCGGCCGGTATTGTTCGACTCCGCCCAATCGTTCTTGCAGGCAGCAAATGTCGCGGCCCCAAGCTGCCTCCTGCTCGACGTGAACATGCCGGATCTGAATGGTCTCGATCTCCAGGGGATGGTCACCCGGAGCGGAAACAAGATGCCCATCATCTTCATCTCGGGATACAGGGACGTGCCAGCAACCGTCCAAGCGTTGAAGGCTGGCGCGATGGATTTCCTCACCAAACCTATCGACTCCGCGGAACTGCTCGGCGCTATTCGCGAGGCGCTTTCGCGCAGTGAGACGTTCAGGCAAGAAGACGCCGTGCTCTCTCGCTTGCAACAGCTCTACGACGCGCTCACGCCCAGGGAGCGCGAGATCATGTCTCGAATAACCAAAGGACTGTTGAACAAGCAGATAGCCTACGAGTTGGGAATCAGCGAAATCACGGTGAAGGCGCACCGCGGCCGGCTGATGAAGAAGACCGGCGCGCGATCGCTGCCGGACATCATGGCCATGGCAGTCCGCCTGAACATCGACGATGGCGTCGGCGCCAGCATCTAGGGACGGCGGATAGCTTGCACGACCTTCACGGCGCTTCGCTCGCCTGGAAACATCACGATCATGACGACGTAGACCGCAGCCCCGACCACCAAAGCGATGCTGGCGATGGCGAGCGCAAGATCGAATCCGGCGTCGACGTCCGCCACACGTGCCATGATCGCTCCGACGGCCGGCGGCCCCATGATTTGTCCGACGGCGAAAACGGCCGTCAAAAGCCCCATGTACCGAGCGTGATGCGTCGATCGTATTCTTCGGATCTCGTTCATCGCGAAGAAACTGATGGCGGTGAATGGCAAGCCGACGAGAATGCTGCTCACCGCAAGACCAATCGCGTCGCGCCAGACCACCGACAGAGCCACCCCGACCGCCTGCAGAAGATATGCGCCGGTCAGATGGAGCCTGACGTCGGCCTTGTGACTTACGCGGGCGGCAAGCAGAGAGCCAGCAACTGCAGCAATTCCGAAAAGCGGCCAGAATACGGTAAGAAGCGGCGAGCCGGGGATGCTGTTCTTCGCGATCACCGGAAGATAGGTCGCAGTGATGATGTATCCGAACCCGGCGAGCCCGTAGGCGAACGCAAATAGCGGCATTTCGGACTTTGGTACCTTGCCGGACGCGCGCGTGGAGGTCCCGACTGAATAGGCGTCGGAAGGCTTCGAATTCTTTCCAAAAGTTTTCCAGATGATCGCGCTGATGACCGCCGAGAGACCGGCAAACACGAGCCAGGCAGTGCTGCCCGACAGGCCGAGGAAGGTCATTCCGCTTGCGGCTAATCCCGACGCTGCGATACCCGCCCCAGGACCGGTGAATATGGCGCTTCCGATCGAGCTGCCGGTTCCCGAGAGCTGCGCGAGACACCAGCCGGAGGTAAACACGAAGCCCACGGCCGATGCGACGCCGGCGAGGAAACGCAGAACCACCCAGGCATGCGCGACGGGAGCGGACATCAGCGCCGTGAGAAGGACTGTCGAAAGCAAGGTCAGGCGGATGACGAACGTATGGTCCCATTTCCTCGGAACAAGCATCGCTGCCAGCGCCCCAACTAGGTAGCCGACGTAGTTTGCCGTGGCGAGAGTTCCCGCGCTTGTAAGATCCAGCACTCCGTCATGAAGCATCATCGGGAGTATGGGAGTGAAGGCGAAGCGCCCGACCCCCATGGCTATCGCGAGCGACGCCGCTCCTGCAAGCACGACAGCGAAGGGATTATGGCTCCGGTTGGACATAGCGTCGTTCTTCCTGTTGCTGGTAATTTTCTTTTGACAGGCGTCCCGCAACCCATCCGCTTCAGATGGGAACCGGACGTCGATGCGTGACCATCCGGCCCCCGGCAGGCTGCCCACCGAGGTTCCAACACGCTCCGTCTATGCGTTAGACCGGTCTACGATGCTCTATTACTTCAAGCGCCGTCCGGCAGAGTTCGCGCGTCAATGCCTCCGCCCCGATCCAGGAAGCGAGGTTTGCCGCCTGCCCCGCCCACAGGTTCGTGAAATCATCGCGTTCCGCTGCCTCGGCGGCTGTACGAATTGGGGCGAGTGCGCCGCCTGCCGTCGGAAATGCGGGAACCGCCTCCGAAAGCGGCCCGATCTCGCGCATCAGGCGATTGACGACGCCTCTTGCGGGGCGGCCGGTGAAAACGTTGGTGATGGCGGTGCTGTCGTCTTTTGCTTGGGCCAGCGCGTTCGTATGGACGATGGGAATCTTCGCCTCCGGGCAGAATAGGTATGCTGTCCCTACTTGGACGGCGGACGCCCCGAGCATCAGCGATGCGGCAACCCCTCGCCCGTCGGCGATTCCGCCCGCCGCAATCACGGGGACGCTCACAGCGTCGACCACCTGCGGCACAAGTGCCATCGTGCCGACCTGCGTTGTCATGTCATTCGTCAAGAAATTACCTCGGTGACCGCCTGCCTCGAATCCCATAGCGACCACCGCGTCGACGCCGTTGGCCTCCAGCCACACTGCCTCCGCTACCGTCGTCGCGGAGGATAGGATCTTTGCACCCGTGCCTTTCACGTGTCGCACCAGCGCCTTGTCGGGCAGGCCGAAGTGGAAGCTAACCACCTCAGGTCTGTATTCCTCCACGACCTCGCAGAATGCGGCGTCAAACGGCGCGCGCCCGGCCCCGGCGACTGTCGCAGCCGGATCCAGCCCGGCCTCGAGGTAATAAGGGGCGAGCAATGCTCTCCAGCGTGTTTGCGCAGCAGGATCGTCGGGGGGCAAGATGTGCGAAAAGAAGTTAACGTTTATCGGCGCTTTGACCGCGGCGCGGATCTCGCTCAGTGCCTTGCGAAGCCCTTCCGCTGTCAATTGCGCGCTCGGGAGCGAACCAAGACCACCGGCTCTCGCTGTGGCAACCACCATGTCGACAGTCGTCGCTCCGGCCATCGGCGCCTGGATGATGGGCAGTTCGATACCAAACAGGTCGAGGATGCGGCGATCCGGCCAACGGGTCATGTGGGCTCCATTTCATGCGTGACTGCAAGGCTGATATCGCCGACCAACCTCAACGTCTATTGGACCTTGGTGTGCTGACCGGGGCACCCGATCCGAAAGTATCGGAGACACCTTGGTACAATATCGAGTTCGACGTTTCAGCGCGATGGTCCTGGTAGAGCGGAGGATGGGGTGACCGTCCAACGATCTGCCGGTCGAGAGCCGGCCCAACCCATCACCAGAAGACATAGCGACCGACCGCTGCGTTGCGGACGAAGGGTACCCGCGTCGCAAAACGGAGGCAGACATGAGCGTGCACAAGACAGTGATCATCACCGGAGCCTCCCAAGGGATCGGCGCGGGACTTGTCAAGACGTTCCTAGACAAAGGCTGGAACGTCGTCGGCACTTCCCGAAACATCAGCGAGACGACCCTGTTCGACCGCGCCGGCCGGCTGGAGCTTATCAGCGGCGATGTCGCTGATCCCGAAACCGCCGAGCGTGTCGCCAATGCAGCCGTGGAGCAGTTCGGCTCGATCGACGCCCTGGTTAACAACGCCGGCGTATTCTTCACGAAACCGTTTCTCGAGTACACCATCGACGACTTCAGGCGCCTTTGCGCGACGAACGTCGAAGGATTCATTCATTTCACGAAACACGCCATTGGACAGATGCTTCGCCAGAAGTCCGGAGGCAGCGTCGTCTCCATCACGTCGTCCCTGACGGATCATCCGATCGCCGGGGTCATGGCGTCGCTTCCGATGATCACCAAGGGCGGCCTCAACGCGATCACCAAGAGCCTCGCGCTCGAGTTTGCCAAGGACAACATCCGCGTGAACGCGCTCTCTCCGGGAGTCGTGGACACTCCACTCCACGCAAAGAACCCACGGAGCTTTCTTGAATCCCTGTCGCCGATGGGCACCATCACGGCTGTACAGGAGATCGTCGACGGCGTCGTCTATCTCACGGAATCCTCCAACATCACCGGGGAGGTGCTGCACGTTGATAACGGCGCACATCTCGGAAAATGGTAGTCGTGAGCGCGGAGGCGCGCCTAAAGCAACTGGCTTTGTGTCTTCCGAAGGCGCCCACCCCGTTCGGTGCATACGTGGAAGCATTTCAGAGTGGCCCCCTGCTTTTCCTGAGCGGCATGCTTCCGGTCGCGGGACACGTCCCGCTCTATGTCGGCCTTGTCGGTCGCGAGCTTGCCGTGGACGAAGGCTACGCGGCAGCGCGCGCGGCTTGCCTTAGCGGTCTTGCGGCCGCGCGGGAACGCCTAGGCTCGCTGGACAGGATCCGCTCGGTCGCGAAGCTCGGCGTCTATATCGCCTGCCCGGCCGAATTCCTCGATCACCCAAAGGTCGCCGACGGCGCGTCCGAACTGTTGCTTGACGTCTTCGGGGCACACAGGCTCCCACCCCGCATCGTGCTTGGCGTTTCCAGCATCCCGCTCGGAATGCCCGTCGAAATCGAACTCGTCTTCGAGATCGAATCCTAGCGAAGCGTCTTCGCTTTCAAACCCGAACTGGAGGCAGTCATGAAGGTCAGACCACCAATTGCGACAAGCACCATCCTCATGTCGTCGAAATTCCTGGCAGCCGCGGCCCTGCTGTTACTGCCGGCATTTGCTCTTTCCGGTCAGACGAAGATCGCCGAGAAGGTCGATAGTCCTCCGGAGCTCAAGGCAGAATCGACCCAAAACCGGCCACAGATTACTGTCCAAAAACGGACCCCGGCCTACTGGCGCGTCACTTTCGATAATCCGCCTTTCAACATCTTCGGACCCGAGACGATTCCGCAGATGGAAAAGGTGGTGGCCGAAATCGAAACGGATCCCGACCTGCGCGTCGTCGTTTTCGACAGCGCGGTACCGGGCTTCTTTCTCACCCACTACAACTTTACGCCGCCGCTCGCTGAATCCACCGGCCTCCCCTCAGGACCGACCGGCCTGCATCCGCTCCCGGACATGCTCGTCCGCATCAGCAAGTCGCCGGTCGTCTCGATCGCACTCATACGCGGGCGGGCGACGGGCGTCGGGAGCGAACTGGCCCTCGCAAGCGACATGCGCTTCGCCAGCCGTCAGAACGCGATCCTCTCGCAGTGGGAGGTCGGTGCCGCTCTGGTTCCTGGCGGTGGCCCGATGGCCCGACTTCCGCGGCTCATGGGTCGAGGCCGGGCGCTTGAGGTTCTTCTCGGCTCCGACGACATCAACGGAGATCTCGCGGAGAAATATGGCTACGTCAACCGTTCCTTCGACGATGACAAGCTCGACCCCTTCGTCGACGCCCTTGCAACGCGGATTTCAGGCTTTGACCGTCAGGCGATCGCCGACACGAAGCGCTTGGTCGACTTCGCAAGCCTCCCCAGCGATCCCGAGATTGCAGCCGGTTGGGATGCGTTCATCACGTCGGTACAGAGACCGGCGGCACAGAAGAACATCGGCCGCCTGATGGAGATGGGCCTTCAGAAGGATCCGGACATCGAAGCCCGGCTCGGTCACTACACCCAGACTCTGGCCGACAAGTAGGCCGAGACGGCGCCCGCGCGCTGAACGGCAGGTCGCGCGCGGGTGTCAGACGCCCTTCCCGCACTCAACAACAACGGAGAAGTCCAATGCACAGCCTCGAAAATCAGATCGTAGACTCCAGCTTCTCGGCCATTATTAACGCGCCGATCGAGAAGGTCGATATCCCGACATGGTGCTTCAATCTGCCCGAGAAGGAATATCAGGGCTGCTCGCCGGCGCACATAGCCGCCGGATTCACGACGGCGGCCGACGGCACGCGGATGTCGATCAACGTCGAGACGATCGGCGGCAGCCTCATGGTCCAGCATTACCTTGAGACCCTCGGCGAAAAGGACCATCTCATCCTCGACTCCGATTCCGACGTCTTCACGCCGAACGGCCGGGTGACCATCCACGTCACCTGGGAGTTGAGTGTCAAGAAGCTCGATGCGAACCGCTGCGAATTTACGAACCGCGTCCAATCTTACGCGACGGACGAAATGATGGCGTCTCTCGGTCGCCAGGGTATCCCGTTCGAGCTCTTCCGCACGCAGCGACAGCCGATGTCGATCGCCCACAACAAGGGGGAGACGCCACTGTTCGCCGCGAGCATCGAACGCGCAGCGCTGAAGAATTCGAGCACGAAAGCGGCGTGAGCCGGCGAAGGAGAATATCATGACAGAACTATCCTTCGATCGGAGCAACACCGGACTGCTGGTGGTCGACCCCTACAACGACTTCATCTCCGAGGGCGGTAAGATCTGGCCCCGGATCAAGGAGGTCGCGGAGGCGAACAACTGCATCCCGCACATGCTCGAAGTCCTGACCGCTGCACGCGAAGCCAAGCTCCGGGTCTTCTTTGCGATGCATCATCGCTATCGGGCCGGCGACTACGAGAACTGGAAGTTCGTAGCGCCCATACAACGGGCAGCTTGGAACCGCAAAAGCTTCGAGTTCGGAACGTGGGGCGGCGAGTTCCGCGCCGAATTCGTGCCTGTTGCCGGAGAGGTCGTCGCCTCCGAACACTGGTGCTCGAGCGGCTTCGCCAACACGGATCTCGATCTCGAGCTGAAGCGGCACGGTATTCAGCGTGTGATAGTAATCGGGCTGGTAGCCCACACATGCATCGAGGCCACTGTCCGATACGCGGCTGAGCTTGGCTACGACGTGACGGTCGTGAAGGACGCGGTCGCTGACTACTCACCTGAAATGATGCACGCGGCACTGGAGGTTAATCTGCCAAGCTACGCCAGCGCCATCGTCGACACCAAGGAAACCGTGGCGGCGATTGCGCTTACCCAAGTGGCGTGAGCCTTCATTCGGAAGTCACTCCGTCCGGCGGGCAACCAGCTCGCCGGATGCAGCGCTTTCTAAAAGTATTACTATTTGCGATCTCGAGGGTTGGCATGCTCCTCGCGGGCGCCTATTTGAGTTCGACAGCCGACCTCCAACATTGCCGTCGAGCCTGCAACGCAGGTGGAGGATGGCATCGGCTCTTTGCTTCGAAAGGATTCAAAATGGCAATCTCCGGCGACCTCCTCATCGGCGGTGCGAGCATACGCGGCGCGGCTGCACCGTTCTCCGCCTCCAACCCCGCCGACGCCAGCACCATGGAACCGAGCTTTGCGGGAGCGACCAGAGAGCAGGTCGAGAAAGCCGCCAGCCTGGCTTGGGAGGCCTTCCCGGTATACAAGGAAACATCGCTCGAAGACCGGGCCAGCTTCCTGGAAGCAATCGCGGAGAGGATACTCGCTCTTGGCGATGAGCTCGTCCTGCGGGCGATCGACGAAACGGGATTGCCGCGCGGCCGCATCGAAGGAGAGCGTGGACGCACGGTCGGCCAGCTTAGGCTCTTCGCGAAGGAAGTGCGCGACGGGAACTTCCAGGAACTGCGTTTCGATCCGGCTGACCCTGACCGCAAGCCCGCAGCGAAGCCCGACCTTCGGCTGCGAAACGTGGCCCTCGGCCCCGTCGCGGTGTTCGGAGCTTCCAACTTTCCATTGGCCTTCTCGGTTGCCGGTGGCGATACCGCCTCCGCGCTTGCTGCGGGCTGCCCTGTCATCGTTAAGGCCCATTCCGCTCATCCCGGAACCTCCGCTCTGGTCGGCAAGGCTGTCGTCGAGGCAGTCGCCGCATGCGGGCTCCCGGCAGGGACTTTCGCGCTCCTGTTCGACGCAGGTTTCGAGGTCGGCCAGACCTTGGTCGCCGACCACCGGGTACGGGCGGTCGGCTTTACCGGCTCGCGTCGTGGCGGCACCGCGTTGATGAAGATCGCGTCGGAGCGGAAACAGCCGATCCCGGTCTACGCGGAAATGAGCAGCATCAACCCGGTCATCCTCTTCCCAGATGCTCTGCTGAACCGTGGAGCCGAGATCGGCAAGTCGTTCGCGTCATCGCTGACGCTCGGGGCCGGCCAGTTCTGCACAAATCCCGGCCTGATTATCGCCGTCGATGGTGCGGGCCTCGACGCCTTCATCGGCAGCGCGGCCGCAGCACTCTCGGAAGCGCCTGCCCAGACAATGCTGACCGGCGGGATATGCGAGGCGTATCGCAAGGGCGTCGAAAGGCTGTCTTCGGCATCGTCGGTCTCGCGAGTCTCGGTCGGAAAGGAGGGCACGCCTCATCAGGCCGCAGCCGCGCTCTTCGAGACCACGGCCGCAGCATTCCTCGCCGATCCCGAGCTTCAGGAGGAAGTCTTCGGCGCGGCAGGGCTAATCGTTCGCTGCAAGGACGAAAACGAACTGTACGGGGTCGTCGAATCCTTGGAGGGCCAGTTGACCATCGCGCTGCATATCGATGCAGACGACGTGGCCGCCGCCTCGCAGATACTCCCGCAACTCGAGGTTCTCGCCGGTCGCCTTCTCGTCAACGGTTTCGGGACGGGCGTGGAAGTCTCCCCGGCCATGGTTCATGGCGGACCGTACCCGGCCACATCGGACGGACGATCGACTTCGGTTGGCACTTTGGCGATCTACCGCTTCCTTCGTCCTGTCTCCTACCAGGATTTTCCGGGAGCCCTTCTACCGAAAGCGCTCAGGACGGCTTAGCGTCCAACGCTTTCGACCATGTCGCGGGAGTTAGCGAAGCGCCCGCGGCAGAGCTTCGACACGTGTCGATTGGCTTTCGGCCTCAATCAACATTCTCGCTTTGCCGAAAGCGTTCGGAGCTCGGCTGCAGCTTGTACAGTCATGCTTCGCTCAGCGTTTCTGCTGTGCTCTGGCCGTACGGGAAGAAGCCCTCCTTGCGACCGTCCTTCCATGCCTCCCGGAGCGCCGGTTGGGTGATGTCCCAATCGGCGAAAGTTTTTATGCCGACCGCGCGTAAATCCAATCGGAGTTCCTCGACGGTTGGACGCCCAAAAAACCAGTAGCCGTTGTAGATTTTGTATACAATCATCTTCGGCTCGAGCACGATCACGTGCGGGATCATCGGATTGTGGATCGCGTCGGTATATTCGGCGATGTCCAAGTCTTTCTGAACGATCCGCCGCGGGTCAGCTAGGAACGGCCACTGCGCGCCTACGCCGCTCCTGTACTCATGCGTCTCGGCGATGGCGTCGGTGCTGATCGTGACCATACGGCAATATCCAACAGTCATTTCGCGATGGAGCTGGAGCAAACCCTCCGCTTGGCGCCGGTCCTTCGGACAGTAGCTTCCACGACTGAGCACAACCACCATGGGATAAATGCCTTGAAGATCGGAAAGCTTGTGGCGTTTGCCAGTATGATCGCTCAGCTCATAGTCGGGGAATGCCGCACCCGGCACGATGTCGGCTCTCATTTGTTCCTCCCATCAAAATTCTGAATTGTTTCCATTGTGAACAGGAAACATCACCCTTTATTTCCACGCCATTGGACTTAGGTGTCGCCGGGAAGCCTTTTGGCGGTAGGCGGCCGTGGGGACCGCCTACCGCCCCTCTTTAGGCGATGGATGCCATGTCGATAACGAAGCGATAGCGGACGTCACTTTTCAGAACGCGTTCGTAAGCTTCGTTGACGTCTTGAATCTTGATCGTCTCTATCTCGGATACGATGTCGTGTTGGCCACAGAAATCCAGCATCTCCTGCGTCTCTTTGATGGATCCGATCATCGAGCCTGCGAGGCTCCGGCGACCGGGGATCAACGAGAAGGCATGAACCGCGATCGCTTGCTCTGGAATTCCAAGGAGGACCATCGTACCGTTGACCTTCAGCAGATTTAGATAAGCGTTCCAATCGACCGGCGCTGAGACGGTGTTGATGATGAGATCAAAGGTGCCCGCAAGCTTTTCGAACGTGGATGCATCGCTAGTGGCGTAGTATTCGGTCGCGCCTAGCTTCAATCCGTCTTCTTTCTTCGAAAGCGACTGACTGAGGACCGTAACTTCTGCACCCATCGCGGCGCCGATCTTCACGCCCAGATGTCCGAGGCCGCCCATGCCGATGATTGCGACCTTCTTACCCGGCCCGGCTTTCCAGTGACGGAGTGGCGAATACAGCGTGACACCGGCGCACAGGAGCGGTGCGGAAGCATCGAGTGGAAGGTTGTCCGGGATCGACAGGACGTAGCCCTCCTTGACGACGATGGAGTCGGAATAGCCACCCTGAGTGGCCGTCTTGCCGTCTGCCTCGACGGCATTGTAGGTGAACACGACGCCGGGCAGGTATTGTTCGTTGTCCAGATCACGCGTCGCGCAGCCTACGCAACTATCAACGAAGCATCCGACACCGACATGGTCGCCGACCCTGAACTTCGTCACCTTCGAGCCGACCGCTGTCACGATACCGGCGATTTCGTGACCAGGAACCATGGGATAGACTGCGTTGCCCCATTCGTTGCGGGCCTGATGGATGTCTGAGTGACAGACACCACAGTATTTGACAGAAATGACCACGTCGTCATCCTTCGGGTCGCGGCGCTCGAAGGTAAATGGCGTCAGCGGCTTAGATGCGTCGGTGGCAGCGTAGCCTTTCGCGAGGGTTGGCATAGAGTTCTCCTTTTTGCTCGTCGGTGGATTAATGAGGCGCGGCTCTACAGGCGCCGCGATAACGTGTGGCGATCCGGGCATCGATCGCCGCAGGAACGAAACGGCCTTGAGCATCCTGCCAATGCCCTGTCGGCAAACACTGAGGGGTATCGATACGGCACTATGGGGTCACTTTCCGCAAGGCGCATTTGCACCATGGTATCGGTAGCCTTTAGCGTCGCTCGCTAACGGCTGCTAAGCATGTATTCGCAGGCGTTTCTTATTGAGGTTTAAACGCGCATCGATCACCGGTGAACTGCCGTCACACGGCGTTCACCCAACCGGTATTCGGCATAATCGCAAAGTGCGCTGAGGACGTTAGACTTGGAAAACCGTTGGCAGCTTCCGTCACCTATGAGATTGGCAATTTGCTGCATCGATCCGGGCATGAGCATCGCCATTGATAGCCCAGCCCCAGCGCCTTCATCTAAGGCTCCGGACCCTAACCGATCACGTCAAACGGAGATTGATTTCATCCGCTCCGCCGGCGATACATCGCTTCCTCCCACGGCTTCCGACCGGAAACTACCGATGGAAGTCATTTCGAAGGTCATGGCTTTCCGGAATTGGAATGGTGACGCCGCGAGAGCGTTCAACACTCCCGCGACCAAGCTTCGGGACTAGACGATCAAACTTCCGCAGCCTTGGCAGCCATCGTCGCCTTCGCCCACCAGGCGAGTTCGTCGAGCGCGATATTTGCTGAAGGCAGCAACGCCGCCTCGATTTCTTCAATCGGCTTGTTGCCGCCCATCGGAAACACCGCGAAAAAATCGCTGCCACCGATATGAACGGCCGCGTGCGTCGATACCATCTGCAGCTCGACGCCAATTCCACGCAGGTGTTCTAGCGCGCGCGATCCGCCGGCGCTGCCATAGGCGATTGCAGTGAAAGGCTTGCGGCCCCATTCAGTGTAGGCTTGGTCCAGAGCGTTCTTCAGGACACCCGTGATCGAGCGGTTGTATTCGGCGACGACGAAGATGTAGCCGTCGTACTGGCCGACCGTCTTCTGCCACCGCACTGCCTCGGCGCTCTGGCTGGGTGCGTACGCGTTGGACGCCACTTCGTCGAAGAACGGCAGTGGATGGTCGCGAAGATCCACCACCTCGACGTCGAGGTCAGTACGGGCCTTCGCCTGCTTGAGTATCCACTGCGCCGGCTTGTCGGCGAAACGAGTGTGGCGAGTGGAGCCTATAATGATGGCGATCTTGGGTTTTACTGGCATGATATCCTCACTGGTTAAGTTGATTGGTGGAACCCTGATTTGGGGATTACTCGTCGTTCAGAGCGTCGGCGTATGCGTAGAGGCCAGGGGAACCCCCGGTCATTAGAAACAGCACATTCGAACCGGGCTGAATGACGTCGCCTTCAATATCGGAGAGCAGTCCGGCGAAAGCCTTACCCCCATAGACGGGATCGATAAGAAGGCCTTCCGAGCTGCCGACGAGCTTCACGGCCTCGACCATTGGGATTGTCGGAATGCCATAGCCGCCCCCGAGCTGGCTTTGGCTGATGTTCAGCTCGCTCGGCTCGACGCGCTCTTGCCGGGACAACAGGCCGAGCACGGCGTTGACCTTCTCCACTGTCGAAAGAATGCAAGCATCTGCCGGCGAAAGAACGGTGTGCGCCACTATTCGGGACGGGTCTTCGCCATTTATGACCATGCCCGCCACCAGACCGGCGTGCATGCCGCCGCTGCCGTTTGGAATGACGATGGTGTCGAATGTTACGGCCATCTCGGCAGATTGAGCCGCGATCTCCATGGCGCAGTCCACGTAGCCCAAGCAACCCACGGGCGTTGACCCACCAAGCACGGCCACAAAAGCCTTGCGGCCGGACGAGGCGACTTCGGCCGCTCGACCGGCGGCGAATGCACTTGCATCATCGCCTCGTGCGAGAACATGCACGCGTGCGCCGAACAACCGGTCCAGGAGAACGTTGCCGTTGACCTGATAGATCTCGCTGTCGCGCGGGACCATCTGCGCAAGGACCAACTCGCACGCAAGTCCAACCCTGGCGCAGACGGCGGCTGCCAGTCGGGCAAAATTTGACTGCACGCCACCGATCACAACGACCGTGTCGCAGCCCTCCGCCTTCGCCTGCCCGATCAGGAATTCCAGCTTGCGAAGCTTGTTGCCCCCGCCGCCGAGTTCCATGAGATCGTCTCGTTTCGCCCAGATGGACACGCCCTTAAGTCTCGGTCCAAGCACAACCTCCAGCCGGCTCAGCCGCTGGACGGGCGTTGGCCCGTTCATCAACCTGACGCGCGGAAACCGGCTCAGTAGATCACTGTCGGGCATTTTTGACCTCCCTTTCGATGATGTGGCCATGACATTATCAGGAAACCAGCGCCGCTGTCCGATAACGGGGTGCCGCGACGTTCCGCGAAAGGTTGGGCATCAGCTTTTGCCGTGCGGCCTCGTAAGCGTTCCAATCGGCGATATCGGGCACTGAAGGGAGCGTGATCAGTTCGCCCATGTCGAGACCGGCGAGTGCCGCATCGACGGCGTCGTCCGCTTTCATAACGATCTGATCGGGAAGATGGTCGAGAGAACCGCCAGACGCCTCCCAGAAAGGCGTCTCGACCGCACCGGGTAGAACCGCCTGGATCCGGATGTTCTTCTCGGCCAGTTCCTTCTGCAAGGAAAATGTGAGAGCGATTACGAACGCCTTCGTCGCTCCGTAGACGCCGTTGAGGATTTCAGGCGCGATGCCCAATGCGGAGGCGATGTTGACGATCGTGCCGTGCTCACGGGCTACGAACGAGGGCGCGACGGCGTAGACTAGACGCGTCAGGGCCGTGACGTTGAGCTTGATCATGCGCTCCATTGCCTCGACGTCGGACATCAGAAGAGGTTCGACCGCCCCGACGCCGGCATTGTTGACCAGCATCGTTATCGACGGATCGCTGCGAAGGATCCCCTCGACCCTCAGAAGGTCATCTCTTTCTCCTAGATCCGCCCGAACCGTTTTAACGGTACGTCCAGTCGCCTGAGCGATGTCCTTCGCGACCCTTGTGAGTGAATCCTGTCTTCGCGCGACGAGGATGAGGTCATAACCGCGTCGCGCCAGCCGCTCCGCGTAGAGCGCTCCGATGCCGGACGACGCGCCCGTGATCAGGGCTGTACCCCTTGGAAAGTTGGCCATGATAAGTGTCCTTGCTGGTGTGAAAAGTCCATGGGTCGTCAACGCAGCGATCTGAACGCTGCTCGCAGTTCCGATGTGAAGAGGTCTGGCTGTTCCCAGGCGGCGAAGTGGCCGCCCTTGTCGACTTTGTTGTAGTAAATGAGGTTGTGATAGGCCTTCTCCGCCCAGCTCCTCGGCGCCTGGTAGATCTCGCCGGGGAACACGGTGATCGCAGCCGGTATCTTGATGTCGACGGCGTTGAAGTTGTTTGCGTTGTTTTCCCAGTAAAGCCGAGCGCCCGACGTAGCGGTCCCTGTGAACCAGTAGAGCGAGATGTCGTCGAGCATCTCGTCCTTTGTCAGCGACTTCTCCGGATCGCCACCGCTGTATGTCCAGTCCGCGAACTTGTCGTAGTACCAGGCGGCCAAGCCGACGGGCGAATCCGTCAAGGCGTATCCCAACGTCTGCGGGCGTGTGACCATCATGAGGGCATAGCCAGCGCCCTTTGTGTAGAGCGCATTCATCTGTTCGTAAGCGGCCTTTTCGTCGGCGGAGAGGCCTGCTGGTGCGGGCTCTCCATCAGCAAGCGCCTTGGCAATTTCGGGCGGAACGGTCGCCGGCATGTTGGTGTGAATACCGAGCAGGCCCTCAGGCGCTTGGGCGGCCATCTTGTCAGATACGACAGCACCCCAGTCGCCGCCTTGCGAAACATATCGGTCGTAGCCGAGCCGCTTCATCAGAACGTGCCAGGCACGGCCGATGCGGTCCGGCCCCCACCCGGTTTCATCAGGAACCTGTGAGAAACCATAGCCAGGCATCGAAGGTATGACGACATGGAAGGCGTCTTCTGCGGCCCCGCCGTGTGCGGTCGGGTCCGTCAGCGGTCCGATGGTCTTGACGAGCTCGAGCACCGATCCCGGCCAGCCATGCGTCATGATTAGCGGCAGCGCTTTGTCGTGCGTGGATCTGACATGAATGAAGTGGATGTCGAGACCGTCGATCCTTGTCATGAATTGCGCATGGGCGTTCAACTTCTTCTCGCCCCGACGCCAGTCGTATTCTTTGCCCCAGTATTCCACGAGCGGCTTTAGTTTCTGAAGCTGGGCGCCTTGAGAACGGTCGGGAACAGTCTCTTTGCCGGGCCAGCGCGTGGCTCGAACGCGACGTCGAAGTTCGTCGACCTCCTTCTGCGGGATCGCACATTTGAACGGACGGACCGCATCGTCTCCCGAAGCCGCGCGGACTGGCTTTGGGAGAAAGCTGAGGGCGGCGGTCGCGGCCGTCGCCGCAAGCAGTTCCCGCCTTGTCGGCGACAGTTTCGTTTGTGTTTCAACTTCTGCTGACATGACGTCCTCCTGTGAATTGAATGCGTCATAGGCATCGTCCGGCAGAGGCGCGGGCGCTATTGTCCGAAGGTATTGTCGATACCTTCGGACTGGTTGGTGTGATGACGATGATCGACACCTTCGCATAATGGACGGCCGTGCTGACGTGGGAGCATGGTTCACAGCGTCGCAGAGATGCCGCGAACTCAGTCCAAAGAGGGAGATCGAACATGGCCAGCCAAGAACCCAGGACTCGGTCGCCGTCGCACGTCGACCACGTCGACATGAAGCTCGAGGTGGTCGTGATTCCAGTGTCCGACGTGGATCGCGCAAAGTCTTTCTACACCGGCCTCGGCTGGCGTCTCGACGCCGACGTTTCAGGCAAGGACGGCTTTCGCGTCGTTCAGGTCACACCGCCTGGCTCGCCCTGCTCCGTAATCTTCGGATCGAACGTGACGGCCGCAGCGCCGGGTTCGGCACAAGGACTCCACCTTGTCGTCTCGGACATCGAAATGGCGCGCGCCGCAGTGGCGGCGCGCGGTGCCGAGATGAGTGGCGTCTTCCACGACGCCGGCGGAGTTTTCCATCACAAAGGTTCAGACCAGCGCCTCCCCGGACCACATCCATCCCGGTCGAGCTACGGCTCGTTCGCCTCCTTCTCCGATCCGGACGGAAACGGCTGGCTATTCCAAGAGGTCACGGCAAGGCTTCCCGGACGGATCGCTGGAACAGGTGCGGCGTTCACCTCGGCCAGCGATCTTGCAAGTGCGCTACGACGGGTCGCCGCAGCCCATGGCGAGCACGAGAAGCGCGACGGCGGCAAGCACGACGAAAACTGGCCGGAATGGTATGCCGACTACCTCGTCAAGGAACAGGCCGGCGAAACGCTGCCGACCTGAACGGGCTTACTTTCCAGGCTGATCTTCCCGATCACGCGCAGCGTCAGCCAGGATCTTGCGGTACTGCGCGGTCGGAAGGCCACCCCATCCCCAATTGTCCAGCTCGACTTCTTCGATAACGACGTAAGTGGATTCGAGAGGCTTTTTCAGCACGTCGAGCAACACCTGGCTGACGCCCGTGATGATGGCGGCCTTCTCCTCGGGGCTGACGGAGCTACGATCGGGGGTGGTGCCTTCGCGGGTTACCTGTACGGTGACAATCGGCATTTCATATTCTCCTTGTTCAGTTTCTCGTCGATCCGCTATGCGGCCATTGCCGCTAGACATCCTTCGATCTCATCGACATTAGCGTAGCCGTTCCCGACCTTGCGAAGCGTCCCTCCACTCTTCAGGAACAGCGTGGGGAAGCTGGACACGCCCATTACGCGGACGGTCGCAAAGTCGGTCGCGGCATCCTCGATGGTGCTCCGTTTCTTCCACGTTTCAAGGAATTCGGCGGCGGTCACCGGACCGCCAAGCACGGAGAGCGTGCGGGAGCCCACGTCCGCAAGGACAGCACCATTCGTCGTATCGAGAGCGTCGACGTAAAAGGCATGTTGGAAAGCGCGGAAGACCTTCAGGATATCCACGTCCGGCCTAAGGATTCGAGCCGTCACGACAGCACGACAGACCGGCTCCGTGTCGTAGACAAAGCCGCTTCGTGCGAGCAGGCCATCACGGTTGAACGGCACGCCGCTCGCGGCTTCCACTTTTGCCCAGTGATGCAGTCTGAACTGCTTGCCGGCATCGTCGAGAACGTCGGTCGCACCCGCCCGAAGCCCACCGAGCACAATCTTTAACGAGATGTCCGGACGTCTGTCGATCAGAAGTCCCATCTGTTTGCCAAATCCATAGCACCACGAGCACATAGGGTCGGCGGCCAATACGAGTTCCATCATCTTTCCCTTTGCTTGCCAGGAGGAAGCGTGGCGCATCGGCGCCACGCTCCACGGTCCTCGCCGATGCCTACCAGCGACCGGCGTTTTGGCCGCCGTCCACATGCAGGATCTCGCCGGTGACAAAGTTAGCGCCCTCGAGATAGATCACGGCATCGACGATGTCCCCGATCTCGCCCATGTGCCCGACAGGATGGAGAGCGGACAGAAACTCATGGGTCTCGGGACCGTGCATCGGCGTCTTGATGATGCCTGGAGAAACCGCGTTCACCCGAACCCCACCCTGCGCGAACTCGATCGCCAGTTCCTTCGTCACTGCATTCAGACCGCCCTTGGTGAGGGAGGCGAGCGCGGCCGGAACGCCCGCGATCGGCTGGTTTACCAAGCTGGTCGTAATGCTGACGATATGCCCGGATCCTTGCGTCAGCATCTGTCGCGCGACGCGCTGGGTGATGTGGAAGAAGCCGGAGACATTGACGCCGAAATTGTGGTCGAAGTCCTCCTGGGTGAAATCTACGAACGGCTTGGCAAGAAACACGCCGGCGTTGTTCACCAGTGTATCTATGCGTCCAAACCGTTCGACCGCCTCGCGAACCACGCGCTCGGCCGTCTCCGGGCTCGCGATATCGCCTGCAACCGCAATTACGTCCCCATCGGAACTTTGCTTGATTGATCTAGACGTCGCTACCACTTGGTAGCCGCGGCCGCGATAGGCTTGGACAAGTGCTTCGCCGATACCCTGAGAGGCACCGGTGATAATGGCGACCTTCTGCTGACTGCTCATGATCTGCATCCTTTCAAAAGCACCGGCCGGTATTTCGGCCGTGCCCACGCTCAGTGGCGTTGGTGCAATTGATTTAGATGCTTTCGATAATCAGGAGAATTGCCGGCTCGCTGGCGACACTCTACCGATAATCGGGACAATCAATCCAAGCCCCCGGCTTCTGCTGCGACCCGGCCAAGTTCCTGCCGTAGTCGAGGAACTGCGAAATCGATGAACGTCCTAACCTTCGGGACCGCGGCTCGACCCTGCGGCGTCAGTATGTGAACCGGCAGCGCCGAAGGCTCGGCTCTGGCAAGAATGATCTTCAGTCTGCCATCGCGAACGAGCCTTGCGACATGATAGGAATAGAGCCGTGTCACTCCCATTCCCTCGACGGCCGATGCAGCGGCCGCACGCACGCTGTTCACGAGATACCGAGGTGAAAAATGGATCGTTCTAGGAACGGATGAGCCCTCTGCGGGCGCGAAGCTCCATGACTCGATCCCGAAGTTCGAAAAAGCGATGATATCGTGCCTCGGTAGGTCTGACAGTTCCACAATGGGCGGATGGCGTTCGAGATACTCTGGCGACGCGACGACCACGCGCCGGACATCACCGCCGATGCGTGTCGATATGTGGGTCGAGTCAATCAGATTGCCTATCCGGAGCGCCACGTCCACGCCTTCATCAACCAGATTGACGAACCGATCCAGCATGAGAAACCGAACAGAGACGCTGGCGTGCTCGCGCAGAAAGCTATCGAGGATCGGCCGCAGCACCTCCTCGCCGAGAATGGGCGGCGCTGAAATCGTCAAAGTCCCTCGCGGAGACGAACGTTCGGAGCCGGCGATCATGTCCGCCTCTTCGAGATCTGAGAGCACCCTGCGGCACGCTTCGACATACCGTTGCCCAGCTTCACTGAGCTGAAGGCTTCGTGTCGTCCGGTGAAGCAGCTCAACGCCGACGTGCTGTTCGAGGAGACCGAGCGCACGGCTGATTGCCGTCGGCGATCGCTTAAGCCTACGCGCAGCGCCTGCGAGGCTTCCCTCCTCGACGGCCGTGACGAAGACCTTCATTGCATCGATGCGATCCATAATTTGTCCTAACCAGGCTGACGATCAGCGCCTCGAATACCTTCACAGCAAGCGGCTCGATGCAATCTCTCGACTACGATCCGAAGGTGTAGGCAACACCTTGGTGCAATAGATCGAGTCCTACGGTAATGGGAGATTCAGGCGGATCAAGTTTCAAATCAGAGGATCGCGCCATGCACGTTCAATCAGTTACCCGCCGAACACTTCTCGCCACTGCAGCCGTCACCGGAGCACTTAGCATGCTGCCGCTCGCGACGGCGATTGCTGCGACGGACCAGAAGGAGATCCGTCCCTTCAAATACAAGGCGAAACAAGACGAACTTGATGATCTCCGTCGACGCATCAAGGCGACGAGGTTCCCGGAGCGCGAGATCGTCGACGACAATTCACAAGGCGTACAGTCCTCCACAATCGAGAAGCTCGCGAAGTATTGGGCGACAAACTACGACTGGAGAAAGGTCGAAGCCAAGCTCAATGCCCTCCCCCAGTTCACGACCGAAATCGATGGCGTCCGCATCCATTTCATCCATGTCAAATCCAAGCATGAAGGCGCCCTGCCGATCATTGTGACGCATGGCTGGCCCGGCTCCGTGATCGAGCAGATGAAAATCATCGAGCCGCTGACGAACCCGGCCTCTGCAGGCGGGTCGGCCTCCGACGCTTTCGACGTCGTCATTCCCTCCATTCCCGGATACGGCTTCTCTGGAAAGCCGACCGAGAAGGGCTGGGATCCGATCCGCGTCGCCCGCGCGTGGATCGAGCTGATGGATCGCCTTGGATACACCAAGTATGTTGCCCAGGGTGGTGACTGGGGCGACGCCGTCACCGAGCAGATGGCTTTGATCGGACCGCCTGGACTGCTCGGCATTCACGTCAACATGCCGGCAACCATACCCGACGACGTGGCGACGGCGCTGCAGCCCGGTGGGAAAAAGCCGGACGGCCTGTCCGCCGACGAATCCCACGCCTACGATCAGCTCGCGGACTTCTACGCGCATGGTCTCGGCTATGCGATCGAGATGGCGAACCGCCCCCAGACGCTTGTCGGTATTGCAGATTCACCAGTCGGCCTAGCGGCCTGGATGATCGACCACGATATCAGGAGCTACGAACTCATTGCGCGCGTCTTCGACGGCAAGACGGAAGGATTGAGCCGTGAGGACATTCTCGACAACGTGACGCTCTACTGGCTTACTAACACCGCCGTCTCGTCCGCTCGCCTGTACTGGGAGAACAAGCTTGCGTTCTTCCAGCCTAAAAACATCAAGATTCCCGTCGCTGTCAGCGTCTTTCCTGACGAGATTTACGCTGCGCCCAAGAACTGGACAGAGAAGGCCTATCCAAATCTGATCCACTTCAACAAGCTCGCTAAGGGCGGCCACTTCGCAGCCTGGGAGCAGACAAAGGTATTCTGCGAAGAACTTCGGGAAGGGTTTCGCACGCTGCGGACGTGAGAGCGTCCACTTGAAGAAAACCACACTCGATGCTTGAATGATTTCGGTCTGCCGGCAGAAATCAGGAACTTTCCGACCCGCCATATCTTAGTACTGCGGTAGGTGTTTGAGCATCGAGTGGAGAATGGATATGGGACTGACCCCGATCAGGACATTGTGTCGCCTCGAACCTCGCATGGGTTCGATTGAATTTCGAACCCTTCAAAGAGTTGAGTTCTCGCCAGCTAGTGCAGATAACGGATCGGAGCGTAGACATTCTCTAATTCAGGTAGAACGTCCATGGCGTTAGCGGACCCGCTCGTATCGGTCGTCGACGACGATGAGTCGGTCCGGGAAGCCCTTCCGGACTTGATAAAGATTTTCGGCTTCGACGTTCATGCCTTCTCTTCAGCAACTGAGTTTCTGGCGTCCAAATCTGTAGCCAAAACGGGTTGCCTGGTGCTCGACGTTGCGATGCCTGGAATGTCTGGCCCGGAACTGCGTGACGAACTGACGAAGAGCGGGATAAACATTCCGATCATCTTCATCACGGCGCACAAGGACGAGAGCGAGCGCCTGGCGCTCATCAAAAGCGGCGCCATCGCCTGCCTATTCAAGCCCTTCAGCGCGACCGTGCTCCGCGAGACCCTTGATCAGGTTTTCAAAGGCGGACCGGCGTCGCGGACAATCCCGTAAACCCTACCTCCCTGCACCTATACCACACCCAACACCTTAGCTTAATATACGGCGGGTTTCAGGACGAGTACCCTCGCCGACAGGCAAATCGCAAGAGGAAGCGAATGCAACCAGATCTCGGTCGGATTGTGAATTCGTTACCGGGGATGGTCTTCACAGCCCTGCCTGACGGCCGGATAGACTACGTGAACGAATGCCTCGGCAAACTCACGGGTGAGCCATTCCAAATCTCCATGCCTTGCCGTTGGCCGACTCCGCCACATTTCGACGACGGCTCCCAACAGAGCAAGAACTGGGAGCTTAAGCTGGCGGCTGGCGCGCCCTTTGAGATGGAGCTTCCTATTCTTGACGGACAGTCGGCCCATCGCGATCTTGTCGTTCGATGCAATCCGATTATCGAAGACGGCCAGATCATCAAATGGTGCGGGTTGGCGTTGGATGCGCCGCCACCGAGAGAAGCAGAGTTTCAGCGAATTGTGGACAGCGTTCCGGTTCCCGTTGCCGTCACGACGCCGACGGGCGAAGTCGAAGCACTTAACCGGCCTGCACTCGACTATTTTGGGATGTCATTGGCTGATCTCAAGGATTGGAAGGCGACAGAGGTCGTCCATCCCGACGATCTCGAGCGGACAATCAATGACCAGATTGCGGCGCATGTCGCGGGTACATTCTACAACGTCGAGAGCCGTCACCTCCGATCGGACGGCGTCTACCGGTGGCACAACGTCGTTGGCCTGCCCCTGAAGGACGCGTCGGGAGATATCCTCTGCTGGTTCCACCTACTGATCGACATAGACGACCGGAGGAAGGTGGAGATCGAACTGGCCGCTCGGCAGCGCGAGGCCCGGTTGATACCGGAGAGCATTCCTGCCGGCCTGTCTGTTCTTTCTTCGGACGGAACGATAGAGGCTGCGAACGGCCATCTGCTTCGATACTACGGTCGGACCCTCGATGAAATTCGACAATGGCCGCAGAACGACCTCGTCAACACGGCTGATGTACGGCGCATGGTCGACGTTCTCGACGCCGCAGTCGACCAGGGAGGGCCGTTCGACGTCGAGCTTCGCCTTCGCAGCGCAGACGGGGGCTACCGGTGGTTTCAGGTCACCGGACAACCTTTGAAGCGCGAAGACGGCGCTGTCATCCGGTGGTACGTCCTCCACGTTGATGTGGATGACCAAAAACGCGCCGAGCAAGCGTTGAAGGATACTGAATTCGATTTGCGCAAGATCATAAACGCGCTGCCGACGGCCGTGTGGACGACCCGCCCGGACGGCTATTGCGACTTCCTGAACGATCGTTGGCTCGACTATGCCGGCTTTACCGCGGAGGAGGCGGAAGGTTGGAAGTGGGGTTCGGTCCTACATCCAGAAGACAGCGATTATTTGGTGCGTGGCTGGAGTGAGTGCCTGAGCACCGGCATTCCGGTCGATCTTGAGGCGCGAATGCGCAGGTTCGATGGCGAGTATCGATGGTTCCTCTTCAGGGTCAACGTCTTGCGGGATGACGATGGGAAGATCGTCAAATGGCTGGGCACGAATGTCGACATCGAGGATCGCAAAATAGCAGAACAAGCTCTCGCGGAACGGGAGCGTGAATCCAGATTGATCGTCGACGGTATCGCCGGGATGATTGCGATTTTCTCGCCTGAAGGAGAACTGATCGGTGGAAACCAGCAGCTACTCGACTACTTCCAGCTTCCTTTGGCGGAGGTGAAACAATGGGATACCAACGGTATCACCCACCCGGACGACCTTCAGCTCTGCATAGACACGTTCACGGGTTCCATCGTGTCTGGCGAGCCTTATGACTATGAGACCCGGTTTCGCAGACACGACGGCGTTTGGCGGTGGTTTCAGCTCCGAGGGCTCCCTCTTCGAGACGACGAAGGAAAGATCCAGCGTTGGTACGGGCTCCTGACCGACGTCGACGATCGCAAGCGGGCGGAAGAAAAGCTGAAGCGCAGTGAAGCCTTTCTGGCTGATGCTCAACGACTTAGCCGCACCGGGAGCTTCGCGATGGCACTCGGCGTTGACGAGATTACGTGGTCCGCCGAGACTTACCGAATCTTTGACATTGACCCGGCAATCCCGGTTGTCACGCTATCGACCGTTATGTCGCGGTTGCATCCAGACAGTAAACCGATCGTTCAAAGAGTGATGGAGCAGGCGCGGCTCGGTGACGGCGACTTCGACTACGAGACCCTTCTGGTGATGCCTGATGGAACATCGAAAAATATTCGAGTGTTGGCGCACAGCGAGCGAAACAAGGTTGGTGTTCAGGAGTTGACCGGCGCGGTGCAGGATATCACCGACAGCCGACGAGCAGAGGAGGCCCTCGACGAAGCAAGATCGGAGCTGTCCTACGTGACGCGTGCCACGAGCTTGGGTGTACTGACCGCGTCGATCGCGCACGAACTGAACCAGCCGTTGGCCGGGATCGTCACCAATGCCAGCACGTGCCTAATGGCGCTCGCCGCGGACCCACCGAACATTTCCGTTGCCAACGATACCGCACACCGCATGATCCGCGATGCCAACCGGTCCGCCGACGTCATCGTGCGGCTTCGAGCGCTATTCAGCCGAAAGCCCCCGGTGATCGAACCTACTGACATAAATGAGATTGCCGCGGAGGTCATCGCTCTCGCAATGAACGACCTTCAGCGAGGGCGCGTCTCCGTGATCACGCAATTCGAAGATGGACTCCCCCCTGTGGCAGGCGCCCGTGTCCAGCTCCAACAGGTGGTCATGAACCTGTTGCGCAATGCGATCGACGCGTTGTCGGAGGTTGCGAGCAGAAACAGGCGTGTAGTCATTCGGACCGAAAAATTGGCAAGCGGTGAGGTTCAGCTTTCGGTCGAGGATGCCGGAATCGGAATCCCTCCAGAAGACGTCGGCCGAATGTTCGATGCCTTTTACACGACCAAACAGGACGGGATGGGGATCGGCTTGTCAGTGAGCCGGTCGATCATTGAGAACCACGAAGGCCGGGTTTGGGCGCGTGCAAATGTCGATTACGGCATCACGGTGGGCTTTATCGTTCCGGCCTTTCCTTTGGTCGAAGTCGTTAAGACTTCCTCAGCCTAAGGTCCGGTTCTTCGTAGAACCGGGACTCTTTTTCCCCGTAAAAACGAAATGCGGAGGACGTCTTCGAGAAAGACGTCCTGCTATTGCTGCCCTACTGTCCAAGCCACTGATACTCGGCAATCGACGCCTTCCCCGACTTCTTGTCGTAGAGGCAGATTACGTTGACCAACTTCTTCGACTTGCCGCTCTTCTCGCGGAGGAGGACCGCAACCTTGCCTGTCGCATCGTCAAATGCCACTGGAGCGGTCGCTTCCGGCGACACCATACGGGACTGACCGATGCAGGTCCCATTGGCCTTTGCGAACAGTGCATTCCACGCGCTGTCGCTGGAGGCGTAGGCAAACTGGAAAACGGCGAGCCAGGCACAGGTGGCGACCAAGGTAGTCTTCAGCATAACAAATCTCCTCATGTCATCAAGAATCACGCCAGAGCGTGGCATGGTGATCGCGGGAAAGGATGGCAGGATCACGACCCGCCACGGGAACTGCCTCGGTCCGTGCGAGTTCTTCTTCAGTAAGGAGAACCAACCATGACCACGAACTCAATCCCAACCTCTGCGAAGCTTCCGCCCAAGTCCCTGAATGAAGACACGCAAGACGACGAGCTTCCCGAAACCAATATCGACGACCGCCGCGCGCCGCCCGTCAACTTGGGAAATAGCAGGGAAGCCGGCGAAGGCGTGACTGATGCCGATCCCAAGTCAAGCAGGGCCGACGCCAAAGACCATATCCCGGCTCCTCAGACGGCGAACAGGGAGTGACCTCGACGGATGATCGTAAGAGTTACACGAACACGGACGAGCTGCAGGCCGACGATCAGCTATCGCCAGCGCCCTCGCCCGACGGAAAGGCAAACTCTCCGCGTACAAACGACGCCAAATCTGACGGCGCGGACGATGACGAGCGCTTTCCAAGACCGGCGACGTCCGAATGATGGACAAACATTATGAGTTCGACGACTACACTCGGCCGGTCGCAAACGATCGCGAACGTCTCTTCCGAATATACGACGAAGATAGCCGGCGCAGCAGGATAAGTCGCTCGAGCGACCACAAAGTCGGCGCGAGAGAACCATCTCTTCACCCCGACAAGCCGCGTTGAAAATCGCCGTTGAAGACACACCGATGGCTTCGAACCATTTTCGTCGAAACGCCACACCGCAGTCACCCACCGCGCCCACCCATCGAAGGGTGGCCCAGCATCGGCCATCCGATGCCGCTTTTAGCCGAAGATCAATTGACCTCGATATTGATCGCCTTTGGTCCCTTGCCTCGGCGATCTGGCTCGGTGTCAAATGTCACCTTCTGATCCGGCCGAAGCCCTTGGATACCGGAGGCCTGCAGCGCAGAAATGTGGACAAAGATGTCCGCAGCGCCGTTGTCCGGCTTGATGAAGCCAAAGCCCTTCTCGCCGTTGAAGAACTTTACAGTTCCGCTAGCCATTCAAAATACTCCCATAGTTGAATGCATAGGGAAGCTGCTATATCACGAAAACATTCGCAACAGAAATCTTGGGTGATCACCCAATCAGAGAGATGATGACCAATGGTGTCTTACTGTGCTCTCACCCGCTTGGCGTCGACCCGCCATACTTCAGCCGCTGCGTTCCGGACGGCGGCCATCGCGATGCAGACGTCGGGCCATTCGGGGGCGTCGCGGTTTACTGTCGCAAACGCCTGCAACTCCTGGGCCCGCTTGGTGAGCGCCGCCGAGACCTCGTCGACGACTTCCGTATGTCCATCGATGGATTTCAGTGTGTCTCGCAGAAGGGGATGATCGCCGACGCTGAACGCGCAGAGGCTAGACATCTGCCTTGCGCATGCGCTCTCAAACGACTTGCGGAACTCCTCCGTCACAAGGCTCACGTAATCGATCATAGGACGACCTCTACCTTTCTCTGGTTCATAGCATAGTTGTAGTATCGGACGAAAGCGGTGACCGTGCGCCTTCCCCTACCCTACGCTGTTGAAGTTCCTTTGCACCTCGCGGAATCGTCACTTGTGTCGCGCACTTGCTTTAACTAGATCGCCACTAACACGTTGGCGGAATCGGAACTGCAATGCACATTGAAATGAACGCGATTAGCCGGCGAGCGCCTGTGATCTCTGAGCAGGCAGAGTTGTTTGCAAAGTTGACGCAGGATTTGATAGCTTCCTACGTCAGATATCCTCGCATGGATCTGGACGACCTCTATCGGTTGCCGGCGTATGAGAGCTTCTGCCTTGGTGCCTACGCTTGTGGGTTCGTATGCCGGGATTTTCCTCTTTTGGACGGGCAGGCATTCGAAAAGATGAAAACCGAACCCCGCCTCTATCTCAGCGAATGCTCATTTCGATCGCTGCGCCACTGGATCCATATGCTGCTTCGAGCTGAACGGTGGAACCACTCATTCGCGTCACACATTGGGGAAGCTATCGAGACAGGAGCCCTTGCCCTGGTCGCTGAACGTCTTCGAAATGATCAGTCCCTGCGGGCAAGATAGTGCCCCTGCCCCCGGTTTAACGTAGCGGTCGGGGCGCCGTCACAGGTAGAAGTCCGTACTTCAGTTAAGGGCTGGCGATCGTCAGAGAACCGCTGTGATCACCTTTTTGAACCGCGTAGCCACCCTTCCGAAGGCTTAGGGTCTGCCCGGCGATCCGGACGACGCACATAGCCGCTATATCGAGGCCGCGACAACTACCCTGTCAGACAGGGATGTAACGCGCCGGTGTTCGCCCTGTCGTCAGCCCACTCCAAAGTGACTGCGTAATGTGGCGCCTTCGTATTGATGCCGGAAAATACCCTTCGACCGAAGGATTGGCACGACTTCATCGACGAAATGCGTCAGCCCCGTCGGCAAGACGTCGGGCATGAGGTTGAAACCGTCGGCGATGCCCTCGAAGTGCCAGCTTGCTATGTGATCTGCCAATTGTTCGGGCGTGCCGACGAACAAATGATGTCCGGCTCCGCCGCCTAGCCGCCTATTTAGCTGTCGGACTGTCAGGTTTTCGCGACGCGCCATGCCCACCGTAGCGTGAAAGAAGGACTTGCTCCCTCCCAAAGCCGGCTCGGGCAGATTTTCTGGCAAAGGCTTGTCCGGGTCGAGCAATTCCTCCGGAACCTGCAGGATTCCGGCCAGCCGGGGAATGAAATAGGCGTCGGGAATGGAATCCAGCAAATCCGCCTCTCGGCGTCTTGCTTCTTCCTCAGTGCCTCCGAGGATGAAGGCGAGGCCAGGCAGAACAACGACGTCCTCTCGGCGCCGCCCCTTTGCTTCCAGGAGAGGCTTTAGACGCTGGACGTAGCTCCGAGCAGCAGCGGCATCTGCGGCAACAGTAAACACGGCTTCGGCAACACTTGCTGCAAAGTCGAGACCATGGTCTGAGGCGCCAGCCTGTACGAGCACCGGGTGACCTTGAGGCGAGCGCGGCACGCTGAGCGGGCCGGCAACCCGGAAGTGCTCCCCAACATGGTCAATCCGATGGATCTTTGAACTATCGGCCAGAATGCCATTCTCTTTGTCGCCAACGATGGCTCCGTCTTCCCAACTATTCCATAGTTTACGGACGACTTCCGTGAATTCTGCCGCACGCCTATAGCGCTCCGCAGGATCAGGCTCCTCGACAAGATTATAGTTTTCGGCAGGAGCCCGCCCTGTCGTCGTAACGATGTTCCATCCGACGCGTCCGCCACTGCCTCGGTCGAGGCTAAGGAACCGTCGGGCGAGATTGTACGGTTCATTGTAGGTCGTCGACGCAGTGGCGATCAGTCCGAGATGGGTCGTGGCTGCGGCGATGAACGCCATCACGACCGTCGGTTCAAGCGACAGGATCGGCCGATAGTCGACCTTATCGGCGATCACCAGGGTATCGGCGAGAAACACGGCGTCGAAGGTGCCGCGCTCGGCTTCCTGTGCGATCCGCACGTAATGCTGCACGTCGGCGAAGGCGTCGGGCGCGATTTCAGGTTGTCGCCAGGCTGAAGCGATGAAACCGGCGTTCAGCATGTTGACGTTAAGGTGCAGTTGAGAGCGTGCGGTCATGACGGTCACCTCAACGATACGGACCGTAACCGGGATACTCGCCGGTCAGCAGCCATTTTCCGACGGTTCGTTTCTTGTACTCAGCCGGGTTGTGGAGAGTGTGGGTTCGAACGTTGCGCCAGAAGCGATCGAAGCCATGCTTTTTGGTAGCGGAACGCGCACCGGTCAGCTCGAAGATTTTTGAGGTCACCTCAAGAGCCACCTCACCCGCGAATACGTTCGCCGCAGCAAATTCGATCGCCGCCTCGCCCCTTCCCTCGAAGGTCAGATCCTCGCCCTGGTCCCAGGCACGGTCGAAGGCCTCTCCTGCACGCTCTACCAGATTGAGAGCGGCAGCAGTCTTCATTGCCAGTTCCCCGTAGGTACTTTGAACCCACGGGTCGTCCATGGCCTTGTCGACCCCGGAGTATACAAATGGCTTCGTGACGTCTCGCGTGTACTCGGTCGCGACCTTGAGAGCTCCGAGCGCGCTACCGACGAAAATGTTCATCAGGACGCCGTGAGCTAGCTGGCTGGTCATCGTCTCGAGAGGATGGACGTCGCCCTTGCTCGGAATACCCTCAGGCGAAGCTCCCGCAATGACCTCGTCGGCATTTACTCTCACGTTTCGGTAGCGGACAGTTCCGCTCCCCGTCTGCGTTTGGCCGATACCATCCCAGTCGCCCACAATCTCCAGGCCTTCACGATCCGTAGGGATTACGGCGCTGATCCGGTCTCCGGAGGGGGCTTCAAAGGCAATCATGAGATAGTCGGCGACGTGTGATCCCGAGGAGAACGGGCGATGTCCGTTGACGACCCAGTGGTCTTGTTTCCAAACTCCCGAGGACGACCTTGCCGCTACATTGCCGGAGTTTGCCCAGAGCAACTTCCGCCTAGTCGTATCCTTGAGCCAGCGTTCGCGTTGCGCTTCTGTGGCAAGGCGATAGACCGCAAGAAGCGGGATATGCTGGTAGCCATACAAGTGAGCCAAGGAGCCGTCGACCGTGGCGATCTCTCTCGTTATGCGGAAGATCGACTGCCAGGACGCGCCTGCCCCGCCGTACTGTGCGGGAATGTTGATCGTTGTCAGACCCGAAGCACGAAGCAAATCGACCTGCTCGGTCGGTGCGCCACCGGCCTTGTCACGCTGTACGGCATCCACTTCATATGCCGCAACCAGCTCGCGCGCCTTGCCGAGCCACGGGTCGTTAGACCCGATCTGAAATAAAGACATTCGGGAACTCCAGTTCTATTTTGAAGCGTTGAGACGCGCTTCGTAACGCTGCCCAAACAGCGAAAGCGGCCAGCAGATGAGAAAGTAACAAACGCAAACCAGCCCGAACGCGGGCACGGGTTCGAACGTCGCTTGATTGACGCGAAAAGCGGCCTTGGTCAGTTCGGTCATGCCTAGGATGGATGCGATCGAGGTTCCCTTGATAAGCGAGATGCCCAACCCGATAAGCGGGGCGACAGCATATTTGAGGGATTGGGGAAGTACGACATCCCTGAAGATCGTCGAGCGGCTTAGGGCCATGGCGTTGGCCGCCTCCAACTGACCTCGAGGCACCGAGGCGATTGCTCCACGTAGGATCTCGGCAGAGTAAGCCGCGGCGTTTATCGACAGACCGATCGTGGCGGCCGTCCAGACATCAACATCGCTGCCAAGCAGAACTGGTGGAGCGAAGTAGACGATCATCAGGATCACTAGGATTGGAATACCTTGCGTGGTCCGGATGAAGATCATTGCGGGGATGCTGAGCCAGCGCGTCTTTGCCGATCGGGCGATAGCGAGCGGAACACCAAATACGAGGCCTCCGACAAACGACAAGAGCGACAGGCCGAGGGTCATGGGGATCATGCCGAGGATGAACCATATGTCGGATATGAGGAAATCTCTCATCCGCTAGAGCACCTGATCCAGGAATTTCGCCAGGCGGGCCGAGCGCGGTGTCTCGAACAGCTCCGCAGGTGCGCCAGACTCGATTATCTCTCCGTCCGCCATGAACACGACGCGATCCGCGACCCTGCGAGCAAAGCCGAGCTCGTGCGTGACGACCGCCATCGTCATGCCCTCTTCGGCGAGTTCGATGATCGTCTGGAGAACTTCCTTGATCATCTCAGGATCAAGAGCGGAAGTCGGCTCGTCGAACAACATCACCTTGGGTCGGGAAGCTAGGGCTCTTGCAATTGCCACCCGCTGCTGTTGCCCGCCCGACAACTGCGCCGGATGCTTGCGAGCCTGGTCTTGGACATGCACCTTGCTTAGGAAGCCGAGGGCAATCTCTTCAGCTTCAGCGGTGGTCATGCCGAGGTTGCGGCGAAGAGCAAGGGTGCAGTTCTCAAGAACCGTCAAATGTGGAAACAGGTTGAATGACTGGAAGACCATGCCAACGTTGGACCGGATCTTCCTCAAGGTGGAATTGTCCGGTCGAACCTGCTCGTCAAAAACGACGACCTCACCCGACGTGATCGTCTCCAGCCCGTTGATGCAGCGGATTAGCGTCGACTTCCCGGATCCTGACGGACCACAGATCACCACACGCTCCCCCTGAGCAATATCAAGATCAACGCCTTTCAAGACGTGATTGATACCGAAGTGCTTGTCGACCTTGCTCATATGGACGGCGGCCAATGCGGCCTGAGGCGCCGCCGCGGCGCGGGATGTGATCATGTTCATGGCGGATCTCAGTTTGCCCACCGCAACAGTCTGGTTTCGACGCCGCGGAATAGAATTGAAATAATGAGCGACAAAGCGAGGTAGACGCCGCCCAGCACGATGTAGACCTCGAACGATCTGAAAGTCCGGCTATCAATATCGCCGGCAGCAGCGGTCAACTCGTAGACGGCGATCTGGCTACAGAGCGACGATCCGAGAAGCAGCATCATGAACTCGCTGACCAGCGCCGGAAACATTGCTCTCAAGGCAGGGCGGATCGATACGTCTAGGAGGATTGAACGCTCGGTCAGCCCCAGCGCCCTGCCCGCTTCGACTTGTCCACGCGGGACTGCAGCAACGCCCGCACGGATGATCTCGATCATGTAGGCGCCGCCATGAACGGACAGTGCGACAATGCCAGCCGTCATCGGTGAAAGGCGTATTCCAAAGCTGGGCAGCGTGAAGAACACGAGATAGATCTGCACGAGTGGAGGCGTGTTCCTGATCACCTCAACGTAGGCTTTTATGATCCACCTCAACGGCGTTGGACCGTAAAGCCTAGCAATCGCGCCGAAGATCCCGACCAAGGAACTGATAAGGAACGAGGCTGCTACGAGTCCAAGGGCACCGACGAGCCCTTGGACCAGCATTGGCGCGTAAGGCCAAAGCTGAGCGAAGTTGAAGTTGTAGGACATTCGCTCGACCAGCCCCTTAGAACTGGGGCAGATTTTCGAACGGCTTGCCGAAGTACTTCTTCTGAAGGTCGGGCAGCACCGGCTGGCTCAGCGTGTAGTAGGCAAGAACGGAGTTCACATAACGAAGCAGGTCGTCATTGCCGCGTTTGACGCCGATCGCATTGAACTGACGATGAAGCGTCAGCTTGATCTCTGGATCGAAGTCCGGCCGCGCCTTCAACAGCTTGTCGACGACGTCGGGACTCGACGCGAGCGCATCAGCCTGACCGTTTGCCACTGCCTGCACCTGCGCGAAATCATCATCAAAGCTCAAAATTGAGCTACCTGCTGGGGCAATTTTCTCAACGAGTTGAGCGTGGCTTGCAGATCGGACCACGGCAGTGCGGATAGCCTTCAGATCGTCATAAGACGTCAGCTTGGTGCCCTTTGCTGCGACGAGGACGACGTCCAGGGAAGAATACGGGCGACTGAATGCGATCTGCTTCAGTCTTTCGGTAGTCACGCCGAGAACACTGACAACCAAGTCCACCTTGCCAGTCACGAGTACTGGGACACGGCTCGGCGGATCGACCTGCACGATCTCAAGCTTCACACCCAAGGCATCAGAGATGAGCTTTGCAACTTCCGGATCATAACCAGACCAGGTCCCATTGGTTTCAAGCTGACCATACGGAAGCGTACCTGCAAACATGCCTACACGCAGTGTCCCGCGAGAGAGGATGTCATCGAGCTCCGACGCGTGGGCGCCAGCAACGCCAACAAGGTTTCCAACGACTGCAATGACGGCTCCTGCGAGGAGCGACCTAAATTTACCAAACATAACATACCCCTATTAATCTATAGGCTAGGTAGACAATAGGAGCTGCGGGGTCAAAAACGGATTTTTCAATTAACGTCGCATTAGAAGTAATTCCATCCGAATGCTGCTAGAAGGCCCACGAAATCGGCAGCGCCGGCCCAATAGCGGAGCGCTGCCATTCCAAGGTCGATCACTACACGACAAGGCCCAGAAGTATCCTGTTTTGGCTTCGCGTGAGCCGGGATCAAGAACCGGAGCGCGGGTCTCGTCCATGAAGAGCTTGGCCAAGCGACTCAGGTCTCCTGCGGAAAGATATCCCCTACATTATGGGTCAGAAGGCAATTTCGATATTGCTCGATAAGCTGATCCGGCATCAGGGGCACCAATATGGGCCAATCTTTTCGGCAGTGGTGACCGGCTGCGAAAGCGACGGGCAAGGCATCGTTGCTGGCTGGACCCGCTCCTCGCGATCACGGCAATCGCCTGTTCAGGCGGAATGCCGGGATCTGCCCGACGTATCCTGTCGGTTGACAGATCTGGAAGGTATATCGAGACAACCCTTGTCATCGCAGGCTCCAACTTCAAACTCAGCACACTCGCCCGCACGCGATCTCATTAATTCCAGAAGCCATCTCGCCCTCCCCACGCCGGGAACCGGCAGGGGGTCTGACGGTATGACGCTCACTCTCCATCGCGTCGTCGAAGCCGTCGGCTGCCCGTATTCGTAGACGTTCGGCTTAAGCGCGCTTCCCCACTGCCCCTCGAACCGGCTCTCGAAGACGTCGACGTAGGCCTGACTGAAATACATCATCGCGTTGAGGACGATGTTGACCAGCATCCACTGCAGCCTCGGGTCAGCGCCAGCGAACTCGTCGCCATGAAAGTCCATCAGATGGTTGGGGATGGCTGAGGCCGGGATCCCGTCCGGAAACTCGACCATGAAAGCTCGCGCCATTCGCTTCTCGGCGACCGACGTCCTCTCGTGGCGTATCTCCGTCTCCCAGTCGGGATAGTCGAAAACGAAAGTCATGAACCAGCGGCCCTCGCCGCGACTGACATAGGCGCCTTCTAAGCACGTTTCGGGCGCCTTTTCCAGATCGAGCATGATGTCCATACCGAAGTGGTAGTAGACGCTGCTGGAATGCAGCTTCACGCGAGACAAATCGACGGTGCCAGAATCGGTAGCAGAGAAGTCTTGCCAGAGGCGGTACATATCGAAAATGCAGCCTTCGTTCTTCAGGTGGTTCTGTCTCACGATCTGTAGCGGGCCCAAGATCGCGCCGACGTTCGGGTCGCGCCGGGCCTCGTCGTCCCCGAGCACTACTTTATAAACGCCTGGATCTCCGCCGGGTGGTTTCTGTCACGCGAGCATCTTCCTTGTGTAGCGTGTTTCGGACTGCAACTCGGCTGGCAGTTCCGGCCCGTTGCGCGCTTGAGTATTCAGGCTGCTTCTCTCCAGCGTCCCACGTTGACAATCGTCACGGCTACCTTGAAGCCTACGCCGCAAGCGGCGCCGGCACCACTAAGCCGCTCGCGCTCGTTCGAGGGCTCACACCACCGATGAACTTTTCACAGTAGGCCGTCCGAATTAACCTCGATGATGAATGCCAGAGGAACATCGTGATAATGGAAGGCGCGGATTCTGGCGGCTTCCAACGCGGCCTTCAGCGCGACAGTCGACGCCTCCCCCTCATGAAGTGCGACCCATGTCGTTGAAGCTTTGTCTTTCCGGAAACCGGCTCCTTCGACCAGCCGAAGGAGCGGACGACGCTCTGCCTCGGTGCCTGGCGGAACCGCGAAAGCAGAGAACCTATATTGAGGCTCGCCGTTGCCGTCAGCTATCATGTCATCAACGGTGGGTTCGCGACCCTCCAGAAAAGCCCGCCTTTGTGCTTTCTGGCTGTAGCTACGCTGCCAGTGAAATACGATGACCATCATCAGTAACCTCATCAGGAAGTGGTTTCGTGCGCCCTGCGGCGTTCACTACGCCAGTCGCCGGGTCTACCGCCACTTTTCCTCCGTTTTGAAACGTGGGTTCCGGGAACCGTTCTGGGAGCCCGTCCCGTGCTCAATGCAGACCTGCCCAAAATGTCGTTCGACGCGTGTTCAATCTTTGCTCCGGGTGACGGGTGTTTGATCAGCCAAAGCTCTCGCGCGCAAGGATTCCCACTGGTGCGTATCCGACGCTCCAAGGCATCGTGCACGCCATTTTAAACGACCGCTCCGACACGCCGTCAGACGACGTTTCGCCGCTCCAGAAGCGGAGCGGTTCAGAGGATTCGAGCTTAATTCAACTATGGCTCAACACAAGCGCTCGCTCGCTTGAAGAGGCTCAGCTAAAGCCAAGTCGGTGCAAAATGCTTACCTTGTGGTCTTTCTGCTCTCTGAGTGAGCATTGTGTCACTTTCTTCGTCCGACGTCAACGGTAGTGAGTACTATGAGCGGCAGGCGCCCCCGCGATGCGACTTCACAAAGGTAAAGATGTGGTCGTCCGTGGCGTGAAGGATTCGGATTAGTCGTAAAAGTTCCCCACTTAAGGATTCGAACATTTTTCTAATTGTTGACAAAATAGCGGACTTTAGGAGGACGCAATTCCTCGCAAGGCCACGATATGAGTATGTAACTATCGTCAGACTCGACAACGAACATTTGCTGTGGCATACCGGTATCACACATTGAGGCAGTGCATGGAGACCGGCGCAGCGGATCAACACCTCGCCGGCAGAGCTTAGTTTTGCCTGGAGATGAAAATGTCCACATTTGATGATGAGGAAGACCTGTACGAACAGAAGCGGGCTTGCATGATGCGGACATTTGCCCGGCAGACAATCCGCGGACACAGGAATAAGACGCCGCTGACAACCGATGATCACTACGATATGGCGCCGGACAACTCAATCCAAAGAGAAAACTCCAGATACGGCGACCGATGCCCAGCCGCGCCGATATCACGACACGATACTGCGGACGGTAGTCCAACAGGAGTGTCGGCGGATCTTAAACATGCAGTGCAGTTGACGAGGACGAGTCTAAGCCACAGGCCAAATTCGACGAGATGGCAGGTGTCGAACTCTGTGGCATTGCCGCCCCACGTCACAGAACATGAGGTGGTGGCCCTAGCGACCATATTAAACCGGAAAGCAAGCCCCAAGGTCTGAAGGAGTGAGATAGATGACACGCATTCACCAAGGACCCCACTCGACACAAGGTCGGACTAAGAAGGAGAGCACGACAAAGACGCCGGCGGTAATACCTCTCTCCATCACCCTGCAAAACACTCAGGTGAAGACGCCTTTGGAAGTAGTATTCAATGACGTGTTAAGTCGGCAGGTGAAGCGAGAGAGCACCGCAGATCGTCGAAAGCGGCAACTGGCGCCGGCGGGCGGGGTGAGTGAAATGACCGTAGCTCCCACGCGCGTTGCTTTGTATATTCGTGTTTCCGGCGACAAAAGTGTGCGCAGTGACTTGTCGATGCCCGATCAAGAGATTCAGCTCCGCAAATTTTGCGAACAGCAGAAATGGCTGGTTGTCGCAGTGTACTATGAACCTGGTAAGTCCGCGAAATCCACAGCGCGGAAAGAGTTCAGGAGAATGATCGCAGATGCATTTGCAGAAGGTGATCCACCATTCAACAAGATACTGGTACATAACACTTCCAGGTTCGCTAGATCCTCAAAAGATTACGATATATTCGAGGCTCTTCTCCATGAAAGAAGCATTGCCATTCTGGCAATAACGCAAACGTTTTCAAAAGATGCGGGCGGAATGGTCGCTTTACGCATGACCAATTTGATGGATGAGTTCTATTCACTACGATCGGCAGTAGATTCAACTCGCGCACGCGTTCATATGGTGGGCAAAGGATATTGGCCGGGCGGTACCCCGCCTTATGGCTATAGGTGCACTCCTAGCCCAGAAAACAGGCAGCGCTCGCTGCTCGAAGTTCATGATGAAGAACGAGTGATAGTCGAGCAGATATATTCAATGGCTCTCTTCGGCGACGGTAACGGTCCACCGATGGGTGTGAAATCAATCGTGGTTTGGCTGAACGATCACGGGTATCGAACGCGAATGGGGTCGCGATGGAGTACCCAGGCAATCCACAGGATGCTCACACAATCGATATACTATGGAGAATACTTTTGGGGAGTAAACCAAAATGTACACCAGTTTCAGCAGAAATATGAGCCTCCTCTGCTTAAGGTGCGCCCGATCGTTTCCCGAGCAGATTTTGATAGGGTTCAAGAGATGCTTGAGCGCCGAAATCCGAGGATGTCGGGGGCCAAGCTCGTAAGCAGCCCACTCCTGCTGGCAGGGATTGCTAAGTGCGCTTGCGGTGCGTCCATGACGCTAGGAACGGGAACAGGGAAGCTTGGCCGTGTATATCGCTACTACAGATGTAGCAGTGATGCCAGGGGAACGAACGCCCACACGTCTGTCGCACCACACGAAAGAAGATGCAGTCGGCCCCGCGTAGCTGAAAAAGACCTAGATACCCTCGTGCTTGAACAGGTCAGAGATCGGGTTCTTGCCCAAGACCGTTTGATTGAATTGCTTACGCGATTGCGCGATCGAGAAATGTTGGCGAGAGAACAGGAGAATATATTGGTGCCTCAGCTTCGGGCTCGGATCACCGCAGCCGAGACGGCGCTTAGCGGACTGTTCGCTGTTGCTAAACAGATACCATCGATCAGTGACCAACGTCCCTACCAAGCCGACGTAGCCGCAGTGTCCGTAGAACTGCGCACTGCAAATCAAATGCTCGCAGACTTGCTTCGACGTACCTATGACCATGCTGGCGGCATAACGCCTGAAAGCGTCGATCTATTTCGCAATGACATGCTGGAAGTGCTTTTCGGCGAAAACAGAGCAATCGCGAAAATCTACCTAACCACGATTGTTGCCGTTGTGATCGTAGGAGAACGCACCATAGATATCCAAGGCCACATATCCGACTTAGCATTTGGCGTTGCCCAAGCGCGAGAACGCGGCCTTGAAGCTTCTGATCCAAGGGTTCGTACATATGAACGCAGATGGCGGAAGAGGTGGGATTCGAACCCACGGTACGGTCTCCCGCACGCCGGTTTTCAAGACCGGTTCCTTAAACCACTCGGACACTCTTCCATCGCGTCGATTTGATCGCGCCACAAGACAAAACACGGCAGTCGTTGCGGATCGCGGCAAATCAGGTTTGGAAGGCTTTATAGCTGCTTCCGGGATAGCGTCAACCGGTCGGTATTCGGTTTGCATCATCTTCCGCCACTCGACGAACGATGATAGCTGGACGCATGCCGACCGCTGCCGAAACTGTGTCAGTGAGCCGTGGTCTTCCTGTTTGCCAATAGCAGGATGTAGTCGTCCGCCGCATCCGCGATCGCCATGGCGACCTCCGCCGCCGCCCAGCCTTTCTGTTGCGCCTCGCGGATAATCTGATGAAGTGCCGGTTCGACATCCGCCCGGCAATCGAGCAGGCGTTGATCGTGGTTGACATCATTGTGAGCTGACTGAAGATTGATCATCTCTGTTACCCCTCATGTCCAGACGGATAACATGACATAGATTGCAGGTTGAGCAAGGCGTTGCTGATAAAAACCTTCATTTTGGCGTGCTGCTGAGCTTTTTTAACGACACGTGCGCTTCGCCCATGTCCTCCATGGGCATTCATCAACAACACTGGCGTCTTCATGAAGATAATGCATAGTGGGCAATACATCATTGAGAATAATCGATTATAAGTGTGGCATCGTCGATGTTCATTGATCTCATTGAAATGAAATCCACGAAATAGAAAATATGAACTGTGTATTTTCTTCATTAAGTCACGGGATATCGCCGATGTAATGCAAATAATAGCTTTAATATACCTTTGGATGCATTTATCTACTGCAGATAAGGCGCGATAATACGCTTAAGTAAGCGATGCAATGACTACCATTTTTGCGGCGCCTCTCCGTAAATCGCACCACCGTCGAAACGCACTCGACACTGCGTCGAGTGACTGCTCGAAAATCCCCTACTGGTTGTATTTCACATTGCCGTGATAATGGCGGCGCCCAGCGATTTGGCTTGAGGTCCGGTTTTGGCTGCGACTGCAGTGGGATGAAACATTCGGGCTGATGGCCCGGGCGCCTTGCTCAACCGTATGTGCCGCCTATCTAAATCCTGGCGTGATCGATGTGAGGCGCTGCGTAACGGTCATGCACATGGGCAAGATCTTTATTTGACGTTCAACGTTTTCTCGAAAGGACATATGACGATGGAAAATGCAGGCGTTGGTTGGATTGCGGCCATCATTATCGGCGGCATCGCCGGGTGGCTGGCGGAGAAGTTCATGAACAGCAACATGGGCGTCTTCATGAATATCATTCTCGGGATTGTCGGTGCCATCGTCGCCAATGCCATTCTGTCGGCGCTCGGCCTGACGCTCGGCGCCGGTTGGCTTGCTTATCTGATCGCCGGCTTCATAGGCGCCTGCATCTTGATCGCGGTCGGCCGGCTGATCCGGCGGTGACGACGACAAAGCGTAGTGAGAACACAAGAAGAAAAGCCGGACACGACTGCGTCCGGCTTTTCTGTTGTCCGTGACTGAATTTCGCTTTAGCGGCGGCTGATCAGGCCGAAGAGATAGGCCACGCCTGCGGTGACGGCGATCGCCAGCAGCGGTTCTTCGCGCACCTTATCGCGCACGCGCTCGGTCAATACGGAGGCCTCGTCCGCAACGGCTGTCTTTGCCCCCTGTCCGAGCGCCACGACGCTTTCGGAAAGACGCGAAAGGTCTTCGCGCAATGCGGCGACCTGTGCGGAAAGATCATCTGTTGCAATCTCCGCCTTGACGCGCGCGGCTGTAGACTGTGCGGAGGCGGTTTTGATGTCGGCCATTGTTTGCTCCTGTTTCATCGGGATGCTGCTCAACGAAATAACCCCGGCAAAGGTTCCGCGAGGCGGTGTCTTTTGTCGCGCATGCCGTGTCCTCGTCCGCACCCGATATAGCGCGGATGTTTTCGCGCGATAAGCCTTCATTTCCGCCCTTCATTTCCGGACGCGTTTGCTCTAAGGAACGACAAATGCTTTGCCCGCAAGCGGGCGATTATATAATGCGAGGTTTGCGTTTCGATGTTCGATGTCCTGCGAAGAGCCGCCCAGACTTGGGCCGCCAAGCTCCTGATGCTGCTCCTGGTCGCCTCTTTCGGCATCTGGGGCATTTCCGCCTCTCTTCTCACCGGCGGCAGCAGCAGCACGACTGTTGTCACGGTTGGCGATCAGCAGGTCGATGTGAACGAATTTCGCCTCGCCTATCAGCGCCAGGTTTCCAACCTGAGCCAGCAGTTCGGCATGCGCCTGACGCCTGAGCAGGCCCGCGCATTCGGCGTCGAGCAGCAGGTGCTCTCGCAGCTTGTCGCCGGTGCATCGCTCGATCAGCTCGCCGCCGACATGAACCTCGGCCTCTCCAACGATCGCCTGGCACAGCTGATCGGCGAGGATCCGGCCTTCAAGGCGGTCAACGGCCAGTTCGACCGCTCGCTGTTCACCTCGCGCCTGCGCAACGCGGGCATTCGCGAGGATGACTATATCAAGGAACGCACCAAGGTTGCCGTGCGCAGCCAGATCGTCGATGCCATCTCCAACGGCTTCACGCCGCCGAAGACCATGGTCGATGCGATGAAGCTCTATCGCCAGGAAAGCCGCGGCATCGACTACCTGTTGCTGACCAACGCCAATATCGAGCCGATCAAGGCCCCGGCCGACGACGTGCTTGCCAAGTGGTTCGAAGGCGCCAAGCCGCGCTACCGGGCGCCCGAATATCGCAAATTCACCTATCTCAAGCTGCAGCCCGACGATATCGCCGATGCCGGCTCGGTGACTGACGACCAGATCCGCGAGGATTTTGAGAAGCGCAAGGCAAGCTACACGACGCCTGAGACCCGCACCGTCGAGCAACTGACGTTCCAGAACAAGGATCTCGCCAACGCTGCGATCAATGCGCTGAAGACCGGCACCACCTTCGACCAGCTGGTGACAGACCAGGGCAAGACCGCAAACGACGTCATGCTCGGCGAGTTCTCCAAGGACAAGGTTCCCGATCAGGCCGTGGCGGATGCCGCCTTTGCGGTCGCGAAGAACGGCGGAACGTCGCCGGTCGTCGAGGGCAGCTTCGGTCCTGTGATCCTGCGCATCACCAATATCAAGCCTGAGAGCGCCAAGACGCTTGAAGAGGTCAGGGAAGACATCCGCAAGCAGCTGGCCGTCTCCAACGCCGCACAGCAGATGGTCAGCGTTCACGACCAGATCGAGGATCTGCGCAGCTCCGGCTCCACGCTCGACCAGATCGCGACGCAGCTGAAGCTCAAGGCCGTCACGGTGGATGCCGTGGATGCTACCGGCCTTGACAAGGCCGGCGCCGAGGTCAAGGACATTCCCGCCAAGCAGCAGGTGCTCAGCGCCGTCTTCCGTGCCGAGACCGGCGCCGACGTGCCGTCGCTGTCGATCGGTACGGATGGTTATCTCTGGTTCACACTGGGCGACATCACCCCGGACCGCGAACGTCCGCTTGCCGAAGTCAAGGACAAGGCAGTTGCCGATTGGACCGCCGAACAGCAGAAATCGGAACTTGCCAAAAAGGCCGACGAGCTGAAGCAGCAGGCGCAGAAGGGCACGTCTCTGGCTGACATTGCCGCGCCGCTCGGCATCGAGGTCCAGACCAAGAGCGGCATCACGCGTGGCATGGATGACGCCGTGCTCGGCACATCAGGCGTCAACGCGGCTTTCTCCGGCCCGATGGATACGGTCGCCACTGCGGCTGGTGCCGATCCGACGACGCAGATCCTGCTGAAGGTCAATGAAGTCAATACCGAGCCGACCGGCGACGTGCTGGCCAATCAGGACCAGCAGATCACCGCCATGGCCAATGCCGCCGGCGACGATATCCTCGACCAGATGGTGGCCCTGCTGCAGACGCAGTATGGCGCGTCGATCAATCAGCCGCTCGCCGAACAGGCAGCCGCACGCTAACGGAGCAGGCACGCATGACCGATCTGAAGCCTCTTCTGGCGAAGGCCGCGAGCCGCGAGCCTCTGACACGTGAGGAGGCTCGTGAGGCCTTCGACATCCTGATGTCCGGCCAGGCGACGCCCTCCCAGATCGGCGGCTTCCTGATGGCTCTGCGGGTGCGTGGAGAAACGGTCGACGAGATCGTCGGCGCCGTCACCACAATGCGCTCGAAGATGCTGACGGTCGAAGCGCCCGCCGATGCCATCGACATCGTCGGCACCGGTGGCGATGCCAGCGGCACCTACAACATCTCGACACTGGCGGCATTGATCGTCGCCGGTGCAGGCGTGCCGGTGGCCAAGCATGGCAATCGGGCGCTGAGCTCCAAGTCCGGCGCGGCGGATAGCCTCGCCGCCCTTGGTGTCAAGCTCGACGTCACGCCTGAGGTGATCTCGCGCTGCATTCGCGAAGCCGGCGTCGGTTTCATGTTCGCGCAGCAGCATCACTCCGCCATGCGCCATGTCGGACCATCGCGTGTCGAACTCGGCACCCGCACCATTTTCAACGTGCTCGGCCCGCTCTCCAATCCCGCCGGTGTCCGTCGTCAGCTGCTCGGCGTCTACTCGCCGCAGCTGGTGATGCCGATTGCAGAAGTGATGCGTGATCTCGGTTCGGAAAGCGTCTGGGTCGTGCATGGCAACGGCCTCGACGAGATCACCACGACAGGCACGACCAGTGTCGCGGCGCTCGAAGATGGCAAGATCCGCAGCTTCGAACTGACGCCGGCTGATTTCGGCGTCGAACCGGTGCAGCTGGAAGCGATCAGGGGTGGCGACGGCGTCGTCAACGCCGCGGCGCTCCGTGAGGTGCTGAGCGGCGCGAAAAACGCCTATCGCGACATCTCGCTCGCCAACGCCGCGGCGTCGCTCGTCATCTCGGGCAAGGCGGAGACGCTGGGCGACGGCATGCGGCTCGCAAGCCAGTCGCTCGACAGCGGCGCGACTGCGGCAGCCCTCGACAAACTCGTCGCGGTGTCGAACGACATCGACTAGGATACCGATATGACCGACATTCTGCAGAAGATCGAACTCTACAAGCGCGAAGAGATCGCAGCCGCCAAGGCCAAGGTTTCGCTCGCCGACCTGAAGGCGATGCAGGCCAATCAATCGGCGCCGCGCGGTTTCTACAGAGCGTTAACATCGAAGCGCGACGCCGCACAGTTCGGCCTGATCGCCGAGATCAAGAAGGCAAGCCCGTCCAAGGGGCTGATCCGCCCGGATTTCGATCCGCCAGCGCTCGCCAAGGCCTACGAACTCGGTGGCGCGGCCTGTCTCTCGGTCCTGACGGATACGCCGAGCTTTCAGGGTGCGCCCGAGTTCTTGAAGGCCGCACGCGCGGCCTGTGATCTGCCCGCGCTGCGCAAGGATTTCATGTTCGAGACGTATCAGGTGCAGGAGGCCCGTGCCTGGGGCGCCGACTGTATCCTGCTGATCATGGCGTCTCTGACCGACAGCGATGCGGAACGGCTGCAGGACGAGGCCTTCGGCCTCGGCATGGATGTTCTGGTCGAAGTGCACGATGCCCAGGAGATGGAACGGGCGCTCAAGCTCTCGTCGCCGCTGGTCGGGATCAACAACCGCAATCTCCGTACCTTCGAAGTCAGCCTCACCGTCAGTGAACAGCTTTCAACCATGGTGCCCAATGACCGGCTGCTTGTCGGCGAAAGCGGCGTCTTTACCCATGACGATTGCACGCGGCTTCAGGCCTTTGGCATCAACACCTTCCTCGTCGGCGAAAGCCTGATGCGCAAGGACGACGTGACCGCTGCCACGCGTGCCCTGCTGTTCGGCCAGGCCGCATTGGCGGCCGAATAGGATGAACTCCGGCGGCACCGGCCTCACCCATATCGATGCCAGCGGCGAGGCGCACATGGTCGATGTCGGCGACAAGGCCGAGACGACCAGAATCGCCACCGCGGAAGGCCACGTGAGGATGGCGCCGGCGACGCTGCAGCTGATCATTGAAGGCAACGCCAAGAAGGGCGACGTGATCGGCACGGCACGGCTGGCCGGGATCATGGCGGCGAAGCAGACGAGCAACCTCATCCCGCTCTGCCATCCGCTGATGCTAACCAAGATATCCGTCGATATCACCAACGACGATGCCCTGCCCGGTCTCAGGATCACTGCGACCGCCAAGCTCACCGGCAAGACGGGTGTCGAGATGGAAGCGCTGACGGCTGTTTCCGTCGCGTGCCTGACCGTCTACGACATGGCGAAAGCCGCCGATAAGACGATGGAGATCGGCGGTATTCGCCTGCTCGAAAAATCGGGTGGCAAGTCCGGAGATTTCCGGCATCCGGAGCATCCGACGTGAACATGCTCCCCGTCGCCGAGGCGCAGGAACGCCTGCTGTCCCGCGCCAACCCGGTTTCCGCATCCGAAACCATATCGCTTGCCGAGGCGGACGGTCGCGTCCTTGCGGCCGATCTGACGGCGAGGCTGACCCAGCCACCGTTCAATGCATCGGCGATGGATGGCTATGCCCTGCGCGGAGAGGACGCTCCGCAACCCGGCACGGAACTGAAGCTGATCGGAACGTCTTCGGCCGGCAGCGCCTTCGGCGGCGTGATTGGTCCCGGGGAGACCGTTCGCATCTTTACCGGCGCACCGGTGCCGGATGGAGCCGATAGCGTGCTCTTGCAGGAAGATTCTGAAAAGACGGCAACAGGCATTCGCACCACCTATCCCGTCAAGGCCGGTCAGCATGTCCGTCCGCGCGGGCAGGATTTTCTCGAGGGTGAAGCCGTGTTGCCAGCCGGCACCGTCCTCGATTTCTCGCGCCTCACCGTCGCCGCCGCTATGAACCACCCGGCGCTTTCCGTGCTGCGCAAGCCGGTCGTGGCCTTGCTCGCTACCGGCGATGAACTTGTGGCGCCGGGGCAGCAGCCGGGATCGGCGCAGATCGTCGCCTCGAGCACCTTCGGTATCGCCGCCCTCGCCCGCAAGGCAGGCGCAGATATCCTCGACCTCGGGATTGTCCCGGATGACACCGCGGCGATAACGGCGGCCGTCGAGCGTGCCCGGCAGGCGCGGGTCGACGTCATCGTGACGCTCGGCGGCGCATCGGTTGGCGATCACGATCTGGTCCAGGCGACTCTGCTCGCGGCAGGCATGGAACTCGACTTCTGGCGCATCGCCATGCGTCCCGGAAAGCCGCTCATGGTCGGCAGTTTTGGCGATACCCATGTTCTGGGCTTGCCCGGCAACCCGGTGTCCAGCCTCGTCTGCGGGCTGCTGTTTCTCGAACCGCTTATCCGCAAGCTTGCCTCCCTGCCCGCCACCGATCGGTCCGCGACCGCCACCACTGCGGTTGCGTTGAAGGCCAACGACCAGCGCCAGGATTACGTCAGGGCGCGACTGACGCGCTCGCCCACAGGCATGCTTCTGGCCGAGCCGTTCGGCAAGCAGGATTCGTCGATGATGAAGATCTTCGCCAACGCCGATTGCCTGATCATCAGGCCGCCGCATGGCCGGGAACTGGCCGCCGGCGAGCCTTGCCCGGTCATGCGGATTCGGTCTGAGTAGCCGCATTGGCCAAGTCTTGGTATTCAAGCCAGCTGTGATATTTTCATTGTCGCAGCGGGAAAAATGCGGCTGAAACCGACGTCGAAAGCGTGTGCACACGATGACAACCGAACCTGTTCGCGGCACCAGGGAAATGCTGTCGGGCATGACGCCCAGTCTCGGCATCGCCGAATACGTGTTCTGCACCACGGCAGACGTGGCCCTCGCCAATCGCGCCAGCCATGACGCCCTCGCTTGGTTCAGGGAGGACGAGGGCCTTTCGCTTATTCTAGATACCACACAGGCGAGACAATACGGCTTCAATTGTGCGCTGCCGATGCGCCGTATCACGCTGACCGTCTTTTCGTCGCTTGAGGGCATCGGCCTGACGGCCGCCGTGTCGGATGCCCTCACCCGGAACGGCATTCCTTGCAACATGGTGGCGGCCTATCATCACGACCACGTCTTCATTCCCTCGGATACGGCGGAACGGGCGATGGCGGTGCTGATCGAACTGCAAGCCGCGTCGGCCTGAAGCGCCGTCAGGCGGACCGATTCAACGTGAATATGCCCGCACGCCGACTAGGCGCGCCTGCCGCCTCACCGAAGTCAGGCACCGGATACTCGGCAACCAGGCGGAGCTTTTTCTCCGGCAGCGGCGCCCTGAACGGATCTCCGACAAGCACCTCGATGCCGGCGTCATTGCAGGCTGTTAAAAAATCCAGCACCCTTGTCGCCAGAGACTCTTCGTAGAAAAGATCGCCAACCAGGATCACGTCGACCGTTGGCGGCTCTTTCAACAGCAGATCGGCGTGCAGCGCCGTGATCGAGACCGCATTGGCGCTGGCGTTCAGTTCGGTCGCGGCGATGGCATTGGCATCGGTATCGGCGGCAATGACTTCCGCCGCCCCTGATTTCGCCGCCGCGATGGCCACGATCCCTGACCCCGTACCGAGATCAAGCACCCGCCGGCCACGGACGATCTCAGGATACTCGGTGATGTGACGTGCGAGCACAGTGCCGCCTGCCCAGTCATACGCCCAGTATGGCGCCGGCGCATCCAGATCCATACCGCCGAGGCGCGAAAGCCGGCTACCGGCGTGTCCGGTATAAAGAACAATGTGAGGAAGCGTTGGCGCGGCCTGCAGGCGCAGGTTCCGAGTGATGAAAGCCTTGATGTCGAAGGCGGAGATCCGCGATTCGCTCAATAGCTCGGTCTCGACAATATGGCCCGTCGTGCCCTCGCCCGCGTCACCCATGCCGTCAGTAGGTCTTCATCGCCAGATGCGGCATGCCGCCATCGAGAAACTCAGGGCCAAACGCCTTGAAGCCGAAGCGCTCGTAGAGCCCTGTCTTGTCGGTCTGTGCGGTCAGATAGAAGCGATTGTCGCGAGCGCCGCCGTGATCCTTCATCGCCTGCAGCAGCATCAGCGTTGCGATGCCGTGGCCACGGGCGGTTGCACTGACGGCAACGCGGCCGATCTTGACGTGGTTATCGGCGTAGAGGACCCGCAGCGTGCCGCAAACCTCGCCGTCCAGAATCGCGACGAGATGGTGCGCCGTGAGGTCGTCCTGATCGAACTCCTCTTCCGGCGGCACCTGTTGTTCGGCGATGAAAACGGCACGGCGGAGCTTGAAGGCTTCGTTGCAAAGCGTACTGAAGATCGGAACCGTCAGAACCAGAGCTTCTGCCATCACGTCCTCCTGCCGTTCCGATCACTGTCGGGCGTCAGCCCTTCTTCTTGGCAAATTTCGGCTTCGGGCCATCGCCTGGCTTGCCGTCGAACTTCGGCTTGCCCTCGTATTTCGGCTTACCCTCGAACTTTGGCTTGCCGGGCTTGCTCCATGGTTTGCTGTCACGTTCGCCGGAGGGTGCTGCATCGCTGCGCGGGCCCTTCTTGAAGCCGCCCTCCTTCGGGCGATCGTCATAGCTCTTCTTGGCAGCGTATGGCTTCGGTCCGGCCTTGTTGAAGTCCGGCTTGCTGTAATCCTGGCGACCGCCGAAATCGGGGGTGCCGGTCAGGCGGGTGACGCGAATGCCGCGCTCCATCGTCTTGTTCGGACCGGTCGCGGCCAGGAACGCCTCGGCGCTGTCGGCGGCGATCTCGACGAAGGTCTCTTCCGGCTGCATCTTGATGGCGCCGATTTCGCGCTTCGTCAGGTTGCCGTTGCGGCAGATCATCGGGATCAGCCAGCGTGGCTCGGCATTCTGCTTGCGGCCGACCGACAGGGAGAACCAGACGCTGGCGCCGAAATCATCACGCGGGCCGCGCGGGCTGGTGTCGCGCGGGCCATCTGCATTGTCGCGGGCCTTGCGTGGGCCGGCCTGCAGGGTGATCTCCATGAGATCTTCCGGCGCCGACTGGTTCGAGCGGTAGAGATTGACGAAGGCGTTCGCCAGCTTCTCGGCACCATGGGCGGCGAGAAGACGCTGCACGATGTCCTGCTCTTCCTCGCGCGGCTTGGCGTCGAAGATCGGATCGGCCAGCAGACGTTCCTCGTCGCGGGCAGTCACTTCCTCGGCCGATGGCGGCAGCGCCCAGGTTGCGGAAATACCGGCATTGTCAAGCAGGCGCTCGGCCTTGCGGCGCGCATTGATCGGCACGATCATGGCGCTGACGCCCTTGCGGCCGGCGCGACCCGTACGGCCGGAACGGTGCAGCAGGGTTTCAGGATTGGTCGGCAGATCGGCGTGGATGACCAGATCGAGGCCCGGCAAGTCGATGCCGCGAGCAGCGACGTCGGTGGCGATGCAGACGCGGGCGCGACCGTCGCGCATTGCCTGCAGCGCATGGCTGCGCTCGTTCTGCGTCAGTTCGCCTGATAGCGCCACGACGTCGAAATTGCGGTTATGGAAACGCGCGGTCAGATGATTGACGGCGGCACGCGTCGAGCAGAACACGATGGCGTTGGTCGCTTCGTAGTAACGCAGGACGTTGATGATGGCATTCTCGCGGTCGCTCGGAGCGACGGCCAGCGCGCGGTATTCGATATCGACGTGCTGCTTTTCTTCCGTCGTCGTCGCGATGCGGATAGCGTTCTTCTGGTAACTCTTGGCCAGCTTGGCAATGGCGGAAGGAACGGTCGCCGAGAACATTAGCGTGCGGCGCTCGGCCGGTGCGGCGTCGAGAATGAATTCGAGGTCTTCGCGGAAACCGAGGTCGAGCATCTCGTCGGCTTCATCAAGCACGGCGGCCTTCAGCTCCGACATGTCGAGCGCGCGGCGGCGGATGTGGTCGCACAGGCGGCCCGGCGTGCCGACGACGATATGGGCACCGCGCTCCAGCGCGCGGCGCTCGCTGCGGATATCCATGCCGCCGACGCAGCTCACGATAACGGCGCCGGTCAGCTCATAAAGCCATTCCAGTTCGCGGGTCACCTGCAATGCCAGCTCGCGGGTTGGCGCGATCACCAGTGCCAGAGGTTCGGCAGCCTGACCGAAGCGTTCGCTGTCGCCGAGCAGCGTCGGGGCCAGCGCCAGGCCGAAGGCAACGGTCTTGCCGGAACCGGTCTGTGCCGACACGAGCGCGTCGGAAGCGACGAGTGCCGGATCGAGCATGGATTTCTGAACGGGCGTGAGCTCGGTGTAACCGCGCTTCGCCAACGCCTTGCCGATCGCCGGAACGACGCCGCTTATGTCTGTCATCTTGTCTGTCTTTCGGAATTGTCAGGCGCATGGCGCGCCGTCCGGAGCTTGCCGGTTGAAAAGTTGCGCTGTTCCTACTTCGTCAGAGGGCAAATGTCAAAGCGGATGTCCTTGCCACAGCCAGACATCGACGCTTTCGGCTCGCCCGCGTATGGCAGCCGATACCGGACCGGTCAGATGTCCGCCCAACAAGACCTTGGCGGAAGAGCCGATCGCCGAGACCAGCGCGGCACTGAGCGCGAGTTCCACACCGCGCGCCGCTGCAACCTCCATGAGCCGGCTGGCGACGTTGACCGTATCGCCGGTTGCGGTGATCTGCTGGCGGGCACCGGTGCCGAGACGGGAGGCAACGACGGTGCCGCAATGCGCGCCGACCTTGAAGCCGATCCTGCAATCCTTCAGCATCGGATGATCCGCAAGCCAGCCGCGAAGCCGGTCGCACAGCGCCACGGAACAGGCAGTCGCGTGGATGGCGTCATCGGCGGTCGGTTGCGGCAGGCCAAAGAGGATCATCGCGCCGTCGCCCATGAAGCTGGTGATAGCACCGCCATGGGCCCGCGCTTCGCCGTCCACCAGTTCGAAGAAGCCACTCAGGATCGTCTGCACGTTGGCCGGACCAATGGCCTCGCTGAGGCCGGTGAATCCCGAGAGATCGACGAACACCACCGCGGCCTCCTGACGCACCGGTCGCGACAGGAAAGAGGGATCGCGTGCCAACCACTCGCCAAGCCCAGGCGCCTCGATTCGCTGCAGCAGATCGCTCTGGGCCGCGAAATGCGTCGCTCGCCGGCGGTCGAGCCAGATTTCCATGGCGCCGAACAGCAGCACCGGTGGCAAGGTGGCGGCGATCGGTAGTGCAGCGCTGAACCAGTAGCCATAGGAAAATGCGATGACGTTGAAGCTGACCCAGACCAGCGCCACGGCAGCGATGGCACCATAAGCCACGGCGCTGCGCCGCCATCCCAACAGCGCGATGACCAGCAGCGGCAGCGCGACCAACAAAACGGCATCGAATGAGCGGATGTGATTGTCGCGGACGATGGCGTCTCCCGATATCAGTCGGGTGATTGCCGTCGACATCACCTCGACACCAGGAAGAACGGCATCGAACGGTGTCGGAAACACATCGCCGCCGCCGGTCACCGTCGAGCCGATGACAACCACCCTGCCCTCAACCGCCTTGGCATCGAGCTTGCCTGCCAGCACGTCGAGAGCACTGATCGTCGGGATCGTGCCGCGCGGCCCGTAGAAGGTCAGTGGCAGGCGCTGACCGGCATCGGTCGGCAGCCGGCGTTCGCCCAATGTTAGCGCGGCCGGCGTGAACGCCGGATTGGTACCCAGTGCCATCGATGCGACGCGCAATGGAAACGAGGAATCCACGCGCCCGGCACCGCGCGAGATCAGCGGGATATAACGCGGCGTCCCGGTCTGGTCGGTCGAAACGTTGACGACGCCGATTGCGGCGGCATCCGCGAAGCGCGCGTTCGGCAGCAGCATTTCGCTGGCAACAGGAATCGTCGCCAAGGGATCGTCGGGATCAGGTGTCACCGACTGGATACTTCTCGGAAACACGCCGGCAGCGGCGATGACGCTTGGGGCCTGACGCAGCGCATTAGCAAGCGCTGCGTCACCGTCTTCCGGTCCGGCATCGACCAGCAGGATGTCAAGCGCCACAACTTTCGGCTTCAGGGCGCTGATCTCTTCGAGCAATCGAGCCAGTACCACACGCTTCAGTGGATAGCCGTTGGCGGCAGCGGTCTGATCGTCGATGGCAATAATGCTGACGATCGAAGGCGGCGTGCTGGTCCCCAGCACTTGGCTCCGCAAGTCGGCCAGTGACGCTTCTGTGCGTTCGAGGAAGTCGTTGCCCTCCCGCATATGGAGATAGCCGAGCGTCCAGCCCCAGATGGCGGCAATCAGAAGCGATACGGTGATCAGGAGCCGTCTGGCCTGCATCGGCGACTACTGGCCGAGGCGGGCAAGCAGGGCCGCGACACGCGGCAGCGGCCAGCGGCGGACGGTCAGGAGAGCATTGCCTGCCGAAACATCGACGCCCTCGCCCGGCGCGAGCACCACGGTCGGCCGTTGAGACGGTCTGCCGACGGCAACACGGCCGCGCACGACGAACACCGATGTCGTGCCGTTCTTGACGTCAACGGCCCACTGCGTGCCGCGCACGGCGGCGATGGCTTGCGGCGTCACAACCTGAAAACCGCCAGAGTGCCGGGCGCTATCGACATCGACAAGCACCGCCTTGTTGCGGAGCGACACGGCGTCGGGGCGTCCGTCACCATTGCGGTCAACGACATTGAACCGCGTGCCACCCTCAGCCGTAATGGTAACCCCATCGGCGCAGCGCATGATCTGCCGTGCGGTGCCGGCAACGCGCTCGATGGCGCATCCGCCGGATTGGGCCGATGCAGTGCTGGGCAGCATGAACAGCGCCATTGCGACGCTCGCCGAAAAAGCATGAGGAAATCGGATTTCGATCTGCATGAACGCCCCCGTCGCGACACCGGCGTCAACCGGTCGCACCATCATACCCTTATCGCGCCGCAACGCATGCGAAAACATCGCCGCTCCTGGCGCGAAATCGCAGCGGGTCACGGTGTCACCGGCGGTCCGATATAGCGTGCTCTCGGCCGGATCAACCGCCCCGTCAGAACCTGTTCCATCGCATGCGCCAGCCAGCCGGTCGACCGCGACAGCGCGAAGATCACCAGCGGCGCTTCGGCAGGCATGCCGAAGGCGGCAGCCATGGTGGCCAACGCAAAGTCGATGTTAACGGACTCGCCCAGCAGTTCCTCGCCGGTCGCGGCCAGCTCGAGGTAGAGAGGCGGAACCTCGAAGCTCGCCATGATCGCCCTGGCGCGCATATCTCCGTGGGGATAGAGCTGATGCCCGAACGGCCGGACCATGCGTTCAGTCGCCAGCGTCATGCGGATCGCTTCCCGCGCGCCAAGAGCCTTCGCCTGTTCAGCGAGGCGGACGGCGCTTTGCCATGCGCCGCCGTGGCGCGGACCTGACAAGGTCGAGAGGCCAGAAAGCGTTGCTGCTGCCAGCGAGGCGCCGGACGACGCGGTGACGCGTGCCGCGAAGGCGGACACGTTCAACTCGTGCTCGGCCGCCAGCACCAGTGCACGGCGGATCGGATCTGCGGCTTCCGGCTTGTTCCAGCCGAGGGCAAGGCGCGCATGGATCGGCGTATCGGGATAGTGGCCGGGGGCCAGCGCCGCCGCCACGGTGGACATCACCCGTCCGGCTTCCGCATGGAGCGCAGACGGCGACCGCCCGAGCGCCGGCAGGTCGATCGCAGCACGGGCCGCAAGCTGGATGAACACCTCGGAGATTCGGGACGATCCACCCTGATGTTCATGTTCATTACCGTCGTCCAGCGTGACGGAGGCTGTATCCCACAGAAGCGCAGCCGTCTGCTCCAGCGTCGCGTGGTCTGACCATCTCTGCGCGTCCTGCCCGCGATAATACAGCCGCCCCTCGACGATCGTCGAGATCGCCGACGGCAGCACCGGGTCGCCCCACTGGATGGTTTCAGCCGCGACGGTCTCGGTCTTCCGCCGCCCTGCGTGCCGTTCCGCCAGCCGGGCGACATCGTCGGCCTGGTACAGGCTCCGCCGCGGATCGGCCGCATCCGGCTTGGCGCGAATGCGCCCACGGCTGACATTGGCATAAAGCGTCTGCGGCTTGGTGCCCAGTTTCTCCAACGCCTGCTCGGCGGACAGCCACGACATGAAGCCCCACACATTGATCGATTACGTCAAGATTGACGTCAATCATTCTAGGTTCGATCCTCGTCTCGGTAAAGGAGAACGCCATGAAAAACGGTTTGGAAGACGTCATCGCGGCCGAAACGCAGCTATCGGATGTGGACGGCGAAGCGGGTCGATTGATTATTCGCGGCGTGTCGCTGGATCAACTTGCCGCCACCGGCACATATGAGAGTGTTGCTACCCTGCTGCTGGATGGCCTGACGGAGCGCCAATTCGACGCCGGCGAGTTAAAGGCATGGCTCGGCGAAACGCGAGAGCGCCTCTTCGCGCACGTCGCCGCCGCTGACCCGGTGCTGCTGACATTGCCACCGGTAGACGCCATGCGCGCGCTAATCGCCCGACTGCCCGACGGCGAAGATTTTGACACCGCACTGCGTTTGCTGGCTGCCCCTGCTGTCATCCTGCCTGCCATCCTGCGACTGCAGGCAGGCAACACGCCGATCAAACCCGACGCGTCATTGTCGCAGGCGGCCGACATCCTTCGCATGCTGTCGGGACACCGTCCGAGCACTGAACAGACCACCGCGCTTGACGCCTATCTCGTCACCATCTCGGATCACGGGCTAAACGCTTCGACCTTCGCATCGAGGGTGATCGCCTCCACCGGCGCCGGCCTCACCTCCTCGGTCCTTGCCGCGATAAGCGCGCTCAAGGGACCACTGCACGGTGGCGCGCCCGGTCCTGTGCTCGACATGTTCGATGCTATCGGCACCACGGCCGACGCCGAGCAGTGGATTGGCAAGGCGCTGGACCGAGGAGAGCGGCTGATGGGCTTCGGTCATCGCATCTATCGTGTCCGCGACCCTCGGGCCGATGCGCTCAAGGGCGCGTTGCGTCCGCTGGTGCAGACAGGCCAGGTCGATCCCGGCCGGGTGGCGCTCGCCGAGGCGATCGAGGCCGCCGCACTGACGATCCTGCGCAAACGCAAGCCCGGTCGGCCGCTCGACGTCAACGTCGAATTCTACACCGCGCTGCTGCTCGACGCGCTGGGTTTTCCGCGCGAGGCCTTCACCGGCGTCTTCGCGATCGGCCGCACCGTCGGCTGGATCGCCCATGCGCGCGAACAAGCATTGAACGGCCGCCTGATCCGACCGCGTTCGATCTATGTCGGCCCTCTACCCAGAGTCGCATAAATCGAAAAACTCAATACTAATAGATGTTTAGCGAATATTTACGCAAACACCGTAATTTTACCCGGCGTGCTGATTTGTACGCCGGATCCATTATCGAGGTTTGCAATGGTCGGAATTTTATCAGGCATTGGCTCCTCCAGCAGCGCCGTGCTGGAAGCACTAAACAAGTCGCAGGCGATCATCGAATTCGACCTCACCGGCAGAATTCTGACCGCCAACGAAAATTTCTGCAAAGCCATCGGCTATGAACTGAGCGAGATCGTCGGCCAGCATCACCGGATGTTCGTCGATCCCTCGGAGGCCGCATCGAAGGACTACGCCGCGTTCTGGGCGCGCCTCGCCGAAGGCAAGTTCGACCAACGCCAGTACAAGCGCGTAGCCAAGGGTGGCCGCGAGATCTGGATCGAGGCGAGCTACAATCCGATCTTCCGCGGCAAGAAGCCGTTCAAGGTGGTAAAATTCGCGACCGACATCACGGCGGCCAAGAAGCAGAGCGCCGAAGACAAGGGCAAGCTCGCGGCTCTTTCGCGTGCACAGGCGGTGATCGAGTTCACGCCCGAGGGCGAGATCATCACCGCCAACGAGAATTTCCTCGCAACGCTCGGCTATTCCCTTGGTGAAATCGTCGGCAAGCACCATGCGATGTTCTGCGAAGTCGATTACACCCGCACGCCCGGCTACAAGGCGTTCTGGGCCGACCTCGCCGCCGGACACTTCGCCGCCGACCAGTTCAAACGGATCGCAAAGGGTGGCCGCGAGATCTATATCCAGGCATCCTACAATCCGATCCTCGATGACTCCGGACGGGTGTTCAAGGTCGTCAAGTTCGCCACGGATGTGACCGAGCGCATGAAGGTCGTCAACGATCTCGGCGCCGGCCTCGCGCGACTGTCTGAATGCAACATCCGCCAAACCATCGACGAGCCGTTCGTCGGTGAGTTCGAGACGTTGCGCCGCGATTTCAACACCTCGATCGGCGCCTTCCAGGAGACGCTGGTAAAGGTGCTGCAGCAGACCAACGCCCTGAACGGCAACAGCCAGGAGATGCGCCAGGCCGCTGAGCAGCTATCGGAGCGCACCAAGGAACAGGCCGTTTCGCTGGAAGAGACGTCGGCGGCGCTGGAACAGGTGACGGCCACCGTCAAGTCGTCAACGCAGAACACGCAGGAAACCCGCAAGCTGGTGCAGAGCGCCCGCGCGTCGGCTTCCACATCGGCCTCCGTCGTGCGTGAGACGATTACGGCGATGCAGCGGATCGCGTCCGCCTCCAAGGAAATCGGCCAGATCATCGGCGTGATCGACGAGATCGCCTTCCAGACCAATCTGCTGGCGCTCAACGCCGGCGTCGAGGCCGCCCGCGCGGGCGAAGCCGGCAAGGGTTTTGCCGTCGTCGCCCAGGAAGTCCGCGAACTCGCACAGCGTTCCGCCAAGGCGGCGAAGGAGATCAAGGGCCTGATCGAAAACTCTGGCAAGGAAGTCGATGAAGGCGTTCGCCTTGTCGACGCCACCGGTTCGGCGCTCAACGAAATCGAGACCTTCGTCGAATCGATCGATACCAACATGAGCGCGCTGGCCACCGCCGCCGCCGAGCAATCGACGGGTCTCTCCGAGATCAACAACGCCGTCTCGCAGATCGACCGCATGACCCAGCAGAACGCCGGCATGGTGGAACGCACCACAGGCATCAGCTCGGAACTGGCGTCAGGCGCAGCGCTGCTGGCCGAGCTCGTCAACCATTTCAAGCTAAACCGGCGCGGGACGATCCGCGATCAGGTTGAGCAGAGTGGTGCCACACCGAGGCAGCGCGCGGCCTGAAACGACGACCTTCAGTGGATAAATGAAGGGGCCGCCGCATCGCTGGATGTCGGCGGCCTTTTCTTGTGTTGCTTGGGGGCGGGCAGCTCCCACTCCACCCTCATTTCTGTGCTTGTCACAGAAATCCAGTCAGCCCAAGTCCTTGGGCTGGAAAGCGTCTTTTCGCCGCGCAGACGCGCGGCGGCTGGATTCCCGCCACAAGGGCGAGAATGAGGGACGTTTTTGGTAGCCGCCATCCTCCTCCATCGGGCTTGGCGAATTCACGTCCTAGCCTAGACACCGGACCGAAAGCAAAGAAGGCCACTCTTTAGAGCGGCCTTCATCACTAGTTTTGCGAGTATGCCTTAAACCAACCGGCTCTGCTCGGTCGCCGCCTCGATGAAGCTCTTGAACAGCGGATGCGGCTCAAGCGGACGAGACTTCAGTTCCGGGTGGTACTGAACGCCGATGAACCACGGATGATCCGGGTATTCGACAGTCTCCGGCAAAATGCCGTCCGGCGACATGCCCGAGAAGACCAGGCCGCAGTTTTCCAGACGGTCCTTGTAGTCGACGTTGACTTCGTAGCGGTGGCGATGGCGCTCGGAGATATCGGTCGATCCGTAGATATCCGCGATCTTCGTGCCCTTTTTCAGAGCCGCCTTGTAGGCGCCGAGGCGCATCGTGCCGCCGAGGTCGCCGGCTGCGTTGCGCTTCTGCAGCTCGTTGCCCTTCACCCACTCGGTCATCAGGCCGACAACGGGTTCCTTGGTCGGACCGAATTCGGTGGACGACGCGCCTTCGACGCCTGCCAGATGACGCGCGGCTTCCACGACTGCCATCTGCATGCCGAAGCAGATACCGAAATACGGCACCTTGCGCTCGCGTGCGAACTGCGCCGCCAGGATCTTGCCTTCAGAGCCGCGCTCGCCGAAGCCACCGGGAACCAGGATGCCGTGGACCTTCTCGAGATAGGGCGCCGGGTCTTCCTTTTCGAAGACCTCCGATTCGATCCATTCGAGATTGACCTTCACCCGGTTGGCGAAGCCACCGTGGTGCAGCGCTTCGATCAGCGACTTGTAGGCATCCTTGAGGCCGGTGTACTTGCCGACGATGGCAATCGTCACTTCGCCTTCCGGCGTGCGGATACGGTTGCAGACCTCTTCCCAGGGATCGAGACGCGGCTTTGGCGCCGGCTCGATACCGAAGGCGGCCAGCACCTCGTTGTCGAGGCCTTCCTTGTGGTAGGCGATCGGCACGTCGTAGATATTGGCGACGTCGAGCGCCTGGATGACGGCGGACTGCCGAACGTTGCAGAACAACGACAGCTTGCGGCGCTCGGCCTCCGGAATTTCCCGGTCGGCGCGCACCAGCAGGATATCGGGGTGAATGCCCAGCGCCTGCAGTTCCTTGACGGAATGCTGCGTCGGCTTGGTCTTCAGCTCGCCGGCAGCCGGAATATACGGCATCAGCGTCAGGTGAACGTAGACGGCGGTGCCGCGCGGCAGATCGTTGCCGAGCTGGCGGATCGCCTCCATGAACGGCATCGCCTCGATATCACCGACCGTGCCGCCGATCTCGCAAATGACGAAGTCGTACTCGTCATTGCCTTCGGTAACGAAGTCCTTGATCTCGTTGGTGACATGAGGAATGACCTGAACGGTCGCACCGAGATAGTCGCCGCGGCGTTCCTTGTCGATGATGTTCTTGTAGATGCGGCCGGTGGTGATGTTGTCGGTCTTGGTCGCCGAGCGGCCTGTGAAGCGCTCGTAGTGGCCGAGATCGAGATCTGTTTCCGCGCCGTCGTCGGTGACGAAGACCTCGCCGTGCTGGGTCGGGCTCATGGTGCCCGGATCCACGTTCAGATAGGGGTCGAGCTTGCGCAGCCGCACCCGGTAACCACGGGCCTGCAGCAACGCTCCGAGAGCCGCGGCCGCAATTCCTTTACCGAGAGAGGAAACCACGCCGCCAGTGATGAATACGTATCGCGCCATGGGAGCTACCGGTTACCTTTTCAAAAACGATTCCACCAGCCCTAAAATTCATTTCCTGAATTTTAGGGCTCTGGTTTTCACAGCATTCTTCCTGCGTCCTGGACGCGACGGGCTGCGAGATGAAATCTGAACAAAAGAAAACCGGCAGACCCTGAAGCCTGCCGGCGGTTATTGTTGGTGTCGCTTACTGACCGCTTGGGGCCGTCGCGGGGGCTGGAGCCGGAGCGGCCGCAGGCGGGGTAGCCTGTGGCGTTGCCGGAGCCGTGGTGGCCGGTGCGGTGGCTGCAGGAGCAGCTGGCGTGGTTGCCGCTGGGGCGGTCGTCGCAGGCGCCGAAGCAGCCGGAGCGTCGCCGCCCGTCGGGACGCCGTTGCCAGCGGGAGCCGCCGGTGCTGCCGGAGCGGCTGCGCCGTTCTGGCCGCCGAGCGAATCGAGAATGCCGTTGCCCTGTCCGCCCGTCGCCGGAATGCGGTTCAGAATGTCGGTTGGGCGCGCTTCGTAACGGTTGAGAATGCCGAGGCCGAGCGAGGTGATGAAGAACAGTGTCGCCAGGATCGCGGTGGCGCGGGTCAGCGCATTGGCCGTGCCGCGGGCCGACATGAAGCCCGAGCCACCGCCGATGCCGAGACCGCCGCCTTCCGAGCGCTGGATAAGCACGACGCCGACAAGCGCCAGCACGATCATGAGATGAATGACAATCAATACGGTCTGCATGGGTCCAGTCCTGCCCGCGCAAAGCAGGCATAAAGTAAAATTCTGGCGCTCTTTACATGAGGTAATTTGCTATTCCAAGCCCTTCGACCCGGAATATACACGCATCTCAGCCAAGCAGCGCCTCGTATGCGCCGTAAATGGCGAGGAAATCGGTGGCTTTCAAGCTCGCGCCGCCGATCAACGCGCCATCGACATTGGCGACACCCATCAGCTCCCTGGCGTTGCTCGGCTTCACCGAGCCGCCGTAGAGGATGCGGAATTTCTTGCCGCTGGCGCCGAAACGGGCAACCAGCTCGGCGCGCATGAAGGCGTGCGCCGCTTCCACATCCTGCACCGTCGGCGTGACACCGGTGCCGATCGCCCAGACGGGCTCGTAGGCGATGACGGTGGTTTCGGGTGTGGCGCTTTCCGACACCGATGCCGACAGCTGCCGCTTGATGATGTCGAGCGCCTGGCCTGCCTTGCGCTCCGTTGCCGTTTCACCGATGCAGACGATCGCCGTAAGCTCGGCGGCAGCGGCGGCTTCCGCCTTGGCGCGCACCAGATGGTCGGTCTCGGCGTGGTCGGTGCGGCGTTCGGAATGGCCGACGATGACATAGGTGCCAAAGCAATCGGCGATCATCTCGGCCGAAATGTCGCCTGTATGGGCACCCTCGGGGTTCTGATGGCAGTCCTGCGCGCCGATGGCGAGCGGGCTATCGGTGCACAGCGCCGTTGCCACGTAAAGCAAGGTTGCAGGCGGGCAGATAAGCGCTTCCACCTTGGCGGAAAGAGGGCCTTGCACGCCGGCCGCGATCGCTTTGATCTGATCGAGGGAGGCACGCGTGCCGTTCATTTTCCAGTTTCCCGCCACGAGCGGGCGCACGTCAGGTGTCATGCCAGCCTTCCCCATTTCTCCGTATGCACGGGCCTTAGCAAAAGCATGCGGTAATGAAAAGCTTTCGGACGCTTACGTAAGGGAAATTAGGGCGATTTACGGCGCAAATGCTTAAAATTTGACGGCCGACTTGCCTAAACTCTCACAGCTGGCACTTGCAGACGTGTCCTCACGCGGTGTCTTCAGGATGCAAGAACCCAGTTCAAAACGCGGCGCCAGTCGATCATCCTGATCGGGGTCCCGTGATTGCCGGTCTGGTAGAGCGTGAAGTGCGTTGGATACTTCGCTTTCACCAGTGTCTCGAACAGCCCCTGCTGGTCGGCGGCGGCATAAGTCGGATCGCGGCTTCCGTGGGCAAACCACAGCGGCAGCTTGGCCTTGTAGAACGCGCTCTTGGCAAAGTCCGGATCGGTGACGCCGCTCATGATCACCATCCCCTTCAGCCGCTTGACCGTTTCGGCATCCCGCGTCGCGCCCCAGCAGATCTGGCTTCCCATTGATGCGCAGGTAAGGATGACCGGCCGGCCCGGCGATTGCTCGCTGGCGTAGCGGATCAACTCGGCGATCGCCCCCACGCCATCACTGTCGAAAGTCTTGACCGTCGGCGAGTAGTAGACGCCGCCATTGCCGGCGACGAGGTTCTTCAGCCGGTTGAAATTGCCGCCGAAGGTGTAATCGTTGGCGCCGAGACGGCGGTTGCCGTTGCGGCCGTGGATGAAGATTACCGTGAACGCCGCGTTGGTGGTTGATCCCACCGTGGTGACATCGATCTTCTGGCTGTTCAGCGACAGGGTCTCTTCGGTCTGCAGCTTGCGGATGCCGAGCGACACGTATTTCTGCTGCACGCGCTTCTCGGGGATCTGGTCGCGGCCATTGATGTCGCGCATCTCATTGTAGTCGATAACGTCGAACGCCCCGTTATCGCTGGTCTCCAGCGTCTTCTGTGTCGAAAACAGCTCGTCCTTGAACGGCGGCAGCGCGTCGGCCGCCAGGCTTTGACCTGCCATCAGCATGAAAAAGGCCGCAATTGCTGTGATAGTGGTGCAATGACTTGTGGACATCGGCATGCGCATGGTTCCCTTGAACGTCTGGCTCTTGCCTTCCGGCGCCCTACAACGCAAATCATTTCCTGAGAAAGTCCGCCTGACGAGGCGGCGTCGCGTATCGGGATGCTTTCTGGCAGACTCCGGATGATTCGCAAACGTGACATGAAATGCGGTGATTTTGGGTCAGGCTCGAGCGCAAGCGGCCGTCCCACGACAAGATGAAGATCTGAACGGCCCCATGGACGATAGCAACGACCTCTTTTCCGCAATGCCCTCGACCAAGAAGCAGGAGGACGCGCCGAAGGCGGCTGCGGCCCCTACACCTGCGCCAGCTCCCGTCTCGTCCGCCCCTGCCCCCAACGCGACGTCGCGACCGACGCCGGTCAATTCCAACTCGGAAGAGTACGGCGCCTCCTCCATCCGCGTTCTCGAGGGCCTCGAGCCGGTTCGCATGCGCCCAGGCATGTATATCGGCGGCACTGACGAAAAGGCGCTGCATCACCTGTTTGCCGAAGTCATCGACAACTCGATGGACGAAGCAGTGGCAGGCCACGCCAACTTCATCGAGGTGCATCTCGATCTCCAGGGCTTCATCACAGTCAGCGACAACGGCCGCGGCATCCCGGTCGAGAACCATCCGCAGGTCCCCGGCAAGTCGACTCTCGAAGTGATCATGACCAAGCTTCATGCCGGCGGCAAGTTCGATGGCAAGGCCTACGAGACCTCGGGCGGCCTGCACGGGGTCGGCGTCTCCGTCGTCAACGCCCTGTCCGACGTGCTCGAGGTCGAGGTCGCGCGCAATCGCAAGCTCTACCGCCAGCGTTTCTCCCGCGGTCTGCCGCAGGGCGGGCTGGAAGAACTCGGCGATGTCCACAACCGCCGTGGCACCCGCGTGCGCTTCCATCCCGATCCGCAGATCTTCGGCGACCATGCCAAATTCGATGCCGGCCGCGTGTTCCGCATGGCGCGTTCGAAGGCCTATCTGTTCGGCGGTGTCGAAATCCGCTGGAGCTGCGAGGAAGGCGTTCTTCCGGCCGGCTCCGAGGTACCCGACAAGGCCGTCTTCCATTTTCCGGGCGGCCTGCGCGACTATCTTCAGGCGACGATGGGCAAGGAATTCACTGTCACTCGCGAAATCTTCGCCGGCAAGACCGAGAAGACCAGCGGCCACGGCTCGCTCGAATGGGCGATCACCTGGTATGGCGGCGATCCGCAGGTGCACTCCTATTGCAACACCATTCCGACGCCGGAAGGTGGTACCCACGAAGCCGGTCTGCGCATCGCGCTGACCAAGGGCCTGAAGGCTTACGGCGAACTGACGCAGAACAAGCGCGCGGCGCAGATCACCACCGATGACGTGATGATCTCGGCCGTCGGCATGCTGTCGGTGTTCATTCGCGAACCGGAGTTCGTCGGCCAGACCAAGGACAAGCTGGCAACTGTCGAAGCCCAGCGCATCGTCGAGAACGCACTGCGCGATCCCTTCGACCACTATCTCGCCGACAATCCCAACGAGACGGCCAAGCTGCTCGACTGGGTGATCGAGCGCGCCGAGGAGCGTCTGCGCCGCCGCAAGGAAAAGGAAGTCAACCGCAAGACAGCGGTGCGCAAGCTGCGCCTTCCCGGCAAGCTCGCCGACTGCTCTCAGAACACCGCGGCCGGCGCCGAACTGTTCATCGTCGAAGGCGATTCGGCCGGCGGCTCGGCCAAACAGGCGCGCAACCGTTCAAATCAGGCGATCCTGCCGCTGCGCGGCAAGATACTCAACGTCGCCAGCGCAGGGCGTGAAAAGCTCGGTGCCAACCAGCAGCTCTCCGACCTCGTGCAGGCGCTTGGCTGCGGCACGCGCTCGAAATACCGCGAGGAAGACCTTCGCTACGAACGCATCATCGTCATGACCGATGCCGACGTCGATGGTGCCCATATCGCATCGCTGCTGATCACCTTCTTCTATCAGGAAATGCCGGAACTGGTGCGCGGTGGCCATCTGTTCCTTGCCGTGCCGCCGCTCTACAAGATCACTCAAGGTGCGAAATCGGCCTATGCCCGCGACGACGCCCATCGCGCAGAGCTGATGGAGACGGAGTTCAGAAGCAAGACCAAGGTGGAAATCAGCCGGTTCAAAGGTCTCGGCGAAATGCTGCCAGCGCAGCTGAAAGAGACCACCATGGATCCGAAGAAGCGCACCATGCTGCGCGTCCTGATCGACGAGGTCGATTTCGAGGGCACGCGCACGGCGGTCGACGATCTGATGGGGACAAAGCCGGAAGCCCGCTTCCGCTTCATCCAGGATCGCGCTGCCTTCGCCGAAAACCTCGATATCTGATATCCGCGAAGCCGGAACCTCCGGCTTCGATCTCTTGCCGTTCAATCGATTTTTATATCGATGACCGTCTTCACCGAGTTGGCGAGGAAGCAGAGTTCGTGCGCCTGATGGTGCATGGTCTCCTGTAGCTCACGGCTCGGCACCTCGCTACTGTAGGCGACGCGCGGTCGCAGTTCGACACGGCTGACCATCATCTTCCCATCGACTTTCTCCATGGTGCCGACCGCATCGTCGACATAGCCGTCGATGCCGATCTTCTTCTTCGAGGCGATCCAGAGATAGAACAGCATGTGGCAGCTGGAGAGCGCCGCGACATAGGCTTCCTCCGGATCCACGTTCTCCTCCAGCGAATAAGGCAGCGGCACATTGTGCGGCGAAGCCGAGGCCGCGATGGTCGCGCCGCCGTCAAACGTCCAGCTGTGGCCACGGCTGTAGCGCCCGTCGATGAAGCTGTCCTCGCCGCGCTGCCATGCAACTTTGGCCGTAAACGTCGTCATTTTCATTCTCCTTCGCGGGTCAGCCGTGCCGTCGTGTGTTGCAGGTGTTGGGAGAGCGCTGCACGGGCCCGTCCAGAATCTCTTTGAGCGCAAGCCTCGATGATCGCCTGATGCTCGGCGTGGAGCTGGTCTCGCGCTGTCGAACCCTTCGGTTGCCGCGCATAGGCTCGGCGCGATTCGCGACGCAAGTCGTCGATCATCGCAAGCAGCCGTTGATTTCCACATCGTCCGTAAAGCGTTCGATGAAAGGCGATGTCGAGCTCCTCAAGCAGCCGTGGGTCCTCTTCCTCAAGCAGGTCCTCGTTCAGGCGCCGGACCTTGCGCAGGTCGCTCTCGGTCAATCTGGCGACAGACACCTCAAGGGCCGCCGCCTCCAGCGACAGGCGGATCTCGGCGAGCTCCCGGGCCTGCTCCTCATTCAGCCCCGAGACCGCAAGGCTGCGGTCCGGCCGGCGCTGCAGCAGTCCGGATGCGAGCATCCGGTCGAGAGCCTGGCGAATCGGTTGGCGGCTGACACCGAACCGCTCCGCCAGCCGCTCCTGTTTCAGCACTTCACCTGGGGCCAACGTCCCGGTCTCGATGTCTTGGCGAAGCGACGCCAGGATTTCATTTGTATCCATGGATCCAAACTATTGTCGAATTCGGAAGATTGCAATGGCCAGAAGCCGCCTCCGATGAAATCACCGAGCAGTCCTTGACGAAATGCCACGACAACGATGTCGAAGGGTTTTTGTCTTAATGATTGCGTCATGTGCGGATAAGCATGCGGAATGCAGGGGCAGACGCGGGGTGGCGACACACTGTCTTGCTTAATTCAGGCGATGGTGCTTGCGCGCAATGGATGCATAGCCCATATCCATGGGTAAAATAGGGGGACAAGGACGCAGTGAGCCTTCCAAATAACAATCTGCAGCGAGAGTCGCGATGGATCGGTCCGTCCTCTCCTGCGCGCACGCCGCTCATCCCCTCGATATCGGCGGCACGCTGGCTCCTCATCCTTGTGGTCGCCGCGGGCGTCTATTTCTTCTACGGCTTCGTCGTTCCCGTGCTTGCAGCCTTGGTAATCGGCTTTGCCAGCTGGCCGCTCTACCGGCGGCTGCTGAATCGCTGCGGCGGCAACACCACCATCGCCGCGACCATCGCCATCGTGCTGATCGTCACCTTCCTGATCATCCCCATCGTCGCCGCCGTCACTTACACGACAGGCGAAGTCCGTGAATGGGTTGCCTGGCTGATCCATGCCAACCGCTTCGGCGAGCCCAGCCCGCAATGGATCGCGGCACTTCCCTTTGCCGGTCCCTATCTCGACGATCTCTGGGTCAAGTATATCGGCAGCCCCGGCACCATGGGTGAACTGATCCAGGCGGTGAGCGGCGCCCATATCGGCAACATCTACCGCGCCGTGCTGGCCGCAGGCGGCGGTGCGTTCCACCTGCTTCTGACGCTGCTGTTCATGCTGATCGCGCTGTTCTTCGTCTATCGCGACGGCGCCTCATTCTCGCGCCAGATCGACATGCTCGGCGAGCGCATCCTCCCAAACCGCTGGGAGCGGATTTCCCGCGTCGTGCCGGCCACGATCAGCTCGACCGTCATGGGCATGACGCTGATCGCCATCGGTGAAGGCATCGTGCTGGGTGCGGCATATTGGGTTGCCGGCGTCCCCTCGCCGGTCACGCTCGGCGTTCTCACCGGCATCATGGCTTTGATCCCCGGCGGCGCGCCGCTTTCGTTTACGTTGGTATCGCTCTATCTGGTAGCTAGCGGCTCGCATGTCGCCGGCATCAGCCTGTTCGTCTGGGGCACTGTCGAGCTCTTCATCGTCGACAAGACGCTGCGTCCGAAGCTCGTCGGCGGCCCCATCAAGCTACCCTTCCTGCCGACGTTCTTCGGCCTGATCGGCGGCGTCAAGACGATGGGCTTCCTCGGCCTGTTCATCGGCCCGGTCCTCATGGCCCTCCTCGTTGCCATCTGGCGCGAATGGATGCACGAGGTTCGTACGGGAGATCAGGCAGATATCGGGCCCCAGATCATCGTCGATGAGCACGCCCCGCCGCCGTCAAGGGTTGCCGAGGGCTGATTATTCTCTGAGGGTGACGATGCGAACAGGCGCGATGGAACACGGTTTCCATCGCTCCGCTATTCATGCCGCGGCGCGCCACCTTTACTCTGGATGTGCTCATCAGCGCGGCCTGATGGTCGCAAACGGCAACGCGGTGACCACACCGCATTACCTTACGTCACCCACCCTTTGGTAAGTTAAAAGCCGCCCCGTAACTAGCTGATAGAGGCCGGCAATCGCATACATGCCGTAGCGTCAGGTCACGGCCTGAAGAGTTACCGCTTACGCCAGCTTTTTCGTATCCGGGCCAATGCCACCGACGACGGGCACAAGTGTCTGCTGGGCCATGTGCAGCCGCTTGTACGGACCGGCGCGGTGTAGCAGCTCGCTATGGCTGCCCTGCTCGACCACCTTGCCCTTGTCGATCACGCAGATCCGGTCGGCTTCGGTGATCGTTGCAAGACGGTGGGCGATGACGAGCGTCGTGCGGCCCTGCGAAAGCTCGGCCAGCGATTGCTGGATGGCGCGTTCGGTTTCGGTATCGAGCGCCGAGGTCGCTTCGTCTAGGATCAGGATCGGCGGGTTCTTCAGGAAGATGCGCGCGATCGCAAGCCGCTGCTTCTGGCCGCCGGACAGCTTGACGCCGCGCTCGCCGATAATCGTGTCGAGCCCGGCCGGCAACCCGGCAATGACGTCGTCAAGACGCGCCCGCCGCGCTGCATCGCGGATGTCTGCTTCGCTGGCGCCGAGCCTGCCATAAGCGATGTTTTCACGCATCGTGCCGGCAAACAGGAAGACGTCCTGCTGCACGATGCCGATGCTGGAGCGCAGCGATGTCAGCGTCATTTCCCTGATGTCGACGCCATCGATCGTGATCGCCCCACCCGCCACGTCATAGAAACGTGGCAGCAGCGAACAGACGGTGGTCTTGCCGGCGCCGGAGGGGCCGACGAAGGCAATCGTCTCGCCCGCTGTGATCGTCAGGTCGAGCCCGTCGAGGATCGGCTTTCCCGCCTCGTATTCGAACTGGACGTTGTCATAGCGGATATCGCCCTTCAGCCTCGGCATCGTCCTGGCGCCTGCCTCGTCGGCGATATCGGGCGCGGTATCGAGAAAGGATGTGTAGCGCTGGAAACCGGCTATGCCCTTGGGGTAGGTTTCGATGACCGAGTTGATCTTGTCGATCGGCCTGAAGAAGACTCCGACCAGCAGCAGGAAGCCGACGAAGCCGCCGGCCGTAAGCTCGCCCTTGGTCACATACCATGCGCCGACGAGCATGACGACGACCTGCACGAAGCGCATCGACAGGTAGGACAGCGACGTCGACGCAGCCATCGCCCAATAGGCCTGCAACTTGGTCGAGAGATAGCCCGCATTGTTGACGGCAAAGAGCTGGCGCTCGTGCTCCTCGTTGGCGAAGGCCTGCACGACGCGGATGCCGCCCACCGTTTCCTCGATGCGGGCGTTGAAATCCGCGACCCGGCCATAGAGCGAATGCCAGGTTTTCGTCATCCGCCGCCCATAGCGCGTCGTCACCCATGCGGTCAGCGGCACGATCAGCGCCGTGACGATGGCGAGCGGCGGATGCTCCCACCACATCAGCAGAAACGCGCCGATCAGCGTCATGATGGCGATGAATACGTCCTCCGGGCCGTGATGCGCCACCTCGCCGATCTCCTCGAGATCCTTGGTGAGACGTGCCACGAGGTGGCCGGTCTTCTGATTGTCGAAATAGGAGAAAGACAGTTTTTGCAGGTGGTCGAACGCCCTTGCCCGCATCTCGGTTTCGATCTTGAGGCCGAGCATATGTCCCCAATAGGTGACGATCACCTGCAGTCCGGCATTGACCACATAGATCATCAGCAGACCGAGCGCCGCGAGCCCGATCACGCCCAGTTGCCCGGTCGGCAACAGCCGGTCGATGAACAGCGTAACGGCAACGGGAAAGGCCAGTTCAAGCAGGCCAGCCGTGACAGCGCTGCCGAAGTCGAGAACAAACAGCCCCCGATGCGGGCGGTAGTATCCTGCAAAACGTTTCAGCAGCGATGACGTGCTCATCCTCGAGCCTTTCCAAGGTCAGGAGAAAATTGGATTTTTCGCGTCGCGCCGTGAGCGCATCCGGCGACCGCGGCCATCGGCCGCATATGATATCGAGGCTGGATATCCAAATCCGGCGCGTGAAAGTCAAGTTACTTATTGTTGAGCGGCTCCCGAGACATTGCCTCGGCCGCAGCCGTGCTGGATGAGCTCGCTTCTCTGCTTGTTTTCGGGCCATATGATTGCGGTGATAAAAAATTGAGCAACACTGTCCGGATTTTCAGCAGGAAATTTACCGTTCGATAAATTTTTGACCAAACGATAAATAAAAGTCCTTCCCTCAATCGTTTAGGCATTGATTTTATTGCGTTTTGTCAACTTGGCACGCAACCTGCATTGAAAATACCGAACCAGGCCATCGGCCGCGCTGCCTCAAGAGGAGAGCAAATATGGAAATCGGTGTTTTCATTCCCATTGGAAACAATGGTTGGTTGCTGTCGGAAAACGCGCCGCAGTACAAGCCTAGCTTCGAACTCAACAAGGAAATCACTCTCAAGGCCGAAAAATACGGCTTCGATTTCGCGCTGTCGATGATCAAGCTGCGCGGCTTTGGCGGCAAGACCGAATTCTGGGACTACAATCTCGAGTCCTTCACCCTGATGGCGGGTCTCGCGGCCGTGACCTCGAAGATCAAGCTGTTCGGCACCACGGCCACGCTGGTCATGCCGCCGGCGATCGTCGCCCGCATGGCGAGCACCATCGACAGCATCTCCGGTGGCCGTTTCGGCGTCAATCTAGTGACGGGCTGGCAGCGCCCGGAATACAGCCAGATGGGCCTATGGCCTGGTGATGACTACTTCGGCGATCGCTACGAATACCTGTCGGAGTATACGACGGTGCTGAAGGACCTGCTGACGTCGGGCCAGTCCGACCTCAAGGGCAAGTTCTTCCAGATGGACGATTGCCAGATGAAGCCGATCCCGGAGGGTGACGTGAAGCTCATCTGCGCCGGATCCTCGGACAAGGGTCTCGCCTTCTCCGCCAAGTTTGCCGACTACAGCTTCTGCTTCGGCGTCGGCGTCAACACGCCGACTGCCTTTGCGCCGACCAACAAACGCCTGCTCGCTGCAACCGAACAGAGCGGACGCGACGTGCGATCCTTCGTGCTGACGATGATCCTCGCGGAGGAGAAATCGGCGGATGCGTGGGCTAAATGGGAGCACTACAAAGCCGGTGCCGACATGGAGGCGATCAAGTGGCTTGGCGTCCAGGGCGCCGCAGACACCAAGTCGGGAACGGATACCAACGTCCGCCACATGGCAAATCCCGTCTCGGCGGTGAACATCAACATGGGCACGCTGATCGGCTCCTACGAGGAGGTTGCCGCCATGCTCGACGAGATGGCGGAGGTGCCGGGCACCGGCGGCGTCATGCTGACCTTCGACGACTTCGTCGAAGGTGTCGAGAAGTTCGGCAAATATGTCCAGCCGCTGATGAAGAGCCGCCGCCACGTCACCGAAATGCTGGAGGCAGCCGAATGAGTGCCGTTGCATCTGCCGGATATCAAGCACCCATGGAGCGCACCCAAAGCGTAACACTCCCTGCCCGCCCCGAGCCCATCACCCTGAAGCCGAGCGAAACCGCCGTCGTGGTCGTCGACATGCAGAACGCCTACTCCACCGAAGGCGGCTATGTCGATCTTGCGGGCTTCGATATCGAAGGTGCCAAGGGCACGATCTCGAACATCAAGAAGACGCTGGATGCGGCACGCGCCGCCGGTGTTCAGGTGATCTATTTCCAGAACGGCTGGGACAAGGATTACATCGAGGCCGGCGGACCCGGTTCGCCGAACTGGCACAAGTCCAATGCGCTCAAGCACATGCGCGCCAATCCGGAGCTGCAGGGCCAGCTGCTCGCCAAGGGCACCTGGGATTACGCCATCGTCGACGAGCTGCAGCCGCAACCCGGTGATATCCTGGTGCCGAAGACACGCTACAGCGGTTTCTTCAACACCAACATGGACAGCGTCCTGCGCGCTCGTGGCATCCGTAATCTGGTGTTCGTCGGCATTGCCACCAATGTCTGCGTCGAGAGCTCGCTGCGTGATGCCTTCCACCTCGAATACTTCGGCGTGATGCTCGAAGATGCCACGCATCACCTCGGCCCCGACTTCATCCAGCAGGCGACAGTTTACAATGTCGAGAAGTTCTTCGGCTGGGTCGCCACCGTCAATGATTTCTGTGGCGTCATCTCACAAGCCGCGCCCACCGAAGCCTGATCTTAACACAGGAGGATATCCAATGCCCAAGTCCATCATCGTGCCCGAGGGAACCCAGAAGCCGATCGCCCCCTATTCGCCGGGCACCTATGCTGACGGTATCGTCTACGTCTCCGGTACCCTGCCCTTTGACAAGAACAACGATGTCGTCCATGTCGGGGACGCTGGTGCGCAGACCCGCCACGTGCTCGAAACCATCAAATCGGTGATCGAGACCGCCGGTGGCACCATGGAAGACGTGACCATGAACCACATCTTCGTCACCGACTGGGCCAATTATCAGGCCGTCAACGCTGTCTACGCCGAATATTTCCCCGGCGACAAACCGGCCCGCTACTGTGTTCTTTGCGGCCTCGTAAAACCCGACGCGCTGGTCGAGATCGCCACCGTCGCCCATATCGGCAAAAAGTGAGTACCATGCATTTCGACGTTCACGGCCTGACACATACCGACGCTCGCACCATCATTCTGTCCTCGGGCCTCGGCGGCTCCGGCAGCTACTGGACGCCTCAGATCGAGGCACTGTCCCGTGACTTCCGTGTGATCACTTATGATCACCGCGGCACCGGGAAAACCGGCGGCGAGGTTCCCGAGTCGGGCGGCATTGCCGCCATGGCCGACGACGTGCTGGAGATAGCACTGGAGTTAGGGCTCGAAAAATTCGACTTCATGGGCCACGCGCTCGGCGGTCTAATCGGCCTCGACATCGCACTCCGCCGTCCGGATCTGATTGGCCAGTTGATCCTCGTCAATGCCTGGAGCAAGGCCGATGCGCAATCCGGCCGCTGCTTCGATGTCCGCATCGCGCTGCTGGAGCGTTCGGGCGTCGAGATGTTCGTCAAGGCACAGCCGCTGTTCCTCTACCCCGCTGTCTGGATGTCGGAGAACCCGGAACGCATGGCGGCCGATGAGGCTCATGGTGTTGCCCACTTCCAGGGCAAGACCAATGTCCTCCGACGCATTGCCGCTTTGCGCGCCTTCGATCTCGACGACAAGCTGTCGGAGATCGCCGCCCATACGCTGGTGGTGGCTACCCATGACGATCTGCTCGTGCCCTACACGCGCTCGATTCGCCTCGCGGAGGGCTTGCCTCACGCCGAGCTCGCACTTACCAACTTCGGTGCTCATGCGGTGAATGTCGTCGAGCCTGAAGAATTCAACAAAACGATCCTGCGCTTCCTCAGTGATGCGAGACCCGAAATCCGCTAGGAGCCAGATATGCAAGCCTCAGCCAAGATCATCACCGCGACGCCAAGCGAGTCCCCTCAGGACGCGCGCAAGCAGGAATACCGCGACGCCATGGCGCGGCTGGGCGCGGCGGTCAACATCGTCACGACGGACGGTCCGGGCGGTCTGGCGGGCTTTGCCGCCACCGCCGTCTGCAGCGTCACCGACGATCCGCCGACCTTGCTTGTCTGCCTCAACCGCGCCTCCTCGGCCTACCCCGCCGTCACCGCCAACCAGGTGCTCTGCGTCAACACGCTCTCTCACAGCCACGAGGATCTGAGCCGCCGGTTCGGCGGCAAGACGCCGGTCAAGGAACGCTTCGAAGGCGCCAGCTGGTCGGTGCTGGAAACCGGCGCGCCCGCACTCGACGATGCGTTGATCTCGCTCGACTGCAGGGTGAAGACCATCTCCGACGGCGGCACCCATGACATCCTGATCTGCGAAGTCCTCGCCATCAAGGAAAACGAGGGTGGCCAGGCGTTGATCTATTTCGACCGGCGCTATCATACGATCTAGATCGCATCAGTCGTTCCGGAACAATAACTTAGCGTCGCGCGTTCATAGGGCGGAATTCGGCCGTCACGTTGCGTGACATCCCGTCGCGCTGCCGGATCCCACTTCGGAGACGTCGATGCCTTGGATTGCCTTTATCGTTCATTTCTTCGCTGCGGCCATCATGACCAACGGCATCCCCCACTTCGTCAACGGCGTCTGCGGTCGCAGGTTTCGCACGCCTTTCGTGAGAACATCGGGTGGCAGCGACAGCTCGGCCGAGTTGAACGTCGTCTGGGGCTGGGCCAATTTCGTCGTGGCTTTCCTGCTGTTCGCCAATATCGGCCCGCTCTATATCGGAACGCCGATCGACACGATCTTCGTCGCCGCCGGTGTGCTGGTAGCAGGTCTGTTGCTATCGCGGATTTTTGCCGGAAAGTCCGTCTGATCCAGCCTCTTCCCTTGCGCGTAGAGAAGCCTAATATCCCAGGGGTATCGTTGTATCCCCGGGGTATCGGTCCCTACGGATGTCTGGAGATCCTGCCCATGCGCGCCGTCTTCGCAGTCCTCGTCATCTGTTTCGTCTCTGCGCTATCGCTGCTGCCGGCGCGAGCGGAAGATCCACTCGACACGACACGCACGATGATCGAGGCGCAGATCAACGCATTCCTGCAGGACGATCCGGAAGCTGCTTATTCGTACGCCGCGCCGGGTATCAAGGCAGCTTATCCCGACAAGAACGTCTTCTTCGCGATGGTCAAGAAGAGCTACGAGCCGGTCTATCATCCCGGCAACTATGCCTTCGGCCGCAGCCGCTCGATCGACAACGGCGCGCTGATCTACCACGAGGTGTTGATCTCGGGCCGTGACGGCAAGGACTGGAAAGCGATCTACCAGGTCGCTCGCCAGCCAGACGGCGGCTACAAGATCAATGGCGTGCAAATCCTGCCGAATACAGAGAGCAAAGGGATTTGACGCGAATAGCGATCACACGGGATCGATATCGCCCCTTGCCCATTCTTCCTGCGTCTCGGCCATGAAGTCGGCGAACCGACCCTCTTCGATCGACTTGCGGATGCCCTGCATCAATTCCTGATAGTAGGACAGGTTGTTCCACGACAGCAGCATACCGCCCAGCGCCTCGTTCGAGCGCACAAGGTGGTGCAGGTAGGCACGCGAATAATCGCGCGTGGCCACGCAGTTCGACTGCTCGTCGAGCGGCCGCATGTCTTCGGCGTGGCGGGCGTTGCGGATGTTGACCTTGCCGCGGCGGGTAAACGCCAAGCCATGGCGGCCGGACCGGGTCGGCATCACGCAGTCGAACATGTCGATCCCGCGCGCCACTGAACGCAAAATATCCTCCGGCGTACCCACGCCCATGAGATAACGGGGCTTTTCGGTCGGCAGGACCGGCAACGTCTCCTCGAGCATCTTCAGCATGACGGCCTGCGGCTCGCCGACGGCAAGACCGCCGACCGCATAGCCCTTGAGGTCAAGCTCGGTGAGGGCTGCAGCCGAACGTACGCGCAGCGCCGGGATATCGCCACCCTGCACGATGCCGAACATCGCCTTGCCCGGCTGGTTTCCAAAGGCAACCTTGCAGCGCTCAGCCCAGCGCAGCGACATTTCCATCGCCCGCTCGATCTCGCGCGGCTCCGCAGGAAGGGCCACGCATTCGTCGAGCTGCATCTGAATATCGCTGTCGAGCAGCCCCTGGATCTCGATCGACCGCTCCGGCGACATGTGGTGCAGGCTGCCGTCGATATGCGACTTGAAGGTCACGCCCTTTTCGTCGAGCTTGCGCAGCCCCGACAGCGACATCACCTGGAAGCCGCCCGAATCCGTCAGAATCGGCCCCCTCCAGCCAATCAGCCCGTGCAGGCCGCCAAGCCGCGCGACGCGCTCGGCGGTCGGGCGCAGCATCAGGTGGTAGGTGTTGCCGAGAATGATATCGGCGCCGCCGTCGCGCACCTGGTCGAGGTACATCGCCTTGACGGTACCGACCGTTCCCACGGGCATAAAGGCCGGCGTGCGGATCGTGCCGCGCGGCATGGAGACTTCGCCGAGACGGGCGCCGGCATCGGTTTTCTTCAGGGTGAACTGGAAATTCGCGGTCATCTAGTCTTTCCGGAAAAGAAGGCTGGAATCGCCGTAGGAATAGAAGCGATAGCCTGTGGAAATGGCATGGTCGTAAGCCGCCCGCATGGTCTCCAGGCCGGCAAAGGCCGAGACCAGCATGAACAGCGTCGAGCGCGGCAGGTGGAAGTTGGTCATCAGCACATCGACCGCCTTGAAGCGATAGCCCGGCGTGATGAAGATACCGGTGGCGCCGGCCCAGCCGCGGATCTCGCCGCTGTCCTGCGCAGCGCTTTCGATAAGACGCAGCGACGTCGTGCCGACGCAGACGATCCGCCCGCCCCTCGCCCTGACGGCGTTCAGCTTGGCCGCCGTCTCGCCGCTGACATAGCCGCTTTCGAGATGCATCTTGTGATCGTCGGTATCGTCGGCCTTCATCGGCAGGAAGGTGCCGGCGCCGACATGCAACGTCACGAAATGCCGCTCGATGCCCGCCCTGTCGAGCGCATCGAAAAGGTCTGGCGTGAAATGCAGCCCGGCGGTGGGTGCAGCAACAGCGCCATCCTCGCGGGCGTAGATGGTCTGGTAATCGGTCCGGTCGCGGGCATCCTCGGCGCGCTTGGCGGCGATGTAGGGCGGCAGCGGAATATGGCCGACGGAATGGATGACTTCATCGAGCGCCGGGCCCGACAGATCGAAGGCAAGCGTCACTTCACCGCCCTCGCCCTTTTCCTCGACGGTGCAATCGAGCTTGCCGAGCAGACAGCTGCCGCCGTCATGGCCGAAGGAAATGCGATCGCCGATCTTGATGCGCTTGCCGGGCTTGGCGAATGCCTTCCAGCGATTGGCGCCGATCCGCATGTGCAGCGTCGCCGAAACCTGCTGTCCACCAGCACCCTCGCGATGACGGACGCCCTCGAGCTGCGCCGGGATCACCTTGGTATCGTTGAAGACCAGCGCGTCGCCGGCCCGCAGGAATGACGGCAACTCCGAAACACGATGATCCGAAAGAACGGTCTCACGATTGGGCTCGACGACGAGCAGGCGCGCGCTATCGCGCGGCTCGGCGGGCCGCAGCGCGATGCGCTCGTCGGGCAGGTCGAAATCGAAAAGGTCTACGCGCATGAAGTCGGTTCCAGGCAAAGCGAAACCCGCCCCGCGCTTTCGCGCAAGGGCGGGTTCCAGCAAACATCACAATCAGACGTCGGCGGCAACCCGCATCGAGACGATCGAGTCAGGATCCTTCGGTGGCTCGCCCTTGGTAATCTTGTCGACATTTTCCATGCCTTCGACGACCTGGCCCCAGACGGTGTACTGCTTGTCGAGGAAGGTCGCATCGTCGAAAACGATGAAGAACTGCGAATTGGCCGAGTTCGGATCGCTGGAGCGAGCCATCGAGCAGACGCCCCGCAGATGCTTGACCGTCGAGAATTCGGCCTTCAGGTTAGGCTTGTCGGAGCCGCCCATGCCGGCGCGGTCCAGGCCACCGCCCTGCTTGCCGAATTTCACGTCGCCGGTTTGCGCCATGAATCCGGAGATGACGCGGTGGAAGACCACGCCGTCATAGGCCTTTTCGCGGGCCAGTTCCTTAATGCGGGCGACGTGGCCAGGTGCCACTTCCGGCAGAAGCTGGATGACGACATTACCCTTTGTGGTTTCCAGGACGATGGTGTTTTCGGGATCCTTGATCTCGGCCATTGTTGTTCTCCTACTTCTTTTGAAACTTACTTCTTGCCGATGGTGACTTTGACCATCTGGTCGGGATCGGTGACTTCGCCGTTCTGGCCTTCACCCTTCTTGATCTTGTCGACATTTTCCATGCCGGAGACGACCTTGCCGACAACCGTGTACTGGCCATTCAGGAAGGAGCCGTCCGCGAACATGATGAAGAACTGCGAGTTGGCGGAATTCGGGTCCTGCGAGCGGGCCATGCCGACCGTACCGCGCACGAAAGGCGTCTTCGAGAATTCGGCCGGAATGTTCGGCAGATCCGAACCGCCGGTGCCGACCTGGGCCTTGTCGAAGCCCTTGGACACGTTGCCGTACTGGACGTCGCCGGTCTGTGCCATGAAGCCGTCGATGACGCGGTGGAAAGCAACGCCGTCGTAGGCGCCCTTCTTGGCGAGCGCCTCGATCTGGGCGACATGCTTCGGAGCCACGTCGGGTGCCAGTTCGATCACAACGGGACCAGTCTTCAGCTGGATCGTCATGGTATCGGCCGCGAAAGCGTCGCCGGCAAACGAAGCGAGATAGAGCACGCCGGCAAATGCGAGATAAAACAGTTTCATGTGAGCTCCGTTGCGGCGAGTTCGCCTAGGATTTGCGCTTGGATTGAAGGGCTTTCAAGACGGCGTCAGGCACGAACGCGCTGACATCGCCTCCCATGCCCGCGATTTGGCGGACCAATGTGGCGGTTATGGGCCGCGAGGCTGTTCCGGCAGGCAGAAACACCGTCTGGATATCGGGCGCCATCTGCCTGTTCATACCGGCCATCTGCATTTCGTAGTCGAGATCGGTGCCGTCGCGAAGACCGCGGATCAGAAGCGTCGCGCCATGCGCCCGCGCCGCATCCACCACCAGATTGTCAAACGAGACGACGGAAATCTCCGAGAGCTTGCCGGGCAGAACTTCGGCGAGCGACTGACGGATCAGATCGGCCTTTTCCTCGAACGAGAAAAGCGGCGCCTTGCCCGGATGAACACCGATCGCGACGATCACCTTGGACGCAACATTCAGCGCCTGCACGAGCACATCGACGTGTCCGTTCGTGATCGGGTCGAAAGACCCGGGATAGAAAGCTGTCGTCATCGGTCCGACCGTTTGGTTTCGACGCCTTTTGTCACGGATAAAGCCGTGCCGCAAGTCATTTGCCTGCGCCGGACGCCGCGACTGAATGCTGGATGAACGGATCATTCAAGGCCGCTTCAGCCGCCATGCTTATAACGGGATGCATCAACGCCGCCGATGCCATTCCGGTCTCGGCAAATCCTGGAAACCCCGATGCTCATCCTGCTTGTCATCACCGCTGTCGCCCTCTCGCTCGCTGCCGAATTTCTCTATGCCTACGTCGAGGAAATCCGCGATGGCGGCTGGGTACGCGATGACGTCAGGGAACATCACGAGATCGTTCGCGTTATGGGCCGTGTCGCCTTTAAACCGATTAGAGGTGACGCATAAACCGATTTAATAACATGAACGCCAGATGAACGAGGCATTCAAACAGGCTTCAGATCAGCGTTGGTAAACGAGTAGTCAATGTCCTGCGGAACCATTTCCAAACGGACGCGTTCTTTCAATCGAAGCGTTGCGCGAATAGGCGCTACAAGGAAGATGATATGCCAAACAAGATTACCATGATTAACGCAGTATGGATGGTAATGATGACGGGTATGCTTGCAGCAACTGTTGCGCTTTACGATCAGAAAGTTGATGCGTCCAAAGTATATGGCCCTTATGCGTCGGCCCGCGCGGCTGTTATGAGCCAATACTGAGGGACGTGAAAGCAACATCCTGGAGGATTGCTTATGTTCACGATCTTGACTGTGCTTACCGCCCTTATCAGCATCATGTTTATCGTCTCGGTGGCGTCGACCGTAACCGCGCTGCGGCGTGAAAACGAGGACGACAAGAGATTGCAGGGCAAGCATAGCGTCTTTTGATCTGCATCGAGCAGCCCGACAGCCGCACTGGAAGAAAAAAGCCGGAAGGGTCTCCCACCCTTCCGGCTTTTTTTCGTGCATAAATGTCTAAAAACATCCGGACGGCCCGTATTCGGGCCGCCGTGAAGCGATCCGATCAGATCGACTTCAGCGTCCAATCGACAATCTCGCTGGTGACGCCGGCAAAGGCACGGTCGAGCGCCTTGACGAAGACCTCGTTGGAGCTGCCGCCCGTCGGCACAGACTGTGTGAACACCTTCTGTGCACGCACCGAACCGTTGCGATCGTTGAGAATCTTCGCGGATATTTCCACCACGGCCTGGCTGCCGCCGCCGGTGCGGATTTCAAAGGCGCGGATGTCGGTGACGACCTGATAGTCGATCGCCAGCCCCTGCCCCGGAATGCCGACGCCGCCGACCTTGCCTGAATTTTCGTAGGCTTCGACCAGCTTGGCCTGCACCATGCGCGGCAGCTTGTCACTCCACTGCGCCTTGGCGAGATACTGGATCTCCGACGAGGACACCTTGATGACGATCTGCTCGCTGTTCAGCGCCTGCAGCGCCGTCGGCTGCTGCACCAGGATCTGCCGACCCTTCGCCGCTGGTCCGCTGCCGCCGGCAGGTGCCGACAGGTCAAACGTATCGTTCTTCGCTGCCGTTCCGCAGCCCGAGAGCGCTGCCGCCAGCAAGGGCACGGCGATCGCGCTTTTCAGCAACCACGAGCGACGCAAAAACAAATCCGACACAGCCATATGCTGACTTCCCCTGTTAACGCCGGCTACGGCCGTCATATTGTTTCACGCTGTCCCCGCCGAAAATCAGGCGCTGCGGGTCCTTGTCGAAATTGCTGATCGCATCGTTGAGATTCTGGAAGGTCGAACGGGCGTCGTTGACCAAGGCCTGAACGTCACGCAGTCCGCCGCTCGAGAACTTCTGCAGGTTGTCGGCAATCGGCCCGATGCGGGCATTCAGATTGTCCGCCACCTTCTTGAACGATTCGAGCGTGTCGCGCGCCTGCGTGAACATCGACTGCGTGCTGTCGTCGCCGAGCAGCGTGTCGAGCTTCGCCAAAATGCCGTCGACGCGGGTCGAAGCGGCATTGAGCTTGTTCGACATCTCGGTGACGTTCTGGATCGTCGAGTCGATGTCCTTCTGGTGCGCATTCACCGTGTTGGCGACATCCTTGATGGAAGCCACCGCAACGCGGGCATCCTTGGTCGCCTGCGAGATGTCGTCGACGGAGCCCTTGACCTTCGCAGGATCGATCTGCGCCACCAGCGTGTCGACCTTGTCGAGCGTCGCCTGCGCCTTCTTGCCGAAGTCGTTGTAGGTGGTCGCCGTTTCCTGGAATTTCTGGATCGCATCCTTCAGGCCGCCGGAAGCGTCTGCAACGTTCTTGCTGACGGTCTCGGCGTTGGTCAGAATGGTATCGACCTTCTTGGCATCGACCGCCTTGACCAGCGCCTCGACCGCTTCAAGCGTCGATTTCACACGGCCGGAGACGTTGCGCACCGTTTCGGAGAGCTGCCCGACGCTCTGCAGGAAGCTGTCGATGTTGCCGGAGTTCTTGGCCAGCGCATCCGAGAAGGTCTCGGCGTTCTGCAATGTCTTGGTCAGCGGTCCGCGTGCATCCTTGACGAAGCCCTGCACCTGCCCGACGGCGTCGTTGGCGCGGTCGAGGATCTTGTCGGCGGTCGCCAGAAGGTTGGTGACGCTCGATTGGTCGGCGACGATCACCGCTCGCTTGCCCGTCTCCGTCGCCGTCTGCAGGATGTTCTTCTCGCCCACCCGGCCGCCGGACAATTCGATATAGGCAGCACCCGTCAGACCCTGGATCTCGAGGATCGCCTTCGTCGTCGGGTAGATCGGCGCATCGACGCGCACCTCGGTGAAGGCCAGCGAGAATTGCGGATCGTCGGCATCGATCGACAGCGATTGCACCGAGCCCACCTGAATTCCGTTGAAGCGCACCGGCGAGCCGACGCTGAGGCCGTTGGCCGAGCCCGGAATGCGCACGATCAGCTCCGACATCGGTCCGCCGCGCCCATATTCGGCCATCCAGTAAACGAAGCCGAACGCAGCCGCGATGACCAGGACCGTGAAGAAGCCGACGATTGTGTAGTTCGCTTTGGTTTCCATCTTATCCGCTCACTTCCCGCGGCTATCTTGCGCCAGCCTGTAGTCGGCTGTGGCATGGCTATCCTGCGGCACGATCGAACGCGCGCGCTTGCCCTTGAAATAAGCCTGAACCCAAGGGTCGTCATAGGCCAGCATGTCTTCGATCGTCCCCTCGACCATCACCCGCTTCTTGCCGAGCACCGCGATACGGTCGCAGACGGAAAACAGGCTGTCGAGGTCGTGTGTGACCATGTAGACGGTCAGTCCCAGCGTATCGCGCAGCTTGGCGATCAGATCGTCGAACTCGGCGGCGCCGATCGGATCGAGGCCCGAGGTCGGCTCATCGAGAAACACCAGTTCCGGATCGAGCGCCAACGCGCGGGCAAGCGCCGCGCGCTTGATCATGCCGCCGGAAAGCTCCGAGGGATACTTGTCGGCGGCATCGGCCGCCAATCCCACCAGCCGGATCTTCAGATGCGCCAGTTCGTCCATCAGGGATGTCGGAAGGTCGAGATACTCGCGCATCGGAACCTGGATGTTTTCTTTTACCGTCAAAGACGAAAACAGCGCGCCCTGCTGAAACAGCACGCCGAGGCGCATGTCGAGCGCATTGCGTTGCGGCTCGTTGAGTTCGTCGAAATCCTGGCCAAGAATTTTGATTTGGCCGGACCGTCGCGGCAGCAGCCTCAGCACCGTACGCATCAGCACCGATTTGCCGGTGCCGGACGCGCCGACGAAGCCAAGGATCTCGCCCTTGTAGATATCGAGATTGAGATTATCGAGAACGATCTTCGACCCGAAGCCGACAGTGACGTCGCGCGCTGAAAGCACGATGTCTCGCCCTGCTTCATCCTTGGTCGTTGTCTGCTGTTCGTCCACGCAAAATCCCTAAAAATTAATGGCTGCATAGAACATGGCAAAGAGCCCGTCCATGAGAATGACGACAAAGATCGCCTTCACCACCGCCGCCGTCACGTGCTGTCCAAGCGATTCGGCGCTACCACCTACCTTTAAGCCTTCGACGGCCGCAACGATACCGATAACCAGCGCCATGAACGGCGCCTTGATCATGCCGGATAGAACCGTCGACAGGGTGATGGCTTCATGCAGGCGGGCAATGAAGTTGGCGAAGGTGATGCCGGAATAGCCCCAGGCGACGACGGCTGCGCCGAACAGCGAGGCGAAATTCGCCAGCACCGTCAGCAGCGGCAGTGCAACAGTCAGCGCCACCAAACGTGGAAAGATCAGCACGCCGATCGGGTTGAGGCCCATGACCTTCAGTGCATCGACCTCTTCGCGCATCTTCATGGAGCCGATTTCGGCGGTGATCGCGCTGCCGGAGCGACCCGCAATCATGATGGCGGTGAGCAGCACGCCGATTTCGCGCAGCTGCAGGATGCCGACGAGATCCACCACGAACACCTCGGCGCCGAAGTACCGTAGCTGGAACGCGCCCTGCTGCGCGATGATCGCGCCGATCAGGAACGACATCAGCAGAATGATCGGAACGGCGCGCACGCCCATATGGTCGATCTGGTTGACGATCGATGCCGGCGAAACGCCGCTGCCGCGACCGAACTTCATCTGCGCGCCGCGTACGGCCGAGCCGAGGATATACATCGCCGCGGCCAGGTTGTTCCACAGGTCGTACATCAGACGGCCGACCGGCGCGAACAGCTTTTCCTGCCACGACCGCGCCGGCACCTGCTCGACTTCGGGCTTTTCAGGCTCTTCGGAAAACGACGCCAGCAGTTCATCGATATGCGGATTACTGCCTTCGATCTCGACGCTTCCGCCGGCCTCCTCGACCTGCTTCTTCAGCCGGCAAAGCAGCCACACGCCTGCAGTGTCGATGTCGGTAATCCCGGACAGATCGAGCGTCAGCGGACCCTTGTTGTCGCCGTGAAGTTTCTCGAAGTCCTTGAGGACGAGATGGATATTGGCGCTTCGCCAGTTGCCCTCAAGAAGCACGCGAGTACCCGAACCATTTGCCTGGTCGTCCACGTGCAGTGAGGCGGCGTTACGGTGCTCGGACTTCAAAATGCTTGTGTCTCTCAAGGCTTACGGCGACATTGCCGACTCGCGAACATCGGTTCGCCGCGTTCAGCCAATATAACGATGCCACATCAGATTTCCATGCTTGCGGGATTGCAATTATGCCACGGTCACTCGAAATCCACACCGATACATTTCCGATTGCAGGGACGTTCACGATTTCGCGCGGCAGCAAAACCACTGCCGAGGTGATCGCCTGCGTCATACGCGAGGGCAGTATCGCCGGACGCGGCGAATGCGTGCCCTATCGACGCTACGGCGAAACGATCGATAACGTCGCCGAGCAGATCGAGGCTGTCCGCCCGCGCATCGAGCAGGGCCTCTCCCGCCACGACCTGCAGAGCGCCATGCCGCCGGGCGCCGCGCGAAACGCCGTCGATTGCGCGCTCTGGGATCTGGAAGCCAAGCGCGCCGGCACCTCGGTCGTAGCCATGCTCGGCCTTGCGACGCCGCAACCGCTGACCACGGCCTTCACCATCTCGCTCGGCGAGCCGGACGTCATGGCGGCGCAGGCGCGCGCCAATGCCGGCCGCGCCCTGCTCAAGGTCAAGGTCGGCACTGCTGACGACGAAAGCCGCATTCGCGCCGTCCGCGCCGCCGCGCCCGGCACGTCAATCATCCTCGACGCCAACGAAGGCTGGCCCGAAGAGACGCTGGAGCACCATCTGCGGATCGCCGCCGATGCCGGCGTGGCGCTGGTCGAACAGCCGCTGCCGGCGGGCAAGGACGCCTTGCTGGCCAAGATCGATCGGCCGATCGTCGTTTGCGCCGATGAAAGCGTTCACCACACCGGCGATCTTGCCAGCCTGCGCGACCGCTACGACGCCATCAACATCAAGCTCGACAAGACTGGCGGATTGACCGAGGCGCTGGCCATGAAGCTGGAAGGGCAGCGGCTCGGCTTCCAGATCATGCTGGGTTGCATGGTTGGAACCTCGCTCGCCATGGCGCCCGCGGTACTGCTGGCGCAAGATGCCGAGTTCGTCGATCTCGACGGGCCGCTGCTTCTGGCGCGCGATCGGGAACCCGGTTTGCGTTACACCGATTCCTTGGTCTGGCCGCCGGAAGCCAGCCTCTGGGGCTGAAGGTAGTAGGCGACGACGATCAGTCCGAGACCGAACACCGCCGTCAGCGCCATCAGATAGAAACTGGCGAGCCCGAACAGCGCGTAGATATAACCTGATGCAATGGTCATCAGCCCCAGGAACATGCCGTTGTAGAAGAAATAGGCGCCCTGCGCAGAGGATTCCTGCGTCGCCTGCACCGACGCGACGATCCGGCGCTGCACGCCCGTGTGCACGAAGGCGTAGCTGAAGGCATGCATGCACTGCAGCAGGAAGAAGCCCACGAAGCCCCAATGCATCGGAAACAGCAGCCATCGGCAGACGCAGACAGCCGCGCCGATGCGGATCAGCGTCCACGCGTCGAAATAGCGGCTGAGTCGCCGCGACTGGAAGAACACCGTGACCTCTGCTGCGACGCCAGCACTCCAAAGGACCGCGATCTGTGTTCCGCTGAAACCAAGGTCACGCCAGTAGATCGATGCGAAGGTGTAGAGAACCGCATGGCTTGACTGCTGGATCGCGACGCCGATCAGCAGCACCAGCAGATGTGGCTGCCGCAGCGAACTGCCCGTCGCCTGCTGCAGATCGACCGGCGTTCCGCGACGACGGGTCGGACCGATGCGCGGGCAGTAGATCGCCATCACCATCGTCGTCACGAAACCAAAGATCATCACCGGCAGCACCATCTGCCCGCCCCAGTGGCTGATCAGCTGGCCGCCGACAAGGGTTGAGGCGATGAAGGCGATCGAGCCCCAGACTCGCATCGAGCCGTAGTCGAATCCCCAGCGCCGCACGCCTGAGATGACGATCGATTCCACCACCGGGACGTAGGGCGAGAAGGTGGCACCCTGGATGGTGAAGACCAACAGCACCGGCCAGAACGTATCAGTCCAGTAGAGCGCGATCGCCGTCAGCAGCGACAGGCCGCCGGAGAATACCAGCACATCCGCGCGTTCTCTCATCCGATCCGCATACATGGCGACAACAGGCGCCACCAGAACGCGCACCACCATGGGGACGGCGAGGATGATGCCGATCTCGTGGTCGTTGAACTGATGCAGCGCCAGCCAGACCGGGAAAAACGGCACGACCACGCCATTCACCAGCAGCGGCGCGCAATAGGACAAAGCGCTCAGCAGCCGGAAATGCGCTGGCGCGGCCTCGACAAAGGAGGCATTCGTGACGGGAATCATCGGTGTGGCCTGAAGGGAGACGTGGGTGTTGCCTAACATGCCATCTTGGGAGCGACCATGGCCAGATTTAGCCGCCCCAAACCGATTTCAAAAATAAACGAAAACTGTCGCGATATGGCAACGGCAGCAGCCGCACAAATCCATACCGCACCTGCGAAATCAATACTCTCGCGGTCTCACGCAGCCTGCTGCGCAAGCTCCCGCTTCGGATGGTGTTCGAGCGCCAGCGGCGCGGGCTCGACGGCGCCACCGATCGTGCGCCATTCGATCAGTTCGAAAGTGCCGTCCTCGTGCTCGGCGATCGCCGTGCAGCTTTCGACCCAGTCGCCTGTGTTGATATAGCGAACTCCGTCCATGTCCTCCATCACGGCATGATGGATATGGCCACAGATGACGCCGTCGGCGCCATGCTTGCGCGCTTCGTCAGCGACGACCTTCTGGAATTCGCCGATAAAGTTGACGGCATGCTTGACCTGCAGCTTGGCCCAGGCAGAGAACGACCAATAGGGCATGCCGAGCTTGCGGCGGATGGCTGCGAGACCGATGTTGATCATGATCGCCATGTCGTAGGCCCAGTCACCGAGATAGGCGAGCAGGCGGGCATTGCGCACTACCACGTCGAATTCGTCGCCATGCAGCACCAGGTATTTCTTGCCATCGGCCGCCTCGTGCATCATCCGCTCGGCGACTTCGATGCCGCCGAAATGCATGCCCGGGAAGTCGCGCAGGAATTCGTCGTGATTACCGGGGATATAGACGATCCGCGTTCCCTTGCGCGCCTTGCGCAGCAGCTTCTGGATCACGTCGTTGCATTCCTGCGGCCAGTACCAGCTGCGCTTCAGCCGCCATCCATCGACGATATCGCCGACCAGGAAAATCGTGTCGGCCTCGTGATACTTCAGGAAGTCGATCAGGAAGTCGGCCTTCGCGGCTTTCGAGCCGAGATGCACGTCGGAAATAAAGAGCGTACGGAAGTGGCGGGTATCCATATTATCCTTCACAAGCATCCTGCCCGTGCCCCATGCTTCATCTGTGCCCCTGAAAACCAGACTCGTGTTTCAGGAAGATGACATCGGCGTGATCAGGCCGATATCTGTCACAAACCGCGGGCGGTGTGTTCGCAGGGCTTCACATTCGTGCTGTTTTTACAATGTGAAGGAAATTCCCGCTGTTCCGGTCTTTCGATTGATGTATTGAAGTCGCTCCAAAGACAGCATGTGCGGCAGCCCGGAGGCTTATGATGGATCACAGCGACAAACCGAAGACGGAAACCAGTGCGACAGGCGGCAGCCTCGATGAGCAGGCGCTGTTCTTCCACCGCTACCCCCGTCCCGGCAAGATCGAGATTCAGGCGACCAAGCCGTTGGGCAACCAGCGCGACCTGGCGCTCGCCTATTCGCCCGGCGTCGCAGCCCCCTGTCTCGCCATCCGCGACAATCCGGAAACGGCGGCCGACTACACCTCGCGTGCCAACCTCGTTGCCGTGATCTCCAACGGCACCGCCGTGCTCGGCCTCGGCAATATTGGCCCGCTGGCATCCAAGCCGGTGATGGAAGGCAAGGCCGTCCTCTTCAAGAAATTCGCCAACATCGACGTCTTCGACATCGAGGTCGACGCTTCCACCGTCGAGCAGATGGTCTCCACCGTCGCCTCGCTGGAACCGACCTTCGGCGGCATCAACCTTGAAGACATCAAGGCGCCGGAATGTTTCGAGATCGAGCGCCAGCTGCGCGAGAAGATGAAGATCCCGGTCTTCCACGACGACCAGCACGGCACCGCCATCATTGTCGCCGCCGCCATCCTCAACGGGCTTGAGCTGGCTGGCAAGAACATCGAAGACGTCAAGATCGTCGCCTCCGGCGCTGGCGCCGCGGCGCTCGCCTGCCTCAACCTGCTCGTGACGCTTGGCGCCAGGCGCGAAAACATCTGGGTCCACGACCTCGAAGGCCTCGTCTACGAAGGCCGCGTCGAGCTTATGGATGAATGGAAGAGCGTCTACGCCCAGAAGAGTGACACGCGCACGCTGGCTGAAAACATCGGCGGCGCCGACGTGTTCCTTGGCCTGTCGGCCGCTGGCGTCCTCAAGCCTGAACTGCTGGCGCAGATGGCCGACAAGCCGCTGATCATGGCGCTTGCCAACCCGAATCCCGAGATCATGCCGGATCTTGCCCGCGCCGCCCGCCCGGACGCGATGATCTGCACCGGCCGTTCGGACTTCCCGAACCAGGTCAACAACGTCCTCTGCTTCCCCTTCATCTTCCGCGGCGCGCTCGATTGCGGCGCCGTGACCATCAACGAAGAGATGAAGATGGCGGCCGTGCGCGCCATCGCCTCGCTCGCCCGCGAGGAGCCGTCCGACGTCGCCGCTCGCGCCTACAGCGGCGAGACCCCAATCTTCGGACCGAATTACCTCATCCCCTCGCCCTTCGATCCGCGCCTGATCCTGCGCATCGCGCCGGCGGTTGCCAAGGCGGCTGCGGACAGCGGCGTGGCGCTGCGCCCGATCGCCGACTTCCCGGCCTATCTCGACGAGCTGAACCGCTTCGTCTTCCGCTCCGGCTTCGTCATGAAGCCGATCTTCGCCGCCGCCAAGGATGCCGACAAGAAGCGGGTGATCTTCTCGGAAGGCGAAGACGAGCGCGTCCTGCGCGCCGCCCAGGTGCTGCTTGAGGAAGGCATCGCGAAGCCGATCCTGATCGGCCGTCCGCAGGTCATCGAGACCCGCCTGAAGCGCTACGGTCTGCGCATCCGGCCGCTGTCGGATTTCGACGTCATCAACCCGGAGGACGATCCGCGTTTCCGTGAATATGTTGATCTCTATCTGTCGCTGGTCGGTCGTCGCGGCGTCATCCCGGAAGCCGCCCGCACCATCGTCCGCACCAACGCCACCGTCATCGGCGCCTTGGCGCTGAAGCGCGGCGAAGCCGACGCGCTGATCTGCGGTCTCGAAGGCCGCTATGAGAAGCACCTGCGCGACGTCCGCCAGATCATCGGCAAGCGCCCGAATGTCCGCGACTTCTCGGCGCTCAGCCTGCTGATCTCACAGCGCGGCGCAACCTTCTTCACAGACACCTTCGTGACCTTCAATCCGAACGCCGAGGAAGTGGCCGAATCGGCCATTCTCGCAGCCGAGGAGATCAAGCGCTTCGGCATCACCCCGCGCGCCGCGCTCGTCTCGCACTCCAACTTCGGTTCGCGTGAGAGCGATAGCGCCACCAAGATGCGCGCCGCCCTGCAGCTCGTGCGCGACGCAGCACCCGAACTCGAGATCGACGGCGAAATGCATGGCGAGAGCGCCATTTCAGAAGCGTTGCGCCAGCGCGTCATGCCGGATACCACGCTGCATGGCGAAGCCAACCTGCTGGTCTTCCCGAACCTCGATGCCGCCAACATCACGCTCGGCGTCGTCAAGTCGATGACCGATGGCTTGCATGTCGGCCCGATCCTACTCGGCGCCGCCCTGCCCGCGCACATTCTGGCACCATCGGTCACCTCGCGCGGCGTCGTCAACATGGCGGCCCTGGCCGTCGTCGAGGCCTCCCAGCCGGCGTGATTTGGCACATCACGGAAAAATGCGTTAGGCTTTCAGCGCGAGCTTGTTAAGAGAAGCAGGCTATATCGGAGGGCGGATTGAGGTCCGCCCTGATCCACTGGTCTTCGCACACCACGGGACGATGCCTTGAAACGCTGGAAACTGTCCGCAGTCCTGCTGATTGCCCTGTCGACCCCGGCCTACGCACAGGTCGCGCCGATCTGCGGCAGCCTGCGCGCCCGTCTGGCCACCCTTCCTGAAGTCATCGGCAGCACGCCTGAAGTGCGCAAGTTCGCCGGTGCCATCGCCGAGCAGAACCTCGAACTGCGCAAGCTGCGCAGTGATCTCAGGCGCAATGGCTGCAGCAGTGGCAGCATGGTCGTCATCGGCGGTGACAACGCTGGATATTGCGGCGAACTCGAGCAGGCCGAAGCCAAGATGCTCGACAATATCAGCTACCTCCAGCAGCGCCGCGACGAACTACGCGCCGGCAGCCAGGAAACCCGCGCCCGCAACGAGCTTCTGGCGGCGCTCGATGAGAACAACTGCAACGCGCCGATGCAGCAGTATGACGGCCGGCGGGATGACGCGCGCTCATACGAGGGCCAGCCCTACGGCGAGCCGCATTATGCCGAGCCGCCCAGCATCGACGACCAGGCGAACCGCAACGACACCTTCATCCCGCTCGACGGCGACAATCGCCGGGCCTACGCGGAACCGGGCGCGCAAGGCCTGACACACCTCAACACCATCTGTGTGCGCACCTGCGACGGCGGCTTCTTCCCGATCCGCTCGAACGCCACCTCCTTCGATTTTGCCCACGATGCCAGCACCTGCCAGCAGATGTGCCCCGGGATAGAAACTGAGCTCTTCTATCACGACGTCTACCAGGGAGAGACGGAGAACATGGTCTCGGCCTCGACGGGAGCGCCCTACAGCGCCATGCCGAATGCCTTCGCCTACAAGACCCGCAAGCCCGGCGAAAAATCCTCCTGCAGCTGCAATCTGCCCGGCTATTACGAGCAGATGCGCCGCAACCAGCAGGTCAGCGCAGTGCCGCCGAAAGGCTCGATCACCACGATCGAGACCGCCAAGCCGCCGACGCCGGCCGCAACGCCGACACCTGCACCCGCTCCGCAGGCACAGGTCCCCGATCGTCCCTACGATCCGGCCGCCGGCAACGTCCGCCAGGTCGGTCCGCAATTCCTTGCCGGAGATCAGGGCAGCATCGACCTCAGGAACCCGGCCATGCCAGGCGCCCAGCCGCAACAGCCACCGGCCTCCAAGCCGTGATTGCTGGCGCGGCGCGGCCTATTCGCCGCCGCCCCAGCGATCGGCAAACACCAGTTCCTCCAACGGCAACCGCTGCCGCCAGCCCTTGATCGCCAGTTCCGGCTCTCCATAGAGCCGATCGACATAGCCGAGACACAGCCAGGCAACGATCTCGACCCTGTCGGGCACACCGAGCACGTTTTTCAGATCGGCTTCATGGAAAATGCTGACCCAGCCGACACCGATGCCTTCGGCCCGTGCCGCCAGCCACAGGTTCTGCACGGCGCAGACTGTCGAATAGGAATCCATCCGCCGATTGTGCGTTCGCCCCAGCACCACGTCGCCGCAGCGATCGGGATCACAGGTCACGCAGATGCCGACCGGGGCCGTGCGGATCCCTTCCAGCTTCAGCGATCGATAGGCCGATTGCTGCGCCCCGGAAAACATCTCGGCCGCCTCGGCATTGGCGCGGCTGAACGCCTCCCACACCTGCTCCCGGATACCGGCATCGCGTACCACGATGAAATTCCATGGCTGCATGAACCCCACCGACGGCGCGTGATGGGCGGCGGCCAGCAGGCGGCCGATGACATCGTCCGGCACGGGATCCGACAGGAATTCGGAGCGCACGTCGCGTCTGGTTTCGATGGCTCTGTAGACGGCCTCGCGCTCGTCGGCCGAAAAGGCGCCGGCTCTCGCCAGAGAGCCAGAATGATCTGGTCGCATCGTCAGTCCCCAACAACACAACCGGCCGCTGTCCAAGGCGGTCAGTCTATGATTGTCGGGCCGGTCTTCTGACTTGGCGTCATCCGTCTGCCGCACCTTCCCGGCAAAAGCCAGTGGCATCAAGCGGCAGACGTCGGCCTTACAGCGTTGGGCACGTTCCGGTCTTGCACCGAATTCCCGATTCTCCCGCAAGCCTGCGGGCACCCGACGCGCCACCTATGCCGTCAAATCTTCATCGAGGCAATCGCTCAATCCGCAACCGGGAAATATCTGACATAGGCGAACTCGTCACCGCCAGGTGACCAGTTCGGAACGTTGATCGAACCTTGTCCCCCGAACAACTCGAACAGGGTCCGGATATTGCCACCGTCCATGTCCATCATCCGCATAAGCACGTGCTTGTCGCGCGGATGATCGAAAACGTCAGGGGCGTAGGAGATCAACAGCACCTTGTCGTTGTCGGGAGACGGATGCGCGAACCAGTTGCCGTAGCTGTCGTGGGTGACCTGCCCCAACCCGGTCCCGTCAGGATGGATCCGCCATATCTGCATCAGCCCGGTGCGGCTGGAGTTGAAATAGATCCACTCTCCGTCGAACGAATAGTCCGGTCCGTCGTTGCGCCCCTCGCCATACGTCAGCCGCCGCTCCTCGCCGCCCGTCACATCGATCGTGTAGATGTCGAAAAGATCTCCGCGAATGCCGCAATAGGCCAGTTCCTTGCCGTCGGGCGACCAGCCGTGCCAGTAGGACGGATGGTTCTCGGTCACCAGAACAGGCGTGCCGCCGTCGATCGGCAGCGTGTAGATTGCCGACTTGCCGAACTCGATTTTGTCGGAAATGACGATCCGGGTGCCATCCGGCGAAATCCCGTGGTCGTTGTTGCAGGCCGTCGCAAAGGCTGTTTCGACTTTCGTCACATCCTGCGACCCGTCCAGCGCCAGCCGGTATAGCAATCCATCGTCGTTGAGCAGCAGATAACTGCCGTCGGGCGCAAAATTCGGCGCCTCGACAAGCCGTTCCGTCTGCCAGACGACCCGGGCCTGCCCGGTTTTCACATTGTAGATCTCGACTGAACTGCGCACGAAAAGGCCTCCTCACGCTAGGGCAATCATATCGCCCTACGCCAGGTGAACTATGGGCGCAAGCACGGGCATTCCAAGCCTGCAACCTGACGCCGAAATATTGTGATCAAAAAAGCGTTAAGCGCGGGAAACAATTGCGGTTCATCTAGCGTTCATGACGCGGATGTGACAGTTCCATGACGATACGATGACATTGGAGTTCCCCCGTTGATCGCGCAAGTTTTGAAGTCTCAAGCGGCAGTACGTGTCGCGGCGCTTTACAGCGGCTCAGATGCAGGTGTGCGCCCGCTTGTCCTGCGCGGTGCGATCGCCATCACGCTCACGGCGATCATGGCCGTGCTGGCAACCTTCTCGGTCGAGGTCATCGCCCGGGGCGGTGTCGCTGATGTCGGAGAATTCCTGTCGTCGCCGGCACGCCCCGGCATGACGACTGTGGCGATGCTGACGGTGCTGATGCTGTGCGTTGACGCGGCACTCGGTCGCCGGTTCCTGTCGGCGCTCATCGTCCTGCCTCTCGTTCTCGTTCCCGCGCTGGTTTCCAACCAGAAACAGCATTATTTGTCTGACCCGCTTTATCCCTCGGACATGCTGTTCGGCCGTCAGATCCTTGAACTTCTGCCGGTCATGGTGCGCGACCGTCCGATGACGGCCGTGGCCATCGCCGTCGGTATCCTGCTCTCCGTTACCGGCCTGGTGCTCGCCTGGCGCTACGCGTGGCGGCACCTGCCGACGATGGCGCGGCGCAATCGCATCCGTAACCTCTGCCTGACGCTCCCTGTCATTGCCGCCTTCGGTTCGCTGATGGACTATTCGCAGTATTCTTATATCCGCGACCGTCTGCAGGTCGTGCCGATGATGTGGGACCAGAAGGAAAACTACCGCAGCAACGGCTTCATCCTCGCCTTCATCTTCAACGTACCCATGGCGGACGTGAAAGCGCCCGCCGGGCTCAACGGGCAGGCGCTCGATGCCATCCCGTCGCGTAACTACGGATATCTCGCCGGCCCCAGCGAAAAGCCCGACGTCATCATGCTGATGAGCGAATCCTTCTGGGACCCGACGCGACTGAAGACGCTGAAATTCTCGGAAGATCCGATGCCGACCATTCGCGCGGCGCAGTCCGGCCACGTCTTCTCGCCCGAGTTCGGCGGCATGACCGCCAATGTCGAGTTCGAGGCGCTGACTGGATTCTCCAACGCCTTCCTGCCCTATGGCAGCATTCCCTATCAGCAGTATATCCGCAATGACATCCCGTCACTCGCCACCTTCTTCCGCGGCGAAGGCTATGCGGCGCGCGCGCTGCATCCGTTCAGCGGCTGGTTCTGGAACCGCAACGAGGTCTACAAGGATTTCGGCTTCGAGGAATTCCGCACCGAAGAGACCATGCCGACCATGGAAAAGCGCGGCATCTTCGCCTCCGACGACAGCCTGATGAAGGAGATCATGCAGGAAGCCGATGGCATGGATCGCCCGTTCTTCTTCTTCGCCGTCACCCTGCAGGGACATGGTCCCTACGAGGCCAACCGCTACGCCAACAACACGGTCGATATCACCGGCAGCCTGACGGACGCCGACCGCGCAACGCTTGCCACCTATACCCAGGGCATCAGGGAGGCCGATGAGAGCTTCAAGATGCTGACGGAATGGGCCGCCAAGCGCGACCGTGAGACGATCATCGTGCTCTGGGGCGATCATCTGCCACCGCTCGGAAATGTCTACATGGACACCGGCTACATGCCCGACCAGGTCGCCACCCGTCGTGCGTCGGTCAGCGTCATGAAGCAGGAACATGAAACCCCGCTGGTGATCTGGTCAAACAAGAAGGGCGCCAAGACTGACGTCGGCACCATCAGCCCGTCGCAACTGCCCTATCATCTGCTGAAATTCGCCGGCTACGAACACCCTTTCTACACAGGCTTCCTGGGCCGGGTTCAGAAGAAATATTCGATCGTCGACCGCTACCAGCTTGTTGGTCGCGACAATACGGCATCGCCGGATTGGGGTCGCGACACCAAGACGCTGGATCCGCTCGTACGAGACTACCGGTATCTCCAGCACGACATCATGTTCGGCAAGTCGCAGACCGTCGAACGCTTCTTCCCGCAGCATTCCTGGCTGCACAGCCCGAGGTCCTGAGGTCGGCTGCGGCGTCTGCCGCATTGCATTTTCACCTGAGAACGGAATACTCCCGAGCACATAAAGCCATTCGGGAGTCGCGCCGTGAACAATCTTTCCAGTTTCGTCCATCTGCATTTCGACAAGTCTGCCAACGAGCTTGGAGATATCGAAAAGCGCGTCTTGGCCAAGGCGCATGAGCGCAAGATCATCTCCACCGACATCAATGCAGCGCTGCAGGCCGAATCCTCGCTGGGCGAGCGCATGGCCGACGGCATCGCCCGCATCGGCGGCTCGTGGGGTTTCATCACCACATTTCTGGTGTTCCTGGTGGTCTGGTGCGTCATCAACACCGTGGTACTCGCCACCCGCGCCTTCGATCCCTACCCCTTCATCTTCCTCAATCTCGTGCTGTCGATGATTGCAGCCATTCAGGCACCGATCATCATGATGTCGCAGAACCGTCAGGCCGAACGGGACCGTTTCGAAGCCACCAAGGACTACGAGGTGAACTTGAAGGCTGAGCTCGAAGTGCTTTCCCTGCACCAGAAGATCGACATGCAGGTGTTGACCGAGATCGCGGCCCTACGGGCCGATATTGCGCAACTCACGCAGAAAATCGGCGGATGATGGAGGCTGTTGCCTTGGCGCATCACATAATTTCGAGAATATCTTCCAATTCCCAAGTATTCCATATTGAAACAACTGAGAAAATGTAAGAGGAGCGATAGCACCAAAGTCGAACGAACAATACGAAGCGACGGCCTGTGCCGAAGCACTACCGCATGTGAGTTGGAATGGATGACATTAGCGGACACACATACAATATAGCGCTGAATGGCAAGAACCATTCGCGCGAGGAAATGCTGTATCATCCGCGGTTTCTTGAGATCGAGCGGCAGATCGCCTCTCACCTCATCGATATACATCACAGAGCACCCCGCCTCGCCCGGCTCGCTGCGTCCCATCGTAAGTGGTTGCTGACGCAAATGCTGTTTGCCATGCATGTCGGCCGCGATCGGCGCGATCCGCGCTCCGGCCTGACTGCCGGCAGGTTCATGCAGGCCGCGACAGGCCAGAAGGTGGCAAGCAAGAACACCGCCGCGTCCTTCCTGTCCGAACTCGTCGCCTACAAATTTCTCCGCGATGTGCCGGATGAGACGCCCGACCGACGGCTTCGCCGTCTCGAGACGACGTCGGTCAGCTGGGAGGCGATGCAATCCTGGTTCATGGGCCACATGAAGTGCCTCGACTACCTCGACGGTGGCAATCGCGCCGCCGCCGTTGCCGCCGACGTCCGCCTCTTCGAACTGGCCCAGCCCCGTGCTGCCGACATCCTGTTGCTGGAACCGGTCTGGCGGACGCCGAGGGACAGCATCGGCAATTTTCTTTGGTCCGAAGTCGGTGGACTAGTGCTTCACGATCTGATCCGCCGCCTGCCCGACGATGCGCGCTCTCGCGACCGCATCATTGTGGAGGATGTGACCTTTTCGGAAATCGCCTCGGAATTCGGCATCTCGCTCACCAACGTCAAGCGCATGTTCCGCAAGGCCGAGGCCGATGAGTTGCTCGGCTGGGAGAAATCGGCCGGTCGCGGCGTGCTGTGGCTGTCGCGCACCTTTATCGAAGACTATTTTCACTGGCAGTCGGCGAAGTTTCTGGAGCTCGACAGGGCCGTTCACTGGGCTGCCAACCGGCTCCAATTGACACCGGCGCGGTGTGCTTGAGCCAAGCAACTTCAATCAGGCCGCAAAACAATCGCGGAAAGGTTGCGAGTTTGCGGATGGCATTCACTTTGGCTTAATCTGTATCCGGCTTTGATACACGCAATGCTTTCATTAGGTAAGTAAAAATTAAGCCGTGATTATGTATCCTTCGGTTGTTTCCGCGCCAGTTGGAACGCCGCAGGGAGTGCAGTGCATGAAAGCCGTCCGTCGTCTGCTGACAAACAAGCGTGGTACCGCTGCAATCGAGTTCGCCATCGTCGCTCCGATCTTCCTGCTGGTCTTGCTGACACTCATTGCCTACGGCATCTACCTCAGTGCCGCCCATGCCCTTCAGCAGATGACCGCGGACGCGGCCCGTACGGCTGTCGCCGGCCTTTCCGAGCAGGAGCGCACGCAGCTGGTAAACAATTACATCGCAATATCGACGCTCAACGACCCGCTGATAGACCGCAAGAAGCTGCAGGTGACGGTCGCCACCGATCCGCAGAACAGCAACCAGTTCACGGTAACCACGGTCTATGACGCCGCAGCGCTGCCTATCTGGAATCTCTACACTTTTCCGCTTCCCGACACCAAGATCAGACGGTTCGCGACGATTCGCATGGGTGGCATATGAGGTCTGCATGAGGTTCAACGTCTTCCGCATCTTGGCCGCGCGCGATGGCAACATTGCCATCACCGCAGCCCTGTGCGCGCCGCTGATGCTCTATTCACTGGCACTTGGCATCGATTTCGGCATGATGACCCTCCAGCAGCGCCGCCTCCAGCAACTAGGCGACATCGGCGCCATCGTTGCTGCCAGCGATATCAACAACGCCGCCGCCAATCTGGTCATCAACTTCCAGCAGAACGGCCTCAAGGTCGCGGTCAAGTCGGGTGTGGCTTACACAACGCCCTCAGGCACAATGCTGTTGAACGCGCAACAACTTGCTCAGTACGACGCCGTCGTGCAATACACGCCGGGCGTTTATGTCGCCGATCCGGCGGTTGCAGCCAACCAGCGTTTCGTCGCCGGCGTCCAGCCCTACGATGCCGTCAAGGTTGCAGTGCAACAGAAGGCGGAGATGACTTTCGCCGCGGCCATGATCACGCCGCCGACGCTCAGCGCCGTTGGAACCGCGTCCGCCTCGAAGATCGCGGCCTTCTCCGTCGGCTCGCGGCTAGCGAGCCTCAACGGCGGCATTCTTAACGCCGTACTCGGCGGCCTTCTCGGCACAACCGTCTCGCTCAGCGTCGCTGATTATAACGCCTTGCTCGCCACCAACGTCGATCTGCTCTCCTATCTCGACCTATTGGCCACCAAGCTCAACGTCACCGCCGGCACTTATGACGATCTGCTGGCGACCGACATCTCCTATCCACGCCTGCTCGACACCATGGCCGCCATGCCGGGCCTCACACCTGCCGTCACCAAGGCGATCAATGGACTGTCCAAGGGGTTGGGGACGACACAGATCAAGGTCAAGCTGCAAGATCTCGTCAGCCTCGGACCGGTCGGCGAAAGGGTGATCGGCACCGGATCGCATCTTCTCGTCGAGGCCAGCGCACTCGACATCATCTCGGCTACCGCCTTCGCCGCAAATGCCAACAAGCAGGTGGCGGTCAATCTTGCCGGAACCATACCGGGCCTCACCAGCGTCACGCTGAAACTCGCCATCGGTGAACGACCGAAGAACATTGCCTCCAATGCCGTCGGCGCGACAGGTACGGCGGTCCGCACGGCGCAGATCCGCCTTGCGATCGAAGCAAGCGTGCCCGGCCTCGGCGCCATCGCGGGCATCAAGGTGCGGGTTCCGCTCTACGTCGAGGCTGCCTATGCCGAAGCCAAGCTTGCCAGCTTCGCCTGTCTCGGCGGTGGTGTCAGAAGCGCCAGCATTGGTGTCGATGTGGTGCCCGGCGTGGCGGAAATCGCGCTCGGCGATGTGGATCCGACGGCAATGGCCAATTTCGGATCCAAGCCGCGCGTCACCGCCGCGACGATCATCGATGCGCTGCTGCTGAAGGTGAATGCCCTGGCGGACGTCAACCTTACCAACACGTCGAAAACACGGCTGACCTTCCAAGCCAACGACATCACCAACAAGACAGTCAAGAACGTCTCGACCCGAGACACTCTGACCTCCGCCGTGCAGTCGCTCATCGCCGGCACGGACATCCAGATCCAACTCCTGATCCTCACCCTCGGCACCAACAAGGTGGTGATGCAGGCGATCGCGGACACGTTGTCCGGCATAACCGCCCCACTCGACGATGTGCTCTACAACACATTGCTGATGCTCGGCATAAAGATCGGCGAGGCCGACGTCCGCTTCACGGATGCGCGCTGCCAGCAATCGGTGCTGGTCCAATGAAAAAGCCCGGCGCGATGGCCGGGCTTCCTCGATCTGTGATCACCGAAAGGATCAACCGTTGACGGCCATCCGCTTCTCGTCGCGACCGCTCTTCATCCGCTCGGAAAGCAGGAAGGCAAGCTCGAGCGCCTGATCGGCATTGAGACGCGGGTCGCAATGCGTGTGGTAGCGGTCGTGCAGGTCCTCCGCGGTCACGGCGCGCGCGCCGCCGGTGCATTCGGTCACGTCCTTGCCGGTCATCTCGATATGGATGCCGCCTGGGTGTGTACCTTCGGCGCGGTGGATCTGGAAGAAGCTTTCGACTTCCGACAGGATCCGCTCGAACGGACGCGTCTTGTAGTGGTTCAGCGTGATCGTGTTGCCATGCATAGGATCGCACGACCACACGACCTTGCGGCCTTCCTTCTCCACCGCACGGATCAGGCGCGGCAGATGCTCGGCAACCTTGTCGTGGCCGAAACGGCAGATCAGCGTCAGACGGCCGGCCTCGTTAGCGGGGTTCAGCACGTCGATCAGCTTGATCAGATCGTCCGCCTGTAGCGTCGGGCCACATTTCAGACCGATCGGGTTCTTGATGCCGCGGCAGTATTCCACATGCGCGTGATCGAGCTGGCGTGTACGGTCGCCGATCCAGATCATGTGGCCGGACGTCGCATACCAGTCGCCCGAGGTCGAATCGACGCGGGTCAGCGCCTCTTCATAGCCGAGCAGCAAGGCTTCGTGGCTGGTGAAGAAGTCCGTCTCGCGCAGGCTCGGCTGGTTCTCGGCGGTGATGCCGATCGCCTTCATGAAATCCATCGTCTCGCTGATGCGATCCGCCAGCTTGCGGTAGCGCTCGCCCTGCGGGCTGTCCTTGATGAAGCCAAGCATCCACTGGTGAACGTTCTCGAGGTTGGCATAGCCGCCCATCGCGAAAGCACGCAGAAGGTTCAGCGTCGCGGCTGACTGGCGGTAAGCCATCGCCTGGCGTTCCGGATTCGGAATGCGCGCTTCCTCGGTGAACTCAATACCGTTGATGATATCGCCACGGTAGCTCGGCAGCGACACGCCATCGAGCGTCTCGATGCCCGAAGAGCGCGGCTTGGCGAACTGGCCGGCGATACGGCCGACCTTGACGACAGGAAGCTGCGCGCCATAGGTCAGGACGACAGCCATCTGCAGGAAGGCGCGGAAGAAGTCGCGGATATTGTCGGCGCCATGCTCGGCAAAGCTCTCGGCGCAATCGCCGCCCTGCAGCAGGAAGCCGTTGCCCTCGGCCACGTTGGCGAGGTGCTTCTTCAGGCGGCGTGCTTCACCGGCAAAAACGAGCGGCGGGTACGATGCCAGCTGGGCTTCCGTCGCCGCAACTGCTGCCTGATCCGGATAATCCGGGACCTGCTGGATCGGTTTTTGCCGCCAACTGTTCGGAGTCCAATTCTGTGCCATCTCGCTCACCTGTCTCAGTATCCGGTACCGGCCGGATATCCCGTCTTTGAAATATGGGGCGGCTTATAGCCGTTTCGCTTCATCTTGCATAGCGGCTTCGGCCAGCCTGCGGGCTGGCGTCGTCCGCGCTTGGAAGACGCCCATATAAAGGGACGCGGGCGGACATTTTCAAACCCTCTAAACAACGTTAATGGTCACGAAACCAAGACGATTTGTATCTAATTTAAGCTTTGACACTATGACTGCCCGTCATATCGGACGGCGAAGCATGAGGCTTCCCTTTTTTCAAACATGTGTTTTGGACATCGGGATCATTGTCATGCGTATTTCACGTCGTTTTCTATCCGACAGATCGGGCAATTTCGGCATGCTCACCGCCATCCTCATGGTGCCGCTGATCGGCGCCGGCGGCCTGGCCATCGACTTCACCCACGCGCTCAGCATTCGACGGCAGCTGCAGGGCGCTGCCGATGCAGCGGCGGTTGGTGCCGTGGCGCAGGAATCGCCGGCAATGAAGAAGGCGCAAACGATGACCGGCGACGGCGTCGTCACGATCGGTAAGACTGACGCGCAGGAGCTGTTTCGTGCGCAGATCGCCGGCGAGGCGCTTGATTTTCCGATCGATATCCAGGTCGACGTGACCAAGACAGGCGGCGTGCTGACCTCCGCGGTCAGCTTCAACACCCGCGTGCCCACATCCTTCATGCAGGTCCTCGGGCAAACGAGCATGCCGATCTCGGGCACGGCCACGGCACGCTATGAAACGCCTGCCTACATGGATTTCTTCATGCTGCTTGACAACACGCCGTCCATGGGCGTTGCCGCGACACAGACAGGCATCGATAAAATGAAGAGCGTGACGGCATCAGGTCATGATGGTGGCAAGGACAAGAATTGCGCCTTTGCCTGTCATATCGTCTCCACGGCTGGAGTAGAAGACAAGAATAGCTATTACAACGTCGCCCGTAACAACGGCATTACCATCCGCATCGACGTCGTCGCCCAAGCTGTAAAGGCACTGATGGCCAAAGCCATCGACACGCAGACAATGGCAAACCAGTTTCGTGTCGCGGCATATACATTCGGCAAGACAGCGCAGGATGCCAAGCTCTTCAAAGTGTCTGCGATCAATTACGATTTGAAGGCCGTTGGTACGGCGACCAGCTCGATCCAGTTGATGAGCATACCTTACCAGAACTACAACAGTGACCAGCAGACGAGCTTCGACGATGCCTTGAAGGGCATAGATGCTGAAATCACCGCCACCGGCGCCGCTGGTAGCGGCTACAGCAACGCCGATCGCCAAAAGATCGTCTTCTTCGTGGCCGATGGGGTGGGTGACAGTTACAAGCCGACAGGTTGCACGAGCCCGAAAGGAGCCAGCGGTGGACGCTGCATAGAGCCGATTGACACGAAGACATGCACAACACTCAAGAACAAGGGCATCAAGGTCGCCGTGCTCTACACGTCCTATCTGCCGCTGCCCGAAAATGATTTCTACAACAGCTGGGTGAAGCCGTTCGAGGGCAAGATCTCGACCAAGATGCAGGAATGCGCCACGCCGGGCCTGTTTTTCGCCGTTAGCCCAACCGACGGTATCGAGGAAGCCATGCAGGCATTGTTCATGAAGATCGTCAGTACACCGCGCATCACGAGTTGATGCGCGGCATCACGGGTTACTGATCGCAAAATCGGCTGCGCGTCATACGCGCACGCCATCCTTCAGCCGGTAGCTTGGCGCATACATGGTGACGAGTTCTTCGGCGGCGGTCGGATGCACGGCCATGGTGCGGTCGAAATCGTCCTTGGTGCAGCCGGCCTTCAGCGTGATCCCGAGCAGTTGCGCCATCTCGCCGGCGTCGTGGCCGAGGATGTGGGCGCCGACCACCTTGCGGCTGGCTGCATCGACGATCAGCTTCATGATCATCTTCTCCGTCCGACCGGACAGCGTCGCCTTCATCGGCCGGAACTGGGCACGATAAACCTCGACGTCGCTATAGCGCTTGCCAGCATCTTCTTCGGTCAGGCCAACCGTGCCGATTTCCGGCTGCGAGAACACGGCAGTGGCGATCGTCTCATGATCCGGCTTGGTCGGGTTGTTCTTGTATTCGGTCTCGATGAAGCACATCGCCTCGTGGATGGCCACCGGCGTCAGCTGTACCCGATCGGTGACGTCGCCGAGCGCATAGATGTTGTCGACACTGGTACGCGAGTAGTCGTCCACCATGATGGCGCCATGCTCGTTGGTCTTGACGCCGGCGTCTTCCAGCCCGAGCCCATGCGAGTTCGGCAGCCGGCCGATCGCCAGCATCACCACGTCGGCGTCGAGCATACCGTTGTTCAGCGTCTCGACCTTCAGGCCGTCGTCGCCCTTCGCAACGCTCTTCAGCATGTCGTGGCACAGGATGCGGATGCCCTTTGCTGTCATCGCCTCGTGCAGGCCGTGGCGCAAATCATGGTCGAAGCGCGACAGGATTTCAGCACCACGATAGACAAGCGTCGTCTCGACACCGAGCCCGTGGAAAATGTTGGCGAATTCGACGGCGATATAGCCGCCACCGACGATGACGATCGAGCGCGGCAGTTCCTCCAGATTGAAGGCCTCGTTCGAGGTGATGCACAGATCGCGCCCCGGCAGTGCGCCGTGATGGTTCGGCGTGCCACCGGTGGCGATGACGATCGTCTTCGCCGTTACCGTCTTGCCCGACGCCACCAGCCGCACGGTATGGGCATCGACAAGCTCGGCGCGCGTATCGAGGATCTCGGCGTTGGCGTTAGAGAGCCCCTTCTTGTAGAGGCCTTCAAGCCGGGTGATCTCGGCATCCTTGGCGGCGATGAGCTTCTTCCAGTCGAAAGACGTCTCGCCCACCGTCCAGCCGAACCCGACCGCGTCCTCGAAGTGCTCGTGATACTGCGATGCATAGACGAACAGCTTTTTCGGCACGCAACCGCGAATGACGCAGGTGCCGCCGTAGCGAAATTCCTCGGCGATCGCCACCTTCTTGCCGAGCGCCGCCGCAACACGCGCGCTGCGCACCCCACCCGAGCCGCCACCGATGACAAAGAGGTCGTAATCATAGGCTGTCATGGGAATCTCCGGCAGGAATCGTCAGGAAGGGAAGGCTTGATATAGTACCGATGTCGGCAAAAACAAAAGCCCGACGCGATGGCCGGGCTTTCGAAGGATGATAAGTGAAAGCCTACGGCTTTGCGGCAGGCTTTGCAGCCGGTGCAGCAGCGGGAGCGGCTTCGGCGGCCGGTGCAGGCTTGACGACCTTGGCAAGCTCGGTGCTGGTGGTCTTCTGCAGGTCGCGGGAGATACCCTGCGCCCAGATGTCGGCGGCCTTGACCGTTTCGCGCGATGCGATCGGACCGTCCTTCAGAAGCTTCTGGCCAACAGGCGAGCCGTAGAACGAAGCGATGGCGTTCAGCTCTTCGACCGTGAACGTCTTGGCATAGGTCAGCGCGGCTTCCTTCTCGAGGTCGGCGCGACGCGGTGCGAGTGCCAGCGCCTGCTTGTCGACTTCGGCGGTGATCTGGTCCTGGTAGTTCGGCGAATCCTGGATCAGGTCGGCCTTCAAACGCTCGGCAAGGCCAGGAAGGATGTTGTCGAACTGGGTGGTGGCGCCGATGGCGTCGATCGCCGCGCGGGCTGCCTTCAGCTGTTCAGGCGATGCTTCCTGCGCGTGAGCCACGGAGCCCAGCGCGACGCCCGAAAGAATGACGGTCGCAGCAGCAAAACGGCCAAAACCTGCAAATTTACTCATGTGTTCCATGCTCCTGTTACCTGGTTGCCCGCAGTTCGCGGACGCCCGCCGGACCGGCGATAATCGCAAGCGCGGCCATATTGAGAAAGAGTCCGTGTTCCACAACGCCTGGAATCGCGTTCAACTGGCTTGAAAGCGCCTCTGCATTAGGAATGCGGCCAAAAGATGCGTCGATTATATAGTGTCCACCATCCGTGGTGAAATTCCCGTCGCCGGATTGACGAAGGTCGAGACTGCCTGAAAGACCGAGTTTCGACGCCGTCTTTTCGATGGCGATGCGGGTCGCGACCAGACCGAATATGTTGACTTCGATGGGAAGCGCAAAGGCGCCAAGCGTATCGACCAGCTTGCTCTCATCGGCGATCACGATCACCCGCGACGAGGCTGCCGCAACGATCTTCTCGCGCAGCAGCGCGCCACCACCGCCCTTGATCAGGGTCAGTCTGGCATCGACCTCGTCGGCGCCATCGATGGTCAGATCCAGTTCCGGCAGCTCGTCGAGCGACTTCAGCGGCACGCCGAGTTCGACGCAGAGCCGCGCCGTGCGCTCTGAAGTCGGCACGCCTTCGACCCTGAAGCCATCAGCCACCTTTTCGGCCAGCAGCCGCACGAACTCTTCGGCGGTACTGCCGGTCCCGATTCCAAGACGCATGCCGTTTTCGACATGGGCCAGGGCCGCAGCGGCGGCCTTGATCTTCATCTCGCGGGCATCCATGCGCCGCCTACTCCCAATGTTACGTTGGTTGCGTTGTTTACACGGCCCGCCAGCCAAACGAAAGCCAAAATAACGCGGCGCTTTCGAAATCATGAGTCGATCCGTCATCGATCCCGAGGCAGCGGCAAACCGTTGCTTTTGCGGGCTTCATCGCCTAGGTCAGATGCATCGCAACACCGAAAACAGGCTGACCGTATTGACCCCTGCCCTTGTCGTCTTCGATCTCGATGGAACGCTGCTCGACACTCATGTCGATCTGGTCGAAAGTCTGAACCACACCATCGCCGCCCTCCATCTGGCGCCGGTCAGTTACGACGATCTCACCCATCTCGTCGGCCACGGCGCTAAGGTGATGATCGAGCGCGCCTGCAAGCTGCAGGGCCACCCGCTCGATCCACAGGAATTGCCGGCGCTGCTCGAACGCTTCATCGCCCACTACACCGAGACCATGCCCGGCCAGACCGTCGCCTATCCCGGCCTGATCGCAGCGATGGACCATCTCAAGGACCAGGGCTACAAGCTCGCCGTCTGCACCAACAAGCTCGAGGGTCTGGCACGCACTCTGCTCGATCGCCTGCAACTCACCCATTATTTCGACGCCATCACCGGCGGCGACACGTTTCCCGTGCGCAAGCCAGACGCCGCCCATCTGCTCGGCACCGTCGAACGGGCTGGCGGGGATCCGCGTCACACGGTGATGATCGGCGACAGCGCCAACGACATCCTCGTCGCCCGCAACGCCGCCATTCCGTCGATCGCCGTGCCCTTCGGATACTCCGACGTGCCGATCGAGACACTGGAGCCAACCCGCATTATCCAGCATTTCCGGGAACTGACCTCCGAACTGGTGGAAACCGTGATCCGCGACTTCGCCGACAACGCAGACACGACGTCAGTGGCCCGCTAACAAAATCATGGAAATCGTGGTTGTTTTCCCCGAAAATAACCGCTTCAGATTGCGGTAAAGTGCCGCCCTCAGCCTTCGGTTTAGACAAACTCGGCACGGATCAAACGCCAATCAACTCCAGTCGCGACGCCGTGATTTCATGTGAAAAAACGTGCCCACGACTGTCAATTCCGCTTCACAATCCCGCCTCAATTCAAGCGCGAACTGGCTTTCGCCGGAGGGGATTATGAGACGTTGCCCGCAACGAAGGATTGAGGAGATCTGACATGCGTATTCAACTTGCTGCCGCAGCTGCGGTTCTTGCCCTTGGCATGGCTGGTGCAGCCGTTGCCCAGCCAATGTATTCCAACGACTACACCAACGACAGCGACGGCTTCGCTCCCGCAAAGGTTGCTCCGGCCAAGGCGGTCCATTACGCCGCCCACAAGGCGCCGGAATACTCGAACGACTACACCAACGATAGCGATGGCTTCGCGCCAGTCCGCATGTCACCGCCCGTCGACAAGATGGCGACCGCCAGTATCAAGCCTTTGCCGCCTTGCGCCGACAGCCCCAAGGGCCACGGTCTGCACACGGCAGGCGGCGATGGCGGTGCCTCGCACACCGACGCCTGCCGCGACGTCGGCATCAAGTAAGCCATCCGCTGGACTTGAGGGCTGGAAGGGTCGGTTCAACCGGCCCCTCTTGCTGTTTTGCCTGCGGGCATCGCCACTCCGTAGACGCTTGGCAAATCGACGACCGCGTATGATAGTGTACGACGCGGGGCTGCAGGGCAGCCGCGCCCGTGGAGGCGGAGGAGCAGATGGCAGAGGCACAGAAACGCATGTCGCAGACGGCGCTCAAGCGGCGTCAACGGTTTCACCCGAAGCGGGACGTCAAGCCCGTGGTGCTGGCTGAAGCCAATCGCCTTGCGATCAAGGCGGCCGCCGGTGTCGTCTTGGCGTTTCTCGTCATCATCATCCTGCAAGCCGTACTCGGCTAGATCAGGCCGGAAGTGCCGACCGCTCAGTAACCAACCAGAAGATTGCTGCCGAAATCCGGCTGCACGCCAAGCATCGGTGCCACGCGCTTGACGATGTCAGCAACCATCGGGGCAGCGTTGTTCGTCGCGAACGTCATACCGTGATCGCCCTTGCGCGGTTCGTCGCAGAACGACAGCACGACATATTGCGGATTCTGGATCGGAAACGCCGCCAGATAGGCATTGAAGCTCAGCACGTGCGAGTACCGGCCGTTGATGACCTTGTTTGCCGTGCCGGTCTTGCCGCCGACATGGAAGCCAGGAACATCGGCGCTGCGGCCCGATCCCTCTTCGCCGTTGAGCTTGAACAGCGCCCGGATCGTGTCGCTGGTGCCTGGCTTGACCACCGTCTCCGCCACCTTGTCCGCCTCCACGGCGGTTCGCGGCAGGAAGGTCGGCTCGATCAGCTTGCCACCATCGACAAGTGCCGCGCCGGCCACGGCCGTCTGCAGCGGCGTGGTCGCGACGCCGTGACCGAAGGAGACGGTGATCGAGTTGATCTTCTTCCAGACCTTCGGCTGGCTTGGCGTCTTCACCTCCGGCAACTCCGTCTGCATGCGCGTCAGTAGCCCGAAGCGCTTGAGGTATTCGCGCTGGATATCCATGCCAACGGTATCAATCATCCTGGCCGTGCCGATATTGGAAGAAAAGCGGAACACTTCAGGCACAGTCAGGAAGCGGCGCGGCACATAGGCGTCGTCGTGAATGGTGAAGCCGCCCATGTGGATCGGCTGCGTCGCGTCGAACGTGTCGGTCAGCTTGACCAGGCCTGTATCGAGCGCCAGCGCCATCGAGAAGGTCTTGAACGTCGAGCCCATCTCGAAGGTGCCGTTCGACATCCGATTCAGCCAGCCGTCCTGGCTGCCTGCGGCGTTCGGATCGTTCGGATCGAAGTCCGGCGCCGAGGCCATCGCCAGCACCTCGCCGGTGTGAACGTCGAGGATGACCGCACCGGCGGCCTTGCTCTCGTAACGCGTCAGCGCATCCACCACCACGTCATGCACGATGTTCTGGGCACGCAAGTCGATCGACAGACGCACCGGCGCCAGGCTGTCCGATGCCGTCAGTCCGGCCGATGCCAGCGCCGACAGCCCCTGGTCGTCGAGGTATTTCTCCATGCCGGCGACACCGTGGTTATCGATGTCGACATAGCCGAGAATATGGGCCGCCGTGCTGCCGCCTGGATAGAATCGCTTCACCTCGGGCCGAAAGCCGATCGCCGGGATGCCGAGCTTCAGCACCTCGCTCTGCTGCTTCGGCGACAGCTGCCGCTTCAGCCAGGCGAAATGCGAGCGCTTGTTGGAAAGCCGCTCATACATCGTCTTGCGATCGAGATCGGGAAAGACGCTGCTCAGTTTCTCGACGGCGTCGTCGACATCGACAATCTTGATCGGCTCGGCAAACATCGAGACCGTGCGGATGTCGGTGGCGAGCACCTGCCCGTTGCGGTCGTCGATTTCAGGGCGCGACGCCATCATCGACGGTCCGGGCGGGATCGACGAGATATCGATTCCACCCTGCTCGGCATAATAGACCAGCTTGCCGAAGATCACGCTGTACGCCACCACGATCACCCCACCGACGATGGCGAGACGCGACCGCGGGCTGGCGGATTTCCGCCGCGGCTTGATCAGCCGCCTGCCGCCGCCGCGAGCGCCGAAATCGAGGCTCACAAGGCGGCCGCTGCGGGCGGCGAGAGTTTGAATGATGGACATGATTGCACAGCTTGGGACACGATACACGATCGGCGAGCTTTGGCTCGTCACTATGAGGCATCTAGCGCCGAGTTCGTTAACGCGCCATTAAGGAAGATGGGCGCGGCCTGCGGCTATCAATCACGTTACGAAGAGCGGGCCCGACTGACCGTCAAGCGTCGCTGACTGTCTCGCCGAAAATCGATTCGAACGCCGCGCGCAGCAGCACATCGACATCCGCTATCATGACGGGCAAACCGAGATCGACCAGGCTCGTCACGCCGTAACCGGAGATGCCGCAGGGCACAATACCGCCGAAATGGTCGAGATCGGGCTCGACGTTGAGCGACAGTCCATGGAACGTCACCCATTTGCGCAGGCGGATGCCAAGCGCGGCGATCTTGTCTTCAGCCATGGCCCCATCCGGCAGCGGCGGCCGGTCGGGACGACAGACCCAGACGCCGACCCGGTCCTCGCGGCGCTCGCCGCGCACGTTCATCTCCGCGAGCGTGCGGATGATCACCTCTTCCAACGCGGCAACGAAGGCGCGTACATCCTGGCGTCGGCGCTTCAGGTCGAGCATGACGTAGGCCACCCGCTGGCCCGGGCCGTGATAGGTGTATTCCCCGCCCCGTCCGGTCGCAAACACCGGAAAGCGGTCCGGCTGCACCAGATCGCTCGCGTTGGCGCTGGTGCCGGCCGTATAAAGCGGCGGGTGTTCGAGCAGCCAGACCAGTTCGTCGCCGCCCTCGGCGATAGCGGCCACTTCTTGCTCCATGATATCCACAGCCTCCTGATAGGGCACCGGCCCGTCGGAGATACGCCAGCGCACCGGGCGCGAACCGGCGAGCGGCAACATGGAAAACTCGAGATCTGTGCGTAGCATGGCCATTCCTTGTCGCCCGCCCGGTCTTTTCGGGCAGGCTGCTGAGAGCGTCTATATGGCCCCGTTTTGTCGCCGATTCAAACGCTGTGACCTTGTTTGAAAAAATCTGTCATATCGCCCTTGTGTCCCCGGAATCCTTTTGCTACATGCTGCGTCGCCGGCACAAACCGGCACCTACCACGATGCGGTCGTGGCGGAATTGGTAGACGCGCAGCGTTGAGGTCGCTGTGGGGCAACCCGTGGAAGTTCGAGTCTTCTCGACCGCACCATCTCTCTCCTGAGGAGTGAGACCAGCCAGATACCAACTGGCTCTCGTCGATGCAGATAATCCTTGCACGCGGCATCTCTTACCGAGAGATTTTATTGTCTGTAACGGCCGGCTCCCGGCCCAATGAAATTTCCTGGCCATGTCTGATCAATCCGACCTGCACAATCCCCTGCAAGGCATGGCCCTTATGGCCGGCGCTATGGTCGTCCTGCCTGCCATGGACGCCATCGCCAAGTACATGGCGACCTTCGAAGGCATGTCGCCCGGTCAGGTGACCTTTTACCGATTCTTTTTTCAGCTCCTCTGCACGCTGCCGATTCTCTTCGTCATGTTCGGCTGGAATGCGCTTTCGGCGGAGCGACCGTGGATGAACCTGCTGCGCGGTGTGCTGCATGGCGCAGCTTGCCTGCTTTTCTTCGTTGCCGTCAAATACATGCCGCTGGCTGATGTCTTCGCCATCTATTTCGTCGAGCCCTTCATGCTGGCCGGCCTTTCCGCGCTGTTTCTCGGCGACAAGGTGGGCTGGCGGCGCTGGACGGCCATAGTCGTCGGCTTCGGCGGCGCCATGATCGTTATCCAGCCGAGCTACGAGATCTTCGGCCTCAAGGCCCTGCTGCCCGTCTGCTGCGCCTTCCTGTTCTCGCTCTATCTCTTTCTCAACCGCGCCATCGGCAATGCCGATTCGCCGTTGACGATGCAGACCATGGCGGGAATCGGCGGAACGCTCTTCATGTCCGCCGCCCTTGCCGTCGGCAACGGCATGGGCGTCAGCGATTTCGACGTGTCGCTGCCGGCTTCCCTGCTCGGCCTCGTGCTGCTGCTGATTCTCGGTTCGCTCTCCGGCTACGTCCACATGATCGTCGTGCGCGCCTTCCGCATGGCGCCGCTGTCGCTGCTGGCGCCCTTCCAGTATTTCGAGATCATCTCGGCCACAGTCCTCGGCTATGCGCTTTTCGGCGATTTCCCGAGCGCCTCCAAGTGGCTCGGCATCCTCATCATCGTCGCCTCGGGCCTCTTCATCATCTGGCGCGAGCGCGTCCAGGCGCGGTCGCTAAAAACCGCGTGAACCGGGCAACCCGTTGTTAACCCCACCTGTTGAGAGAACATCAATTCGCTGGCTTTAAAAGAATCGCTGGCTTCATGATGAAGCTGGAGAGAAAACATGAGCGAATTTCGTTTCGCTTTTCCGGCATGTGTCATCGCCGGGAAGCATCGGCTGGCCACCGAAGATATCGGCCTGTTGCGCAAATATACGTTTCCGGACGGCATCCGGACCGCCGACGACGTGGTCGTCATGCTGGCGCTAAACAATTCCTGCCCCGAGAAATGTCATGAGTGGGACGGCTTCTTCGTCGAGCAGATTTCCGCGTTCATCGTCAACTACAGTTATCCACAAGGATCGCTCGACGAGATCAACGTCGCCTGGCTGATGCGCATCGTCGCGACCGACGGCGTTGTCAATTCGCCGCTCGAACTGGAACTCTTGCTGCACGTCATCGAGATTTCGGCCTACGTGCCGGACGAACTGCGCGCCTTCGCGCTCGACCAGCTACGCCTCTCGCTGTCGAAAGGCTGTGGCGCTTATCATGCAAGTCGCGCTGTCATCCGTGCGGGCATCACCCGGCAGGATATCGACTACGTCATGCGCATCCTGCGCAACCTCAGCGAGGCCGGCCGGATCACCGTTCAGCCGCTGACATGGGCTGTCATGATGCAGATCGGCGAGGAGACGTTGCCGGCATCAAACCATCCGCGATGGGCGTCGATCACGGCGGCCCTGCGGCTGGTGGATTATGCCGACGCCCCGCGTCGCAGCCGCTGGCTGCGCATTGTCGACGACGGCTTCGACAGCGGTTCCGCCGTCGCCTGATTGACAACGTTCCGGACGTATCCTGTTGTAGTCTCCCGATCTTTCCATCGACCATGCTGCCCGTGATTGTACGTTCCGGTCTTTATGCTTAAGACTTGAAACGCATGTCACGGGTGGAGACTTCATGTTCGACAAAATCCTGATCGCCAATCGCGGCGAGATCGCTTGCCGCGTGATCAAGACAGCGCGCCGCCTGGGCATCGCGACGGTCGCTGTCTACTCCGATGCCGATCGCGACGCCCTCCACGTCGAAATGGCCGACGAGGCTGTGCATATCGGCCCCGCCGCTGCCAGCGAAAGCTATCTTGTCGCCGAAAAAATCATCGACGCCTGCAGGAAAACAGGCGCCAAGGCTGTCCACCCCGGTTACGGCTTCCTCTCAGAGCGCGCATCCTTCTGCGAAGCGCTCGAGAAGGAGGGCATCGTCTTCATCGGCCCGAAGCCCAAGGCTATTAGGGCAATGGGCGACAAGATCGAATCGAAGAAATTCGCCAGCGCAGCCAAGGTCTCCACGGTTCCCGGCCATCTCGGCATCATCGGCGACGCCGAACAGGCCGAGACGATCGCCGATGCGATCGGCTACCCCGTGATGATCAAGGCCTCGGCTGGCGGCGGCGGCAAAGGCATGCGTATCGCTTGGAACAGGCAGGAGGTCCGCGACGGCTTCGACCGTGCCCGCTCCGAGGCGCAGAACTCCTTCGGCGACGACCGCGTGTTCATCGAGAAATATATCGTCGATCCCCGCCACATCGAGATCCAGATTCTGGCCGACGCCCACGGCAACATCGTCTATCTCGGCGAGCGCGAATGCTCGATCCAACGCCGCAACCAGAAGGTCGCCGAAGAGGCACCCTCGCCCTTCCTCGACGAGGCCACCCGCGCCGCCATGGGCGAGCAGTCGGTGGCGCTGGCAAGAGCTGTGGACTACCAGAGCGCCGGCACCGTCGAGTTCATCGTCGATCGCGACCGCAACTTCTATTTCCTCGAAATGAACACCCGCCTCCAAGTCGAGCATCCCGTCACCGAGCTTGTCACGGGCATCGACCTCGTCGAGCAGATGATCCGGGTCGCCGCCGGAGAAAAGCTGCCCTTCGCTCAATCAGACATCAAGCTGAACGGCTGGGCCGTCGAAAGCCGTATCTACGCAGAAGACCCCTACCGCAATTTCCTGCCCTCGATCGGTCGCCTCACCCGCTACCGCCCGCCTGCCGAAGGCAAGGCCGGCAATTCAATCATCCGCAACGACACCGGCGTCTTCGAGGGCGCCGAAATCTCCATGCATTACGACCCGATGATCGCCAAGCTCTGCACCTGGGCACCAACCAGGATCGAGGCGATAGAGGCGATGGGCCAGGCGCTCGACGGCTTCGTCGTCGATGGCATCGAGCACAATGTCCCGTTTCTGGCTGCCCTGATGAAACATCCTCGCTGGCGCGACGGCAAGATATCGACCAGCTTCATAGCGGAGGAGTATCCCGACGGTTTCGCCCCCGTGATACCCGATGCACAGCAATCGGCCTTCCTCGCCGCAATCGCGCTGTCGGCCTCGCTGATCGACGCCAATCGCCGCGAGCAGTTTGCCGACCGCCTGCGACCCGCGACCGATCCGCTGCGCGACCTCTGGAGCGTCAGGCTCGGCGATGATTACATCGATGTCCGACTGTTCGACGGGCTCGTCACCATTCCTTTCGACATGGAGATGGAGATATCGGGCGAAACGCTCAGCGTCGTCACCGGCTGGAGACCGGGCGATCCGGTCTGGCATGGCAAGATCGGAAAGCAGCGCATCACCGCGCAGTTGCGTCCCGTCCTGAACGGCATGCGGCTCGACTGGCAGGGCCTTTCCGTGAAGGCCAGGGTTCTGACACCGCGCCACGCCGAACTCGACCGGCTGATGCCGGTAAAGCTGCCGCCCGACACCTCCAGGCTGCTGCTATGCCCGATGCCCGGCCTCGTGGTCTCGATTTCGGTGGTTGAAGGACAGCAGGTCAAGGCTGGCGAGACGCTGGCCGTCGTCGAGGCGATGAAGATGGAAAACGTGCTGCGCGCCGAACGCGACCTGACGGTCGGCGTGATCAACGCCAAGGCAGGCGAAAGCCTCGCCGTCGATGCCGTGATCATGGAGTTCGCCTGACCCGTTCCGACACACAAGCTTAGGAAATCGCCGTCTGGCAACGCCGACATCGCCCGCATTTGTTAACACGCGCCCGGTAATATTAGGAAAATCTGGCAGGCCGCCGGATGGGAGTGCGTGATGAGTGTGATGCAATCTGCCGTGCTGCTTTTGGCGATCAATCTCGGCCTGCTCTGGCTGTTGATGCGCATGCCGCTCGGCTTGCGAACGTTGCGACTTAACCGCAGCTTCGATTGCCCTCCGGAAACGCTGTGGAGTGCCATGAACCCGGCTGGCAGCGCCGCCAGTTGGCACCATTCGATGATATCGAGCAGGCCGCTTGCCGATGGCACCAACATCGTCGAGCAAACCTTCACCATGCCCGACAGACACGGCGAACCGCTGCGGCGACTGCTGGCGCTCGAACCGGTTCTCGCCGTGGCCGGCGTCCAGACTCCGCATCATGGCTTCCAGTCCTCGATCATCGATGACAGCACGCTCGACGCGTCCTTCTGGAAGGATTTTCGCGAGCGCCGCATCGTCCGCCCGACTTCAACGGGCGCAGTGCTCGAAATCGACCAGACCGACCGCTATCGCGGCCTCGCCTTCCTGATCTTCCGCTATTTTGCCCTGCGCCGCGAAATGCGGGCGCTCGACGGCTGGCTGAAGACCGGCCAGTCGCAACCGCAGGGCTATTTCGAACACCCGCTGGTGCAGGTTGCGCTCGCTATCCTATCGACCTTCCTGCTCTGGCCTTTCCTCGGCCTGACCCTGCAGGGGCTGATGATCTCTACCTTCCTGACTGTCGTCATTGCGCTGCACGAACTCGGCCACATGGCGGCCTACCGCATGTTCGGCCATACCTCCGTGCGGATGATCTTCATCCCGTTCCTCGGCGGTATCGCCATCGGCGGGCGGCCCTACCGATCGCTGTTCGAAGTGGCAACCTGCGCGCTGATGGGCTCTGGCATGTCCGCCTTCCTTATACCCATCCTGATCGTCGGAGAGCGGTTGACCGAGACGGGTATCCTACCACAGGTGGCAAGCTCGCCGATCCTCGTCTTCCTTCTGATAACGGGCGCCTTCAATCTGCTGAACCTGCTGCCCATGCACCGCTTCGACGGCGGACAGGTGTTGCGGCAGATTTTTCGCACACGACGCTCGCAGATCCTCGCGAGCTTTCTGGTGACGCTCTGCATCCTCTGCATCGGCCTCGAAATCGGCCTTCCCTCCCGGTATCTTGTGGTCGGCCTGCTGGTCTTTACCTTGGTTAGCGTCATCGGCGGCGGCTCCTTCAAGCCGCGGCAGAAACTCGAGGAGATGAACGGCGGCGAACGCATGCTCGTCTCCTTCGGGCTCTACGCGGCGATCGCCATGCATGGCTATGCCGTCATCGTCGCCATCGACAGGCTGTTCTGACGCAGACTGCACAGAAACAGGCGCAACCCGCTCAGCGAACTGGGAAATTTGCCGCAGCCGAGGGTTTTCCCTTGAGCCGGCGTCGCCGTGCGTGCAAAAGTCCGCCCGATCAAATCAGCATTGGAGAATCCGAAGATGGACGTTCGCGCCGCCGTTGCCGTACAGGCAGGAAAACCGCTCGAAGTCATGACCGTGCAGCTCGACGGCCCGAAGGCCGGCGAAGTGCTGATCGAGGTGAAGGCGACCGGCATCTGCCACACCGACGATTTCACCCTGTCGGGCGCCGATCCGGAAGGCCTGTTTCCGGCGATCCTCGGCCATGAGGGTGCGGGCATCGTCGTCGATGTCGGCCCGGGCGTCACCTCGCTGAAGAAGGGTGACCACGTCATTCCGCTCTACACGCCGGAGTGCCGCGAGTGCTATTCCTGCACCTCGCGCAAGACCAACCTCTGCACCTCGATCCGCTCGACCCAGGGCCAGGGCGTCATGCCCGACGGCACCTCGCGCTTCTCGATCGGCAAGGACAAGATCCACCACTACATGGGCTGCTCGAC
>UCCA01000039.1 GCA_900470805.1 Hyphomicrobiales bacterium | reverse complement strand
GCCTCGACACTGCCGAGCCCTCCGCCCAGTTCGTCCTCGGGTTTCTCCGGCGGTGGCGGTGGCGGCGGTTCGTCCGGTGGCGGCGGTGGAGGCGGCGGCGGGGGCGGCTGGTAGAGGCGTGTGTGTTGGATGGGTCGGATGGGGGGCTCCAAACTCCATCGCTAACTGCTACTCTCCCCATTCCCGCTTGACCTTTTCCTCCTCTGCCCTTAACCGCCACACACAAACGCGAAAGGGACGGGCATGAAGGTTCTGTTGATCGGATCGGGCGGACGCGAGCACGCATTGGCCTGGAAACTGGCGCAATCGCCCGTGCTGACCGAACTCTTTGCCGCCCCCGGCAATCCTGGCATCGCCGAGCACGCAACCCTTGTTGCTGTGAACACCGAGGACAACGACGCCGTCGTCGCCTTCTGCAAGGACAAAGCGATCGACTTCATCGTCGTCGGCCCCGAGGCGCCTTTGGTGGCCGGCCTCGCCGATCGCCTGCGCGCCGAAAAATTCGCCGTCTTCGGCCCATCGGCCGCCGCCGCCCAGCTCGAGGGCTCCAAGGGCTTCACCAAGGATATCTGCGCCCGCTACGACATCCCGACCGGCGCCTATCAACGCTTCACCGATGCGCCCAGCGCCAAGGCCTATATCCGCGAGCAGGGCGCCCCGATCGTCGTCAAGGCCGATGGCCTCGCGGCCGGCAAGGGCGTCACGGTTGCGATGACCATCGACGAGGCGCTTGCCGCCGTCGATGATTGCTTCGACGGTGCCTTTGGCGCTGCGGGCGCCGAAGTCGTGGTCGAGGCCTATCTCGATGGCGAGGAGGCGAGCTTCTTCTGCCTGAGCGACGGCACGCACGCGCTGGCGCTCGCCACCGCCCAGGACCACAAGCGGGTGGGCGAGGGCGACGCGGGCCCCAACACCGGCGGCATGGGCGCCTATTCCCCGGCACCCGTGATGACACCCGAGATGGTCGATCGCACGATGAAGGAAATCATCGAGCCCACCATGCGCGGCATGGCCGAAAGCGGCTATCCCTTCTCCGGCGTCTTCTTCGCCGGCCTAATGATCACCGCAAAGGGTCCGGAGCTGATCGAATACAATGTCCGCTTCGGCGATCCGGAGTGCCAGGTGCTGATGATGCGCCTGAAGAGCGATCTCCTGCCAATCCTCTACGCCACGGCGACCGGCACGCTCGACAAGGTCACCGCCGAATGGAGCGACGATCCGGCGCTGACTGTCGTCATGGCCTCCAAGGGATATCCGGGTGCCTACGACAAGAACACGCCGATCAAGTCCATTCCGGAAGCAGGCCCAGAATCCGGCGGGGGCGCCAAGGTGTTCCATGCCGGCACAGCGCTGAAGGATGGCGCGCTGGTCGCCACAGGCGGTCGCGTCTTGAACGTCACCGCCACGGGCAAGACCGTCGGCGAGGCCCAGGCCCGCGCCTACGCCCTGCTCGACAAGGTCGAGTGGGACAACGGCTTCTGCCGCCGCGATATCGGCTGGCAGGCGATCAAGCGCGAGAAAGCCTGATCGGCTAGTAAAATCGGGGCAGTTCTCTAAATTTTTACCCTTTCCCCTGACGGGATGGAAACAAAGCTGCGTTAAACCTGTGCTCAAGGTAAGACGGAGTGGTTCCATGCGTCAGGTTTTTGTGGGTGTCTTTGGTGTGTTGATGGCGGGCTCCGCCATGGCATCGTCGATCGACGTCGTCGGTGCGAATGCCGTGTCGGCCAACAGCAGCATCATCACCAAGGTCTGCACCACCTGCCCGTCGCTTCTGGTCAAGCAGGCGAAGCGCGACTACATCGTCCCGACGCTTGCCGATGGCGCCATCCAGCAGTCGCAGATCCGCGATGTCGATGGCGAAAAGAAGCTTTATCGCACCGAAGGCTGGATGGGCGGTTCGCCCGTGGTCTTCGTCACCAAGGCACCAGACGCGTCCATGATCGCCAAGGCACCGGTTGCTGACGGCATCGATACGGCGACCACCTCGGCGGTCATTGGCAGCGATGCCAAGCCCGTCGTGGCAGGGGCCGCGGGCCCTGCGCCGGAACAAAAGGCGCCTCTCGACGTTTCTTCTTTCAAGCTTAGACCTTGATTTAAAGTTCCCTGCCCCTCCCGTCCAAAGTTTTGGTCGTCCGGGGTTCCACCCCAAAGGTGGACATGAATGCGCCCCCGAAGAGAAGCGGGGGCGCATTTTGCTTGCCTTGTCTGGGAGAAGACTTCGCGAATTGATCCACACACAAACATGTACCTGTTGGTTAAGTGTTTCTTAGAGCAAAACGGTGATTTTTAGCGGCGACCGGTAGCAGCATGTCAGTTTCGCAGCAGTACCAGCGGTGGGCCCAGCCGTCCTCGCATACGCGGTAGGATACCGCGCCGGATGATTTTCACCCGAGCTATGTTGCGAGGCATTATGAAGAATTTGAAGATTTCCAGGCAGCTGTCTCTGCTCGTCGCAGGTTTGATGTTGGCGTTTTGCATTGCCTCCTACCTGCAGATCAGTGCGTCGATTACTGCCATCTATAACGAACGTTACGACATGTTGCGCACGCAGGCGGAATCGGGTGTGTCGCTGCTGCAGCAATATTACGATCGCGAGAAATCCGGCGAACTCACGCACGAGCAGGCGCAATCCCAGGCATTCAAGCAGCTTGGCGGAATCCGCTTTCAGCCGGATGGTTATTTCATCGGCTATGATAACGACGTCGTCCTCAGAGTGCACTACGATGCCAGCAAGCTGAACAAGAGCAGCAAGGGCGTCCCTGACAGCCAGGGCAAGATGTACCGCGACGATATCGTCAAGGTTGGCAAGGCCGGTGGCGGTATCGTCGATTTCTACGGCCCGAAGCCCGGTCAGCCTGCCGATGTGCTGGTCCGCAAGAGCGTCTATGCAAAGGCCTTCGAGCCTTGGCAGGTCGTGATCGCCACCGGTGTTTACCTCGATGATCTCGAGGCCCAGGTCGAAGCGACGATCTGGAAGGCAATATCGGCCGGTATCGTCGTCTTGCTGTTCGGCACCGCAGCCGCGGTCTATGTCGTTCGCAGCATCTCCAAGCCGCTCACCAGCATCCACAACGCGCTTCAGGCCGTTGCCGAGGAGAATGTGACGATCGCTATCCCCCATACGGACCTGAACAACGAAATCGGCATGATGGCCAAGGCCACGCAGTCGCTTCAGGAGAAGGTCCGCGAGCGTCACGCAATGTCCGAGCGCGAAGCCGCCCAGCAGATGGCGCTCGACGACGAACGCGAAGGCAACCAGCGCATGCAACGCGACGAAGCGGTGGCACAGGCGCATGTGGTGTCCACCATCGGCCAGGCACTTGAATTGATCGCCCGTGGCGACCTGACTGTCCGTTGCGCCGACCTCGGCCAGAAATACGGTGCTCTGCGCGACAATTTCAACGATGCGCTTGGCCATCTCGAGGCCGCCATGTCGAAGGTGACGGTCAAGGGCGGCGACATTGCCGTCAGCAAGGAAGAGATCCGCCGCGCCTCGAACGAACTGTCGCAGCGCACCGAGCGCCAGGCAGCTGCGCTGGAGGAGACCTCGGCCGCCCTCGACGAACTCAGCGTCGCCGTCCGCCACACCGCCGAAGGCGCCCACGAAGCCAGCCAGCGCGTCCATTCGGTCAGCTCCGAGGCAAACCGCAGCGATGCCGTGGTAACCCAGGCGATCGAGGCGATGAGCGGTATCGAAAAGTCCTCTGACGAGATCAGCAAGATCATCGGCGTTATCGACGACATCGCTTTCCAGACCAATCTTCTGGCGCTGAACGCCGGTGTCGAGGCTGCGCGTGCCGGCGAATCGGGCAAGGGCTTTGCCGTCGTTGCCCAGGAAGTCCGCGAGCTGGCCCAGCGCTCCGCCGCTGCCGCCAAGGAGATCAAGGACCAGATCGCAAGGTCTTCCGGCCAGGTCGAGCAGGGCGTTCGTTTTGTCGGGGAAGCCGGCGAGGCGCTGAAGCGGATCTCCGACCAGATCAAGGCCGCCAACGAGATTGTCTCGAAGATCGCCCACAGCGCCTCCGAGCAGGACACCACATTGCGCGCCATCACCTCGTCGATCAACCAGCTCGACGCCGCCACCCAGCAGAACGCCGCCATGGCCGAAGAAACCACCGCCTCGGCGGAATCGCTGGCCAGCGACACGGATGAACTGCTGAACCTGATCCGCGGCTTCCGCGTCGGCGGCCAGGCTGACTACGGCACGGAACAACGGCGCCGTGCAGCGTAAGGCCGGGCAGGCGTGATAGGACGCAAACAGCCGCCGGAGCGATCCGGCGGCTGTTTTGAGTCGACGCATAGCCTTTGTGGAAGGGGGGACGCGCATCTTGCGGCCAGAATTGAGCGGCCCCACCTTAACGTGGCGAGCGCCTCCGCATTTTTTTGTCCTAGCGAAACCCGCTCGGCTAGAGCGCATCTATACCGCTCCGAACGCGCGGATACTATCGGCGCGACGTCTTTTTCGATGCCGCCAGTTCGTCGCCAGCATCAGGTACGACATCCGGCGTGCGCTCAAGAATGGCGAGAGCCGTATCAACATCGCCACGCGCCGCGCGCTTCTTCAGTTCCATGATAGCACGCCGATGGCCAATACCGTCTGCGATGAAAGCGGAAAGCAACTGGTTCAGCGACACGTTGTCATCTGCTGCAGCCTGCTTGGCCTCCTCCATGACATGATCCGCTATTCTCAGAGGATAGGTGCTCATGTTGCTGGTCTCCTTTTCGTAAAATCTGCCACAAACTCTCCGGCGGTGACAACGGACAGCCCGAAGGCACGTACTGCCGGATTCTGGAAATGCCTGTCGTTGCTCACCATCAATGTCGCGCCTGCAGCCAGTGCACATTCTATGTAGATGTCATCTTTAGGATCGGCGAGGAACGGCCTAAACCGAAACCATGGAGAAATCAGAGTGGCCCGGTTGCAAATCGCGTTCAGGATGCTGTCGATTTCGTTTGCGCCAATCCAAGGATGGTCGCCAAGCATACCTGGTCTTTTCAGCACGTCTTCATATTCAAGCGCAACCGCCGGGGATACAGCAAACGGAACATGCCCAATCAGTATCTCACGTAAAATCCAGTGCGATGCTCCGCGCGATGACCGCAGAGCCGAGAGTACAACATTTGCATCGACAACGATCATAATCCAAATATGATATCGTATGTGATGTCATGTCAAGTTGTATGGTCAGCGTTGGTGAGATCAGTCCGGTGGCGCCGAGGCGGCTTTGGTCGGCTGTTATCGAGTGCGCCGTTTAACTCATCAGATAGCGCTGAACAGAATCGTTCACATCGGTTAGGCATGGCGCAGTGGACGTGATAGTTCCAGCTTTACGGCGGCCGGAGTGGATCATCCGTCGCGATGCGAAAGGATGATATTTAAGTGCGCGTCGATGAAGAAAAGCCCGAGAGTTCTGGGACAGCGCATGACTGACCTCGCGGCCTACGCCGGCCTCTTCGCCATCTCCCTCATCGCCGCTACCGTCTTCCCGGCGCAGTCGGAAGCGGGCCTCGTCGCGCTCATCCTCACAGGCAAATATTCGACGCTGCTTCTCGTTGCCGCCGCCAGCGCAGGCAATATTCTCGGCTCTGTTGTCAACTGGCTGCTCGGCGTGGGCGTCGAGCGGTTTCGCGACAAGCCGTGGTTTCCGGCGGGCGGCAAGGCGCTGGATCGGGCGCAGCGCTGGTATCGGCGCTATGGCAAGTGGTCGCTGCTCGCAAGCTGGGTGCCTGTTATCGGCGATCCCATTACCTTCGTCGCCGGCGTCATGAAGGAACCGCTGCCAATCTTCCTGGTGCTGGTGACGATCGCCAAGACCGCGCGTTACGCGGTCCTGGCGGCCATAACCATGGGTCTCTTCGGCTGAAGGATCAGCCTGCGATCTTCGAAAAGTCGGCAACCGTGCCGGTCGCTTCACGGATCAGGCGCAGCAGCGCCAGACGGTTGGCGCGGATTGCCGCGTCCTCGTCGTTGACGAGCACGTCGGTGAAGAAGCGGTCGACGGGCGCTCGCAGCGTCGAAAGTGCCGCCATCGCCGAGCGGAAATCTTCCTTCTCGATCGCGCCGGATGCCTCGGCCGAAACCGTCTTGATCGCGGCGAACAGTTCCTTCTCGGCGTCGAGCTTCAACAGGGCGTCCGACACACCATCGGCAACCACGGTGCCCTTCTTTTCCTCGGCGGCCAGCAGCTGCACGGCGCGCTTGGTGCCGGCGAGCAGATTCTTGCCGTCCTCGGAGCTGACGAAGGCCGTCAACGCCTCGACGCGGCGGGCGACCATGCGCAGGTCGTCCGTCTCCGGCGTCAGCACCGCGTCGATCAGGTCGTGGCGCGCGCCCTGGTCGCGCAGATAAACCTTCAGGCGGTCATGGAAGAAGGAGAGCAGGTCGAGCTGGCGCGTCATGTCGTCGGACGCGACCGAGCTCGATATATCCATGTCGATACGCGCCATGTGGCTGACGATGCGCGGGAGCAGCGTCAGGTGCACGCCGCGCTCCAAGATGATGCGGATGACGCCGAGGGCGGCGCGACGGAGCGCGAAGGGGTCCTTCGAGCCGGTCGGCTTTTCGTCGACGGCCCAGAAGCCGATCAGCGTGTCGAGCTTGTCGGCCAACGCCACCGTGATCGCCACCTTGTCCTGCGGCAGCTGGTCGGATGGCCCCTGCGGCTTGTAGTGTTCCTCGATGGCGGTCGAGACGACCACGTCTTCGCCCTGAAGCGCCGCATACTTGCGGCCCATCACGCCCTGCAGCTCCGGAAATTCGCCGACTGCCTCGGTGCGCAGATCGGCCTTCGCCAGCACCACGGCGCGGTCGACCAGCTTGTAGTCGGCGCCGGCAGGGAAGGCGACCTTGGCGGCCATGGCGCGGATGCGCTCCACCCGTTCGCCCTGCGTGCCGAGCTTGGCATGGAAGGTGACGTTGAGCGCGTCGAGCTTCGCCATGCGCTGGTCGAGCGGCTTCGCGAGATCGAGGCCGAACTTCTTGGCGGACGCCTCCAGCGTTTCCAGATCCGGCAGGTTGCCCTGGTCACGCTTCCAGAAATGCAGCGCGTCGGAGAGACGCGCGCGCACCACCTTGCCGTTGCCGTGGATGATTTCCTTGCCGCCATCGCTGGCTTCGATATTGGAAATCAGGATGAAATTATTCGAAAGCGTCTCGCTACCCGGTTTGCGGGTGACGAAACACTTCTGGTTCGTCTTGATCGTCAGACGGATGATCTCCGACGGGATCGACAGGTAATCCTCCTCGAAGCTGCCCATCAGCACCTGCGGCCATTCGACAAGGCCGGAAACCTCTTCCAGCAGCCCTTCATCCTCGACCAGCTCGAGGCCGTTGGCAAAGGCCACGTCGCGGGCGTCGTGCAGGATAATGTCCTTGCGGCGCTCGGCGTCGAGGATGACCTTGGCCTTCTCGAGGTTCGCCACGTAATCGTCGAAACGCTTGACGGTGATCGCCTCGGGCGCATGGAAGCGATGGCCGTAGGTGATGTTCGAGGCGACGATGCCGGAGATCTCGAACGGAATGACCGAGGTTTCCTCATGCTCGGTGCCGAACACGCAGACGATCGACTGCAGCGGCCGCACCCAGCGCAGCGAGCCCGGCTGCGAGGAGGCCTTGCCCCAGCGCATCGGCTTCGGCCACGGGAAGTCGCGGATGATACCGGGCATCACCTCGGCGATGATCTCCTCGGCGGCGCGGCCGGTTTTCGAGATGATCGCGACGTAGAAATCGCCCTTCTTCGGGTCGCTCTGCACCTGCGCCTCGGAGATCGACGACAAGCCGGCGGCGCGCAAAAAGCCTTCGATCGCCTTTTCGTTGGCGTCGGTGCGCGGTCCCTTGCGTTCCTCGCGCACATCGGCGGAGCGGGCGGTGAGGCCGCGAATGTCGAGCGTCAGCCGGCGCGGCGTCCAGTATTCGCGCGCGCCCTCATAGGAAAGACCTGCCTCGACGAGCGCGTCGGTAACGAGCTTCTTGAGGTCGCCGGCAGCCTTGCGCTGCAGGCGGGCCGGGATCTCTTCGGAGCGGAGTTCTAGCAGCAGATCGGGCATGTCACTTTCCTTGCCTCCACGGGGAAGGCGCTACCTTGCGGGTCTGAAAACGGTCGCCTCTGCTAGCAAAGAATGGCGTATCTGCACAAGCTGCAAAAGCGAGAAGGGGTGAGGGGCGGGGATTTGGGTAGCCGGAGTGCCTTTCGCCAGCCTTTGTTGTTCAGAATAGGCTTTCCCGCGCGCGGTCGAATATCGATGTCGTCTATCGGCCCGAGATTGCATTCGATCGGGCCGATAGAAACAGCTACCTTGGAATCAAACACCGTTGTTCGCAAAATCAAGATTGCTTGGCTGGGTTGGGAATGTCTTTTGCTCGCCCGGCTGCAAAGCCACGTCGGTATCTGCAACAGAGTTAGATACTACTTCCAGGGCGAAACTCCGGGCCCATAGTTTCCCGTATCCTTTAAGGAAGAAGCCATAATGGATACTGGCCGCCTGGAGTGGAACCTCCAAAACGATTGAACGCGATGACCATCCTGTTGTGCCGCTAATTGGGCCGTGTTCGTCTCTCGAAAGCATGTTATCGAAGCGGATAGATGGCCGCTCGATTCCGTCGATACGCATCCAGATCGTGCCGCAGTCTGCGTCTTCACATCGAAGAGCCGCAGTCAATTTTATCTTCTCCCCGAGATATTGCTGCGCGTCGATGCTCTGCATCAAGCACGCGAAGCGCTTGTTGCCGAGATCATTTTGTCGGTTCGCAATGCTCTCGATCAACGCACATCCCGGCGTGGTAGTGTCTAACCCGACACGGTAAAGCTTCGGATCGGTGAAGCTTGTTGGGAACCAGCCAGCCGGCATTGACAGAGGTTGAAGCTTTGTTTTGGTCGCCTCTATCTGCGCGGACAAGATATTCCAATCGGCAAATCCAAATTGCCGTGCCACCATTTCAAGGCATGCACTGTGTGAAAGTTCAATATTGCGCTCAGCCAGAGATGAGCGAAGCGCCTTCGCCATTGCTTTCGAATCCATAAAGCTGCTCATAGGTCAACCTTCGCCACAGACGACTCGGATAAGAGATCAGTGCTCACGTTGCTGAGGAATCGTCGGGGCGGTCAGACCAAGAATTTGGTATGCATTCACCATCCCAGTTCGGGTGCGAGCGGCTGGCTGCACGAGCCGGTTCGAAGAGTATCAACGCCAGCATGTTGGTCAAGGCCATAAGCGCAATTGGCGCAAAGCTTCCCAGCGCTAGATCGCCTGCCGGATCTACTACTTACGCTGTGGAAACCCATCTCAAGCATTGCCTTGCCGCTTTTCGCCGTTATGGTCCGCCAACTTCAGACAAACCGCAGGAACCATCATGGCCGCTGATATCCGCATGCTCTCCGCAGTGATCGCCTCCGAGATCAAGGCCCGACCGGATCAGGCCAAGGCGGCGATCGAGTTGCTGGATGAGGGCGCGACGGTGCCGTTCATCGCCCGCTACCGCAAGGAAGTGACCGGCGGCCTCGACGATACCCAGCTGCGCGATCTGGCCGAACGCCTTGTCTACCTGCGCGAGCTCGAAGCCCGTCGCGACACCATCGTCGACAGCATCAACGGCCAGGGCAAGATGAGCGACGAGTTGATGGCGAAGCTCAAGGGTGCCGCCACCAAGGCCGAGCTCGAGGATCTCTATCTCCCCTACAAGCCGAAGCGCCGCACCCGCGCCGAGATCGCCCGCGAGCGTGGCCTCGGCCCGCTCGCCGAAGTGATCCTGTCGGATCGCGCGAAGGAGCCGGCGACGCTGGCGGAAGGCTACATTACCGCTGACGTCCCCGACGTGAAGGCGGCGCTCGAGGGCGCACGCGACATCGTCGCAGAAGGGATCGCCGAAAACGCCGATCTCCTCGGCCGCCTGCGCGCCCATATGCGCAGCGCAGCCCTGCTGAAGGCGAGGGTGGTCGACGGCAAGCAGGCGGCGGGCGAGAAGTTTTCCGACTATTTCGACCACACCGAGCGCTGGGCGACAGCTCCCGGCCACCGCGCGCTCGCCATGCTGCGCGGCTGGAACGAAGAGGTGCTGACGGTCACGATCGAGGCCGATGCCGAGACCGCGTCGCCGAACAAGCCGGTCGAGCGCATGATCTTTGCAGCCTACGAGATCGGCAACAGCCGCCCTGCTGACCGCTGGCTGATGGAGGTCGCCAGCTGGACATGGCGCGTCAAACTCTCCATGTCGCTGTCGCTCGACCTGATGCGCGAGCTGCGCGAGCGCGCCGAGGAGGAGGCGATCCATGTCTTCGCCCGCAATCTCAAGGACCTGCTGCTCGCGGCCCCCGCCGGTTCGCGCCCGACCATGGGCCTTGATCCGGGCATCCGCACCGGCGTCAAGGTCGCCGTCACAGATGCGACGGGCAAGGTCGTCGCCACCTCCACCGTCTATCCCTTCCAGCCGCGCAACGACGTGCGCGGCGCCCAGGTCGAGCTCGCCTCGCTGATCCGCAAGCACAATGTCGAGCTGATCTCGATCGGCAACGGCACCGGCAGCCGCGAGACGGAAAAGCTGGTGGCCGACATGCTGGCCGAGCTTCCGGGCACAAAGCCCACCAAGGTCATCGTCTCGGAAGCCGGCGCCTCGGTCTATTCGGCCTCCGCCGCCGCCGCCGCCGAATTCCCCAATCTCGATGTGTCGCTGCGTGGTGCCGTTTCCATCGCCCGCCGCCTGCAGGATCCGCTGGCCGAACTCGTCAAGATCGAGCCGAAGTCGATCGGCGTCGGCCAGTACCAGCACGATGTCGACCAGACCAAGCTGTCACGCTCGCTCGATGCCGTGGTCGAGGACGCGGTGAATGCCGTCGGCGTCGATCTCAACATGGCCTCCGTTCCGCTCCTGGCGCGCGTCTCCGGCCTCGGCACCTCGATTGCCGAAGCCATCGTCAAGCATCGCGACGAGACCGGCCGCTTCGAGACTCGCCGCGATCTCCTCAAGGTCGCCCGCCTCGGCCAGCGCACCTTCGAGCAGTGCGCCGGCTTTCTGCGCATCCGTGACGGCAAGGAGCCGCTCGACGCCTCCTCGGTTCACCCGGAAGCCTACGGCGTCGCCAAGAAGATCGTCGCCGCCTGCGGCCGCGACCTGCGCTCGTTGATGGGCGACAGTTCGGTTCTGAAATCGGTCGATCCGCGCCAGTTCATCGACGACAAGTTCGGCCTGCCGACGGTGAAGGATATCTTCGCCGAACTCGAAAAGCCCGGCCGCGACCCGCGCCCGAGCTTCAAGACCGCGACCTTCGCGGAAGGGATCAACGAGATCGCCGACCTGAAGCCCGGCATGACGCTTGAGGGAACGGTCACCAACGTCGCCGCCTTCGGCGCCTTCGTCGATATCGGCGTTCATCAGGATGGTCTGGTGCACGTCTCGCAGCTCGCCGACCGCTTCGTCAAAGACCCTCACGAAGTTGTGAAAGCCGGCGATGTGGTCAAGGTTCGCGTCGTCGAGGTCGATGCCAAGCGCAAACGCATCGCCCTTTCGATGCGCAAGGACGATGGTGCGCAGCCACCGGCGCCGCGTGGCGAAAACCGCGCAAATCCAGCCCCTCGCGGTGGCAACGACCGGCGCACATCGGCGCCGAAACAGGAGTCACAAGGAGCGTTTGGGGCGGCACTCGCGGAGGCCATGAAGCGAAAATAAGGACTTGCGAATAGCAATTGCAGAAATGTCACACTTTGGCAGCCTTGTGCCGGGTGTGCCAATTACGGCGCTTGTAAGGCGGCACGGAGGGTCTAAGTTTATCGGATTATCCTGTCACATTGCGAGGCCTCATACATGGCGTCGGCTTTCTTATCGATTGTCCAGAAAATCATCCGCAAGGGTAACCTTGAACTCACGCTCGCCAATGGCGAGACTCACAAGATTGGGGACGGCACCGGGGAACCTGTTGCCGTCCGCATCGCCGACGAGGAAGCGGAACGACTGATCCGCCGCGACCCCACCCTCAAGCTCGGCGAAATGTACATGGATGGCCGGTTCATTCTGGAACACGGCAACATCTACGATTTCCTGGCCATGGTGAAGCAGAACACCACCAACGAAATCTTCGACATCCCGATGGCAGCCCTCCTGATCGGCCGCATTGCCCTGCAGCAGCTCAAAAGCCGCCTTCCCGTTAACCACAACAAACGCAACGTCGCCCACCACTACGACCTCTCGGAAAAGCTGTTCGAGCTGTTTCTCGACGAGGACTGGCAGTATTCCTGCGCCTATTACAATCCGCCGGGTATCAGCCTGGAGGAGGCGCAGGTCGCCAAGAAGCGCCATATCGCGGCCAAGCTGCTGCTGGAGCCGAACCAGCGCGTGCTGGAAATCGGCTCCGGCTGGGGCGGCATGGGCATGTACCTGGCGGAATCGACATCGGGTGTCGATCTCACCGGCATCACGCTCAGCGAGGAGCAGCTGAAGATCTCCCGCGAGCGGGCCGCGAAGCGGGGCCTGTCCGATCGCCTGCGCTTCGAGCTGCAGGACTACAAGACGATGAAGGGTCAGAAATTCGACCGCATCGTCTCGGTCGGCATGTTCGAGCATGTCGGCATCGGCAATTTCGGCAATTTCTTCCGCAAGGTGCACGAATTGCTCGCCGATGACGGCGTCATGGTGCTGCACTCGATTGCCCGCCCGAAGCCGAGCTTCGCCACCAACGCGTTCATCGAGAAGTACATTTTCCCGCAAGGCTACATCCCCTCGATCGGCGAGACGTTACCAGCGATCGAAAAGGCGAACTTGCTCGTCCGCGACGTCGAGGTCCTGCCGCTGCACTACGCCTACACGCTGCGCCACTGGCGCGAGCGCTTCGTTGCCCGAAAGCCGGAGGCGGTGGCGCTTTACGACGAACGCTTCTTCCGCATGTGGGAGTTCTATCTGGCGGGCTCCGAGATCGGTTTCCGCTGGGACGAACTGTTCATCATGCAGATTCAGATCTCGAAAAATCAGTACTCCACCCCCGATAGCCGTGATTATATCGCGCGGAACGAGGCGAAGCTGAAGGAATTCGAGGCGACGCGTCCGCCGCTCGAAAAGGTCATTCTCTGACCCACCGAAAAGGCGCGGCTGATACCGCGCCTTTTTCGATTTTTGCCATACGAAAGGGTTCCGCGATGAGCAGTGCATTCCCGGAAATCACGCTTGTCCGCCACGGCGAAACCGAGTGGAGCCTCTCCGGCCGCCACACCGGCCGCAGCGATATCCCATTGACGGAAAATGGAGAGCAAGCCGCCCGCCGCGTCGGACCACGTCTTGAGGGATTGACCGTCGCCGCGGTCTGGTCCAGTCCGTCGCAGCGCGCTCGCAACACCTGCCGGCTTGCTGGTTTCGGCGACGGCATGCAGATCAAGGACGACCTCGCCGAATGGGATTACGGCGCCTATGAGGGCATCAAGACGCGTGAGATCCACGTCGAACGCCCCGGCTGGCAGCTCTTCCGCGACGGCTGCCCCGATGGCGAAACCGCCGCCGATGTCGGCGCCCGCGCCGATCGCATCATCGCCGCGATTCGCCAAGTGAATGCGCCGCTGCTGATCTTCTCCAGCTCCCACTTCCTGCGCGTCCTCGGCGCCCGCTGGCTTGGCCTGCCGCCGGAAGATGGCGCGCGGTTTGTGCTGGATACGACGAGCATCAGCGTTCTGGGCTATGAGCATGACCTGACGGAGCCGGTGATCCGGCGTTGGAATGGTGTTTAGCAAGGCTCGATGACCACCCGGAATCGTCTCGGCAAGGTTGGCTGCTTCTTCCCGTTTCACAATCCATCGCTCGATGACACCATCTTCCAAATCAGCACGACAATGGCCGCGTTGCCGGTGCGTTTCCAACAAATTTGGTGCTGCGGCCACTCATCAAACCTCTGGCCTCTGCCACCTCGTGAGATGTAAGATGCAACCTAGATAAGGTGTAATCGTTTCATCAGGCAAGGCGAGGGGGCTGAGGTGGCTGGGATCACGAGCGAGACTCAACGCAAGCTGACGACGATCTTTTCCGCCGACGTGCAGGACTATACCCGGCTGATGGGCGCCGACGAGGAGGGGACGCTCGAGACGCTGAAGCGGTATCGCGACCGGATGTCACGCCTGATCGTGGCGCATGGCGGTCGGGTGATCAACACCTGGGGTGATGGGCTGATCGCCGAGTTTTCAAGCGTGGTTGAGGCGGTGCGAGCCGCCGTGGACGTACAGAACGAGTTGGCCGGCCTGAACGCCGCACGTCCCGACGACAGCCGTATGCTGTTTCGCATCGGCATCAATCTTGGCGACGTCATCGTCGATGGCGACGACATCTACGGCGACGGCGTCAATATCGCGGCGCGGCTGCAGGGGCAGGCGACCGCGGGCGGGGTGGTGATATCGAGCACCGTCTATAACCAGGTGCGTAACAAGATCGCCGTCGGCTTCGAGTTTCTCGGGCCGCTGGCGGTGAAGAATGTCGCGGAAGCCGTGCCGAGCTATGCCGTCAGGATTGGCGAAGAAAGGCGCGAGCCGCCGCGGAAAGCCGCCGAGGCCACGCCTACCGCGCCGGATACCGTGCAACCGGCTTGGCAGCCGTTCACAAGGCGGCGCCGGCCACCGGCCGTGCTTGCCATCATCGCCGTTGCGCTGTTGGCGATCAATCTCTTGTCGTGGCGGGGCGAGTTCTGGGCGGCCTGGCCGTTGCTGGCGCTGGCCTTCCTGGCTGCGGCCAACTGGGCGCGTAGCCAGACGCTGTTCGACACGCGGCTGGCTTATCTCGCGGTGGTCGGGGCCGGCCTCATCGCCATCAACCTGCTCTCCTGGCACGGGCATTTCTGGGCCGTCTGGCCGTTGCTCGGCGTGGCCGTGGCCGCCGGGTTGCGCTGGGCCAGCCAGCGCTAGATCTTTCTGTTGCTCAGGAAGCGGCCGTCAGGCGCGGGCCTTTTGCTGATACGCCGGCAGCTTGCCTGCCGCATAATCGCGGACAGCGTCGCCGAAAGCCTCGAACAGCTGGTTGGAGGGCTTGTCGGTCTCGGCCCAGTATTCCGGATGCCATTGCACGCCGACGGCGAACGCCTGGGCGTCGATCACCGACACAGCCTCGACCGTGCCATCCTCGGCGACCGCCTCCACCTGGAGACGCGGCGCGGTTTCGGCGATCGCCTGGCGATGCAGCGAGTTCACCTGGATGTCGCCTGATCCGATGATGCCCGCGATGCAGGAGCCTTCCTTGACGATCACGTTCTGGCGGATGGCATACATGCTGTCGCGGTCGACGTTCGGCGGCTTGCGGTGGTCCCAGATGCCGGGCTTATCCTGGATCTCGCTGGCGAGCGTGCCGCCGAGCGCGACGTTCAATTCCTGGATGCCGCGGCAGATGGCCAGCAGCGGGATGGCGCGATCGATGGCGCGGCGGATCAGCGGCAAAGATGTGGCATCGCGGGCAGGGTCGAAGGGGCCATCGGCGTCGGTCGCCTCTTTGCCGTAGAGCGAGGGGTGGACGTTGCTGGCCGAACCGGAGACCAGCACGCCGTCAACGCGGTCGAGAATGGCATCGGTGTCATAGCCCTCCTCGAAGGCGGGAATGATGAAGGCCATGACACCGGATGCGTTGAGCGCGGCGCGGACATATTGATGCTGGACCGCGTGCCAGGTGGCGCCATCCAGCGTGCGGATATCGGCGGGAACGGCAACGATGGGCTTGGTCATGATCTACCCTGATGAAGATGCAATCGTTCATGTGTGAGCCAGGAATGGCCGGGAAGTCAACGTTTCCCAGCAATGGTTGGCGCAATTGCGGCAACGGTGCCGGGCGCGAACGGATAAATTTCGACTAAGCCGCTGATTTCGATCGAATTGCGCCGCTCGCCATATTGGTGTCGTGATCCCAAAGACTAATGACGCATCGCTTGTAACCCCTGCGTCCGCATGCTTAGCTTCTCGTCGTTCTGCGAGTGGGAAGAGTTTGGCCTCGCAGCACCAACCAAAACGGGAGGTTTTTGATGGATCGTCGTTCATTCTTCAAGAAGGCAGGAACAACAGGCGTCGGCGCCGTTGCTGCCTCGGCTCTGGCGGCACCCGCCATCGCGCAGGAAAATCCGAAGATTGCCTGGCGCATGACGTCGTCGTTTCCAAAGAGCCTGGACACGATCTATGGCGGCGCCGACGATATCGCCAAGCATTTGTCGGCAGCGACCGACGGCAACTTCACGATCCAGCCATTCGCGGCCGGCGAGATCATCCCCGGCCTGCAGGCGGCCGATGCCGTCAGCGCCGGAACGGTGGAAGCCGCACATACCTGCTCCTATTATTTCGTCGGCAAGGACCCGACCTATGCCATCGGCACGGCGATCCCGTTCGGCCTCAACGGCCGGCTGACCAATGCCTGGTTCTACGAGGGCAACGGCAACAAGCTGATGAACGAATTCTACGCGACGCAGGGCATCTACGGCCTGCCGGCGGGCAATACCGGCGCCCAGATGGGCGGCTGGTTCCGCAAGGAAATCAACACGCTGGACGATCTCAAGGGCGTCAAGATGCGCATCGCCGGTCTCGCGGGGCAGGTGATCAGCAAGCTCGGCGTCATCCCTCAGCAGATCGCCGGCGGCGACATCTATCCGGCGCTGGAAAAGGGCACGATCGACGCGTCCGAATTCGTCGGTCCCTATGACGACCTGAAGCTCGGCCTGCACAAGGTCGCCAAGTACTATTACTATCCCGGCTGGTGGGAGGGTGGCCCGACGGTGCACGCCTTCTTCAACCTGGAAAAGTGGAACAGCCTGCCGAAGCACTATCAGGCGGCGCTGACCGATGCCTGCGCCTTCGCCAACACCAACATGATGGCGAAATACGACATGAAGAACCCGCCGGCGCTGAAGCAGCTGGTGTCCGAGGGCGCGACGCTCCGGCCGTTCAGCCAGGAAATCATGGAAGCCTGCTTCCAGGCGTCGCTCGGCATTTATGCCGAGATTTCGGCGGCCAATCCGTACTTCAAGAAGATCTACGAGGACCAGACGGCGTTCAAGCGGGATGCCTATCTGTGGATGCAGCTGTCGGAATATACGTTCGATACGTTCATGATGATCCAGCAGCGGGCTGGGAAGATCTGAGCGTTTCGCTCTAAAGAAAGACCCCTCCCCACAAGGGGGAGGGGCTTAATGTGTTGCGCCGTTTTCGCCCATCCACCCCTTTTGCCGAGCGTTGAGCTTTGGTTAGCCCCTCCCCCCTTGTGGGGAGGGGCTGGGGAGGGGACTTTTTAATCCCTACTTCACCACCGGCGGCTGGCTCAAATCCGGCTGCGCTGGCGGCTGGCCCGGCAGTCCGTTCATTGGCGGTAGCGTCAGCCCCGGCATGCCTGGCGCCGCACCACCCGGCGCGCCCAACGGTGGCAGGCCCAATTGGCCGCCAAAGCCGGGCACCTCTATCTTGATCGTGTTCAAATCCACATCCGGCCCCTTTTTCAGCCAGTAGGTCACCGATTGCGGCCAGAAGATCACGATGGCGACGAGGATCAGCTGCATGCCGACCCAGGGCAGGGCGCCCATGTAGATGTCCGAGGTCTTGACGCTGCGGTCGGCGATCGAGCGGAGATAGAAAAGCGCGAAGCCGAAGGGCGGGTGCATGAAGCTGGTCTGCATGTTGACGCAGATGAGCACGCCGAACCAGATCAGGTCGATCCCCAGCGCCGAGGCCACCGGCGCCAGCATCGGGATGACGATGAAGGCAATTTCGAAGAAATCGAGGAAGAAGGCCAGCACGAAGATGAAGATGTTGACGAAGATCAGGAAGCCCACCGGGCCGCCCGGGATGCCCGACAGCATGTGCTCGATCCAGCGTGAGCCGTCCATGCCCTGGAAAACGAGACTGAAGCAGGTTGAGCCGATCAGGATCATCACCACCATGGACGTAATGTGCATGGTCGAGCGCATCGCCTGCTGGATCAGCGGCCGTGTCAGGCGGCGGTGCATGGCGGCAAGCACCATGGCGCCGACGACGCCCAGCGCGCCGGCCTCCGTCGGCGTTGCCAGCCCCATGAAGATGGTGCCGAGCACCAGGAAGATCAGCACGATCGACGGCACCATGCCCGCCAGCACCTTGAAGAGCAGTCCCCAGGTGAAGTCGCCGCGCACCTCCTTGGGCAGCGGCGGCACGGAGGCCGGCTTCAGGATCGACAGGATCAGGATGTAGCCCATGAAGATCGCCACCTGCAGGATCGAGGGGCCGATGGCGCCGAGATACATGTCGCCGACCGACTTGCCGAGCTGATCGGCCAGCACGACGAGGACGAGGGAGGGCGGGATGACCTGGGTGATGGTGCCGGAGGCTGCGATGACGCCGGTGGCGAGCCTGGGGCTGTAGCCGTAGCGCAGCATGATCGGCAGCGAGATGACGCCCATGGTGATGACAGAAGCCGCGACCGTGCCGGTGATGGCGCCAAGCACGGCGCCAACCAGGATGACAGCATAGGCGAGGCCGCCGGGGATACGGCCGAAGAGCTTGCCCATGCCTTCGAGCAGATCCTCGGCGAGGCCGCAGCGCTCCAGGATAGCGCCCATGAAGGTGAAGAAGGGGATGGCGAGCAGCAGGTCGTTGGAGACGATGCCGAAGATGCGCAGCGGCAGCGCCTGCAGGAAGGCCTCGCTGAAATGGTCGGTGGCGATGCCGATGATGCCGAAGAACAGGCCGACGGCGGCGAGCGAGAAGGCCACCGGGAAACCGTAGAGCATGAACAGGACCATGCCCACGAACATGGCCGGCGGAATGATGCCGAAATCGAACAAAGGCTTTCCTCCCGGTCGGGTCTACTGCAGCGGCTTTTCGTATTTTGTCTCGATGGCGACATGGCCTGATAGCGCGGCAATGCGCTTGATCAGTTCGGAGACGCCCTGCAGCGTCAGCAGGCCGAAGCCGGCGACGAGGATGAGCTTGACCGGCCAGCGGATCAGCCCGCCGGCATTGGAGGAAACCTCATGTTGCTGGAAGGAGAGCCAGAAGAACGGCCAGCACAGCCATGTCAGGAACAGGCAGGCGGGGATGAGGAAGACGATCAGGCCGATCGTGTCGATCCAGAGGCGTGCCCGGTCGGATACCGATCCATAGATCAGGTCGACACGCACATGCTCGTTCATGCGCAGCGTGTGGGCGGCGCCGAGCACGACGACGAAGGCGAAGAGATACCACTGGATCTCGAGCCAGCCGTTCGAGCTGTAGTTGAAGCTGTAGCGGATGAGCGCGTTGGCGGCGCTGATCAGACAGCAGAACAGCACCATGTATTCGGACAGCTTGCCCATGAACTGGCTGACCGCATCGATCAGCCGGCTGACGGCCAGAAAAACCGGCATGCTTTTCCCCCTCTTTTTCACGGGTTTTATCCCGCGTTCTCCCGCTTCGATTGGTAAAGCAGGGGGTGCCGGATGGGAAGGAAGAAGCCCCTGTCTTGGCTTAAAGTCTTATATCGGGCGCTCGCATGCCTCTCGCAGGGGATGGCGCGGGTGGCCGTTCGCGAAATGACGAGACGACAACAAAAGGGTGATCGCCGCGACGCCGTGCTATCGCTGTGATTGCTGAATGAGACAACCTGCAGATGGAGTGCCTTAGTTCAAAACATCCCCGTAAGGCTGCATAAACAGTGCTTATAGCGGCGTATTCTCGCTATAATTGCAGAAAAACATACCGAATGCGGTCCTGCCCTGAAATCAATTTTTAAAGGGTTGGCGGTAGAGTGCTGGGGTACAGGGAAAATATTGGATGAAGCCAGATAACCCGACCAGGGTCCCTACGGATGTATATCTGTCGTTTGTGAGTTCCCTCTCCGGGAACCGCACGACGTTGCTGGCTGGCGTCATCGTGCATGTCGCCACCTGCCTGGCGATCGTCTTCAAGACGCAGTCGACCATGTACATCTGGCTGGCCGCCGCATTCCTGCTTGTCTTCTGCGCCCGCATGATCACCTTCCGGCAGTTCGACCGCGTCGACAAGGACACCTTGTCGCGGGCCGGCATCGAGCATTGGGAACGGATCCTCGTCGCCGGCGCTGCCTGCACCACGACGCTGCTCGGCGTCTGCAGCGGCTATGCGATCTTCACGCTGCACGACAGCTTCTCGGAGCTGGCCTGCATCTCCGTCACCATGGCGACCATGGTCTCGGTCGTCGGGCGCAACTACGGCTCGCGCATGGCGGTCGATCTGCAGACCTTCACCTGCTGCCTGCCGATGATCATCTGCAGCCTGATGGCGATGGATTTCTACCGCGGTATCCTGTCGATCTTCCTCATTCCCTTCTGGCTGACGACGCGGGCGATGGCCAATGGCGTGCGCGAGTTCCTCTACGAGAACGTCATCGCGCGGCGCGAAATCACCCAGATCGCCGACCGTTTCGACACCGCGCTCAACAACATGCCGCACGGCCTCGTCATGGTCGATGCCGAAAGCCGTATCCAGGTGGTCAATCGCAAGGCCTGCGAGCTTCTGAAGATCGGCGCGCCGGAGCGGCTCAAGGATCGCGATCTCGGCGCCGTGCTGCGCTTCGGCGCGCGCTACAATTTCATGGATGCCTCGCAGCCGGAGCTCATTCTCCGGCAGCTGACGCATGTCGCCGAAGGCAAGCTGTCGCGCACGCTCATTCACTTTCCGGAAGACCTGTCGCTCGAATTCTCGGCGAGCCGCCGCGCCGATGGCGGCGCCGTGCTGATCTTCGAGGACGTGTCGAGCCGGGTGAAGGCCGAGCAGAAGATTCTGCACATGGTGCGCTTCGACGCACTGACCGGCCTGCCGAACCGCGAATATTTCAGCCACCTCGTCCAGGACTATCTCAACAAGCATCCGCGCAAGCGCGGCCCGCTCGGCTTCATGGTTCTCGACATCGACGAGTTCAAGCACGTCAACGACATGCGCGGCCACATCACCGGCGACCGGCTGCTCTGCGCCATCGCCAACCGGATCGAGGAGCGGTCGCGCAAGGCGATCGTCGGGCGCCTGATGGGCGACCAGTTCATCCTCTTCTTCCCGCATGCCAAGGATGCGGAAGCACTGGATACCGAGATCCGCCGCGTCCACGCCGAGATTCAGGGCAATTACGAAGCCGACGACGTCACGTTCCTAGTGTCGCTCAGCGCCGGTTTCGCGATCCTCGAAAGCGATGCCTTCGCGATGGACGAATGGAGCATCAAGGCTGACTTGGCGCTGTTCGAGAGCAAATCCAAGGAGCGCGGCGGCATCTCCGGCTTCGAGCGCGAGATGGACGGCCGCTATATCGAGAAGCAGAAGCTGAAGGCGGACCTGCGCGAGGCGGTTGCCGCGCATGGCCTCAACATCGCCTACCAGCCGATGTTCAAGGCCGACGGCTCGCGCATCGAGTGCGCCGAGGCACTGGCCCGCTGGGTGCATCCGGAAAAGGGTTCGATCCCGCCCGACGTGTTCATCCGGCTTGCCGAGGACATGGGTATCATCTCCGACATCACCCGCTTCATCCTGATGAAGGCTTGCGTCGACTGCATGACCTGGCCCGAGCACATCGCCGTCTCGGTCAACCTGTCGGCCCGCGACCTGCGCGACGCCGACATCCTTGCCGTGGTGTCCGAGGCGCTCAACAATTCCGGCCTGAAGCCTGAGCGGCTGCATCTCGAGATCACGGAGAGCTGCCTGATCGACGAGCCGGCGGCGGTGCGCGCCATCTTGGCCGAGCTGCGCAACAGCGGCATCACCATTGCCATCGACGACTTCGGAACCGGCTTCTCCAGCCTCAGCTACCTCGATACGCTGCCGCTCGACATCATCAAGATCGATCGCTCGTTCCTGCGCAACATCGTCGAGGACGGCCGCCGCCTGAAGCTTCTGCGCGGCACCGTCAACCTCGCGCGCGAACTCGGCTTGAAGATCGTCACCGAAGGTGTGGAGACCGCCGAACAGCTGGCGCTCCTCAACAAGTACCGGGCGACCGATCTCGTCCAGGGCTACGTCTTCTCGCCGCCGGTGCCGTCGCAGAACATCGTGCTTCTGCAAGAGGCAATCGGCCGCCGCACTCCCGTCCAACGCCGCCGCAACCACGTCGCCTGAGCCTCGCTCGGCCGATGTTGCAATTTCAGTAAATTAGCAATGATTGCGAGCGTTAACCTTAACAACTTAAATACGATTAAAATTAAGTTAAAACCTTGCGTTCCGCCCCGGGTTCGGATGATTAATGGTCCATTAACGAACGGATGGGCCACAATGTCAGAGTCGCATTCCAATGTAAGTGATTTCAGTCGCAAGATTCTGGAAGTTCTCGATAATGTCGAGTATCGCCGCGTTGAAAGCAACGAGGACCTGGCACAGGTGGAACGCCTGCGCTACAAGGCATACAAGGCGCACGACGTGCTGGCGCTGGCCCCCAAGGGTCTGCTCGACGACAGCGATTTCGACAGCCATGCCTATGTTTTCGGACTGTACTATTATGGGGAGATGGTCAGCACCGTCAGGATCCATTATGTGACACCGGACCACCGGCTGAGCCAATCGGGCGGCGCCTTTCCATGGGCGATGGACGCGATGCTCGATGCCGGGCTGACGCTGATCGACCCGGCACGCTTCGCTGCCGACCCCGAGATGACGGCCGATCTCTCCTGGATCCCCTATCTCACGCTGCGGCCATCGATCGTCGCTGCGGCGTATTTCCGCGCCAGCCGCGTGCTGCAGTTCTGCCGCCCGCCGCATGCCGCCTTCTACAAGCGCGTCTTCTACGCCGACACCATCGTGCCCGGCCAGCTGGCGAAGAACTACGGCATCGACATGACGCTGATGGCGACGAACGTGATCGAGGTCGGGCGCAAGCTTTTGACTCGCTATCCGTTCTTCATCTCCAGCGCCAGCGAACAGCGGATGATGTTCTCGCGCAACCCGAACGACACGCTGCCGCCTCTGACGATCATCCCGACGGCGCGCTTCGTGCCGGCAGGCCAGTTCGGAACCGACCTGCCGCTCTGATTGCGGCCGTCCATAAGCTCAAGAGAATGCCGCCTGTCCGCGGCATTCTCCCGGATTGCGCTTTCCGGGGCTTTGTGTAATTCCTGTACCGGGACGTTTGCTCGTGGGAGTGCGGGAAAACGCAAGGGATCATCCGGCCGCTTCATCCTGGCGGCGCGGATATGAGGGAGACGATATTCATGGCCGAGCACAATACCGGACCTGCCGAAGTCGGCGCGCAGATGGACTACAAGGAACACGAGCACACCTATGCGATGTTCCTGGCGGCCGCCAAGTTCGGCTCGCTGCTGATCGTCGCGCTGCTGCTCGGCATGACCGCCGGCTTCTTCGCCGGCGCTGGCTTCCTCGGCGGCATCGTCGTGATGCTGATCGTCTTCATCGCCGGCATCGTGCTGCTGCGCTAGGGTATTCCGCTGCGCTAGGGTGTTCCGCGCCGGTCAGGCGTCACAACGCCAATCGCTGCATTTGACGTTTGCGATGCGGGCGGCGAACGGTCCGCGTCGTCATTGGCATGCTTGAATCGAGCCGCGGGTGCGTTGAGCTTGATCACCCATACCGCAACGGCGTCATCCGCTTGACCACCGACACCCCAGATCGCTAGATGGCGGCATGCAACAGATCGACGGAATCAATGGGCGCGTTGCCGATGCGCCTTCCAACAACTGGGTCTACCGGATTTTGCCGCCATGGCTCTGGCCCTATGCGCAGCTGGCGCGTTGGGATCGGCCGATTGGCTGGCAGCTGTTGCTGTGGCCGTGCTTCTGGTCGGCGGCGATGGCCGCCAATGCGGCCGCGCATGTCGGGCTGTTTTCCGGCGGTCAACTGATCTGGCATCTGGTGCTCTATTTCATCGGCTCCGTCGCCATGCGCGGCGCCGGTTGCACCTATAACGATCTCGTCGACCACAAGATCGACATGGAAGTGGCGCGTACCCGTTCGCGCCCGCTGCCATCGGGCAGGGTGACACGCACGCAGGCAAAAATCTTCATTCTGCTGCAGGCGCTGGTCGGACTTCTGGTCGTGCTGCAGCTCAACTGGTTTGCGGTACTCCTGGGTGTCGCCTCGCTCGCGATCGTTGCGCTCTATCCGTTCGCCAAGCGCTTCACCGACTGGCCGCAGTTCTTTCTAGGGCTGGCCTTTTCCTGGGGTGCTCTGATGGGCTGGGCGGCGATCTTCGGCAGCCTGTCGCTGGCGCCGGTCCTGCTCTATATCGGCGCGGTGGTCTGGACGATTGGCTACGACACGATCTACGCCCATCAGGACAAGGAGGACGACGAACTGATCGGAGTTCGCTCCACCGCCCGCCTGTTTGGCGACAACACCAAGCCATGGCTGGTCGGCCTTTACGGATTGACACTGGTGCTGACCTTCGCGGCTTTCCTGCTCGCCGGCGTCGGCCTGTTCGCCTATCTCGGCCTGATCGTCGCGGCCGGGATGTTCGCCTGGCAGATCGTCACGCTCGACATCAACGATGCCGACCAGTGCCTGGCACTGTTCAAGTCGAACAACCGCGTCGGGCTGATCATTTTCGTCGGACTATTCCTGTCGCTGTTGTTCGTGCTGCCGTAGAATTCACGTCACATAAAAACGAAAAACCCGGCACGCCGGCCGGGTCTTTCCGTTGTCGATCGCATTCCGCTCAGTTGCGGGCGATGATTTCCTTACCTTCGATCTTCATGGCGACGCCAAGCGATCCGGTGGAGCGACGCACCAGAAAGCGCGGGCGGCGGTTCGCGAAGTAGGAGTGGCGGCGGCGTGGCTTGAGATGGCTGGTGCGCAGCTCGCCGAGATGGTCTTCGAGCGGACGTGCAATGCCGTCGGCCTCGACCATCAGCATCGGAATGCGAAAGGCTTCCGACCAGCCGCGCCAGTCGGCGGCGATATCGGAGAGGTCGTGGGCGACCAGCAGCGGCACACAGAGATCGGGATCTTCATGGTGCAGCTCGAGCGTCACGGTGACTTCGCCGTTGCCATGGTCGATGGCGCGGGCGGCGACGCCCTTGAAGGCACGCTTCGGCAGGGCGATGGAAAGCGGCAGGCCGCTCGATGGCAGGATCTTGCGGAGAATGGCGCCGCGTTCGTCGATCGTTATGCTGACGTCACTTGTGGAATCGTGGATGGCGTAGCTTACCTGCTGAGGAAAGCGCGACGGATCGAGACGCAGTGTCGCTCCAGCCCATGCGGGCTTCATAACGGTGTTGTTCATGTTCTTTTCTACCCTTGTCTTACCTGAGAGCCGATTTCCGGTCTTCTCCTTGGGACTTTTCGTCCTCTGAGGCTGACAATAGGCGCCGCCTGTTCCGGACAGCTTAAAAATCGCGGTTAAGAAAACTTTGCCGCCTCGGATGGTTATCAAAACCGATCGTGGCAAGGTTTCCGAGGAGTGAACGCGGGGTGTCTCGATCCGCAACAGATCAGGGGTAAGTCTCGGGTAAGCTTTTTATAGCAAAATGGCGCAGAACCAGTCTGTCATTCTTGCTGTGACTTTGCCGGAAAAGGGCGCTCATGATCTCCGCTTCGTTGGCCTTCAACATTATATCGGGCGATATGCAGAAGAGCCTTGATCGCGTCGCATCGCAGGCGACGGTCAAGCGCGATTCCCAGTACTATGAAGAAAACATCAATAAAGTCAAAGATGTAGATGATCTTCTAGGTAACTATAAGCTCTATAGCTATGCGATGAAGGCCTACGGCCTCGAGGACATGACCTACGCCAAGGCCTTCATGAAGAAAGTCCTGGAGAGCGACCTGACGGATTCGAACAGCTTCGCCAACAAGCTGTCCGACACCCGCTACAAAGACTTCGCGGCCGCTTTCAACTTCGGTGCGACGACCACGGATGCGCAGACCGACAGCCAGCAGGACGATCTCATCGGCCTTTATACGGCGTCCTACGACAACGAGGCGACCAGCGCGACGACGGAAACGTCCTATTACAGCACGGCGATCGACAAGGTTCAGACCGTGTCGAACATCACCGGTAACAGTCGCCTGCGCAACTACGTGCTTGGCGCCTTCGGCATCGATCCGACCTATGTTTCGTCCGATTATCTCACCAAGGTGTTGACCAGCGACGTCAACGATCCCAACAGCTTCGTCAATGTCAGCGGCAACGCCAAATACAAGGCGCTGGCTGCCCAGTTCAACTTCAATGCCGACGGCACGGTCAATGGCGCGGCGCAGACCACGACGCAAAAAGATGCGGTCATGGAGAAGTATAATCTGACCGTTCCGTCGATCGTGACGCCGAAGGCGGCCGAATATAACAAGGCCTACTTCCAGTCCACTATCGGTTCGATCACCACGGTTGACCAGTTGATTTCGGACAAGCGGCTGACGTCCTACGTCAAGTCGGCGTTCGGTATGGGCACGACCTTCAGCGATGCCGCGCTCAAGAGGGTCCTCACCGACAGCACCTATGCCAGCCTGCTCGATTTCAGCGCAGTAAAGGCAGCCTTCAATTTTAACGCCGACGGGACGATCGACAGCACGAAAGTCTCCTACACCGGCCAGACACCGGCCCAAATTGGCACGATGTCCAGTGCGGCGAATACCGCGTCGACTTACTATCAGTCAAAGATCGCTGGCATAAAGACGGTCGATGCCCTCATCGCCGATCCGAAACTCACATCCTACATCAAGGATTCCTATGGCATGCCGTCGTCGCTCAGCGACGCCGATCTCAAGAGCGTGCTGACTGATCCCAGCTATGCCGGTCTGCTCGGCTTCGACGAGGTTAACGCCGCTTTCAATTTCCAGGCGGATGGCACTGTCACCTCGGCCGGCGCGCAGACATCGACCCAGCTTCGCCAGATGGGCTACAAGGCCAGCGACAATCTTTCCTACTTCCAGAACAAGATCGGCACGCTCTCCAGCGTCGATGATCTGATCTCGGACACCAGGATGACCAGCCTGGTAAAAAGCGTCTACGCGATGCCGGGTGACCTTAGCGATGCGGATTTGAAGAGCATCCTGACCGATCCCAGCTTTGCCGCCTCCAGCGGCTTCAGCAATGTCAACGCCGCCTTCAACTTCGCGGCCGACGGTTCAGCTGGCCTTGCCTCCGGTCCGCAGACCAGCCAGCAGACGACGAGCGTCAACGCGCTCTACACCACGCACTACGCAGACGTTCAGCAGGAGACGATCGACGACGCGGTCGCCAACTACAAGACTCGGATGACGGACGGCGCCACGATGACCGTGACCGATTTCCTTCGGACAAATCTGGCGGACAGCATCACGTCGAACGACAAGCTGGACGATCCCTATCACGTGGCCCTGCGCGCCTATGGACTGACCGAAAACGATGTCCCACGCACGATGATGCGCAAGCTGCTGCAGAGCGACCCCTACGATCCAGAGGGCTACGTCGCCTCGTTGAAAGACGATCGTATCACCAAGATGGTTCAGGCCTTCAATTTCGGCAGCGATGGCAAGGCCGCGTCGGACGTGCAGGCATTGCCCACGGCGGTGATGGCCAAATACGCAACCACCTACAAGTCGCTGGCCACGCTCGGAATGAGCGCTGGCACGTTGAGAGACAAGGCGTCCAAGGATGCCACGACCGAGGTCAACGATTTTGCCAAGAAGATTGCCGAGGTGAAGAGCCTCGACGATCTTCTGGCCGACGACACCCTGACCAGCTTCATCCTGAAGGCCAACGGGCTCGAGCCGAAGGACTACGACACGGCGACACTGAAGAAGATCTTCACCTCCGATCCAACCGATGCCGACAGCTATCTGAACAAGACGGCTCCGGACAAGTTCAAGGAGATCGTCGCCGACTTCAACTTCGATACGTCAGGCGAGCTGACCCGAAGCAAGATCGGCACGATTCAGAACACCGGCGCCGAAACGCGGACGCAGGATGCCTATGTCGAGATGAGCCTGGAGACGCAGGAGGGCCAGACCAATGATGGTGTACGCCTGGCGCTCTATTTCACCCGCAAGGCTCCGAGCATCACGTCGCTCTACTCCATCATCGGCGACAGCGCACTGTTCCAGGTGGTGAAGACCACATGGAACCTGCCCAGCGCGATCTCCAACATGGATGTCGACAAGCAGGCGGATTTGATGAAGAAGCTGATCGACGTCAAGGATCTGCAGGATCCGGAGAAGGTCGAGAAGCTGATGCGCCGGTTTACCGCCATGTACGACCTGCAGAATGACAGCAGCACCTCGCCGGCGCTGAGCATCATGCAGGCGTCCAGCACCACACTCGCCAATATCACCAGCAACAACAAGGGCTAGCGCCGCTTCCCGATCGTTGCCGCTGGCGGATGGTCATCAATCGGTGCTGACGACCTTTCCGGGGTTCATGATCCCGGCGGGGTCGAATGCGCGCTTGATCCGCCGCATCAGGTCGATCTCGATATCAGGGCGGATCGCCGCCAACTCGTCGCGCTTCAGCTGTCCGATCCCGTGCTCGGCCGAAATCGAGCCGCCATGCGACAACACGATGCCGTGGACGATCTCGTTCATCTCGTGCCAGCGGTCGAGAAAAGCCTGCTTGTCGGCGCCGACCGGCTGCGAGATGTTGTAGTGGATGTTGCCGTCGCCCATGTGGCCGAAGCCGCAGATGCGCGCGCCGGGCATTGCCGCCATCACCGCCTGCTCGGCTTCGTGCATGAACTGCGGCACCGTCGAGACCGGCACCGAAACGTCGTGCTTGATCGATCCGCCCTCCGGCTTCTGCGCATCCGACATGCTTTCGCGCATGTGCCAGAGTGCCTTCTGTTGCGCGACCGACGAGGCAATAACTGCATCCTGCACAAAACCGCCCTCGAAGCCCTGTTCCAGCACTGCGGTCATCATCCGCTCGGCGGTCTCGGCCGAATCCGAGGTCGAGATGTCGATCAGCGCGTACCAGGCATGCGGCGTCTCCAGTGGGTCGCGCACGCCGTCGATGTTGCGGGCGGTGATCTCGACGCCGAAGCGTGGCATCAGTTCGAAGCCGGTCAGCGACGTGCCGCAGAGGCTCGAGGCGAGATTGAAGAGGGCGAGCGCATCCTCGACGGAATTGAGGCCGGCAAACGCCACCTGCTTGCCGAGTGGCTGCGGATAAAGCTTCAGCACGGCGCCGGTGATGATGCCGAGCGTGCCCTCGGCGCCGATGAAGAGATCGCGCAGGTCGTAGCCCGTATTGTCCTTCTTCAGGCGGCGCAGACCGTCCCAGATCTCGCCGGTCGGCAGAACCACTTCGAGCCCAAGGCAGAGATGGCGCATGTTGCCGTAGGCCAGAACCGCGGTGCCGCCGGCATTGGTGGAGAGGTTTCCGCCGATCCGGCACGAGCCTTCCGAGCCGAGCGACAGCGGAAACAGCCGTCCATGCGCTTCCGCCGCTTTCTGCACCTCCGCGAGGATCGCTCCGCCGTCGGCGACAAGCACGTTGGCGACGGGATCGACGTCGCGGATCTTGTTCATCCGCTCGAGCGACAGGATGATATCGGACTTGCCCTCGCGCGGCGTCTGCCCGCCGACCAGTCCGGTGTTGCCGGTCTGCGGCACGACCGCGGTGCCGGTCTCGCTGGCGAGCTTCAGGATCGCCGACACTTCCTGCACGTTTGCGGGCTTCAACAGCATTGGTGACGAGCCGTGGTAGAGGCCACGGTTCTCGATCAGGTGCGGCGCGAGATCGGCCTCGCCGCGTAGCGCGTACCTGTCGCCGACAATGGCTGCGAAACGGTCGAGTAGGTCAGGTGAAACGCTGCTCATCGGGCTTTATCCTCTGTCATTCCCGCGGGGCCGCGGCGCGCCGCAGCCGGTCGTTGATGGCTTCGCCGAGACCCTCGTCGGGAATGGCGGTAAATGCAATCGTCGCGGCGCCGCTGGCATCCGCGCGCTTCATGTAGTCGAACAGGTTCGCCGCTGCTTCGGCAAGATCGCCCGTCTCGCTCAGGTTAAGAACGATGCGCGCTGTGTTCGCGCCGGCAACGGGAGCGGGGCCGAAGGCTATCAGTGCCTCATCGGCCGCGATGCCCGTCGCATCCAGCCGAACGGCGGCGCCCGGCGCATAATGCGAGGCCATCATCCCCGGCGCCTCGATGGCAGCGGACGCCGTCTTCGGGCGCACCAGCTTCATGCCGGCAACGCGCTCGATCTCGGCGGCCGGCAAGCCGCCCGGGCGCAACAGCCGAAGCTTGCCGTCCTCGACCTTGACGATCGTCGATTCGACACCGACATCACTGGCGCCGGCATCGAGGATCAGGCGGATCCTGTCGCCGAGGTCGGCATCGACATGCGCCGCGCTGGTGGCGCTGATCTTGCCTGATGTGTTGGCGCTGGGCGCGGCCAGCGGATGGCCGAAGGCGCGGATCAGTTCACCTGCAAAGCCCAGGGGAACGCGGATGCCGACGGTGTCGAGACCGGCCGTCGCCAACGCATGAATGCCGCTCTCTGGCTTCAGTGGGACGACGATTGTCAGCGGCCCCGGCCAGAAAGCCTCCGCCAGCGCCCGCGACACCGGGTCGAACGTCGCATAGTCCTCGGCCATGGCGAGGTCGGCCATATGGCAGATCAGCGGATTGAACTGAGGGCGCCCCTTGGTCTCGTAGATGCGGGCGACGGCGGCCGGGTTGGTCGCGTCGGCGGCAAGCCCATAGACGGTCTCGGTGGGGAGGGCGATCGGCAATCCCTCGCGCAGCACCGCGCAGCCGGCGTCGATCGCCCGCTGCCTGTTCGTGGTGATGTCGATGATCTCTGCCATGGCCTGCCCGAATGTGCTCTCCGGCAGTCCTTAGGCTTTCCCGGGATTTCGATCAATATCAGAGCTGGCGAATGATCCCGATCAAAGCTTGCGAATGATCCCGATCAGAGCTGGCGAATGATCTCGCGGAGCTGCTGGTTGCGGGCGCCGAGCAGCAGCACGTTCCTGATCGCGACCTGCGGATCGTCGGTGCGAAACAGCAGGCCGTTGCCGCGCACATTGCGGTCGATCGTCATTTTCTCCGGCGTGTGTTCGCCCGGCCGGATGGCGACGGCGAAGTACATGCGCGAATACCGGACGTCGATCTTCTCGAAGAAATTGTCGTTGTCGCTGATGTCGGCATAGAAGTTTGCGATGTAGAAGGCCCAGCTGACCGCTTCGTATTGCGCGAACTTGGTGCGCGACGCGGTGACGTGGCAATAGCCGAGATGCGGGCTGTCCTGAAGCGTGCGGTGAAACACCATCTTCGGAAACTGGATCGAGCGGTGGAAACCGTTGATGTGCTGGTGCGTCTTCTCGCCGGCCGTCTGCAGCTTGCGGCCGGTCTTCTCCGCCACTTCGTCATGCGTGAGATAGCGACGTTCGGCCGCCAGCCAATGCGACTGATGGCGGGTGATCTTGCCGGTGCGCAGGAATTCGGAATGCGGCGCGACAGGGGCTGCCGGCTGATCCAAGGTCGCCTTAGCGTCGAAGTACCGGAGTTTCGCCATTGTCTCTGTTCCGCATGCTCGTCTGTTCGCGAAAGGATAGGCAAACATGCTTAACGGCGTATTAAGCAGCGGCCGGGGCAAGGGCGGAGCAAAAACCTGTGGTGCGGATTGTCGTAAACAGGATATCCTGATTGCGGCCCGGTGGATGCCCTTTCGGTCGACTGGGTTCCCGCGGCAGCGCAAATGTCCATATGCACTTGATGAAGCGCCGGAATGTGCGTTTCCTGTTTATATCGTGGAGTGTCAGTCAGCCTGTCGCCATTTTCGAAGCCGATGTCGCTTTACAACCACGCGGGCAGCGTGGGCGGTGTTTAAATGCAGCTCATAAGGAATTTCTCCTGCGGGAGAGGGAACGAGCGCTTCCCGCGGCTTTCGTCTTGCAGTAAGCGGCAGCCCGAATGGACGAGGATATGAGATGGATATTCGCAGCAACGTTTTACGGCAGCTCAAGAACCGCCGCGAGGGATTCAGCCTCGAGCAGCCTTTCTATATCGACGAGGATTACTTCAAGCTCGATATGGAAACGATCTTCTATCGCGACTGGCTGTTCATGGGCCATGATTGCGAGCTGCCCAAGCCCGGAGCCTATTTCACCGTCCAGATCGGCCAGTATCCCGTCGTCATCGTCCGTGGCCGCGACAATGTCATTCGCGCCTTTCACAATAGCTGTCGCCATCGCGGCTCGCGCGTCTGCACCAAGGATCACGGTTCGTCGGTCCGCCTCGTCTGCCCGTATCACCAGTGGGCCTACGATCTCGATGGCAAGCTCGCCTTCGCGCGCCACATGGGCGACGATTTCGACAAATCGGGCTTCGGCCTGAAGCCCGTTCACTGCGAGAGCTTCGCGGGTTATATCTTCATCTGTCTCGCCGACAAGGCGCCGGACTTCCAGCCGGTTCGCGACATGGTCGCTCCCTACATGATGCCGCACCACCTGAAGGACGCCAAGATCGCCTTCGAGAGCACCATCGTCGAGAAGGGCAACTGGAAGCTGGTCTGGGAAAACAACCGCGAGTGCTACCACTGCGCCGCCAACCACCCGGAACTCTGCCGCACCTATCCGGAAGCGCCGAGCGTCACCGGCACCGATGGCGGTGCCGATGATCCCGAAATCGCCGGCCACTGGGCACGTTGCGAGGACGCCGGTCTGCCGAGCAAGTTCCAGATATCGCCTGATGGACAGTTCCGCACGGCCCGCATGCCGCTGATCGAGGATGCAGAAAGCTACACCATGTCCGGCAAGCGCGCCGTCGCCCGGCCACTGTCGGATGACGTGACGATCGACCGGATCGGCACCATGCTGCTCTTCCACTATCCGACGACCTGGAACCACATTCTCGGCGACCACGCGATCTCCTTCCGCGTCCTGCCGCTCAGCGCCAACGAGACCCAGGTGACCACCAAGTGGCTGGTTCACAAGGATGCCGTCGAAGGCGTCGATTACAATCTCGAAGAGTTGACCCACGTCTGGACCGAAACCAACGATCAGGACCGTCGCATCGTCGAGGAAAATGCCTTCGGCATCCATTCCCCGGCATACGAGCCCGGCCCGTACTCGATGCTGCACGAGGGCGGCGTCATGCAGTTTCTCGAATGGTACGCGCTGTTCATGACCAACCGGCTGCAGGGCGACCAGGCAAAGCTCTCCGTCGTCGCCTGATAAGCTATGACGTCGCAAACGGCACCGCTCCCGCAAGGGGCGGTGCCGTTTTTCGTTTGAGTGGTGATCAGAAGTCCTGGTAGTTCAGCGCATTGATTTCATGGGCAGGCACCGAGGAGGTGACGATCTGGTCCTGCACCGCCACTTTGATCGGCTTCGAGGACGCAATCAGGCTCGGTTGCCGCGCACGCGGCTCCATCTCCATCTTGGCAAGCATCAGCGGTGGATCGGGCTCGCGCGCCGGCAGGAGGTTACCCTGCGCCCAGACCTTCGTCAGCTCCGCCTTGTTCATCGCCGCGACATTGACGTCGATATCGGTCAGCGTGCCGGGAACGCGGTAAGGGCAGCGACGCTTGCTGCAGTTGGGCCCGGCGGAGAACTGCCAGAGCAGGTAATTGTCCCAGTTCCCCATCGGGAACACGCGCTTCACGTCAGGCTTGTAGCGGGCATACCAGATCGGCAGGCGCGCCAGCACCGGGTAGTCTTTGCGATAGGCGGCGATGTAACGCGCCGTATCATGGTTGGTGTAGAGAATGGGGTAGCGCCCGGTGCGCGTCTTGATGTGGCCGACGAAGATCTGCGCATCCTCAAGCGACATGAACTTGCGGGGATCGATGCCTTCGAGATCGAGGATCATCATCTCGTCCGGCTTCGGTGCGGCGTAATCGAGGTAGTGGTTGGCCTGATCGACGGGATTGCCTGGGCGCGCCAGATGGTAGGAACCCCAGAGCAGCCCGGCGCCGCGCGCAACCAGCCGCCGCGTCTGGTAGAGTTCGCGGCTGACGGCGTATTTCCGCCACATCGTCTTGCAGTGCGCGACGGTATCGCCGGCGTGATCGCCGGTGCACGAAAAGCTCTCCGGCAGCCCGTCCGACGCCTTGGAGATGAAGCCGGCGATGCGCTTGTCCGACAACAGCGCTTCCCAGTCGATCGTGTTCAGCTCGTAGCCGTCGACGACGAGCGCATTGTCGGGCTTGTTCCAGGGGAGTGTGTCGCTGGCTGCGGCGCGGTAGGGCGATCCGGCAATCAGTGCCAGAATCAAAAAGCGAAGAATGGCTCTTCCGTAGTGTCGCTTCATGTAACGAGAGTGGTTAAAACTGGTTAATAGAAGGTTAATCAGCTCTTACGCATAAACAATAAAGCGGCAACAGTCGCGAAAAAACATCACCGCGGGAACAGAGAGACGCTTCGCGCGTTTAGTCGCGGGTAGATTTGGATTGGAATTGGAGCGTTCGATGTTCAGATCGTTGAAACAAACAGCCATTGCGGCAATGTCGTCCTTCATGCTTCTGACCAGCGTTGCGCCGTCGCAAGCCGTGCAGTTGCCTTCGCCGCCACAGGTGGAGAAATCGGCGGATGTGCAGAATGTCCAGTATTGCCGTTATGGTCGCTGTGGCCCCGGGCCCGGATACTACCGTCGACCCGGATACTATCCCGGCTATGGCCCGGCCTATCGGCCTTATCGCCCGGCCTACCGCGCCGGCTGGTATGGTGGCTACCGCGGCTACAACTATTACCGCCCAGGCTATCGCCACTATGACGGCTACTGGTATCCGTTGGCAGCCTTCGGCGCAGGTGCGGTGATCGGCGGCGCCATCGCCGCGCAGCCGCGCTATGTCGCGCCTCCAGTGGGATCCGGGCATGTCGCTTGGTGCCAGCAGCGCTACCGCTCGTATCGGGCCTACGACAACAGCTTCCAGCCGTACAACGGCCCGCGCCAGCAGTGCATTTCGCCCTATTGATCGGTTAGGACGAAAGCGTTTTCTCCTGCGGGGAGAAGGTGAACGAAGGGTCAGGCGCAATGTGTAGCGCCTGACATGATTGGCTTCGAACTGAATAGCAGAGAGCCTTTCAGCCCGATCGTCTATAAGATATCCACCCGCTTCAGCAGCCACCACGCCAGCACGATCGACGCAACGATCAGCACGATCGCGTATTCGGTGCCCGTCGAGCCCTGCGTGAACGGCAGGTTCGCCGTGTTCATCCCGAAGAAGCCGGTCACCAGTGTCGGCGGCAGGAGGAACGCCGTCATGATCGACAGGATGTAGAGATGCCGGTTGGTTTCCGACGACAGCTTCGAATCGATTTCCTCGTGCAATAGCCTTGCCCGGTCCTGCAGAGCATAGATGTCGTGATCGACCGTCTCCAGTCTCGATGTCAGCCGCCCGGCAATATCCTCGAAGCCGAACGGCATCTCGTCGTCATCCGATGCCGCCGCCCGTCGCATCAGAGCCAGTACGGTTCTGAGGTGGCGGTGGATGCGCACCACGGTCCGCCGCACCGGCGCCAGCCGCCGCCGCTCGTCGCGCGGCGCGTTGTCGTAGACGAAGTCCTCGATGATGTTGAGTTCCTCGGTCAGGTCCATGACGATCGAGATCAGTGTTCGCTGGAATTCGGTCACCAGCAGTTCGAACAGATCGACGGGCCGCGTGAATTTCGCCGGGTTCTTCTCGATCAGCAGCCGCGCCCGCTCGACGCTGCGCAACGGCTGCAACCGCGTGGTGATGATGAAGCGGTCGGAAATCGCGAAATGCAGCCACCCGAGATCTGCCGTCTCGTGGTCGAATTCGCGCTGGCAATCGACCAGCGTGCCATAAAGCATTTGCTCGTCCACGGTGATCGCCGAATGCGTATCGTGGGTGGTCAGTGCCGATCTGGCGTCGTCGTTCAGGCCGGCAAGCGTGTCGAGCAGCGCCGGAACGCGGGCATCGGCAAGGTTGAGATGCAGCCAGTAGAAGCCGCCATCGACCGTCAGGTCCGCCGCCACGGCGCTGTTGGTCAGCCGCGTCGGCTTGCCGCCGTCCGGCGAGAAGCGATAGCCCCACACGAAGCCCGGCATGCTGACAGGCAAAGTATCCATTGTTCGCCGGTCCTCTTGCGACTGCGGGATGTGTCGACCATGACGCTCGACCTCCCGTGGTTGAAAGACGGGTGCTGGCTGTCGCGTCGTCTGGCGGGACCTTTTTGGACCATGCCTTAGAGCTTCTCTATGACAGTTATTTTGCAGTTTCATGACAGTTTGCAGGCGCGGCGGCACGCAAGTGCGACGATCTTCCGCACAAGTTTAAAATTGACGTTTACGTAAAAATCAATTAGCCCTTCCCGTGGAGGAGCGGAACGGGGAGAGGTGTCCCATGCCGCCGGAGTTACGAGGAGACCAGCATGTACAAGGCGCCTGTCGAGGAGATCGCATTCACCCTCAAGCACGTCGCCGGCCTCGGCCAGGCCATTGATGACGGCTTGCTTGGCGATCTCGGCGAGGATCTGGTCGATGCCATTCTTTCCGAGGCGGGCCGCTTCGCCAGCGACGAGATCGCACCGCTCGGGGAGACCGGCGACCGCCAGGGCGCCCGCATTACAGATGGCGTGGTGGCGACGCCGGACGGCTGGCGCGATCTCTACAAAAGCTGGATATCAGGCGGCTGGAATGGGCTGACGGCGTCAGAAGAATTCGGCGGTCAGGCGCTGCCGCATATGCTGAATGTCGCGGCACTTGAGATGTGGAATTCGGGATCCATGGCCTTCGCGCTCTGCCCGACGCTGACGATGGGCGCCATCGAGGCGGTCGCCACGCACGGCAGCGAGGCACTGAAGGCGACCTATCTGCCGAAACTCGTTTCCGGCGAATGGACCGGCACGATGAACCTGACCGAACCGCATGCCGGCTCCGATCTCGGCGTGCTGAAGGCCCGCGCCGAACGCCGCGACGATGGCAGTTATGGCATCTTTGGCCAGAAGATCTTCATCACCTGGGGCGAACACGATGTCGCCGACAACATCATCCATCTGGTGCTCGCCCGCCTGCCGGATGCGCCGGCTGGAACACGTGGCATTTCGCTGTTTCTGGTGCCAAAGTTTCTGGTCAGGGACGACGGCTCGCTCGGCGCTCGCAACGACCTCTTCGCCCATTCGCTCGAACACAAGCTCGGTATCCACGGCTCGCCCACCTGCACGATGATCTACGGCGACGGTCGCTTCGGAAAAGAAAAAGGCGCCATCGGCTGGCTGGTCGGGGAAGAGAACAAGGGTCTGGCCTGCATGTTCACGATGATGAACAACGCTCGCCTGGCCGTCGGCATGCAGGGTGTGGCGATCGCCGAAGCCGCAACCCAGAAAGCGGTCGCCTACGCCCGCGAACGCACCCAGGGCAAGGCGCCCGGCTGGAGCGGGACAAGCATGAGCCCGATCATCGAGCATCCCGACGTTATCAGGATGCTGCTGACCATGAAGGCGCTGACCCAGGGCGCCCGCGCCATCGCCTATAGCTGCGCCCACGCCACCGACATGGCGCATCGCGCCGGCGAGAGCAGGCACTGGCAGGAGCGCGCCGCGCTGCTAACCCCGATCGCCAAATCCTTTGCCACCGATATCGGCGTCGACGTTGCCTCGCTCGGCATCCAGGTGCATGGCGGCATGGGCTTCATCGAGGAGACGGGCGCCGCCCGCTATCTGCGCGACGCGCGCATCGCGCCAATCTACGAGGGCACCAACGGCATCCAGGCGATCGACCTTGTAACCCGCAAGCTGCAGCTCTCGGGCGGTGCCGAAGTCCGCAGCCTGATCGTCGAACTGAAGAGCATCGCCGACGATGTCAGAGGTTCCAACCGCGACGGCTTCGGCACCACGGCGGAACGGCTGGACAGCGCGATTGCCAGTCTCGAAGCGGCGACCGACTGGCTTCTGGCGGAACTGGCATCTGGCAACACCGCCGAAGCGCTGTCCGGCGCCACCCCATACCAGCGCCTGTTCGGCTTGACGCTGACCGGCTGCTATCTCGCCAAGGGCGGTCTTGCGGAAGCCTCGGATGGCAAGGCGGAGAGCCGCATCGCGCTCTGCCGTTTCGCCGCCGAAAACCTGCTCGCCGAAACATCGGCGCTCAAGAACACGGTGACGACGGGCGCCGCCAGCCTTGCCGCCGCCAGATCCGTTCTTGCCTGAGGAGGCTGCCATGACCGATCACATCATCGTCGAACGCGCCGCCGAACATCCCGGCGTCCAGATCATCCGCTTCAACCGCCCGGACAAGAAGAATGCCATCACACGCGCCATGTACGTGACGATGACGGACGCGTTGACGGCAGCCGACGCCGATCCTGATATCCGCGCTATCGCCTTTCTCGGCACCGAAGGCTGTTTTTCGTCCGGCAATGATCTCGGCGATTTCCTTGCCGCGGCGATGGGCGGCGGCATGCCGGAGGAGGTGATAGGCTTCCTCCACGCGCTGGTTCGCGCGCGCAAACCGTTGGTCTCGGGCGTCGATGGCCTGGCGATCGGCATCGGCACGACGATGCATCTGCATTGCGACCTCACCATCGCCTCCGCCCGCAGCCAGTTCCGCACCCCGTTCGTCGATCTGGCGCTGGTGCCGGAGGCGGCCTCCAGCCTGATCGTCCCGCGCATCATGGGCCACCAGCGCGCTTTCGCCATGCTCGCCGCCGGCGAGGCTTTTTCAGGCGAGGAGGCGCGGGAAGCAGGCTTGGTCTGGAAGCTCTGCGAGCCACACGCCGTCGAAGCCGCAACGCTCACAGCGGCCGCCAAGCTCGCCGCCAAGCCACCGGAGGCGCTGCGCATCTCCCGTGATCTCATTCGCGGTGACCGCGAGGAGATCATCGCCCGCATCGACGAGGAAGCCCGCCACTTCGCGGACCGTTTGCAGAGTGCCGAAGCGCGTGCTGCGTTCGAAGCATTCATGCGCCGGTGACGACAGCCCGCCAAAAGATCAATAAGTATTACTTTTAATCAAATATTACCGATTGTCTTGTTTAGTTTAGTGCAATGCATGACGCAGCACGGGCGCGCCCGGAAACCTTCCCTCGGCACCACCAAGGCACAGGACGCAAGCAGACCGATCAACGGTCGCGCTGACGCAGGTCTGTCGGCCACTTTCGAGACAACGCTATGTTCAAAATGAAGATCAAGACGCTGCTGCCGCTGCTGTTTCTGTCCCTGGTGGCAATTTCCCTGGTCCAGGGTGCGATTGCCGCCGTGGCCCTGACGAGCCTTGAAGCCAATACGCGCCAGATCGGTGGACAGAATATCCCGAATACGGAACGGCTGCACGCCATTGTCACGACCCTCAACGACGTCCGCCGCAGTTACGCCGATTATCTGCTGGCCTCGGGCAAGACCGATTTCCGCAATGCCGAGATGACGCTCAAGACGCGGCGCCAGCGTCTCGCCACCGCGATCGACGCCTTCGAGAAGCAGCCTAAGAGCGACTATATGAGCCAGAATTTCGCACGGCTGAAGAAGGCGCTGGCAGACGACACCGCCTATGCCGACCGGATTATCGCCTTTGCGCTCGACAGCAAGCGCAGCCAGGCGAACTCGCTCTATCGCGGTGAACTGTCGATGTCCGCCAACAATATCCAGACGCTTATCGACGGCATGATCGCCCGCGATCGCCAGTCGACCGATGCCGGTCTTGTTGCAGCGGCCGGCAACTATTACGCCGGCACGATGTCGATCGTCGCTGGCCTGGCCGTTGCGCTCGTTGCCGCCATCGCCGCCGCCTACCTCGCCTGGAAACGCATCTCGCGCCCGATCTCCACCATCGCAGCGCGCATGGGCAAGCTGGCCGAGGGCGAGCTCGAAGCCGCTGTACCCTACACAGGTCGCCTCGACGAGATCGGCGACATGGCCGCCGCGGTTTCCGTCTTCCGCGACAACTCCTTTGCCCGTCTCGATCTTGAGCGCAGCGCCGAAGACAACCGCTCTCAGGCCCGCGACGAACGTGCCCGCAACGAAGCCAACAGGGCGCGCGAAACCGCCGAGATTCAGCAGGCCGTCGATGCGCTGGCTGGCGCGCTTGGTGCGCTGTCGGAGGGCGATCTGGCTCATCGGATAGAACAGCCCTTCGCCGACCATCTCGATCGCCTGCGCAGTGATTTCAACACGTCGGTCGCCAAGCTTCGCGAAGCGCTGCAGGACGTCGGTCAGAACGCCCACGCCATCGATGCCGGCGCCGATGAAATCCGCAACGCCGCGGACGGGCTCGCCCGTCGCACCGAGCAACAGGCCGCTTCGATCGAGCAGACGGCGGCAGCGCTTGAGGAGATCACCACGACGGTCAAGGACACGGCGCGCCGTGCCGAGGAAGCCGGCAACCTTGTCTCCCGCACCCGCGGCGGCGCCGAGGAATCGGGAATGATCGTTCGTAAGGCGGTCTCCGCCATGACCGAGATCGAGCAATCGTCGCAGAAGATCGCCAATATCATCAGCGTCATCGACGACATTGCCTTCCAGACCAACCTTCTGGCCCTCAATGCCGGCGTCGAAGCGGCACGTGCGGGCGAAGCAGGCAAGGGCTTCGCTGTCGTCGCGCAGGAGGTACGCGAGCTTGCCCAGCGCTCGGCGCGCGCGGCCAAGGAAATCGAAAGCCTGATCTCCGCGTCGAACACGCAGGTACGCTCCGGCGTGACGCTGGTCGGCCAGACGGGCACGTCGCTGGAGGCAATCGTCGGCCAGGTTCAGGAAATCAGCCGTCACGTCGAGGCGATCGTCACCGCCACGCGCGAACAGTCGACCGGCCTTGCCGAGATCAACACCGCCGTCAACACCATGGACCAGGGCACCCAGCAGAACGCGGCCATGGTCGAGGAGCAGACGGCAGCTAGCCACGGTCTTGCTCAGGAGGCGGCAAAGCTGATGCAGTTGCTTGGCCAGTTCAGTCTGCAGTCCGGTCATGCCGCATCCGGTAGCGGCCGCCGCGCCGCCTGATTGGATCGGACAGCAAAACGCCCGCTCGTCGCGGGCGTTTTTGTTGGAAGTCTGTAGGCACGGTAAAAGATTGTCAGCCGTGCATCCGACGCGGCTCGGAGCGTTCGTCGATAAATCGATCGTTGCGCGCAGACAGCGGTTCCACAGGCAGAATATCAATCACGTCAGTGGCGCTGAACCGGCGCTTCACGCCGCATATCGTCGCAATGACGGTGCCGCGATCAATATTGAACGAGGTCGCCAGGAAGTTTCGTTCATCGCCATTATCATCGATGGAAATAACAAACATATTATCCTCCGTGCATTATGCGTTGATACACGTATATTATTTACCATAGATGAATTTATGCATGAATTGTATTTCGGGCCGATAGTATACATTAGGATTTGCTGTTGAATGCCGCAGCATCCACCTGCTGGCGAATGCTGCGGCGCTCGTTGTTGCTGGAGGCTACTGCGGAATTCGGGCGATTACCTTGATCTCGAAATCGAAGCCCGCCAGCCAATTGACGCCGAGCGCCGTCCAGTTCGGATAGGGCGCTTCGCCCATCACCTTCAGCCTGACGGCATCGACCGCCTTGAACTGCACGGCGGGATCGGTGTGGAAGGTGGTGATATCGACGATATCATCGAAGGTGCAGCCGGCGGCTTTCAGCACGGCTGTCAGATTGTCGAAGGCGAGCTGAACCTGCTTTTCGAACACAGGTTCGGGCGAACCGTCCTCGCGGCTGCCGACCTGGCCGGAGACGAAGAGAAGGTCGCCTGAGCGGATCGCTGCGGAATAGCGGTTGATCTCGTAGAGCGCCTGTCGGCCGGCGGGGAAAATCGCATCGCGCTTGGTCATTGTATGCTCCTGCTTTTTGGACACGTCAGATCCCTCGCGTGCACGGTTTGCACGACGTCTGGTGTTCGGGGATCTGAGTACTTCACTGTTCGGGGTGGTGATGATATACGCCCCGTATGTCTATATATGTAGCATACGGCGCGTATGTCAACTAAGATGCGCGACGTATGTCGATTGCGGAGATGGTGATGGTTGCGAGAACGCGCGCGCAGATGGTCGAGGACACCCGGGCAAAGCTCATCGCGGCCGGCCGCGAGGCCTTCGCGACCAAGGGCTACGCCGCCTCGTCGATGGATGATTTCACCGCCGCCGCTGGTTTGACGCGCGGGGCCCTCTATCACAATTTTGGCGACAAGAAGGGACTGCTGCAGGCGGTCATCGACCAGATCGATGCCGAAATGCTTGTGCGCCAGCGCGCCGCGCAGAAGTTGGGAAAGACGCCGTGGGAAGGGTTCCTCAACGAGGGCATTGCCTATATCGAAATGGCGCTCGAGCCCGAGATCCAGCGCATCATGCTGCTGGACGGACCAGCCGTGCTCGGCGATCCCTCACAATGGCCGAACCAGACCGCCTGTCTGCGCACGACGACGGAGACGATCGAGGCGCTGATCGAAAAGGGCATCGTCAAGCAGGTAGATGCCGAAGCGGCGGCCCGGCTGATCAATGGCGCAGCGCTGAACGCGGCGCTGTGGATCGCTGCGGCCGATGATCCGCACTCAGTGCTGGAGAAGGTCGTCGACGCCTTCCGCCACCTCGCCGGCGGCCTACTGCGCAGCGGGGAGTGACCGGAGGGCCTGAGACGCCCTCCGCTAGGGGGCGCGAGGCGCCGCTAAGATTGCGGAAAATGCTCGACATGAGTTTCCGCTGTCCGGCCGAAATACAGCACGCGGCGGCCGGAAAACGAGACGATATAGCCGGCGCATCCCATCGCCTTCACGTTGGAAGAGAAGGCGACATAGCTATAGCCCGGCGGATTTGCCTGCGCCCATCTGACTTGCGCTGCAACGCCCTCGGCATCGAAGCCAGCGGAAACCACTCCTTCGACGTGATTGTTCTCCAGCACGACGCTTTCCCCATCCGGCAGGAAGTAGGTCGTGGTGTTCCGGCGATAGTCGACGATATAGCCTTCGAAACCGGCAGCGATCAGCGTGCCGACGATCTCGGGAAAGCTCATGCTTCTGTTGTAGGCGGCATCGAGGCAATTGCGGGCGACAGTCTTCCATTGCGCGTCCATGGCGATCTCCCTCGCGGTTCATGACATTGTGAGCGACCGCGTCAGGCGGTCGGGATATCGCCGAGATGGCGCTCGCGCGCAATCCGGCGCAGTATCTGTTCGAGCTGATTGCGCTCAGCCGGCGAAAGCGCACCGAAAAAAGCAGCATCGTTCTGGTCGGCCAGCGCCGCCAAGCGGGGAACGAGCTGCCGGGCTGCTGGCTGGAGCATCAATGTCTGCCCGCGCTTGCTGTCCGCCTTGGCTTCGCGCACCACAAGGTCCTTTTCGACCAGCCGATCGGCAAGCTTCGAGATCGCTCCCTTGGTCATGCCCATCCGTTCGGCAAGCTGCGAGGGTACGATAAGCTCCACATCGTAAAGCATGCGCAGGAACACCCACTCGGCAACCGTAACGCCTTCGGCTTCGACGCTGCGTGCAAAGCTTTGCGACACGGCGTTGGAGACCGTTCGCAGCCAGTAGCCCAGATGGGCTTCGATATCGGAAACCGGAACGTCGTCAGCCATTGTTACCTCGTATGTTGACTAGGAAACTAAGTTCATATTGTTTCCTAGTCAACTAAAATTTGGAGGCGTGTGGTGCAGAGACAGCTTGCGACGGCTATTTCGTCAACGTTGCCACCACTTCGACATGCGAGGTCCAGAGGAACTGGTCGATCGGCGTCACCGAGGTGATCCGGTAGCCGCCCTCGACGAGAATGGCGAGGTCGCGCGCCAGCGTCAGCGGATTGCAGCTGACGGCGGTGATCTTCTTGACGGTGGAGCGAGCCAATTCCTTGCACTGGAATTCGGCGCCGGCACGTGGCGGATCGAAGACGACCGCGTCGTAAACCTTGAGCTCGGAGGTCATCAGTGGCCGACGGAACAGGTCGCGGCGCTCGATGGTCACGGGCTTCAGCCCCTGGGTGTTGCGCGCGGCGTGGTCCAGCGCCGCCAGCGGCTTGTCTTCGCTCTCAACGGCATGCACGCGCCCCAGGCGGGCCAGCCGCAGCGAGAATGTGCCGGTGCCGGCGAACAGGTCGGCAATCCGCTTCGACTTGCCGACATGGGCAAGCACCATCTCGGCCATCGCTTCTTCGGCGGGCTTCGTCGCCTGCGTGAAGCTGCCGGCCGGTGGCGATACCTGGACGCCGCCGAAGTCGAGCATCGGCTTCAGCGGTTCCACCAAAATCTCGCCGTTCAGCGAGACGCGGGCGATGCCGCGCAACGTCAGCACGGTTTCGACCGCCTTGCGGCGCTGCGGGTCGGAAATCTTCTTGATGCCGTCGACGGCGATGTCGAGACCGGTGAGCGTTTCCAGCACCGTGATCCGGAAGGAGTCGGCGCTGTTGGCAAGCGCCGCGCCGATTGCCTTGATCGCCGGCAGCCTTGCAATCAGGGCCGCCGACGAGATGGGACATTCCTCGATGTTGACTAGGTGGTGGCTTTCCGCCTGGTTGAAGCCGAGAAGCATTTCCTTCTCGGTCTTGCGCGCGGCAAAGGTCACGCGCCGGCGTTCGCCCGGATGGGCAACGACAAGCTCTCCGACCTCGGGCGTCAAACCCTTGGACTTCAGCGCATCGATCACCAGCTGCCGCTTGAAGGCGCGGTAGGTCGCGTCTCCCACATGCTGCAGCGTACAGCCGCCGCATGTGCCGTTGACCCCGTCTGGGCCGAAGTGCCGACAGAGCGGCTCCTGGCGATCCGGTGATGGCGCCGTGATCGACATCACCGTTCCCTGGCTCTTGATCCGCGCGATCGCGACCGTTTCACCCGGCAGGGTGAAAGGCACGTAGACGGGTCCATCAGCGCCATTGACGATGCCGTCGCCTTGGGCGCCGAGCTTCTGGATGGTAACGGTCTCGGTGCTCACGGCTTGGTTCCTGCGAGGAGATATTCCTGGTTGCCGTCGCCGCCTGCTATGGGGGAGGGGATCAGGCCAAGGCTGTTCCAGCCCATGTCCTCGATGAACCAGCGCTGCAGCTCTGCTGCAACATCCGGTGCCGTGGACGGGTCCTTGAGCATGCCGCCCTTGCCGATCGCCTCGCGCCCGGCCTCGAACTGCGGCTTGACCAGCAGCACGGCGGTCGCACCCGGTTCGGCAAGCTCGAGCGCCGGCGCCAGCGCCAGCTTCAGCGTGATGAACGACACGTCGGAAACGATGAAGGTGAGGGGGTGGTCGATATCGTCGGCGACCAGATTGCGGGCGTTCAGGCCCTCGATGTTGGTGACATCGGCGCTCTCGGCCAGTCGCGGATGCATCTGCCCGTGGCCGACGTCGATCGCCGTCACATGCGCCGCGCCGCGCTCCAGCAGCACCTCGGTGAAGCCACCGGTCGAGGCGCCGACGTCGAGACAGTTGTGGCCGGAAGGGTCGAGCTTGAAATGATCGAGCGCCGCCGCAAGTTTCAGCGCCGCGCGGGACACGTAGTCCTGTGCCGGGTCGTCGATTTCGATGACGACATCCTCGCCGAAAACGGCGCCTGCCTTGGTGACGAGCTTGCCGTCGACCTTGACGGTGCCGCGCTGCACGGCATCGCGGGCGCGCGAGCGACTGGCGAAGAGACCCAGGCTGACGAGCAGCTGGTCGATACGTTGTGTGTTCTGATCGGACATGGCCTGTCCATGCAGGGCAAAGCTGTCCGTTGCAAGCCTTTTGTTCGCGATCACCGAAGCGAGGATCGCTCTGGCAAGCTCCGGACCGATCGCCGGGCGCCATCTGGTGGCTACGCGAGACGCGGATGCGGTCAACATCGTGCGGCGGAAATATCGCGGAGCGAGTGTATGTGAGTCAGTCATTTATCAGTAAAATAAAAGCTACACCTTCTGCGCGTGCTGCGCGCGCATCGAATGCCTCAGAGGGGTTGAGTCATAGGAAATCTGGCGTTTTTTGATCTCCAACCCCCAACTGTTGCGGTGCACACTTAAACAATTTTAAATATCCCGTGGTTACCGTCGGGACGATTGCAGCGGTCCCAAAACCGCTTCCGCCATGATGGCCCGAAGTCGCACTGCCGATCATGTCACACCCCCAAGACAACCTTTTGCCGCACGCGTTCGCGTGCCCCTTTGCCATGGCCCCAAGCCGCCCAGGAAAGACCGACTGATGTTTTCCAGAAACATGTCCCTGAACGGTAAGCTTGCCGCGACCTTCGCGGCGCTGATCCTTATTTTCGTATCCGTTTCCGCCTTCGTCTATACGAAGGCCGGTGCCGTGGCAGCCGCTTCCGCCGAGGAGAAGCAGTCCGAGCGTCTGGTCAACCAGATCGACGACGCCCTGCAGGCGATGCTCGAGCAGGCCGTCAACCTGCGCGGCTTCCTGCTGTTTCGCAGCGACAGCACCTATGCCGATCTGTTCAACAATCGCGATCGCATGCTGAACGCGATCAACGCCGCCAAGCAGACGGCAGCAGGCAACAGCGATTTCCTGGCGCAGATCGACGGCATGCAGAAGGCCGCCGACCTGTATTTCACCCAGCTGGCCGTGCCGCAGACCAAAGCCCGCAAGGAAACCGAAATGCCGATCGACCAGATCGTCAAGATCGGCGTCAACGAAACCAAGGGCCAGCTTGACGGCTTCCGCCAGGCGTCCGCCAAGATCAAGGCTGCCGCGCGGGACGAATCCGTAGCGCTCTCCGCCATCAAGGCCGATGCCAGCGCCGCCCTCAACATGACGCTGCTGATCGGCGGCATCTTCGCGGCATTCGCCGCCGTCGTGCTCGCCTGGATGCTGTCGCGCAGCATTGTTCGCCCGATCGTCGGCATGACCTCGGCCATGGGCCGTCTGGCCGGTGGCCAGAACGACATCGACGTTCCGGCGCTCGACCGCCGGGACGAAGTCGGTCGCATGGCGCAGTCGGTTCTGGTGTTCAAGAACGCCGCGATCGAAAAACTGCGCCTCTCCGGCGAAACCGACCGCATGCGCAGCGATGCCGAACGCCAGCGCCAGATCGGCGACGAGCAGAAGGCCCGCGAGGAAAGCGACCTGCGCTTCGCCATCGACAATCTGGCCGACGGCCTCTCGGATCTTGCCAACGGCAATGTCGCGACCCGCCTGACCACCCCGTTCGCCGCCCAGTTCGACCGCCTGCGCAACGACTTCAACAATGCCGTCGAAAAGCTGCAGGCAGCACTTCAGTCCGTCGGCCACAATGCGTCGGCCATCAACGCCGGTGCCGGTGAAATCCGCACCGCCGCCGATGATCTCGCCCGCCGCACCGAACAGCAAGCCGCCGCCGTCGAAGAGACCGCGGCAGCGCTCGAGGAAGTCACCACGACCGTTCGCGACAGCGCCAAGCGCGCCGAGGACGTCGGCCAGCTGGTCGAACGCACCCGTCTCGGCGCCGAACGCTCCGGCGAGGTCGTCCGCAAGGCCGTCACCGCCATGCAGGAGATCGAGAAGTCCTCGGGTGAAATCTCCAACATCATCGGCGTCATCGACGATATCGCCTTCCAGACCAACCTGCTGGCGCTGAACGCCGGCGTCGAAGCTGCCCGCGCCGGTGAGGCCGGCAAGGGCTTCGCCGTGGTCGCCCAGGAAGTGCGCGAACTGGCGCAGCGCTCTGCCAATGCCGCCAAGGAAATCAAGGCGCTGATCAACACCTCGGGCACGCAGGTCAATGCCGGTGTGTCGCTGGTCGGCGAGACCGGCAAGGCGCTGTCCGAGATTGTCGGCGCCGTGCAGGAGATCAACAAGCACGTCGGCGCCATAGTCACCGCCACGCGCGAGCAGTCGATCGGCCTGCAGGAGATCAACACCGCCGTCAACAACATGGACCAGGGTACCCAGCAGAACGCCGCCATGGTCGAGGAACAGACGGCCGCCAGCCATTCGCTCGCCCAGGAAGCTGGCGCGCTTGACGAACTGCTGCGCCAGTTCAACCTCGGTAACGACCGTGCCCCGGCGCAGCGTGCAAAGCCTGCCGGCGCCACTTCGCGCCCGGTCGCATCGCCCGCCAACGCCCTGAAGCGCACCGTCGCCAAGGCTTTCGGCGGCGGCGCGTCCAGTGCGGCAGCCGTCAAGGAGGAATGGTCGGAGTTCTAGGTCTCCCCATCGCCATTTCAGCAGGAACGGGGCTGCGCTCACGCGTGGCCCCTTTTTCGTTGAGGGCGGCTTATGCCCCGGCAAATGACATAAAAAAGAGGCCGCAACGAACGCTGCGACCTCTTTTCTGTTGTCTGTCTACCCTATCCTAGTCGCGGAGATAGCGACGACCGTTGTGGTAGTAGTAGCGATGGTTGTTGCTGTTGGCGATCGCGCCGCCAATGATCGCGCCGGCCGCAAGGCCGCCAATGATCGCAGCGCCGTTGGAGTGGTGATGTCTACGACCGCGGTCACTGTAGCGATCGCGATCACGGTAGCGGTCGTGGCGGCGCCAGTCTCGGTCGTCACGACGATCCCAGCCGTGGCGACGATCACGCCAATCGACATTCTGGATCGCGCCGTCACCGGTGTTTACCTGCTGCGACGCACCATTGATTGCCTGCAGCGGCATGGCTTGAACCGGCGCTGTCGAAGTCAGCGCCATCAGCGCGCTCAAACCACCTGCAGCCATCGTCACAATGAATTTTCTCATATCGAGATCCTTTCGGTTACCTCAATAAACGTTCGTGCCCTACCTATGTTCCATCAGTCCGCAATTGAATCAGTCCGGGCGGTCGTGAAGGTGTTGCCAAAGTCTCGCGCTTCCTGGGGCAGAGCCCGTGTTGCCAATCCGCCGGCTCGGAGAAAATGCCGAACGTCAGTTCACTGCGGCCGCCATCCGCATCCGTTCCACATCCCTCCGTGGCGTCTCCTGATGCACCCGCAGATAGTCGCGGCTGAATTGCGAAGGGCTGTCGTAGCCGACCCGAAATCCCGCTTCGGCCGCCGTCAGCCCCTCGACCACCATCAGCCGCCGCGCTTCCTGCAGGCGGATCTGGGTGCGGAATTGCAGCGGGCTCATCGCCATCGCCGCGCGGAAATGCTCGTAGAAGGATGAACTGCTCATCCCGGCGATCTCCGCAAGCGCCTCGATCGCGAAGGGCGTATCGAAATTCCGGCAGACAAAGTCCACGGCCCGTCCGATCTGGTTCAATCGGCTCTCGCCATTGGCGATCTGCCGGATCATGCCGCCCTGCGGTCCCGAGATCAGGCGATGCAGGATCTCACGCTCCACCAGCGGCGCCAGCACCGGAATATCCTCGGGCGTATCGAGAAGCCGCAGCAGGCGCGCTGCCGCGTCGATCAGTTGCGGTGTCGTCGCGCTGACCCTCGCCGCCGCCGGATTGTCGTCATGACGCGTCGAGCCTGGCAGCATTTCGCTCAGAATCCCGCGATCGAACTCGATCCGCACGCAGAGATAGGGCGCATCGGCGCTGGCCTCCGTCACCGCGCCGATGACGGGCAGGTCGACGCCGAGCACCAGATAATGCGCGGGATCATAGACATGACTGGTCTCGCCGATCGTCGCACGCTTGCGCCCCTGCGCCACGATACAGCAGGAAGGCTTGTAGAGCGTATGCACAGGCTCGGTCCGCGACGAGGATCGTATCACCCCGACGCGCGGCAGTAGGGTGTCGAAATTCCCGTCTTCTCCGGCATGGCGATCGATCAGGGCGGCGAGGTCGGTAACAGTGTCCATGCCGTCAGCATCGGCCTTTCCCTAAAGCTTGCCAAGAGCCGGTCATTCACTTTCGGAGGATCGTGCAAGAAATCCGGAAAAGTTGTCTACCCCATATCATCCTTGAGAGACGATGGTTGGTTCGACAAGGCCGGGCATCTGCCGACAGCCTTATAGAGCCGACAAGGAGAAACACATGAACAACATCGCAAACAAGATCGTGCTGATCACAGGCGCCAGCAGCGGCATCGGCGCCGCCACGGCTCGCGAACTCGCTGCCGCCGGCGCCAAGGTCGTCATCGGTGCGCGGCGAACAGATCGATTGGACGCTTTGAGCGAGGACATTCGCGCTGCTGGCGGCACGGTGCTGGCGCGGTCCCTCGATGTCACCGATCGTGCCGACATGCAGGCCTTCGTGGACGCGGCGGTGGCCGAATTCGGCCGTGTCGATGTCCTCGTCAACAATGCCGGCGTCATGCCGCTGTCGCTGATGTCATCGCTTAAGGTCGAGGAATGGGACCGGATGATCGACGTCAACATCAGGGGCGTGCTCTATGGCATCGCCGCCGTTCTGCCGGTGATGAACGCCCAAAACGCCGGCCAGATCATCAATGTCTCCTCGGTCGGCGGCCTTGCCGTCTCGCCAACTGCCGCCGTCTACTGCGCCACGAAATATGCGGTCCGGGCGATTTCCGATGGTCTCCGGCAGGAAAACAAGGCGCTCCGCGTCAGCTGCATCTATCCCGGCGTCGTCGAATCGGAGCTGGCCGACACCATCACCGAGCCCTTTGCGGCACAGGCCATGGTCGCCTATCGCGCCGTGGCGCTGAAGGCCGATGCCATCGCCCGCGCCATCCGCTACGCGATCGAGCAGCCTGACGACGTCGACGTTAACGACATCACCGTTCGCCCCACGGCCAATGCCGGGATCTGAGCATGGGTTTGCCAACGATCGTCTGCGGTATGCTTGCGGTGGTCATCACTTCGCTGGCTGCTGCATCAACCAAACCGCCAGAGGAAAGCACAATGCAGGATAGCCACCCCACCAGCCATCGCCAGTCCGCCAGCTCAGAAGCTGCTGACCCCAAGGCCAGCCACCCCTATGTCGGCATGTGGAAAACCGCCGACGGCCACGTCCGCCACAATCTTCTGCCCGGCAACCGCTATGACGAGGCCCGCGGCACCCGTGAAAGCGCCTATCGGGGACGCTACGATGTCACCGGCGACCACATCGAGTACTGGGACGACACCGGCTTCACCGCCGACGGCGACTTCGTGAACGGCGTGCTTCACCATGGCGGGATGATTTTGTATCGCGAGGGTGTGGGGAAGTAGGGGACGGCAACGTTGCATGCGGGACACCCCCCCTCTGTCCTGCCGGACATCTCCCCCTCAAGGGGGAGATCGGATAGACGCACCCGCTCGTTCCATTCTTATCTTTTGGCGAAGGCCTCACCACGAGTCGATCTCCCCCCTTGTGGGGCAGATGCCCGGCAGGGCAGAGGGGGTATTCCACGGCATAACGCCGACGGACATTTCACCCCAACAACCTCGCAAAAACCTACCCAGCCACCCCAACCACAGTCGGCCGGCCCAGCGCCTTGAACACCGTGCTGACGATCCCGGCCCGATCGAGCCCGGCCTGCGCATTCATCACCTCGGGTTTGGCCTGTTCCACCCAGAGATCGGGCATGACAAGCGACCGCACCTTCAGTCCGTTGTCGAGCAGGCCTTCCGTGGCCAGGAACTGCAGCACATGGCTGCCGAAGCCGCCGACGGCGCCTTCCTCGACAGTGATCAGCATCTCGTGGTGACGTGCCAACTGGCGGATCAGGTCGTGATCCAGCGGCTTGGCAAAGCGCGCATCCGCAACAGTCGTCGACAGCCCCGCGGCATCGAGGTCCTCGGCCGCCAGCAGGCAGTCGGCGAGACGCGTGCCGAAGGACAGCAGTGCCACCTTGGCGCCTTCCTTGACAACGCGGCCCTTGCCGATCTGCAGGATTTCACCGCGCGCAGGCATCTCGACGCCGACGCCTTCGCCACGGGGATAGCGGAACGAGATCGGACCGGCGTCATAAGCGGCGGCAGTGCGCACCATATGCTTGAGTTCCGCCTCGTCGGCCGCTGCCATCACCACGAAGCCGGGCAGGGTGGCGAGGAAGGTGGTGTCGAACGAGCCCGCATGCGTCGGCCCGTCGGCGCCGACAAAGCCGGCGCGGTCGATCGGAAAGCGCACCGGCAGGCCCTGGATCGCCACGTCATGCACCACCTGGTCGAAGGCGCGTTGCAGAAAGGTCGAATAGAGCGCGGTGAACGGCTTGTAACCCTCGGCGGCAAGGCCGGCGGCGAAGGTCACGGCATGCTGCTCGGCAATGCCGACATCGAAGCAGCGCGACGGATAAAGGTCGGCGAGCTTGTCGAGGCCGGTGCCACTCGGCATCGCGGCGGTGATGCCGACGATCTTGTCGTCGAGCTCGGCTTCCTGCACCAGCGCCTCGGCAAATACATTGGTGTAGCTCGGTGCATTCGGCTTCACCTTCGCCTGTGTGCCGGTGATGACGTCGAACTTGTTGACGCCGTGATACTTGTCGGCGGCGGCTTCCGCCGGCGCATAGCCCTTGCCCTTCTGCGTCACCACATGGATGAGCACAGGCCCGTTGGCGTTGTCGCGCACGTTGCGTAGAACAGGCAGCAGGTGGTCGAAAGAGTGGCCGTCGATCGGCCCGACATGATAGAAGCCCATCTCCTCGAACATGGTGCCGCCGGTCACATAGCCGCGCGCGTGCTCGACGGCGCGGGTGATAGCGCGGTCGATCGACTTGCCGAGATAGCCGGTCAGCTTCTTACCGACCTCGCGCATGCCCATATAGGTGCGGCCGGAGGCAAGACGCGCCAGATAGGCGCTCATCGCCCCCGTCGGCGGCGCGATCGACATGTCGTTGTCGTTGAGAATGACGATCAGCCGCGCATCGAGCGCGCCGGCGTTGTTCAGCGCCTCGTAGGCCATGCCCGCCGACATCGCGCCGTCGCCGATGACGGCGATGACATTGCGCTTCGAGCCGGAGAGATCGGCGGCGACAGCCATGCCGAGACCGGCCGAAATCGAGGTGGAGGAGTGTGCGGCGCCAAACGGATCGTATTCGCTTTCGGCGCGGCGGGTGAAGCCCGAGAGACCACCTTCCTGGCGCAGCGTGCGGATGCGGTCGCGCCGGCCGGTCAGGATCTTGTGCGGATAACACTGGTGGCCGACGTCGAAGATCAGCTTGTCGTCAGGCGTATTGAAGACATTGTGGATGGCGATCGTCAGTTCGACCACACCGAGCCCGGCGCCAAGGTGCCCGCCGGTCATCGACACCGCATCGATCATCTCGTCGCGCACTTCGCGCGCAAGCTGCGGCAGGTCGCGATCCTCCAGCTTTCGGAGGTCGGCCGGATAAGTGACCTTGTCCAATAGCGGCGTCTTCGGCGGTTGTGTCACGGGAGGCACTCTTTCTTGTCGTTCTTGTTTTTGGCGTTTTGGGGCACATAGCCTTTAGGCCATAAGTTGCGGTGAAAGAAGTCGATTTCAAGAACCGCAACAACCCTTTCTAGAGGATATCAGCCCTGCGGCAAAGGCACGAATTCTTCTTCATCCCCCGGAACGATATCGAAACGGCCCGTGCGCCACTCCTCCTTGGCCTTCTCGATCCGCTCTTTCGAGGAAGAAACGAAGTTCCACCAGATATAGCGCTTGGAATTCAAGGCAGCGCCGCCAAACAGCATTAGGTGACAGCCCTGGCTGCCGCCTTCCAGCGTGATCGCGTCGCCGGGACGGAACACCAGCAGTTGATCCGCCGCGAATCGGTCGCCTGAAATCACCACCTCGCCAGATAGAATATAAAGCGCGCGCTCCTCATGAGCGGCGGCAAATGGAAACTTCATGCCCGCATCGAGGTTGATATCGGCGTAAAGCGTGTCGGAAAACACCTTCACCGGCGAAGCCATCCCCTCGAACGATCCAATCACCACGCGCCCACGCACGCCACGCTCGTCGATGACGGGCATCGCGCTCTTTTCCGTATGCGCGAAGGAGGGATCGATCTCTTCCTTGTCGTCAGGCAGCGCCAGCCACGTCTGCAGGCCGGACATCAGCAGCGGATGGCCGCGCAGATTGTCGGGCGTGCGCTCCGAATGCACGATGCCGCGCCCCGCCGTCATCAGGTTTATGTCGCCAGGGCGGATGACCTTCTCGGTACCGAGACTGTCGAGATGGCGAATTTCGCCGTCGAACAGATAGGTGACCGTCGATAACCCGATATGCGGATGCGGCTTCACATCGAGCGCCTCGTCCGGCTTCAGGATCGCCGGACCCATCCGATCGAAGAAGATGAACGGCCCCACCAGCCGCCGCTGCCGGGTCGGAAGCGCGCGGCGTACCTGAAATCCGCCGATATCGCTGGTACGGGGGATGATCAGGTTCTCGATGGCGTCGCAGGCAAAGGCATCGCCGGGGAGAGGGTCTGTGCCGGGGAAGAAGGACATGGCGATCTCGCTATAGCGTTTCCTGGTCGTCGGGATATTGGGCAAGAAAGGCTTCGAGCTCTGCGATCAGCGGTGGTAGCCGTTCTGTCGCAGCCGTCCAGATCACCGCGTCGACGACGCCCCGATAGTCATGGCGCAGAACATTGCCGAGGTGCCGGATCGCCAGCCAGTCGTGGGAAGGAAACAGTTCCTCCGCCAAACTGCCAAGCTTCACGCCCGCCTCCGAAATCCGCGAAAAGCAGCGCTCGGTCGCATCGCGCACCAGCGGAGTGTTGGCATAAGCCTTCAAATCCAGTCCCGCTGTGTACTCGCAAACGGCAGTGCCGTTTTCGACGATATCGCGCATCCGCACGAGAGGGCGCTTAGAAGGCAATGGCGCGATCCCGTTCTACAGAACGACGAACATTTTCCTTGGCGATAGGCTCGGCGATGACGTCGACTTTCGCGAAGCCGGTTATCTCCGTAATGCGCTCCTGCAGAATTGCCAAGGCACTGAAATAGCCGAAGCCGGAGCGAATAACCGGCTCGGACAACTTGACCAGAATGTCAAGGTCGGACTCCGCCGTTGCTTCCCCGCGCGCCACGGATCCGAACAGCGAGACGTGTTCCGCGCCCGCGGCGCGCAATTCGTCCTCGTGCTTGCGAATAATCGCGATGACCTGATCCTTGTCCATATCAGCAATATAGGCGAGGTTTGCGATCTGGTCGAGACGATCCCGTTGCCGCCGTTCCTCACATCGCTGTAAACCCGTTATCGACAAACAGATGCGCCCCATTGACGAAGCTCGACTCGTCGCTGGCCAGATAAAGCGCCGCGCGCGCCACATCCTCCGGCTCGCCGATCCGCCCCTGCTGCGCGGCGATCGCCGTATCCGAGACATCGACGCCCAGCGCCTGCAGATCGGCCACTTCGCGCAGACCGTGCGGTGTGCGGATGAAGCCGGGGCAGACCGCGTTGCAGCGGATGTTGCGGTCGCGGAACTCGACGCCGATTGCCCGCGCGAACATGTGCACGGCCCCCTTGGTGGTGTCGTAAAGCACCTCCATCGGCGTGGCGGCCACCGCCGAGATCGACGAGGTGCAGACGATCGATCCGCCGCCGGCGTCGATCATCTTAGGCAGCACCGCCTTGGTCATCAGGAACATCGAGCGCACATTGACGGCATGCAGCCAGTCCCATTCCTCAAGAGTGGTTTCGAGGAACGGCTTGATGACGATCGTGCCCGCATGGTTGAACAGCACGGTAACCGCGCCATAGCGCGCCTCGACGCCGGCAACGGCCGCATTCACCGCCGCCTCGTCGGAAACGTCGGCCGTCCAGAAATCAGCCTCGCCGCCGGCCGCGCGGATCGCGTTCACCGTCTCAGCCGCCGCCTCGCCATTGCGGTCTATGATCGCCACCTTCGCGCCCTCGGCCGCAAACAGCTTTGACGCCGCCCCGCCCATTCCCGTCGCTCCGCCCGAGATAATCGCGATCTTGCCCTTCAGTCTGTCGGCCATGCCTGTCGTTCCCTCTGTTGTGTTTGGGGGATGATAGACGGGGATACGCGTTGAGCAAGGGGGATTTGGTGGTGTCTTCGGGGCAGGCTCCTCTTACCATCCCTCATTCCTGTGCTTGTCACAGGAATCCAGCCACGGCGCGTCTGCGCCGTGAGAAGAATCTATTGCGATCAAGGACTTGATCGCGCTGGATCCCTGTGACGAGCACAGGGATGAGGGTGGTTGTTGGGATTGGGCAATGTATGCCTCAGGCTTCGGCAGTAACGGTCTGCGAGCTGCGTCGCCCGACGTATCACCCTCACGCCCCGTCGAGCGGCTCCACGCCCTGCGGCTTGCCGGCGCGATCCAGCCGGATCTTCTCGATGCGGTTTTCCGCAGCAGACAGCAGCGTCTCGCAATGCTTCTTCAGCGCTTCGCCGCGCTCGTAGATCTCGATGGATTGATCCAGCGCCACGTCGCCGCGTTCCAGCCGCGCGACGATGCTTTCGAGTTCGGCGACCGCCTTTTCGAAGGAGAGGCTAGAAACCTCCGGCCCCGATGCGTCTTGCTTGGCGCTATCAGTCATACTCAACCCTTCATCATTCTCAGAATGTGCAGTCCGGCCGATTCGGCCAGACCCTCGAGATCATAACCGCCTTCCAGAAGGCTGACGACCCGGTTGGAGGCACTTTTGTCGGCCACTTCGAGCAGCCGCCCCGTCGCCCAGTCGAAATCCTCGCCGACAAGGTTGATCTGCGCCAGGGGATCGCGGTGATGCGCGTCGAAGCCGGCGGAGATGATGATCAGATCCGGCCGGAAGTCGTTCAGCGCCGGCAGCACCCGCGATTTGAAGGCCTCGCGGAAATGGTCGCTGCCGACATTCGGCGACAGCGGCGCGTTGACGATGGTGTCGTGCGCGCCGGTCTCGTCCTTGGCGCCGCTGCCGGGATAGAGCGGCATCTGGTGCGTCGAGCAGAACAGCACCGACGGATCGTCCCAGAAGATGTCCTGCGTGCCGTTTCCGTGGTGCACGTCCCAATCGACGATCGCCACGCGCTCGGCGCCATGCCGGCGTTGCGCATGTCGTGCGGCGATGGCGGCATTGTTGAAGAAGCAGAAGCCCATCGCCTTCGATTTTTCGGCGTGGTGGCCGGGCGGCCGCGAGGCGACGAAGACGTTGTCGGCCTTGCCGGTGAAGACGTCGTCGACGGCGGCCATCGCCCCGCCGATCCCGGTCAGCGCCGCCTGCAAGCTTTTCGGGCTCGCATAGGTGTCGGCTTCCAGCTGGTTGATCTCGCCTTCTTCCTCCGGCACTTGACGCATGACGGCGAAGAGATGCTCTTCAGGGTGCGCCAGCAACACGGCGTCCTCAGAAGCCTGCGGTGCCTCCTTCCGGTCGAGCCGCTCGAAATGCGGATGCTCGAGCGCCACGTTCAAGGCCCTGAGACGGTCGGATCGCTCCGGGTGGCCCTCGGGCGTGATGTGTTCCAGGAAGATGGGATGTTCGTAAAGGCGGGTGCTCATGCGATCACTCTATCTGCCTGTCTCGGGATGTTCCACAGCAGATGGGGTAGGCCCGGATGATTTCAACAATCCCGCGCTGTCATACGCCTTTCGCGTTCATTTACATAATATTAGCTAGACGTTATTCTCGTGCATGCATTAGGCCATACGATCGGATGGGCGGAGGACCGGGTGGGAAGTCGATGAACGCAACGATGCGCTCCAATATCGTGCAGATCCATGTGCCGTTCCGCGATGTGGATATGAACGGCCAGATGTTTCTCGGCTCGTATATTTCCTATGCCGAGTCCGCGCTGGCCAATTTCTGGTCGCAGCGCCCGGAGTTGGGCGACGAGCCGCTCTATGTCGCAAGCAAGGTCACCTGCATTCTGCATCGGCCCTTGCACTATGATGAGCTCGTCATCTTCACGGCGGCCGTGGACAAGATCGGCGTCCGCTCCGTCGGCTTCCTGATCGCCGTGGATGCGGGCGAGGAGCGCGCCGCCGAAGTCGAGATCGTCTGGCAGGCGCAGACCCGCGAGGACAAGGCGGCGGTGCCTCTGCCGGAGATCACCCGCGATTGGCTCTACGGGTTCATGAACTGAAGCAATTCCAGGAAAAGTGCGAAACGGTTTTCCGTGCGGAGTTGCGTAAGGCAGGCCTAGCTTCTGACCGGCAGCAGCGGATAGCCCGCCATCACGGCGCGGCCGACAAGCGCTGCGACGAAAGCCTTTATGACGTCGCCCGGAATGAAGGCCATCGAGCCCAGAAACGCGGCCTTGAGCCCCGTTTGCGCGGCAACCGCGAGATAGATGATCCCGAACGCGTAGAGCACGACGATACCACCCATCATCGCCGCGAAGAAGAAACCGGTCAGCTGCATGCCGGCCGCCTGCTCGGTCTTCACCAGCCGCTCGCTGATAAAGCCGGTCGTCAGCGCTGCAAACACCCATCCGATCAGGAAGCCGGTGGTGGGTGCCGCAAAGGCCGCAAGCCCGCCACGCCCGCCCGACAGCACCGGCAGGCCGATGGCGACAAGCACCAGCACGATCAGCACCGCCACGACGCCGCGCCGCGCGCCGAGCACCACGCCGGCCATCATCACGCCGAGCGACTGCGCCGTGATCGGCACCGGAATGAAGCCGAGCGTGATCGGCGGCAGGATGCCGAGCGCGACGATGATGGCGGCAAACAGGGCGGAAAGAACGAGATCTCGGGTGCTCATGACGGCTCCGTGGTTCAATGACTGCTAATTCACATGCCGCCGAACGCCGCGCGCGTCAATCGCCGCGGCGATGTTATCCGCATCCTTGAGCGTCAGGATTATCAGTGGCACCAGCACCGTCGCCGGGCGCACCTTCAGGCCGCGCGCCTGGTGCGCCTCGCGAATGGCCTGGTAGCGGCCGATGATCTCCGGCACGAAGCGGACGACAAGCCCGACCGCCAACCCGACATCGTCGGCCCGTACCAGCCCCATGCGCTCGAGAGGCTTAGCGAGCAGCGTGATCTCGTCCATGAACTGGGTAATCGTCGTGGTCGCGGTAACGCTGGCGGCAAACAGCATCAGCGCCGTCAGCCGCAGCAGCGCAACGAGGGCCCCGTGCCAGGGGTTGAAGGCGAGGCTGAAGACCGCGACGATCAGGATGGTGAGCACGATCGGCTTCAGCCGCGACAGGGCCGCGCGAAACGGCAGGCCGATGCTGAGATAAAGTGTGCCGGTCGCCAGCACCGCGATCGCCAGCGACGCGATATTCGCCGTCAGGAACAGCACGATGCCAAGCCCGGCGAGCACGATCAGCTTCGCCCGCGCCGACATCAGGTGCATCCAGCTGTTTCCCTCGACGAACAGCGATTGCATCAGGCGGCGATCTCCCGGTAGCGGCGAATCGCCTCTGTTGCCGGCGCATCGGCCACCAGCTGCCCGCCGTGGAAGACCAGCACGCGTTGGTAGCCCGCAATAAGGTCGAGATCGTGGGTGATGACGATGGTGGTCTCGTGCAACCCGTCAATCAGCCCTTGCACCAGCGCGCGGTTGCGCAGGTCGAGCTGGTTGGTCGGCTCGTCGAGAATGAGAATATCGGGCCCGGTTGCCAGCACCGAGCAGAGGGCTGCCAGCTGCAGTTCTCCGCCGGAAAGCTCATGTGCGCGCCGGTCGGCGAGATGCCCGGCGTCGAAGCGGTCCAGCACCTGCGCCACCCTGGCGTCGATATCCGCCTTGGTCAGGCCGCGGCTCTTCAGCCCGAAGGCGATATCGTCGCGCACGACAGGCAGGATGATCTGGTTCTGCGGCGATTGGAAGATGAAGCCGACATTGCCGAGCACGGCCTTTTCGTCTGATGTATCGCGTCCGTGGACGATAACACGGCCGGTGGTCGGCTTGGTCAGTCCGTTGATCAGCCGCGCGAACGTTGTCTTGCCGGACCCATTGAGCCCGATGACGGCGATGCGGATTTCCGTAAGCTCGAGCGTCAATGGCTGCAACGCGGTCCGCGCTCCATAGCTGACGCCGGCGCTTTCGAAACGAATGGTCAATCGATCCCCCTGAGGTGAAGCGCCGTTCTATAAATGAATCCGGTTCATGGGAAGATGAAATCCTTTCGGGCAGGGCGAGGCATTGCGTCACCCTGCAAACCACTGAATATTCGGGTGGCCAGGAATGTCCTCAGGATTATCATCGCTGCCATGACGACCATGATCTCCAATGCCGATGCCCGCCGCATCTTCCTCGCCAAGCAGGGGCTGAGCGCGCCGCCGAACCGGGCGCTCACCAAGGACGGGCTGCTGCAGCTGATCCACGAGATCGGGTTCGTCCAGGTCGACAGCATCCAGTGGGTCGAGCGGGCGCATCACCAGATCCTCTTTGCCCGCAACCAGACATACAAGCGCGAGCATCTGACCACGCTGCTGGAAAAGGACGGCGCCCTGTTCGAACACTGGACCCACGACGCCTCCATCCTGCCTTCCGCCTTCTTCCGCTATTGGAAACACAAGTTCCGCCACGAGGAGGAGGTGCTGGTCGATCGCTGGCGCAAATGGCGCGGCGAGGGCTTCGAGGATGCGTTCGACGAAACCTATGAGCGGGTGAGCCGCGACGGCGCCATTATGGCGCGCGAGATCAAGGCGGATGGCCACGTCTCCGGCGGCTGGTGGAATTGGCATCCCAACAAGACCGCACTCGAATATTTCTGGCGCACCGGCAAGTTCGCGATCTCGGGCCGCTCGAACTTCCAGAAAATCTACGATCTGGTCGAGCGCGTCATCCCGGCCGAGTTTCACGAACCGGAGGTCAGCCGCGAGGAGTTTATCGATTGGGCGTGCCGTAGCGCGCTGACACGGCTGGGCTTCGCCACCCATGGCGAGATTGCGGCCTTCTGGGCGCTGCTGTCGCCTGAAGATGCCAAGGCCTGGATCGTGGCCCATCGCGACGAGCTGACCGAGATCCTGATCGAACCCTCGCTCGGCGGCAAGCCGCGCCCCTCCTGGGCTTTCAAGGATTTCCTTGCGACCACGGATGATTATCCGGCAGCCCCGCCGCGCATCCGCGTCCTCAGCCCGTTCGATCCGATGATCCGCGATCGCAACCGCACCGAGCGCCTTTTCGGGTTTTTCTACCGCATCGAGATCTTCGTGCCCGAGCCGAAGCGGGAATACGGCTACTACGTCTTTCCGCTGCTTGAAGGTGACCGGCTGATCGGCCGCATCGACATGAAGGCCGACCGCCGCAAAGGTTCGCTCGAGGTCAAGCGGCTATGGCTGGAACCGGGCGTCCGGCCGTCCGCGGGGCGGCTCGAAAAACTGATGGCGGAGCTCGATCGCGTCGCCCGTTTCGCCGGTGTCGAGAAGGTATTGCTGATCGATGGATGGAGCGGTTAAGCGGCTGAGATAGCGACGATTTTAGGTAATTACCGGCTGTTAATCTTGACGCGGGTTTACCATGCTCATCTTGAACTTCTTAATAACCGCGCTCTTACGATGGGCGCATGAAAACACGTGTCATCAGCTATGCCGTATGGACGGCCTTCAATAGACTGCGTCGCCAGATGAGGGCATTGATGCGCAAGCATCGCGATGCCCGTGCGGCTGCGGCGGACATCGTATCGCGGACCGAACGGCGCGCGAAAATGCAACCGGTACCAGTGCAGTCGACCCTGATCGATGCGGTCTATTTCAGCCAGGAAGACGGCAGGCTGCGTATCTGCCTGAACAATGGCCAGGAGCGCCTGTTCGAAGGCGTTGCCGAATCGCACGTGATCGCCATGGTCACGGCGAAGTCGCCAGGCAAATACTACCTGGAAAACGTCAGAAGCCGCTACAAGCCAATCGCCGCCTGAGCGCAGGGCGAACCGGCGGAGCGTCTGGCGCCCGCCGATCCGTTGATCCGATGTGTCTCAGCAGATCTCGGTTTCAGCGATCTTGATGCCGAAGCCTTCGAGGCCGACATAGTGGCGCTCGCTGCGGGTCAGAAGCTTGATCGAGCTGACGCCGAGATCCTTAAGGATCTGCGCGCCAAGGCCGATTTCCAGCCATTCGCTTTCACGGTTCTGCGCTTCCGCATGGGCTTCGCGGCCCTGGCCAAGCGCCTTGCGGCCGTTGTCCTGATGGCCGACGCCAACCGAGCCCTCGCGCAGATAGACGATGACACCGCGGCCTTCTTCCGAGATTTTCTTCATGTAGCGATCGACCGACCGCTTGCCGAACAGGTCGTCCACGACGCTTTCGGTGTGCAGGCGCACGGGAATGTCGATGCCGTCCCTGATATCACCGAAGACGACGGCGAGATGCTGCATCGGATCCCAGGGCAGCGAATAGCTGTGCGCCTTGGCCTTGCCGAACGGCGTCTCGACGTCGAAGCTCGCCTGCAGCTGGATCAGCGTTTCCTTGCGCTGGCGGTAGGCGATGAGATCGGCGACCGACACCAGCTTCAGCCCGTGCTCCTTGGCGAAATCGGTGACCTGCTGGCCGCGGGTCACGGTGCCGTTGTCGTTGACCAGTTCGCAGATCACGCCGATCGGCGGGAGGTTGGCCAGGCGGCAGAGATCGACGGCGGCCTCGGTATGGCCGGAGCGCATCAGTACGCCGCCTTCGCGGGCGACCAGCGGGAAGATGTGGCCGGGACGAACGAAGTCGGACGCGCCGACATTCGGGTTGGCGAGGTTGCGCACCGTCAGCGTCCGGTCGTCGGCCGAGATGCCCGTGGTCGTGCCGTGCTTGAAGTCGACGGTAACGGTGAAGGCTGTCGTATGCGCCGAATCGTTTTCGGCGACCATGGCGTTGAGGCCGAGGCGCTTGGCCTCTTCCTTCGGCATTGGCGTGCAGACGATGCCCGAGGTGTGGCGCACGATGAAGGCCATCTTCTCGGGCGTGCAGTGAACGGCGGCGACGATGAGATCGCCTTCGTTCTCGCGGCCGTCATCATCGACGACGACGACGATTTCGCCGGCCTCGAAGGCCCGGATAGCGTCTACGACGCGCTTCTGATCATAAGCCATGGGAAGTTCCTATTTCAGCCGGCCGGTCTGGCCGCGGTCTCGAAGATAGTGGTCGGCGATGGCGCAGGCGACCATCGCCTCGCCGATCGGCACCGCGCGGATGCCGACACAGGGATCGTGGCGACCCTTGGTGCGGATATCGACATTCTTGCCGTCGGCATCGATCGACTGACGCTCGGTCAGGATCGAGGACGTCGGCTTGATCGCGAAACGGGCGATGATCGGCTGTCCGGTGGAAATGCCGCCAAGAATACCGCCGGCATGGTTCGACAGGAAGATCGGCTGCCCGTCATTGCCCATGCGCATCTCGTCGGCGTTCTCCTCGCCGGTGATTTCGGCGGCCTCGAAGCCGTTGCCGATCTCCACGCCCTTGACGGCGTTGATCGACATCAGAAGCGAGGCAATGTCCTGGTCGAGCTTGGCGTAGATCGGCGCGCCGAGGCCCGCCGGAACACCTTCGGCGATCACCTCGACCACCGCACCGATCGACGAACCGTTCTTCCGGATGCCGTCGAGATACTCTTCCCAGACAGGAACGATCTCTGGATCGGGCGCGAAGAACGGGTTCTGGTCGACCTGCGCCCAGTCCCAGTTTTGCCGGTTGATCTTATGCTTGCCGATCTGCACCAGCGCACCGCGCACGGTGACCCCGGGTACGACAAGGCGCGCGATGCCGCCGGCTGCGACACGGGCAGCGGTCTCGCGCGCCGAAGAGCGCCCGCCGCCGCGATAGTCACGGATGCCGTATTTGACGTCATAGGTGTAGTCGGCATGGCCGGGACGGTACTGGCGGGCGATTTCGCCGTAGTCCTTGGAACGCTGGTCGGTGTTTTCGATCAGCATCGAGATCGGCGTTCCGGTCGAGATCATCGTCTCGCCGTCGGCATCGAGCATCACGCCTGACAGGACCTTGACGAGATCATCCTCGCGGCGCTGCGTCACGAAGCGCGATTGGCCTGGTTTGCGCTTGTCGAGCCAGACCTGCAGGTCCGCGAGTTTGAAGCGCAGGCCCGGAGGGCAGCCGTCGACGACGCAGCCGAGGGCAGGACCGTGGCTTTCGCCCCAGGTGGTTACGCGGAAAAGGTGACCGAATGAGTTATGCGACATATGTTCCGACCGGATCGCGCCCGCCGGGCGTCACCGGCCGCGCCATTCTTCTAAAAGGCGCGTCACTCATAGGCCAAAAGCTGTGAGGGCAAAAGGCTTTCTTTGCGTCAAACCGTCGTCACGAGGAAATGCTGTTTCTTCGAATTGCGAACAGTGGAAGACATTTACGAGGCAATCCGCCATGCGGTCCCGGTTGCCGCTTCGGTGAAGTCGTCGAAGGAGAGGGGACGCGAGAAGGCGTAACCCTGCAGCAGGTCGCAACCGAGGTCGTGCAGCAGGCTGGCATGCGCCAGCGTTTCGACGCCCTCGGCCACCGTCTCGACGCCGAGCGAACGGGCGATCTCGATGATCGAGCTGACGAGCGCGCGCTCCTGCGGCGAAGTGATGATCGGTTGCACCAGCTGACGGTCGATCTTCAGCCGCTTCGGTTTCAGCTTCAGAAGACTGACGATCGAAGTGTGACCGGTGCCGAAGTCGTCGATCTCGATATCGATGCCGAGCGCCTTGATCCGCTCGAGATTGTCGGTGGCGACGTCCTCGCTCTCGTCGAGGAAGATCGATTCCACCAGCTCGAAGGAAATCTCGCCCGGTCTGATCTGCAGGTTGCTCAGCGATTCCGCCAGCGTATCGTCATGCAGGCGCCGCGCCGATACGTTGACCGAAACCTTCGGAACGCTGACGCCGAGTGCCGCCCAGCGCATCTTGTCCTTCAGTGCCGTCTCCAGCACGATCCGGTCCAGCATCTGCACGACGTTGATCTCTTCGGCGATCTTCAGGAATTTGTCTGGTGTCAGCAGCCCGCGCGACGGATGCTGCCAGCGCACCAGCGCCTCCACCCCGGTGAGTTGCATGGTTCGTGCGCTGAATTGCGGCTGGTACCATGCGGTGAACTCGCCGTTCTCAAGCCCCGTGAGGATTTCGTCGGCGAGCCGCTTGTTGTTGATGATGTCGGCCTGCAGGTTCTGATTGAAGAACTGGTAGCGGTTGCGGCCCTGGCTCTTGGCGCGATAAAGCGCGATGTCGGCGTTGATCAGCACCTTGCGGGCGTCGACGCGCAGGCCGCTTGCAAGCGCAATGCCGATCGAGACGCCGCACCGGCATGCGAACCCCTGGAAATCGATGGGCTGTCGCATCTCCTCGACAATCCGTCCGGCCAGCGCCGACATCTCGGCATCGTTGGCATGCAGCGCCAGGATCACGAACTCGTCACCGCCGATGCGCGCGACGATATCGCCGAGCCGGATGCTGCGCGACAGAACCTCGGATGCATGCACGAGCATGGCGTCGCCGGCTGCATGGCCCAGCGTGTCGTTGATTTCCTTGAAGCGATCGAGATCGATGTGAAGGATGGCGAATTTCTGCCGCGTCTCACGCCCGTCCTGTGTTATCCGCTCCAGCGCGAAGTCGAGTTTGCGGCGGTTGGCGAGCCCGGTCAGCGGGTCGTGCAGCGAGTTGTGCTCGATGCGGTGGTTGGCGAGCTCCAGCTCGATGTTCTTGCCGATGGCCTCGTCCTTGGCGGCCTTCAGCTGCGCCGTCATCAGCGCGTCCTCGGTAATGTCGAACGCCACGCCGATGATCTTCAGCTGACCACTCGATGTTTCATGAACCTTGCCGGTCGAGCGGACGTAGCGCATGCCGCCGTCTTCCGTCGGGACGCGGCAGACCACCGTATGGGTGTCGCCGATCTTCTTGAAATGCCGTGCGCTTTCGATTGCCTGCGCCCGGTCCTCTTCGAGGATGCGCGACAGCCATGTCGCTTCGTCCATGAAGCCAGGCTTCGGCTCCAGGCCGTAGAGCTCATGCATCCGGTCGTCCCAGTAGGAGCCGCCTTCGTTACTTAGAGAGGCTTCCCATATGCCGCACTGGTAGGAATCAAGCGCCAAGTCCAGCTTGCCCGACAATTCCACCAGTTCGGCCTCTCTGTGCGAGATTTCATCGAGCGCAAGCTCCAGCTCGGCGTTCTTGATGTCGCTCAGGTCCTTGGCCTTGCGCAGCGTTTCGGCGGCAACGGCATCGGCGGTGACGTCCCAAACGATACCGATCGTCTTGCTGGTCCCGCCGCCATCGCTATAAACCGAGCCCACCGACCGCAGGTGCCGGATGCTGCCGTCGGCAAGCTCCACACGGTATTGCGTGGTGTAGGCCGAGCCCGATTTGCCTTCGTTGCGCAGGTGGACCTTGGCGATGCGCCTGTCCGCCGCTGCGATGCTGTCAAGCCAGTCTTCCAGCGCGTAGCTTCCTTCGACAGCCGGTCTGCCGTGCAGGGCCGCGGCGCGCTCGTCCCAAAACAGGCTGCGGCCGGAGTCCTTCAGTTCCCAGATGCCGATGTTCGACGATTCCAGTGCCAGATCGAGCCGCTGCGACAGTTCCAGCAGCGTTTCCTCACGCTTTTCCAATTGACCTATATTCTTCGTCCGCTCCCCCAACAGCAGGCTGGCGAAGAAGACGGGGATGATTATCAGGCAGGCGGCGGCGAGAATGATCAGCCGCAGCATATGCTGGTTTTCGGGTGCTGCATCCCAGCCGGTCTTTGGAACGGCGGCGATTTCCCAGCGTCCACCGGCAAAAGTGATGTTGCGGGTCATCGGGCTCTGCTCGAGCACATCAGGCAAGCCGAAGAACGGTGCCTGCGCTCCGCCCGTCGAGCCGAGGTCCCGGAGCGCGATCGAGAGATGGTCGAGATGCGGATATTTTTCCTGGTTCTCGCTGTCGCGGGCCGGTTCCAGGCCGGTGCTCTGGTAGAACATCTCCGCATCGATGACGACTTCGACGGCGCCCCACATGCGCCGCAGTCCCTTGTCCTTGACGTAGACAGGGAAGAAGATGGCGAACGTATCCTTGCCGTCAGCCGAACGGATCGGGCCGTAGAAGCGTGCCTGTTGGCTGCCCGTGGTGCGGGAGACCGACTGGCGATCGTTCATGAATTCGCGGACGTCCTTGCCGATGCGCTGCTGGCCTTCCGTCGGCGGAAACACTGAGCGTACGACGAAATTGGGAGCAACCGCGATGTGCACGAAATGCGGGTTCTGGATCAGCAGCCAGGTGATCTGGCGCTCCATCTCCTCCTGATCGACATTGGTGCTTATAGCCACCATGTTGGAGAGGTCGCGGACGATGGTGATGTCCATGTTGATCTGGGCGTTCACCCGTGTGCGGATCAGGCTGATTTCGTTTTCCGTGCGGATCGTCAGTTCGCGCAGGTTCGCTGCCGTATTGGCGCGATCTAGGCTGAAGCCGACAATGATGACGACCACGGCAACGAGACAGGAAACCAGAAACGCGATAGGGGTGTTTCGGGAGACTTTCCGCGATGCTTGTCTGTCTGTCTGGCGGAATAGCAAATCCCGTCTCCCCCGTTTCCACACACTGTAGGTAGAGGGGGTTAATTTACGATTTCTTACAGGCGGTATTTTAGCCAGAACTTAAGTTCTGCGTGACTTAACGGAATCTTTTGATTTTCGTTAAAATGCGCTTCATCAATTGGGCGGGAATGGTCACGGTTCAGGGCAAATTTCGCCATATTCGGAGGGCTATCTGTACGCAATTGGATGTTTGAATCGCGTTTTCGAAGGAATGCCGCCATGCGCTTCGTAGTTGCTACACTTCTGGCCACAGCAAGTTTCCTGTCGCCGATCAGCGGCTTTGCTGAAAGCGCCGATGTCGAGGCGACGATCAAGACGATCGACATGAGCAATCTCAGCCTGACGCTGGATGACGGCAAGACCTATCAGGCATCCGAGGAATTCAACTTTGAAGGGCTCAAGGCCGGCGTCAAGGTCATTGTCTTCTACACCGAAGTCGACGGCAAGCGCGTCATCAACGATCTCGACATCGTCCAGTAACGCCTACCAGCAATTCCGGCATCCGATAATACGCTCAGATCCAGGCGATCTGTTTTGAATCCCTGACGATTTTCAGAATGCGATCCTGCGGGATCTCGCCCTCCGCCGCTTCGTCCTTCGGGACATTGGCGATCGTGCGGAACAGGCTGCGGATGACACCGCCATGGGTCACGCAGACCGTCGGGCGTTCCACAGCATTCAGCCAGGACGCAACCCGCCACGACATGATCTCGTAGCTTTCCGCATCCGGACCGGGCGGAATGAAATCCCACTTGTTGAGATTGCGTTCGACGATACGGTCCTTGGCGGTCGCCTTCAGTTCCTTGATCGTATGCCCTTCCCAGTCACCGAAGGAGACTTCGACCAAGCGCTCGTCGGTGCTGTAATCCTTGGGCGGAAGGCTCATTGCCTCGCGGGCGATTTCCATCGTCGCGCGCGTGCGCCCCAGAGGGCTGGCGATGAAATCGAAGGGGATGCTCTCGACCTTGAGGATTTCCGCGAGATTGGTGCCGTTCTGGCGCGCCTGTTCGCGGCCGATGGCATTGAGCGGAATGTCTTTTTGCCCTTGCAGGCGACGCTCGGCGTTCCAGTCGGTCTGACCGTGGCGAATGACGTAGATAAGCAATGAACGGCTCCGTATTGCGCACGGCCCCTGAATCGCTTGCGCGAAGGGAAGGGGCCGCGAGCACGACGCATAAAAGACTGCGGTTAGTCTTTTATGACGGAAATATCAGGCGCGTCCACCGCCTTCATGCCGATGACGTGGTAGCCGCTGTCCGCATGGTGCACTTCGCCGGTCACCGAGCGCGACAGATCCGACAGCATGTAGAGGCCGACATCGCCGACTTCCTCGATGGTGACGGTGCGGCGCAGCGGCGCGTTGTACTCGTTCCACTTCAGGATATAGCGGAAGTCGCCGATACCGGAGGCAGCAAGCGTCTTGATCGGGCCAGCCGAGATCGCGTTGACGCGGATGTTCTTCGGTCCGAGGTCGACGGCCAGATACTTGACGCTGGCTTCGAGTGCGGCCTTGGCAACGCCCATGACATTGTAGTTCGGCATGACCTTTTCGGCGCCGTAATAGGTCAGCGTCAGCATCGATCCGCCATCCGTCATCAGCTTCTCGGCGCGACGCGCAACGGAAGTGAAGGAATAGACCGAGATCTGCATCGTCTTGGCGAAGTTGTCTGCCGAGGTGTCGACGTAACGGCCGGTGAGCTCGTCCTTGTCGGAAAAGCCGATCGCATGCACGATGAAGTCGATCTTGCCCCAGGTCTTCTCGATATTGTCGAAAACCGCGTCGATCGATGCTTCATCGCTGACATCACAGTGTCCGGCAAGAATGCCGCCGAGTTCTGCTGCCAGCGGCTCGACCCGCTTCTTCAGCGCATCGCCCTGGTAAGTAAAGGCGATCTCGCCGCCCTGTGCATGAATAGCTTTGGCAATGCCCCACGCAATCGAACGATTGTTGGCAACGCCCATAATGACGCCGCGCTTGCCTGACATGAGGCCTTGTGCCTGAGCCATGTTTCGCCCCCTAAGGAAATTGATCGGTCCTGCCTATGGCATAGCCGGACAGCCGGTTCAAGATTGCCAGCAATCATCAACTGTTAGGGAACGTAACAAAGGGTGCTATTGTCGTGGAAATCTCACAAAAACAGCCCGTTCTTCATAATACGCATCAAATCCGTGACCTTATCGTCGGGCTTTTCCCACAGAATAATGCGCAGTTCGACCACCAGGTCGCCCTTTCCGCCGTCGCTATTAGGCAAACCCTGCCCCGCGAAGCGGATGGATTTGTCGGATCCGGACCATGGCGGAACAGTCACGGTTAGAGGCCCATTTGGCCCGTCGATGCGTGCGTCGGTGCCTAGCACCGCGTTTTCGATCGTTACCGGCAGCACCGTATGAAGATCGAAGCCATCGACGGTGAAATCCTCGTGCGGAGCAATGTGGATGTTGATGACCGCATCGCCGCGCTGCATGCCGGTGAGTTTGTGCCCCTGGCCCTTCAGCCGAACGGTTTGGCCTTCGGTCGTTCCTGGCGTCAGCGCGAAGCCCGCCTCGCGACCGTCGCCGAGATCGACGTTCACCCAGCTGCCCTTCAGAATGTCGTCGATCGTCACGGTGGCGATCGCCAGCTGGTCCGGCGCTTTTTCCGGCGCCGGTGCGGTGCCGGTGAAACGGCGTACCAGCGACGTCAGCAGGCTGAGCGGCTGCAGAACCGCGCTCGTCGCTGCGGCTGCCTCTTCGGCCGTCTGTTCGCCATCGCCTGTCCGATCAGCCTCGGAAGCCTTGGCGGTATCGCCACTCTTGTCGGCGCCTGCGCTTTCCGCTTGCGGACGTCTTGTGGCACCGGCTGAAAAGCCCTGTGAGCGACCGCCGCCGCCACTGGCGGTTCGGGCCTGCGCGCCAAAGATCCGTTCGATCATCTCTTCGGCAGGCTCGGCGGCGCCGGCCTGTTGCTGCTGTTGTTGTTGCGGCTGCTTGGCGGCCTCGGCGGCGGCCTTCTGGGCTGCTGCGCGGGCAAGTTCTTCCATCACTCGCTCGGCATTTTCCTGCGCCTGCTTGGCCTTGATCGCCGCTTCGCGCGCCGCCTGGCGCTGCTGCATGATGGTGTTTTCGTTCTGCTTGGTTTCGGCCATCCGCGCAGCGTTGTCGAAAAGACTGCGCTTCTTCGGATCCTTCAGCGTGTCGTAGGCACGACCGATCTCCGCGAAGCGTGCGCCGGCCAGCGGGTCGCCCTGGTTGTGATCGGGATGCACGACCTTGGCCATGTTGCGCCAAGCCGCCTTGATTTCGTCCTGCCCTGCGTCGCGCTTGACGCCTAAGATCTTATAAGGATCGCGCATGTTCCAAACCGCCGGTGTCCAAATGCGGAGTGCCTTTTATTGTCCGGCACTCCGACGCCCCCATACAACTCATTTGGTGCGTTGAAGTTCGCTTCGCGAGAAGAAAAGTCAGCACACATATGGGAAACCACAGTCCGGGAAAGTTGCTAATCAGTCCTTATCCTGCAGGGGAACACGCCACGGTTTCACGCGGAATGGTTATCGTTTTGCTAAATATTGAGGGAAATCCGGATCAGCCGTTAAGGCTTGACTGACGGCAAGTCTCAGCTTTCGGGCTGAAAGCTCAGAAGCTGCCAGTTGCCGCCGCCGACGAGGCAGGTCTTGCCATAGAATTTGGCGATGCCGACATAGGAGTGGCGTGTCGTCTTGAACTGGCGGCAGACCTGGCCGGTGTCGTTGTTCTCGACGATGGTGTCGATGACGCCCGCGCTGCCGGTGGAGGCGTTGGCCCAGGGAAGCGGCCGGCCTTCCAGCCCATTGATGTCAGCCGAGGTCACCGCATTGCCGACGGTCATTTCGTCCGAGATGGAATCGCTGGTCGGCGCCGGTTGCGGCACGGTGCCGGTTGCGACCGAACGGTCGACCTTGGCGCTCGAGAACATGTCGAGCCCGCCGGCAACGCAGCCGGAGAGGGTAAGCACGGCCAGGCCGACAATGCATAAGGCCGCGCACTGGTGCAACTGGCCCTTTGTATGACGATCTGACTTTGCTATGACTTCCACCCTGCGTCCTGTCCAGTAGCTTTAGGCTGGGCAATTATCGAATAAACCCGGGGCATTTGAGCTAATATGTCGGAACATGAGTTAACAACCAGTGACTTCACCGAGCAAAACGAGCCGTTCCAGCTTTTTGCGGATTGGCTGAAGGAAGCCGAGGCCTCCGAGATCAATGACCCGAACGCGGTGGCGCTTGCGACGGTCGATGAAGACGGCCTTCCCAATGTCCGCATGGTTCTCCTTAAGGGATTCGATCAAGACGGCTTTGTCTTCTACACGAATTTTGAAAGTCAGAAAGGCCGGGAAGTTCTCGGGCAGAAGAAAGCCGCCATGTGCTTTCACTGGAAGACGCTGCGCCGGCAGGTGAGATTGCGCGGCCCGGTTGAAGTCGTCAGCGACGAGGAAGCCGACGCCTATTACAAGACGCGGGCCCGCGGCAGCCGCATCGGCGCCTGGGCATCCAAGCAGTCCCGTCCGCTGGAAAGCCGCTTTGCGCTTGAAAAGGCGGTTGCCGAATACACCGCCCGCTTTGCGATCGGCGAGATCCCGCGCCCGGCTCACTGGTCCGGTTTCCGCATCCGGCCGACATCGATCGAATTCTGGAAGGACCAGAAATTCCGGCTTCACGACCGCATCGAGTTCCGGCGTGCCACGCCAGACGGTGGTTGGGATAAGGTGCGGATGTACCCTTGAACCATTGCGCCGGCTCAAGGCAGGGTTGAAACAGCAGCCGTGGTGCGCCGCCGGATCGGCGACGCCTTCAAAAGAATGTGATCATTCCCTCACGGACACCAGGCTCGCATGCCGGATCAAGCCCGGTTGCCCATCAGCTTCAGCGGAATGCCCGAGGCGAGGCCTGAGAGGTAACGCGTTTTCTGATAGAGACCGTTGATCGACAGTCGCGGCAGATAGGTGGCGTTATCAAGCGCCCGTTCACCGACGACGCCGGGCTGCGTCGTCACGGCGATGGCGAAGCCGAAGTCACGGGCGATCGCCGCCTGCTGTTGCGTCACCGCCTCACGTGTGCCGTAGGGATAGGCGAATGTCCGGGGGCGCCGGCCGCTGATCGCCTCGACATAGTCGGACGAGACAGACATCTCGTCGCGAACCTCCGCGTCGGAAAGCCGCGCGACGGCGCGGTGGCTGACTGTATGTGCGCCAAGCGCGGCTAGTGGGCTGGCATCCAGCAGATTGAGTTCGGGTGCGCCCATGACGAGGTCTTCGACGATCTCGACTGGATCGATGCCATGCGCCCGCGCCAGCGTGTCGATCTCAAGCACGGCCGCCGTCTCGTTCTTGCTGTGAATATGGGCGGCGAAGCGGGCGAACGCCCGGTGCTTCTCGGCCGGCGTGGCAACGCTGATCGCCTCGATGCCGTCACCGAAATCGAAACTCAGCCTGTCTTCCTTGCGCAGCAGCGTCGCCAGCGTCTCCCACCAGATCGTGTGGGTGCGCTCCACCAGCCCCTTGGCCACGAAGATCGTGAACGGCGCCTCGTGGCGATCGAAGACCGGCATGGCGTAGACGAGATTGTTGCGATAGCCGTCATCGAGCGTGAAGGCGGCAAAGGGCTGCTTTGTTGCCGGTTCCGCAAGCAGGGCAGGGATCTCGGCAAGAGAAACGAAGCGATAGCCATCGCTTTTCAATTGCGTCAGCGCCGCGTCGAGAAATTCAGGCGTGATCTCCAGATGCGCATTCGGCGAAAACGCCGAGGCCTCGTGCGGGCGAACGTGGTGCAGGGTGAAGATCGCGCCGCGTCCGCGCGCGCCGCGCATCAGCCCCGTCGCCCGCAGAAGGTTGGCAATCTCAAGTCCGCCGGTAATGGCGATCCGCCTAGCCAGCATCTTTGCGTTCGTCATGTCCGCTCCGTCCGCGGTTTCTCAACAGGCCGAAACTACCAAGACCGGGGTTAAGTCTTGCTGAATGCCAAAGATTCTCACGCGGGCTTTACGGTTTTTTCACCATGAAGGGTAAAATTTGACAAAAATGGTATGCGTTGCCGCAAAGTCGCGCCACATTGTGTCCTTCTGTAGCGGAACGGGACAAATTCCGGGCGACGAGGGTCGTCCGTTCATCGAGGGGAAGTGCATGAGAAAGCTGTTGGCCGCGATTATCACCGCGACATTGGTCGTTGCGGCGCCGTTGTCGGCTATGGCTGGCAGCGCCTCGCTCATTCTCGATGCCAGGACCGGCAAGGTTCTCTCGTCCGAAAATGCCGACGTCCTCAATCATCCCGCGTCGCTGACCAAGATGATGACCATCTACATGGCATTCGAGGCGCTGAACCGCGGCAAGATCAATTGGGACACCCCGATCGTGATGTCGAAGTGGGCCGCCTCCCGTCCGCCGACCAAGCTCGGCGCCCGCGCCGGCACGTCGATCACCGTTCGCGAAGCGATCCTCGGCATGATCACCAAGTCCGCCAACGACGCCGCTGCCGCCATGGGCGAGAAGCTCGGCGGCTCGGAAAGCAATTTCGCCAGCATGATGACGCAGAAGGCGCGCCAGCTCGGCATGAGCCGCACCACCTTCGTCAATGCTTCCGGCCTGCCGGATGGCCGCCAGATCACCACAGCGCGCGACATGTCGACGCTCGCCGTCGCGCTGATGAAGAACTATCCGCGCGAATATCGCCTGTTCTCCACCGCCAGCTTCAATTTCCGCGGCCGCCAGATTCGTGGCCACAACAACCTCATGTACCGCTATCAGGGCATGGACGGCATCAAGACCGGCTATACCAACGCCTCGGGCTTCAACCTCGTCAGCGCCGTCAGGGACGGCAACCGTCGCGTTGTCGGTGTCGTGCTCGGCGGCCGCACCGCTCGCAGCCGCGACGACAAGATGGCTGGCCTGCTCGACAAGGCGATGGGCCGCGCGTCCTCTTCGGGCGGCGCGCGTCTGGTTGCCAGCGTCAATTCCCGCGAGCCGGTTGAAGTTGCTTCGGCCGCCGACGCCAGCGACCTGCCGATCCCGGAAACCGCACCCCGCGTCGAGGATATTGCCCCCGTTGCCCCCACACGCGGCAACAAGATTGCCCGCAACAACGATCTGGCACCGAAGGCGCTCGGCTATCTCAGCGACACCGTGCCGATGGAGCGCCCCTCGGCGATGGATGAAATCGCCCAGGTCTCGCCGACCGGCAAGCTGGCGCCATCCGTCAAGCCGCTCGGCGCCATCGCCTCGACCGGCGACTGGCAGATCCAGATCTCCGCTGCTCCAAGCGACGAAGCCGCCCGCGCTCTCCTCGCCCAGGCGAAGTCCGAAGGCGGCGTTGCGCTGAAGTCGGCGAGCCCCGTGACCGAAGCGGTCGGCAAGGGTTCCAACAAGGTCTACCGCGCCCGCTTCACCGGCTTCCAGAGCCGCGACGCCGCGACGTCCGCCTGCGACGCGTTGAAGAAGCGCTCCTACGACTGCATGCTGCTTCCAGACCACGGCTGATCCCGCTGGACATTGCCGATGAATCACGGTTCTCCTTCATAAACAAAAGGAGAACGTGATGCTCGATGATCTTGCTCGTAAATTCGAGAATGCGTCGCAAGCCTATGCCGGCGAGAACGGCATCGAGCGCGACGACGACTGGTTTCTGCTGAAGCTACAAGAGGAAATGGGCGAACTCACGCAGGCTTGGAACCGCGTCAGCGGTCGCGGCCGCCGCAAGGGTCGCTCCGATGAGGAGATGGCCCGCGACCTCGCCGACGAGACCGCCGACGTGCTCGGCCACATCCTGCTCTTCGCGCACAGGAACGAGCTCGATCTTGCGGCGGCGATCCAGCGCAAATGGCTGTTTTCATTGGATGAGTTATCGGCATAGCTGCCAAAGACGATTACCCGGCCAAGGCCGGGCAGTCTCGTCAGTCGTGACAGAATCAGGTCTGCGTCCCGCCGACCGTCACCTGATCCATCCGCAAATGGGGCTGCCCAACGCCCACAGGCACCCACTGGCCGGCCTTGCCGCAATTGCCGATGCCCGTGTCGAGCTTCATGTCGTTGCCGACCATGGAAATCCGCTTCATCGCATCCGGCCCATTGCCGATCAGCATGGCGCCCTTGACGGCGGGGCCGATCTTGCCGTTCTCGATCAGATAGGCCTCGGTGCAGCCGAACACGAATTTTCCCGACGTGATATCAACCTGTCCGCCGCCGAACGAGACGGCATAGATGCCCTTCTTGACCGACGAGATGATTTCTTTCGGTGTCTTCTCGCCACCGAGCATGTAGGTGTTGGTCATGCGCGGCATCGGCACGTGGGCATAGCCCTGGCGGCGGCCGTTGCCGGTTGCCTTCATGCCCATCAGTCGGGCGTTCTGCCGGTCCTGCATGTAGCCGGTGAGCTTGCCGTCCTCGATCAGCACGTTGTAGGCCGACGGCGTGCCTTCGTCGTCGATGGTGATCGAGCCGCGACGGTTGTCGATCGTGCCGTCGTCAACGACGGTGACGCCGGGAGCGGCGACCATCTGGCCGAGCAGGCCGGCAAACGCCGATGTCTTCTTGCGATTGAAGTCGCCTTCCAGCCCGTGGCCGACGGCTTCGTGCAGCATCACGCCCGGCCAGCCGGAGGAGAGCACCACGTCCATCGTGCCTGCAGGGGCCTCGATCGCCTCGAGATTGACCAGCGCCTGGCGCAGCGCCTCGTCGGCGCCGTACTGCCAGCTGCCCTCGGCGATGAAGTCGCCGAAGCCGATGCGGCCGCCGCTGCCGTAAGAGCCGCTTTCCTGCCGGTCGCCCTGGCCGACCATGACGGAGATGTTGATGCGCGTCATCGGGCGGATGTCCCGAACCCGGTGGCCATCGGCGCGCAGGATGTCGACCACCTGCCAGCTGGCGGCGACCGAAGCCGTCACCTGCCGCACCTTGTCGTCCTTCCCGCGCAGATAGGCGTCGATGTCCTGCAGCACCTTCACCTTCTCCTCGAAGGTCGGCGAGCCGATCGGGTTCTCGTCGCTGTAGAGCTTCTTGTTGGTGCCCTGCGGCGCAGCCGCGTAGCTGCCGGTATAGCCGCGCGTCACGGCGGTCACGGCATCCGCCGCCCGCTTCAGCGCCGAAACCGAAAGATCGCCCGCATGCGCGTAACCCACCGCTTCGCCCGCCACCGCGCGCAGGCCAAAACCCTGCTCGGTGTTGAAGCTGCCGCCCTTGAGGCGGCCGTTGTCGAACATCAGCGATTCGGCCTGCGCATGTTCGATGAACAACTCGCCGTCGTCGGCGCCGGAGAGCGCTTCGGCGACGAGCGCGCGCATCTTCGCTTCGTCGGCGTCGAATAGCGTCAGGAGATCGGTGTTCATGTCATTATGCTCCGCTGCGGCAGGAAAGGCTTCCAGCCGATGTAGGTCCCGGGGACGGTTCGAGCAAGGGTGGAAATCGACGGGTCGTCGCCGAAATCATCGAGACGATCAGGGGAGAGCGTCGTAGCCTTCGGCAAAACCCTTGAGATCGACGGGGATGCCGATGCCCTCTTCAGGCGTCTGGAAGACGATGAAGGTGGCGCTGGCGCCACTGCGGAAGGTCTTCAAGAGCTCGTCCTCGAGCACGACTTCGGCATAGCAGCCGTCGGCGAAGCAGCGCACGAAATAGGCGCGGCCGATATCCTTGCCGTCGACATTGAGGCCGAGACCGTTCGGCAGAAGCACGCCGAGAGGGGCAAGTACGCGCAGAATCTTCGACTTGCGGTCTGCGGTCTTCAGCACCACGACCGAGAGGCCAACTTCAGGCCTGTCCTCGGCGATCACGTTCTGCATCAGTGCGCACTGCTCGGCGGAAGCGCCGGCAGGCTTGTCGCAGACCACGGACCATGCGCCGTGGTTGGAGCGGACCGTGCCGGGAGCCTGCGGTTGCGTCTGGCCGGGTGTCGCCTGGGCCGCAGGGGCGCCCGGAGCGGGCTGTGCCGGCGCGGCGGGGGCGGGAGCCGGCGTCGGCTGCTGTGCGAAAGCGGGAGCGATCGCTGCGGCCGCGACGCAGGCTGACAGCACAAATGGCCGCGCTAGGGAACGGAAACCCATGAAAACCTCTGCAATTCGAATCAGTGCCGCTAAGTTGGGGCGGGGCGTCCAAAATGAAAAGCCCTACCCGCTGAAAAGCCGGGGACTACGGCGGAAATGGGACGTTTCTTGATTATTCTTGGATCGGGTGGCTGGCCCATGCCGACATTTTCCGTATCATGCAGAAAATCATGGTAGGTTTCGGCGCGCCCGGAGGAGGGCGCGAAGGAGCGAAAATGCCGCACGGCCAAACGCTTTGGCTTGTTGCGGCAAGTGCTAAACTGTGGTTTGAAGCGCATAGGGATGGCTAGGATTCTGCATGGTATTTTATGCAGGTCAGCGCTCGAGGGAGATGAAAACGTGATAAAGAAGGCCTATGCAGGCTTGACCGCGATGGTCTGTCTGCTTTTTGCATCCGGCAGTTTTGCCGATCAGCCGATGCCGTGGCAGGCAACCTTACAGCCCGCCGCGACGCCGATCATGCGCGATATTCACTGGTTCGAGCAATATACTTTGTGGTTTATTGTTCCCGTGACACTTTTCGTGCTCGCTCTTCTTATCATCGTCTGTCTTCGCTTCCGGGCCAGTGCGAACCCGGTGCCCTCCAAGACCAGCCACAACACGCTGATCGAAATCGCATGGACCGTCGGACCGGTACTGGTGCTTCTGTTTCTCGCCGTTCCGTCGTTCAACCTTTTGACCGCGCAGCTGACGCTTCCCGAAAACCCTGATGTGACAATCAAGGCGACGGCGACGCAGTGGCAGTGGAACTATGAGTACGAGGGCTCCGGCGACAATCCGCTGGCTTTCGACAGCTACCTCCTGAAGGATCAGGACCGCGCCGCCGCCGGCAAGGAAGACAAGGCCCGTTATCCGCGCCTTCTCGCCGTCGACAACGAACTGGTGCTGCCGGTCAACAAGACCGTGCGCGTGCTGGTCACAGCAGCGCCGACCGATGTCATTCACGCCTTCGCGATGCCGTCCTTCGGCGTCAAGATCGATGCCGTTCCTGGCCGCCTCAACGAAACATGGTTCCGCGCCGAGCGCGAGGGCCTGTTCTACGGCCAGTGTTCCGAGCTCTGCGGCAAGGACCATGCGTTCATGCCGATCGCAATTCGCGTCGTTTCCGAGGACAAGTACAAGCAGTGGATGGCGTCCGCCGCCTCCGATCTGCCCGGTGCTTACAAGAACCTCATGGCTGAAACCGACGGTCCCGCAAAGACCGTCGATGTCGCCGATAACGTCGCTCAATAAAGAAAGAGGAACGGGACATGGCTGGACCTTCCGCCCACGATCATTCGCATGATCACGACCATGGCGCTCATGCCCATGACGATCACGACCACTCGCACAAGCCGAGCTTCGTCAATCGCTGGCTGTTTTCGACCAACCACAAGGACATCGGCACGCTCTACCTGATCTTCGCGATCATCGCCGGCATCATCGGCGGCGCGCTCTCCGTTGCCATGCGCATGGAGCTGCAGGAGCCCGGTATCCAGATCTTCCATGGCCTTGCCGCCATGGTCTATGGCTACGAGGGCGACGCCGCCATCGACGGCGCCAAGCAGATGTTCAACATGTTCACCACAGCGCACGCGCTGATCATGATCTTCTTCATGGTCATGCCGGCGATGATCGGCGGTTTCGCCAACTGGATGGTGCCGATCATGATCGGCGCGCCCGACATGGCTTTCCCGCGTCTGAACAACATCTCCTTCTGGCTCATCGTCCCGGCCTTCCTGCTGCTCATCATGTCGATGTTCGTCGAAGGCCCGGCCGGTGCTTATGGTGCGGGCGGCGGCTGGACCATGTATCCGCCGCTCTCGAGCACGGGTACGCCTGGCCCGGCGGTCGATCTGGCGATCTTCGCGCTCCACATCGCCGGCGCGTCGTCGATATTAGGCGCGATCAACTTCATCACCACCATCCTCAACATGCGCGCGCCGGGCATGACCCTGCACAAGATGCCGCTGTTTGCCTGGTCGGTGCTGATCACCGCCTTCCTGCTCCTGCTGTCGCTTCCGGTTCTCGCCGGCGCCATCACCATGATGCTGACCGACCGCAATTTCGGCACGGCCTTTTTCTCGCCTGAAGGCGGCGGCGACCCGATCCTTTACCAGCACCTGTTCTGGTTCTTCGGTCACCCCGAGGTCTACATCCTGATCCTGCCGGGCTTCGGCATCGTCAGCCACATCATCTCGACATTCTCCAGGAAACCGATCTTCGGTTATCTCGGCATGGCCTACGCCATGGTCGCGATCGGCGCCGTCGGCTTCGTCGTCTGGGCCCATCACATGTACACGGTCGGCCTGTCGCTCGACGCGCAGCGCTATTTCGTCTTCGCGACCATGGTCATCGCCGTTCCGACGGGCGTGAAGATCTTCTCCTGGATCGCGACGATGTGGGGTGGCTCGATCACCTTCTCGACGCCGATGGTCTGGGCGATCGGCTTCATCTTCCTGTTCACGGTCGGCGGCGTCACCGGCGTCCAGCTGGCAAACGCCGGCCTCGACCGCTCGCTGCACGACACCTACTACGTCGTGGCCCACTTCCACTACGTTCTGTCGCTCGGCGCCGTCTTCGCCATCTTCGCGGGCTGGTACTACTGGTTCCCGAAAATGTCGGGCTATATGTACAACGAGTTCGTCGGCAAGCTGCACTTCTGGGTCATGTTCATCGGCGTCAACCTGGTGTTCTTCCCGCAGCACTTCCTCGGCCTCGCCGGCATGCCGCGCCGCTATATCGACTACCCGGATGCCTTCGCCGGCTGGAACTACGTGTCGTCGATCGGCTCGTATATCTCTGCGGTCGGCGTTCTGATCTTCCTCTTCGGCGTCTTCGAAGCCTTCGCCAAGAAGCGCGTCGCCGGAGACAATCCGTGGGGCGAGGGTGCTACGACCCTCGAGTGGCAGCTATCGTCGCCACCCCCGTATCACCAATGGGAACAGCTCCCGCGCATCAAGTAAGGATGCGAGATATCGCGACCGCCGCCGAATGAGCGTGGCGGTTGCCTCCGAGTTTGCAGGACAGAATAATGACAATACTGAGCAATCATGACGCTCTCATCGATGACGGCGAATTGCGCCTGTCGGAAGCCAGTGCACGCGATTATTTCGAGCTCCTGAAGCCGCGCGTCATGTCGCTGGTGGTATTCACCGCGTTTGCAGGCCTGATCGTCGCTCCCGGCCACATCAACCCCGTCATCGGCATCATCGCCATCCTCTGCATCGCTGTCGGCGCTGGCGCGTCCGGCGCGCTCAACATGTGGTACGACGCCGATATCGACGCGATCATGACCCGCACCGCCAAGCGCCCGATCCCCGACGGTCGCATCGCGCCGAACGAGGCACTCGCCTTCGGCCTCGTGCTCTCCTGCTTTTCCGTGTCGATCCTCGGGCTCGCCGTCAATTGGCTCGCAGCCTCGATCCTCGCATTTACCATCTTCTTCTACGCCGTCGTCTATACGATGTGGTTGAAGCGCTCGACGCCGCAGAACATCGTCATCGGCGGTGCAGCCGGCGCCTTCCCGCCGATGATCGGCTGGGCCTGCGTGACCGACAGCGTCACCATCGAAAGCACGGTTCTCTTCCTGATCATCTTCCTCTGGACGCCGGCCCACTTCTGGGCACTGGCGCTGTTCAAGATGCGCGACTACCAGTCCGTCGGCGTGCCGATGCTGCCCAACGTCTCGGGCGAGCGCACCACCAAGAACCAGATCGTCGTCTACGCCGTGCTGACCGCCGTCAGCGCCGTCGCGCCCACCTTCCTCGGCTTCGCCAGCACCGGCTACGGCATCGCCGCCGCGCTGCTGAGCGCCATCTTCGTCTACTGGTCGGTGATCTGCTGGCGCATGCCCGATGGCGACGAGAAGATGGTGCCGGCCAAGAAGCTGTTCGCCTACTCGATCTTCTACCTCTTCGCCATCTTCTCGGCGCTGATGTTCGATCGCCTCGCCGCATTCCTGATGACGCATTGGGGAGCGGTCCTTTGATCGAGACCATCAAGCTCACAGACGCACAGCGCAAGTCGCGCCGCAACCGCAACGTCGCGCTCGGCCTCGTGCTGGCCGGTCTGGTCGTGATTTTCTACGCCATCACCATCGTCAAGTTCACGTGAGGCAAATCTAGGATGAGCGAAGCGCAAAGCACGCCGAGAAAGCCGCGCAACAACAGCGCCGTCGTTTTCATGTGCCTTGCCTTCGTCTTCGGCATGGGAGCGGCGAGCTATGCCGCCGTGCCGCTCTACCGGATGTTCTGTCAGCTCACGGGCTATAACGGCACGACGCAGCGCGTCGAGCAGGCGTCGACCGTGGTGCTCGACCGCAAGATGCGCGTCACCTTCGATGCCAACGTCGCACCCGGCCTCGATTGGGATTTCAAGCCGGTCCAGCGCGAGGTCAATCCGCGCATCGGCGAGACCATCCAGGTGAACTTCACCGCCGTCAACAAGTCCGACCAGCCGCAGCGCGGCCAGGCCGTGTTCAACGTCACCCCGGGAGAGGCTGGCGTCTATTTCAACAAGGTGCAGTGCTTCTGCTTCAACGAGACCGTGCTGCAGCCGGGCGAGAAGCTGGATATGCCTGTCGTCTTCTACATCGATGCGGATATCGTAAAGGCCGTGGAGTCCAAGGACATCCACACGGTCACCTTGTCCTACACGTTCTATCCGAAGGAAGGGCCGAAGCCGGTGGCGTCGCGCGAGGATGGAACGCGAAAGCTTGAAAAGAAACTTTGATACTGGGTTCGTTTGCGGCTAAGCCGGAACGAAGAGGAAGAGATCTGGGGGAGTTCATATGGCTGATGCGCATCAGAAGAATCACGATTATCACATCATCGACCCGTCTCCGTGGCCGTTGCTGGCCTCGATCGGCGCCTTCGTCATGGCCTTCGGCGGCGTCGGCTTCATGCGCTACATCAATGGCGGCTCGCTGCACATCTTCGGCGTCGAATGGGCCCATCCATGGCTGTTCTTCATCGGTCTCGCCGTCGTTCTCTATGTGATGTTCGGCTGGTGGGCGGACACTGTGAAAGAAGCCAACGAGGGCGCCCATACCCGCGTCGTCTCGCTGCACCTTCGCTACGGCATGATCATGTTCATCGCCTCCGAGGTGATGTTCTTCGTCGCCTGGTTCTGGGCCTATTTCGACGCCAGCCTTTATCCGCATGAAGCCATTCAGGCCTCGCGCGTCGCCTTCACCGGCGGCCAGTGGCCGCCGAAGGGCATCGAGGTGCTCGATCCCTGGCACCTGCCGATCTACAACACCGTCATCCTGCTGCTCTCGGGCACCACGGTCACGTGGGCGCACCACGCGCTGCTGCACAATGACCGCAAGGGCCTGATCCAGGGCCTGACGCTGACGGTGCTGCTTGGCGTTCTGTTCTCGGCTGTCCAGGCCTACGAATACGCCCACGCGCCGTTCGCCTTCAAGAACTCGATCTACGGCGCCACCTTCTTCATGGCGACCGGCTTCCACGGCTTCCACGTGCTTGTCGGCACGATCTTCCTGATTGTCTGCCTGATCCGCGCCATGCGCGGCGATTTCACGCCCAAGCAACACTTCGGCTTCGAGGCGGCGGCCTGGTATTGGCACTTCGTCGACGTGGTCTGGCTGTTCCTGTTCTTCTCGATCTACGTCTGGGGCGGCTGGGGCGCACCGCTCGCGGCGGGGTAGGGCATAGATCTGATTTCGCAATAAAAAAGGGGCGCTGCGGCGCCCCTTGGCATGTCTGCGGAAAGCTGGACTATGCCGCCATCCTCCGGATCGTCGCCAGCACTTCCCGTTCCCGATACGGCTTCGAGAAGAACACGCTTTCGGTGGGTAGGCTGGCGGCGGGCGGCGTGACGTGTCCTGAGGTGATGATGATATGGATTGGCGGCCAGCGGTCGCGGACAAGGGCGGCCAGCTTCATGCCGTCCATGCCGCGCGGCATGTCGATGTCGGTGAACACGATCCGGATATCGAGACGGTTCTCAAGGATTTCAACCGCCTGGGTGGCATCCGCGGCCTCTACCGCGATAAATCCCCCAGCCTCGATCATGTCGACTGCTGCCATTCTAAGCAGGGGTTCATCCTCGACGACGAGGACGACCTGTTTGGCGGGTGTCATATTTCATTCTCCGTCGCTCTAGGAATGCTGCACCTGAGCGAGCGGTGCGTTGAACTTGCCTTGGAAACCTGTGGGGAGGTAACGAAGCTCGGCGCCACCCGTTCCGACCAGGCCCATCTTTATCAACTTGGAGCCGAAGCCCCGGGTTTCCGGCTCTTGTGCCGGAGGTCCGCCGTATTCCTGCCACTGCAGCTGCAACTCGGCGTCTTCGCCGGAACCGGCAATGTCCCAGGTGACGGCGATGAGGCCCGAATCAGCGGACAAGGCGCCGTATTTCAGGGCATTGGTCGCCAGCTCGTGCAGCAGCAGCGAAACAGAAAGGGTTGCGCGCGCACCGAGCCGGACGGAGGGGCCGGCAGTGTCGAATCGTTCCGGATCGGCAAGTGTCGAGAGGACGCTGTGGATGACGTCGCGAAAGTCGGCTGCCATCCAGCTGCCCCTGAGAAGCACGTCATGCGCCGTCGATAGCGCATGCAGCCGCTGTGTGAAGGCATCGACAGGCTTTCGATCCTCGACCGAGCGCAACGTCTGCGTTGCGATCGCCTGAACCATGGCAAAGGTATTCTTCATCCGATGGCTGAGTTCCTGGTTGAGAACGTCCTGCGCGTCCTCGGCCAGTTTCTGTAGAGCTTCGGTCGCCTTTCGATCGGTCTTGTCGTTGAACAGCACCGCCACCCTATTGAACGCCGGATCGCCGATGCGGAATGCGTGAACGTCGTACCAACGTTCGCCCAGCTCGTTGGCATAGTGCTCGAACCGAACGGGCTCGCCCGTCGTGACGACATTGCCGTAGATCTCGAACCAGTGCTCTTCGTGCTCGGGCGCGATGTCGCGCATCCACTTACCCTGCGCATCCAGCAGGCCGGTTTGCCCCGCGAACGCCGGATTGATCTCGACGAAGCGGTAATCGGTCGCGCGTTCGCCTTCGAATTTCATTTCGATGATGCAGAAGCCGTCCTCGATCGCTTCGAACAGCACCCGATATTGCCGTTCGCTCTCGTCCTTGCGCAATTGGTGAGCGCGCTGCGTGTCGATTGCCGCATCCCGTTCCGCAAGCGCCCTGCGCAATTCCAGCTGGCTCATCACCTGTCGGGACAGGTTTCTGAGGCCGCTGGCCTGCACCTCCGTCAACCCGTCCGGGCGCGGTACGCCATCAATCACGCACAGACTGCCGATCACCTGTCCATCGGGCGTGCGCAGCGGCGCGCCTGCGTAGAAACGAATATGGGGCTCTCCAGTCACGAGCGGATTGGACCTCGTCCGCTCGTCCTTCGTCAGGTCGGGAATGACAAGCAGGTCTGGTTCGCCGAGCGCGTGGGCGCAGACCGAGCTGTCGAGATCTGTCTCGCACGGCTCGAAGCCGATCCGTGCCTTGAACCACTGCCGGTCGCCGGAAACGAGGCTGACAAGCGCCACCGGCGTCTCGCAAATCTGCGTCGCCAGCAACACGATGTCATCAAAGCCTTGCTCCGGTGGCGTGTCGAGGACGTTGTAGATGTCGAGGGCCGAAAGTCTTTGCTTGTCGAAGGTTATGGCGGGAGGCTGCACGTAACGCTCTTTGCTGCTCGAACGGGGGATGCTGCCAGTATTCGCATTTGCAGCATCTCTTGGGAACCAATTAGGGCGAGTAGTCCGTTAATCCATAGGCCTGCGAAGACTGTATTTACAGGGCCTTACGCGTGATATCAGCGCCCCTCGGCAATCCTGGTAAAGGCCGACGGCTCGGGAATGCCGAAATCGAGCCGCTGGCGGATCGCTTCCGCGCATTCCAGCGGTGTCAGCAGCGAGGTGTCAAGCTCCAGATCGTAGATGCCGGGCTGGTGGACATGGTCCTGCCAGCGCTGCACGGAGTCGGGAACGGGATCTTCGGCGCTGCCGCGATCATAAAGCTCTTCGCGCCCCGGCATGCGGATATCGCGGCGCCGCATGATCGCGTCAACCGGACAATGGACTCCGACGAACAGCACCGGAAACCCCTCCAGACGGCGGGCGCAGTCGGCAAGAATGCCAAGCGGTTGCGAGTAGAAATCATGGTGACCGAGATCGGCGACGACATTCAAGCCCAGGCCGACATGAATGGCGATCGTTTCATAGAGTGCCGCGTAGAGGAACGGCACCACCTCTTCAAGGTCCGGCCGCTCGCCGCCGGGTCTCAGGCCGATGCCGGGCAGGTAGCGCTGCGGCGTCATGCCGTTGTAGGCATCGACACCGATGTTCATCCAGGGTCCGTCGAATTCGTCCTGGATCGCCTTGGCGATCGCCGATTTTCCGCTTCGGGGCGCGCCGTTCAGGATGACGATCTGCGCGGCGGGAGTTTCCTCGGTCATGTCTTTTCTTCTTTTGTTTGGCGCGAATCGGCGAGACGAAATCGCGCAGGCATTTCCTTTCGTAGTGCGGATAGATTATGGGTGACTTAAGGCGGGCTTTGCACAAGCCACAGCCTATCGGGAGGATAGCATGAACGACGACAGCGCGCATTTCCCGCCCGTCGATCCGGTGAGAACCGGCATCCGCGGCTGTTGCCCGCGCTGTGGGGAGGGAAAGCTTTTCAATGGCTTGCTGGCCTTGAAGCCGCGCTGCGCCGCCTGCGGCCTCGATTACGCCTTCGCCGACGCCGGCGATGGCCCCGCCGTCTTCGTCATCCTTATTGTTGGTTTCATCGTCATCGGCTCGGTGCTGTGGTTGGAGGTCAACTACGCGCCGCCGATCTGGCTGCATATCCTACTGTTCGCGCCCCTGACGATCATCCTGTCGCTCTTGGCGCTGCGCTGGTGCAAAGGCATCCTGATCGCCATGCAGTATCGCCACAATGCCAGCGAAGGACGCCTGTCCCGTGACTGATGCCCAAGCGCCGGCACTACGCCGCAAACTGCCGATCCTCACCGGCATCGCCGTCCTCATCGCACTCGCCATTCTCGTCACGCTCGGCACCTGGCAGGTCGAGCGCCTGCACTGGAAGGAAGGCCTGCTTGCCGATATCGCCGAGCGCCGCGCTACCGCCCCGGTGCCGCTATCGGACATTGAGGCGATGGCCGCCAAGGGGACGGATATCGAATATCGTGAGGTTACGGCCTCCGGTGTCTACGACAACAGCCGTGAACGTCACTTCTTCGCCACCTGGCGCGGCCAGACCGGCTTTTATGTCTATACGCCGCTGCAACTTGCCGATGGTCGCTTCCTGTTCGTCAACCGCGGCTTCGTTCCCTACGATAACAAGGAACCGGAGATGCGAATGCAGGGCCAGCTGACGGGCGAGCAGACTGTCACCGGCCTTGCCCGCGCCAGACTCCCTGGCAAGCCGTCTTGGGTGGTGCCCGACAATGACGTGGCGAAGAACATCTTCTACTGGAAAGACCTCGACGTCATGGCGTCCAGCACCGGCCTCGACAAGGCCGCCGTCGTGCCCTTCTTCATCGATGCCGACGATACGCCCAATCCCAAGGGCATGCCGATCGGCGGCGTCACCGAGGTCAACCTGCCAAACAACCACCTGCAGTATGCTTTCACCTGGTATGGGCTGGCGGCGACGCTTGTCGTGATCGTGCTGGTGGCCGGGCTACGCAAGCGTGGCAATCCACCGGCGCAATAGTATCGCTTCAAATTCTGCCTATATTGGGCTAGAGACGCGTATCTGTACAAACCGGAAAAGACATGAACATTGCGGCAAAACCACCACTGACGATCCGCCTCTGCGGCCCGCGCGGCTTCTGCGCCGGCGTCGACCGGGCGATCCAGATCGTCGTTCTGGCGCTGAAATCCTATGGCGCGCCCGTCTATGTCCGCCACGAGATCGTCCACAATCGTTATGTCGTCGAGGGCCTGGAAGCCAAGGGCGCCGTCTTCGTCGAGGAGTTGAACGAGATCCCCGAGGAGCATCGCGCCCAGCCGGTGGTCTTCTCCGCGCACGGCGTGCCGAAGTCGGTGCCGGAGGATGCGACAACACGCAACCTCTTCTATCTCGACGCCACATGCCCGCTGGTCTCCAAGGTCCACAAGCAGGCCATGCGCCACAACAAGCTCGGGCGCCACGTCGTCCTGATCGGCCATGCCGGCCATCCCGAGGTGATCGGCACCATGGGCCAGCTGCCTGAGGGTGCGGTGTCGCTGGTCGAGACCATCGCCGACGTCGACCTCTACGAACCCGAAGATCCTGACAACCTCGGCTACGTCACGCAGACGACCCTATCGGTCGACGACACCGCCGGCGTCATCGCCCGCCTGCAGGAACGCTTCCCGAACCTCACGGCGCCGTCGGCCGATTCGATCTGCTACGCCACCACCAACCGCCAGGAAGTGGTCAAGCAGGCGGCACCCGGCTGCGATCTCTTCATCATCGTCGGCGCACCGAACTCCTCCAACTCCAAGCGCCTCGTCGAGGTCGCGCTCAGGGCAGGGGCGAAGAAGTCGATCCTGGTGCAGCGCGCCTCCGAACTCGACTGGGACGACATCGGCGTCATCGGCACGCTCGGCCTGTCGGCCGGCGCCTCGGCGCCCGAGGTCATCGTCAACGAGATCATCGAAGCCTTCCGCACCCGCTTCGAGGCGGGTGTCGAGCTCGCCGAGACCGTGCAGGAAAACGAACACTTCCTCGTCAACCGCGAGCTGCGCAGCATCGAGCTGACGACGGCGGACATGGCGTTTGTGAACGGGTAGCGAGCGTTGGAGGGTGGGCGGCCCCCCTCTGTCCTGCCGGACATCTCCCGCTCAAGGCGGGAGATCAACCAGACGCTTACTCCCTGTCTCACCACTGACCACAATTGTTTGGGGAAGACGGTGCCTCCATCCAATCTCCCCCCTTGTGGGGGAGATGCCCGGCAGGGCAGAGGGGGGTATCATTTGCGCCGACAGCCCATCACACCAGAATGAGAGCCCGCCTTGGCAGTCTATACCGATATTTCCGAAGACGATCTGAAGTGGTTCCTGACGGAATATGACGCCGGCACGCTGATGTCCTACAAGGGCATCGCCGAAGGCGTCGAGAACACCAACTTCCTGCTGCACACCAGCAAGGAGCCGCTGATCCTGACGCTCTACGAAAAGCGCGTCGAAAAGAGCGACTTGCCATTCTTCCTCGGCCTCATGCAGCATCTGTCGGCCCGTGGTCTGTCCTGCCCGCTGCCGCTGCCGCGCAAGGATGGCGCGCTGCTGGGTCATCTCTCGGATCGCCCGGCCGCCCTCATCTCCTTCCTCGAGGGCATGTGGCTGCGCAAGCCGGAGGCGAAACACTGCCGCGAGGTCGGCAAAGCGCTGGCCCGCATGCACATCGCGGGCGAAGGATTTGCGCTCACCCGTCCGAACGCGCTCTCCGTCGATGGCTGGCAGCCGCTCTGGGACAAGTCGGAAGCCCGCGCCGACGAGGTCGAGAAGGGCCTGCAGGCCGAAATCCGCACCGAGCTGGATTTCCTCTCAAGCCATTGGCCGAAAGACTTGCCCTCGGGCGTCATCCACGCCGATCTCTTCCCCGACAACGTCTTCTTCCTCGGCGATGATCTCTCCGGCCTGATCGACTTCTACTTCGCCTGCAACGACCTCTTGGCCTACGACGTCTCAATCTGCCTCAACGCCTGGTGCTTCGAAAAGGACGGTGCCTACAACATCACCAAGGGCATGGCGATGCTGGAAGGCTATCGCAGCGTCCGGCCGCTGAGCGACGCCGAACTCGCCGCCCTGCCGATCCTCGCCCGGGGCTCCGCGCTGCGCTTCTTCCTGACCCGCCTTTACGACTGGCTCACCACGCCCGAGGGCGCCATGGTCACCAAGAAGGACCCGCTCGAATATCTGCGCAAGCTGCGCTTCCACCGTCAGATCAAATCCGCCGCCGAATATGGATTGTCGCTATGAAACACGTCGATATCTACACGGATGGTGCCTGCTCCGGTAATCCGGGCCCTGGTGGCTGGGGCGCGGTGCTGCGCTACGGCGAGGTCGAAAAGGACCTTTGCGGCGGCGAGGCCGACACGACGAACAACCGCATGGAACTGCTGGCCGCGATTTCCGCTCTCACGGCGCTGACCAGCCCCTGCGAGGTCGATCTCCACACCGACAGCAAATACGTCATGGACGGCATTTCCAAGTGGATCTTCGGCTGGAAGAAGAACGGCTGGAAGACGGCCGACAAGAAGCCGGTGAAGAACGGCGAACTCTGGCAGGCGCTCGACGCCGCCAACCAGCGCCACAAGGTCAAGTGGCACTGGGTCAAGGGTCACGCCGGCCATCCGGAAAACGAACGCGCCGACGAACTCGCCCGCAAGGGCATGGAGCCCTTCAAGAAACGGTAAATTCGACACAGTCGCGAAGCACGTTGCGCGTCTCGATATTGGAAAGCAGAATGCCCCATGACCGCCGTGCCCCCGCCCGCACCGCCCCAAGCCTCACCGCCTCTGACCGCGATCGCCGATTTCGACTGCCAGAGCTGCGGCGCCTGCTGCGCTTACGATGCCAGCTGGCCGCGCTTTTCCACCGAGACCGATGAGGAACTGGAGGAGCTACCGCGACATTTCGTGGCCGATGACGAGCAGGGCATGCGCTGGGATTGCGATCGCTGTTCGGCGCTGTCTGGCAGCGTCGGCGTCCACACCGCCTGCATGGTCTACGACATCAGGCCCGATATCTGTCGCGACTGCATGCCCGGCGACGGCGCCTGCCTGGAAGCCCGCGCCGCTTACGGGTTCAGCTAGTAACACTCTTTCAGCCGACCGGCCAAGGCTCCTTCGGAAGCCGATGGCCTTCGCCGGCAAAGCCCATAATATCAAACGGATGGAACGCCGCAGTGAATCAGTTGGACAAGCGCTTCAATGATCGGATGAGGAGACTGTGGTGCGCGTGATGTCGCTGAATGCCTGGGGCGGCAAGTTGCACGGGCCGCTGCTCACATATCTCGCCGCCGCCGATCCCGATGTCCTCTGCCTGCAGGAAGTGACCCGCTCGGTCGCCGTCGAGTCTGGTTGGCTCGAATATCGCGATGGCAGTCACATCCTGGCGCAGCGCGCCAATCTCTTTGACGAGATCAAGGCGATTCTGCCCGATCACGACGCCTTTTTCGCGCCGATGGCTCGCGGCGAACTCTTTGATGGTGACAAGCAGGTCCGCTCGGAATTCGGCCTCGCCACCTTCATCCGCAACACTTATCCAGTCATCGGCCATGCCATGGATTTTGTTCATGGAGATTTCTCCAGCGACGGCTATGGCGAGCATCCCCGCGCCCGCAACGCACACTGTATTCGTCTCTTCGACTATGCCGGCAATCGGCCGATCACCATCGCCCAGCTGCACGGCCTGCGCGATCTCGCCGGCAAGGACGACACGCCAGCACGCGTTGCGCAGGCAAGCTCATTGGTCGCTTTGATCCGTCGTCTGTGGCGGGGCGGCGAACCGCTTATCGTTTGCGGTGATCTTAATGTTTTGCCCGACAGCATTACCTTCAAGGCATTGGCCGAGCTCGATCTTGCCGATCTCGTTACGTCCCGCGGCCACGCCGACACGCGCACCTCATACTACACCAAGCCGGGTCGCTTCGCCGATTACATGCTCGTGACGTCGGATCTCGAGGTGGCGCGGTTCGATCCGGTCGTAGAGCCCGAAGTGTCCGACCATCGCGCGCTGCTGCTGGATATGCGGTGAGTTCGTGCTGACGTTATGGCCAGCGCGATAGAAAAAGCGACGGATGCAATCCGCATCCGTCGCCCCTTGCTTGGGATCGCTCGAGTTTAAGCCGCCTTCGCCACATCCCCATGCGGGTCTAGCACGAACTTCGTCGCCGCCCCATGGTCGAAGCTCTCGTAGCCCTGCACGGCCTCCTCGAGTGGGATCACCTTGGCGTTGACGATATCGGCGATCGGCAGGCGGTCGTGCAGGATCGCCTGCATCAGCTGCCTGTTGTACTTGAGCACGGGCGTCTGCCCGGTGTGGAAGGATTGCGCCTTCGCCCAGCCGAGGCCGAAGCGCAGCGACAGGTTGCCGGATTTCGCGGCGCTGTCGACGGCATCCGGATCCTCGGTCACGTAGAGGCCGGGAATGCCGATCGAGCCGGCGGCGCGGGTGATGTCCATCATCTGGTTCAAGACGATCGCCGGCTGCTCGCCGCCCGAATGCCCGCGCGCCTCGAAGCCGACGGCGTCGATGGCGCTGTCCACCTCGTTGCTGCCGGTCACCTGCGCGATCATCTCGCCCAGCCGGTCGCTCTTCGACAGGTCGATCGGCTCGAAGCCGACGCGGGCGGCATGGGCCAGCCGGTCCTTGTTGAAGTCGCCGATCATCACCACGGCGGCGCCGAGGATGCGGGCGGAGGCGGCTGCCGCGAGACCGACCGGACCGGCACCGGCAACATAGACGGTCGAGCCGACGCCGACGCCGGCGCGTACCGCGCCATGAAAGCCCGTCGGCAAGATGTCGGAGAGCATGGTGAGATCGCGGATCTTCTCCATCGCCCGGTCGCGGTCGGGGAATTTCAGGAGGTTGAAGTCGGCATAGGGGATGGTCACGTAGCGTGCCTGTCCGCCGATCCAGCCGCCCATGTCGACATAACCGTAGGCGCCGCCGGCGCGCGACGGGTTGACGGTGAGGCAGACGCCGGTGTCCTGCGACTTGCAACAACGGCAGCGACCGCAGGCGACGTTGAAGGGCACGGAGACGATATCGCCGACCTCGAGCATCTCGACGTCGATGCCCTTCTCGATGATCTGCCCGGTGATCTCGTGGCCGAGCACCAGCCCCGGCATCGCCGTCGTGCGGCCGCGCACCATGTGCTGGTCCGAGCCGCAGATATTGGTCGAGATCACCTTCAGGATAACGCCATGCTCGATGCGGCGCCCATCTGGGGCCTCAAGCTTGGGATCGTCGATGTCGTGGATTTCGACGACGCCGGGTCGCATGTAGACGACGCCACGGTTCTTGCTCATTTCCATCTCCTCCGTTGAAAATGTGGCCGCCCGCGCGGGCTCCTCTTCCCGTGCGGTCGTTGGTCGCAGCTTAGAGCAGAATGGCCCGGGTGTCGTTCCGTTTACGACGGTTTGTTCGCTGGAAAGGGACGCTTCGGCGTCGCGACGTCACAGATGCAGCTGAATAAGGCGATGCTACATTTCGCCGCAACGGACCGATCGGTAAGTTCTTATTAAATTGCCATTCGTCAAAAGGGCACATCGGATTGGGAGGGCCGAATCGAGCAATAGTGAAGAATGACCGGGGTTTACGATGATGAATTTGAAGATCAGGACAATGATACCGGCGCTGTTTGGCTGCGTCGTCATATTGGGTGTCATCCAGGGCGGCTTGGCGCTGAAGTCCATTTCGGATCTGGAGGTGCAGTCGGAACTGATGGTCCGCAACATGACCGGTAACAGCTTCCTGGCCGCGCTCGACAACAGCTTCGGCGACCAGCGCCGCGACATCACGGCCATGCTCTCCGCCGCGGGGCCGCAGGAAATCGCCGCCTTGCAGACGGCTCTTGAAAAATCACGTGCCGTTCGCGACGAGGCACTGGCCGCATTCGAAGGCCGGGTCACGCTTCCTGCCACCCGCGCCAAGGTCGATACCCTCAAGAGAGATTTCCGCGCGTACGACGACTTCGGCGCCACCATCGCGAAAATGGCGCTTGCCGGCGATCAGGCCAATCTGAAGCCGTTCATGGTAGAGAACATGGACCCGATCAGCGCCGAAGCCAGCGGTATCATCATTGGTGTAGTCAACAATAACAAGGATCTGGCCACCCAGTCGATCGCAATCTCGACCGATGTCATCAGTTTTGCCAGAATATCGACCATCGGGGCCGTCGCCGTCGCGGCCATGCTTGCCATCGCAGCTGCGTTGATCTCGTTCTTCCGTGTCGCCCGTCCGATCAGCGATATCACCGCCTCGATGAACCAGCTGGCCGCCGGCGACAATACGCATGAGATCCCGCATGGCGGTCGTCGCGACGAGATCGGCGAGATGGCCGCGGCCGTCTCCATCTTCCGCGACAACGCGCTGGAGCGCGAAAGGCTGGAGCGCGAGACCGAGGCAAACCGCAGCCTCAGCGAGCACGAACGCATCGCCCGCGAAGAGCAGAAGGCACGCGAAGCCGAAGATGTCCGCTTTGCCGTCGATGGCCTGGGGATCGGCCTGCAGCGCCTGTCCGATGGCGACATGACCTATCGCCTCGATACGCCGTTCGCCGAGCAGCTCGATGCATTGCGCATCAGCTACAATGAATCGATTGGCAGGCTGCAGGACACGCTGCGCACCGTCGGCGAGAACGCCAAGATGATCGACGCCGGCGCCAGCGAAATCCGCTCCTCCGCCGATGATCTTTCCAGACGCACGGAGCAGCAGGCGGCTTCGGTCGAAGAGACCGCGGCAGCCCTTGAGGAGGTCACGACGGCGGTCAAGGATTCGGCCACCCGGGCCGGCGAAGCTGGCAACCTGGTCCAGCGCACGCAGGCGGGTGCCGAGCGGTCCGGCGAGATCGTTCGCGAGGCGGTTGATGCGATGCACGAGATCGAACAGTCGTCGAGCCAGATCAGTAACATCATCGGCGTGATCGACGACATCGCCTTCCAGACCAATCTGCTGGCGCTGAACGCCGGTGTCGAGGCGGCGCGCGCCGGTGAAGCCGGCAAGGGCTTTGCGGTCGTTGCGCAGGAGGTGCGTGAACTCGCCCAGCGCTCGGCGAATGCCGCCAAGGAGATCAAGCAGCTGATCACCAAGTCGGGCGATCAGGTGCGCGGCGGCGTCGATCTCGTCGGCAGAACCGGCAAGGCTCTCCAAGAGATCGTCGTCGAGGTTCAGGAGATCAACCGCAACGTCGAATCGATCGTGCTCTCGTCGCGGGAGCAGTCGACCGGTCTGTCCGAGATCAACACGTCAGTGAACCAGATGGACCAGGGCACGCAGCAGAACGCGGCAATGGTCGAGCAGACCACCGCGGCAAGCCACGGCCTTGCCACGCAGGCAGCGACGCTGATCGAGTTGCTGGCGCAGTTCAAGCTGGATGACCGCAGCATCGGCGCCGCCAACTCGGCTTCGCGGCCTGTGCAGTCGCCGGCGCGCGCGCTGGGCCAGAGGCTGGCCTCGTCCTTCTCCGGTCGCTCCGCCGCCTGAGCGATAGCACCGCGACATCGAACGGCCGCAGCTGGACATGGTCTGGCTGCGGCCTTTTTTATGGCTGCTGCCTGTAAGCACCAAAACGTGACGGGGGTGCCGCCGATCGCGTCGTGGTCCTGATATCTTTGCATCTTGCCCGCCGGCACTTTCCCTCTATGCTCGGCGAATAATAATCATCAGGGAGGCCTCCATATGATCCTGCACTCGGTGCTGATGCGGCTGAAGGCCGCCATCACGGGCGAAGAAAAGCAATCCCTGTTCGAATCGATCGCCGCCCTGAAGCAGGTCATTCCCGGCATTATCGATATCAAGTACGGCCCGAATGTCTCGCCGGAAGGGCTGCATGCCGGCTTCGTCGATGGCTTCGCGGTCACGTTCGAAAGTCCGGAGGCGCGTGACGCCTATCTCGTCCATCCCGATCATGTCGTCGTCGGCGAGCGGATCGTGTCGTCGCTGGATGGCGGTCTTGGCGGCCTCATCGTCTTCGACCTGCAGGTTTGACCCCGCAGGCCGAAGAGTGTCGCTCGACTATCAGCTGCTCTTCGCCATTGCGGCGGTGATCTGGTTGACGTTGTAGCGGAACATCTTCTCGTAGGTCGAAGCCGGTCCCTTGGCACCGGATAGCGACTCGACATAAAGCTCGCCGCCCGGCTCGGCGCCGGTCGCCTTGGCGATCTGCTTTACCAGACGCGGATCGTTTGAATTCTCGAAGAAGTAGGTCTTCACGTGCTCGGCCTTGATCTGCTCGATCAGCTTGGCGACGTCGGCGGCCGAGGCTTCGCTCTCGGTGGAGACACCAAGCGGCGCCAGGAAGCCGACATGATATTCGCGGCCGAAGTAGCCGAAGGCGTCATGACTGGTCAGTACCTTGCGATGGTCTTCGGGGATCTTCTCGAACTTCGACTTTGCGTAAGCGTCCAACTCGTCGAGCTTGCTGGTGTAAGCTTGCGCATTGGTCTTGAAGGCGGCGGCATCGGCGGGGTCGGCTTCCGACAACGCCTTCTCGATGTTGGAGACCCAGACCTTTACGTTGACGGGGCTGTTCCACACATGTGGATCGGTCACGGTCTGGCCGTCCTCTTCCATCGTGCGGGTGTTGACTCCCTCGGACGCGACAACCGGCTTGCCTTTGTAACCGGATGCCGTGATCAGCCGGTCCATCCAGCCTTCCAGGCCTTCGCCGCTGACGAAGGTGACCTTGGCAGCGTTGAGGTTCTTGGCATCGGTGGGCGACGGCTCGAATTCATGGGGGTCGCCGTTCGGGCCGACGAGGCTCTTCACATCGACATGGTCGCCGCCAACCTGTTTGACCACGTCGGCCAAAACGGTGAAGGAGGCGACGACCTTTAGCGTCTCTGCCGATGCCGGCATTGCGGAAAGCGCCATCAGCGTCGGAAGTGCCGCGGAAAGAAGCAGTCTGCGCGAAATCATCGAGATATCCTTTGTGTCAGCCCTTGAGATGCGGGCGGGGGAATAGGCGCCGGACAAGGCCCGACGGTGCGAAAAAGATGGAAAAGCCATAGATCAGCGCCGCCGTCATGATGATCGTCGGGCCGGAGGCGAGTTCGAGATGGTAGGAGGCGATCAGTCCGAAATAGCCGGACGCCGCGGCACTTGCCGCCGCCACCAGCAGCATCGCAGGCAGGCTGCGCGCCCATAGCTGCGCGATCGCCGCCGGCAGCATCATCAGGCCGACGGCCATCAGCGTGCCGAGCGCCTGGAAGCTGGCGACGAGATTGAGTACGACGAGCAGCAGGAACAGGAAGTGATAGACCGGACCGCGCCCGCCGATCGCCCTGAGGAAACTCGGATCGAAGCATTCGACAATCAACGGCCGGTAGATGATGGCGAGCGCCACCAGCGTCAGCGTCGTGATCGCGCCGATCTGGTAAAGGGCCGGGGGATCAATGGCGAGAATGGTGCCGAACAGCACATGCAGCAGGTCGATATTGGAGCCACGCAGCGACACGATCAGCACGCCAAGCGCCAGCGATGCCAGGTAGAAGCTGGCAAAGCTCGCATCCTCCTGCAGCACCGTCACCCGGCTGACCGCGCCCGACAACAGCGCCACCGCCAGCCCAGCCACCAGCCCGCCGATGCCCATCGCCGTTAGCGACAGCGAGCCGGCAACGAGATAGCCGATCGCCGCGCCCGGCAGGATGGCGTGGCTCATCGCGTCGCCGACCAGGCTCATCCGCCGCAGCATCAGGAACACGCCGATCGGCCCGGATCCGAGCCCGAGGCACAGACATGCGACCAGCGCCCGGCGCATGAAGCCGTAATCGATGAAGGGTGCGAAAAGGAGATCGTAGATCGTCATGCTGCCGGCGCGCAGGTGTCTGCGTCCTCGTCCCAGCGCTCGGCCATGGCGCGCGCCTTCATGAGGTTTGCTGCTGACATCGCGGTTGCCGTCGGCCCCCAGTCGATCATCTCGCGGGCGAGCAGCAGCGTCTCGGGAAAATGCGCGCGGATCTGCTCGAAGTCATGCAGCACGGCGATGATCGTTCGACCGTCGCCATGCCAGCGCCGGATGATGTCGATCAGGTCGCGTGTGGTGCGCGCATCGATCGCCGTGAACGGCTCGTCGAGCAGGATCACCTTGGCATCCTGCAAGAGCAGCCGGGCAAACAGCACGCGCTGCAGCTGGCCGGACGACAGGGCGCCGATCAGCCGCGTTTCGAAGCCTTCGAGCCCGACGGCGGACACCCCGGCGCGCGCCTTGGCCATCTCGTCTTTGGAGACCCGCCCGAACGCACCCATCTGCCGCCACGCGCCCATCATCACTGTGTCGAGCACGGTGACGGGAAAGCGCCGGTTGATATCGGCGGCCTGCGGCAGGTAGCCGAAGTCGGTGCGCTTTAGCTGGTGCTCGATCTGACCGCCGGAAGGCCGCATCTCGCCCATGATCGCCTTCAACAGCGTCGATTTTCCCGCGCCGTTCGGCCCGGCGATCGCCGTCAGGCTGCCGGATGCAATGCTGCCGGAGACGTGGTGGACCGCCGGATGTCTGTTATAGGCAACCGTCAGGTTGGAAAGCCGGATGAGGGGGGCGCTCATGGCAGGCGGACGGCCCATGCGATGGCGGCCCACAACAGGCCGGCGAGCATGATGGCGCCGAGCACCCGGTTGGCGGCCGATAGTCCGATGGCGCCGATAGCGGTCGAGCGTGATTTCATAAACTGCCTCAAATGTAATAACATTACTGTTATGTTATAACAAATATGGCAAGATTGTGGCGGTGAGTATGGGAGGTGGGGATAAGGGCAGAGAGGTAGCGGCGGCGGTTGACGGGCCCCCGCAAATGCTCGGAAAGAACGGGGCGTTGTCGATAGGGGAGGCGCGGAAACGCGAAGCCCCGAAAAAGTTGCTTGGCTCTGCCTCAGGATCCAATTGCGTCGAAAAATTCGAACCCCTGGCAGATCCTCGGCACAAGGCCGAGGATGACGTCGAACGAGCTGAAACGTCGTTCTTTCAACGGGTTAGAAACGCCTGCCACACACTCCGCCGTCATCCTCGGGCTCGTCCCGAGGATCTAATCACGTCGCCACGATTACGACGTTTCGGCTCTCGGCAAACACCCACGACGGAATATTCTCCCCCGTCAGAGCAGGTGCATGGGCCCGTCGCCTCAGAGCTGCTCGATCATCGTCGCGGCGCTCGAGACAGTCGCCTGGCCGGGATTGTCCTCGACATTAAGCGACTTGACGACACCGTCCTCGACAAGCATCGAATAGCGCTTCGAGCGCACGCCGAGGCCGCCGCCGGAGAGGTCGGCGTCGAGACCGAGTGCCTTGGTGAAGGAGGCGTCCCAGTCGGCAAGGAAGTGGATCTTGCCGGCGCCGCCGGATGATTGTGCCCAGGCGCCCATCACATGCCAGTCGTTGACGGCGATCACCGCGATATCGTCGACGCCCTTGCCGAGGATGGCGTCGCGGTTTTCGAGGTAGCCGGGCAGGTGGTTCAGTGAGCAGGTCGGCGTGAATGCGCCGGGCACGGCGAACAGCACCACGCGCTTGCCCTTGAACAGGCTGTCCGTCGTCGTCTCGACCGGGCCGTCGCTTGTCTTTTCCTTGAAGGTTGCCGCCGGAAGCGTGTCACCGATTGCGATGGTCATGAAGGTCTCCTCATTGGGTTGAGCGGCACGCGGCCGCGGGAATTGGACTGCTCTGCCGGATCATTTGAAGACAAGCGTGCTCTCGATGGCGCGCGACCCGTCGATTACCAGCGCGCTCCAGCTCTTGCCATGAATGTCGTAGCTCTTCGGCAGCTTGCCGATGGCGATGGTTGTCGTCAGAGTGGTGCCGTCGCGCTTGCTCATCAGCTGCTTTGGGAAGACGTAACCGCTGGGGCCGGCGACGATCACCTGAGGTGTCGTGTCCCCAGTCTCGGGCAGTGTGATCTGCAGCGTCAGCTGCGTGCGGTCGTCGGACAGCGTGTGACTGTTCACCTGGAAGTCTGACGAGGGTGCCTCCGGCAGGCTTGCCTTCGCGGCAGCCAGAATGGCTTCTTCTTCAGGGCGCGATTGAGCGGACCCGGAAAACCGCAGCGAGAGATCGGCCTGGAACGGCACGCAGACCTCCTTGCAGATGCCGATGAAGGCCTGCGCCTTGATCTCGTTCGCCGTCCCGCTCTGAGCCGAAAGCGTCAGCGGCAGCGTCACCGCCCCGTCGTAGCCGATATCGTCGAGCGTGCCGTTGGCGATGTGCTTGGGCGTGGGATAATCGACCCTTTCAAGGATGACGCCACTTCCCGGCGCCATGGTGATCTGCGGTGGGATGCCGCTATTGCCCGGCTCCCGCCAGTAGGTGATCCAGCCGGCGTTCGGCTCGATCTGCAGCCCGGCCCGGATCTTGCCGTTCTTATCCGGCGCCAGCGCCACCAGCCGCATCCGTCCGCCGGCATTGTCGACCCAGTCGCTGGTCTCGGCGCGGGCCGGACAAAATACCGGCAGCGACAGGCCAAGCGTGGCGGCGGCGACAAGGAGCAGACGATGGAGGCGATGGCTGGCGATCATGACGGCAATCGTTACCCAAAGCGGTGTCTCTTCGCCAGAAGGTGCTTCCGATTAAATTGTCATTTTCGGTTGATTGATCTGTGACATTGCCCCATGTTTCTCTTGTCGGGGCCTCGGGCGGTCTGGCATCAGGAGGTATCATGTCCCTGTCGACCCTGAAAAACAGACGCGAACGCGGTTTCTTCGATGGCCAGTTCCTGATCGCCATGCCCGGCATGGCCGACAGCAACTTTGCCCGTTCCGTCATCTTCATCTGCGCCCATTCCGATGCTGGCGCCATGGGCTTCATCATCAACCGGCCGCAGGATCTGACCTTCACCGATGTTCTCCTGCATCTCGACATGATCAAGGACGACGAGGCGATCGTGCTGCCGCCGCCCGCCCGTGAACTGCCGATCCAGACCGGCGGCCCTGTTGAAAGCGGCCGCGGCTTCGTGCTGCACTCCGACGATTATCTCTGCGATGCCAGCATTCCCGTGAGCGACGATATTTGCATGACGGCGACGCTCGACATCATCCGGGCGATCTCCAAGGGCAAGGGCCCGAAGCGCGCCACCATGATGCTCGGTTATGCCGGCTGGGGCGCTGGCCAGCTGGAGGCGGAGATTTCAAGCAATGGCTGGCTGAATTGCCCTGCCAACGATGCGCTGATCTTCGATCGCAACCTCGACGACAAGTATGAGCGCGCCCTGGCCGGCATGGGCGTGACCGCCGCCATGCTGTCTCCGGAGGCCGGGCACGCCTGAAAACCAGATCGTCAAGGTATGATCGTGTTGGCGAATAATTCTCGGAACGAATATCCGGAAGCGACGTTCTCTTTTCGCAACGGGCAACAGGCTCGTCCTAAAAGGAGAATTTCAGATGGGTAGCACCACCGACAAGATTTCCGGCAAGACCAACGAACTCGCCGGCAAGGCAAAGCAGGCCATCGGCAAGGCTTCGGGCGACGACTCCATGCGCGTCAAGGGTGCCGTACAGGAAGCCAAGGGCAAGACCCAGGTTGCCGAAGGCAATGCCAAGGACAAGATCAAGGGCGTCGTCGATCGTCTCTGATCGATCAGGCTCTTTCAATGGCCCGTTGCGCTTTCGCGCTGCGGGTCGTTTTTATATCAACACCGGTTCATGGGGCGTTCGATGCGGCTTTTTGCCTGCGATAATTGCGATCAGGTCGTGCATTTCGATAACCGGCAGTGCGTCCGGTGCAATCATCGCCTTGGTTTCCTCCCCGACGACCTCTCGATGCGCTCGCTTGAGCCGCGCGATGGCGACCTCTGGCAGCTGACCGCGGAGCCGGAACGCCCGGTGCGCTTCTGCGCCAATGCCGGGCTCGACATCTGCAACTGGCTGGTCGGACCGAACGACGACCACGAATTCTGCATTGCCTGTCGCCACAACCGGCTGGTGCCCAATACCGATACGCAGGACGGCATCGACCGCTGGCGCCGCATCAGCCAGGCGCAACGCCATCTCTTCTACTCGCTGCTGCGCTGGCGCCTGCCTCCGCCCGATCGCAACGAGGATCCGCAAGGCGGTCTCGTCTTCGATTTTCTCGAGGACGAGGTGCAGATGGACGGCCACGTGATACCGGCAATCACCGGCCATGACGAAGGCGTCATCGCCATCCGCGCCGCCGAAGCCGATGACATCACCCGCGAGCTGGCCCGCGCCTCGATGAACGAGCCGTACCGCACGCTCCTCGGCCATTTCCGCCACGAGGTCGGGCACTTTGTCTGGAACAAGCTCATCCGCGACCGCAATGCCTTCGACGGTTTCCGCGCCGTGTTCGGCGACGAGCGCCAGGACTACGGCGTCGCGCTCCAGAACCATTACCAGAGCGGCGCGCCGGCCGGCTGGCAGCAGAGCTATATCAGCGCTTACGCCACCGCCCACCCGTGGGAAGATTTCGCCGAGTGCTTTGCGCACTACCTGCACATCGTCGACACGCTCGAAACCGCACGCGGCTTTGGCATCGCAATCGATCCGCGCGGGCATGAGGAAATGGCGTCGGAGGTGGATTTCGATCCCTACCGGGCCGCCAATGCCGAGCAGTTGGTGAGCGCCTGGGTGCCGCTATCGGTCGCCATCAACGCCATCCAGCGCAGCATGGGCCAGCCCGATTCCTATCCGTTCGTGTTGTCGAACCCTGTCGTCGACAAGCTCGAATATCTGCACCAGCTGATTCAGAACCGGGTAGCGGAGCCGCGTCAGGCCGCAGCCTGACGCTCAGCCCGGGGATCAAGCCCGCTTGGTCAACGGAAAGCGTTCCTTCAGCAACCGCAGCACGGATTCGGCCGCCATCGGCGGTCCGAACAGGTAGCTCTGGCCATAGGTGCAGCCCATCTTCGCCAGCGCGATCGCGTCCTCGTTGGATTCGATCCCCTCGGCGACCACCTTCATCTCGAGCTCCCGCGCCATGGAGATGACCGAGCGCAGCACCGTCGATTTCCGATCGCTGGTGTCGCACACCAGCGACTTGTCGAGCTTGATCGTGTCGAACGGGAAGCGCGTCAGGTAGGACAGCGAAGAGTAGCCAGTGCCGAAATCGTCGAGCGCTAGGCCAAGGCCGATATCGCGGAGCTTTTCCAGCACAAGCCGCGCCTGTTCCGGGTTCTCCATCACCATCGTCTCAGTCAGTTCCAGCTTCAGCCGCGCCGGATCGCAATGCGTCTTGGCCAGCACCGAGCGAACATCGTCATAAAGATCGTTGTTCAGTAGTTGCGCGCTGGAAAGATTGATCGATACGAAGATCGGCAGCTCGCCGGTCTGGTTTTCCCAGGCCATCAGGTCGTTGGTCGCCTGTTCGAGCGCGAAAATGCCAAGCATGTTGATGATATCGGATGCCTCGGCGATCGGGATGAATTCCGACGGCGGAATATTGCCGCGCTTCGGATGCTCCCAGCGCATCAGGGCCTCGAAGCCGGCGATCTCGACATCCTCGAGACCGGCGATCGGCTGGTAGACCATCGACAGTTCCTTGCGCTCCAGAGCGCGGCGCAGATCGCTCTCAAGCTGCAGCCGGTCGGCGCCGAAGTCGCGGAAGGCGGGCTGGAACGGCTCGACGCGGTTGCCGCCGGCGCGTTTGGCCCGGTACATGGCAAGCTCGGAATCGCTGAGCATCCCCGTCGCGTTTTCCTGCTGGTCGACGAACGAGGCGAGCCCGATCGATGCCGTGAGGATGATCTCGCGATTGGCGAAGTTGATCGGCACCATGATCGCCTTGCTGATCGCATCTGCGAAATCGGCGATCTTGGCCGGATCGCGCTCCGAAACGAGGATCAGGCCGAACTGGTCGCCGGAAAGCCTTGCCAGCGTATCCTGTGGCTTCAAAAGGCGGCGCAGGCGTCGCGTCAGCGCGATCAGAATGTTGTCGCCGGCCGCAACGCCGAGCGCGTCGTTCACCAGCTTGTAGCGGTCGATGTCGATCACCATCACGGTCGGGCGAAGCGTATCGCTGCCCGGTGCCAGCGCCAGCACACCCTGCAACCGGTCTAGGAACAGCTGCCGGTTCGGCAGGCCGGTCAGGTTGTCATGCAGCGCGTCCTGCAAAAGGCGATCCGTCGAATTCTTCTGTTCGGTGACGTCGATGATCGTCCCGACGCAGCGGATCACTTCGCCGTTCGAGCCGAGCACTGGCCGCGCGCGGATCAGCAGCCAGTGGAAATGCCCGTCCTCGGCGCGGATGCGGAATTCGTGGTTCAGGCGGCCGCGGCGATGCTCGAGCAGCACGTCGAGCGTGGCGCGGAAACGGTCGCGGTCGTCGGGATGCAGGCGCGGCAGCCAGTTGCGCGCCGCACCATGCATCACACCAGGTGAAAGGCCGAGCTTGACGGAAACATCGGGGATGGTCACGACGCGGTCGCGCGCCACGTCCCAGTCCCACACCATGTCGCCGGAGCCGGTGAGCGCCAGCGATTGCCGCTCCAGATCGGAAAACAGCCCCTGCTGGAAAGCGCCGCCGGCAAACGCGTGCTGCATCACCGTGAAGCCCATCAAAAGAACGATCAGCACCAGACCGCCGCCGAGCGCTGGCTGGATGATGTCGTTGTCCAGCTGGCCGGTGATGGTCAGCCAGCCGCCGAATATCCACACCAGGATCAGCGCCCACGCGGGCACGAGGAGGATGGCGCGGTCATAGCGGTTGAGGCCGAGATAGACGATAAGCAGCAGTCCCATCGTCGCCGTCAACGCAAACGACAGACGGGCGACACCGGCGGCGATCGACGGATCGTAGATCGCCACGCCGAACAGCAGCGCCAGACCGAGCACCCAGGCAAGTGTCACATAGCCGAGATGCGTATGCCATCGGTTGAGGTTGAGATAGGTGAACAGGAAAATGACGAAACTCGATGCCAGCGCTACCTCCGCGCAGGCGCGCCATATTCGCTGGTCCGCCGAGGCGATACTCACGAGCTTGCCGAGAAAGCCGAAGTCGACGCAGATATAGCCGAGCACCGCCCAGGCAAGCGCCGCCGTCGCCGGCAGCATCGACGTGCCCTTGACGACGAACAGGATGGTCAGGAACACCGCCAGCAGGCCGGCGATGCCGAGCACAATGCCGCGATAGAGCGTAAACGCGTTGATGGTGTCCTTGTAGGCATTGGGTTCCCACAGATAGATCTGCGGCAGCTCCGGCGTCGCCAACTCGGCGACGAAGGTGATGACGGAACCCGGATTGAGCGTGATGCGGAACACGTCGGAATCATCGCTCGGCTGCCGGTCGAGCGCGAAGCCTTCGCTCGGCGTGATCGCGATGATGCGCTGCGCGCCGAGATCCGGCCAGAACAGCTTGGAATTCACCAGACGGAAATGCGGTGCGACGATGACGCGCTCCAGCTGTTCGTCCGACACGTTGGCGAGCGCAAACACCGCCCAGTCGCCCTGGTGGTTGCCCGAGCTCGAGCGCACCTCGATGCGGCGGCGGATACCGTCGGCGCCGGCGGCGGTCGAAACCTGAAAGGCCTCGCCCTGGTTGGCGTAGATCTCGGTGGTCTTGGTCAGGTCGAGTGCGGTATCGTCGCGCGAAATCTTGACGGGTTCAGCTGCCTGCGCGACGCCCGATGCAAGCGTCAACACCGACAGGAAAAGCGCTGCGATCACCGCGACGAAGCGTCCGGTCGGTGATGAGGGCAGCATGCGTTTGTTGGTCATCGGCTGTCGGTTATCCTGCCTTTATCCGTATCGGTGGCGAGCAGTGAAAACATCACGTGATCATGCCACTGACCGTTGATCTTCAAGTATCCGCGCAGATAGCCTTCCCGCTGAAACCCGGCTTTTTCAAGCAGGCGGATGCTCCGAGCATTGTCTGGAATACAGGCTGCTTCGATACGGTGCAACTCAAGCCCTGCGAAGATGTAGGGTATAACCAACCGAAGTGCGGCGAACATATGACCCTGGCCGGCATGCGCCTCGCCCATCCAGTAGCCGATCATGCAGCTTTGCGCTGCCCCGCGCCTGATGTAGCCGATGGTGATGCCGCCGAGCAGCGTCATGTTATCCCGGTGAAACAACAGCAGCGGCACGGCCTGGCCGGACGCATATTCCTGCTTGCCGCGAATGACGCGCGCCCGATAGGAACCCTCGGTCAGCTCGTCTCGCCGCCATGTCGGCTCCCAGCGTTCGAGAAAGCCCCGGCTGGCAGACCGGAGCTTGTGCCACTGGTTGAAATCCTGGTAGCGCGGCAGCCGCAGCACATAGTTGTCGTCTTCGATCTCCACCGCTTCCGGCTGCCGAGATAGGAATCGAAACACCGATTTTGGCATCGATCACTCCCGGCAGCGCAACGGCAAAATCAAAGCACGGCTTGCTTGCCCAGCGGGGCAGGCGAAGACAGGGACGCGGCGATGTCTTCCATCGGTGCGAGATGCTCGAGCGGGCCGATCGCCGACAATGTCGGCACGGTGTCGAAGAACAGCCGGCCGGCGAGATCGGTCAGTCGGTCGATGGTGATGCCCTCGAGCCGTTCCATCATCTCCGGATTGGAGATCGGGCGGCCGTAAAGCATCATCTGCCGCGCCACTTGGCCGGCGCGCGCCGCCGGGCTTTCTTGGCCCATCAGAAGCTGCGCGCGGATCTGCGCCCGAGCGCGCTCGATTTCCTTCTGGTCGATCGATGTCGTCGACTTGTGCAACTCGTCGATGATGACAGGCACCAGTTCCGGCAGGTTCTCGCCGCCGGTCGCGGCATGGATGCCGAAGATGCCGGTGTCGGAGAAGCCCCAGTGGAAGGCATAGATCGAGTAGCAGAGGCCGCGGATTTCGCGCACTTCCTGGAACAGTCGCGACGACATGCCGCCGCCGAGAATGTTGGCGAGGATCTGCGAACAGTAGAAGTCACGCGCGTGGTAGGCCTTGCCCTCGAAACCGAGCAGGATCTGCGCATCCATCAGGTCGCGCGTCTCGCGGATGTTGCCGCCGATATAGTGGGCGGCATCCATGACAGGCGGTGCGCTGGGCGCCGTCGGAAGCGACGAGAACCGGTCCTCGACCATGCGCACGAATTCGTCGTGCTGCACGGCGCCGGCGGCGACCACGAACATGCGGTCGGTCGTATAGTTTCGGCTGAGGTAGCCGCGAATCTGCTGGGGCGTGAACGAAACAACCGTCTGCGGCGTGCCAAGAATGGCGCGGCCGAGCGTCTGGTCGCGATAGGCGACTTCAGAGAAGCGGTCGAAGACCACGTCGTCGGGCGTGTCGTTGGCGGCGTTGATCTCCTGCAGGATGACCTGCTTTTCACGCTCCAACTCTTCCTCTTCGAACGCCGATTCGGTCAGGATGTCGGCCAGGATGTCGACGGCAAGCGGCACGTGGTCCTTCAGGACGCGGGCGTAGTAGGATGTTGTTTCGGTCGATGTCGCGGCGTTGACCTCGCCGCCCACATCCTCGATCTCCTCAGCGATCTCGCGGGCGCTGCGTCGCGCCGTTCCCTTGAAGGCCATGTGCTCGAGCAGGTGGGCGATACCGTGCTCGTCTGTCGTCTCGTTGCGCGAACCTGATTTGATCCAGACACCGAGTGCTGCACTTTCGAGATGCGGCATCGTCTGTGTCACTACTGTCAGCCCGGACTTTAGCCGGGTGCACTCAACTGTCATTGGCTATCTTTCTGCGCCTGCCGCCGATTAGGCCCGGGAATGCTTGCCGATAAACGTTTCTACGGCTTTAAGCTCGGGCTTAACGATCTGGAAGCGCTCCTCCTTGTCCATCAGATCAGCAAGCCACGTCGGGAGCGCGGGGTCAATACCGGAGGCCGATTTTACGGCGGCGGGGAATTTGGCGGGGTGCGCGGTCGCCAGCGCAACCATCGGCGTATTCGGCTTTTCGTGCTTGTCGGCAACGAACACGCCGATCGCCGAATGCGGATCGAGAAGGTAACCGGTCTTGGCCAGTGTCGATTTGATCGTTTCCGCCACCTGCTTCTCGCTGGCGCGGCCGGCGCGGAAATCCTTCTTGATGAAGGCGAGCGCCTTGGACGATATCTCGAAGCCGTTCGACTGCTTCAGGCTGTCCATGGCGGCGCGCACCTTCGAGGCGTCGCGGTCATAGGCCTCGAACAGCAGCCGTTCGAAGTTCGACGAGATTTGGATATCCATTGACGGCGAGGTCGTCGCCTTGACCTCCTTCATCTCGTAGCGGCCGGTCTTCAGCGTCCGGGCGATGATGTCGTTCTCGTTGGTGGCAACGACCAGCTTGCCGATCGGCAGGCCCATGCGCTTGGCGCAGTAACCGGCGAAGATGTCGCCAAAATTGCCGGTCGGCACAGTGAACGATATCTTCCGGTCCGGCCCGCCGAGCGCCACGGCCGTCGTGAAGTAATAGACGATCTGAGCCATGATGCGCGCCCAGTTGATCGAGTTGACGCCCGACAGCTTGACCTTGTCGCGGAACAAACCGTCGTTGAACATCGCCTTCACGAGGTTCTGGCAATCGTCGAAATTGCCCTCGACAGCGAGCGCATGCACATTTGCCGAGGTTGACGTCGTCATCTGCCGCTGCTGGACCGGCGAAACCTTGCCGTGCGGGAAGAGAATGAAGATATCGGTGCGCTCGCGGCCCGCGAAGGCATCGATCGCCGCGCCGCCGGTATCACCCGAGGTGGCGCCGACGATGGTGGCGCGCTCGCCGCGCTTTTCCAGCGCGTAATCCATCATCCGCGCCAGAAGCTGCATGGCGACATCCTTGAACGCCAGCGTCGTGCCGTGGAACAGCTCCATCACGAAGCTGTTCGGACCGGTCTGCACCAGCGGCGCGATCGCCGGATGGCGGAACGTGCCATAGGCCTCATCGATCATCGCCCGGAAGGTGTCGGCGGGGATTTCGCCATTGGTGAACGGCGAGAGAATGGTGAAGGCGATGTCCTGATAGCTCTTGCCACGCAGCGCCCGGATCTCTTTCTTCGAGAACTGCGGCCATGCGCGCGGCACATACAGGCCGCCGTCGCGCGCCAGACCAGCCAGCAATGCGTCGCAGAAACCGAGGGCAGGGGCTTCACCGCGGGTCGAGATATAGTCCACTGTCGTCATCCTTGATCTGCCGGCCGGAGGAAATCCGGGTTGGAGAGAAAACCTGCTCCACGTCGCATCTCGCCTGTCGCGCCGGCCAAGGTCGGCTGCAATCCCGAAATGTGCATCAAAACAGTGCTTGCCCAATCGATTTTTGTTTGCGCCGCTGATATAGACCATCGCAAACTGTCACGAAAGGCCCTGTTTTCACTGATCGGGCTTGACAAAAAACTTTGTGAAAAGGGTCGTATATCGTGCTCGGCAAGATCTCTCGTCTTATCGTTTCCGCATCTGTCGCGGCTATCCTGGTCGGTTGCAACTCGCTCGGCATGGGCGGTGGAGACAGCAAGACATCGGCCCCGGCACAGCCCTCCGGCAACGCGCAGGTGATGCCGCTGGCGCCCGCCAACCCTTCTTCAAGCGACCCCTCCATCGGCACGGCGACGACCGCTTCCGGCACCACGGCTCCCGTCGTGCAGGGCGCTTGCCCGACGATCTACATGAAGGACGCCGAAGCGATCTATCACAGCTATGCCGGCGGCGCCAAAACCGGTGCGCCCGAAAAGCTCTCCTTCCAGGCCACGATCGGCAACTATACCCGCCAGTGCACGCTCAATGAGCAGAACCTGACGATGACGGTCGTTGCCCAGCTGCGCGTCATCGCCGGTCCCGCGGGCGGCCCCGCCAGCGTCACGCTGCCGATCCGCATCACCGTGCTCGACGGCGAAGACTCGCTCTATTCAGAGGTGACGAATTTCCCGGCCACGGTCGATCCGAGCGGCGCCACCCAGGTTCTGTTCCGCAAGGACAACATCAAGCTGCCGGTCGGCTCCGGTGCGCTTGTCCGCGTCAATATCGGCTTCGACCAGGGCGCGCCTGCCAAGGGCAAGAAAAAGAGGTAAGCCCCGCATCGCTGCGTTGGCGGCAAGGGTTTCCGCATTCGCTCCGGGGGCAAGATTGCGTTGAAGGTCGGCATGATCCTCAATCCGGCGTCCGGGCGACGCGGGCTGGAAGCCCTCCGCTCGACGCTGCGGCGGGCGTTCGAAACGCATGGCGCCAAACTGACCCTGCTTGAGACCGAGCGTGCGGGCGACGCCGAGCGTCTGGCGCGCGGCTTGGCCGATGACGGTGCTGATCTGGTCGTCGCCGTCGGTGGCGATGGAACGATCGGCGAGGTCGCCGGTGGCGTCCTGAAATCGCAGCGCCCGGACACCGCCTTTTCCTTCATCGCGACTGGCACCGGCTGCGATTTCCAGCGCAATTTTTCCCTGCCCGCCGATCCTGTGTCTGCTGTCGCGCATGTCATGGCGGCAGCGATCCGGCGGATCGATGCCGGTGTTCTCACCTGCCACGACGAAAGCGGCAATCCGATCACCCGGCACTTTGCCAACATCGCCAGCTTCGGCGTATCAGGCCAGATCGTGCGCGCCGTCAACGCCGCGCGAAACGGCAGGCGGCTGCCCGGCCCGGCGGTGTTCCTGTTTCACAGCCTGTGGCAGATCCTGCGCTATCGCCCATGCAGCGTCCGGCTTCGGCTTGATGGCGAGGATGTCTACGAGGGACCGATCACGGCGGTCGCGGTTGCTAACGGCGCATGGTTCGGCGGCGGCATGCGGGTTGCGCCCGGGGCCGACCTGGCGGATGGCTTCTTCGATGTGGTGATCATGCGCGCCGCGCCGCGCTTGAAGGTTCTCACCTTGCTGAACAGCATCTACAGCGGCGCCCATCTGAAAAGCCCGCTGGTCACCACCCACCGCGCAAGATGCGTCGAGGCATGGCCGATCGGTAAGGATGCGGCGCTGATCGACAGCGACGGCGAAGCGCCCGGACAATTGCCGGCCCGCTTCGATATTCTGCCTTCCGCCCTGTCGATCAGGATCTGAACCGCCCGAGCGGAATCAGAGAACGCCGTCCCATTCGGCAAGTGCCGCGACCACGCCGGGCAGATCGATCATCCGCGAAATCACCGTCTCGGCGCCGGCATCCGTGAGCTTGTCGGCATGCGAGGGATAGGTGTGCGACGCGCCGGTAAAGCCGATGACGCGCATGCCGGCGGCACGCGCCGCATGAACGCCATGCACCGAATCCTCGACCACGACGGCGCGCGATGGCGAAACGCCCATCTGCTTGGCGCCGTGCAGGAAGATGTCAGGCTTCGGCTTGACGCGGTCGGCGCCGAGATCCTTGGCCGAGAAGATGTTGGGCGCAAACAGCGGCTTCAGCCCGACCTTGCCAAGCATCATGTCGAGCCGGGCGCTCGACGAGTTCGAGCAGATGCAGCGCTTCAGCTCGATCCGCTTCACCGCAGCCTCGACGCCCGATATAGCCTGCACGTCCTGTTCCAGCCGCAGGTCGAGAAGCTTTTCGGACTTGTCAAGCAGCGAGGCCGAGATCGGTATGCTTGCCTCGCGCTCGACCTGCAGCAGGATGTTCTGCCAGGTCATGCCGGCAAAGCGCTCGCCCATTTCCTCGATGCCGATCGGATAACCGGCCTCCGTCAGGAGCCTGGACTCGACGTCGGCGGCGATGATTTCGGAATCGACCAGAACGCCGTCGCAGTCGAAAATGATGAGGTCGAAGCCGTTCATGTAAGTCACGCCTTGTTTGGGAATGAGGCGGCTTTACACGATGCCAAGCCCGATCTCAACCGGCAGCGCGTCATGGCTGGCCTGTGGCGACCGGGAGGCTTGCTTTGTCCGCAATCGAATTGCCTGCGGATGCAGGCCCTGTCGCCTCGACAAGCCACCCTCCGGCCTCTAAGGGATGGGTATGGCCAAGGAACCGGAAGACACAATTGCAAGCCGCATCAGCCGCGTGCTCGCCGACCGCATCGTTCGCGGCGAACTGTCGGCCGGCCTGCGCCTGCGCCAGGATCACATCGCCGAGGAATTCGGCACCAGCCATGTCCCGGTCCGCGAGGCGTTTCGCCGGCTGGAGGCGCAGGGGTTGGCGATCAGCGAGCCCCGCCGCGGCGTCCGTGTCGCCTCCTTCGATCTGAAGGAGGTGCGCGAGGTCGCCGAGATGCGCGCCGCGCTTGAAGTGCTTGCCCTGCGCCACGCCGCCAAGCATCTGACGCCGGCCATTCTGGACGCGGCCGAGGAGGCGACCCGCGAGGGCGATGCCGCCGCCGACGTCCATGCCTGGGAAGAGGCCAACCGGCGTTTCCACACATTGATCCTCGCGCCCTGCAACATGAGTCGCCTGCTGGCCTCGATCGACGACCTCCACGCCGCCAGCGCCCGCTTCCTGTTTTCCGCCTGGCGTTCCGGCTGGGAAAAGCGCACCGATCACGACCACCGCGCCATCCTGCTGGCCTTGCGCCAGGGCAGGGCCGACGAGGCGGCGTCGATCCTCGAACGGCATGTCCAGTGGATCGGCCGCGCGCCGAAATCCACGCAAAAGGGTGCCGTCGCCCCTGACGCATTCGCCATCGTCGGCTGATTTCCACAAATTATAGATAATTTTATCTGGCCGTTTTTCTGCGAAAATTGCCGGAATATCGCGATATTCGCACCATAGCGGCTGCAAACGAATGGACATGGTGCTTGGTCACCATGATCATCCGCTTGCGTTCACAAAAATTCTCTTTCATAAAATAGATGGAATCAAAAATTATCTATAATTTGGAGAAGGAGAAACTCATGTCCCTGTTCGATCACTCGGCCAAGCTCGTTTTCGACCCGCTGCGCCTGTCCGCCCGCCCGGCGGCCATCAAGGCCGTTTTCGTGCTGGCCGGCACGCTGGTGCTGGCACTCGCCTCGCAGATTTCAGTGCCGATGGTGCCCGTGCCGATCACCATGCAGACCTTTGCCGTCACGATGATCGGCGCGCTCTACGGCTGGCGTCTCGGTGCGTTGACGGTTCTCGCCTGGCTCGCCGAGGCCGCTGTCGGCTTCCCGGTGCTCGCCAACGGCGCCGGTGGTCTCGCGCCATTCGCGGGCGCCACGGCCGGCTACCTCGTCTCCTTCCCGATCATTGCCGCTTTCACCGGCTGGCTGGCCGAGCGCGGCTGGACCGGCGACAAGGTGATCCGCAGCTTCGGCGCGCACCTGCTGGCCAATCTCCTGTGCCTGGCGATCGGCGGCCTGTGGCTGGCAAGCCTGCTTGGTATGGAAAAGGCATGGCTGCTCGGCGTCGCCCCGTTCATCCTCGGCGCCGTGCTGAAGTCGGCGCTCGCCGCCGCGGCCCTGAAGGGCCTGAGGATCTATACCGGACGCTGATGTGACGGTTCACCTGCGCGCCCACCATCTGCTCTGCATGCTGACCTTTGTCGGTGAGGGTTATACGCCAGCCTTCACCGCCAACTACATCAGGATCGCCGAACTTCTGTCGTCGGGGGAGGAGATCGAGATCGTCTCCGGCCCCGACGATATCTGTGCGCCCTTGCTTTCGGGCAGGTCGGCGCACTGTCGCAACGCCAATGTCTGCACGCGTGATGCGGCCGCCGCCGAAGCGGTCAGCCGTCTGCTCGGCATGCCCGTGGGCGAGGGCACGCGGATCGTTCCCGACGGCAAGCTGCTCGCAAGACTGCGTCGCAACTTCGCCGCCGGCACCATCCGCAAGGCCTGCACGGATTGCGAATGGAACGAGCTCTGCGACACCGTTGCCGGCAATGGCTTCAAGGGTGTGCTGGTTGCCGCACGGTAGCATCCAACGCATGGGTTTCAATCACACCGGCAGGTTCAGCGTCTTTTCAAGCGCCAGATAATCGCGCTGCCTGTCGGTGATGTAATCGCGTACGACGGGGGCGGCATCACGCGAGCGCGACAGCTGCATGTGGAAGACTAGCTGGCTGCCGGTGCGAAACATCATCTCGGCGCTGATCAGGTAGAATTCCCACATCCGCGCGAAGCGCTCGTCATAGAGCGCGATGACCTTGTCGCGGTTATGCTCGAAGCGCTCGGCCCAGTGAGCAAGCGTCGTCGCATAGTGCACACGCAGGAATTCGAGATCCGTGACCCACAGGCTGTTCTGCTCGACGACCGCAAACACCTCCGACAGCGCCGGCGAATAGGCGCCGGGGAAAATGTACTTCCGCAGCCAGGCGCTGGCCATGCCCGGCGGGCTCATGTGGCCGATCGAATGCAGCACCGCAAGACCGTCGTCGGGCATCAGCGCGTTCAGCTTCTTGAAGAACTCGTCATAATGCTGGACGCCGACATGTTCGAACATACCGACGGAAACGATGCGATCAAACTGCCCCTCGACCTCCCGGTAGTCCTTGAGCTCGAAGCGGACGCGATCGGCAAGTCCAGCCTCCTTGGCGCGTTCGGTGGCAAGCGCCTGCTGCTCGACGGACAGAGTCACGCCGACAACCTCGACATCCTCGAGCGCCGCCAAATAAAGCGCCAGATCGCCCCAGCCACAGCCGATATCCAGCACCTTCATTCCCGGCTTGAGCCCGAGCTTGCTGGCGAGAAGCCGCAGCTTGTTGCGCTGCGCCTCTTCCAGCGTTTCGCCGGGCTCGCGGAAATAAGCGCAGGAGTAGAGCATGTTCCGGTCGAGAAACAGCTTGTAGAAATCATTGCCGAGATCGTAGTGATGGGCAACGTTCTGCTGCGCCTCGCCCTTGCGGTTCGACTGCTGGCGCTTGCGAAACCGCATCTTGATGGCGCGCAGCACCTTCTGGATCGGGTAGGAGCCGAGCGACAGGCGGTTGATCGAGAAAAGGGTCAGGAAGTCGCGCAGCGTCGAACCCTCCTCGAACCGCATCGTTCCATCCATATAGGCTTCACCCGCCGCAAGCTCGGCCTTGAAGACCAGAGTCTTGTAGAGCTTCTTGTCTGTCAGTCGCATGGTCACGTGAGGACCGGCCGAGCCTTCGAAAACATGGCGCTTCCCATCGGCATCGATGACGGTCAGGCGGCCCTTGCGTATGAACGATTTCATCATGTGGGAAAGCGGAAACATCAAGGCCTCGATCGCTTTGCAATACCGACAAACCGGCGGCATATACTCATCCGATCGATTAGAATTTGCAATGCCCGCTCGCACGCCTGTGAATTGCGCGCCTGGCGCGCATGCGACCCGCAGGGCCTGCGCCCCGCGCCCTCAAGCGTCGATCGGAAACAGCGCCAAAAACTGCCGCTCTCCATTCGGTGAAAAGATTACCGAGCGGCTGCCGGCCGTCCGCCGCGCCCAGCCCTTGTCGAAGAACTTCAAGAGCAGCGCTTTTCCGAGACTGCCGGCCAGGTGCGCGCGCCGTTCGCTCCAGTCGAGACAGGAGCGACAAAGCGGCCGCCTGGACGCTTTGAGATCGCCGACATCGATACCGATGCATTTCAGCGTGCTCTCGCCCTTACCTGTCAGCGCCAACCCGTCGCCGATGGCATCGATCGCGCCCTTGGCGACCAGACTATCCAGCATCCGCACGCCGAAATCACCGGCCAGATGATCGTAGCAGATCCGCGCCTTGCGCAGCGCCGGTTCCTTCGGCCCCGGCTGATGGCGCAGATGCCCGCGCCCGGCCGCAAATCCCATGATGTTTTCGAGCAGCTTGCCGACCGCATCGTCGGCCAGCGTGAAATAGCGGTGGCGCCCCTGCTTGCGCTGCGCCAACAGTTGCCCGGCCTCAAGCTTGGCCAGATGCGTGCTCGCCGTCTGCACGGTGATGCCGCCGGCCGCAGCAAGCTCCGTCGCCGTCAGCGCCTTGCCGCCCATCAGTGCCGTCAGCATGTTGGCACGGGCGGGATCGCCGATGAGCGCGCCGATCTGCGCGATGTCGGGTCCTTCTTTCATGGGTCGATCTCCTGCATAGTTCGACCGTAACCGAAGCATGCCCGCCCGGCAATATGGCAAAACCGTCTCACCGACAAAAGGAGACGACGATGATTACCTGCTTCATCCGCTACGAGATCGATCCGTTCAAGAAGGATCAATTCGCCGAGTACAGCAGCAACTGGGGCCAGGCCATTCCGCGCAACGGCGCCGAGCTGATCGGCTATTTCGCCCCACACGAGGGCTCCACGACCACCTCCTACGGCGTTTACAACATCGAAAGCCTCGCCGCCTACGAAGCCTACCGCGCCCGTCTCGCCGCCGACCCGCTCGGCCGCGAGAACTACGAATTCGCCAAGCGCGAGCGCTTCATCCTTAAGGAAGACCGCATCTTCCTGAAGAACGTATCCCTGCCTCACGCCGCACGGGTGCAGCCATGATCGCCGTCATCTTCGAAGTTCTGCCCTATCTCGGCGAACGCCACACCTATCTCGACCTCGCCGGAGAACTGCGGGCCGAGCTGGAAAAGATGGACGGCTTCATCTCCATCGAGCGCTTCGAAAGCCTGACGATGCGCGGCAAGCTCCTCTCGCTCTCCTTCTGGCGCGACGAGGAGGCGGTCAAGCGCTGGCGCAACCTCGAATGCCATCGCGCCGCGCAAAGCGCCGGCCGCAACGGCATCTTCGCCGACTATCGGCTGAGGATCGGAAATGTGGTGCGCGATTACGGGATGAACGAGAGAGCGGAGGCGCCCGTGGATAGCCGGGCGGTGCATGAGGCGGTGGGGTAGCAGGTCTTGCTCAATAGCTGCTTCTGTCCTCGGCGGCTGTGTCGTCTCGCATTTGCGTTCGGTATATGTCGCCCTGCCTTGCGCTTGCCCTCCATGGGCGCGCTTTGTTGAGTGGAATGTCGTGGCCCGGATCGTCCCGGTCGAGGGTGGCAATCGCAAATCCGGGTTCCGTCTTCGCCGGGCATTGCGCCACCCAGTTTCCATCGGGCCCGATTGTTCCGGCCGGCCCCTTGTGAGTCTTCTGCACTGGCGTGGCAGCCCCGATCCAGATGCAGTTCAGACTGGCATGCGCCCGCAATACGATCTGGAAATCTGGTGGGATTCCGTAGGACGAGAAGATGACCGCGTCCACGCCCAGCCGCTCATATTCGATGAACACCTCCTGGAAATGTGCCTCGATGCAGATTGCGCAGCCGAAACGATAGCCATCGACGTCAAACGAGATCGGCGCCGTGCCAGGGGTGTACCAGCCCTGAAGTTCCGAGTTGGAGAGAAAGCGCTTGTCGTATCGGGTGATCAGTTTGCCCGCGTCGGACAATACGTAAAGGCTGTTGTGCGGCGGGCGGTCATCGGCGAAGCGGTGAGCGCCGCCAATGACCGCGAATATCTTAAGGTCTCCGCACAACTCGGAGATCGTGCGAAGCTCGGCCGTATGGGCTGCCCAGTCGAATGTCGCCCAGTCAGCCGGGCTCATGATCTGCATCTTTCCATATCCGGAAAGAGCTCCTTCGCAGAAGCTGACCAATCTTGCTCCTGCTGCGGCGGCTTGGCGTATGAGCATGCGTATCGCCGCTCCATTCGCGGCGATATCAGGCGAAACGACCGATTGTGCGGTAGCTATCTGCAATGCTCCCTCCCGAATGCACGACTCGCTTTCTGTTCGGCAGTACAGGCAGCAGACCGCAAAATCGGAGTGAAGGCGAGGACTTCTTTTTTAAGAGTTGAGGATTTCGCGCGTCGTCAAAACACCCGCATCGCCGTTTCTTCGATGTTAGACTTGAGCCGCGGATGCAGACCATCGCGCGTCGTAATGTCCACATACCCATCAAGCCTTTCCTCAAGCATCAGTTTGATGCCGATCAGATCGAAGGCGTTGAATGTGCTCTTGGAATCGTAGTCGATGAACAGGTCGATGTCGCTTGCCGTTTTTGCCTCGTCACGGGCAACGGAGCCGAACAGATAAAGCGAGGTCGCGCCGAGCGCGCGAACCGCCTCGGCATTGCTTCTCAGACGCTTGATCGCTTCCCTTTTTCGCATGGGTTGTCTCTACAGCATCTCGTTAATCTTCGCCATCAAGCCATTTATTTTCCCGAAATCGCACGCCGGTTCAGGCTTTGGTAACCAAGATGAGTAACCATAACAGACAGTAAAGAGCGTAACGTGTATGAGCGAGTTTAAAGATGGCGTCAGTATTTCCGCTTGCCGATCTCAAGGCCTCCGCAAGGCCGGGTTCATGGATCGACACGATCATCAAGGGCGATTGCGTTTCGGCTCTTGAGGCCCTTCCGACCCACTCCGTCGACGTCATCTTCGCCGACCCGCCCTACAACCTCCAGCTCGGTGGTTCGCTGCATCGCCCTGACCAGTCGCTGGTCGATGCCGTCGATGACGAGTGGGACCAGTTCGCCTCCTTCGAGGCCTATGATGCCTTCACCCGCGCCTGGCTGCTCGCCTGCCGCCGCGTGCTGAAACCGACGGGCACGCTCTGGGTCATCGGTTCCTACCACAACATTTTCCGCGTCGGCGCCACGTTGCAGGATCTCAACTTCTGGATCCTCAACGACATCGTCTGGCGCAAGACCAACCCGATGCCGAACTTCAAGGGCCGCCGGTTCCAGAACGCTCACGAGACGATGATCTGGGCAAGCCCGAGCGCCAAAGCCAAGGGCTACACCTTCAACTACGATGCGCTGAAGGCCTCCAACGATGACGTGCAGATGCGCTCCGACTGGCTGTTCCCGATCTGCAGCGGCGGCGAGCGCCTGAAGGGCGACGACGGCAAAAAGGTGCATCCGACGCAGAAGCCGGAAGCGCTGCTCGCCCGCGTCATCATGGCTTCCTCGAAGCCGGGCGACATCATCCTCGACCCGTTCTTCGGCTCCGGCACCACCGGCGCCGTCGCCAAGCGCCTCGGCCGCCACTTCGTCGGCATCGAGCGCGAGCAGGATTACATCGACGCGGCATCGGCCCGCATCGAGGCGGTCGAGCCGCTCGGCAAGGCCGAACTGACGGTCATGACCGGCAAGAAGCAGGAAGTGCGCGTCGCCTTCAACGTTCTGGTCGAAAGCGGCCTGATCAAGCCCGGCCAGGTGCTGAGCGATGCCAAGCGCCGTTACAGCGCCATCGTGCGCGCCGACGGCACGATCGCATCCGGCGGCGACGCCGGCTCCATTCATCGCCTTGGGGCAAAAGTCCAGGGTCTTGATGCATGCAACGGATGGACCTTCTGGCACTTCGACGACGGGAAATCCCTGCGCCCGATCGACGAGCTCAGGTCCGTTATCCGCAGTGATCTGGCCGCCGCGGGTTGATCCACGAGGCCTGATCGAGACTGCCGCGTTCCGGTTTTTGTACCTCCAGTTGCGGAACACGGCAAAAGGCGCCCGGGATCATACCCCGGGCGTCTTCACGTTTGCGGGCTAGAAACGCCGAAGCTTGAGGCAGCAAACGCAAAAGACGCCCGGATTTCTCCGAGCGTCTCCCGATCTTTACAGGGTTTGACCTATTCAACGCTGCAGCAGCGCCAACCGCTCTTCGTCTTCATCGCGCTGACGACCGCCGATTGCGGCGGAAACGCTGGCGATGAATGCACCGACGAACAGCGACAGCGCACCGAACAGCGCCACGGCCGAGGCCGTCTTGCGGGCGGTATCCGCCGCCTTCTGTGCCGCCACCTTGGTCTCGTCGATCCGCTTCAGCACTGCATCGACGCGGGCCTTGGCATCGGTTTCCGACAGCCCGGTGCGTGCCGCAACGACCTGCTCGACATAGGCCTGGTCATCGGCCGAGAGCTTGCCGTCAACGAAACCGTTGACCAGCACGCGGGTCACCTGCGCACTGACGGCCTCGTCACTCTGGTTGCCGGCAGCCGGTGCCGTGTTTGCCGGACGCAGCAGCGCATCGGTAAAGTAGGCTGGCGAGAATCCGCCGGTCGCACCGTCGCTGGCGCTTGCGGCCGTTGCCGCACCCGCGGCGCCGACGGCACCAACTGCTGTTGCAGTCGCCTGCGTTCCGGTGCTGACGATCGAGGACAGCGCTGAGCCAAGCACGCCGGCAACGATGACGGTTGCTAGCGCCCAGGCGAGGAAGCCATGCGCGGTGTCACGAAAGAACACCTCGTAGGTGTGAACGCCGACCCATTTGGTGCGCAGCCGACCGGTGAGATAGCCGCCGAGGCCGGCCGAAACCCACTGCACGACGATTAGCCAGATGGCAGCCGTCGCGCCGACCGTCGTCAGCGAGGCGCTGTCATGCGACCAAGGCGACACCATGGTCAACCCGAGGCCGGAGCCGATCAGCAGGAAGACGAGTGAGATTGCGGTGGCGGCAAGCGTGCCGGCGATTATTGGTCCCCAGCTGACGGCCGAGGACGATGATTCCAGTGGCGCGTCGGCCACCGTGGGGGAGGTAAACGACATCGCCACCCCCTAGTGCCAGAACAGCAGAATGAGAAGGATCAGCGGAATCGGAACGCCCAGAAACCACAGCAAGATACCTCTACCCATCGTAACCTCCTGTCAGCACGGCTGACTTATCGTTTTGCTCGAAGCCGCGTCATGCGCGGGTCATCACAAAACCGTCAACGGCGCTGATTGTTCCTAACGCGATGAGAAATTTGCGTTTCTCGTCGCGTTAGGGCGGAGGGCAGGGATTAGAACGCCTGATAGTCCTTGACATCGACACGCGTTACGCGGCCATCCTCGTTGAAGGTGATCGTCTCCTCGCCCTCGCGCACCAGCGGTTTGCCGGTCTTGCTGTGCGTCGCCCGCACCGACCACACGGCGCGGCCGGCCTGCGGGCTGACGCGCTCGATAAGCGTGTTGAATGCCGTCTGGTCCGGATAATCGTCGAAATATTTGCGGAAGGCCGTCATGATCGCGTCGCGCCCCGCAAGACTGCCGACGCCGTTCGACACGTAGGTCGCGTCCTCGGAGAAGTAGTCCTCGATCATCTGGTAGTCGAGTCTGTTGATGGCATCGTGGAAGAGGGTGATTTCCTTGACCGGATCGAATGCCATGATCAGACCCTCACGCCGCGTTCGGCCAGATCGGCGCGCAGCCTGTCGGCGCCGGTGAACAGGACCGCATCCCAGCCGGCTGCCTTGGCGCCTTCGACATTGGGCGCCGAATCGTCGATGAAGATCGTCGTCGCCGGATTGAGGCCGAAGCTTCTGGCATGCGTCTCGTAGATCGCGATGTCAGGCTTGATCAGTCCGATATCACCAGACACCGTTACGCCGCGGGGCTTGGTGAGAAACGGAAAGCGCACCTGCGCCTCGCGGAACGTGTCGGAGGCGAAGTTGGTCAGCATCGTCACGTCGCGGCCCTCGGCGATCAGCGCTTCCATGATGGCGACGCTGTCGTCGTAGGAATGCGAGACCATCTCGTGCCAATGCTTGCGGAAGCTGCGGATGTTGGCCTCATGCGCGGGGTGGGTTTCGATCAGCAGTGCCTCGGCTTCGTCCCATGTGCGACCGCGGTCCTGCTCTATGTTCCAGTCGTGGGTGCAGACGTTGTCGAAGAACCACTTTCGTTCGGTCTCGTCGGGGATCAGGCGGCTGAAGGGAATATCGGGATCGTAATGGATCAGAACTTTTCCGATATCGAAGACAATATGATCGATGGGCATTGATCAGTCCTTGGAATGGTTGAATGCGAGGGGAATAGCTGAGGTGATCGCTTTTTTCATGACGGTTGGCAGCGCCTGTGCGTGAAGATTTGTAACCGCCTCCCACCATCCGTCAACCGACGGGAGAGCGGAGGGAATGGCGACGCGCCAGATCGACAGCCGCAGCTCGAAATGGGTGAACACATGCACGACCGTGCCGCAAGGCTCCCAATCCGCCGCAAACGGCGCCGCATCCGCCGATGTCTCGCCGTCAACACGCGCCGTCCACCTGGTCGTCGGCACCTCGGTCATGCCGCCGAGAAGCCCGGTCTCGATCCGCCGCCTGAGCAGGATCTCGCCGTCAGATGTCACCGCCACGAAGGCGGCACCCTGGCGCACGGGCTTTGCCTTCTTGGCGGCCTTGACCGGAAAGTGCTCGGGATCATGCAGCATCAAGGCCTCGCACGATCCGTTGAACGGACAGAGCGCGCAGGCCGGCCGCTTCGGCGTACAGATCGTTGCGCCAAGATCCATCATCGCCTGCGCGAAATCGCCGGGCCGGTCCGCTGGCGTCAGAACGCCCACCTTCTGCTTCATCAGCGGCTTGGCCGCCGGCAGCGGCGTCGCGATGGCATAGAGCCTGGAGACCACCCGCTCGATATTGCCGTCCATGACGGATGCCTGCCGGTTGAACGCGATCGCCGCCACGGCGGCGGCCGTATAGTCGCCGATCCCCGGCAGCGCCTTCAGCCCTTCCTCGGTATCGGGAAACACGCCGCCATGCTCGCGCGCCACCGCTTCGGCGCATCTCTTCAGGTTGCGGGCGCGGGCGTAATAGCCAAGCCCCGCCCAGGCCGCCATCACGTCCTCATTCGGCGCGTCGGCAAGATCGCCCACCGTCGGCCAGCGCGCCAGGAAATTGAGGAAATAGGGTTTGACCGCCGGCACTGTGGTCTGCTGCAGCATCACCTCCGACAGCCAGACATGATAGGGCTCTGCCTTGATCCCGCGTTTTGCCATCGGCGGCGAGACGCGCCAGGGCAGGTCGCGGTGGTGGCGATCGTACCAGTCGAGCAGGGGCTTTGCGGAGGGCGCGGTGAGGGTTGCTAGGGTCATCATTTGCCGTGGCGAGGGGAATTGCCGTATACTTGGCGAAGCAATGACGCCCGATCAAGGCGAAGGCGCCTGATAGTCACGGCATCCGAAGGTTTCGATGAGTTATCCACGCAAAGGCGAAAAACAGATATCCGAACTGGCCAACGGCCTGATCGACCCCGTGCTCGCCAAGCGCGCCGGCATCAACACGGCGTTGCTCGGCTCGTGGGACGAGATCGCCGGCGAGGATTTCGCCGATTGCACCCGGCCGGAAAAGATCGCCTGGGCGAGGGGGGGCGACGAAGGCAGCTTTCGCCCCGGCGTGCTGACCATCGCCTGCGAAGGCGCTCGCGCGCTGTTTCTCACCCACGCCCAAGGCGAACTCATCCAACGCATCAACAGCTTCTTCGGCTTCTCCGCCGTCCACCAGATCCGCATCGTCCAGAAGCCGGTCTCGCAGGCCCACAAGCGCTCCCGCACCCCGCTGCCGCTGAAGGGCGAGGCGGCGAGAAGGCTCGAGGACATGATGGAGGGGATCGAGGACGGCAAGCTGCGCGATGCGGTCAAGCGGCTGGGGACCGTCATGCTGGGGAAGCGGCGGTAATAGGCGAAACAGACGGTTTCTCTATGCTGGCAGAAACACCCCAGCCGCCTTCCGCGCCAAATAAAATCCAAAGTTGCTTGCCAGCCGCGCACCTTCGTCCCATCAAGGTCACAATTGTTTGAAGAAACTGCCTCACGCGTGCCTTGTTCGCGGCCTCGCGCCGTTATATCGCAGTCACAGCCGCTACTCTCGCTTATGAGGAATTTATGCAGATGTCCGAAATGCAACTGACCAAACGCCAGCTTCTGGGCGGCGCTGCTGCCGCAACGGCAAGTTTGGCGGTTTTCAGCAACGCCAACGCGGCTGTTGAAATTCCAACTGCTGACGGCGATGTCGACATGGCTGCCGTGCTGACCCCCGGCGCTCTGCCTGAAATGTCGCTGGGCAAGGAAGATGCCAAGGTCACCATCGTCGAATACATGTCGATGACCTGCCCGCATTGCGCCCACTTCCACAACACCACCTTCGACGAGATCAAGAAGAAGTATGTCGATACCGGCAAGGCACGCTTCGTCATCCGCGAATTCCCCTTCGACCCACGCGCCGCCGCCGCCTTCATGCTGGCCCGCTGCAACCCGTCGAAGCCGGATGATCTGAGCACGCCGGAACAGTATTTCCCGATGGTCTCCATGCTCTTCAAGCAGCAGCAGACCTGGGCCGCCGCCGAAGACGGCCGCGCCGCACTGCTGCAGATGTCGAAACTCGCTGGATTTAGTGAGGATAGCTTCACGAAGTGCTTGACGAACCAGACGCTGCTGGATGAAGTGAACGCGACGCGGGAACGGGGTTCCAAGGAATTCGGCGTCAACGCCACGCCGACTTTCCTCATCAACGGAAAGCGCTACTCTGGAGACATGTCGGTTGACACCCTGTCGGCCCTTATCGACAGCCTGCTCTAAGCTGAACCGTTTCCACAAGACGGGCGATGGCGGAAGCCGTGCGCCCGTTTTTTCGTTGATTGAACCTTTGCGCCTGTGGCTCCCGAGGCAGGTCGCATGAAGTTCAACAAGCTTCGCGTCGTCGGCTTCAAGTCTTTCGTCGAACCCTCCGAATTCATCATCGAGCGCGGCCTGACCGGGGTCGTCGGCCCGAACGGCTGCGGCAAGTCCAATCTCGTCGAAGCGCTGCGCTGGGTGATGGGCGAGAATTCCTACAAGAACATGCGTGCGTCTGGCATGGACGACGTCATCTTCTCCGGTTCCGGCAATCGACCCGCCCGTAACACCGCCGAAGTGGCGCTCTACCTCGACAACTCCGATCGCACGGCGCCGGCCGCCTTCAACGATAGCGACGAGATCCAGGTCACCCGCCGCATCGAGCGCGAGCAGGGATCGGTCTACCGCATCAATGGCAAGGAAAGCCGCGCCAAGGACGTGCAACTGCTTTTCGCCGACGCTTCCACCGGCGCCCGCTCGCCGTCGATGGTCGGGCAGGGGCGCATCGGCGAGCTGATCTCGGCCAAGCCGCAGGCGAGACGCCAGCTGCTGGAAGAGGCCGCCGGCATTTCCGGCCTGCATTCGCGGCGCCACGAGGCTGAGCTGCGTCTGCGCGCCGCCGAAGGCAATCTCGAACGCCTCGATGATGTCACCTCGCAGCTTGAAAGCCAGATCGAGAGCCTGAAGCGCCAAGCCCGCCAGGCCAATCGCTTCAAGTCGCTCTCCGCCGATATCCGCGCCCGTGAGGCGATGCTTCTGCATATCCGTTGGGTCCAGGCCAAGGAAGCCGAGGCCGAGGCCGACAGCGCCCTCAACCAGGCCACCTCGATCGTCGCCGAAAAGGCGCAGATGCAGATGGAGGCCGCCAAGGCGCAGGCCATATCGAGCCTGAAGCTGCCGGAACTGCGCGAAGGCGAGGCCCGCGCCGCCGCCGCCCTGCAGCGCCTGCAGATCGCCAAGACCCAGCTCGAAGAGGATGCCAACCGCATCCTGCGCCGCCGCGACGAGCTGACCCGCAGGCTGGCCCAGCTTGCCGAAGATATCAGGCGCGAGGAGCGTCTCGTTGCCGACAACGCCGAGATTCTGGCGCGGCTCGATGCCGAAGAGGCGGAGATCAACGAGATCCTCGCCGATTCCGGCCGCTATGCCGAAGAGACCCGCGAGGCCTTCGAGGAAGCCGCCGCCAAGCTTTCCGACAGCGAGCGCATCTTCACCGGCCTGACCGCCGAGCGCGCCGAGGCCGCCGCCGGCCGCAACCAGCTCGAACGCGCCATCCGCGATCTCGCCGATCGCAAGATGCGCCTTGAGCGGCAGATGGACGAGGCCAACCGCGAGCTCTCGTCGGTCGGCGAGCGTATCGCCACGCTGCCGGATCCCGACGAGAAACGCACCGTGGTCGAAGACGGCGAAAGCGCGGTCGCCGACGCCGAAGCCGCCATCCAGACGGTTGAACAGGCGCTGGCCGCCGCCCGCCAGACCGAAGCGCTGTCGCGCGCGCCGGTGGATCAGGCCCGCTCGCAACTGAACGCCATTGAGACAGAAGCGCGCACCATTTCCCGCATGCTGGCATCAGGTGCCGCCGCCGGCGAGTTCGCGCCCGTGGCCGATGATCTGCGCGTCGACCGCGGCTTTGAGACCGCACTGGGTGCGGCGCTCGGCGACGATCTGGAATCGCCGCTCGATCCGCAGGCGCCCGCCCACTGGTCCGACAATGGCGATGGTACGTCTGACCCCGCGTTGCCCGGCGGCGTCACGCCGCTGCTCGACCACATCAACGCCCCGGCCGCCCTGACGCGCAGCCTGAAGCAGATCGGCCTCGTCTCGGATGCCGATGCGCGGCGCCTGATGCCGAGCCTCAAGCCCGGCCAGCGTCTGGTGACGAGGGACGGCGCCGTCTATCGCTGGGATGGCCACGTCACCGGCGCCGACGCGCCGAGCGCTGCCGCCCTGCGTCTCGCCCAGAAGAACCGGCTGTCGGAACTGGAGAGCGAAGCCGCGCTCGCCCGCGACGTGCTTGAGGAAGCCGAGGAGCGGCTTGCGGTCGCCGCCGAGGCCATCTCGCAAGAGGAACAACGGCTGGCCGCCGCCCGCGACGTCAGCCGCACGGCCGCCCGGCATCTGGCCGAAGCGCGCGAGGCACTCGCTGCCGCCGAGCGTGCCTCCGGCGATCTCATCCGCCGCCGCGACGTCATCGCCGAGGCCGTCAGCCAGTTGCAGAGCCAGCTCGAAGACATCGCCATTCAGGAAGAGAACGCCCGCATCGAGCTCGACGATGCGCCGGATCTGACCGCCATCGACGAGAAATTGCGCCTGCAGCAGGCCGACGTTGCCACCGATCGCGGCGCGCTGGCCGAAGCCCGTGCCCGGCACGAAAGCCTGAACCGCGAAAACGATGCCCGCCAGCGCCGCATATTGGCGATTGGCCAGGAACGAGAAACCTGGCGCCAGCGCGCGTCAAGCGCCGAGGATCATATCGCCACGTTGCGCGACCGCGAGGAGGAGGCCCGCGAGGAAGCGGCTGATCTCGAGATGGCCCCCGACGAATTCGACGACAAGCGCCGTGGCCTGCTGAATGAATTGCAGAAGGCCGATGATAGCAGACGCGCTGCAGCCGATCTGTTGGCCCAAGCCGAACTGGTCCAGCGCGATGTCGACCACAAGGCGGCGACCGCGCTGTCGGAGCTCGCCGAGAGCCGCGAACGCCGCGGCCGTGCCGAGGAACGCCTCGTGTCCGCTCGTGAGAAACGTCTTGAGACCGAAGCCCGCATCCGCGAGGCGCTGAACGTTGCTCCGCACGAAGCCCTGCGACTGGCCGGCCTCGAGGCGATGCAGTCGATGCCTGATCTCCGCGAGGTCGAGCGTGAGCTTGAGCGGCTGAAGATGGAACGCGAGCGTCTCGGCGC
>UCCA01000020.1 GCA_900470805.1 Hyphomicrobiales bacterium | reverse complement strand
GGACAGAGGGGGGTGCCGCAGCCGTAGTGTCCCCGAAGGAACCCATCACCGCACCCGCCGACACCCGCCTCCACTCCTCAACCCCGATCACACCCCGCCCCGGCCACCAGATCCCGGCCTTCATCAGCGGCGCCGCCGCCTCCGGCTTCTCCGCCCCAGACAGCATCGCTTCGGCATAGCTGAGAAACGCCCGCGAATTGGCGTCCCCGCCTTCGATCAGATAGGCCCAAAGCGCATTCAGGTCCTCAAGCGGCACATTCGAAAACGGCGTCAACCCGGCGTCCGGCTTGGAATCCCCCGGCAGCACCGCCACCAGCGCGCCTTGCCGCGCCGCAACCGCATGCAGCGCTTCCAGCGCGTACTGGAAGTAGCTGGCGCCGCCGAGCGCCCGGACGATGATCAGCTTCGCATGCCGCGCCGTGCGCTCGACATAGGCGTCGACGGACATCGGATGCTTGACGCTCATCAGGCTGGCGATGCGCAACGACCGCCCGCCGGACTGGCGATGCGCCGCGGCGATGGCCGCCAGTTCGGTGTCGGCGGCGGAAAGGAACAGGATGTCGCCGGGAGACTGACCAAGATCGATCGCCTCCTCGCCATCGCTGATCGTTCCCTGCTGTGCCAGAAGCAGATGCATTGGTTTGCCTTATGCGAGCGCCGCGATCGCCTTGCGCACCGCTCTTTCGTCCATGTCATGCAGGCCGATCACCACCAGACGCGTGGCGCGGACCTCACCAGTCGCCCAGGCGCGGTCGAAATAATGGTCGATTCGGCTGCCGACGGCCTGCAGCTGCAGGCGCATCGGCTTGCCAGGGACATCGACAAAGCCCTTGAGGCGCAGCACGTCGTGTTCGGCGACGATGGCCTTCAGGCTTTCGACAAAGGTGGCAGGATCGGAGATCGCACTGAGGTCGACGACGAAGCTGTCGAACTCGTCGTGATCGTGCGGCGTGCCGTCCTCATGCTCCAGTTCGTGATGCGACTTGCGGTTGCCGACATCATCCTCGGTGCCGATGCCGAGACCGAGCAGCACGCTCGCCGGCACCTCGCCGTTTTTCGCCTCGATCATCGCAGGCTTTCTAGCAATCCGCGAGGCGACCTCTTCACGTACGCGGGCAAGGCCGGCGGCGTCGAGCAGGTCCGTCTTGTTGAGCACGATCAGGTCGGCGCAGGTCAGCTGGTCCTCGAACAGCTCCTCGATCGGGCTTTCGTGATCGAGCGCATCGTCCTCGACCCGGAGAGCATCCACGGCGTCATGGTCATCGGCGAAGCGTCCGGCAGCGACGGCAGCGCTATCGACCACGGTGATGACACCATCGACGGTCACCTGCGTGCGGATATCGGGCCAGTTGAACGCGGCGACCAACGGCTGCGGCAAAGCCAGGCCGGAGGTCTCGATGACGATATGATCCGGACGGTTCTCGCGCTCGAGCAGCTTGGTCATCGTCGGAATGAAGTCGTCGGCCACGGTGCAGCAGATGCAGCCGTTGGTGAGTTCGATGATGTCGTCCTCGGTGCAGTTCTCCGCGCCGCAGCCCTTCAGCACCTCGCCATCGACGCCGAGATCGCCGAACTCGTTGATGATGAGCGCGATCTTCTTGCCCCCGGCATTTGTGAGTAGGTTGCGGATCATCGTCGTCTTGCCGGCGCCGAGAAAACCGGTGATCACGGTGGCGGGAATTTTCTGCTGGTTCATCGAATTTAACCCTTCATTTTCAGCGGCAGGCCTGCCGCGATAAAATACACATCCGCGGCCTCAGCCGCGATCAATTGGTGCAGTCGGCCAGCATGGTCACGAAAATCGCGCGCCATGCGATTGTCAGGCACGATGCCAAGGCCGACTTCGTTGGAAACGATGACGACGCGCGCCTTGGCTTTCGGCAGCCAGGCGGCCAGCGCCGCGAACTCCGGCGCCATGTCGCGTTCCTCCATCATCAGATTGGTGACCCACAGCGTCAGGCAGTCGACCAGTATGGCCCGTCCCTCGCCGTCGACATCTGAAAGCTTGCCGACGAGATCGAGCGGTTCCTCATGCGTGGTCCAGAACTCGCCGCGGTCCGCCTGGTGCTGGTCGATCCGCGCGCGCATCTCCTCGTCCCATGCCCGCCCCGTGGCGACGTAGTGGCGTTGGAGACCGCTGTCGATGACGAGGTTCTCGGCGAAACGCGATTTGCCCGAGCGGGCGCCGCCGAGGATGAAGGTGGCGGATGTCATCGGGGAAAGGTTTCCGTGAAGGATGACGAGATCGTCGAGGACAACGCGCCCCAATCAGCTACGCCCTCATTCCTGTGCTTGTCACAGGAATCCAGCCATCGCGCGTCTGCGCGGTGAATAACCTCTTCACGTTTGACGAGTCTTCCCCACCCAAGGACTTGGGCGGGCTGCATTCCTGTGACATCGCCCGAGCGAAGCTTGGGCACATGAATGAGGGAGGAGTTTGTGGCCACCCGCATGACGAGGTCGCGACTGTCTGCGCTCCCCAACGCCAGCCGAGCCGGCGAAAAAATCTCACTGTCTGCCATGACAACCTCCGTGCTGGCATCGGGCACAACGCCCTGGGTTGGGCTTTTCGCCCGGCACGATTGGCAGGTCTCCTGGCTCGCGGGTCCAGGCAGCGATCGGGACAGCCGGAATAGCTGTCCCGATCGCGCCATCGGTTCTTCCTCGCCTTCCCGGCTGCGGACATGAAGAGGCGGACGATTCGTAGATAAGGAGGCGTCCAACCCCGGCTGATCATGCCTGCATTTCCAGTGGCTTTTCCGTCGCCTTCCTCGCTTCATCCGCCTGCACCACGCAGGCAGCCGACAAAGCGCGTCCGACGCCGGATGGAAGACCCTGACCGCTCTACAGTCGCGGGGTCGGCTGTGATGAAGGCGCCCTGGTTGGGTCCACCCCGTCACATTCCCTTTTCATCCGCATCGCTTTCGGCGATCCGGAACCATTCGTTATGTCGCTGATCGTTAGGCAAGCGGCAAGATTAAGTCAATCGACTTGAGGGATAGTCGCAAGCCGCGCGTTGACGATCGTCAACCGCCAAGACGACCATCTCTACCAAATTTGTCGTCTTTTATCATATACTTATCTCGAAAAAACCTGTTGCATCCGCCGGGCTTTTGCCGCAATTGCAGCGCAAGCGACTTAACACCGCGTTCTCCCCTGATTGTCCGCCCTTGAACAGGCCGACGCCCGCCTAGTTTGCCAACCATGCGCCTCAAAATTTATCTCAGACGGCTTGGTCCGCTCCACACTTTGCTTGATGCCGGGCGAATGCGCGCGCTTCTGCGTCGAACCGAGCTGGGCATGGTGCTGGCTGGAGCCATCGTTGGGCTCACTTCGGGCCTCGCCGTTACCGGCATGAGTCTGATCTCACGGGAAATGCACAGCCTGATTTTCGGCATCAGCGACGTCGAGCGGCTGAGCTCGTCGCAAATCGACGACAAGTTTCTGCTGATAGCGGCACCCGTCTGCGGCGGCATCCTGCTCGGCCTGCTGATGTTCGTGCTCGCCAAGACCCGCAAGAAACCGATGGTCGACCCGATCGAGGCGAATGCGCTGCATGGCGGGCGATTGTCGCTGACCGACAGCGTCATCGTCGCCATCCAGAACCTGATATCCAACGGCTTCGGCGCCTCCGTCGGGCTTGAGGCCGGTTATACGCAGCTGGCGTCGGGCATAGCCTCCAAGCTCGGGTTCAAGCTCAAACTCCGCCGGTCGGATTTGCGCGTTCTGGTAGGCTGCGGCGCCGCCGGCGCCATTGCCGCAGCCTTCAACGCGCCACTGACCGGCGCCTTCTACGCCTTCGAGCTCATCATCGGCACCTATACGATCGTATCTCTGACGCCGGTTGTGGTCTCGGCGCTGGTGTCCAATCTGGTCGCTCGGTTTCTGGCCGAGGGCGACTTCATCATCGACGTCGGCAATTTCGGAAAGGTGATGCCGGCGGACTACATCCCGGCCATCCTGCTCGGCGCTTTCTGCGCTGGCATCGGCATCCTGATCATGCAGGGCGTCGCCTTCATCGAGGAACTTGCCCGCCGCAGCTCCATCGCCCTGCCGTTGCGTCCGGCGCTCGGCGGCATCGTCGTCGGTCTGCTGGCGCTGATCACCCCGCAGGTGCTGTCGGCCGGACACGGCGCGCTGCACCTCAATCTCGACCGCGAGGTGGCGATCCCGGTCTTGGTCGGCCTGTTCCTCTTGAAGTCCTTCGCATCCGCCATCTCGATCGGCTCGGGCTTCCGAGGCGGCCTGTTCTTCGCATCGCTGTTCATGGGCGCGCTGCTCGGAAAACTGTTTGCCTACTCCGCCCCCTATTTCGCCCATGCGACGCTGACACCGATCATCTACGCGGTGGTCGGCATGAGCTCGCTCGCCGTCGCCGTCATCGGCGGGCCGCTGACCATGACATTCCTCGCACTCGAGATCACCGGCGACTTCCCAATCACCGTATTGGTGCTCGCGGCGGTCATCACCTCATCGCTGGTGGTCCGCAGCACCTTCGGCTACTCCTTCGCCACATGGCGTTTCCACCTGCGCGGCGAAAGCATCCGCAGCGCCCACGATGTCGGCTGGATCCGCAATCTGACCGTCGATAAGCTGATGCGTGCGGACGTGAAGACGGCAAGGACCGGCATCACCATCGAGCAGTTCAAGGCGAAATTTCCGATCGGCTCGACCCAGCGGGTCATCCTTGTCGAGGACAGCGGCAAATATGCCGGCCTCGTGCTCGTGCCCGATATCTACGCCAACCTCACCGACACCGGCGACGAGAGCAAGGGGCTCGACGCCTTCGTGCTTTATCGCAACGACTTCCTGACGCCGCAGATGAACGCCAAGCAGGCGGCCGCGATCTTCGACAAGACCGAAAGCGAAGCGCTCGCCGTCGTCAACAATCTGGTCGAGCGCACGGTCGTCGGTCAGCTCAGCGAAGCCCATACGCTGCGCCGCTACAGCGAAGAACTCGATCGCCGCCGCCGCGAGGTCTCGGGCGAGATCTAGTTGAACAGTTCATCGAGCCAGCGTCTATCGAGATGTCTCTCGAGATCGGCCGCAACCTCGTCGAGCGCCTGTTCCACGCCGACGCGATAATTGCGGCTCTCCCCCGTCAGTCCAAAACTCCGCAGCAGATGTGACCGGTAGACGTCGCTGGAAAACAGCCCGTGCAGATAGGTGCCCGTAACTCGTCCGTCACCCGAGGTCGCGCCGTCCGGCATGCCATCGACAATCGCGAACGGACGACCGCAATCCGCCCCTTCGGTGACGCCCAGATGGATCTGGTAGCCGGACAGCGCATCGCCATGCTCGGCCGAAACGGCGCTGCTGTTGCGTACCGTCTTCTCCGCTTCCATCACCGTCTCGACGTCGAGCAGCCCAAGCCCCTCGATCTCCCGGACATGTCCCTCGATCCCCAGCGGATCACGCACCGAGCGGCCGAGCATCTGATAGCCGCCGCATATGCCGATCACCCGCCCGCCGCGCCTGACATGCGCGGCCAGATCGCTGTCCCAGCCCTGTAGACGCAGATCCGCCAGGTCGGAGATCGTCGATTTCGATCCGGGCAGGATCACCAGTTGCGCATCGCCGGGGAGTCGCTCGCCGGATCGAACAAACACTAGCTCGACATCCGGTTCGGCCAGCAAAGGATCGAGGTCGTCGAAATTGGCGATGCGCGGCAGAACGGGAACCGCGATCTTCAGCGCCCCGGCCTGCCCGCGGGCCAGCCTCTCAAGCGCCACCGAATCCTCCGCCGGCAGACGCGAGGCCGCCTTCAGCCACGGCACCACGCCGAAGCAGGGCCAGCCCGTAAAGCGTTCCACAGCCGCGATGCCGTCGTCAAACAGCGAGACGTCACCGCGAAACTTGTTGATCAGGTAGCCCGAGATCATCGCCCGGTCGTCGGCGTCGAGGATCGCATGGGTGCCGACCAGCGAGGCGATGACGCCGCCGCGATCGATATCGCCGACGAGCACAACCGGTACACCGGCGCGCGTCGCAAACCCCATGTTGGCGATATCGCCGGGCCGCAGGTTGATCTCCGCCGGCGACCCCGCCCCTTCGACGATGACGAGATCGGCGCCTTTCGACACCTGCAAAAAGCTCTCGATGACATAGTCGAGCAATTGCGGCTTCAGTCGCTGGTAATCGCGGCCCTTGGCCTGGCCCCAGACCTTGCCCTGCACGATGATCTGGCTGCCGACATCCGATTGCGGCTTCAGCAGGACGGGGTTCATGTGCACCGAAGACGGCACGCGCGCCGCCAGCGACTGCAGCCACTGCGCCCGGCCGATCTCGCCGCCATCATCGGCAACGGCGGCGTTGTTCGACATGTTTTGCGGCTTGAACGGGCGTACGGAAATACCGCGATTGGCGGCCAGCCGGCAAAGCCCGGCCACCAGCACCGTCTTGCCGACATCGGAGCCGGTTCCTTGCAGCATGATGGCGTTGGTCATTGGCGCGGCGCTCCGGAAAACTCGAAACGGCGTACAACGGCGCTTTGCACCCGGTCAATCGCGGCGGCCAAAAATGCGAAAGCCGCGCCAACCCTCAAGGTCGCGCGGCTTGCCGAAAAACGCTGGCGCTTGCCCCATACGCGAGCAAGCTCACTTTCTCCGGGACGCAGTACCTGATCCGGAGAAGCAGCGGTTGTCCCCCGCCACGCAGCCATTCTTAGCGTCACATCCTTACCGGATGGTTAGTGAGGCATTAAGCAAAGGTGAATTTCGGCATTTTCGAGAATTTTGTTTCTGTCGGCAGCAACTGCGACAACAGCGACAGCGAGGCCGGTTTTCGCAATGCGCTCCATCGCTTATAAGGCGCGCAACGAACGACTCGCGGCCACCGCCGATATGAGACATGGAGCATACTGATGACATCAGCCCCGTTTCCCGATCCCGAAACGATCGCCGCCAAGCTTTCTGTGCTTGGCGATCAGGAACAGTCCTACATCAAGCTGCTTCTTGAGAACCCGAAGCAGGACGACATGCTGATCGGCGGTCTACATCGTCATCTCGACAATGCGTCGCGCGCACCATTCCTGAATTCGCTGAAGCTGGAAAATCTTGGAAAATGGATCGGAGACGTAGCGCCGGCCAGCCTATATCGCGTTCCGCAAAGGCCTGACGGCTTCAGGCGGCCTTGAGAAGGCCTACCCGCCGGCCCAGATCTGAGCACCGCAGATCTGACCGGCCTAAAAGGTTAGCGCTGAGCGGCGTGGTTGACGTTACGGCCAGCATTCTGCGTCGCATCAACCGTGTTGGCGGCATCGCGGCCGACGCCACGGATCGTGTTGGCGCAAGAGGCCAGTGTGAAAAGAAGCATGATGGCAGCGCCGATTTTTACCGTGGTCGTCATTAAAGGAAATCCCTTGTTGAAATCGCTCTCCGCATCAGTCGCATGACTGCTGCGCGCTGATAACGCACTGAAGTGGAAATGGTTTCACGCGATTTTGATTTTTCGCACACGGTCGCAAAAACCTTGCGAAAGCGTCATTCGCCAATCAGGCGGCCATCGCCTTCGCCTTTTCGCTGAACGCCAACCGGATACTCTCGGCGACCGTCTGCATCGGCGCGGTCAGCTGCGAGACGGTGAGCAGCCGAATATCGAACGAGCCGAGCTCCGGCAGGCCTTCCTGCGATCCGAGGATCGCCATGTCTTCGGTGACATAGGAGCGTGGCAGCGGCGCGATGGCCAGGTCGGAGACCACGGCGGCGCGCTGCGCCATCGTGTGACCGCTGAGAAAGGCCACGCGGAAATCCCGCTTCATGCGCTCAAGCTGCTGCAGCGCCTCCGAGCGCCAGATGCAGCCTTCCTCCCAGATCGAGATCGGCAGAGGTGCGCGCCGATGCGCCGTGCCGCACTTGGCGCCGGCCCAGACCAGCCGTTCGCGATAGACGATCTCGCCGTCGGTGGGCAGCGGCCGCGTCGCGCAGTTGATCAGCGCCAGATCCAACCTCTGCTCCTCCATGCGCTTGCGGATACCAAGGCTCATGTCGATGGTCACATCGACCATGATACCCGGAAAGCTCTCGCTGAAATCCTTCAGAATACCAGGCAGAAGACGCTCGCCTATATCCTCGGGCGCGCCCAGCCGCACGACGCCGCTGAGTTCCGGCATGATGAACCGCGACACCGCCTCGTTGGAGAGCGCCAGCATGTTACGGGCGTAGGAAAGCAGCGTCTCGCCATGCTGCGTCAGCGACACGGATCGCGCATCGCGCAGGAAGAGCGTGGCGCCAAGCTGCTCTTCGAGTTTCTTGATCTGCATGGAAACGGCCGACGGTGTGCGGAACACCGCTTCGGCGGCCGTCGAGAAATTGCCCGTTTCGGCGATCGCCACGAAGGTTCGCAGCACATCGTTATCGAGCAAGGGAATGGGACGGCGAGGAGAAAATGTCATCGTCTCATCTTTCAATTTTCCTGATAGATAAGACCATATCATTTTGTTTGTTTGAAAGTCAATCTGGGCGCATTCTTACAGTCATCGGATCAACTCGATGAAAGGAGACGAGCCGATGACCTTTCAAGCAATCATGCAGAGGCTGCGGTCAGCCATCGCCGCGCACCGTGTCCGGGCAACGCGACGCCTCGCCTTGGAGCAGATCGCGCGACATCCCGAGCACCTCGCGCACGACCTCGACACCTCCGACAGCAGGCCCCGCACCGGCATCACCGTGATCATCGTATCAGCGATTGGCTGCCCTGTTCGGCAGCTTCGGCAATCGTTCAAACAAATTGATGATTGTCATAAACTCTATTCGTTTGATTGATACCCTGACGAGGTTCATATCAGTGACAAGGAATTCACGGCGCAAGCCATCGGTCAAGACGAAAGGAAATCGACATGACCACCATCAGCTATAGAGATACCAAGGTATCCCACTCCGCTGAACTCTATCCACATATCGCCGCCTATGCCCGCAAGATCACCCGTGCATGGCATCAGTGGCAGGCAGCCCGGGAAATCGAGTCCATGCCGATCGATATGCGCAAGGATTTCGGCTGGCCGTCGGCCGACAATGTTGACGACCACAAGGGCATGTAATGAATGCGACACACCTCCCCGCATGAGAGCGGCGTCTGCTTCCCTGCAGCGCCGCTCTCGTCGTTTCGGGAGCACTCAAATTTAATCTTGAAATTCAGCGACATGTATTTTGAAACGGCATTTGGCGGATATTTGTTCTCGCCAGTGATCAATTGATCATCATCAAATCTACGGATGTCGCAACTTTGCTCTTTGCGGCCGCATTTTTCCATGAGAATGTCGCTTTCGGAATATCGAAGCGACGCATTCCAAGCACCAATAGCGCATTGGCCCTCCATCATGGAAATGTCTCATGAACAAGATGTCGCATAAGAACCGCTCTATCGTCTTTTTCATGGTACCGCAGTTTACCATGTTGCCGTTTTCCGCCGCGATCGACACGTTGCGCATCGCCAATCGCATGCTCGGCTACCAGGCCTACACGTGGCGCCTCGCCTCCGTTGACGGCGAAAAGGTCTATTCTTCCTGCGGCATCGGCATCGAGGCCAACAGCTCGCTTGCCGATGAACGCCGCAACCTCGGCGGCGAGAACCGTCCCGGCATGGTGCTGGTCTGTTCGGGCATAGACGTCGAGGAGTTCAACAACAAATCGGTTAATGCGTGGCTGCGCGAATCCTACAATCGCAGCGTCGCCGTCGGCAGTCTCTGTACGGGCGCACATGTGCTTGCCCAGGCCGGTCTCCTGAATGGCAAGCGCTGTGCGATCCACTGGGAAAATCTTCCGGGCTTTTCGGAGGCGTTCCCCCAGGCCGAGGTCTATGCCGATCTCTACGAAGTGGACAGCAATCTATACACCTGCGCCGGCGGTACCGCCTCGCTCGACATGATGCTCAGCCTGATCGGCGAAGACTTCGGCGAGACGCTCGTTAACCGCGTCTGCGAACAACATCTGACCGACCGCGTCCGCAGCCCCCACGATCGCCAGCGCCTGCCGCTGCGCGCGCGTCTCGGCGTCCAGAACGGCAAGGTACTTTCGATCATCGAACTGATGGAAGGCAATCTCGCCGAGCCGCTCTCGCTGCTTGAAATCGCCGATGGCGCCGGCCTGTCCCGCCGACAGATCGAGCGTCTGTTCCGCCAGGAAATGGGCCGCTCGCCTGCCCGCTACTATCTCGAGATCCGGCTGGACCGCGCCCGCCACCTTCTGGTGCAGTCGTCCATGCCCGTGGTCGAAGTTGCCGTCGCCTGCGGTTTCGTGTCCGCCTCGCACTTTTCCAAGTGTTATCGCGAACTCTATCACCGCTCGCCGCAGCAGGAGCGCGCCGAGCGCAAGACGACGATGGCCACCGCCCGTCACTCCATCGCGGCCTGAGAGCAGCGTTGGAGCCCTGAGGCCGCACAAAGATGGCTCGATGAACAGCAAGAAACCCGGAGTGCGCTGGCGCTCCGGGTTTCTTTTACTCGAGTTCGTCTGCTTGCCTCAGGCGCTCTTGCGCATCGGCTGCATTGACTGGATCTGCAGCAGCGTGTCGAGGTTCTGGTTGACGCGGCAATAGAACTCCTCGTCGATGAATGGCCGCAGCATGAAGTCATTGCCGCCGGCCTTCAGGAACCGTGCCGAAAGCAGGCGATTGGAGGACGAGGACACGCCGATGATCCGCAGTTGGTGTGAGCCGATGCTGCCGCGGATGCGGCGCGTCAGTTCGAAGCCGTCGATATCGGGCATGTTGTAGTCGGTGATCATCAACCCGATGTCGCGGTTGGCCTTCAATATCTCAAGAGCCTTGGCGCCGCTGTCGGCAGTGCTGACGCGGAAATTGTAGCGCTTCAGGCGGCTGGAGAGCAGCGCGCGCGCCGTCGGGCTGTCGTCAACGATCAGCACATGGTGGCGATGGTTGGTGAGAAAGCGGCAAATGGATTCGGCCAGGAGATCGACAGCGAAAACGTTGTCCTTGAGGATGTAGTCGACGATGTCCTTGGCCATCAGCCTGTCGCGCATGCCCTCGTTGAACGTACCGGTGAATACGATCGTCGGAATGCTGAGATCGACCAGATATTCCAGAGCCTCGCCGTTTTCGGCGCCCGGAAGGTTGATGTTGGAGATGGCGAGCGTGATTTCCTGGGACGACTTGTCGTAGCAAAGCTGAAGCTCTTCGAAGTTCCGGCAAATCTCGACGTCGATGTTGAAAAGCTCCTTCAACCGCTTGCCGATCATCGATGTAAAGACGTTTGAATCTTCAGCCAGAACAATACGAACATCATCAAACATGCCACCGGAATATTGCATTCCGGAAATACCCAAAAACGCCATTTCAAACCCCAAATTGAAACCAGTCTCCCTGGTTCAAATCGGTACATTGCGCTGTTTGAATAAGTATTAAACAGCCGATCTATTTGCAGTAAAAAATAGCCCCGGCACATTGTGCAACGGTTTTCCGCGCAACATGATTAAAAGAGGATTTTCAACGCTCTATTCTATCGCCTAGTGACGCGCGCCACTTCGCTATTGCGAGATAGTTCTGAAACACCTGGCCGGAACCAGCCTCAGCCTTCGGCAGCTTTTCCGCGCAAGCGACGTACCCGTCCATCGTCTTCGTCGATCTTGTCGGGCTCGACCGTTTCATCCTCGGTGACATCAGGCACAAGGTCCTCGACGTCGGGCCGCACGGTATCCGGCTGGCGATGGAAAACAACGTCGCTTTGCGGCAGCGGTATCTCGATCGCTTCCTGGCGGAAGCGCTTGAGGATCGCGATGCGCAGATCGTTGCGGACCTTGAGGCCATCGCCCATGTCGCCGAGCATGAAGCGCAGCTCGAAATCCAGCGAATAAGGACCGAAGCGCAGGAATTCGACATGCGGCTCCGGATTGCGCAGCACCAGCGGCACGGCGTTGACGAGCTCGAGCAGGATATCCATGACCTTCTGCGGATCGGAATCATAGCTGACCGATACCGGAATTTCCGAGCGGCCCATCTTGTTGCGATGGGTCCAGTTGCCGACGTTCGCGTTGATCAGCTCCGAGTTCGGCACGATGATCGACTGCTTGCGGAAGGTCTCGATCTCGGTGGCGCGCACCGAGATGCGCTTGACGATGCCTTCCGCCGTTCCAGAGACAACATGGTCGCCGACCTTGAACGGACGCTCGACCAGCAGGATCAGACCCGACACGAAGTTCGAGACGATGTTCTGCAAGCCAAAACCGATACCCACCGACAGCGCCGAGGCAACCAGCGCGAAGCTCGACAGATCGATACCCGCCGCCGAGACGCCGATCAGCGCCGCGATCCCGACGCCGAGATAGCCGATGCCCGTCTTGACCGAGTTGCGGACGCCGAGATCGACGTGGCTGCGGGCCATGACGTTGTTGTCGAGCCAGCGCTGCACCCAGCGTGTCAGCAGGTAGCAGCCCGCGAACAACAGGATGCCGGTAAAGATGCCGACCAGCGAGATGCTGATCCCGCCGAGCCGCACCTCCGTGAACAGTCGATAGGCAATCAACTGCAGATCCTGGATGTGGAAACCCCAGAGCAGCAGGATGAGCGGAATGCCGGCCGCCAGCGCCACGCCGTAGATGCAGAAGCCGACCAAGAGCCCGACCTGATCGATCACCACCGGCCCAAGCTTGAAGCGCGTCGCCAGGAATTTGCCGGGTGTCGTCTCGCCGAACGTTTCGGTTCGCGAGATCGCCTTGCCGGACAGCAGGCCGATATAGGTGGTCACGCCGATCGCGCCGGTAAAGATCAGCTGCGAGGCGATGAACCGTGCAAGGCCGACATAGCCGGTCAGAGCGGCAAGAATCAGGATGGCGCCGAGAACGCGCAGGATGATCGCCATCCCCTTCGGCCAATGCCGTCCGGGCGCATCCGGATCGCGGCTCTTCGCCATCATGGGACGTCCGAAGGATGCCGCAATCAGGATCAGGCCGATGATCAGCGCCGCGATCCAGCTTCTGACCACCGTCAGGACCAGCGGAGATCCCATCGATTCACTGATGCTACCGAGGAAGTAGTCGAGCGCATGAACGATCGCCATCGCCAGCAGGCAGGCACTTATGGAGGTGGCGCCGCGATTGGACAGCCTGACCAGGCGCCACTGCGGATCTCTCGGTGCGAATACCGCATTGGTGAAGCGTCGGACGAAATAAACGAGCCCGATCGTGGCGAAAAGCGCCGCAACGACAGGCGCGATGTCCGGACGCAGCACGTTGAAGCTGTTGAGGAAGAAATAGGACGTCACAAGCAGCGTTGCCAGAGACAGCGTTCTGATCAGCGTCGACCAGAACGCAATCGAAAGCCTGCTGATATAGGACGGCTTTTCCTCGCTCTCCTTGCGCTGCAGATAGGCTCCGAACAGACGATAGCTGCCGGAGAGCAGGATCAGCGCCGTCGCCAGCGACATGAAGATTGCAGCGGCAAACGCGAAAGCCTTGAACTTGAGAACGAAGCCGAGCCAGCTGGTCAGCGCCTGATGGAACGCCCCCACCTCCCGCACGAAGGCGGAACCGGCGTCGCTGAGCACGGAAGCTGAAATATCCGTGCGGCGCAGTAGTGTCGCGGCAAACAGCTGCCGGCGCAGTTCCGCCACTTCGTTGGTGAGCCGCGCCATCATGCCGGTGAGGTTCTCGGCCTCGCCGGAAACGGCATTCAGCTGTGCCCGTTCGGATGTCAGGGCATTGCGCTCGTTGGCGACAATATCGGCTTCCGGCGGCTGTCCTTCCTTCGGCGGTTCACCGAGTTCGGTCAGCCGCGCCTTGATCTGTTCAAGGCGCGGCGCAAGACCGGTAGAGATGTCGGCGACCGAACGATTGAGCTCATCGGCGCGACCGGCCAGCGCGACCAGACCATCGTCGTCATCGCGGTTCTGCTTCACGCTTTCCTGTAGTGCCGTGAAATCGGCCTTCGCCTTCGCCATGCGCTTGGCGGCCTGCTCGGCCGGCGCGCTGGGCGGGGGTGCGGCCTGTTCGGTCGCTGGCGGCTGTGTGGGTGCCTGGACGGTCGCGGGCGCCTGCGTCTGCGTCTGCGCGTAGCCGACACCGGCGCCGGCAGCGGCAAGCGAGAGAAACAGGAAGGTCCGAAGCAGAATACGAGTCAGCCGCAAGATATCCCCACTGGGGTTGAATGAATGATGATGAGCGCCTGCTTTTCATAGGAAACAAAGGCGACAGAAAGGCGACGCCGAAATCCACTGTCGCGGGACAGCCAATGCGATCCGCCTATCGCGGAAATTTGTGTCCCGATACTTCGGCGCCGGCATCGGGCGCTAGCTGCAGGAAGCGTAGGGAAGAGATGACGCCGATGGAGCCGATGACGATGAACGCCCAGCGGAAATCGACGAGCCCCGGATCGCCCAGGCCCCGAAACGCCGCCGAAACGTTGAGAACAGCCGCGGCAATTGCCACGCCGAGCAGCATCGATACCTGCTGCAGCATGCTCGACAGTGTCGACGCCGAGCTTCTTTGCGCGCCGCTGATATCGGCAAAGGCGAGCGTGTTCAGCGCGGTGAATTCCATCGAACGCGACAGCCCGGCAATAAACAGCAGCGCATAGATGACGACACGTGGCGTCTCCGGCACCAGAAAACCGCACCCGACAATCGACAGGGCCGCGATCAGGCCATTGAAGCAGAGAACATTGCGAAAGCCCAATCGCGCCAGCAGCGGCGTCGTGACCGTCTTCATGCTGAGATTGCCGAGGAAGTAAACCAGCAGATAGGCACCCGCCTCGATCGAACTGAGGCCGAAACCGAGCTGGAACAGCAGCGGTAGCAGGAACGGGGTGGCGTTGACGGCCACCCGGCTTGCGGTCCCGGCAGACAGCGTGGCGACCGCGAAGGTCTTGACCTTGAAGGCAGACAGGTCGAGCAGAGGATTGTCCACCCGCAGGAAGTGACGGCAGGCCATCACCGACAGGACGATCCCGGCCGCCAGCATGGTCACGACAGGCAGAAATCCGCCATGCCATTTTACCGACAGCTCGAGCGCAGCGAGCAGCAGCGTCAACCCCGCGGCACTGAGGAGAAAGCCGCGCCAGTCGAGCCGTCCGGCGTTTTCCTCGCGCTGCTCGGGCACGAAACGCCAGACCAGAACCATGCCCAGCGCGCCGATCGGCAGGTTGATGAGGAAATTCCAGTGCCAGCTGGCATAGGTGGTGATCACGCTGCCCAGCAGCGGGCCGATGACGGGCGCCGTCAACGCCGGCCATGTGATCAGTGCGATCGCCTGTACCAGTTCGGACTTGCGGGCATTCTTGAGAACGATGATGCGGCCTACCGGCGTCATCAGCGCGCTGCCGGCGCCCTGGATCGCGCGGGCGATGATGAATTCGACCAGACCCGACGAAAGCCCGCAAAGTAGCGACGCGGCCGTAAACACGGCGATCGACGCCATGAACACCCGCCGCGCGCCGTATCGGTCGCCCAGCCAGCCGGACAGCGGAATGAACGCCGCCATGGTCAGCATATAGACGGTGATGCCGATGCTCATCGATACCGTGGGAACACCGAAGCTCGCCGCCATCTGCGGCAAGGACGTGGTGACGATCGTGCCATCGAGGATCTGCATGAAGAAGGAAACAGCAACGACCAGCGCCACAATTTTGGAACGGCGCGCGCTCTGCGCATCGCCATCCTTTTCGACCGTCTCAACTGCTGTCATCAAACTGCCAATGCGAAATCTGGATCTTGCGGCCGCTGGAAGCCGCGGATGATGGGCAACGGCGGCTGGCCCTTGTCAGTTTTAGATAGGCCCATCACCGCGTGCAGGAAAGAGAAAAACGTGCCCGGCGCGAGATTTCGACAGACCGCTCAGCCCAAAATATTGGTGATCGCGCGCATGAAAATCCTTGAACCGATCGGGATCAGCGCTTCCGGAAAATCATAGTCGGGATTGTGCAGCTGCGGATGTCCCTTTCCTGCACCGAGAAAGAACATCGCCGATGGCGAGATGGCTCGGAACAGCCCGAAGTCCTCCGATCCCTTCATGGGCAGCAGCGGGTTTTCGCTATCATGCGCGACGCCCTCGTCATCAAGCGCGGCGCGCAAAGCCTCGACTGCCTCGGGTGAATTGTAGCATTGCCGGAACACATCTTCATAGCTGATAGCAAGCTTCAGCCCGGCCGACTCCGCTTGTTGACGCGCAAGGATTTCCGCGCTTTCGACCAACGCTGCCATCCGCTCGTCCGTCAGCGTCCGCAGCGTCGCCCAGATCTCTGCGCGTCCGGGGCTGATGCCGAAGGCCGGTTCGCCGAGACGGGCGTGGGTCACTGTGACCAGACTGAAGTCCGGCCCAAGCGGTCCATTGTTGCCAAGTGCGGTCAATTCGGCGAGCAAATGCGATAGCGCGAACGTCGGCGCAATGCCGTCTTCGGGACGGGAGGCGTGTGAGGTCTTTCCAGCGAGCACGATCTTCATGCCGCGCGATGCGCAATTGACCGTTCCCTCGCGCAGCAGCACATGGCCGAGCGGAATGCCAGGGAAGTTATGCAGCGACAGCGCCATATCGGGTTTCAGCGTTGCGAACTGCGGATCGGCCAGAACCGCTGCCGCACCGGCGCCGTTCTCCTCGGCCGGTTGGAACAGCAGCACGACACGCCCCTTGTTCGGCCGCTTCTGGCCGAGCGCCGTTGCCAGCGCCATCAGGATCGCCATGTGACCGTCATGCCCGCACAGATGCCCTTTGCCTGATATGGTCGACCGGTATGGAAGATCGGACAGTTCCTCGATCGGCAGGCCGTCGAGCTCGGCGCGGATCATCACCGTCGGCCCCGGAATTGCTCCCTCGTAGACGGCTGCGACACCATGGCCTCCGAGGTTTGAGACGATGCGGTCAGGCTTGGCCAGCAGCAACGCTTCCTGTATCCGCCGCGCCGTTTCGGCCTCCTCGCCCGACACCTCAGGATAGCGATGAAGTTCGCGCCGGAACGCGTTGATATGAGAAAGCTCTTCCTGAGTGAGAAACATCGATTCCGCCCCGCAAATCATCCGCATGCCTTGATCTAACAAGAAGGGCAGCAGGCCGGTTCGTCAATAGGTTGTCGTGAGCAGAGGCGGGTGACTGGATCGGTCACCGGATTGAACTTTCCCTTTTCGGCCTATCGCCATTTGTATATGTAAGGAAGCATTCACAGGAGAAGAACATGGACGCGGACGAAGCCGACCGGTACCGGGCGCCGGCGCTCGACAAGGGGCTCGATATTCTCGAGCTTCTGGCAAGTGTCGAGGAAGGGCTGACGCAGGCGGAAATCGCCAAGCGTCTCGACCGCAGTCCCAACGAGTTCTATCGCATGCTCGACAGACTGGTACGGCGCGGCTACGTCACCAAGCTCGAAGGCGACCGCTTCACGCTGACGCTGAAACTGTTCGGCCTGTCGCAGCTGCATGCGCCTGCCCGCCGCCTCGCCTCCTTTGCCATGCCGCTGATGCGCGATCTCGCGCAGCGCACCAAGCAGGCCAATCACCTCGTCGTTTTCGACCGTGGATCGGCCGTTGTCATCGCCCAGCACGAAGCACCGAACTACTGGGGCATCTCGATCCGCGTCGGCTCGCATATGAGTCTGCTGGAGACCGGCTCCGGCCATGTGCTGCTGGCGTTCCGCACCGATGAGGAGCGGGATATGATGATATCGGAACATGCGCGCAGCAAGGACAGCGCGCCGCTCGGGCCCGAGTTCTATCATCGTCTCGCCGAGATCCGCGAGCGCGGCTACGCGGTCATGCCGAGTGCCCAGACCGCAGGCGTCCACAACCTGTCCGCTCCGATCCTCGGCCCAGACGGCCGCGTCATTGCCGCCCTCACCTGCCCCTATATCGGCCTCGTGAACGCGCCCGCCGCACCTGACATCGAGCAGACCATCGTCATGTTGCAGCAGGCCGCCAACGAACTGTCGCTGCTGGCCGGATCGGACGTCAAGATTTCAGCCTAAGATACAGTTTGGAAAAATGGCCGGGACCGAAGCCCCGGCCGGGCGGCCCTTACTGGGACTGCCAGCTCTTGACCAGTTCGTCGTAATTGACGGTAACCGGCTTTTCCTTCTCGTTCTCGATCTTCAGCTGGGGAGCGAGGTTGCCCTTGGCGACCGCGTCCTTGTTCCAGTATTCGAGATCATGCTCCTCGGCGAGCTTCGGACCGATATCGCCCTGCACCTTGGCGCGCTCCAGGCGCTGCAGGACCTTTTCCTGCTCGGCGCAAAGCGAATCCATGGCTTCCTGAGCGGTCTTGGCGCCGGAGGACGCATCGCCGACGGCCTGCCACCAGAGCTGTGCCAGCTTCGGATAGTCAGGAACGTTGGTGCCGGTCGGCGACCACTGCACGCGGGCCGGCGAGCGATAGAACTCGACCAGACCGCCAAGCTTCGGAGCACGCTCCGTGAAGCTCTTGTCGCGGATGGTGGATTCGCGGATGAAGGTGAGACCGACATGGCTCTTCTTCACGTCGACCGTCTTCGAGGTCACGAACTGCGCATAGAGCCATGCGGCCTTGGCGCGATCGTCAGGCGTCGACTTCATCAGCGTCCAGGAACCGACGTCCTGATAGCCGAGCTTCATGCCGTCCTTCCAGTAGACGCCGTGCGGGCTGGGCGCCATGCGCCATTTCGGCGTGCCGTCCTCGTTGACGACGGGTAGACCCGGCTTGACGGCGTCGGCGGTAAACGCCGTATACCAGAAGATTTGCTGCGCCACTTCACCCTGCGCCGGCACCGGGCCGGATTCGGAGAAGTTCATGCCTTGGGCTGCCGGCGGTGCATAGGCCTTCAACCAATCCAGATACTTCTGGATCGAATAGACGGCAGCCGGACCGTTGGTATCGCCGCCGCGCGCGACGCACGAACCGACGGGACGCGAGTTCTCGTCGACCTTGATGCCCCACTCGTCGACAGGCAGACCGTTCGGCAGGCCCTTGTCGCCGTTGCCGGCCATCGACAGCCAGGCATCGGTGAAGCGCCATCCGAGCGACGGATCCTTCTTGCCGTAGTCCATGTGGCCGAAGACCTTCTTGCCGTTCACCTCACGGCCGGTGAAGAATTCGGCGATGTCCTCGTAGGCCGACCAGTTGACCGGAACGCCGAGATCGTAGCCGTACTTCGCCTTGAAGTCGGCCTTGTTCTTCTCGTCGTTGAACCAGTCATACCGGAACCAGTAGAGGTTCGCGAACTGCTGGTCCGGAAGCTGGTAGAGCTTCTTGTCCGGCGCGGTCGTGAACTTCGTGCCGATGAAGTCGTTGATGTCGAGACCGGGATTGGTGACGTCCTTGCCTTCCTTCTCCATCCAGTCGGTCAGCGAGCGGGCCTGCTGGTAGCGCCAATGGGTGCCGATCAGGTCGCTATCGTTGACATAGGCGTCGTAGATATTCTCGCCCGACTGCATCTGCGTCTGCAGCTTCTCGACGACGTCGCCTTCGCCGATCAGGTCGTGGGTGATCTTGATGCCGGTGATCGCGGTGAAGGCCGGAGCCAGAACCTTCGATTCATATTCGTGCGTTGTCAGCGTTTCCGAGACGACCTTGATATCCATGCCGGCGAATGGCTTCGCCGCATCGATGAACCACTGCATTTCCTTTTCCTGGTCGGCGCGGGAAAGCGTCGAAAGCTCGCCGACTTCCTTGTCCAGGAATGATTTCGCCTCGTCCATGCCGGCATAGGCGGAACCCGCCATGGCCAGCAAGATGCCTGCTGTCGTCGCTAGTAGATGCCGTCGCATGATATCCTCCCAAGGTTTGCGATTGCAGTCTTAACGTCAGGCGGCCAGTACCCCCGGCCATCTGTATCTCCCCGGACTAGACGTAGCGGAACACGCCGATGGCGTAGACTACGGCAAGCCCGAGAGCCCACCACAGGTTGGGTCCAACGAGACCCAGCCATGCGAGATGAATGAACGCTGCTCCCAGCAGCGATATGAAGAGACGATCTCCCCGTGTCGTCTCGAACCGCAGCACTCCCACCCGCGGCGACCCGCCCGGTGCCAGATATTCCCAGAGGCTCATGCCGATCAGGAGCACGAGGATCGTCAGGAAGAACAGGGCCGTCGGCAGCGTCCACGCCATCCAGGAAAAGTTCATGATCGATCTCCCTTGTCAGACGCGGCCGAGGGCGAAGCCCTTGGCGATGTAGTTGCGGACGAAATAGATGACGAGTGCGCCGGGAATGATGGTCAGCACGCCGGCCGCCGCCAGCACGCCCCAGTCCATGCCCGAAGCGGAAACAGTCCGTGTCATGATCGCCGAGATCGGCTTTGCCGCCGTGGTCGTCAGCGTGCGCGCAAGCAGCAGCTCGACCCACGAGAACATGAAGCAGAAGAAGGCCGCCACCCCGATCCCCGACGCCACCAGCGGCATGAAGATGCGGATGAAGAAGCGCGGGAAAGAGTAGCCGTCGATATAGGCCGTCTCGTCGATCTCCTTCGGCACGCCCGACATGAAGCCTTCGAGGATCCACACCGCCAGCGGCACGTTGAACAGGCAATGCGCCAGCGCCACCGCGATATGCGTGTCGATCAGCCCGAAGGCCGAATAGAGCTGGAAGAACGGCAGCGCGAAGACGGCGGGCGGCGCCATGCGGTTGGTGAGCAGCCAGAAAAACAGATGCTTGTCGCCGAGGAACCGGTAGCGCGAGAAGGCGTAGGCCGCCGGCAGCGCCGCCAGCACCGAGATCACCGTGTTCATCGCCACATAGGTGATCGAGTTGATATAGCCATTATACCACGACGGATCGGTGAAGATGATCGTGTAGTTCCGCAGGGTCGGATGCTGCGGCCAGAGCGAGAAGGCGCCGGTGATCTCGGCGTTCTCCTTGAAGCTCATGTTGACGAGCCAGTAGATCGGCAGCAGCAGGAAGATGATGTAGAGGGTCGACACCACCCAGGAGAAGTTGCCCGCGGGCTTGTACTTGATGGTCTGAGCCATTGATTGCGCCATTGTCTTCTCCTTTCTCACGCGTTCTCGTCGCCGATGGTCATCACGGTGTAGAAGATCCATGAGAGCAGCAGGATGATCAGGAAGTAGATGATCGACATCGCCGCCGCCGGCCCGAGGTCGAACTGCCCGACCGCCATCTTCACAAGGTCGATCGACAGGAACGTCGTCGAATTGCCCGGTCCGCCACCGGTAACGACGAAGGGCTCGGTGTAGATCATGAAACTGTCCATGAAGCGCAGCAGCACGGCGATCAAAAGCACCCGCTTCATCTTCGGCAGCTGGATATAGCGGAACACCGACCAGCGCGACGCGCCGTCGATCTTCGCCGCCTGATAATAGGCATCGGGGATCGACACGAGGCCGGCATAGCAGAGCAGCACCACCAGGCTCGTCCAGTGCCAGACGTCCATGACGATGACGGTGATCCAGGCATCGACGGGATCGCGGACATAGTTGTAGTCGAGCCCGATCGCCTCCAGCGTATGGCCGAGCAGGCCGATATCGACGCGCCCGAATACCTGCCAGATGGTGCCGACCACGTTCCACGGGATCAGCAGCGGCAGCGCCATCAGGACGAGGCAGACGGGCACGCCGAGCCCCTTCTTCGGCATGTTGAGCGCGATGAAGATGCCGAGCGGAATCTCCAGTGCCAGGATGATCAGCGAGAAGGCAAGGTTGCGCTGCAGCGCCGCCCAGAAGCGGTCGGATTGCAGCGTCTGCACGAACCAGTCGGTGCCCGCCCAGAAGAACTCGTTGTTCCCGAACGTATCCTGCACCGAGTAGTTGACCACAGTCATCAGCGGGATGACGGCGGAGAAGGCAACCAGCACCAGCACCGGCAGCACCAGAAACCAGGCCTTGTTGTTCCAGGTCTTGTTCATGGCTCAGCCCTCCCTTCCGACACGCCAGGAATCGGCGTAGATGTTGATGGCTGTGGGATCGAAGGTGACGCGCGCCTCGGCGGGTATCTCCGCATCCTCGGTGACGACGATCGAGATCGGCTGCCCGGCGAAATCCGCCCGGACGATCTTCTGTCGGCCGATATCCTCGACCCTGTTGATCGTCACAGGCATGCCCTCGCGCCCGATGCGGATGAACTCCGGGCGTATTCCCAGCTCCGTCTTCGCACCGGCCGCAGCCTTCGGCGCGTAGTCGAGCGACAGCGTCTCGGCTCCGACCGTCACGCGATTACCGTCGAGCTTCGCCGGAATGACGTTCATGCCAGGCGAGCCGATGAAATAGCCGACGAAGGTGTGGCTCGGCCGCTCGAACAACTCGGCCGGCGTGCCGATCTGCACGATTTCGCCCTCGTACATGACGACCACCTTGTCGGCGAAGGTCAGAGCCTCCGTCTGGTCGTGCGTGACATAGACCATGGTGAAGCCGAACTGCTTGTGCAGCCGCTTCAGCTGCGAGCGCAGCACCCATTTCATGTGCGGGTCGATGACCGTCAGCGGCTCGTCGAACAGGATGGCGTTGACATCGTTGCGCACCAGCCCGCGTCCGAGCGAGATCTTCTGCTTCTGGTCGGCCGTCAGCCCCTGCGCCTTGCGCCGCGCCATCGGTGCGAGGTCGATGACCTCGAGCATGTCGCGAACGCGGCGATCGACCTCCGGCTCTGCCACGCCGCGATTGCGCAGCGGAAAGGCCAGATTGTCGTAGACCGTCATCGTGTCGTAGATCACGGGAAACTGGAACACCTGCGCGATGTTGCGCGCCTGCGTCGCGAGGTTGGTCACGTCCTTGCCGTCGAACAGGATGCGCCCGTGCGACGGTTGCAGCAGCCCGGAGATGATGTTGAGCAGTGTCGTTTTCCCGCAGCCGGAAGGACCAAGCAGCGCATAGGCGCCGCCATCGTTCCATTCGTGGTCGACTTCGCGCAGCGCGTAGTCCTTGTCCGACTGCGGGTTCGGCCCGTAGGCGTGGCGGATGTGGTCGAGCGTAATGCGTGCCATGTCCCTGCCCTCCTCAAGCCTTGGCGCCGGACGCAATGGCGCGCCCGTCGGTGTCGAACGCCATCAGATGGCGCGCGTCGAGAAACACATCGATGTCGGTATCCGGATCGATGTCGTGAATGCCATGCGCCAGCATCACCCAGCGCACACCGTCATAATCGAGATAGACGAAGCTCTCCGAGCCGGTGATCTCGGAAAGCTGGGTGCGAGCCCTCAACCGGGAAGCGCCCGGCGTCTGCGCCGAAAGCCCGAGATGATGCGGATGAAACGCCACCGTCACCGGCCCGTCGGCCATAACTGAGAGATGCGCCGGCACGGCGAACACGTCCACGCCCCGCCGCTGGAATGTGGCCCCCGTCTTGACGACATCGATGAAATTCAGCGGCGGATCTGCGAAGGTCTTCGCGGTGGTGAGATCGACCGGCGTCCGGTAGACCGAGATCGTTGGTCCGAACTGAGTCACGCGTCCCTCAGCCAATGTCGCCGTATTCCCGCCGAGCAGCAGCGCTTCCGAAGGCTCGGTCGTGGCATAGACCAAGATGGCGCCCGATTGCGCGAAGATTTTCGGCAGTTCGGCGCGCAGTTCCTCGCGCAGCTTGTAGTCGAGATTGGCGAGCGGTTCGTCCATCAGGACAAGACTGGCGTTCTTCACCAGCGCCCGCGCCAACGCCGTGCGCTGCTGCTGACCGCCGGAGAGATTGAGCGGCGTGCGGTCGAGATAGGGCGTCAGCCGCAGCAGCTCGGCAGCCTTGCGCACCTCGCGGTCAATCGTTGCCTTATCCTTGCCCGCAATCCGCATCGGCGAGGCGATGTTTTCGTAGACGGTGAAGGCGGGGTAGTTGATGAACTGCTGGTACACCATCGCGACATTGCGCTTCTGCACCGGCATGCCGGTAACATCGACGCCGTCGAAACGGATCGTCCCGCTGGTCGGACGATCGAGCCCGGCCATCAGCCGCATCAGCGACGTCTTGCCGGACAAGGTCGGCCCCAGCAGCACGTTCAGCGTGCCGCGTTCAAACGCAAGATTGGTCGCGTGGATATGCTCATCCCCGCCCACCGTCTTTGCGACATTTAGCAATTCCAGCATTCCGGTTCCCGTGCCTCCTCACAGCGGGGACCACATGCCGCTCCTATCCGGCCATCTGAGCCGGTAGCGCGGCCATGTACTCCTCCAGTATCGCAGCCTCTTCCCTTGTCAGCCTCAAGCCTTCCTTCGTCCTTCTCCAGAGAACGTCGTCGGCATGTCTGGCCCACTCATGATCGATCAGATAGCGAACCTCCACCTCATAGAGATCGCTACCGAAACAGCGCCCGAGATCCTCGGTCTTGCGCGCCTGCCCCAGCAAGAGCGCCGCCTTGGTACCATAGCGACGAATGAGCCGGCGCGCATGCGCTTCCTCGAGAAACGCGTAGGTATTGCGCAGCTTGCGCACCTCGGCCTCGTATCCGGTTGCCGGAAAATCGCCGCCCGGGAGATGGCTCTTTGCCGTCCACGGCGCGCCCTTTTCGCCGATGGCGCCGCCGATCTTCTCCAGCGCATGCTCCGACAGCCGGCGATAGGTGGTCAACTTGCCGCCGAAGACGTTGAGCAGCGGTGCGCTTTCGCCCTCGCCCTCCATCTTCAAGACGTAGTCACGCGTCGCTTCCTGCGCCTTGGATGCACCATCGTCGAACAGCGGACGCACGGCGGAATAGGTCCAGACGATATCCTCGGAGCGCACCGGTTCGTTGAAATATTCACTGGCCGCCTTGCAGAGATAGACGGTCTCCTCGTCGGAGATCTTCACATCCTTCGGATCGGCGGTGTAATCGCGATCCGTGGTGCCGATCAGCGTGAAATCCTGCTCGTAAGGGATCGCGAAGATGATGCGGTTGTCGGGGTTCTGGAAGAAGTAGGCCCTGGGATCGCTGAACTTTTTCTTCACGACGATATGGCTGCCCTGCACCAGCCGCACATGCCGCGCCTCGTTCTGCCCGAAGGCGGCGCGAATGACGTGATCGACCCAGGGACCAGCCGCATTGACCAGCATCCGCGCCTGAAACTGCTGTGTCTGACCGCTGACGGTGTCGACCGTCTCGATCGCCCACAGCCCGTTCTCGCGCCTTGCCGAAACGACCTTGGTGCGCGGCATGATCAGCGCGCCCTTGTCGGCCGCATCGCGAGCGTTCAGCACCACCATGCGCGCGTCATCGACCCAACCGTCGGAATATTCAAACGCCTTGGTGAACAGCGACTTCAGCGGCTTGCCGGCCGGATCGCGACGCATGTCGAGCACCTTTGTGGCGGGCAACAGCTTGCGACCGCCCAGATGATCGTAGAGGAACAGGCCGAGACGGATCAGCCATGCCGGCCGTATGCCGCCCTTGTGATAAGGGAGCACGAAGCGCATCGGCCAGATGATGTGCGGCGCCATCGCCCACAGGATTTCGCGCTCCATCAGCGATTCGCGCACGAGGCGAAACTCGTAGTGCTCGAGATAGCGCAGTCCGCCGTGAATAAGCTTCGTCGCGCCCGACGATGTGCCGGAGGCGAAGTCGTTCATCTCGGCCAGCGCGACCGAATAGCCGCGGCCGATGGCATCACGCGCAATGCCGCATCCGTTGATGCCGCCGCCGATGACGAAAAGATCGTGAATCTGACCGCTCACGTTTGCCCCAAGCCCCTAAAATGCCGCAACGCAACAAGAGAACGCAATTGCGAAAGTAAAATTAGTTAAAGCGAAACTCATTCGAATGTCAAACGAATGTTTCGCACTCTTATGGCCGCCAGGGATGTCAGACGTATGACAGCCGGATGCGTCAGGCGTTGAAATTGATAAATGATTTCAAGCAGGCTCGGCGATGCGGAAATAGGCGCGCGGTGGTGCGCCAAGCATTCGTTTGAACATCGTGGTGAAAGCAGCGACACTTTCGTAGCCGAGATCGAACGCAACCGTCGTCACCGATTCGCCGCCGGCCAGACGCGGCAGTGCGGTAAACAGCGCCGCCTGCTGCCGCCATGTCGATAGACTGATGCCTGTTTCTCTGCGGAAAGCGCGGGTGAAGGCGCGCCGGCTCATATTCAACTGTTCCGCCCAGTCGTCGATCAGAAGCCGCGCGGTAGGGTTCGCCAGAAACGCCCGACAGAGGGTGGCAAGCTTCATGTCTGATGGGATTGGCAAGCCCAGCGGCCGACCCGGAAGCTGCGATATCTCCTCCAGCAGCAGCGCCGTGATCAGCCTTCGTCGCCTCGAATTATCGCCGCCGCCAGCGAGCACGCCCGCCTCAACGATCAGAGCGCGCGCCAACTCGGTCAGCCCCACGACCCTGATCACCTCGGGCAACGCCGTAAGCGCCTCCGAACTGATGTAGGCCGATAGCATCGTCACATCTCCAAGCATATCGACCGAATGATCGAGCCCCGCCGGAATCCAGAGCGCATGCTCCGGAGGCACCATCCAACGCCCTTGTCGCGACGACACCATGATGACCCCGGTGCGCGCATAGGCGAACTGCGCACGGCTGTGCCGATGTAACGCCACATGGTGACCGGACGGATAGTGCGACGGCAGCGTAAAGACCGGCTCGACTGCCGCTTCAGTCGCTGCCAGTCGGTTGATGTGCCGCTGCGCCAGATCGTCTGTCGTCGGATTTTCAGGCGCTTTCATACAGCTTGGCCCACTCGCAAAGATATGGGACCAAAACACGAAAGCGGGGCTGGAGCAACAGGACTATGCGGATAGTTAGAACCACGGAGGATATCGTGACGACAAATACAATGGCTGCGGAGAAACCCTCCGCGGAGCAGACGGTTTTCAGCATCATCATGGCGGTCAGCTTCTGCCATCTGCTCAACGATACCATGCAGTCGCTGATCCCGGCCCTCTATCCGATGATCAAGGACAGCTACGGCCTCGATTTCACCCAGATCGGCCTGCTCGGTCTGGTCTTTCAGGTTACCGCGTCGCTGCTGCAGCCGCTAATCGGCATCTACACCGACAAGCGCCCCTTGCCCTATTCTTTGTCGATCGGCATGGGCTTCACGCTCATCGGCCTCGTGCTGCTGGCCTATGCGCACGCCTACTGGGTGTTGCTGCTTGGTGCTGGCGTCGTTGGTCTGGGCTCTGCCGTGTTCCACCCCGAATCGTCACGCGTGGCCCGTCTCGCCTCCGGCGGCCGTCATGGTCTCGCGCAATCGCTGTTCCAGGTCGGTGGCAATTTCGGCTCGGCCATCGGTCCGCTGCTGGCGGCCTTCATCGTGCTGCCGCGCGGCCAGACCAGCGTCGCATGGTTCTCGCTGGCGGCGCTCACGGGCATGATCATCCTGTGGCGTGTCGGCGCTTGGTACGCCAATCACCGCCGCACCAATGCTGGCCGCAAGGCGCCGCTCAATGCCGTTGTGCTGCCGCGCGGCAAGGTGATCATGGCGATCGCCGTTCTCGCCATGCTGGTGTTCTCGAAATACGTCTACATGACCAGCCTTTCCAGCTACTACACCTTCTACATGATCGAGCGTTTCCAGGTCTCGGTGCAGCACGCGCAAATCCTGCTCTTCGTCTTCCTCGGCGCCGTCGCTATCGGCACGGTGGCCGGCGGCCCGATCGTCGATTGGTTCGGCACAAAGTTCACGATCTGGTTCTCGATCCTCGGCGCCCTGCCCTTCACGCTGGCGCTTCCCTACGCCGACTATACCTGGACCATAGCCCTGACCTTCGTCATTGGCGTCATCCTGGCCTCGGCCTTCTCGGCCATCGTCGTCTTCGCGCAGGAACTGGTGCCCGGCCGCGTCGGCATGATCGCCGGCCTGTTCTTCGGCTTCGCCTTCGGCATCGGCGGCATCGGTGCCGCAGCACTCGGCATGGTGGCCGACCGCATGGGCATCGTGTTCGTCTATCACGTCTGCTCGTACCTGCCGCTGCTCGGCCTGCTTACCGTCTTCCTCCCCGACATTGGCAAGGGCCGCCGTCACGGGACCGCGAAGGCGAAGTGACGGATCGTTGGCACCAAGGCACAGCCTGAATCAGAAAGGGCCGAGGTATCATGCCTCGGCCCTCTTCACTTCATGGTCGCGGCGTTCGTCAAGAACCCCGGCTGCCGGCAGCTTACTTGCGTGCGCCGCCCGGACGACCCTTGTTCTGGCCTGTGCCGCCAGAGGTCTTGGCATCGTTGGCCTGACCGAACTGGGTGCCGCCGAGATGTCCGCCACCGCTGCTGTTGGCAACGTAACGTTCGGTCCGGCGCTGAATCTCGGCCGCATTGGTCTTGCTCATAGGATCTTCCCTTCGCTGAATAGAAAATCGCCTCCGGCCGGCGGCCAGAGCGCGTCGAATCGATTTTGAGAGAAGAAGTCAGCTTGAGCGCCATAACGTCAAAGAAGGGCGCTAAACAAAGCTCGACCGCAATTTCGATGGAAAAGCTTTGCGCGCTTAATGCGGCCAAAGCAAGAGCCACGTCGCGCGCCGACCTAAGCCGCTATCATGGAAACAAAAAAGGCCGGGGCGAAACCGCACCGACCTTCCTCATCGCATCTCACACCAGTGCCAGTACATCCGTGGTCAAAAGCATTAACGCGATACCGGCAACTGCGAACGTCCGCTGTTGGGACGCTAACCAGCAATGCCGATGAACACTATATGGGAGAACATTGTGTCTAATTCAAGTCATGGCTGAAGAAAGCTCCAACGCAAAGCCACTGCCGATTGGATGACGAGTATCAGCCGGCACCACCGTTGACGGGATCGGCCTCCGCCTGGGCATCATGCACAGCCATGGCGGGAGCGTGTTCCTCAAGACCGTAGTGCTTTTCGAGAGCGCTCCAGCTCCGGTCCATGGCGTAGGTCGAGGATAGATGCGGAATGCCGATATGTCCGAATGCCAGCGAAAGCTGACGCTCGGCGACGTCTTCCGCCAGCTTCCCGATCTGCTGGCTGTAGAGCACCGACACCAGCCCGGTTCTATCCGCGCCCGAAAGACAATGGATGAGGATCGGCTTCGGCGCATCGCGCATGATGGCCACAAGTTGGTCGGCCTTGGCCGGCGTCAGGATCTTCGAGGCGGACATGCCGAAATCCACATGTCCAACGCCCAGCCGCTCGGTCACGGCCACCTCCTCCTCCCACCATTTCGCATAGCCGCTGTTGCCACGCAGGTTTATGACCGTCTTGATGCCGTTGGCGCGGATATAGCGCTCCAACTGGGCTGTCGATGGTTGGGCCGACCGGTAGAGTTGACCCTCGATGACCGTATGGAAATTGCCGGTCAGTTGCAGATATCCGGCGTAGCCGCCGAACGTCGCTCCACAGAGCAAAATGAAGCCACCGACGGCCTTCGCAAACCATGGAATCCGACGTCGCGTTTGTGCCTGCACGGGTCTCTCCGCAAACAAATCAACAGAGCCCGCTTATGCGTGAGACGGCTGACAGCAACCTGAAGCAAACATGAAGATATTGCGACGAAAAGCGCTTATGGATCATGGGCCTAGGCGTGATCGGAGTGCTGACCGCAAACAGCAATTCCCCGCCGCTTCCTGTGCGACGGGGAACAGTCTTCAAAGCCTCTTGCTGGCGTGCCGGCGGACCCAGGCGGACCTAGCCCGGTGCGGCGCTGGCGACATGCGTGCTAGTTTTCCGGCATCCGGAAAACACGTCGAGATTTGGATCATAAACCGAGGTGGCGACGTCCATCATGCCGAGAACGCTATGGAAGAAATTGTCATGCGACGTCGGCTTGGCAGCACCGGCTGCGACACACGCCAAGTCGTATCCGGCCGAGGTCTGCAGATCCTGCGACATCCACACCAGCAACGGAACATGCGTCTGCTGGATCGGTGCGATCACGTAGGGCGTGCCATGCAGGTAGAGCCCGTTCTCGCCGAGCGATTCCCCATGGTCGGAGAAATACACGACTGATGCCGCCAGCTTGTCAGACCTCTGCTTCAGCTTGTCGATGACGGCCGAAACCACATGATCGGTGTAGAGGATGGTGTTGTCATAAGCGTTGCGGATTTCATCCGGTGAGCAGCTGCCAAAGTCGTTGGCGCGGCAATCCGGCTTGAAGCGACGAAACTCCTCAGGATATCGCGCGTAATAGGCCGGGCCATGACTGCCGAGCTGATGCAGCACGAGCACGCTGTCGCCCTTCACCTTGTCCAACCAGCCATCGACCTTGTCGACCAATATCCCGTCAAGGCATTCGCCATCCTTGCAGAAACGCGGATCGGCGGTATCGGGGAGATACTCGTAAGGGACACGGTCGGTAACGTGGTAGCTGCCGGTATCGTTGTCGAGCCAGGATACCGCGACCTTTGCATTGCCGAGCACATCGAGAACGTTCTGCGTCTCCAGTCCCTTGCGATGGGTGTAGCTGGCGCGCGGGTAGACCGAAAACAGGCAGGGAATGGACACCGCCGTCGCCGTGCCGCAGCTGCTGGTGTTGTTGAAATAGACGACGCCCTGCTTCTTCAGCTCCGGATTGGTCTCACGCTCGTAACCGCCGAGAGAAAAGTCCTGCGCCCGCGCGGTTTCTCCGGCGACGACGATCAGCACCCGCGGCTTGGTCGTGCCCGCGGTGTTGACACGATGGGCGTCGGTACCCAGCGGCTGGGCAACGACATTGGCGTCCTCTCCCGACGAGATCGCAAACCGGACCGCGCTGGTGATCGGAACGAATGGATTGAGCGTGTCGAGGATGTCCTTGTGCGCCCGACCGACGCCGGCAAAGGTGCGGTAGTCACCGAGGCCGATGACCGCAAACACAGCCGTGCAGGCGAGGATGACAACGGTGTTGTGGGCAAATTTACCCAGGATCGGCCGATGCCGGATGCCCACCCAGATGATCAGCAGCGATGGCAGAATGCCTGTCAGGAAGAGGTGCATCGCGAAGCGCGGGGTAATCAGGTGCCCGGCTTCGGCGCCGGTGGACACAGCCGCATTGCGGATCATCTCCTTGTCAACGATCACGCCGAACGCATCCGTGAACCATGATGCCGCCGAGGCGGCAATCACGAAGAAGATGAGGAACGGCTTGGTGATGTATTTGGCCGAAAACAGCGTCACGACGCCCATGCACGCTGAAGCGATACCAATGACAAAGATCGTGAAGCCGAAGCGATCGGCCGAGAAATAGCCGGATGCCTTCCACCAGAAGGTTCGGTTGGTGACGAGAAGAATGTAGGCCGTCGTCAGCAAGCAAAGCGTGACGCTGCCGATCTCGGGTCTGAACAGGCGTCTCGCTCGTCCTGATGTGGTGTCGGTCAAATCGGTATCTCCGCAATCATTGGCGCGGAGAACCGTCGATAGCCCGATCGAGTCTCCGCCAATGTTCGACGGATGCCCCTCTTTTCTGACATCAACCTGAAGGCCGCTGTCGCGCCGCATCGATTCGCAGCGAGCAGGTTATCCCTTGAGGCCGAAATGCGTCTCCAGCCGATGCCAGCTGACATCCATGGCGTAGACAGAGGAGAAGTGCGGAATGGCGACATGGCCATAGCGAAACGACAGCTGCCGCTCGGCAACGTCTTCGTTGATCCCGGCGATCTGCTGGCTGTAGATCACAGAAACCAGACCGGTGCGATCCGCCCCGCTCTGGCAATGAATGAGGATCGGCTTCGGCGCCGCCCTCATGATCGCGACCAGCTGGTCGGCACGCTCCGGCGTCAGCACGGTTCCGGACGACATGGCGAAATCGATGTGCTCGACGCCAAGCTTCTTGGCCGTGGCGACTTCGGCACCATACCACTGCGCATCGGGATTTTCGCCGCGCAGGTTGATGATCGTGTTGATGCCCTTGGCCCGAACCCGCTTTTCCAGCGCGTCCGGCGATAGCTGTGCCGATCGATAGAGCTGGCCGCCGATAACGGTATGGAAATTGCCGCTTAGCTGCAGATAGCCGATGTAACCGCCAAACGCGGCACCACACAACAGGACGCCCGCCGCGACCGACAGCAACGCGACCTTGCGCTTCTTCAAGAACTCTTTCACGGCAAATCCTGACAATCCGTACGAATTGACAGGACCTTGAACCCCGATGCTGACGGCCACCTGAAAGCGAAGATGCTTTCGCAGAGGCGGGCAAGCAGGCTGGATGTTCGCAGATCGCGAAATGCAGATCGGTAAATCGCACCCCACGAATGGGACGAAAACAGTCGGAATCTCTATTAAGTATTTGAAATCGTTGGCGACCCCTGTAGGAATCGAACCTACGACAACCTGCTTAGAAGGCAGGTGCTCTATCCAGCTGAGCTAAGGGGCCGTACGGCCGATGCACCTTGATGCATCGGCAAAATCACTCCGGGACGCGGATCAGTGCGTCCAGGGCTGCGTGCGCGTATAGCGGAAATTATCCGGATACGCCACCGTCTGGCGCTGCGGATCCTTCGGTGCGATCACCCGGTATTCGATGCCGTTGCGCTGGGCGTAGGCTTCGGCCAGTTCCTGCGTTTCGAAATTCAACTTCACCTGCTGGCGCATGTCGGACGACGAGGTGTAACCCATGATCGGATCGATCGTGCGCGGAATCTCCTGATCGAATTCAAGCACCCAGAGATGGGTCTTTGCCTTGCCGGATTGCATGGCGGTCTTGGCTGGACGATAGATCTTGGCAGACATTGCTGCACGCCTCCGATTAATGGCTTTCGCCCTCGATGTCATCCGGCACCGTTTCCGGGCCGTCTTCGTCCATGATCGCACGAAGAGATGAATTTTGATTAGCGGCGAATCTATTCCTTTTCAAGGAAAAAGCCGCAGCCCGGCGGCATGGACCGTTCAGCCCTTGTGCATGTCCTGCGCCACAACCTCACCCGGCCTCTTGCAGCGGGCGAAAAGATCGAGCGTCGGATCGTAAACCGTCGTCGCGACATCCATCAGACCAAGAATGCTGTGGAAGAAATTGTCGTGGGAGACAGGATCGGCAGCTTTTGCAGCAAGGCAGGCCGTGTCGATGCCCGATGCCACACTGAAATCGGGTGACAGCCATGTGATGATCGGCGCTCGCGTCTGCTCCGCCGGTGCGATAATATAAGGCGCACCATGTAGATAAAGGCCGTTTTCGCCAAGCGATTCGCCGTGATCGGAAACATAGACCATCGCGGCGGAGATCGAATCCTGCCTTGCCTTCAGATTGTCGATGACCTTGGCCACCACATGGTCTGTGAACAGGATGCTGTTGTCGTAGGCGTTGACGATCTCCTCCGACTTGCAGGCGCCGAACTCCGGTGTGCGGCAGTCGGGCGTGAAGCGACGGAAGTCATCGGGATAACGCCGATAGTAGGCCGGACCGTGGCTGCCGAGCTGATGCAGCACCAGCACGCTGTCGCTCTTCACGTTCGCAAGCCAGCTGTCGAGCTTGTCGAGCAGCACGGTATCCAGGCACTCGCCATCGGTGCAAAAGCGCGGATCGGCGGCATCGGGCAGGAAGCGATAGGGAATGCGGTTGGCCACGCCATAGCTGCCGGTGTCGTTGTCCCACCATTCGACGTTGATCTTCGCGTGACCGAGAATGTCGGTCAGATTGTCGGTCTCCAGTCCCTTGCGATGAGTATAGTCGCTACGCGGATAGACCGAGTACATGCAGGGCAAAGACACTGCCGTCGACGTGCCGCAACTGGTCGCATTGGAAAAATAGACGACGCCCCGCGCCTTCATCTCGGGGTTGGTCTCGCGCGGATAACCGCCGAGCGAGAAGTTCTGCGCCCTGCCCGTCTCGCCGGCAACGATGATCGTCACCCGCGGCTTGCCGTTGGCGCTGGCCGAGCGCTGGTGCGCGTCGGTGCCGAGCGGCCGCCGCACGATGTTGCGATCCTCCTCGGAAGCAAACACGAAGCGCGCCACGCTGCCGATCGGAATGAAGGGATTGAGCGTCAGCATCAGATCCCGGTGCAGGCGTCCGACCGAGGCATAGGTCTGCGAAAACGACAGACCGACCACCACGAACACCATCAGGCACGGCATGATCACTGCCATGTTCCAGACCAACTTCTTCAGGAATGGCTTGTGGACAATCTCGACCCAGATGATGAACAGCGACGGCAGCACTCCGGCCAGCAGAATGTGCAGCATGAAGGACGGTGTGATCAGATGCGCCGATTCGGCGTGCGTGGTCACGGCGGCATTGCGGATCATTTCCTTGTCGATGACGACGCCGAACTGATCGGTGAACCACGACGACAAGACAGCCACCATGACAAAGAAGATCAGCGCGGGCTTGATCAGGTACTTCACCGAAAACGTGGTGAAGGCAGCCACGGTGATGGCAAAAATCCCGACGATGAAACCGGCAAAGGCCGTCGGCACAAACGAGAGATAATCGAAGGCGCGGCTCCAGAAGGTCTGGTTTGCCACGACAAGAATATAGACCGCCGTCAAAACCGAGAGGGAAATGCTGCCCATGCGCGGCCGAAAGCGCCTGCGCGGAGCCGATAAACGTGTGTCGTCCAATATGCTCTCTCCACCGTGATGCCACGCGATCCAGGCAGGACCGCCGCATCATTCGGCCGGGAGATGGCATCCGTTTCTGACAGAAACCTGAAGCCTTCGTGCCCTATCGATGTGGAAAGTCGATTTTAGTTATTGCGGCCCACCAACGAACCGTGTATTGGCCTCCTCGTTGGTACGGAGTGTAGCGCAGTCTGGTAGCGCATCTGGTTTGGGACCAGAGGGTCGGGAGTTCGAATCTCTCCACTCCGACCATCGACAAACAGCTGAAGATGTTCGGCAATTCCCAAAAAATGAAATAGCTGTAGCATCGTTCTTTTCGATCGGTCAGCCTGGCTAAACCAATGGTTGGCGCATCACGGCGACGTTTGACTGTCTGCCGGTCACACGGCGGCAATTGCGTGAAGCACGCCCTCGACGGTTCCCAGATCCCTGGCTTTCCGGCCTCATTCCAAAGTGAGCCAACCCAGCCCACGGAACAAAATCCTTAAAGAGTCGTTCATTTATCGAACGATGAACAAGGTTTTCCGTCGATGGCCAGAACAACGAATTTCATTTCCACGCTGACGCTGGGCGTTTCGGTTCTGGCATCGTCGTTCGCTCCGGCCAATGCTTTCAGCATCCTGACTGCGCCGACACCGGAATCGTCCGGATCGCAAGGCGCGCTCGCGGCGTTCAGTGAAAGCGACAGCGGCAATGGCGCGGAAGGCAATCTTCTTCTGTCCCCGACCGAGATAAATCACATCAGGTGGTGCGCGCAGCGCTATCGCTCGTACCACCCGACGGATGACACCTATGCCAGCCCGACAGGCGCACGAATGGCGTGTCGTTCACCGGGCTGATCAACCTGGACGCTGACCACAAGGCAGAGGTTTACAGAATCACCCGGTGCGCATGGGTGAAAATCTCGAACTCATAACCCCTAGCAACAGCGATCAAAGTCATCCCCGCTTTATCTGCCGCCCGAATGGCATAAGCCGTGGGCGCCGATATGGCGATAATGACAGGACTACCGAGAATACTTGCCTTTTGGATCATCTCGATTGACAGCCGGCTTGTCACCGTCACGGCGCCGCTGGCGCCTGCAGTATCTGAAGCAATCACCGCGCCGCATAACTTGTCCAGCGCATTGTGCCGCCCGACATCCTCCCGCACGATCGCCAATCCCTGGCCTGGAACATAAAAGCCCGCCCCATGCACCGCTCGGGTCGCTTGGTTGAGCACCTGCCTGTCGGCGAGCGATGCAACAGCAGTGACAATATCGGCCGGTGTGATTGTCAGAGGCGCCGAGGCAACGCTGGGTGTCTGGCGAACGGCCTGCTCCAGCGATTCGATCCCGCAGAGGCCACATCCCACCGGCCCCATCATATGACGACGGCGAGCCCGCAGCTTTTCCTCGACGTCGGCCACAAGCGATAGCTGAACATCGACACCCATTACATCGCGGACGATCTCGATGCTTTCAATCTCCGAAGCGGCAGCGATCAACCCTTCGGTCAGACTGAAACCGATGGCGAAATCGACGAGATCATCAGGTGTCGCCATCATCACCGCATGTGAACTGCCACCATAGGAAAAGGCGATCGCCATCTCCTCGGCCACCACCCGCGTCGCTTGCGTGACGACGCCACCCCGCACGGCAATCATTGCGACGGTTTCGCAGGTTGGTCTCTTGTCGACAAAATTGATGTTCAAGGTGTCTTTCCGGTCTGCCGATCGTCCATTGCTTGGTCCGCCGTGACGTATGATCACGGGCAGCTGTGGCATTTATCCATCCTACCAGTATCACCCCGCGTCGACGCGCCAAAAGTTTAGCGAATATCATTCCTTCCCGTCGCACTTGGGACATTACTCATCATCACTTCAATGACTGACCATCTGGTCAGTTTATTGCAACGGTCGCGCTGAGAGGATATTGTCCGATGACGCCATGCACCACCACGCCTTCGGCAGATTGTGGAATGCGCGGACCATGCAATTGGAAGACATCATGCAAAGCGCAGACAGGCCTCTCGCCTCGCAACGAAGCGAGGTCGGGAAAATTCGCCGCAAGAACGAAGCCGAGATTCTTCGCGCGGCAACGCTGCTGTTTTCTAAAAACGGCTTCCAGGGGGTGCGAATCGCCGAAGTCGCCGAAGAGGCAGGCCTGCCGAAAGCGAACATCTACTATTACTTCACCTCCAAGGAAGCGATCTACACGGGCATCCTGCGCAAGCTGATCTCCGGCTGGGACGAGGCACTGGAGGAGATCCGGGCCGATCGCGAGCCGCGCGAGGCGCTCGAAGCCTATGTCCGCGCCAAGCTCGACTACGGCCGCCGCAACCCGGAGGAATCGCGGCTGTTCGCCGCCGAGTTGCAGAGCGGTGGACCATTCCTGTCGGATGCCGATCGCGAACATATGCGCGAGGCTACCGACAAGCGTGTGACCATCGTCGAGGGCTGGATCGCAAATGGCCGGATGAGACCGGTCAATCCCCGGCACCTTTTCATCATCCTGTGGTCGGCGACGCAGTTCTACATCGATTCCGACAAGCTCGCCTGCGATGCCTTGCGCGTGCCCGAGATGACCGATGACGATTACCAGGACGCGGCGGCGACGATTCTTGAGACCGTCATCGGCAGCGTGATCCCCACCGCCTGACAACGCGGTAGAGCCAGTAATCGCCTTTAAAACGCAGAACGCCAGGTCTCATCGACCTGGCGTTTCTTATTCATATCGTGACCTGTCTCAGGCGGCGGTGGACTTCCGCTTCGGCAGCTTCCAGCCGGGGCGCACGAAATGGCAGGTATAGCCGTTTGGAATACGCTCCAGATAATCCTGGTGCTCCGGCTCGGCCTCCCAGAAATCACTGACGGGCGCGAGCTCAGTGACCACCTTGCCCGGCCAGAGACCTGACGCATTCACATCGGCGATCGTATCTTCGGCAACCTGCTTCTGCGCATCGCCGGTATAGAAGATGGCGGAACGGTAGCTCGGGCCAAGATCGTTGCCCTGGCGGTTCGGAGTCGACGGATCGTGGATCTGGAAGAAGAACTCCAGAATGTCGCGATAGCTCGTCTTGGCGGGATCGAACACGATCTCGATCGCCTCGGCGTGGTTTCCGTGATTGCGGTAAGTGGCATTCGCCACTTCGCCACCGGTATATCCCACCCGCGTCGTCTCGACGCCGGGGAGCCGGCGGATCAGATCCTGCATGCCCCAGAAGCAACCGCCTGCCAGTACTGCGCGTTCAGTGGTCATAGATTCTCTCCATATCAGGACGTTTCATCTCGTGGCCTACAGATAGGGACGCGAACCAGCTTTTGCCAGCCGCGCTGACACCCCAAACTTCAGGTCCATCAGTACAACGGCCCATCATTCTGCGGATCCGCGTGATACCAAATTGAGCAAAAGCTTATCAATTATGCCGGCCAAGCATTTGATTTTACTTTGAAGAAGCATGCGTTTAGGGAGGCATTCAAGGGTCGTGCGACGGCACCGAACATGACGCAACGAAACGTCGCCTCACGTAACGGCAACTGCGCGCCCGCTCACATTCGAAAACATCAGGAGCAAGACGATAATGGCGGACGACACGATCGTAAAAGACAGCAACGGCGCCCAGCTCAACGATGGCGATTCCGTCACGCTGATCAAGGACTTGAAGGTCAAGGGCACATCGGAAACCATCAAGCGCGGCACGCTGGTGAAGAACATCCGGCTGAACGGCAATCCCGGCGAAGTCGAATGCAACACCAAGCAGGTCAAGGGCCTGGTGCTGAAAACGGAATTCGTGAAGAAAGCCTGAGGTTGCAGCACAAGCTTGATTTGGCCAGCCTCCGGTTTGACGCAGATCAAAGCGCCTGCCGCCAAGATCTGTAGTCTTACCCCATGAGCTTCTTGCACGTCGCTCATACGTATGACTTGGCTCGTCTTGGCCTCAACCGCCAGACGAGCCTCTTTTACGTGGAGTGACCGGCAGCGAGAAAGCAGAACCGGCCCGCCGGCTGATTACTTGTATTTCGCGATTGTTGCGCTCACCACCGTATCACCAGACTTGATGCCGAGCTTTGCCGAAACGCCAGCGTTAAGCTCAAGCACGTACTTCACTTCAATCACAGAATCGATGATATCGCGCGAAAAGGGCACGGCATTCTGCTTGATGCCGCGAATAGTGCCTGCCCGATCGATGAACAGCATATCAAGCGGCAGCACGGTATTCTCCATCCACATCTGCACCCGCTTCGAGGTGCCGAAGTCGAAGATCATGCCAGCGTCGTCGGCCATGTCCTTGCGGTACATCAGCCCGCGCTGGCGCTGCTCGTTGGTATCGGCAATCTCCACGACGAAGCTGATCTTGTTGCCGGCTGCCGTCTGGATCACCAGCGGCTCCTTGTCGAACTTGACGGTGGATTGCGCGAAAGCCGGCAGTGCCAGCATGAAAAAAAGCGCCACGAAGGCGCTTCCGATCCGATGCGAAATCATGCTCATCAGTGCGCCCGGCTCACAGGGCTTGGCGCGTCCGGATGAATTTCGGCAGCCATCAATCCCTTGTCGCCATCGCCGAAGCGGACGAGGACGACCTGACCGGGACGAAGCTCGGTCAGACCGAAGCGACGCAGCGTTTCCATGTGCACGAAGATGTCCTCGGTGCCTTCGCCGCGCGTCAGGAAACCGAAACCCTTGGTGCGGTTGAACCACTTGACCAAGGCCCGCTCCAACCCGCTCGTCGGCGTGACCTGCACATGCGTGCGCACTGGGGGCAACTGCGAGGGATGGACCGCCGTGGACTGGTCCATCGAGAGAATCTTGAACGCCTGGTAGCCGCGATCCCGGCGCTGGATCAGCGCAACGATACGCGTACCTTCCAGGATGGTCTGGTAGCCATCGCGGCGCAGGCATGTCACATGCAGCAGCACGTCCTGCATGCCGTTGTCGGGCACGATGAAACCGAAGCCCTTCGCCACGTCGAACCACTTGACGACGCCGGTAATCTCAATGAGGTCAACCGCATCGCCCGCGAGTTGATCGAGGTCAGTGAATTCCGTCGATGAAATTCTGTCAGCCATTTCGCCAGCCCCTCAATACGCGTCACACTGTTACGGTTAACTGATTCTTGAGATCAAGATTAACATGTTGGTAACGGATTAGCGCAAGCCCTACTTTTCGTTTATTCGCAGTTGTCAATCATACCCCCTAGTCTTGCTCGAAGCTGACGCTGCGCCACATAACAGACCACGAGCATTTGAGAAGGAAACAGAATGCGTTATCTCCACACCATGGTTCGCGTGAAGGACCTCGACGCCTCCCTGCACTTTTACGCGACACTCTTCGGCCTTGAGGAGACCCGCCGGATCGACAACGAGAAGGGTCGCTTCACGCTGGTCTTTCTGGCCGCGCCCGAAGACAAGGCCGATGCCACCGCCAAGGGCGCGCCTTGCCTCGAACTGACCTACAACTGGGACACCGAGGATTACACTGGCGGCCGCAATTTCGGCCACCTCGCCTACGAGGTCGATGACATCTACGCGACCTGCCAGAAACTGATGGACAACGGCATCACCATTAACCGCCCGCCGCGCGACGGCCACATGGCCTTCGTCCGCTCGCCCGACGGCATTTCGATCGAGATTCTGCAGAAGGGTGGCAACCTGCCGGCGGCCGAGCCTTGGACGTCGATGGGCAATACCGGCGCCTGGTAAGTCGAGGCTTTTGCGAGGCTTGCGGCTTTTGCGATTTCGGGCCACTGCGCCCGGATCGCGCTTGCCGCAGGTCCGGGCGGCGGGCAATCTCCCGATGACTCGAGGCGGAAAAGGACAAGTCCCGCGCCTCATGACTTCATTTTGGAGAATTCTCGCTTGCTCGCTGTTGAAAAGCGCACGCCTCTCGGGGCGGCACTTCTGATCGCCACATCGGCGCTGCTGCTGACCGGCTGCGTGTCCGACAAGACCGCAGTCGATGCTGCGGCAGTCGCGACGCCCCCGGCGGCGCCCACAGCAACGGCGCAACAAACGCCTCCCGCCGCCACTTCTGCCACGCAGGGCGGCTACCGCGACCCAATGGTTTCCAACGTATCGGGCCAGCAGAACGCGGGCGCCACACAGACGGCGTCGGCGCCCGTGGCTGCAGGTTCCGCGGCGACCGCCCCGGCCAATATTGGCGGCCTCGCCCTGCAGCAGACAGGCATCAACGCGCAGGCGATGAGCATTTTTTCGGTTCATCCGAAAATCCAGAACAACTCGACCTCAACCACTTTGCAGCCGGAAGGCGGCAACGCCTATGCGCCGGTCGGCGTCAGCGCCACCCGCTCGAGCGTCTACAGCAGTCCGACGCCAGTCGATCCAGCGGCCCAAGGCCAGGTCGTTTTGCCGCAGCAATCCTCCGAAAACACCAGCACGCGGATCGATCCTACCCAGACCGCCTCGCTGGCGAGCGGCTACCTGCCCGGCCAGACGACCAAAGCGCTCTACAGCGCGCCGAAGCAGAACCTGCTGACCAGCCTGTCCGGTCTGCTGCAAAAGGCCTCCCTGCCCGGCATGACGCGAATCGCGCCGAACGGCCTTCACATCCAGAACGACAAGGTCGAGGTCGGCTGCTTCAAGCCGAACCTGCTGAACGTCATCAGGAACGTCGAGACCCATTTCGGCAAGCCCGTCCTCGTCACATCAGGCTACCGGGATCCCGAACACAACCGCATGGTCGGCGGCGCCGAGGAATCGATGCACAAGACCTGCGACGCCGCCGATATCAAGATCGACGGCGTCTCGAAATGGGATATCGCCAGCTACATCAGGTCCCTGCCCGACCGCGGCGGGGTCGGCACCTACTGCCACACGGACTCCATCCACCTCGACACCGGCAGAAATCGCGACTGGAATTGGGGCTGCGGCGGAAAGCCAGCTCCCGCGACCTTGGCACGCGCGCTCTGAGCCCAGTTCGCAACGGTTCGCAGCATTGCCTGCCGCTTTGACAGCATGCCAGCCATCCCGCCTACACGTTTGATTCGTCGGCCAAAATGGCCGTTGTCCACAGCCCCGGCTCCGCTGTCATTATTTTGAAAAAAATCCGAATTGCGGCTTGCGGGATTCCGAACGCCTGACTATAAGGGCGCCACCACGAAGGAAGCGCCCTTCGTCTATCGGTTAGGACACCAGATTTTCATTCTGGGAAGAGGGGTTCGACTCCCCTAGGGCGTACCACTTCTCTCCCCGGCATCAGCGTTTCCAGTGCCTGTAGAGCAATATTTGCTAACCCGATTTGCCGGTTAGCAGATTTCTGTTTTCCGAACGTTCTCATGACGCGCTTGTCCACTTCTCTATTGCGCTTGCGCCTAGTTTCTTCTTGTCGATATCGGCCACGTAGGCTTGCACCTCCTCGCTGTTCTGATGGCCGGTGATGCTCATGATTTCCCATACGCTGCAGCCGGCTTCGGCCAGTGCTCGGCACGATGCGCGGCGCAAGCCGTGGGGTGACCTGTGAGGCGGCAAGTGGGCTTCGTCCGCTGCCTCCTTTATCCAATTCGTGAACGCCTTCTCCGATCGCGCCTTGCCGTGCATGGTGGTGATGTAGGTGGCTATGTTGGCAATGCGGCCATTGTTCCGGGTCTTGAGGAACGGCTGCAGCTTGGGGTGCACTGGAAACTCTAAAACGGCTTTCGTCTTCTGTGTGGTGATCTTGATTGAACCGTCCTTGACGTGCTTCGGGCCAAGCTTCACGGCATCGCTGCGGCGAAGACCAGTATAGATCAGGATCTCCAGCGCTTGCCGCTGTGGCGTTTCCTCGCCCCAGTAGGCCCGGAACTGTGCGATGTCCGCGTCGGTCCACATTTCGTAATGCTGTTCGACGTGCTTCACCTTCTTGACGCCAATCATCGGGTTGTCTTTGGCGAGGCCGAAATCAACTGCGAACTTCATGAGGGTGGAAAGGCGCTTCCCAAGGTTCTTGGCTTGTGCCGTGGAGGTCAGCGCCCGCTTGTTCAGAATGGCATTGATGTGTTCGCGCCGAAGGTTGGCGACGGTCTTCGCGCCGTGGTCCTTTCGGAACGGTTCGAGGACGGACTTGTAATTCCGCTGTGTCGTCGGTGCGTTGCTCAGGAAGTCGGCGGATTGGTAGTATTTGGCGATTAGCGCGTCGATGGTGCCGGCGACCGTCTTCGACGCCCCTGCCCCTTCTTTGACGATCTTCTCCCCCGCCTTGGCCTTGTGATAGTCGATCCAGAACGCTTCCGAGTACAACGGGCCGCTGAGCGCGATCTTCGCCTGTCCCGGCTTGTTGAAATAGATCCTGTCGCGGCCATGCCTGTCGGCAAAGGCGTGGACGTATTTCGGCTTTTTCTGGCCTGTGAGGGGCGCTTTTGTCATTTCAGCAACTCCTCATCCCATTCGTTCGGATTGGCAGCATCCGGGCTCGGTGGTGCCGTGATGCTGGTGAGCGAATAGCCGTCGTGGGTAATGAATACCGAGACCTGTTTGCCGTCCTTGGCAAAGTGCTTTGTCAGCTTCTTGAGGTCCGACATTTGCTCCTTGCGGCGGGTGGCGCGGCGGGCCTTGTCGGCGGCGCGGGACGCGATTGTCATCTGGCGTAGGATGCTAGTCATCTAGTTCGGCCTCTGTACCATGTCGAATTGGATTTCACCGATTGCCCCGGTCCACTGGGTGGGTGTGTCGAGTTCCTTGCCGTTGTAGGTAAGCGCCATACTCAAATCGTCTTCTGCAAACCCGGTTTCACGGTGAACGAGAAACGCCGACGTCCCCTGCTCGTCACCTTTGACACTCCGCATGATGATCGCTTCACCCTCGGGCTCTCGAACGTGCATAAACACGATAAACGTGGAGCTTCCCGCGAAGGCAGCCAGTTCGTCACCTTCTGCGAACGCATGATCTGCGTGCAGGAGGCTGCTGCCTGTGTCGATCGGCATACGATCGGTGTCGCCGTTGTCGTAGATGATAAGAACATACGTCTGGAGGGCGTCATCTTCGTAGTCTAAAACAGCCTTGGCGGTGGCTTGGTCGATCAGTTTCTGTATCTCGCTTGTCATGTCCATTATTCCTATCGTTGTGGAGGGTGAGCTAGGCAGCGCGTGCCATGCGCTCCCTGAGAGCGCGGACGATTTCGGAGGTCTGAGAAGAGGCGTTCAGCTTCGACTGCTCTTCGATCCAGTCCTTGACGTCTGGGGGGAGCCGAACGATTATTTTGGGGAAGTCTGCAGCTTTCATGATATCCATCCCTTTGCTCTTTCGATATGGCACGGTGCCATGCAAGAGATGGCACTGGGCAGATTACGCGTCAATAGGGGACATGGCATTTTGCCATCATAGATTTATGGCACAGACTAAAAGCGTACGTGAAATGGACAAATTCATCGTCCGCCTGCCGGAAGGCATGCGCGACCAGATAAAAAAAGAGGCGGAAAAGAACCATCGCACCATGAATGCAGAAGTCGTCGCCGTGCTGGAGGCGTTCTATGCGGCTGGGGGTGTCACCCACGCGAGCGGGTTTGATCTGCCGGCCCCGGATAGCGAGCTTGAAAAGCGCCTCTCTGCGGTCGAGCGTGCGCTATCGCAGATGGTCCAAGACGATCGAAGCTATGACCACGAAATGAGGATTGCCCGCCTAGAGGCCGATCGCAGATGACACTTCGAACGTTCTTCGTTGTGGTCTTGGCAGCTTCGGTAATTTCAACCGTTGCCGGCTTGATGTCACTGATCGGTGGCCCGCTATCGGCCCCTCGCTTGATGAATTCCGCCGCCGCGCTATTAGGCCTTGCATCCGTGCTGCAATTGCGCGTTTCCGGGTGGTTTGATTTTGCGATCGAAGAATTCGGGGACGAGGAGAAATACCCGTTCGGCCCGCCTAGCCACGTCACCCGCGACATAATCGAGATCGACAATCCCGATCAGCCAATTCGCCGCGCCGTGCGAAATTTCCTGTTCGTCAACTCCGAAACCGGCTTCAAGCTAGGGGTCGCCAGCCTTATCGTCGCTCTGATTGCCGCGTGGGTCTGACACAAATATTTGCAAATAAATGGGCTGGGGAACTGGATGAGAACGACAATTGCCGCGTTTATGGGCGTACTTGCCATGACCGTTTCCACATCGGCGCACGCCGATTGGCAATATACAAAATGGGGAATGAACGTGGATGAGGTAATCCGCGCGTCAAGTGGAACTGCGTTTGCCGCCAAAGATGAAGAGCGGTCCTTTGATCTAGGTTCAACGCGAGCTGCAGTCGCGAAATATAAGACGACTGACGGTTACGAGTTCAACGTAAACTTCTTTTTCAATAACGCTTCCCACGTCCTAGACATGGTAGAATTGATTTGGCCCAACGGTCGAACGTGTGACAACGTCGTTCAACGTGTGGAAAACACATACGGTCCTGCGGGCGTTTCCAAAACGGATCCGAACGCAGGAAAGACCTACAAGTGGTGGGACAGTCAGCATAGGAATTTTCTTGTGCTGACTGCGTTCGGCGAATGCACGCTTACTTACCAGAAATGGGAAGAAGCAGGGGCGGACGGAAATCTTTAACTCTAGCGCCGCCCGTACAAGAGGCCACCCGGCCTCATCTGGTTGACGGTCCAATCTGACATGTGCTGATCAACGGCTTGCCCGACGATCTTCCCCATGTTCTGGCTGTAGGCCTCATCTTTGGACTTGTCCCCCGAACTGCCGTTCGTGCTGACGTTGACGACGACGCCACCCATATTCAGCGGTGCGGCTGCGGAACTACCGCCCTTGGCCCCGCCTCCGATCATGCCGCCGTCTGCCAAGCGTGGCGCTCTCCCCGCGTTGATGTCTTCGAGCGCTGCCCTGTTACGGGCCGTGGCGGCAGCATTCACCACGAATTCCCCATCGGAGAGCCAAGCCGGGATGCTGTCGCTTGTGGCGGTGCCGGGACCGCGAACGTTGCCGCCTCCCGCAAGGTGAAGCACGCTGCGACGATCGTGGCTGACCGGCCCGCCCTTGGCGCTGAATAGGAAGCCTAGAAGGCCACCCACGGGGTTGGAACTACCGCCCGACTTCTTGCCCCCGCCAAGGCCGGCAAGCGGCCCCTCGCCCAAGAGAATGGCCTGTAGCGCCGCGTTGATGATGCTGTTGGCAAGCTGCTGCATAGCCCCTTCCAACGTCGTGGTGCCAGTGATCAGGCCCGATAGAGCATTGGTGAAGTTCTCGGCAAGGAAGTGTTGGGCCTCCCCCATGCCTTCCGCCGATGACGCAACCTGTTTGTTGGCCGCGTTAAGCTGAGACGTTGCCGTGATCTGATCGCGGATCTTTTGGACTTCCTGATCGGACAGGGTGATGCCGTCGCGCTTGGCCTGTAGTTTGGCGCGATAGACTTCGAGCTCAATCTGTTGCTGCTGGGCCGACATGCCGCTGATCGACTGCTCGAACCGGGCCAAATCCAAGCCTTCACTGATTGTCAAATTCAGCGATCGGCGGGCCTCGCCCTGCTGTTTGGCGAGATTGATCTTTTCCTGCATCGCCGTGCTGTCGGCGGAGCGGCGGGCGTCTGCATCCTCAATATGCCAATTCTCATTTCCAAGCGGGAACGACAGGCCGAAGTTTCCGGCGTTGCTGTGAGCCCATTGACGGGCGGCATCACTGCCGTATCCCAAATCGGCGGCATTGCCTTTGTTGTGCTGAGAATTGCCAGGAGGAGCCACCCACTTCCGGGCCTCTTCAACAGAGCCGTATTTCTGCAGCGCCTGCAGCCATAGCTCCTGCTGCCTTGCCACGTCGCGATAACCGGAATTGATCGTTACCTGCCCCTGCAGGTTTTCTGGGAGAGACGCCAGCATGGTGGCCAGCTTGGTGGCGAAGGCCGAAGCCATCCCGTCAACCGCCGCCTTTCCCTTGCCGCTTGGCAGGTATCCAGAGAGATAATCTGTGGTGTTGGAGGTGGCGAAATTCACCCTTGCCGCTGTCTTGGCGCGGTTCGCCGTATCGGTCGCCAGTTGCACGTCACCCATGTTTCGGGCGTTCTTAACAGCGTTCTGATAGGCAGCATCAATGCTGTTCGAGGTGGCGAGGTTGTCGAGATCCGATTTCAGGCTCGGCACAAGCTTCTTGATCTCGGCCAAGGCGTTCTTGAAGTTCGCCGCCGACATGGTGCTCTGTTCGAAGCTCTTGCCCGCGCCAACGGTCATGTTGGACAGTTCGGAGAGCGCTGCTTTCAGTTCATTGCTTCCGCCGCCAAGGGCTTCGATCTGTTCGTCCACGGCTTTGAGCGAGGCTTCAAGCTGGCGAAGCTCTGTCTGCTTCAAGACGTCCAGCGGGTTGGATTGGACGTCGGCAATCTGGGCCGCGATCTTGGCGCGCTGCTGTTCTAGCCGCTTCATCTGCCCTTCCGGGGAGAGAGCGTCGGCTTTCGCCTGATCGATCAGCTTGTCCCCCTTCAAGGTGCTTATCGTATCGATCAGAGACTCGGCATAACCAACGGAATTGACGAGCGCGCCCTTGGCATAAACGGACACGTTGCGCCAAAGGGTGGCGAATGCCCGATCGATCTTTGCCGCCGATGCAATCTGTTCGTCGGTGAAGGTCGCTGCCTGCGATCGGAGTTTCTGGATTTCCGCAACGGACAGGCCAAGCACCTTGGCCAGTTCTTCCGCGCCCTGCCCCCCAAAGGTCTCATCAAGGATACGGGTCTGCGCGGCCCTATCCAATTTTTGCAGCTTGCCGATGATCTCATCAAGGAAGGCCGAAGGGTCTTTCAGCTTCGCCGCCACGTCCGTTGCCGTGTATCCAAGACGGGTGAAAGCTTCCTGTGCGCTGCCCTTCCCGGTCTTGGCGAATTCGTCGCCGCGAATATTCAACTCTTTCAGCGCGTCGGTGACGCCATCGATATTCATGCCGGTGGCCGTGGCCACATAGGCCCAACGCTGCCACGTCTGCGCCGATACGCCAGCCTTGCGGGCCTCGCGATCGACTTCGGCAACGGTCTTGGCCACCTCGCCAAGGGCGGTAGCTGCAGCGGTGACGCCAGCGGCTAGAATGCCACCCGCAAGGAACGGCTTCAACGCGCCTTCGAGCTTGGCGCTGATCGAGCTACCGGCCCGGTCGAAGCTCTTTTCCAGCGTATCGGCTGACCGCTGGGCGCGGCGCTCGATCCCCTGAAAGTTGTCGTTCGCCGTGCGCTGGGCCTTTTGGAAGTTCTTTTCGAACTGATTGATACGGGCTTCAAGGCTGACGACTAGTTGTTCTGTTTCGGTCGGCATTTAGATCTCCATTAGAATATGAGAAGGCCTTCCGGGCGTTCTTCTGTGTCGTAAATCGATCGGGTGTCTTCCCCGACTGATGCGCGGCCCACGGCCATGGCGGCAGCAACGGCCCCGTCGATCCGATCCTTGGCCTTGCCCTTGTTGAATGAAGTGTTGCCGGCGCTGTCGGTCACGACAACGATGTTGTCGAAGTTCCACCGAAGCACGGGCTGACCGCCGTGACGGAAGCGCTGGGCGACGATCGCCCGCTCCAGCTCCTTGATGGCCGGTGCCATTGTCACCCATCCCTGCCTCATCTCCACGGCTGGGAAGCCGTCTTCTACAAGGTTGCTCATCATGTTTCGGCCTAGATGCGGGTCGAAGGCGATCTCCCGCACGTCGAACTCATCGCATAGATCGCGGATATGATTTTCGACGGCCCTAAAATCGACCACGTTGCCCGGGGTCGGGATTATATGGCCGTCGCCGGCCCACGTCGGATAGGGAACGCCGTCGCGCTCGGCGCGGCCCTGCAAGTTATCTGCGGGGCAGAAAAACCACGGGTGGACGATATAGCCCTCTTCAACTTCGGGGTCCCTCCAAGCCGCGACAACGGCGGTCAAATCACGGTTGGATGATAGGTCAACACCTAGCCAACACGGTTCGCCGCGCAGCGCCTCCAGATCGATAGGAGCCGCCCCGGCGTCATAGATATCCATTTCCACGAATGGCGCTTCGCTATGATCTAGCCACATATTTAGGTGAAATTGCTTGAAACCGTCTCGATCGCCGGGGCGGTTCTTCGCTGCCTTCGCTTGCTGGCGCAGCTTTCCGAGAGAAGGATAGCCGAATTTCAGTCCCGGGTTCGCACGATACCAAACAGCCTCATCTTCCCAATCAGCATCGATCGGAGTTTCGAAGAGTACGGGCAGCGTGGCCGGATCGATGATATCGCCGCGCGCGACCTTTCGTGCATAGTCGATCTGTTCAAAAGCAAGGTTCTGCTGGCCGCGTCCCGCCGTGGTGGCGATGATCATAAGCGAGCCGTCAGTCTTCGACATACCCGAATTGATAGCGTCCCATAGGGCTCTGTTTTTATGTACGTGCAACTCATCGACAAACGCCATGGCGGGAGTGCGTCCGTGCTGCGAGCCGGCATCACTGCTTAGGCACTCGTAATAGGTAGCCCATTTAGAGTTGGTGACGCGTGACTTGTATTCAGCAATTGAGGCGCGATCTGCCAACTGGGCCGTTGCCCGGACGATGCCAACGACTTCGTTATATGAATACTTCGACTGTTTATGGTCGGACGCTGCGCAAAGGACTTCCCCACCGGGAACGCGCTCCGGGCCGAATGTGTGCAGAAGCGATAGCGCCGCCGCAAGTGACGTCTTCCGCGATCCTCTTGGCCAAAGGAAAACGGCAGTGCTGACAATCCGGGAGCCTTTCGTCGCGACAATCGTGCCTTGCGCGTCGTACTGGTCTTCAACATGACGTGGCCCGTAGATGGCTCGGACAATCCGCTCCTGCCAACGATCGAGTTGGAAGGGGTGACCGGGAGCCGGGTTCTTGGGATGGTTTAGGGCGCAAAGAAAATTGACCGCTCTTTCCCCATAGCCGAACGGGTCCTCAATCGGGCTGTCGTCAAACACCCAAGCGGGATAGGTCGTCTTCTTTTTGGGCTTATTGGGGAGCTTCAGCTTCATGATCAATCGAGCCCCAATGGATCATGTTCGGGAACGGCTGGCTTGTCGCCACCCATGCCGGCACGCGATCGGGACGCTGGCGTAATGCCTAGCTCTGCCGCAAGCCGTGCAACGGAGACCTGAGCCGCTTTCAGAACGGCGGTGGCGGGATTGGCCTTCTTGTCCTTGTGCGCCGTTTGCACGGTCAAACCGTTCGTTGCGATGTCTTCCGCCGAAAGGCGAGCCATCCACAAGGCGACAACGTAGGTTTCCAGAACGCCAAGCATTGGCTTTGCCAAGAGCTTCCGGTGTCGCAAGTCTGCCGCGATCACGTCCCACTCTTCCGCCATGCTGGAATGTACCGTCGATGGCAAAGGGGGGATGCCCGATAGACCGCCTTCGATCGCTTTCAGTGTTGGCTTTGCGCCGCCCTTGGCCATGTCGATTTCCCTATTTCGTTATCGTTGGTGCAATTTGTTGCACTGGCTTTAGTCGCCAGCGGTGCAACGAAGTTCGAGCCCGTCCCTACGGCCTAGCTCCTTGATTTCGACAATCTCCAGCTTGCGGGCTTCCCAGATATTCCAAGCGGGTTCCTTCATCTCCCGTAGGCTGATGCGGTCGGTCACGCGGACGTCATTGCGCCAACGGATACGGAAGACGACGGCCTGTGTGGCATCGCTGCCGTAGGCCTTCATAAATTCTTCGGTGCTGCTTTGGATGATCTGGGCCTTGGTGGTGGCGATCTCCTCCCAGCCCTGAGACGGGGTGCCGTAGTCGTTGACGACGGTCCCGGCGCGTTCGATGCAGATGGTTTTATCAAGCTTGCCGGCGCGCATTATGCTGTCTCCTTGACCATGGCTGTGATGCTGACGACGGCATGGCCGTGCTTGCCATCCGGGTCGCGCATGAAGCGGGATTGGGTAATGTGGAGATCAGCGACATGTAGGCCGGGGACGGTCCAAACGGCATCAAAGAGCGCGCCACGGATAGCCCCTGAGATCGTCTTCGACTGCTCTAGGCCCGGTTCTTCGGTCCAGACATGCAGGTCGAGGTAGCAGTCGTGGCGACGACGGGCGATGTCATCCCCTGCTACGCTCTGCCCCTCGCCTATCAGGATGCAGGGGAAGACGGACGGCAAGCCGTTGCTGTCGAGGATCGACTTGGCCGGCACAAGCGAGATGAGCGCCGATGCTGCGACCAGCTTGCCCCGGATAGCCTTCTGTAGCTCTAGGCTCGGTTCCATTACTTCCCCCAATTGTCCTTGACGGCCTTGCTGATCGATCGCTTGATCCGGGCCTGTAGCTTCTTTTTCAGAAGGCGATAGGCCGGCCAGAAATACGGCTGTGCCGGCGCGGCTGCGGTCCCATATTCGACAAGGTGACTGTAGCGAGTGGCGTGGTCGCCAACGGTGACGAGCACCTGATTTTCCTTGGCCGTGGTGCTGCCACCCGGCTGTGAGTACGGCGGGGTTGTCTCCCCCGGCAACGTGACGTGGATGCTGTCGCGGAGGTCGCCGCTATCGACGGGCGCGAGAAGGCGCTGCATCGTGGCTAGGTCTTGGCCCGACTTCGCAAGCGACGGGACCACGGCGGCGCGGACGGCCTTCGGGATGGCGTTCATACGGCGGTTAAACCGATCGAGTTGCGCGCTCAAAACACGTACTCCCGATATGGTGCTATGAGGTCATAGATGCCGGGACTGATCAGGTTGATATCGACGCCGGCGATCGAGGCTTCCCGGTTCTCATAGAGGTGGCCGGCAAGCATCTTCACGGCCTGAATGAGCGACGGCGGGAGCGGATCGAATTCCGAGAGCGGCTTGCCGACGAAGTTGCCGACATAGTCCTCGGCAGCGTTCAAAAAGCTTCCAAGACCGCTTACGCTGTCCAAGTTCAAATGCAGCATCAGTTCTTCGGCGGTGACAACGGTCATGGTCAAATGGCCTCTTTTTCGTTTCTGTTTGGATTTGCCAGTTCGGCTCTCTCTAGAATGAAGCTACCTGCGCCGGTCCCTTCGGCATGGCTGGAAGTTTTCAACCACCCCCGGTATAGAGTCGCCAACGCACCTGCTTTCGAGAGATCCCGATGAACGTGACGCCCAATGACTTGGACAGCTACGAGCTTCACGCCCTGCGCGGCTTGGCCGGAGGTAGGACGAACTTCGTCACGAATGACAGTCTGCAACGCTTCATCAACCTTGGGCTTGTCGAGTTGGTAGCTGACGGCTCTGCCGCTCTTACTGATGATGGCAAGCGCGTTATGAGTGAAGCTAGACATCTGGGAAGATAGGCTCATACAACTGTGTCCCCGCGAGTTTGGTTGCGGGCTGGGAAGCGGAGCCTGACCGTCTTCCTTGGGCCGAACGCTGCCGATAGCTTGGCAATGAGAGCAGCCTTTGCCTTGCGCTTCGCATGGCGCTCGCCGTTGCTCATGACGGGTTCGGTCAGTGCTCGGAGCAATGGCCACGCACAACCGAAGACACGGTCTCGCACTAGGTTTACATCCACGTCGAAGCGCTTGGCCCATTGGGTGAGGGTCAGTGTTTCCCCCTTCATGGTGAAGGTCTTGGGGTAGTCAAAGCGGTTCGTCGTCACTGGCGTTTCTCCCACGATTGGATTGGGCCGTCGTGGCATGGCTTGCATACGGCTTCCCAGTTGGAGCGCTGCCAAAAGAGCTTCTTGTCGCCACGGTGCGGGGTCTTGTGATGAACGATGGTGGAGGGATTGCCGCAACGGGTGCATGACGTGTGAGACGCAAGGTAGGCTTTGCGCTCGGTGTCCCACTTCGAAGTGTAACCACGTTCACGGGCGCTGGGCCGCTGGGCGTCGTGCCGCGCCTTGCGTTCCTGATCTCGCTTAATCGAGTGCTGGCAACGCTGGCCTGTGGCTAGGATGCAGCCGCAAGCCCGAATGGATGGCGCTGAATATGGCATTACACCTCCCTTGGAAGGCGTAGGCGGATCAGCTTCGGCTTCACCCGGCGTTGGGCGTCCAAGACGCGGACGGGAATGTCTTTGACCATGATGGCGTCTAGCTCATAGCCAAGCACGGAAAGCACCTTTTCGAGATGGCTAAATCCGATTGTGAGGTCCCCAGCTTCGAGCCGGCGCAACGTGCTGCGATTGATCGCTGCCTCGGTGGCTAGGGCGCGCTGCGAGATCTTCTTCGAAGCCCGTATTTCCTTGACGAGTTCATGCCACATGATCAGCTCCATCTGATGTTTCGGCTTTGACTGTGCCGATGCCGGCAAAGATGCTGCGGACGTTGCGGTCCCAAGGCCCGGTGGGCTCTTCCTGTGGCGCGCTGTCGCCGCTGCCGTGGATGGCGCGCAACATGTCCATTTTGCCTTCATAGGCGACGATGATCTGAGCAACGGTGGCGCCTAGGGTGACGTCGGGCGTCCAGCCAAGCCAGCCCGTGCCGATCTTGTAGAGGTCGCTTAGGTAGTCTTCGATTGATTGGGTCTTTGCCCCGCCTTTGGGCTTGGCGCTGCCTTTGGGCGCGCTCTTCGGCGGTTCGCTGGGGTCGTGTCCCATGAGTGCCAGGACGAACAAGGTCAGCGCGGTTTGGTGCTTCCACACGCCTTCGCGGAGGATGGTTTCGGCCAAGTCGGGCCGATCGTCAAACAGGGAGAGGATCGCGAGAGCCCCGGTTAAAGAGCCCTCGCTGATATCACGGGCCAACGCTGGCAAACCCTTCCCACCTCCATGGTATTGGGAATGCAAGCGGATGGCGTGGCGAAGGGTCGGGGAAAGGATGCAAATCCGCCCGTCAATACCAGCTAAAATATTGTCGCCACCCGTGATCCTCATTGCATCTACTACCCGCCACGGACTGTTAGGTTGCAGATGCAGCGATTTCGAGGATCTGGCCCGATACGGCCAACTCGAAAGTGGTTTGAACCATGTCGTCGGGACCGCCAAACTTGTTGGTGGCGCTGGCAACGATGGCCTTAAAATAGAAAATCGAGTTCTTCGGAGAGCCGCCCGTGGCCGGCTTGTCGTTGAGCTCCACCTTGAAGTTGTAGGCGAACGCGGTCTTTTCGGCAGCGATCAGCGCGATATAGCCGGCGTCTGCGCTGTCACGGTCAATGACGAGTGACATGGTGCCGTTGTCGCGGGAGCCCTTTGCCTTACGGGCGTAGGTCTGATCGATCTATTTGCCGATGATGATTTCCGACTTGGAACCGGCTTCGCCAAGATCCTTGATGTTGGCAACGGCGACGAATGTGTCGGCGGTGAAATCGGCTGCGACGAGGCCAGCGCCTACGGTCGTTCCGATCGAGAATTTCGAACTGGCTGCAGAAGTGGTACCCATTGTGGTTCCCTTTCAGGATCTGGAAAACGAAAGCGAGAAGCGGGGTTTTGACCCCGCCCCTAGCGTGGCTTAGGCGACAGGACGCTTTGCCGCTCGGCCCTTGATGACGAGGACAGAAGCGGCGATCGACGTGCCAGAGTTGAGGGTGAGGACTGGGCGGATATACCGCTTGTTACCCCTGTAACTGGCCTTGATGGCCGAAGCCGCTGCCAGCGCTGCCGGGAACGTGCCAATCTGGTCCGACGCTGCCACGTCGGTGAAATTGGTGTTGTCGTCGCTCTCCTGCAGCTTTGGTGTGAAGCTGGCGGAGCCGACAATGGCCCCCGTGCTGATGATGATAGCAGCGCTACCAAAGCCTAGCAGGTCGATGCCTGCCGCCGTGTTGGTGGCTGTGAGGACTGCAGGCGCGACAGCCTGCACTACTCCGATGTTGCTTGCGAGATCACGCATGTTGTTTCTCCTGCCGCTCCTTGGCGACGTTAAGCGGGTTGTTGACGGAAGAGCCGATTAAGGCTTCATCTTGATGCGGAAGAACGCTTCGCCCTTGGTCATGCCGCCGCCGACGCGACGACGTGCGTGGAAGCGCACAAGGCCGTTCGTCTGCTGCGAATAAGGGTCGCGAAGAACGGACAGGTTCACCCGGTCGAAGATGCGGAAGCCGGTGGCGAAATCGCCAAACATGATTGGCGAAAGGCCGGCAGCGGCATCGTCCATGTCTGGCATTTCGACCACGGGACGGCCCAAGATTGTCGGCGGGTTGCCATCGGCAATACCGTCTTTCCAAAGGAAGTCGCCCGCCGTGTTGGTGAGTTTGCGGACAACGCCCATGGTGCCACGGTTCATCGCCCAAGAGGCGCGGGAAGCGTAAGCGGTCGGCAGTTCATGGAATGCCGTGACCAGTTCGGCGGCGCTGACGATTGTGGAGCTTGCCGTGACAAGTTCGGAAACGTCGGCTTCCTGCATCAGGCCCTTTGGCTTGCCCGCGCCATCACCCTTCAGGAAAGCGAGGCCCTCGGCACGGCCGAATTCTTCCGCGAAGTCATAAGCCAATTCAGCTTCGAGGTTGAATGCACTGTCTTCCAGCAAGGTGTTGCTGATATCAACGAAGCACTTCAGCTCATAGACGCTGATCTTCTGCTGTCCGTAGCTTGGCTGGGTGCCGTTGCTTGGCTGGGTTTCGCCGCCCCACGATGCCGTGAGTGTGCCGGTGCGCTGGGGCAGGATGATTTCGCCTGCCGATGCCGGCGCTACACGCGCAACGGAACGCATTGGCGAAAAGAGGACGAGGTTGCGATCGAGTTCCTGAACAAACTGATCAGGCGCGAGATAACCGCCCGCCGTATCGGTGGAGACCGTAAGGGCGCGGACTTCTTCGGCTTGCATGCGTTCGATGCCACCACGGGCGAACGAAACGAAAGCGCGCTGTTCGACTGCCGGCTCGGTAGTCTCTTCGGTGGTTGTGCCGGGACGGTTCATTCGGGTTTCGACAGCCGACAAGCGGGTGGTCAGTGCGGCGACTTCGGCAGCGTGAGCCGTGCGAGCCGTTTCAGCGGCGGCGCGGATCTCTTCGACGGCTGCGGTGGCCTGTGCCAGCGGGTCGGTGTTGTCTGTGCTGCGGGTCTCGATCGGCAGCGCCGAACGGGTCTCGATATTTACGTGTTCCATTAGGTCACTTCCCTCTAATTGCGAGCGCGGCTGATCTGCAGGCAGCAACAAAAGCCATGGCGCTCGCATGGTCTGTGCCGTTCTCTGATTGTCGAATTTTGGTGATGCCGCTGCCGGGGACGGACGGGAAAGCGACGATGCTGATTTCGTGGAGACGGGCTTCTGTGATGCGACGGATGCCGCTTGCCGCCCGTTCATCCTTCAGGGTGCTGAAACCGATCGAGAGACCAGAGATATCGCCAGCTTTCAGAAGGCTGCGAACCTCCAGCGCCTTGGCGACGGACATATTCAGCTTGCCCTTGGCCGTGAGCCCGTTGTCGCGGACCTGAAACGAAGACCATGAGCCGATGACCTGTGAAGGATCATGAGACCAGAGCATTGGGATTGACCGGCCCGACACGTTGAACGCGGTTGGCGCGAATTCGGTGCGGTAGGAGTCAACCGTGTTGAACTTTACGGCAGTCCCTTCGATCTCCCCGCCGTCGCCCGGATCTGAGAAGCGGACTTCGAAGTCGATCTGATCATTCTGCATCGGGGACGATCTCCGTTTCTGGTGCAATTTGTTGCACTGGCGACTTGCCCGTCATGCGCGCTTCGAGGATGTCCACGGCCAGCGCATAGGAGCGGGAGAGCGGGAACGGCGCGACATAGGCGTCAATCAGGTTGGAAGCCTCTTCCGGGTTCGTCCCGCTGCCGATCAGGCCAAGGCGGATGACTTCCACCACTTCGGTCGAAGAGAAGTCGAGGGCGAGCACACGGCGGTAGATGCTGCCGATACCGCTGCCGATCTTGCGTTCGAGTTCGAGGACCATGGCAGCGGTCAGCACAAAATCGCGCTGCTGATCGCCAAAGAAGGCAGTGTGGGTGACGTCATGCATCGGTCTTGTCATCCTGATCGTCGGTCTTGGGAGTGGTTGCCGGATCTGCCTTGGCGTCGGGCTTGCCGGTGGTCGTGTAGGGATTTTGGAGAATGTCACCGTTCGGTAACTTCGGGAGATTGAGGCCGGCGCGGACTTCATTGGCCGTCATGACGCCAGCGGCACGATACTGGGAATAGGCGGTGGCGCGGCTGGCAAAATCCGACTTGAGCAAGGCGTCTGTCAGATGCTCCACAAAGAGCGTTGCCCGGTCTTCGGGGGCGATCAGCTTCAACGTTACTTCCGCTTCCCAGCGGCCAAGCCAAGGCGAAAGAGAGTAGGTTAGAAACTGCTGGCCACCCGTTTCCGCGTTGGCCCATGTCTGCCGGCTGTAGTCCATGAGGAGGACAGGCGGGACACGGAGCACGCGAGCGACTTCCGTAATCGAGAGCGCCCAAATTTCGAGGAACTGGCTATCCACGCTGTTGAACGACAGGGGCGTGAAGTCGCCGCCCTCTTCCAAAACCGCCGTGCCGCCCGCGTTGCTGCCTGTGGTCGCGGCTTGCCAACTGGCCTTGATGCGTCTGGCGACTTCGCTCCCCAACTTCTGCGGAAACGACAAGATGCCGCTTGGACGGCCACCATTGGCAAAAAGCTGATTGGCGTGACGCTGCATGACGATCAGAAGGCCGATCGCGTCTCTGGCTTCGGTCAGCGGAGAGCGCCCTGCTACGGAGTCCGTGGAGAGCGGCGAAGGGGCGCGGAGGTGGAGAATATCCTTGGAGGCCAGCAAACGCGTCTGTGAGCCGCTACGGACTCGGTAGGACGGTTCGCCAGTGACGCTGTCGATCTCGATTGCGACGGCGGTCGGCAAGAGGCGGTGAAGTTCGCGTGGTTCGCCTCCCCCGTCGCGGACGATCTGAGCATAACCGTTGCCGTAGGCGATGGCGTCGGCGGTCAGAAGTTCGCGAAGCTGGCCTCCCATGGTCCACGGGTTGGCAGCACCATTGAGGAGCGCAAAGCCGGGGTGATCGGTGTCGCGTTCCCGGCTTCCGTCAGCGGCGCGGCGGTAGGCATGAAGGGGGAGACTGCCAACGGCTTCGGCAATGGCCTTGACGCCAGCGGAAACGGCGGGGACGGCCAAGGCAGTCATTGGCGAGACGACGACGCCCGAAGCGCTGGGGGTCGCGCCAAAGATCGTGAATTCCAGTTCGGTCGGATTGGAGAGACTACGCGTCTCTTCCGCCGTTACCTGTCTTGTCTGTTTCTTTCCGAAGCCGAACATGCGCCACCCGATTTGAAGGTGACGCCCAATTTGCACATAATTGCCCTAGGGGCAGCAAGCATCTTCGCGTAGGCGCGCGCGTGGTTGGCTATCCGGCCCACGGCCCTAACCGGCTGCAGCGTCATCGGGTGTGTTTACCCACTCCTGAAACTTGGCCCATGCTTCATCTGACACGTCGCCAGCCGGGAGCGCCTTTGCGGCCTTGCCGCCCTGCCAGTTGGTGATGAGTTCTTTGTACCGTGCGTATTTCTCGGCACGCTTCCCCTCTGACCAGCTAGCGAAATGCGACCAGCTATAGAATTGCGCGGGGTGCTTCACTGTCGGGTAATGCGGCCCTTCGATCACGGGGAACTGCATCTGCAGCTTGGTGATCTTTTTGGCTTCCTGCTTCGCAGCTATCGCTTTGAATTCGTCTTCGGGCTCGATCGCGGGGATAACCGGCTTCACGGGAAACTTGAGTTTTACCACGTTCCCAGTGCTACCAGTTTTTACATTCTCCCCGGCCTTTCCCTTCCCTTCTTCGGATGAAGAAGAAAAACCTGCCTGTTGATTAGTTGTATTGTTGGAAAGGAAGGGAAAGGTAGTGTAATCGGACAGCGCAAGTGGGGGTGCGTCTGGGAGCGCAAGTGGCGGCGCAACTGGGAGCGCAGTCTTGGCCTTCTGTACGGCCTTGGTGGCTGTCCCCAAACGGTCCTTGTCGTGTGGTCTATTGCTCATGAAATCGAGTGCTACGGCGGTCGGTCGGACCCATGTCAGATTGTTGCTGCCGCCCCAGCGGTGACGTTCACGCTCGATCAGTCCCGCCTTTTCCAGCGCACTAAAATACCGCTTCACCTGATCGTATGACAGGCCGGTTTTCTTCATCCATTCCTTATGCTCATAGACAGCCCACATGCCCCGGTTAGGCTCGGCTGAAATCTTCGCGGAGGAGAAACGCCACGCAAATATGATCTTTTCGAGCGCGTCATGAAGCCCCTTGTTTCCCCGACGCCACGCCTTGAATTCTTCCTTGGTTTCAAAAATAGCGGAAACGGTATTGTTCATCATCATTGACCAATCTCTGTCGAGTTGTTGCAATTTGTTGCACAATCGGCTAAGACGGGATTGTTCTATTATCCTATCCGCCGACGTAATTACCCCCGGCTGCAAACCGGGGGTTTTCATTTGCGGGTCAGTCGTTGGCAGCGTCCAGCGTCTTCGCTTCGAGCGCGATCAAACGGCTGCGGAGCGTAACCACGAAGACCGGCACAAGGTCAGCCATCCGGCCCGGATGATCAGTGGTCAGCCATCGCTTGAAGCCAGCAAGGTGCTCCAGCGCTGCAGCATCCTTGTAAGCTCTCCGAGATCCTACGGGACGCCGAACCGCTCCCGACATGATGACACCTGCGGCGGTGCGGGCCGTTTCGATCGTGGTTTCCCTGAGAGCGTCACTCGGCATTGATCAACTCCCGCCAACGGCCAAGGGCTGCATCGTACATGATCAGCTTGAGCGTTTCGGCCCGGTCTCTGGGGGTGTGGTGGATCGATCGGATCGCTTCCACAAACTTCGGCCCTTCATCGCCAAATAAATGGAGGTAGGCCGTTTGCGGGACGGTCCCGGCCCTGCCGATCACGTCATACAAGTCGCGGGTGCGGTCTGCCAAATCGACGCCGTGGCGTCTGGCGATTTCGGACCAATGGTCGATAGCGATACCTGCAGCCATCAGAGAAGCCCTCCGAAACGGTTAGCAGACAGAAAGAATTCGCTTTTGTTTACAATGGAGGGGTTTTTGAAGGTTAGCAGAACTAACCCCCTGAATTTGCTCAAAAGTGATGCATCCCTAGGGCGTACCACTTCTCTTTGGTTTTCCAATCAGATGCATCGACGACTGCCAGCGGAATGTTCTCGCTTGGCTTGACCGCGTTTGCAATAACGCCTCTCACCCTCGCGGCGATCAAACGCCGCTGATCAGCTCGATCTTCGATCCGTCCCGGAAACGCGACAGCCTGAAGGCCGTGGGATCGACGATGGGCGGCCGGCCCGTGACAATATCCGCCATCAACCGCCCGGCGGCCGGTCCGATGCCGAACCCATGGCCGGAGAAGCCGGTTGCGATGTGAAAGCCCGGGATCGATTCGACGCCGGAGATGACGGGAACGGCGTCCGGCGTGACATCGATATATCCGGCCCAGCGCTGCGCAATCTCAGCCTTGGCGAAGATCGGGAACGCCGCCGTCAGATCAGCCAGCGCCTTGTCCTGCCGCTTCTTCGAAGGCACGGGATCGAGCACCCTGTCATATTCGAAGGGGCTCGCCTCATCGAGCGACCAGTGGCGCGGAATGCGCGCCTCGTCGAGGAAGCGGCCGCCGAACCGGAACAGCAGCGACTTCCACTCCGATCGCAGCGCCGGCAGAAAATCCTTGGCGTAGCGGAACGAGGCGGGCACGATATCGACGATGTTGTCGTAGCCCGACGCAACCGTATAGCCGCCATCCTGACGCTTGCGGATGGCAAAGTCCTTGGCCCACACGGTCTGCTCCGGTCCACCTTCGAGCGGCTTTGTCCTGAGAACGCTGTTCATCACCTTGAGCTGCGGCAGATCGATGCCGAAGCGCCCGGAAAACAGGCTGGACCACGCCCCGCCGGCAAGAACCACGGCCTGGCAGGCGATCGGACCGCGCTCCGTCACGACGCCACTGATGGCCCCTGCGGACAATTCGATGCCGCGCACCGCGCATTCGGTGAGAATAGTCGCGCCCTTGTCGCGTGCGGCCTCGGCAATCGCCGGCGCGGCGCGCTGCGGCTCCGCGCGGCCATCCGCGGGCGTGTGGAGGGCGCCGGCCATGCCGAGCCTCGAACCGGGAAACAGATTGGTGAATTCGCCAACGCTCAGCATCCGGCTTTCGATCTGGTATCCCTCCAGATTGGACCGCCAGCGATCGTGCTCGGCCAGCTCCTTCTCGTTGGCACAGGTGAAGATGATGCCGGCCCGTTTGAAGCCTGTATCGCGGCCAGTTCGGGCATCGAGGCCATCCCAGATACGCAGCGATTCCGCCATCAGCGGCACCTCCCGCGGATCGCGCATGCTGATCCGCACCCAGCCCCAGTTTCGGCTCGACTGCTCGTGCCCGATACCGCCCTTCTCGCACAGCGTCACACGCAGTCCCCGCTCCGCCAGCTCAAGCGCCGTCGATGCCCCGATGATACCGCCGCCGATGACCACGACGTCGCATGCCTTGGGAAGCTCTTCATCGCCGTGGACGGGAACGACATAAGGACCAGGCATGACTCAATCTCTCCGAAGGATGGTGTTCTCCTCCGAAGGTTTATGCCCGATCACCAGGTCTGCAAATAAAATTCCGCGCATGACGGGAATTATCCCGCGCCACCAACCTGCATTCGAGACATGAAGCAGCCAGCGGGATTCCGCCTCTCAGCTATTGCAAAGCAAACGCGAACACATCCACGGGTTCCCCCAGCCCTCGCAGCGGAAACGCACCGAGACTGTCCATCTTCGTCTCGCATCCAGCCATCTCGACAAACGCCTTGGACAGAAGCACAGGCCGCTTGATCTCCTTGGTCAGGCTTTCAAGCCGCGACGCGACATTGACGGCAGGGCCGATGACGGTGAAATCCAGCCGTCGGCGCGAGCCGATATTGCCGTACATCACCTCTCCCACGTGCACGCCGATGCCATAGCGCAGCACCTCGCGTCCCTCCTGCTCGCTGCGGGCGTTGAGCGCGGTCATGGCCGCATCGGCCTCCTTGATCGCGTACAGCAGATTGCGGCAGGCATCAGGATTGCTTAGCGGAAAGATCGCCAGCATCCCGTCGCCCATGAACTTCAGTATCTCGCCGCCATGCTTTTCGATCGGCTCCGACATCGCGTCGAAATAGGCATTCAACAGCTCGATCACGTCGTCGCGAGGCCAATGGTCGGAGATCGTCGTGAAGTCGCGCAGGTCGCAGATCAGGATCGCCGCCTCAACGGTGGCGCCACTGCCGCGCGTCGTCGCACCCGCCAGGATCTGCTCGCTCGCATGCGGGCCGACATAGGTCTGCAGCAGCGTCCGCGCCATGATGTTTTTCAACCGGATCTCGGTCACCAGCGTCAGCACCGGCAGCAGATCCTTGAGATAGGCGACATGCTCCTCAAGAAACCCGCCGGGCCGGTCGCTGGAGAATGTCACGATATGGCGCTTGCCGAGAGTGTGCTCCATCGGCCAGGCGATATACTCGGTGACGCCCTCACGCTTCAGGTCGTCGTAGAATTCGGCGTGACCATCGCCGGGGCTCAGCGACTCAAGGTTCTCCCGCACCTCGACCGCACCGCTGAATATCTCGTTGACGGGGCTTCTCAGAAACTGTGGCGTGTTTTCGATTCCATAGTCGAAGGTCGTGATCTTGGCTTCCGTCAGTCCGGTATTCCAGAGAATGCGCGCGCCCAGCCACTGCGGATGGTGGGTTCTGAAATGCATGGTCGCTCTGCTGACCGGAATACCGTCTTCCCGCAGGCGTCCGCACAGTTGCACCAGGATATTGTCGATGAACCGCTCGTTGCGCGTCTCGTTCACCAGCCAGTCAAGGCTCGCCGTCCGCTGCTTCGGCCAATAGCCGACGCTGTGATCGGACGCCTTCGACACCCGGTTGGATAAGGATTGCATGGCGATCAACTCCGCGAATATCTCGCGACCTTCTGGCTTGGATAGCAAAAAACATTCTTACCAGCGCTAGATGGGGTGTGCGAAGGTGGAATGGAATGCCTCATTATACGAGAAATCTGGAAAATGCGCTCTTTTCAGCCGAGCAATTGCCGCGTCGCGGCAATAGTCAGCGCACTCGGTTGCGTCGGCCGATACTCCAACCCGAGTGCGCCCGAGTAACCGCTGGCGACAAGCCAGTCGACACGCGGCTTCAGATCGATCGCGCCGCTGCCGGGTTCGTTTCGGCCGGGATGATCGGCGATGTGCACATGAAACACCCTGTCGATATCGTCCCCGATGACCTCGGCCGTAGCCTCGCCCATGACAGCGGAGTGATAGATATCGTAAATGATGCCGATTTCCGGCCGGCCCGTATCCCTGGCGACGTCAAGCCCCTCGCGCGTCGACCCCAGGAAATAGCCGACGTGGTCGATCAGCGTGTTCAAAGGCTCGACGCCGAGGCGAACGCCGCTGCCCTCGAGCACGGCGCCGGCTTGCGTCAGCGTCTCGGTCAGCGCCGTCCTCTGCTCCTCGCGCGTCCTTCCCGCGAGATCGTCGCCCGCCTGGGCAATCAACGTACGCGCCCCAAGCCGCCGCGCCACCTCGACGGAGCGCTTGAGCCCCTCGATGAAGGCCGCTCGATTGGCCCGATCGGTGAGCGCGATCATCGGCTCGGCGACGAAGCTGGCCAGCTCGACCCCGGTTTCGCTCAGCGCCCATTCAATGCTGCCGATATCCTTATTGGTCCATCGCCAGAACTCCACCGCCTCGACGCCATGGCTGTGCGCCAGACGGATGCGATCCGCGAAATTCCCGGCTTCCTCGGCAAATAGCCATTCGATGCAGGCAGACAGCTTCATGCAGGCGACTCTTGTTTAGAGGAAGCATTGGTAGCGCGATCAGATCAGCACACGATACCGGAATGCAAGCGGCTCCGACGATCAATCAAAACGGTTTCTTCGCCATCGCACCGCGTCCTCGCATATGCGGATGTCGATCCGTCCCGGAAAATACTAACCTATACGGTAGTTTCGATACACTTTGCACGTAAAGAACTTATTTTCGATTGTATCCGCAGGCTCACAAACCTACGATATATCAGCGCCGTTCTGCGCATGCCCATCGGAGACACCCCATGCAGCTCGCGCCGCAGCACCGAATCTACGCTTGCTTCTTTCTTTTCGCCGTTTCGATGGGCGCCCTTCTGGCCCGCATGCCGGATCTGCAAATGGCGCTGGGCGTCGATCGCTCGGAGCTCGGCCTGACATTGATTGGCGCAGCCATCGGCGCGCTCACCGCTCTGACTTTCGCCTCGCCGATTATCGAGCGCCTGGGCGCCCGCACCACGGCGTTCATCACCGTGCTCGGCACCTCCGCCCTGTTGGCCACCGTTCCGTGGCTCTCGAGCGCGCCATTGGTGTTCCTCATCCTCGTTCTCGAAGGGCTGCTTGCCGGATCTCTCGAAATCAATCTCAACGTCGAGATCGATCGTATCGAGGCGCAGCTTGGTCGCGGCGTGATGAACCGCGCGCACGGTTTCTGGAGCCTCGGCTTCTTCCTGACCGCGCTCGCCGCCTCCGCCATCAGGCAGGCCGGCGTGCCGATGCATATCCACCTCGGCGTGACATTCGCCTTCGTCCTGATTGTCGGCACCTGGATCATCTCAGGCATGCGCAACACCCCGGCAAGGGTGACCCACGAGCATGAGGAGAAGGCACCGCTGATCGCCCTGCCCACGGCGAGCCTGCTGCCGCTTTGCGGCATCGGCATCGCCGCCTTCCTGATCGAAGGCGCCGGCATCGACTGGTCGGCAATCTACATGCGCGACGTCTTTGCGTCGGAACCGTTCATCGGCGGACTGGGACTGACCGCCTTCACCTTCTTCATGGCTGCCGCCCGCCTGCTGGTCGATCCGCAGGTCGATCGTTTTGGCGCGCGCGCTGTTGCCACCGTGCTGCTACTGCTTGCAGCCGCCGGCGTGCTTGCGGTCTGGGTCGCGCCGCATCCCTTTGTAGCCCTGCTCGGCTTCAGCCTGATGGGCGCCGGCTGCAGCGCCGTCTATCCGCTGACGGTTTCGGCGGCGGCGCAGCGCACCGACAGGCCAACGCATATCAATGTCGCCGCCGTCGCGCAGATGTCCTTCGTCGTCTTCTTCCTGGCGCCGCCGCTGCTTGGCTTCATCGCCGACTACGCCGGCATGCGCATCGCCTACCTCATCTGCCTGCCGCTGATCATCTACGCGCTCTTCTCGATCAAATCCCTGCCGGGCCGCAAGATCGCCGACGCTCCGGTGGCCGCCGACGTCGAGGGAGAACAGGAGAAGGCGCGGATTCTGGTTTAGCTGACTGCGGAACCGGGATCTATCGGCAGAAAGCAACCACTCTGTTTTGCAAGCCAATGGTCTCGCTCGGCCCTCAGCCAGTCGAGAAAGACCTTCACCTTCCGGTGCCGGAGATGATCGCGAGGGCAAACAATCCATTGCGTTGTCAACGCAATACGCGGGGGCGACACCACGGGGCAAACGAGCCGGCCTTCGCTGAGCTCTTTCCACATCATCAGTTCGCTCTCCAGCGCGATGCCTATGCCATCGCAAGCGGCGTCGATCGCCATATGGCTTCGGTCGAACATCACGCGTGACCAGCGGAAATCGTGATTGACTCCGGCCTCCTTGAACCACTGAGGCCATTGAGCTCGTGATTTCACGGAATGAATGAGACGATGCTTCGTCACCTGTTCCGGGCTCAAGCTCGCCGCCGCCGCAATTTCCGGAGCACTCACCGGAATGAAATTCTCCTCCACAAGGCCTTCGACGAACAGGCCTGGCCAACGTCCATCGCCGTGCCGTATCTCGACATCGACAAGCTCCCGATTGAAATCGGTCGGCTCGTTGGTTCCATCAACGCGCAGCTCGATTTCCGGATGAGCGTCGAGGAAGGGCCGAAGCCGCGGCAGCAGCCATTTGTTGGACAAGGTCGGCGTCGCCCGGATGTTGAGGGTCGTGACCGAGCGGTGCCCTTTGATCGTGTTGGTGGCATCGGCGATGCGTTCGATCTCGTCGGTTATCATTTCGAAATATCGTTCGCCGGCCTCCGTCAGCACCACCCCTCGCCCCATTTTATTCATGAGCGTCACGCCGAGTTGCAGTTCCAGCGATTGAATTTGCTGCGTAACCGCCGAGGGCGTCACTCTCAGTTCCTCAGCCGCCTTGGTGATGCTGCCGGATCTCGCCGCAGCATGAAACACAACGATGCTTCGAATGGGCAACTGCATGTGTCACGCTCCCGGAATACCTTAGAATGATCCAGATTTTTTAGCTGAACTAAACGAAGACACAGTAGTTCTAAATTGTATCTAAGCAATCGCTTTCTTAGCTTGGGCCATCTTTCAGGCGGTGTAACGCCCGAACGACGCCGACCGCAGGCTTCTGGGAGGAAGCACGGTCATGATGGGGAGAAGTCGAAGTCAATGCCGAAGCAAGGTGCTCGGCTGGCTTCACAAGGGAGGAAGCTATGAAACTCAAGACCACCACGACTCTGCTTGCCGCATCGGTTGCCTCGCTCATGGTCGCGAGTGTAGCCTCAGCTGCCGACAAATGCTCGGCCTATCCGAAGGTGGCCACCGAAAAGGTCGAATCGACGGATCTTGAGAAGACGTTCGGCGCTGTCCCGAAGCCTGCCAAGGAAATGCGCTTTGCCTATGTCACCAAGACCCTGATCAACGAGTTCTGGCAGGACGTTGCAGCCGGCGTTAAGAACGAAGCGGCGAAATATAACGTCAAGGTCGACGTGCAGGCCGCCAAAGACGAGTCGTCGATGATCGAGCAGCTCAATCTCGCCCAGACAATGCTCTCGCAAAAGCCGGATGCTCTCCTGTTGTCGCCTCAGTCCGACTCCAATCTTGCCCCGGTGATCAAGGCCGCGAGGGAGGCGAACATTCCAACGATCATTATCGATGATGCTCGCACGGAAGGGGCCAGCAGCTATGTCGGCACCGATCAGGTGGCAATCGGCGGCAAGGCCGCGGAGTATCTCGGCGAGAGATTCAAGGATGGCGGCAAGGTCGCTCAAATCGAGGGCGCTGCGGGATCGCCGAATGCGCGCGCGCGCATCAAGGGCTTCCAAGACGGGCTCAAGAACTATCCCAAGCTTGAGCTTGTAGCCTCGCAGCCGGGCAATTGGGACCGACTGGTGGCGCTCAACGCGACAAGTAACATCCTGCGCCAACATGCCGATCTCGTCGGCGTTTACGCCAACAACGACGGCATGGCGCTCGGCGTCGTGGAGGCGGTCAGAAACGCCAGCTCGCTGGACAAGGTTGCCGTCGTCGGCACCGACGGTATCCGCGAGGCCAAGAAGTCGGTGGGTGCAAAGGAGATGTCCGCGACCGTTGCTGAATTTCCCTTCGAGGAAGGTCAGCTTGGCGTTCAGGTCGCCCTGAGAATCCTTGGTTGCCAGGAGGTTCCAGCCTGGGTCGTTTCTCCACAGGCCGTCATCACCAGCGATAACCTCACGAAGTTTCCCGACCCGTCGGTCGCGCAATAACGCCAATGCCGCCAGGCGCCACGCAGGTTGCGCCTGGCGATTTCGCAGCCTTGCTCAAGGAGGACGGAATGGCCCCGCGTTTTGAAAAATCACCGGACCCGCCAAACCAAGTCGACGCCGATGCGCCGCTCTTGCGGCTCTCAGCCATCGAGAAGCGATATGGCTACAATCTCGTCCTGAAAGGCGTCGACCTCAACATCGAAAGAGGTGCAGTCCATGGCCTGCTCGGCGAAAACGGTGCTGGCAAGTCAACGCTCATGAAGGTTCTTTTCGGGTTGGTTCAACCCGACGAAGGCTCCATCGTGCATGCCCGTTTCGGGCCGCTGAAGATATCCGATCCCCGACACGCCTTGGCCCTGGGGATCGGCCTCGTCAGCCAGGAACTCAATCTGGTTCCGCAACTCGATGTCGCGCAGAACATGTTTCTCGGATCGACGGCCGCTCTTGGAAGGGTCGACCGTGCGCAGCTACGCCAGCGCGCATCGCAGATACTGTCGGATCTGGCCCCTCACATCGACGCGACGGCCGTCGTCGGCAACCTCGGCATGGCCGATCGACAGTTGGTGGAGATTGCAAGAACACTTGCCAAGGGCGGCGAGATCATTGCTTTCGATGAACCAACGTCCAGCCTCACGCCGAACGAGCGTGACAATTTCTTCGAAGTCATCAAGGCTCTCAAGGCTGCCGGCAAGGCGATCATCTACATATCCCACAGAATGGACGAGATTCGTGCCATCTGCGACACGATCACCATCCTCAGGGACGGCAAGGTCATCGTGACCGATGAGGTCGCGAAATATACAGACGACGCCATCAATGAAATGATCACCGGTCGGAAGCTTGGCACGGCCTTGCATCAGGGCCGCGCCCATCAATCGTCGCCAGGGCGCACGCTGCTAGAACTCAGAGGCCTATCGACGCGGCGGATCACAAATATCAGCCTGTCGGTGCGGGCCGGCGAGATACTGGGACTTGCCGGCCTCGTCGGTTCTGGCCGGTCGGCAACCCTTCGGGCAATCTTCGGCGTTGACGCGGTTTTGGACGGCGAGCTTCAGGTTGACGGAAAAACAACATCCATAGTCCAGCCGAGAGACGCCATTGACGCGGGGATTGCTTACATCCCGGAAGACAGGCGGGGACAGGCGATCGTACCCATGATGAGCGTCGAACGCAATTTCGGGCTTGCAAATCAGAAGCGTTTTTCAAGCCTCGGCTTCATCGCCGCCAACACTCGGAAATCCTCGATCCGTCGCTTCGTCCAGGAAATGGGCATCAAGCCAGCCGATATCAGGGTTCAGCTCGGTAATCTGTCCGGCGGCAATCAACAGAAGGTGGTCATTGCCAGATGGCTGCAGACCGAGGCGAAAATACTGCTGTTCGACGAGCCGACGCGGGGTATCGACGTCGGAGCGAAAGCCGAGATCTACACCCTGCTGCGCGAGCTTGCCTCCAAAGGTGCTGCGATCGTGGTGGTCTCGTCGGAACTACCGGAAATCCTGCTGCTGAGCGATCGCATTGGTGTGATGAACAAGGGGCGCCTCGTTGCGCTCGAAGACAATGAAGACATGACGGAGGAGCGGCTTATGCAGAAAATGGCCGCGGAGAAGCAAAATGAGCAATAGTGAAATCATCGGAACGCCGACAGTGAAAAAAGACACACGCTCCGGCGCATTGGCCTTCCTGCAACATGGAGAATTTGCGCGCAAGGCAAGCGTGCTGTCGGGATGCGTCGCTCTCTTCGTCGTCTTCTCGTTGATGACAGACAGCTTTTATCAGCCTGCCAATCTGCTCGATATTCTCCTGCAATCATCCATCAACGCGGTCATCGCAGTCGCCCTCACCCTCGTCATCATCACCAAGGGCATCGACCTGTCTGTTGGGTCGATCGTCGGACTGTCGAGCATGGTCGCAGCCGATATGTCCAGCTACGGCGTCGCGATCGGCATTCTGTCGGGACTGGCCGTCGGCTTGGTTTGCGGCTTCGTCAATGGTGTTCTCATAGCCAAACTCAAGCTTCCAGACTTCATCGTCACGCTCGGTACATTGAGTGTCTTCCGTGGCGCGGCACTGATCTATACGAATGGGCAGCCGATATATGGCCTGCCTCCACTGTTTCGCGACGTGTTCGCCGGCCAAATCCTGGGCATGCCGACACCTGTGCTCCTCGCCATCGTAATTGCCGGGATCGCCTACATCATGATCGCCTTCACGGGCCTCGGAGAGCGCATCATCGCAAGCGGCGGCAACGAAGAGGCCGCGCGCCTCTCCGGTATCAATGTCGAAAACGTCAAGATCATCGTCTACACGCTGTCCGGTTTGCTTTCGAGCATTGCGGGGTTCATCTTGATTGCCCGCATTGGCGCCGCCGAACCGATCGGCGGTCAGGGTTTCGAACTGCAGGCCATCGGCTCGGCGGTAATCGGCGGCGCCAGCCTCTTTGGCGGCGTTGGAAACCCGCTCGGATCACTGATCGGCGCGGTGACGCTCGGCGCGTTGCAGAATGGCCTGACTTTGATGAATGTACCGTCCTTCTGGCAATACGTCGCTTCGGGATGCGTCGTCATTCTCGCGGTGTTGGCCGACCAATTGACCCGGCCTCGTCGATGACCGACGAGGCGGAAGACTATCTTGTCGATGCCCACCACCATTTTCAGGACATCGAAACATTCGAATACCCGTGGCTGAGACCTAACCAGGCCCAGCCGCTGGAAGGCGATCTCTCGGCAATACGCCGCAATTTCCTCCCTGCGGAGTACCGGGAGATCGTCTCGACTTGGCCGGTGACAAAATCGGTCCACGTACAGAATGGCTGGATCGATCATGATCCAGTCGGAGAAACCCGCTGGATATCGTCGCGGATCGAGGAATACGGTCTGACCGCTGCCATCGTTGGTTATGCGGACCTTTCGCGTCCCGATCTTGAGAGCACACTTGTCCAACACCTCGCCTATCCGGCCTTCCGGGGTATCCGTCAGATATTGAACTGGCATGAAAACCCCTCGCTCCGGGTCGCTTGCACACCAGACTTGATGGAGAGGCGGGAATGGCGCAGCGGTTTCGCGCGCCTTTCGGCCCATGGACTGTCGTTCGACCTGCAGATCTATTGGCCGCAGATGGAGATGGCGCTCGAACTTGCTCAGGATTTTCCTCAGACCGAAATTGTCCTCAACCACATCGGCATGCCGATCGATCGATCGCCCGTGGCGCTCCGCCACTGGTCGACCGCGCTGCAGCGGCTAGCCACGGCCGAAAATGTCAGCGTCAAGCTCTCTGGATTTGGGCTGGGGAATCCGCACTGGTCGCAAACCGAGATCGTTCCGATCCTACAGTCCGTGATCAGAACCTTCGGTCCCGAGAGGGTGATGTTTGGTTCAAACCTGCCGGTAGACCTGCTGTTTTCAAGCAGCCGGAAGATTGTCGAAACCTTCGAGGCCGCGATATTGTTTCTTTCCTCCGAGGATAGAAAAAAGACACGGCACGCCAATGCGGAGAGGATCTATCGACTGTAGAGGCGACCGGCTGATCGCACGCAGAACGGGTCCGATTGTCGCATCCCCGATGCCACCTGAGCAGCATCTATCTTCGGGAATGCCTCCCCACTCGATTGGCTCTATCAGATGGCGCTTGGGGGCATCCAGCGTCTCCGCGGAGATTTCCATCTCCTGTCGTGTCATCCTGCCATGGGTTGCCGATGGTCATCCGGGAAGCCGCGAGGGATCTCGGCGATGCCTGTCATGTGCGTCCCGGCTCGCGTCCCCAGATGCTGTCGAGGGCTGCGAGAGCTTGCCTTACGATGTCGTCAGGAGACGCTTCTATGTCCAGCACGATGGCTCGTTCGTCTTCGTCCGGCGCCTCCAGCGACGCTATCTGGCTCGCCAGCAGGCCGGCGCGGGCGAAGTGCCCCTGTCGTGCCTGCAGCCGCGTCTGAAGGCGTTCGACCGTGCCGCTCAGGTAGAGATATTGCACGTTGCCGAGCCGTTCGTTGATGTAGCGGCGGTAGATCCTCTTCAATGCCGAACACGCAATGACGCATGGGGCGTCACTCCCGGCTGCGGCATCGCAGACGGCAGACAGCCACGGCCACCGATCCTCGTCGCTCAATCCGATGCCTTGCCCCATCTTCTCGATATTCGAGGCGGAATGATATGCATCCGCCTCGATGAACGAGGCGCCTCTTGCCTCAGCCACGCGCAGCCCGATGAGCGACTTGCCGCTGCCTGCGACGCCCATCACGACGACAAATGGCATTGCCCTTCTTACCCCCGAGCGCATGGCAGACATCAATACAGTCCCAGCGCGCGGATCGGCCATAGAGTAAGCGCGGGGAAAAGGACAAGGGCGAGGATCGCCAGGGTCATGACCGTCATCGGCGCAAGGGATCCTCTGATGACATCCTCCACCTTCATGTTCGCCACCTGGGCCGCCGCAAACAGGCAGACACCGACTGGAGGCGTTACGAGGCCCAACGTCAGTGTGATGACGGTGACAACCAAGAAATGGATGGGATCGATGCCAAGGCTCGTGGCTGGCGGCAGCAGGACCGGTATCAGGATGAACATGGCCGGGATCGCTTCCATGAATATCCCGATGATCAACAGGAAGATGAAGATCAGCAGAAGCCCGGAAACAGGCCCATAGCTGATGGCGTTGAGAAGCGTCGCCACCTGATCAGGCAATCCATCATAGGTGAAGACCCATGCCGCAATTTGCGAGGTTGCTGCGATGAAGAGGATCGTCCCGGATATGCGTGCCGTCGAGATCATGATCTCCGGAACTTCTTTCAGCGGGATTGTGCGATAGACGAGCACGCCCAGCACCAAGACATAGACCACTGCGATCGCCGCGGCTTCCGTCGGGGTAAACAGTCCGCTGGCGATTCCGGCGATCAGGATAGCCGGCGTCAACATCGGCAAAATCGCCTTGAGCCCGGTCACCGCGACCATCCTGATGTTGAACGGCGACGGCGGATTATATCCATAATGGACCGAATAGAAGTGATTGAAGACCATGAAAGCGAAGGCGATGAAGAGACCAGGAACGAGCCCGGCAACAAGGAGCGTGCCGATCGACACGTTCGCGATCGAACCGGCGATGACCACCAGGATGGAGGGAGGAATAATCGATGAGAGGGTCGAGGTGCAAAGCGTCATTCCAACCGCGTAACCCTTTGGAAAACCGTGGCGCTCCATGGCCTTGATCTCGATAGCGCCGACCGACGCGATGTCGGCCACGGACGATCCCGAGACGCCGGAGAAAATCACAGACGAAATCACATTGACATGGCCAAGGCCTCCCGGCAGCCAGCCGACAATGGCCTCTGCAAAGTCGAAGATGCGTTCGGCCACGCGCCCTCGCTCCATCACAGCGCCAACGAGGATGAACAGCGGTACGGCCACGAGAAGAAACGAATTCATCGACGAGAACATCGTCTGCGACAGCAGATCGAGCGGCATGGACGTGAACAGCCACAGCGTCACGACACTGGCGAGAGCCAGCGCGATTGCCAGCGGGATCCCGAGCATGCTCAAGGCGAAGAACGATAAAAGGAGAAAGAGGCTCATATCAGTGTCCCGCACTCATGTTGACGTCGCTGTGGACGCGTTCTCCAGCAGGCACTCCCAGCTCGGGCAGCGCGATCAGGTCTCGCTTCGTGCGCAGGGATTCCGCAACTGCGAGGATCGCGATTACCGCGGAGATCGGCATGATCGAGCCAATGATCCACATGGGTATGGGCAGCGTCGCCGCCACCTCTCCCATCATGATTTGCTGCCCGACAAGGGTGATGCCGGTCCAGCCCATCAGAAGGAAGAACGCCACTGTCGAGACGACGTAGATCGGGACAGCGAGATGGGTGAACAGCCGCCGGCCAAGCACGAGGAAAACCACGACTCTTGCGCTCTCGGCCGTTCGAAAGCCCGCGGCAAGCCCAAGGAACACCATCCAGATGAACAGGAAGCGCGTTGCTTCCTCGGTCCAGGGAAGTGGATGGCCGATGAGCCGCCCGGCGACCTGTATCAGAACAACCAGAAGAATTCCCGCGCATGCCGCTCCGGCGGCTACGTCGGAAACAGCTCGGACAATTGGCCCAAGCGGGAAGGATCGAATTGACATTGGAATACCTCATCGCGAACTGAACGAAGGCGCACCGCTCCTCAGAAGAGGCGGTGCGCCACCCGCAGATGGTCAGTCGGCCGTCACGAAGGCGCGCGTACGGTCGTAAAAGTCCTTGTCCTTCACGAGCGCCGCAAACTCTTCCGTCAGGCCTGATGCGACCTCGCCGAACGCCTGTCGCTGCTCAACGGTCAACTCGTTGATCTCGATGCCCTTTTCCTTGAGCACAGCCAAAGATTTGGCAATGTCGGCGGCGTCGTTGTCCGCCTTCCACTGCTCCGTTTCGACGGCTGCATCCTTGAGTGCCTTCTTGTACGCCTCGCTGAGCGCCTCATAACGAGCCGGATTCATCCCGAGTACCCAGGCATCAGCAATATGATTGCTGATCGTCAGGTATTTTTGAACTTCATACAGCTTGGCGCTCACTGGCACATTCACGGGGTTTTCCTGACCGTCCACGACCTTCAGCTGGAGAGCGTTGTAGACCTCCGAGAAAGCCATCGGCGTCGGGGCGGCACCCATGGCTCCGAAGAATTTTACCCATAGCGGATTATTCGGTACACGAAGCTTCATTCCCTTGAGATCGGAAGGCGAGGTAATCGGCTGCCTGGAATTGGTAATCTGGCGCAAGGGGCGAGACCAAAGGTCAAGTCCTGCAATGCCGATCTTGGACAGATCCTGCGACAGCTCCGTTCCAAGATCGCTGTCAAGATAGGCCCGCAGCTGATCAACGTCCCGGAACTGATACGGGATGGCGATCGCCGTGAATTTTGGGTTGAAAGTGGCATAGAGTGACGTCGAGTTGAGCAGGATGTCCAGCGAGCCGCCGGCAAGCTGCTTTACCCCCGCTGACGGATCGCCACCGTATAGCGTACCGTTTGGGAACACCTTGATGGTCAGTTCGCCGTTCGTCTTGGCGGTGACGAGTTCAGCGAACTTTTTGGCCGCAAGCGTGATTTCGGACGTGTCCGGGTCTGGCGTCGATAATGTCAGCGTCTCCGCCCTCATTCCAAACGCTGTCAGCATTGCCGTTGCGGCAACCACCGATCGGATAATCAAATGCCTCATGTCAGTCCTCCCCCTGTTGGATAGGCAGTTGAACGCGGCTACGCCGCGCGTGAATTCAGTCTTTGCAACTCCAAGATTACTGCGCTGTGATCGAGGTCCCCGTCACCGCTTTCGACCATTTGCTGGAAAAGCCGGTCAACCTCCTCGCTGACCGGAAGGGTCAAGCCGACGGACCGCGCGAAGGCCAGCGCCGTCGACGTATCCTTGACTTGATACTTCGCCGGGCCGCCTGGCTGGAAGTTGCCCTCCACCATCCGCAACCCGTGCTGCCTGAACACTGTTGAATCGGCAAAACCTCCAAGAAGGGCCTCGCGAACCCTTGCTGGCTCGGCGCCTCCCCGCCTTGCGAGCGTCAGTGCCTCTGCAACAGCACAAATGGTCGAGGCGACGATCAGTTGGTTGGCAAGTTTCGTCAACTCGCCGGTACCCGCCGGTCCGACATGAGTGACACGTCCGAGACAATCGAAGACGTCCAGGAGCCGCGCGATCGAATGCGCCGCGCCTCCCGCCATGATCGCAAGCGTTCCGTCCTGGGCACCCCTTTCGCCCCCCGATACAGGGGCGTCGATATAATCGATCCCTCTCCGCGCCGCCTGCTCGGCTTGCGCAACGGCGGTCTCCACGGGGATGGAGCTCATCACTACGAGTGTGCTCGCGGTGCGCATCGATCCGATCACGCCCTCGGCACCAAGCAGGACCGCATCGCACACTGGCCCGTTGGCGAGCATGCAGATGACGACGTCGGCGTCTCGGACAGCCTCTGTGGGCGTCCGGGCGACGACAACGCCGGCCTCTGTCAACTTCGCCGCCTTCTCGTCCGTGCGGTTCCAGGCCGTGACGGTGAAACCTGCCTGGGAGAGCCGTCGGGCGATCGGTGCGCCCATTATTCCGGTGCCGATGACAGCAATTCGTCTTGCGGCCCGCATCAACCGACTCCTTCAGGCACTGGGTGATGACGTGAGAAGAAGCGAACGGGCCGCTCTTCCGCAATCAAGCTCGGGAATGCGCTTCGGAATCGCTGAAGATGGGGCATGAGGAGGTGGGCATCAAACGATGCCCTGCTCTCATAGACTTCGTAGAAGGCCACGACATTCTCTTCGGCCTGCGAAAGGATCACGTCGAATTGGCGGCACCCCACTTCGTCGGCGACGGAGTGGCAGGCGTCGTCCCGAGCGATATCGAGAAAGGCATCCATCGCTCCAGGTCGCACCTCAAATTCCGCAATCACCACGAAATCCAGTGTGGCCGTCATGGTTTCGGCCCTCACGCGACGTCGCTCTTGCGTGGGCGGAAGCGCTCTTCCATCTCTTGGCGGAGCGCAACGACATCAAGATCGCTGACGAGCTCCACGTCGTCGAAGCTGACGATCTGGTCTTTCTTGATGGCGCGCTTCAGCTTGACATTGTGGGCAAGACCGATCGGCAGGGCTTTGAGATCGAGGCTTCGCTTTGCCGGGATTGCATTGGCCCAGACGGCATAGCCGCCCTCGCCATCAAGCATCTCACCCGGCTGCATGTCCTTCTTTGCAGTGGCCACGGCATCGCCGCGAAACTCCTTCGACGATCCCGTCGGCTCGTTGCGCAGCACCGCGGACAGGACGCTGACGGATGTTTCGAGTCCAATGATGTGAAACGGCCGCCACATGGAAGCATACCATCCGCTCGGATCGGTCAGAAGGCCATATTGCTTGAAGCAGGCTTTGGCATAGTCGTTGTGAGCTTTGATGGTGACAAAGACACCGTAGCGAATGTTGTTGAAGACTTCACGGCCGTCCGGCTCCTGGCTGGCTGCGATGTCGACGAGACCCGCGCGGTCCATGCGGCCTCCGTCGGAGACAGGCCGAAAGACGCGTGCGAGATCATGAAGTCCCGAAGGCGGAAACGCCAGGCCGTTATCCGGGCAATCAAGTCCGGTACCATTCGCGACGGCTGCCATCTCGATGGCAGCCTTTGTGCCGTCCGTAAAGGAATTGTACATTTTCGGATTGAAGTCGCCCTTTGCGACCTCTTCGTCCGACCAACCGAAAAAGCCCCAGACGGTATCGGGCGTCGAATAACGATAGCGAGGCTCGAAGTTCATGCCCTTGCCAGCCGCGGTAATCTCGAATCCGGTAGACCGGGCCCAATCGACCAGTTCGCAGATTAGTGCCGGCTGGTCACCATATGCCATCGAGTAGATCAGGCCCTTGGCGCGTGCCTTTTCGGCAAGAATCGGCCCCACCATCACGTCGGCTTCGACGTTGACCATCACCACATGCTTGCCATGATCGATGGCGCCAAGGGCGTGCCTCGTCCCAGCTATCGGGTGTCCGGTAGCCTCGATGATGCATTCGATTTCCGGGCAATTGAAGAGGTCGTTAGCGTCGCTCGTGACGAAGGTGGTGCCGGCCTTGATGGCCTCTCCGCAGCTCTTTGCCTCATAGCGCTCCTTTTGCCACCCCACGCGATCAAATGATTCCTTCGCCTTGCCCACGTTCAGATCCGCGACAGCGACCATGTGAAGCCCATCTATGCGCTGCGCTTGCGCCAGAACCATGGAGCCGAACTTGCCCGCACCAATGAGGCCGACGCGTACGGGCCGGCCGTTGGACGCGCGAAGAGAAAGCAATGAATAGAGATTCATGTCGTAGATTCCTTGATGGGGATTTTATGTCGAGGGTTTGCGGCCGCTGACGCGCGTTCGATAATCGTCTGGCCGTTTGGATGCGCACGAACCTCCCATGCCGTGATCGCAACCGTCCGACCGCCTCCCATGCGATCGTCACAAAGAAGTTATTGCGCGAAATGAGTTAGCTCAATTTAGAATATTGATGGAAATATTTAGAATTTCTAACGCGACGATTCGCGTGTTCGGGTCGCAAAAGCGCTTCACGGCAGCCAAGACGGCCGTTCGCCACTCTCACCTCAAGTGTATCGATATGAAGATCGCCACCAAGATGTCCCCGGGGGTCACCACCGGCTTGGCCTTGTCGCGCGTTGCCTCAGCCAAGCAAACAAGATCGTCTGGATGTCGAAGAGCCGCACGATGAGCTGCAGACTTTGCCTTCGGGCCGAGATTTTTACACACGGATGCTTCTTCTAGAACTGCCTTGGCCAGACCTCTAGCTTGGCAAAACCCGTCTCGTCCTGAATGGCAATGAACATCACACCCCAAACCGAACCCGGCTTCTGTCTGACGAGAATCAGCGCCGCAGTCATCGACCGTCGGCCGTCCAAAAACACATACTTACCCAGCGTGATCTAGCCGGGCGTAAGTGCTTTTATGACAATAGAAGAATTCAGCGTAATCCATTGATCCAATTAGGATAATGGTGGGTGATGTAGGGCTCGAACCTACGACCCGCTGATTAAGAGTCAGCTGCTCTACCAACTGAGCTAATCACCCGTCCGCGCTGTGTCTGCGTGGTGTGAGAGGGCGTATAAACAGGATCGTTCGGCTTGTCTAGCGCCCTTCCGAAAATTCTTTGATCAATGTCGAATTTTTTTGTGCATCGCCGAAATCCAATAAAATCAAAGGTCCAGCACACCGGTCGCCAGACGCACCGCCTGCCCGCCGATGCGGGCATTCGAGATTGCCGCTGCTTCGATATCCATATGCAGATGGATGAAGGACGGCCGTCCCATCTCCACCCCCTGCTCGACCATGACGTCGTGATGACCATCCGTCAGCCGATCGAAATGGTGAATCGCGCCCGACAACGCCGCCGCCGCCGAACCGGTCGCCGGGTCCTCGACGATCCCCATGCCACTCGCAAACATCCGTGCATGGAACTTCGCCACGTGGTTCACGCCACCCCGGCAATAGATATAAGCTGAAGCCAGCGCGCCATCCACGAACGGCACCGTCGCCTCCCACAGCTGCGGATCGAAATCCAGCCGCTCGGCGACGCCGACATCGCGCACCGGCACCAGCAGGAACGGCACGCCCGCGCTCCACAGCGACGGAACGTGGTTTTCGAACCCGATCTCGCTGGTCTTCAGCGACAGCGCCTTGCCGATGCCGATCCGGTCGAGCGGCATCGGGATTTGCTGCGACTTTCGCGGCAGGTCGAATTCCGCGAAGCTCGCCTGCCCCTCGTTGAGCCGCACCGCGCAACGCACCGGCCCGATATTCTCCTCCAGCACCGAGACCAGATCAATCGTCGCACCGCCATGGGCGCGCTCCGCTAGCGCAATTGCCGTCCCGACCGTCGGGTGGCCGGCAAACGGCAACTCGCGGCCCGGCGTAAAAATGCGGACCTTCGCGACATGGGCGGGATTGCTTGAGGCTTGGACGAACACCGTCTCCGACAGGTTCAGCTCCTTGGCGATCGACTGCATCGCCTCGTCGCTCAGATCGTCGCCGTCGAAGATGACGGCCAGCGGATTGCCCGCCAGCCTGCGATCGGTGAATACGTCATAGACGCTGTAGCTGCGCGCCACATCGGCCTCCTTGCATCGGTCCCTCGTTTCGCCAACCTGCCCGACCGCCGGAGCGAGCGCAAGGCGTTAGGTGAGCGAACGCTGATGGAAGTACCAGTCGATGACAGGCAGCATGGCGATGTTGTAGCTGTAGGCCTGCGGATCCGCGGAGCGGATGACGACGGGACCGGCGATCTCCTTGTCCTCGGCGACAAGCATGTGCGCATGGATCTTCTCGACCATCGCGTCGGCCGTGAGATCGAATCGGAACATCCTGAGCAGCGTGACGGTGCGTCTGTTGTGGGTGGCGAAATAGCCGTCGCCCGCCCGGGCGTCGCGAAGATCAAGGCCCGTCTCTTCGAGCACTTCGCGGCGCATATTGTGTTCGATATCGCAGCGCCCGTCCGCCATGTCCTCCGGCTCCAGCGACCCGGCAGCAAAATAGACCTGCCCAGGATTGGCCGTGTGCGGCCCCATGCGGATGGCCACCAATGCGCCGTCGCTGGTCTCGATGACGGGATAGGCGAACAGATGGATGCCGCCCCGCCGCTCCGGCTGCCGGCGCCACCACATGAAGGTCGAGAATGGAATGACATGGCCTTCGCCGCAGAGCCCCTTGTCGGTCAGCGCCAAACGTTTCTGGAAAATCATCCGCCCGTCGAACAGATGCGGGTTGGCTGCCGTCTCCTTCAGCCAGTTCTCCGCGATCGCCTCCCGCTCGGCGCTGTAGAACGGATGATCGCCCGCCAGCACCCTGAGATCGACACCGGCAATCGGAAACACCGTCTGCCTGGCCGGCCAGCCTTCAAATTCCTCGGAAAAATCGATGCTCATAACAAGTCCGTTCAAATCAGATCGAGTTCCATGACGACGGGGCAATGGTCCGACGCCTTCGGCCGGTCCCAGCCCGTCCTCGGGTAGCGCTCGACCTCCTGCCCCGGCGGAAACACCGTTCGGAACGGCTGGCCGTGCCTGACGATTTCGGGCAGCCGACCGGCGTTGGTTTTCGCCAGAGCCGGCGAAAGCCAGATGTAGTCGAGCTGGCAAAGCCACTGCTCCTCCGGACCGCGCGCGTGGTAGAGCGTCCAGCGATCGAGCGGATCGCGCCGACGCACGACGTTTTCCGCGAAGCCGTCACGGCTGAACACGTCGAGCGCGCTTTCGCTTTCGTCCTGATGTTGGAATGTATAGCCGGTTCGCCGCCGCCCGATGACATCGACGCGCTCTTGGTAGTCGTTCATGTCGCCGCAGATGACGAAGCGCTTGTTGGCCGCCTGCTCCGCCCCGAACTTGCGCTCGATGATCCCGCGCACCGCCCGTGCCTCTGCGCGGCGAACCGGCATCGTGTACCGTCGTCCGTCTAGCCCCTCGCGCGGCCCGCCCATCGATTTGAAGTGGACGACGTAGAGCGTCATCGGCACGCCACCGATCAGCAGGTCGAGTTCAAGGCAATCGCGCTTGAAGATCTTGTCGTCGATATGGTTACTCTGGGCGAGATCCTCGTCGAACAAGTCGAACTCGCGGTACGTGGCCATCGCGTGGCTTTTAACCTCGACCAGCTCGATCTTCCGCCCGTCGCGCGTTTCCTCGCGCATCAGCACGGCGACGTCGATGCCCCGGCTATCATTGCCCTCGACCAGGTATTTCTGCCGGTAACCGTTTCCCACCATCCGAAACAGATAGCCGTATTCGAAGGCCTGCAGCGCCTCCATGTTGTCGATTTCCTGCAGGCAGAGGATGTCGGCATCCGCATCGGCAATCGCCAGCGCCGTCATTTGCCGTGTGTCGTCGGTGGACGAAATCACCCGCGCCTGCTCAAGCTGCTGGTAGACCCCTTCGCTGCTGACATCGAAGAGCTTGATCACCCGGTCCTGCCGCAGCTGGTTTCGAAACCCGGTAAAATCGAATCGCGTCATCAGGTTTTCGACGTTGAACGTGGCAATGCGTAACGACATCAGCGGCTTCCGGTTGGCATTGCCGAGACACTAGACACGAAATCCCGCTTCGGAAACCCCGCTTCAGCGCTCAGAGCCGCCAGCCGTTGCGAATGACGACGTGCACACGCTCCCCGACCGAGAGCGGCAACCGGCTGAAGGCGCGGACGATCTGCCCATCGTCCAACCGCAAACGGGCGGCATAGCGCTCGCCTTCGTAAAGCACGGATTCGACGTTCGCCACCAATCCTTCCGAGCCAAGGATCACATCCTCCTGCCGCACCAGGATATCCGCCATCGGTCCATCGCCACCCTCGCCCGCAAACAGCGGCGCAAGCACCTCCCAACCCAGCTGCCTGATATCGCCGATTGGTGACTTCAACGAAACGATCGCCCCGCGCCCGATCAGCCCGCCGACGATCCGCCCCTCCGGCCGCGCGTAAATCTCGGCCGGCGGCGCCACCTGCAGCAACTGCCCCTCGGACATCACCGCCACATCCGTCGCCAGCGCCATCGCCTCACTCTGGTCGTGGGTGACATAGACCATGGTCGCACCCGAGCGCTGGTGGAATTCGCGGAACGTCTCCTCCATCTCCTGCTTCAAATGCCGGTCGAGATTGGCGAGCGGCTCGTCAAGCAGCACGACGTCGGGCGACGTCACGAGGCAGCGCGCCAGCGCCACGCGCTGCCGCTGCCCGCCGGAAAGATCGGCCGGCCGCCGTTCGGCATAGGCTTCAAGCCTGACGGTCGAAAGCGCCTCGCCGACCTTCCTGCGATAGGCCTCGCCGGAAATGCCGCGCACCTTGAGGGGATAGCCGACATTGTCGGCCACGCTCATATGCGGCCACAGCGCATAGGACTGGAACACCATCGCCATGTTGCGCTTTTCCGGCGGCAACGATTGCGAGGCGTCCGCCAGCAGCCGTTCGCCGAGATGCAGCGAGCCGTCGGTCGGCGTCTCGAAGCCGGCGATCATCCGGAGCACCGTCGTCTTGCCGCAACCGGATGGCCCGAGCAGCGCCAGGAATCCACCCTCGCGTACGTCGAGCGAGAGGTTGCTGACGGCGGCGCGGCCGGTGCCGAAATCCTTGGCGACGCGGTTGAGGATCAGTTTCGCCACGGCACAACTCCCTTCGGCAGCCGCTTTGCCAACAGTTCCAGAAGCAGCATCATCAACACGACCATAAGAACGACAAGCACCGACAGCGCCGATGCGAGATCGGAGCTGCCGCTGTCGTCGAGATTGTAGATGGCGACGCCGAGCGTCTGCGTCCCCGCCGACCACAGCAGCGCCGAGATCGTCAGCTCGTTGCAGGCGATCAGGAAGACGAGGATGACCGAAGCACCGGCGGCGGGCGCGATCAGCGGCACGATGATATCCTTGAGCCGCCGGAAGAACCCCGCCCCCGCCAGCCGCGCCGCCTCTTCCAGCGCCGGATCGAGCTGGTGGAAGGCGCTGACCACGGGCTTGAGGCTGACGGCGAAGAAGCTCGAGAGATAGGCGATCAGGATGATCCAGACAGTGCCGTAGAGCGTCAAATGGATGAGAGGGATCGGTGCGGCGAAGACGAGGATGAAGGACACGGCCACGACGATCCCCGGCAGCGAGTACGGGATCTCGATGACGCTCGACACGATGCGGCCAAGCAGATCCTTTCGCCGCGTCAGCGCATAGGCGGCGAGCACTGTCACCCCAAGGAGACAAACGGCCGTGCCCGCCGACAACGACAGCGAGTTGACGAAGGCGGTACGCGTCACCGCCTGCCGGAAGAGGATTTCCGAGAAGGCGTTGAAGGTCATCGTCTTGAAGGTCAGCGGCACGCCATAGGCTGGTACCAGCGCTCCGGCAAGCAGCGCGAAGAATGGTGCTGCCAGCATGAAGAACAGAGTGGCCCACAGGATCGGCGTGAACAGCAGCCGCCAGTATCCGAGCTCGAACGTCGCCGTCGCGCCCGACAGGCCGAGCACGCGATAGTCGCGACCGCGCAGCGCCCGGTCCTGAATGGCGAGCCCCGCCACCGAAATGATTGCGATGATCGCTGACAGCAGCGCCACATCGCCGAAGGTGCGGCTGGTGAAGGCCGAGAACTTGGTGAAGATCAAAGTCGGTAGCGTGTAGATCGAGGCCGGAATGCCAAGAATGGCGGGAATGCCGAAATTGCCGGTGCACGACACGAAGGAGATCGCCGCCCCGGCAATGATCCCCGGCAGCGAAAGCGGCAGGATGATGTCGCGAAACAACCGGAGGCTGGAAGCTCCGGAAAGCCGCGCCGCCTCGACGCCATCGCGCGGCAGCGCCATCAGGCTCACCCTGAGCGCCAGATAGACCAGCGGCGCGTGCTGCACGCCATAGAGCAACGCGATGCCACTGAGCGAATAGAGCGGCTGCGGCGTGCCCAGCGGCGGCGCGATATGCAGCGCCTTAAGAAGCGGGCTCGACGGGCCGGACATCTGCACCCAGGCGAGTGCCGTCACCTGCGGCGGAATCATCATCGGCAGCACGAAGAGGAAGCTCAGCAGCCCCTTGCCGCGAATATCGGTCAGCGTCAGCAGAAACGCAAAGGCGCAGCCGATCACGAGCGAGATGATCGTGCCGAGCACGGCGGTGACGAGCGTGTAATAGGTCGCCGACCACAAAGCCGGATCGGAGAGAACCGCCATCGCGCCGCCGTTGGCGAGAGCAGACACGCCGGTAACGGCCAGCCGCGCCATCGGAAGCACGCTGAGAACAATCACCACCAAAATGATAAAAGGAAACAGCCAGGCGGGCTGGCTGTTTCCGGGACGAACATATCCGTACATCAATTTATGTCAGGCGCTCAGTTCGAGCCGTAAATGCCGGAGAAGGTCTTAAGATCGGCATCGGTGCTCTTCAGGGCGGTCGCGGCATTGATCGGCAGGACCTTGATCGTATCGCGAGCCGGGAAACCTTCCGGAACCTTCATGCCGTTGCGCGCCGGGATATAGCCGAGCTTCAGGAAGCCCTCCTGGCCCTTTTCCGAAAGCACGTAATCGACGAACTTCTTGGCGGCGTCGGCGTTCTTGGCGGTCGACAAAATTCCTACCGGCTCGGTCACAGCGGACACGCCTTCAGCAGGGAAGACGAACTCGACCGGCGCGCCCTTCGCCTTCTCGCGGATCGGCATATAGTCGACGATCATGCCATAGGCCTTCTCGCCGGAGGCAACGGCCTTGAGGATCGCACCGTTGCCGCCGGCGGCGGTGGCGCCGTTGCCGGCCAGATCCTTGTAGAAGTCCCATCCGAGACCATCGACGCCGGCGAGCGTCTGAGCGTGGATCAGCGCGGCACCCGAGGTCAGCGGGCTCGGCATGGTGACGAGGCCCTTGGCTTCAGGCTTGGTGAGGTCCTTCCAGCTGGTCGGCTTCAGCGTGGCGGAGGTGTTGTAGATGATGCCCGTCGTGATCAGCTTGGTCGAGTAATAATAGCCGTCGGCATCAAACAACGACGCGTCGTAGTTGGCGGCCTCGGGCGACTTGTAGGCCATCAGCTTGCCGGCTTCCTTGAGACGCTCCAGCGTGACCGTGTCGGCGATCAGGAGAACGTCGGCAACCGGGTTTCCGGCTTCGATCTCTGCCTGCAGCTTGGCCATGATCTTCGGTGTCCCGTCGCGCACCCAGTCGACCTTGATATCAGGGTTGGCGGCCATGAAGCCATCGACGGTTGCCTGCGCATCCTCGTTCGGCTGGCTGGTGTAGAGCACCAGATTTTCGGCGGATGCCGGGATGGCGAACAGAGAGGCAGCAAGCAATGCTGCGGCGGAAACGATGGTCTTCATGGATGATGCCCTCGGCGTGATGGAAGGCCCGTTCCATAGACACCTGGCTTAACATGATTGTGACAGTCGCCCCCTCCGATGGATGAGGCACGTCGATCACTGCCCTTGACCCTCCTCGCACGCCGCTATCTTCTAGCCGACGTTTTCATTTTTCATTTCGGGATTGGAGGACCACCAATGGAATATCGTCAGCTTGGCCGCTCGGGCCTCAGAGTATCAACCCTTACCATGGGCACCATGACCTTCGGCGGCAAGGGATGGGCAAGGACCGTCGGCGATCTCGGCGTCTCCGAAGCCCGCCGCCTCGTCGACATCTGCATCGAAGCCGGCGTCAACCTGATCGACACCGCCGACGTCTATTCATCCGGTGCATCGGAAGAGATCATCGGCGAAATCCTCGGGGGCGTCAGAAAGAACGGTACGCTGATCGCCACCAAGGCGCGCTTCCCGATGGGCGACGGCCCGAACGATGCCGGCAACTCGCGCTATCACCTGATCAGCGCCTGCGAGGCCAGCCTCAAACGCCTGAAGACCGACGTCATCGACCTCTACCAGCTGCACGAATGGGACGGCCAGACGCCGCTCGAAGAGACGCTGGAAGCGCTCGACACGCTGGTGAAACAGGGCAAGGTCCGCTACGTCGGATGCTCGAACTTCTCCGGCTGGCACATCATGAAGGCTCTGGGGGTTAGCGAACGCGAGCACCGCGAACGCTTCGTCAGCCAGCAGATCCACTACACGCTGGAGGCCCGCGACGCCGAATACGAGCTCCTGCCCATCAGCCTCGACCAAGGCCTCGGCGTCCTCGTCTGGAGCCCGATCGCCGGCGGCCTGCTCTCCGGCAAGCATCGCCGCAACCAGGCGGCGCCCGAGGGCACCCGCCAGTTCGCCGGCTGGACCGAGCCGCCGATCCGCGACGAGGACCGTCTCTGGAATATCGTGGAAACCCTCGTCTCCATCGGCGACATCAGGGGTGTCAGCGCCGCCCAGGTGGCGCTCTCATGGCTGATCGGTCGCCAAGCGGTGACATCTGTGATTATTGGTGGACGGACGGAAGAGCAGTTCCGCGACAACCTCGCCGCCGCCGATTTCAAGCTCTCGGGCGAAGAGCGCCAACGTCTCGACGACGTCAGCCTGCCGCAACTGCTCTATCCCTACTGGCACCAGCGCAACACCGCCGCGGACAGGCTCAGCGAGGCCGACCTGTCGCTGCTCGGCCCCCACCTGAACAAGTAAATGTCGTAATAGTCGGTGGCCTAGCGGCCGCCGATTTCGCTTGCGATCAACTTGCCGAGACGTGCGATGCCGTCCACGATCTTCTCCTCGTTGCTCGACGAGAAGCTCATGCGCAGCGTGTTCTCACCGGAGCCATCGGCAAAGAAAGCCCGGCCCGGCACGAAGGCGACCTTGACGGTCTCGATCGACTTGGCGAGCAGCTTCGCTCCGTCCATGCCCTCGGGCAGCGTTACCCAGACGAACATCCCGCCTTCCGGCTTCGTCCAGCTGACGCCTTCAGGCATGTGCGTTTCAAGCGCCGCCAGCATCGTGTCGCGACGCTTGCTGTAGGCACCCCTGATCTTGGCGACCTGTGCGTCAAAACCCTTTTTCGCGACCTCGGCGATGGCGATCTGGTTGATCGTCGAGGAATGCAGATCGGCCGCCTGCTTCATCAGCACTAGCTTGCGGATGACGGCCGCGTTGGCGACGATGAAGCCGACGCGCAGACCCGGCGCCAGCGTCTTCGAGAACGAACCGCAATAGATCGTCCGCGTCTTCTCGATATCGCCCTTCTGGGCAATTTCCAGCGCCAGGATCGGCGGGATCGCCTCGCCGTCATAGCGTAGCGACTGATAAGCCGCGTCCTCGATGATGGCGATATCCATCTCGTCGCCAAGCTTGATCAGCTTCTCGCGCCCTGCACGGTCGACGGTCTCGCCGGTCGGGTTGGAAAAATCGGCGGAGAGATAGGCGAACTTCACCTTGCCGCCCGCTTCCGCCGCCTGCGCCTGATAGGAGGCCGGCGTGCGGTTACCGTTGGGGGCCAACTGGTCGTAGGCCGGCTCATAGGCGTTGAACGCCTGCAGCGCGCCGAGATAGGTCGGCCACGTAACCAGAGCGGTATCGTGGGGCGACAGGAACAGCTTGCCAAGATAATCCAGCCCCTGCTGCGAGCCGGAGACGATGAAAACATTGTCGAGACCGCAGGCAATCCCAAGCTTGCCCATCTCGCCGACCAGCCATTCGCGCAGCGGCTTGTAGCCTTCGCTGACGGAGTACTGCAGCGCCGAGTTGACGGCCGTGCTGTCGAAGATATCGACATAGGCCTGCTTGAATTCCTTGTCGGGAAACAGCGCAGGATCCGGAATGCCGCCCGCGAAAGAAATGATATCGGGCTGGTCCAGCAGCTTCAGGAGCTCGCGGATTTCCGAAGCACGCATGCGCGAAGAGCGCGTTGCAAAGATGTTTTCCCAATTCAGCATGGGGCTTCCTCGTAATTTTTTGTCTTTAGTGGACAAGACCACGCAACAAATGATAAGTCAACATTGCTGACCTATTTGTCTGCTACCGTGACAATTTCGCTCAGAAGAATACCGATTTGAGCTAGAATCGGCCTTTTCAAATCATATCCGGCGGCAGTAGTGTCCCCGCCGCGAACCAACAGCCTACGAAGGTGCCAGAAATGACCGCGTCGTCCAACACGCCAGAAATCAGAATAGAATTCCATACGTCGCCGGTCTCGGACGCCGACCGCGTCAAGGCACTGGAAACGCCGGGCTTCGGAAAGGTCTTCACCGACCACATGGTGCTGGCACGCTGGACGCCCGACAACGGCTGGCACGACGCCAAGGTTACGCCGCGGCGCCCGCTTGAACTCGACCCGGCCAGCGCCGTGCTGCACTACGCCCAGGAAATCTTTGAAGGCATGAAGGCCTACAAGGCCGAAGACGGTCGCATCCTGCTCTTCCGTCCGGAAGAAAATGCCCGCCGCTTCAACAAGTCGGCCGAGCGCATGGCCATGCCGCCCGTTCCGGAAGAGCTCTTCCTCAAGGCGGTAGAGGAGCTTGTGCGCATCGACAAGGCGTGGATCCCGTCTGGCGACGGCAGCCTCTATCTTCGCCCCTTCATGTTCGCCAACGAGGCCTTTCTCGGCGTTCGCCCGGCGCTGGAGTATGTCTTCTGCGTGATCGCCTCCCCCGTCGGCGCGTACTTCAAGGGCGGCGCCAAGGCGGTATCGCTCTGGGTCGAGACAGAATTCACCCGGGCGGCGGCAGGCGGCACCGGTGCTGCCAAATGTGGCGGCAACTACGCGGCCAGCCTCGTGGCGCAGGCGGAAGCCGCCAAGAAGGAATGCGATCAGGTCGTCTTCCTCGATGCGGCGGAACATCGCTGGGTCGAGGAACTCGGCGGCATGAACGTCTTCTTCGTCATGAACGACGGCACCGTGGTCACCCCGCCGCTTGGCGGCACGATCCTGCCGGGCATCACCCGTGCCTCGGTCATCGTTCTTGCCGAGGAAAAAGGTCTCAAGGTCGATCAGAGACGCTATTCCTTCGCGGAATGGCAGGCTGATGCGGCAAGCGGCAAGCTGGTCGAAGCCTTCGCCTGCGGCACTGCCGCCGTGCTCGCGGGAATCGGTCTCGTCCGCCACGCTGGCGGCGAATTCAAGGTCGGCGATGGCCAGACCGGCAAGCTGACGACGGACCTGCGCAACGAACTGGTCGGCCTGCAGAAGGGCGTCACCAACGACCAGCGCGGCTGGACACGCCGCATCATGGCCTGATCGGCCACTGAACGGATTCGATAACGACGAAACGCCGGCAAGGTTGTCACCTCTGCCGGCTTTTCATTGGGCAGCGATCGGGCAACGTGCCCCGCTGCGTCTCGTCTTCAGGAGCGCAACAGCGACGCGATCTGTGCCTGGCTAGGGATCTGCCCCTGCGGCGTCAACTTGTCCACCACGGCCGGCAGCACCTTCGAAAGCTGCGCCAGCAATTCCTGCTCGCTGATCCCCGCCTGCCGCGCCAGATCGCTGATCGTCTGTGAACCCAGCGCGTTTTCCAGATGCCCGGGCGCGATTGGCTCGTTCTGGCCGGGCTTCACCCAGGAATCGGCAACCGATCCCTGGCCCGCCTCCGCCAGCTTGCCAAGCAGCCCGCCTAATCCGCCCAGCCCACCGAGGCCGCCGGCCAGACCACCGAGATTTCCCAATAACCCGCCGTCGTCAGCACCCGCATTGGCGGGCTGCCCCGGTCGCTGGGCCTCTTCCGGCTCGCTCTTGCCGCCAAGCAGCTTGCCGACCAGCAGCGCGCCGAGCGCGATCATGATGGGTTTCGAGATGTTCCCACCGGGAACGGCATCATCAAACAGTCCCATGTCATCCTCCTTCGGTAGTGTTTTGAAACGAAGAGTAAAAATGCAACATGAGGCTCAGGCGAGCCTTGAATTCCCGCACCATAACTTTAGCTCATACTGAAACATGGTCGGATTGTCCGGCTATTCAAGGAGGGGTGCGAAAGATGTCTGTCATCGGTTGGATTATTCTTGGCCTGATCGCCGGTTTCATCGGCAGCAAGATCGTCAACAAGACCGGTTCGGGCATGTTGATGGACATCGTCCTCGGCATCGTCGGCGCCATCGTCGGCGGCGTCATCTTCACGTTCTTCGGCGCCTCTGGCGTCACCGGCTTCAACATCTATAGCCTTGTGGTGGCGGTAATCGGCGCGGTGGTGGTGCTCTGGCTGTATCACGCAGTCAGCGGCCGGCGTTCGGTGTGACGATCCGGCGTCCACGGCAGCCACCATTAGATTGACAGCCAAGTCGAACCCGACTGACTATGCCCCTGCTCAGCAGCAGGGATAAGCTCGATGTCGAACGATGCGACAACTTCATTCTACGCGGACAACGCCGCCGCCTACGCTGCGCGTGAGCGCAGGTTGCCGAAAGCAAGACTGGATACATTTCTCACCGCTCTGCCTGAGGGCGCAGCCATCCTTGAACTCGGCTGCGGCGGCGGTCAGGATAGCGCCTACATGATGGAGCGAGGCTTCGATGTGAGCCCCACCGACGGGTCCATCGAACTCGCCAGACAGGCGGAAGTTCTACTCGGTCGCCCCGTCGAAATCATCCGCTTCGAGCAACTCGACAAGGAAGAGATGTTCGAAGGCATCTGGGCCGAGGCGAGCCTGCTGCACGTGCCGCGAGCTTTGCTGCCGGACGTGTTCTCTCGGATTTTGCGCGCCTGCAAGCCGGGCGGCATTTTCCACGCCACCTTCAAGGCCGGCCACGCCGAAGGCCATGACGAGTTCGGCCGTTACTACAACTATCCAGCCGCCGATCTCCTGTCCGGCATGCTGATGAATGCAGGATGGCACGACGTCACCATCTCCGAGCGTGACGGCAGCGGTTATGATGGCAAACCGACCCGCTGGCTGGGCGTAACCGCCAAACGATAAAGGCCGGCGCTTTCGCACCGGCCTCCATCAATTGGAAAAATAGAAAAACTTAGTTGACCGACTTGTCGACCAGCTTGTTCTTGCCGATCCAGGGCATCATGCCGCGCAGCTTGGCGCCGACTTCTTCGATCTGGTGGTTGTCGTTCATGCGGCGGATGCCCTTGAAGCGCGAGCCGCCCGCCTTGTATTCCTGCATCCAATCAGACGTGAACTTGCCGGTCTGGATGTCGGCGAGGACGCGCTTCATTTCAGCCTTGGTCTCAGCCGTGATGATGCGCGGGCCGGTGACGTATTCGCCCCACTCTGCCGTGTTCGAGATCGAGTAGTTCATGTTGGCGATGCCGCCTTCATAGATCAGGTCGACGATGAGCTTCACTTCGTGCAGGCACTCGAAGTAGGCCATTTCAGGCGCGTAGCCTGCTTCCGTCAGGGTTTCGAAGCCGGCGCGGATCAGCTCGACGAGACCGCCGCACAGAACGACCTGTTCGCCGAAGAGGTCGGTTTCGCACTCTTCGCGGAAGTTGGTTTCGATGATGCCCGAACGGCCGCCGCCAACGCCGCAGGCGTAGGAGAGCGCGAGTTCAAGAGCGTTGCCCGAAGCATTGTGATGAACGGCAACGAGGCAAGGAACGCCGCCACCCTTCTGGTATTCGCCGCGAACCGTATGGCCCGGGCCCTTCGGCGCGATCATGACGACGTCGAGCGTCGACTTCGGCTCGATGAGGCCGAAATGAACGTTGAGGCCGTGTGCGAAAGCGATGGCCGCGCCGTCGCGGATGTTGCCGGCAATGTCGGCCTTGTAGATGTCGGCCTGCAGCTCGTCAGGCGTTGCCATCATCAGCAGGTCGCCCCACTTGGCGGCGTCGGCAACGGTCATGACCTTGAAGCCGTCGGCTTCGGCCTTCTTGACGGTCGGCGATTCTGCCTTGAGCGCGATGACGACGTTGGCGTGGCCGCTGTCCTTCAGGTTCAGCGCGTGCGCGCGACCCTGGGAGCCGTAGCCGACGATGACGACGTTCTTGGACTTGATGAGGTTGAGATCAGCATCACGATCGTAATAGACGCGCATTTGAATTTTCCTTCCCTTTGCTTGTCTTGTAAACTGTCAGTATTCGATAAACTGGTGGTCAGACGATGGCCGGCATCTCGGCCAGCGCCTTCTCCGTGCCGTAGAGCCGGAGGAAGGCGGTCACCGCCTTCTCCGCCTGCCGCGCGGTGTCCTTCACGCCTGTGGTATCGCCGAGCAGCATGCGCACATGCAGGTCGGAAACGATCAGGCCATAGAATGTGTGATACGCCTCGTCTGCGTCGGAAAAGCGAAGCAGACCGGCGCGCTTGCCGGAATCGATCAGGCCCATGGCCCGGCGGTCGATCTGGCGGCGGCCGCGCTCCAGCAACAGCTTGCCGAGCTTCGATCCGTCCCGCGGCGACTGGCCGATGGCAAGCCTGTTCAGCGCCAGCGACACGTCGCCGGCCAGAACCTCCAGCAGATCGCGAGAAAAGATGACGAGGTGGTCGTGCAGGCTGACAGCCGTCAGCCTCTCGCCGTTGCGCTCGAAGGTGCGCACCTTGCTCGCCTGGTAGGCGATCATCGCCGACAGCAAGCCGTCGCGATCGCCGAACCACTTGTAAAGACTTTCCTTGGAGCAGTTGGCCGCGCGCGCCACACCCGACGTCGTCAGCGCCTTTTCGCCGCCATCCACGAGCAACCGCAGCGCCTGCTCCAGAACAGCGTTCTGGCGCGGCGAAAATTCGCTGGGCTCCAAGTTCTCGACGGACACGACATAAGCTCCCGATGGGTACCGTACGGTACGGTTCGTGCGCTTTATGCTGCAAACCCTCCGCCCCGTCAAGAGGCGGAAATGACGGATTGTATAAATTTTCGGCGTCTATCGCCCGTTTATTCGGCAGCGTTCAGAACGGCATCGACGTCACGCGCCGGCGACAGTCCGTAGAGACGGCTATATTCGCGGCTGAACTGCGAAGGGCTCTGATATCCGACCCGGTGCCCGGCGGTGCCCGCATCCAGCCGCTCGATGAGCATCAGCCGCCGCGCCTCGTGCAGCCGGATCTGCTTTTGATACTGCACCGGCGTCATCGCCGTGATCGTCTTGAAATGATGATGGAACGACGAGACGCTCATGTTGACGTATTCTGCCAGCTCCTCGACGCGCAGCGTTCTGGCGAAATTTTCGCGCAGCCATGCGATGGCGCGGGAAATGCGGTGGCCCTGACTGTCGGCGATCACCATGTCGATGAGTTGATCGCCGGCCGGTCCACTCAGGATGCGATAGAGAATCTCCTGCTCGATCAGCGGCGCCATCGCCGGAATGTCAGCCGGACGATCAAGCAAGCGCAGAAGCCGCACGGCGGCATCGAGAAGCTCCGGCGTTGCGGCATTGACGACGATACCGCGTTGACGCGACGGTGGCGCGGCTGCGCGCTGCACCGTGGACAGGCTGAGAAGATGAAGCAGCTTTTCTTTGTTGATGGCGAGCGTAATGCAAAAATGCGGAACCTCGCTACTCGCCTCGACCACGCGCCAGGCGACCGGTAGATCCAGCGAGGTCAGCAGATAGTCGCCAGCACCGTAGTTGATGGTATCGGTGCCCAGCTGCAGGCTCTTTGCGCCTTGGATCACCAGGGCGAAGCATGGTTGATAGCTGCTGTGGCACGGTGCGCTCGGGGTCGATCGGCGACTGATACCCAGCCCGTCGATGCCGGTCTGTACCGCCCCGTCGCCGGATATATAACGAGCGGCGATCGAGACGATTTCCTGGTAACGATTGAAAGGCAAGGTCATCGGGCAAACTTTCCGGTGAGAACGGCGTCGGTCGCGTCGCGACTGCTTATGTAGAATGGAACTGGCGTAGCGCAAGCGGCCGCCGCATCGACATTTGCAGGATCGTGCAAAAACGCAAGAGGATCGCTCTAACGCATCCTTTCGCATATGCGGCATAAGTCTCCTCGTCCGAGCCACCCCCAAGAAAATACGGAGATTTCCCATGGCTATCGCAAAAGGCTATGCTGCTACAGACGCCTCCAAGCCGCTGACGCCGTTCACCTTCGAGCGTCGGGAACCGAATGCGGACGACGTCGTCATCGACATCAAGTTTGCCGGCATTTGCCATTCCGACATTCACACCGTTCGCAACGAATGGAAGAATGCCGTCTATCCGATCGTCCCTGGCCACGAAATTGCCGGCATCGTCTCGGCCGTCGGCGCCAACGTCACGAAGTTCAAGGTCGGCGACCACGTCGGCGTCGGCTGCTTCGTGGATAGCTGCGTCGGTTGCGCCAACCGCGACCTCGACAACGAACACTACATGCCGGGCCTCGTGCAGACCTACAACAGCGTCGAAGCCGACGGCAAGACCGCGACCCAGGGCGGCTATTCCGACTCGATCGTCGTCAAGGAAGGCTACGTCCTGTCGATCCCGGAAAACCTGCCGCTTGATGGCGCTGCTCCCCTCCTTTGCGCCGGCATCACGCTCTACTCGCCGCTGCACTACTGGAAGGCCGGCCCCGGCAAGAAGGTCGCGATCGTCGGCATGGGCGGCCTTGGCCACATGGGCGTCAAGATCGGCGCCGCAATGGGTGCCGACATCACCGTTCTCAGCCAGACGCTTTCCAAGAAGGAAGACGGCCTGAAGCTCGGCGCCAAGGAATACTATGCGACATCAGACGCTTCGACGTTCGAGAAGCTCGCCGGCACCTTCGACCTGATCATCTGCACAGCAGGTGTCGCGATCGACTGGAACGCCTATCTTGGCCTGCTTAAGGTCAACGGCTCGATGGTCATCGTCGGCGCGCCCGAACATGCCATCCCGGTTCATGCCTTCTCGCTGATCCCGGGCCGCAAGAGCCTGTCGGGTTCGATGATCGGCTCGATCAAGGAAACCCAGGAAATGCTGGATTTCTGCGGCAAGCACAACATCGTCTCGGAGATCGAGAAGATCAACATTCAGGACGTCAACGAAGCCTACGAACGCGTTCTCAAGAGCGACGTGCGCTACCGCTTCGTCATCGACATCGCCTCGCTGGCAGCCTGAAACTAACAGCTCGAAACCAATCGAAGGCGGCTCCATCAGGGGCCGCCTTTTTCGTGTTTGCAGGATCGGGCAAAAAGCCCGGAGAATCGCGCTAACGCGGCCGGCGCTTGTGGCGCATAGTCCTCGCGTTCAATTCCCGATCGAATCCAGAGGACGATGAGATGGCTATTGCAAAAGGCTACGCGGCAACGGACGCGTCCAAACCACTGACCCCCTTCAATTTCGAACGCCGCGAACCGAACGACGACGATGTCGTGATCTCGGTGAAATACTGCGGCGTCTGCCATTCCGACATCCACCAGGCCCGCAACGAATGGGGCAATTCGAAGTACCCTATGGTCCCCGGCCATGAGGTTGCCGGCGTGGTCTCGGCTGTCGGCGCCAAGGTCACCAGGTTCAAGGTCGGCGACAATGTCGGCGTCGGCTGCTTCGTCAATTCCTGCGTCGGTCTGCCCGAGCGCAATGTCGACATCGAGCAGTATCTTCCGGGCATCGTCGGAACCTACAACGACGTCGAGGCCGACGGCACCACGCCGACCTACGGCGGCTACTCGGATTCGATCGTCGTCAAGGAAGGCTACGTCCTGTCCTTCCCCGAAAACATCCCGCTCGATTCCGGCGCGCCGCTGCTGTGTGCCGGTATCACGCTCTATTCGCCGCTGTCGCACTGGAAGGCCGGCCCCGGAAGGAAGGTGGCGATCGTCGGCATGGGCGGCCTCGGCCATATGGGCGTCAAGATCGGCGCGGCAATGGGCGCCGATATCACCGTCCTCTCGCAGTCGCTGTCGAAGAAGGAAGACGGCCTGAAGCTTGGCGCCAAGGAATACTACGCCACGTCTGATGCCGAGACCTTCAAGAAACTCGCCGGCACCTTCGACCTGATCATCTGCACCGTCGGCGTTGCCATCGATTGGAACGCCTATCTCGGCCTGCTCAAGGTTGACGGCACCATGGTGCTGGTCGGCGCACCGGAACACCCTGCTCCCGTTCACGCCTTCTCGGTCATCGGCGGCCGCAAGGCGCTCGCCGGCTCCGGCATCGGCTCGATCAAGGAAACCCAGGAGATGCTGGATTTCTGTGCCAAGCACAACATCGTGTCGGAGATCGAGAAGATCGACATCAAGGATATCAATGAAGCCTACGAACGCGTGCTGAAGAGCGACGTGCGCTACCGCTTCGTCATCGACATCGCCTCGCTCGGCTGATCTCAATCCGGGTCCAAAGGCCGAGCCCTAGACGAATCAAAACCCCGCCTTCTCAAGCGGGGTTTTGATTTTGAGCATATGCGCCCGATGGGCTACTTCTTGTCAGCGATGGTCTCGCGCTGCGTGATCAGGCGCGCGCTGTGCTGGTGCGTCAGGAAGATCCACAACCAGCTCCAGGCGACGGCAAAGCGCGAACGCGTGCCGATCAGGAAGTAGATATGGGCGATGCCCCAGATCCACCAGGCAAGTCCGCCCTTGAGCTTGATCCGGCCGAAATCGGCGATCGCCGCACTCCGCCCGATCGTCGCCAGGCTGCCCTGGTGGCGATAGTGAAACACCGGCGGTGCCTTGCCGGTCAGGCGCGCGCGGATAACCTTGGCCGCATAGCCACCCTGCTGCTTGGCAGCTGGCGCCACACCCGGCACAGGCGCGCCGCTCTCCTGCATCACCGAGGCCGTATCGCCGATGACGAAAACATCAGGCAGGCCCGGCGCCGTCAGATCCTTCTCGACAACCGCGCGCCCTGCCCGGTCTGCCGGGATGCCCAGCCACTTCGCGGCGGGCGAAGCCTGCACGCCGGCGGCCCAGCTGATCGTCCGGCACGGAATGAACTCCTCGCCGATCTGAACGCCCTCGGCCGTGCACTGGGTGACCGGCTTGCCAAGGCGCACCTGCACGCCGAGATCGCTCAGCGCCTTCAACGCATAGTCGGAAAGCTCGGGAACGAACGTCGGCAGCACGCGTGGGCCGGCCTCGACGAGCATCACCTTGGCGGTGCGGGTATCGATGTTACGGAATTCCTTCGGCAGCGTCTTGTGCGCCAGTTCGGCGATGATCCCGGCAAGCTCTACGCCGGTCGGGCCGGCGCCGACGATGATGAATGTGAGCAAGGCCTCTCGCGTCGCCGCATCCTGCGCGGTTTCCGCCTGTTCGAACGCCAGGAGAACGCGCCGGCGGATGGTCGTAGCATCCTCGAGCGTCTTCAGGCCGGGAGCCACGGGCTCCCACTCGTCACGCCCGAAATAGGCATGCGTCGCGCCGGTGGCGAGAACGAGCGTGTCATAGCGCAGGATGTTGCCATCACGAAGAGTCACCTCTTTCGCCGCGGTGTTAACACCCGAGACCTCGCCCAGCAGCGTCGTCACATCGGGCCGGTCGGCGTACAGATGGCGGATCGGCCAGGCGATCTCGGATGTCGAGAGGATCGTCGTGGCAACCTGATAGAGCAAGGGCTGGAACAGGTGGTGGTTGCGCCGGTCGACAAGCGTGATGCGAACACCAGCACCTTTCAAGTCGTTTACCAGCTGCAGGCCACCAAAGCCTCCACCGACGACAACGACATGATGATCAGCCATAAACTACCCTTTTTATAGTTTGCACAAGAATTGATCAATGTCATTTAAAGCACCGGCGTTTCAACCGCCGTTTGCGCATAGCTAACCTGCATGAAGGGCCGTGCGACCAAACAGCGCGCCACTTCTTCGACCGCCGATGACTATTGTACGACATATCTCGCCAGTTCCGCCAATCGGCGATAAATCGTGGCTCACTATTCCTAACAGTGATCAAAGAGTTCAATCCCCATCCAATATGGTTGACTCAGTCAACAACATGCAGGACAAAGTCTCCGATCAGGAGATTGACCGCATGACCGATTCCGCCCTTGTCGAGGCTGCCCGCGACTTCAACCGCTTTTACACGAATTTCATTGGTGTTCTGAACAAGGCATACCTCGATACGCCGTTCACGCTGACCGATGCCCGCGTCCTGTTCGAGGTTGGCTCTTATGACGGCATCAGCGCCGTCTCGCTGGCGCGCGATCTGCAGCTCGACCCTGCGTACCTGAGCCGCATCCTGAAACGCTTCAGGAACGATGGCCTGATCGAGACCAGACCCGATCCGGCGGATCGGCGCAGCCAGTTCGCCCTTGTCACCGACAAGGGACGCGAACAGTTCGAGGAACTCGGCAGGCGATCCAGCACCCAGATTGCCGAGCGTTTCAGGACGCTCGCCACCGGCGAACCGCAGAGCATCGTCAGCGCCATGCAGACGATCCGCAGCCTGCTCGATCCCGCCGTCACACCATCGCCCGCCATCATCCGCGCGCATCGCCCAGGCGATATCGGCTGGATCGTCGAGAGTCAGGCGCGGGCCTATACTACGGAGTATGGCTGGGACATGCGCTTCGAAGGACTGATCGCCGAAGTCGCGGGCCAGTTCCTCAATCGTTTCGATCCGGAAATGGAATATTGCTGGATTGCCGAACGCGGTGGCATCAACATCGGCTCGGTCCTGATCACCAACGGCGGCGACGGCATCGCCAAGCTGCGGCTGCTCTATATCGACAAATCCGCCCGCGGCCTCGGGCTCGGCAGGACACTAGTGGACGAATGCATCCGCTTCGCCAGCGCCAAGGGATACCGGCAGATATCGCTCTGGACGAACGACATCCTCCACACCGCCCGCAGCATTTATATCAAGGCCGGCTTCCGCCTTGTCTCAGAGGAAAAGCACAGGATGTTCGGCCCCGAACTTAACGGCCAGACCTGGGTGCTCGATCTATAAACTGTAAAAACGCAAAAGTTTCGCTTGATTTGGAAATGATCATTTCCTAATTAGCTGAACCATGAGCACAGCAATATCCGACGCCACAAGCCGGAGCCGCGGCAGACCGCGTGCGTTCGACATGGATGAGGCCCTCACCAAGGCGCTTCGCGTCTTCTCCGAGCGCGGCTACCACGCCGCCTCGATCAGCGAACTGACCGAGGCGATGGAACTCACCTCGGGCAGCGTCTACAAGGCCTTCAAGGACAAGCGCGGTGTCTTCCTCGCCGCCTTCGATCGCTACCGCGCCATCCGCCGCGATCTCCTGGACACCCGTCTCGCCAAGGTCGGCAGCGGCCGCGACAAGGTCCGCGAACTGCTTGTCTCCTACGCAATCTCGTCGCACGGCGTGTCCGGCCGGCAGGGCTGTCTCGTCGTCGGCAGCGCCAATGAGCTGGCCATCTTTGACGAGGAAGCCGCGCAACGCGTCGCCGCCGCCTTCGATGCCAACGAGACCCATTTGCGCGACCTTATCCGTCTCGGCCAGGAGGACGGCTCGATTTCATCAGGGATCGACAGCGCCGTGACCGCGCGCGCTCTGCTGTGCCTGACCGCCGGCATGCGCATCGTCGGCAAGACCGGACGCAGCGAGACCGACATGGCAACCGTCGCCGAACAGGCGATGAAGCTCCTCACCTGATCCGGCATCCCAGCGATTGCATCTCAGGACGCAGGCGCCAAGGCGCCCTCGAAAACAAGCCGTACACCACCTAACACACATCCGTTCGCCCCATCGGAGCATAGCATGAGCCTTTCAGCCGCCTCACCCGAGACCGTCGCCGCGCCGACGATCTCGCCACTCATGACCTTCCTGTTCGCCGCCGCCTGCGGGCTGGTGGCTGCCAATCTCTACTACGGCCAGCCGCTCGCCGGCCCGATCAGCGCGTCGCTCGGTTTCAGCCCGGCGGCGACCGGGCTGATCGTCACCCTGACGCAGATCGGCTACGGCCTCGGCCTGCTGTTGATCGTGCCGCTTGGCGACCTCATGGAAAATCGCAGGCTGGTGCTGACCCTGATCCTGCTTGCCGCCGTCGCCCTGATCGGTGCAGCCCTCTCCTCGACACCCACACTCTTCCTGACCGCCTCGCTCTGTATCGGCATGGGATCGGTCGCGGTCCAGGTTCTGGTTCCATTCGCCGCCAACATGGCGCCGGACGCCTCGCGCGGTCGCGTCGTCGGCAATGTCATGAGCGGCCTGCTCTGCGGCATCATGCTCGCTCGCCCGGTTGCCAGCTTCGTCGCGCAGGCCAGCTCCTGGCATGTCGTCTACTATCTCTCCGCCGTCGTCATGCTGCTGCTGGCCGCAACGCTGCGCCTCAAGCTCCCGGTGCGCATGCCGCACACGAGAATGAGCTACGGCGCGCTGCTGGCATCGATGGCGCACCTCGCGCTGCACTCGCGCATCCTTCAGCGCCGCGCCCTCTATCAGGCCGGCATGTTCGGCGCGTTCAGCCTGTTCTGGACCACCACGCCGCTGCTCTTGGCTAGCCCGGCCTTCGGCCTGACACAGAATGGGATCGCGCTGTTCGCACTGGCGGGCGCCGCCGGCGCCATAGCGTCACCGATCGCCGGTCGCCTTGCCGACCGCAATCTCGGCAAGATCGCTTCCACCATGGCCATGCTCTGCGGCATCGTCGCGTTCCTGATCAGCCACTTCGCGACCGACGGCTCGGTGCTGGCGCTGACATTGCTGACGGCCGCCGCGATCATTCTGGATTTCGGGGTAACGACCAATCTGGTGGTCGGTCAGCGGGCGATCTACGCGATCAGCCCGGAGCACCGCAGCCGCCTCAACGGCCTGTTCATGGCGACCTTCTTCGTCGGCGGCGCGCTCGGCTCGGCCATCGGTGGCTGGGCGTTTGCCACCGGCGGCTGGACGATGACGGCCTGGATCGGCCTCTGCTTCCCCAGCCTTGCCTTCCTCCTGTTCCTCACCGAAGGCAGGCGAAAATCTAACGCTTAAACCCCGGACGCATCGAACTGGAGCCGGGCGGCACGAACGGCAGCATGGTTGTTCTCCGCCCAGTTCAGCAACAGCGCCAGCGTCTGGTACAGCGACCGGCCGAGATCTGTCAGGCGGTACTCGACGCTCGGCGGCTTGGTCGGAAACACCTCCCGCTCGACATATCCGTCGCGCTGCAAATCTCTTAGCGTTTGCGTCAGCATACGCTGCGAAATATCGGGGATCATCCGCCTGAGTTCGCCGAAGCGATAAGGCCGCTGCGACAGCGCCTCCAGCATCAGCGTCGACCATTTGCCGCCGATCTGCTGCATCATGTCACGCACCGGGCAATTGTTGAAATCAAGCTTGCTGAGATCGACGTCGTGCCGCACGCGCGGTTCGACGTTGCTTTTCAGCTCCGCCTTGCTTTTCAACTTGACGATGGTGCCGGCCATGCGCGGTTCCCTTTTGGTAACTTACAGCCCAAAAACTGCCTCCTTTACACCCGTCAGTCAATCCCTATTCTAGTGCTAGTCTCTTTTCGAGACCAATAAGCGAACCTGGAGGTTTAGACATATGAGCGAAACGATTCTCATCACCGGTGCAGCCGGCCAACTTGGTCAGCGCGTCATCCATCACCTGCTCGAAACCTACAAGGTTCCCGTGGCCAACCTGATCGCCGCCAGCCGCGACACGGCAAAGCTCGCCGCGCTCGCCGCCAAGGGCGTCCAGACCCGCAAGGCCGATTTCGACGACGCAGCCTCGCTGGAAGCCGCGTTCAAGGGCGTCGACCGCGTGCTGATCATCAGCACCGACGCCCTCGCCGTTCCCGGCCAGCGCCTGAAGCAGCACACCACGGCCGTCAACGCCGCCGTCAAATCAGGCGTCAAGCACATCGCCTACACCTCCATGCCGTCGCCGGACAAATCGCTGGTCACCTTCGCGCCGGACCATCTCGGCACGGAGAACGCCGTCAAGGCAAGTGGCCTGCCCTACACCATCATCCGCAATGCCTGGTACCTCGACAACTACATGCATTCGATGCCGCACAATCTGCAGGGCGGCAGCTGGTACACGGCATCGGGCGACGGCAAGGTTCCGAACATCTCGCGTGACGATTGCGCCCTTGGCGCGGCGGCCGCCCTCGCCTCCGGCACCGCCGACAGCGCCACCTACACGCTGACCGGCAGCCAGTCGCTGAGCGCCGACGAGATCGCCGCCACAATCGCGTCATCGGTCGGCAAGCCGCTCTCGGCCGTCAAGGTCAGCGACGAACAGTTGCTGCAGGGCCTGCTCGGCGCCGGCCTCCCTGATTTCGTGGCAACGATGCTGGTCTCCGCCGACGCCAATATCCGCGCCGGCAACTTCGATCAGGTGACTGATGACTTCACCAAGCTGACCGGCAAGCAGCCACAGACGCTGGAGGACTTTTTCGTGGCCAACAAGGCAGCGCTCACCGCCTGATGATACCCTGAAGCCACAGCCTTCAAGCGGAGCCCGCCCTGCACCACCGGGGCGGGCTTTCTTTCATACCAATGTCAGATTTTCTGGCCGCAGGCGCGGCAGAAGCGGCGCACAGTTTCGGCCATCCCGTATTCCAGCGCATCCGCCGTCAGCCCGTGCCCGATCGATACTTCGGCAAGCTTCGGAATGCGCTTCACCAGAGGCGGCAGGTTCTCGACCGTCAGGTCATGGCCGGCATTGACGCCGAGCCCGATTGCCAGCGCCGCATCCGCCGTCTTTCCCAGCGCCTCGAGGATAGGCCCGACCCGCTCCGGCGCGTTGTAACAGCCACCGTAAGGGCCGGTATAGAGTTCGATCCGGTCGGCGCCGACGGCCTTCGCGATCGCGACCGCCTCGACATCGCCGTCACCGTCCGCAAACAGCGAAACGCGCGTGCCCATCTTCTTCAGGCGCGCAATCACATCCGTCAGCAGTTCGCGGTCCCTGCGGAAATTCCAGCCATGATCGGACGTCGCCTGCGAGGGATCGTCTGGCACCAGCGTCACCTGCTCGGGCGCAGCCGTCGCGCACAGCGCCAGGAATTCCTCCGTCGGATAACCCTCGATGTTGAATTCCGCCTCTGGAAACTCGTCGTCGATCAGATTGCGGATGACGGGCAGGTCGGAAAACCGGATGTGCCGCTCGTCTGGCCGTGGATGCACGGTCAGGCCGCTCGCCCCGGCCTGAAGCGCGATACGCCCGAGCGCCTCGACGCTAGGCCACGGCAGATCGCGGCGATTGCGCAGCATGGCAATGGCATTGAGATTGACGGACAGCGTGGTCGGCATGGCATGTTTCCATTCGGCGAGGACAACTGACCTGCTTTTAAGCCAAGGATGCCATTGGGGCCAACGAGATTTGTGCATGGATGCATGCGATTTTCTGATTGGTGCCACAACCCCCGCACGCAGCAACAGCCGAAGTAAAACCGCCGGAAACGGAGACCGGAAATCTGCCGATCAAGGACAACGGACCCGGGTCGAATGAAATATCGATGGCGCGCGCCATTGCCGTCTGTACATCAGACTATTATTTACAAGTGACTATTTTTAAGACTAACAAATCAGACATTTGACGCATAGTCTGATCGCAATGAATCGGCAAAGACACTCGCCCGTTTCTTGATGACGAGCCTGTGAGAGCGCCGGCAAAAGACACGCGACTGCGCCCGTATCTCTGTAATGCGCAACCAGCATCAGGCGTACAACAGGAGGGCCCATGTCCGACCGACAGAAACACACCGCCCCGCCGAACGCCTCCGCGCAGGCGCCCCCGGACTACAGGTTCCTGCCCTCCGCCGCCAGCCCGCCAAATCTGCCGCATGGACGGGTGGCGATCGCCGAGATGGCCAATGCCTTCGGCGTCACCCACAGGACACTGCATTTCTACGAGGAAAAGGGGCTGATCGCCTCAAGCCGCATCGGCCTGATGAGGGTCTACCACACGACCGACATCATGCGCATGGCCGTCATCAACGCCTGCCGCGAAGCGGGCATGCCGGTAGCCGTCATTCAAGAGCTGATGACCGACCTGTGCGGATCGACATCGCAGCTAGAGGCCGATGCCGTTTTCAACGCCGCACTTGCGTCGCGCAAGCGGGAACTCACGGCAGAAATATCGACGCTGCACCGACAATTGCAGCAGGTCGCCGAGCTGCTCGATCGAGGAACCTCAAAAGACGAGCCTCCGCTAAACGACAACCAGCACGAACACGCGTTGAGCGAACAGGAGCGTCGTTGCCTTGCGCTGATGGCCGAAGGGCTGTCGACACAGCGCCTAGCCCGCGCGCTGGATCTCAGCGATGACGAGGCAAAGTCGATCGAGACCGCGATCATCGCGAAACTCAGTGCCAACAACCGCTTCCAGGCCATCGCCAAGGCGGTTCTGCTCGGCATCGTTCACATCTGAGCGTCGTTCAGCGAACGATCGTGATCGTCTCGGCGGCGCGCGTGATTGCCGTATAGAGCCAGCGCTCCCGCGTATCGCGAAACGCCCAGCTTTCATCGAACAGTACCACATTGTTCCACTGCGAACCCTGCGCCTTGTGCACGGTCAGCGCATAACCGAAGTCGAACTCATCATAACGTTTGCGGGTGTTCCACGGAATCTCTTCCTCGACATTCTCGAAGACCTGCTTCAGCAGCTTGATCTTCGCCGCCCCACGATCGATGTCGTCGTCCTCGGGCCGGATCAGGAGGTTGATGCCGGGCTTGGTGGTTTCCTTCGAAGAGGTCATCACCTGCCACAGCGAGCCGTTGAGCAGCCCTTTGGCGGGGTCGTTGCGCAAGCATACCAGCTTGTCGCCGGTCTGCGGATAATCGGCGGTGAAGCCCTTGAGCTCTCGCAGCCGCTGGTTATAGCGCCGACGTGTGCGGTTGGTGCCGACCAGCACCTGATCGGCGTCGAGCACCAGCGCCTGATTGACCTCGTTCTTTGAAATCACCTGCGCGGCGCCGTAATCGCCGTACATGATCTCCTTGCCTTCGCGCACCTGCATGGCAAGCCCGATGATCGGGTTATCGCGCGCCTGGCGATGAATGTCGGTCAAAAGGTAGTCCGGCTCCTGGTTGGTAAAGAAGCCGCCGCCGGAAACCGGCGGCAGCTGGCCGGGATCGCCGAGCACCAGGATCGGCGTGCCGAAGCTCATGAGGTCCTTGCCCAACGCCTCGTCCACCATCGAGCATTCGTCGACGATGATCAGCGCCGCTTTGGCGACGGGGCTCTGGCGGTTGATGGTGAACATCGGCGCGATCGACGTCTTGCCCGTCTCCTCGTCCTCGACGGCCTCCTCGCCGCGCGGTCGGTAGATCAGCGAATGCAGCGTCCGTGCATTGCTGGCGCCGCGCGTGCGCAGAACCTGCGCCGCCTTGCCGGTAAAGGCCGCAAACAGCACCTCGCCGTCGACATGCTCGGCAAAATGCCGCGCCAGCGTCGTCTTCCCCGTGCCGGCATAGCCGAACAGGCGAAAAATCGGGGTCTTTCCCTCTTTAAGCCATTTGGCAACGGCTTTCAGGGCTTCGTCTTGTTGCGGAGCGAATTGCATGATCAATCGACTTGGCAGGATTCGCATGGGATAGGCAACCGCAAAAATCCGGGGTTTGCCGGCCATACGCGCCAACCCGAAACAAAAGACGCATCCCGTGGAATAAAATCGCCGTCTCTCGTGTCTCATGTCAGGCACCGCAAAAAGCGCGCGCCCAACCCGAGGAGAGCCCGATGAAATCCGCCAAATTCCTGATCGCCCTGGCAATCGCATCCACCGCCGCGACCGCCGTCCTTGCCGCGCCGCCGGTCAAGACCGTTGACACAGCGAAAGGCAAGGTGCTTGCCGGCGAAAACGGCATGTCGCTGTATACCTTCAAGAAGGACGCGATGGGCGTTTCCAACTGTAACGACGACTGCGCCAAGGCCTGGCCGCCGCTGATGGCCGATGGCAATGCCAAGCCGGAAGGGGCATACTCGGTCGTCGATCGCAAGGACGGGACCAAGCAGTGGGCGAAGGACGGCATGCCGCTCTATTTCTGGATGAAGGACACCAAGACCGGCGACATCACCGGCGATGGCTTCAAGGACGTGTGGACTGTCGCCAAGCCATGAACTGCAGACGGGATATCAGGCATGAAGCCACCCGCCAATGACAGCTTCGAGGGCCAAATCCTGGCCCTCCTCCCATCGCTCAGGCGCTACTCGCGAAGCCTGACCCGCTCGGATTCCGATGGCGAGGACCTGCTGCAGGATTGCGTCGAGAAGGTGCTCGCCCGCCGCGCGCAATGGCGAGGCATGAACCTGCGCGGCTGGGTTCTGACCATCATGACCAACATCTATCACAACCAGCGCCGGACGATCGTGCGGGGCAGCATTGACCTTGACGGCGCCACCGAACTTCCGGCACCGGAAGCGCCGAACGACCCCTTGGAGCGCTCCCGCCTCGAGGATGCGCTGAACGGCCTGTCCGAAGACCATCGCGCCGTGCTGATGCTCATCGTCATCGAAGGCTACACCTATCAGGAGGTGGCAACCCTGCTGGACATTCCCGTCGGCACCGTCATGTCGCGCCTGTCGCGCGCCCGCCAGCAGCTTGCCGAACACATGAAAGCCGACAACGTGATCACGCTTCGGAGACCGAAATGACCGAGACCAACCGCGCCGTGACCGAAGCGGACCTGCACGCCTATGCCGACGGCCTGTTGCCCGATACCCACCGCGCGCGCGTCGAATCCTGGCTGCGCGACAATGCCGACGACGCCGCAAGGGTTGCCGAATGGCAGGCGCAGAATACCGGCATCAAGGCGATGTTTTCGGGATACGAAAAGAGCAAGCCGACCGATACGGATCTCGTCCGCAAGGGGTCCAGCCGGCCCCTCTGGTCAAGGCGCGTCGCCACGGCAGCCGCGCTAGTCTCCATCTTCGCCACCGGCACGATCGCCGGACACTACGGCCCAAGCCTGTTCGAAAAGCCGCCGTTGCAGCTGACGGCATCCGAAAACTTCCCGAAGCAGGCGCAGAATGCTTTCCTGGTCTATGCCAGTGAGGTGCGCCACCCGGTCGAGGTCTTCGCCAACGAGGAAGCCCATCTCACCACATGGCTCGGCAAGCGCCTCTCGATCGCCGATCTCAAGGTGCCCGATCTTCAGAGCCTCAACTATCATCTGGTTGGCGGCCGGTTGCTGCCCGTGGATGGCAAGCCCGGGGCGATGTTCATGTACGAGAATCAGGCTGGCGAGCGGCTGACCGTGCTGGTCGGTCGCAACCCCGCCAACACCACAACCAGTTTCCGCTTCGCCTCGGCGGACAACGTCGAGACCTTCTACTGGATCGACGGCGAACTCGGCTACGCCGTCACCGGCGAGATCTCGCGGGAAGACCTGCGGAAAGTCGCCGAGGAGTGCTACCGCCAATTTCCGTCCTGATGTCGCCTCTCGGTGACGTAACCGCTGTCAGCGCTGGGGATCATTCTCGAGCACGATCGGCTTGCCATGCGGCGTCGCCTCGGCCGCCCGTTGCCAGCTCTGCTGCAAGGCGGCGATCGTCTCGGCATCGGCGACACCACGACTGACGAGGATCGATGACAGCGCCGCCACCCAGCGATCGAAATAGTCGCTGCCATCCTCGGCCCGCCCGGGCGTGTGCAATTCTCCGGAAAGGCTCTCGGCCCACTCGCTCCAGGTGAACAGTCCGCGCTCGTGCAGATGCACGGTCATCGCAAAGGCTTCCGCCGCCCAGGGCTCTGGAAACACCGGATCGCCGTCCTGCGATCGGGGCAGTTGCGGCGATTGCGCCAACGGCGATGCCGCACGCGACGGTGAAATATCACACTGGCTCAAGATAGCTCTCCCAAGCATCGATCGACACCGTCAGCGTCGGATCGGCACCCTCGCCCCAGATCTCGCCGCCGTCGAAGACCACGGTGTAGACCCATTGCGGGTTCTCGCCTTTTCCATGCGCATTGTCGTCAGGAAAGACGAATGACCCCTGCACCGCCTCGACGACCCCCATCTTGGCGCGCGCATAGCGCGGCAGCCGCGTATGTGTGGTCGGATTGAAATTCCGCGTCCGCACCCGATCACCGACTGCAAACCGCGCCGGCCCTTCGACGGGTCGATCGCACGGACCGCCCTTGGCGAGAACACCGGCCACCATCTCGGCCTTCAGCACGCGCTTCGGCGTCGCCCCGTCGAACCGCTTGTGCCCGCCTTCGATTTCGGCCGCATCGGTGAACCCATGCCGTTCCAGCAGCACTTCAAGCGCCCGCGTCCAGATCTCGTAGTAGCTGGCGGAGAGATAGGTGGCTGGCGGAATGCTCTCGCGGGCATGCCGGCTTTCGTCGATGTTCCAGGCGCCGAAAGCGCCGCAGGAGAGTGTCAGCCCCAACGCCCGCTTCTCCCAATCCGCATGGAAATACGGTTCATCCTTTTCGGGCGCGACCGGACCGAAACCCATCTGTCCGCCAAGATCGTGCGGCCCGTTCATGCCGCGCTCCCCGGAACGGCTGCAACGCCGGCGCCTATCATCGCATCGCGGCTGACGAGATCCGCCAGCTGCTCCTCGCTCCAGCCGTCGGTGCCTTCCGGCCGCTGCGGAATGACGAGATAGCGCAGCTCCGCCGTCGAATCCCAGACGCGCACGGTCCGGTCGGCGGGCAGCGCCACGCCGAATTCGGCCAGCACCCCGCGCGGATCGATCACGGCCCGTGACCGATAGGCCGGCGCCTTGTACCAGACCGGCGGCAATCCGAGCACGGACCAGGGATAGCAGGAGCACAGCGTGCAGACGACGAGATTGTGCGTGTCGTCGGAATTGAACACGGCGCGCATATGCTCGCCCTGCCGCCCGGTATAGCCGAGGCTTGATATCGCCGCCGTCGCGTCGCGCCGCAGCCAGTCGGCGAAATCAGGATCGCTCCACGCCTTGGCGACCACACGCGCACCATTCCGCGGCCCGACCTTCGTCTGGTAGGTATCGACGATCGTGTCGATCGCCGCCGGGTCAATCAGCCCCTTTTCCGTCAACACCGTCTCAAGCGCCTTCACGCGCGCCTGCATGTCTGAATAATGGTTGTCGTGATGGTGATCATGGTCGTGATGATCGCGGTCGTCGTGCATGGGCGTGTCCTCGCCTGTTTTGAGACAAATCTTAAGCGCTCCGAAACGGCTCGCCAAGCCCTTCTATGCGCGTGCAACTTTTCGGATATTGTTCAGCACATGAAAATCCTGATTCTCGGCGCCACAGGCTTTATCGGTTCAGCTGTCGCGACCCATCTTGCGGCCGAGGGACATGTCGTCACCGGCCTGGGCCGCAATCCGGAGCGTGCCCGCCTGAAGCAGCCCGACATCCGCTGGATCCGCGCCGACCTTGCCCGCATGCAATCCCCCGCGGATTGGACGGAAGTGCTCGACGGCCAACACGTGGTTGTCAATTGCGCCGGCGCCCTGCAGGACGGCCTTTCCGACGATCTTGATGCGACGCAGGCCGGGTCGATGCTGGCGCTCTATCAGGTAGCCATCCAATCATCGCAACCTCTGATCGTCCAGATATCGGCGCGCACCTCAGGCGGAGGCAGCGACCTCCCCTTTCTCGCCACAAAACGCCTGGCCGACAACGCGTTGGCGGCCAGCGGCCTGCGCCACGTCATTCTCCGTCCCGCCCTTGTTCTCGGCCGCAACGCCCATGGCGGCACCGCACTGATAAGGGCATTGGCAGCACTGCCTCTATGCCTGCCGCTGATCCACGCCGACAGTCCGGCCGAAACGGTGTCGCTCGACGACGTGGCCGAAGCCGTCAGTGACGCGATCGCCGGCAAGCTGCCATCAGGCACGGATCGCCATCTCGCCAGCGGTGAAACGCTCACGTTGGCCGATCTCGTCCTCCTCCATCGCCAATGGCTCGGCCTGCGACCGGCGCCGATCGTCAGGCTCCCGGCAATGGTCGCGAAACCGGTAACGATGCTGGCCGATCTCGCAGGTCGCCTGGGCTGGCGCTCGCCCCTGCGTTCGACCGCGATAGCGGTCATGTCGGAAGGCGTTCGCACCGCCGACCTCGACAAAGGCGCGCTGCGCACACCGCAATCGGCGGCCGCGGCGCTGTCGTCCCACCCATCTGGCGTCCAGGATCTGTGGTTTGCACGGCTCTATCTCCTGAAGCCTGTGATGATCGGTGGCCTGTCGCTGTTCTGGCTACTCTCAGGCCTGATCCCGCTCTTCGCTCTCGACGACGCCAGCGCTCACTTCCTCCGTTTCATGCCACCAGTCGCGGCGACGGCACTGACCATGCTTACCTGCCTCATCGACATCGCGCTCGGCGCCGCCGTCCTGATCAGGCCTTTTGCCCGAAAAGCTTTGCAAGCGATGCTGGCAGTCTCACTCGCCTATCTCGCTGGCGCCTGTATCCTCGAACCGTCGCTCTGGCTCGATCCGCTCGGACCGCTGGTAAAAATCCTGCCCTCGCTGATCCTGACGCTCGCCACCCTTGCCATTCTGGATGAACGCTGATGATGGCGGAACTGTTGCTGCTCGCCCATGTCATTGGCGCTACCGTGCTCTTCGGCACCGGCGCTGGCATCGCCTTCTTCATGGTGATAGCCAACCGGACGCGCGATCCGAAACTGATCGCCCATGTCGCCGGCACCGTCGTCGTTGCCGACACTATCTTCACGGCGACCGCCGCCGTCTTCCAGCCTGTCACCGGCTATGCGTTGGCAAAGCTGATCGGCTGGCCGCTGGAGGAAGGCTGGATCGCGTTGTCGCTGGTGCTTTACGTGTTCACCGGCCTGTTCTGGCTGCCCGTCGTCTGGATCCAGATGCGCCTGCGCGACCTCGCCCGCCGCGCGGCGGAGACCGGCACGCCGCTGCCACCTGCCTATGACAGGCTCTATCGCATCTGGTTCGCCTGCGGCTTCCCCGCCTTTTTCGCGGTCGTCGCCATTCTTTGGCTGATGCTGACCAAGCCGTCGATCAGCCTATTTTAGCATCGGCCAAAGGCTGAGAACGAGAAGAACGGCCATGGTGATGTTGAACCATTTCAACCGCACCGGATCCGACAGCCACTCCCGCAGCGCCGAACCAAATCCGGCCCAGGTCGAAACGCTCGGCACGTTGACTGCGGCGAATGCCAGCCCGACGATCAATACACTGACGAAATAGATATCCTCGATCGGATAGGTCGCCATCGCCGTCACCGCCATCACCCACGCTTTCGGGTTGACCCACTGGAACGCCGCCGCCGACAGGAACGACATCGGCCGGACCGCGCCCTTGCCCTCGCTGAGCGAGCGCGACGTGGCGATCTTCCAGGCGATCCAGACGAGATAGGCGCCGCCCGCGAACTTCAGCACGGTATAGGCGATCGGCACGGTATGCAGCACCGCCCCGAGCCCAAGCCCGACACCAATCAGCAGCGAGAAGAACCCGGCGCCGATGCCCAGCATATGCGGGATCGTCCGCCGAAAGCCGAAATTCACGCCCGATGCGAACAGCATCATGTTGTTCGGTCCCGGCGTGATCGATGTGGTGAAGGCAAACAGAACGAGAGCCAGAAACGTATCCAGCGGCATGAGACCTCCCGAGCCAATGGTCGCTGCCATTGGCCTTTTTAATTTAGGTCAGGATAACTGACCTAAACTCGAGCCACCACATGCAGATTGTCATGGTGACAGGATTGTCAGCCGGACACGCCTGATACTTCGAGGTCGAGCAACCTGCCGACATAGCTTCTGACAAGTGTGACGAAATCTGAGGGCGTCGGCTCGATGAAGCGCAACAGGCGTGCGGCCTTGTCGATCGACCGAATCTGATCTGCCAACACCATCCCTCGCGTTTTCAATCCATCCGGCAAGGCGATCTTGGTCATCCACGGCTGCATGTTACTGGTGATCGGACAGACGATCACGCGGCGGGATCGAAGGTTCACCGTGTCCACGGACAGGATGATCACCGGTCGAATTCCAGCTTGCTCGCTGCCGAGGATCGGATCGAGATCGGCCAAATAGAGGGCGCCGGCGAAGGGTGGCGTATCACTCATCGTCGTAGAAGCGCTCGGAGCCGACGTCACGACCCCAATCCACGGTTTCCGGCTCGTTTTCCCACCCCAGCCTGTCCATCTCCGCCACCATCTCGGCCAGCGAAGGCGCCAATTGCTGCTTCGGCTTTTCCAGCGTAGCCTTGCCATCGCGGACATCGAGGTTCAAGACATCGCCGGCGCTAAGGCGCAACTCGTCGGTGACCGTTTTCGGCAAACGGATGGCGATACTGTTGCCCCACTTGGAAATCGTGACTTTGGTCATATCTGATGGATCTCGTGATATTTCCAGTTCAATTGATATCCAATGTATATCATCCCTAGCTCCCACCAACAATGTCGAGGTCCTGCGATGCCCGCTTCCATCCCTACCGTCGCCTTTCCCAACGGCATCGCAGTCCCGGCGCTTGGCCAAGGCACGTGGAACATGGGCGAAAAGCCCTCCGAAGCGAGGCGCGAGATCGACAGCCTGCGCGCCGGTCTCGACCTCGGCATGACGCTGATCGACACCGCCGAGATGTATGCCGAGGGCGGCGCCGAAAGGATCAGCGGAGAAGCGATCAAAGGCCGCCGCGACGAGGTCTTTCTCGTCAGCAAGGTCTATCCGTGGAACGCCAGCCGCAAGGGCACGATCGAGGCCTGTGAAGCCAGCCTGTCGCGCATGGGCACCGACCGCATCGACCTCTATCTCCTGCACTGGCGCGGCAACCACCCGCTCGCCGAAACGGTCGCGGCCTTCGAGGCGCTCAAGGCATCAGGCAAGATCGGCGCCTGGGGCGTCTCCAATTTCGACGTGGAGGACATGGAGGAACTGCTTGAAGTCCCTGGCGGCGGCAACGTCGCCGCCAATCAGGTGCTCTATAATATCACCCGGCGCGGCATCGAGTTCGACCTCCTGCCCTGGTGCCAGAAGCGCAATATTCCTGTCATGGCCTATTCGCCGATCGAACAGGGCCGCATCGTCAGCCACCCCGAGATCATCCGCATCGCCAAGGCTAATCAGGCGACGCCGGCACAACTGGCATTGGCCTTTGTTTTGAAGCACGGCGGCGTCATCGCCATACCAAAGACAGCGAGCGCCGCCCGCGTTGCCGAAAACCGCGACGCCGTCTCGCTCGATATCAGCGACGAGGACTGGGCAACGCTTGACGCTGCCTTCCCGCCGCCGGCACGAAAAAAGCCGCTGGAAATGCTCTGATCCCCAGCGGCTTCGAATAGTCGGGAAGTGGCGGTTCTACATGCCCTGCGAACCGCGATTCATCGCCGCGATCCCGGTACGGCAGACCTCGATCAGGCCGAGCGGCTTCATGATCGCCACGAACTGGTCGATCTTCGACGACTTGCCGGTCAGCTCTAGAATGAAATGCTCGACGGTCGCGTCAACGACCTTGGCATGAAAGGCATCGGCGAGGCGCAGTGTCTCGGCGCGCATCTCGCCCTCGCCAAGCACCTTGATCAGCGCCACTTCGCGCTCGATCGGCCGTTCCTGCCCAAGTTCGCGCGCCCGCACCGTCAGGTCGACGACGCGGTGAACCGGCACGATCCGCTCGAGCTGCGCCTTGATCTGCTCCAGCACATGCGGCGTCCCGCGCGTCACGATGGTGATCCGTGACAGATGCGCCTGATGCTCTGTCTCCGAAACGGTCAGGCTTTCGATGTTGTAGCCGCGGCCGGAAAACAGGCCGATGACACGGGCAAGAACACCCGGCTCGTTGTCGACGAGAACCGAAAGCGTATGATTCTCGATCGCCGCCGTTTCCGGCGAAATGAAGTAGGCGGAGCCTGTCGGCTGTAGATGTGCGTTCATGTCTCGGTCCGTTTCCTCAGATTTTGTATGTTCAAGATGCCAGCTCGACGCTGACGGAATTGATGTGGCGTTTGGCAAGCTTGACGAGGCGTTTGTCGAAGGTGACGAAGGTTTCGCCCGCCGCAGTGAGACTGACGTGAAGAGCATCGGCGAAGTCCATGCCGGCTGCGTGAGCATCGATGGCTTCGGCGACGGAGTTGGCGTTCTCGAACTCAAACGCATCCATCTCAAGCGCCGCAGAAAGCAGTTGGTTGATGGTCTGACGCGGGATTTTCATGGTCCCGCGCATTACCCACTCACCTTCAAGCAAGACGGTCGCCGATATGACGAGTTGGGAAGAGGCAAGCAGAGATTCTGCGATACGTCCGTGCTCCGATCGTTCTCTGATCAAAGCGCGGACGAAAACATTTGTATCAACGGCTACTCTTCTCATCCCACCGCCGCTTTGCTTCCTGGAGAACGGTCTGCTCGATCATCTCGTCTGTGATGGGTGGCCCGTCATAAGTCGGCCGCATCGCGAGAAACTCTTCCAGCGTCAGCTTTTTTCTCGCGTCACCCTGCTGCGTTTCCACCGGCAACAACGTGATGCCCCTGCCGCCGTCAATGATGTCGAACTCAGCACCTGGCTGAAGCCCATGCGCATCACGCACCGCCTGAGGCAGTTGTACGTCACCGTTTTCCGACATCTTCACTCTGGCCATCGCACGCGCTCCTCAAGGAAGGGACGCGGCAACTCTACCGCATCCCCCGACTTCCATCAAACGAGTGCGCGGCCCTTGGCGTCGATCGCGTTGGCGACGGCCTCGTCGGTCGCTTCATCCGGCAGCAGCATCTCGTTGTGTGCCTTGCCCGACGGGATCATCGGGAAGCAGTTGGCGAGATTGGCGACGCGGCAATCGAAGATGACCGGCTTCTTGACGTCGATCATCTCTTGTATGGTCGCGTCGAGATCGCCTGGCTTCTCGCAGCGCAGTCCGACGGCGCCATAGGCTTCCGCCAGCTTGACGAAGTCGGGCATCGCTTCCGTATACGAGTTCGACAGCCGGTTGCCGTGCAGGAGCTGCTGCCACTGGCGCACCATGCCCATGTACTGATTGTTCATAATGAAAATTTTGATCGGCGCATCGTGCTGGATCGCCGCCGACATCTCCTGGATGCACATCTGGATCGAGGCATCGCCGGCGATGTCGATGACCAGACTGTCAGGATGGGCGATCTGGACGCCGAGGGCCGCCGGCAGGCCGTAGCCCATCGTGCCGAGACCGCCCGAGGTCATCCAGCGGTTCGGCTGCTCGAAGCCGAAGAACTGCGCCGCCCACATCTGGTGCTGGCCAACCTCGGTCGTGATGTAGGTATCGCGATCCTTGGTCAGCGCGAACAGGCGCTCCAGCGCATATTGCGGCATGATGACGTCGTTGTTCTTGGTGTAGGCAAACGAGTTGCGCGCGCGCCAGCGGGCGATGTCGCTCCACCACTCGGCCGTCTGGCTCTTCTCCGGCTTCTTCGGCAGCGCACGCCACAGGCGAACCATGTCTTCCAGGACGTTGCCGACATCGCCGCGGATCGGCACGTCGACACGAACGTTCTTGTTGATGGAAGACGGATCGATGTCGATATGAATCTTCTTCGAGTTCGGCGAGAACGCGTTGAGGCGGCCGGTGATACGGTCGTCGAAGCGCGCCCCGATGCAGACCATGACGTCGCAATCATGCATCGCCATGTTGGCCTCGTAGGAGCCGTGCATGCCCAGCATCTTCAGCCAGTTCGGCCCGGATGCCGGATAGGCGCCGAGGCCCATCAGCGTCGAGGTGATCGGGAAGTTGGTGAGCTCGACCAATTCGCGCAGCAGCTTGGACGCCTCTGGGCCGGAGTTGATGACGCCGCCGCCGGAATAGATGACCGGGCGCCGCGCATTGGCCATCAGCTCGATCGCCGCGTGGATCTGGTTGATATCGCCCTGCACCGTCGGCTGATAGCTCTTCTGGATCGCATGCGCGGCCGGCGGCGTGTAGGTGCCGGTGGCGAACTGCACATCTTTCGGAATATCGACGAGGACAGGACCCGGACGGCCGGACTGCGCGATGCGGAATGCTTCGTGGATGATCGCCGCCAGCTCGTTGACGTCCTTGACCAGCCAGTTGTGCTTTGTGCAGGGGCGCGTGATACCGACCGTATCGGCTTCCTGGAATGCGTCCGAGCCGATCAGCGAGGTCGGAACCTGGCCGGTCAGGCAGACGAGCGGGATCGAATCCATCAAGGCGTCCTGCAGCGGCGTCACGGCATTGGTGGCCCCTGGACCAGACGTGACCAGCATGACGCCGACCTTGCCGGTGGAGCGGGCATAGCCTTCGGCCGCGTGGCCGGCGCCCTGCTCGTGGCGGACGAGGATGTGCTTGATGTCGTCCTGCTGGAAGATCTCGTCGTAGATCGGCAGCACCGCGCCACCAGGATAACCGAAGAGGTGCTCGACGCCATTGTCCTTGAGCGCGCGGATGACAATTTCCGCGCCAGTCATACGATTCTCGTCCGTCTGCTTGTCCGTGCCCGTCATGTTTCTTGTTCCGTTTTGACTGCTGGGATTTGAAGGTCTGTGTGCCGGGAAGCCTGAATTTCAGGCATAAAAAAAGGCCCCTTTGGGAGCCTGTCGTTTAGCGCATGGGTGGCTACCGCCGGATGGTTACACCATCCTGCCCATGCGCTGTCCCACCACAATAAGAATTGCTGCTATCTTCATGGCGGCAAGTGATAGACAGAAAGTTTCGCAGCGTCAACTTATAAAGCAATAAAAAAACGGGGCTGATGCAGACCCAGAAACCCGCCCTTACCCGGCGGAGTCCATCGAAACCCATGGGAAAAACAGTTTATTAAACGTTCGCTTATATCCTCCTTGCAATCTCAGGGAGTAGCCCTTTGCACGACAACGACTTGCAGACGTCAGGCGACGCAGGCGAGCATGACCGCCGCGACAGCCATGTGCCGGGAAACCGCTTCCTCGGTCGCGTTGTCGCGTGTAGCGGGTCGCGCGCCACCATTGCCGCCACGGCCGAAGGCGGCGGCACAGATCTGACCGAACTCTGGTCCGTCGGCCGCCTGATTTCGATCAGCGTTGGCCGCAACCGCGTCGTCGCGCTCGTCTATTCCATGAACACCGGCAGCCACTCCTGGGGCGAAGGCGAAGACAACTACTTCAAGATCGAGACGGAGCTGCTCGGCGAAGTCCGTGTCGACGAGGACGGCACCGAACAATTCTCGACCGGCATCTCGCGCTACCCCTATCTCGGCGCCGTCGCCCACCGCATCCGATCCGCCGACCTGATGCGGATCTACGATGCCGGCACCGGCAACACCGCGGTCATCGGCATGCTGACCCAGGACGAAAGCATCGAGGCATCGATCCACATTCCGTCGATGCTGTCGAAGCACTTCGCCATTGTCGGCTCGACCGGCGTCGGCAAATCCACAGCTGTCTCGCTGCTGCTGCACAAGGCGATCGAGGCAGATCCGAAGCTGCGCGTGCTGATCCTCGATCCGCACAACGAGTTCGCCGCCGCCTTCCCGCATCATTCGGTGGTCGTCGATACCGACACGCTCGACCTGCCCTTTTGGCTGATGCGGCTAGAAGAGTTTGCCGAAGTCGTCTTCCGCGGCCGCCCCCCGGTGCCGGAAGAGCTCGACATGCTGCGCGACATCCTGCCCGAGGCCAAGCGCGCCTTCCGCGGCAGCGACAACTCACTGGTCCGCCGCACCACCGAAAAGAGCTCCATCACCGCCGACACGCCGGTCCCCTATCGCATGGCGGACCTTCTGGCGCTGATCGACGAGCGCATCGGTCGTCTCGAGGGTCGCAGCGAAAAGCCGTTCCTACGCTCGTTGAAGATGCGCGTCATCGCCGCGATCAACGATCCGCGCTACCACTTCATGTTCTCCAACAACACCATCTCGGACACGATCATGGAGACGGTGGCGGAAATCTTCCGCGTACCCGGCGACAACAAGCCGATCTCCACGTTCCAGCTGTCGGGTATCCCGTCGGAAGTCGTTAACTCCGTTGCCTCGGTGCTCTGCCGCATGGCGTTTGAAATCGCGCTGTGGAGCGATGGCGCCATTCACATGTTGGTCGTTTGCGAAGAAGCGCACCGCTACATCCCGTCCGACCCCAACCTGGGTTTCTTCCCGACCAGGCAGGCAATCGCCCGCATCGCCAAGGAAGGCCGCAAATACGGCGTCTCGCTCGGTATCATCACCCAGCGCCCCGGCGAGCTCGACCAGACGATCCTTTCCCAATGCTCGACGCTGTTTGCCATGCGGCTAGCCAACGACCGCGACCAGGAAATCATCCGTTCGGCCATCCCGAATTCGTCGATCTCGACCACTAGCTTCATCTCCTCGATCGGCAACGGTGAAGCCATCGCTTTCGGCGAGGCCATCAGCGTGCCGATGCGCATGCGCTTCTCGCGGGTCAAGGAAGAGCTGCTGCCGAAGGCGCACGGCGCAACGCCGAAGATCACCGAGGAAGATCCAGATAACGTCGATTTGCGCAAGATCATCACCCGCATGCGCGCCGTTAGCGGTCCCGACATCTCCGCCTTCCAGAACAGCTACAAGGCCGCCTCTCTCGGCATGTCAGACGAAGAGGAGGCGGACTACGCGCAGACCTTTGCAGCTGACGTCTATCCGCCGATCATTCCGGCACCGATGCCGATCACGCCGCCGCTCGCCCCGGTCGAGCCCTATCGCCAGGATATGCTTCCGCGCGCCTATCCGACCCGCGAACCGCTTGCCCCGCCGACATCGTCGCGCGAGAGCTTCGGCGTGGCGGCCGACACCTCGATCGACAGCCGCCTGGAAGCCCTGCGGCGCGAAATGCGCGGCGAACAGCGCGTCGGCCAAAGACCCGGCGATCCGCCACCGCAGCCGAGCAGCATAAGGCGCGATCCGAACGTGTCGTTACGCGAAAGCATCCTGAAAAAGCCGCTGAGCAGTCTCTACGACAAGGACTGAGGTCGGCGCCGCCCATATATGCGCCGGTCCACTAGGTTCACGCCCGACGCTGCCAACTCTCGTCCATCTGGTTGCGGAACCATGTCATCTGCCGCTTGGCATATTGCCGCGTCGCCGCCGAACCCTTTTCCAGCATCTCGGCCCGCGTCATCTGTCCGTCGAACATCGCCGCGATCTGCGTCACGCCGATTGCCTTCATGACGGGCATCTCTGCTGGCAGCGATAGGGCCAGAAGCGCCCTCACCTCATCCTCCGCGCCCTGCGCCAGCATCGCCTCGAAACGGCCGTTGATCCGCTGGTGCAGCAGATCGCGCTCAGGCAGAACCACGATCTTCTCGGCCTTGTCAGGATCGACAATCATCGGGCCACTCTTGCCCTGCAGCTCCGCGATGGATCGGCCGGTGACATCAAGCACTTCAAGCGCCCGCACGATCCTCTGCCCGTCCTGCGGACTGAGCGCTGCGGCGACACCGGGATCGCGCGCTTCCAGTTCCGCATGCAGCCCCGCCCCGCCCTCGTCGAGCAACCGCGCCCGAAGCCGGGTGCGAATCGCCTCAGGGATTTCAGGCATGTCGGAGAGCCCGCCGGTGAGCGCCTTGAAATAGAGCCCCGTGCCGCCGACGAACACCGGCAACCGCGCTTGCGCCCGCAACCGCGGCAGAAGCGCCGTCACGTCGCGCAGCCATGCCCCGGTCGAATAGGCCCGTCCGGCGGGCACATGGCCATAGAGACAGTGCTCCACTCCCTGCATGTCCTCGTCCGAAGGCCGCGCCGTCAGCACACGCAGCGTATCGTAGACCTGCATGCTGTCGGCATTGATCACCACGCCATCGTGACGTTTCGCAAGCTCGACGGCGAGCGCGGACTTGCCGCTGGCGGTCGGCCCGGTTATCAGGATCGCATCCATTGCGTTCAGAAGGTTTTCCATCATGGCCCTCGTTGCCACGCTTGTTGCCAATCCGTCAAATCCTGTTCTCACGCCAGACATCGCCGAGAAGGCTGCCGAGGCGACGAAGGCCGGCGGTCTCTACTGGCTTGCCGACGGGATCGCATGCGATATCGCGCTGCGCGATGGAACCGACGAAGCGGCCGCCAGAGCCGCCATCTCGGCCATCACAGGCACGGCTCCGATCGATCTCGTCATCCAGGAACAGGAAACCCGCCGCAAAAAGCTTTTGATCGCCGACATGGATTCGACGATGATCGGCCAGGAATGCATCGACGAGCTTGCCGCCGAAGTCGGCCTCAAGGACAAGGTGGCGCTGATCACCGCCCGCGCCATGAACGGCGAAATCGCCTTCGAACCGGCTCTGCGCGAACGCGTCGCGCTGTTGAAGGGCCTGCCCATTTCCGTGGTCGACGAGGTCATCGCCAAGCGCATTACCCTGACGCCGGGCGGCCTCGAACTGATTGCCACCATGAAGTCGAAAGGCTACTACTCAGCCCTCGTCTCCGGCGGCTTCACCGTCTTCACCAGCCGCATCGCCGCCACCCTTGGCTTCGACCAAAACCGCGCCAACATCCTGCTCGAGGAAAATGGTTATCTCACCGGCTTCGTCGCCGAACCGATCCTCGGCAAGCAGGCCAAGGTCGACGCGCTCAAGGACATTGCGGCAGAGCTCGGCATTTCCCCTGACGAGGCAATGGCTGTCGGCGACGGCGCCAACGATCTCGGCATGCTCCACCTCGCAGGCGCCGGTGTCGCCCTCCACGCCAAGCCCGCCGTCGCCGCCGAAGCGAAGATCCAGATCAACCACGGCGACCTCACGGCTCTCCTCTACATCCAGGGCTACCGCAAGACGGATTTCGTTATCCCATGACCCTGATCGCTGCGACCGAGCGCCTCGTCCTGCGCAACTGGCTGGAAAGCGATCGGGATCTCTTCCATGAGATCAACTCCGATCCCGCGGTGATGGAATTCTTCGCCCACCACCGCACACGAGCCGAATCCGACGAGGTGTTCAACCACATCCGCGACGCCATCGCAACGACCGGTCTCGGCTTCTACGCGGTGGTCCTGCGGGACACCGACGAACCAATCGGCTTCTGCGGCCTCTGGGTCCCCGAACTAGAACCCTTCCTGCCAAAGAATACCGTGGAGATCGGATGGAGATTGGCGAAGCGCCACTGGGGCAAGGGTTATGTGACGGAAGCCGCCAAGGCAGCCTTGGCCCACGGCTTCATCAATCACGACCTGCCTGAAATCGTTTCCTTCGCCGTGACCGACAACCACCGCTCGACCGCGGTGATGCAGCGCATCGGCATGCGTCACGTCCCTGCCCGCGACTTCGATCACCCGTCCGTGCCCGACAGCCATCCCCATCTCAAGCGGCATGTGCTCTATGCGTTAAGCAGCGCCGATTGGAGCCTCGAGCCGCGCTGAATTCTGGACACACGGCGCCCAGCTTCCCCAGAAAATACTACTCCATCGGCACCGCGACAAACCGCAGGTCGCCGTTGCCCGAAGCGATCATCATCTGCGCGTTGCGCCGGCCTTCCTGCTTCAGCGATTGCACCTTGGTCGCCACGGCATCCGGCGAGCGCATGAATTCCTGAGCCACTTCGACGATCACGTCGCCGGCCTTCAGACCCTTTTCGGCCGCCAGCGAACCGGGCTTGACCTCGGCGACCAGCACGCCATCGACGCTTTCGGCGATGCCGAAGGACTTGCGTGTCTCCGCGCTCAGGGCCGAAAGCGAAAGACCGAGAACGTCCTTGGAATCGGCGGCATCGGGCTGTGCCGGCGTGGCCGGTGTCCCCTTGCCGTCGGGCATCGGCTGAGCCTGATCGCCGTCCGGCTGGTCCATGTCCTGGTTTTCGTCGGGATCCGGATTGATCACGCCGCCGTCGGCGCCGGATTCGGCTGCTGCCGCCTGATCGCTGTCCTCGAGGCGTCCGAGCGTCACCTTGACGGTCTGCTCCTTGCCCTCGCGCAAAACCACGACATCGACGGCCTTGCCGACGGGGCTTTCGGCAACGACGCGCGGAAGATCGCGCATCTCGTTGACCGGCTTGCCGTCGAACTTCAGGATCACGTCACCTGCCTTGATGGACCCGTCATCGACAGGTCCACCCTTGATGACGCCGGCGACAAGCGCGCCCTTGGCGCTCGACAGGCCGAGGCTGTCGGCCACGTCGTCGGTCACCGGCTGGATGCGCACGCCCAGCCAGCCTCGGCGTGTCTCGCCGAATTCGCGCAGCTGGTCGACCACCCCTGAGGCAAGTTCCGATGGCACCGAGAAACCGATGCCGATGGAGCCACCGCTCGGCGAGATGATCGCCGTGTTGATACCGATCACTTCGCCCTTCATGTTGAACAGCGGGCCGCCGGAGTTGCCCTTGTTGATCGCCGCATCGGTCTGGATGAAGTTGTCGTAGGGGCCGGCATTGATGTTGCGGCCGCGCCCGGAAATGATGCCGACCGTCACCGATCCGCCAAAGCCGAACGGATTGCCGATCGCCATCACCCAGTCGCCGATGCGCATGCCGCTGGAATCGCCGAACTTCACTGATTTCAACGGCTTCTTGGGCTCGACCTTCAGTACCGAAAGGTCGGTCTTCGTATCGGTCCCGATCAGCTTGGCCTTCAGCTTGCTGCCGTCGGCGAAATTCACCTCGATATCGTCGGCGCCTTCGATCACGTGGTTGTTAGTGACGATGAAGCCCTGCGGGTCGATGACGAAGCCGGAGCCGAGCGAGCTGACATTGTGGTTGCCGCCCGGCTTACCCTTCTGCTTATTAAAAAAGTCGTTGAAGAACTCCTGGAACGGCGATCCGTCCGGTGCGCGCGGCGCAGGTCCGGCACCCTCGTCGTCCTTGACGTTCTGCGATGTCGAGATGTTGACGACGGCATCGAGCAACCCCTCGGCGAGATCGGCAACCGAGGCCGGCCCGTTGGTCGGCGGTGTCGTCTGCGCATGAACCACGCCTGCGAAACCGACATTAGCCAGCATTGCAGCCCCGGCCAGAAGCGCAATCGATCGTCTATAGGTCGGGCGGATCGTGGGGGCCATCAAGCATCCTCATGTGTGTCAAAAGCGCACTCTGACCACGAGCATAAGGCGTAATGATGGAGGGTGAAATCACCTTTTCGCGAAATCCCGTGCAATCTGCGTGGGGTCGGGACGATGCGCACGGCCGATGCAAAGAACCCCTAAAATAAAAGGGGCCGGCAAGATGCCAGCCCCCAATGTTTTCAACGCGTAGAAATCGGCGATCAGTTCGCCGGTGCGGCAGGCACCGGCGGCAGGTTGATCGCTGCCGGAGGAACGCCGCCCGGCTGGCCGGATGCGCTGTTGAAATAGCGGAAGAACTCGGAGTTTGGCGACAGCACCAGCGTCGTGTCCTGCGAGGACATCGCCGTGGTGTAGGCCGCCATCGAGCGGTAGAACTCGAAGAAGTTCGGGTTCTTGCTGAACGCATCCGCAAACAGACGGCTTCGTTCCGCTTCGCCCTCACCGCGCAGGATTTCCGAGTCACGCTGGGCTTCAGCGGTGATCTCGACAACCTGTCTATCGGCGATGGCGCGACGGCGCTGGCCTTCTTCGCCGCCCTGCGCACGCAGAAGCTCGGCTTCGGCGAGACGCTCGGCGCGCATGCGGTCGTATGTCTTCGGCGCCACTTCGCGCGTCAGATCGGTACGGCGGATACGCACGTCCTGGATGTTGAGGCCAAGCGCCTCGGCATCCCGGTGCAGGTCGTCACGAACCTCGAGCATCATCGCCACGCGCTCTTCGGAAAGAGCCGCATCGAAATCACGCAGACCGTAGACGCGGCGCAGCGACGAATCGAGCTGCGTGCGCAGACGGGCCTCGGCGGATTCGCGATCGCCCGACACCGTTTCGCGGAAGCGACGGACATCGCGGATGTCGTAGATCACGAAGGCATCGACGTCGAACGTCGCACCGCCACGCACCTGGACGCGGATGTTGTCGAGGTCGAAGCGCAGTGCCTGCTTCTCGACGATCTGGACGCGATCGGCATCGGCGAAGGTGAAGGGCAGCTTGAAGTAGATGCCCGGCTCGGTCTTCACCGACTGGATCTGACCGAAGCGCACGACGATCGCCTGTTCGCGCGCATTGACCACGAAGACCGACGAATAGACGGCCACGAGGATAACGGCGAGAACGATGAGAAAGATGGGAAGTTTATTCGAAGTCATGGATCAACCTCCCTGCTGCGACGGCTTGCCGATTTCGTTGAGCGGCAGATAGGGCACGACCCCCTGCTTCTCGTCGATGATGACCTTCTTGGAATTCTTCAGCACCTGTTCCATGGTTTCCAGGAACAGTCGCTTGCGGGTCACTTCGGGAGCCTTGCTGTATTCGTCGTTGACGGAGTTGAAGCGCTGCGCCTCACCTTCCGCTTCCTTGACGACGCGGTCCTTGTATGCGGCAGCCGCTTCACGAATCTGCGCCGCGTCACCGCGGGCCTGTCCGAGCTTCTGGTTGGCATACTGGTTCGCTTCTTCGACGAGACGCTGCTTGTCCTGGTCTGCACGCTGCACTTCTTCGAAGGCATCGGCGACTTCACGCGGTGGTGCTACGTCCTGGATGGTGATTGCGTTGATCGACATGCCGCTCTTGTAGCGATCCATCGTGCCCTGCACGATCGCAGCCACTTCGGTCTCGATCGGCTGACGATTGTCGCGGAACGCGTCCTGTGCGGGACGACGACCGACGACTTCGCGCATGGCGCTTTCGGCGACCTGCTGCAGCGTTTCGGCCGGATTCTCGACGTTGAAGAGATAGGCCTTCGGGTCGGTCACGGTGAAGAACACCGAGAACTGCACGTTGAGAATGTTCTGGTCGCCCGACAGCATCAGGCCGTTTGACGACGAAGACGACGTCGCGCCGATGTTCTGCTGCTGCACCGTGACCTTGACGATTTCGACTGTTTCCATCGGCCAAAGATGGAAATGCAGGCCTGGCATCGAAACTTCCTGCTTCGGGCTACCGAAGCGCAACTCGACGCCACGTTCGTCCGGCTGCACCATGTAGATCGACTGGAACAGCCAGAACGCGACGATGATCGCCGCAACGATCAGCAGCACGCCCGTGTTGAACCCACCGGGCACGACGCCGCGCAGCCGGTCCTGACCACGGCGGATGATCTCCTCGAGATCAGGCGGTCCGCCTTTGCCGCCGCCACCACCGCCGCGCGGACGGTTCGGCCCTTGCCCCCATGGTCCCTGATTATTTCCTCCACCGCCGCCGCCGCCCCAAGGGCCGCCGCCGCCATTCTGATTGCTCCAGGGCATCAAAACCTCGTTGTTCGTTACATTATGCGATCGCTTTACCCACGGGGGCGGCGGATATTCGCGCTCGAGACCGTTATAGGTATCGCCGCATCAGCTTTCAACGCGGCATCGGGAAGTTGGTCATATTTCTTCGAGAGATAGTTGGTTTTCAGCGCTCAACGCCTGTCATAAACGACGAAACGCGTGGGAAAGCTGTCCTTCTCGCCCGCAGGCACCTCGATCGTCTCGCCGGCGATCCAGATATCCGCATCGATCTCAGGCAAAGACGTGTCGCCCTCGACCTCGGTCTCCACATGGGTGACGCACAGACGATCGGCGATATCCATCGCCTGGGCATAGATCTGCCCGCCGCCGATGATGCAGATTTCGTGCTCGCCCTTCTCCGCCGCCAGAACCTCCGCCAGGGCAATCGCTTCCGGCAGCGACGTCACGGTCATGACATCAGGGTGATCGATCACGTTCGACCGTGAAATCACCACGTTCGGCCGCCCGGGCAGCGGCCGGCCGATCGAATCATAGGTCTTGCGCCCCATGATGACGGGCTTGCCCGATGTCAGCGCCTTGAACCGCTTGAGGTCGGTCGACAGCCGCCATGGCATGTCGCCGTCGCGGCCGATGATGCCGTTGCACGCGGCGGCCACCACGATTGTCTTGCGGATATCGGACATGACGGGACTCTCCGGATCAGACGGCAATCGGCGCCTTGATGCTGGCATCGGCCTCGTAGCCGACGAGTTCGAAATCCTCGAAGGTGAAGCTGAAGATATCCTTCACATAGGGGTTGATGCGCATGAACGGCAGCGGCTTCGGCTTGCGCGTCAGCTGCAGCTTCGCCTGCTCGAAATGATTGTGATAGATATGCGTATCGCCGAGCGTATGGACGAAATCACCGAGCTTCAGCCCGGTCACCTGCGCGACCATCATCGTCAGCAGCGCGTAGGAGGCGATGTTGAACGGAACGCCCAGAAACACGTCCGCCGACCGCTGATAGAGCTGGCACGACAGCTTCCCATCGGCGACATAGAACTGGAACAGGCAGTGGCATGGCGGCAGCGCCATGTTGTCCACTTCGGCCGGGTTCCAGGCCGAGACGATATGACGGCGCGAATTCGGGTTTTTGATCAGCCCGGACACCAGATTGGCGATCTGGTCGATATGGCCGCCGTCAGGCGCCGGCCAAGACCGCCACTGGGCGCCGTAGACAGGTCCGAGATCGCCGTTCTCGTCGGCCCACTCGTCCCAGATCGAGACGCCGTTCTCCTTGAGATAGGCGATATTGGTCTCGCCCTTCAGAAACCACAGCAGTTCGTGGATGATCGAGCGCAGGTGCAGCTTCTTGGTGGTGAGAACAGGAAAGCCTTCCTGCAGGTCGAAGCGCATCTGATAGCCGAACACCGAGCGCGTGCCGGTTCCGGTGCGGTCGCCGCGATCGGTGCCGCTTTCCATCACGTGGTTCAAGAGATCGAGATACTGCTTCATCGCCCGCCGCCGATTCTATTTTTCCCATATTTAAGCCCATTGCCGGGCAAAACCAATCGCGCCCCACGCTTTTCCCGATGAATCTCCGGACAACCACGATGCTTTTATGACGATGGCCCTTCCCATGCGATCAGGAAAACACTATATCACCCCTGCCAGTCCTCGGATTGGCTATGGCGATAAATGAGCGGTGTAATAAGCCTATTGGACCCGGGGGCGGTACCCGGCGCCTCCACCAAAAACCGGCCGGCATTCTCTGGAATGGCCGGCTTTTGATGGGGGCGAAACAGGATCGACAAGGGTGTAAAGATCGTCTTTTTGCTCGGCATTGTACCGCCGTTATCGGGCTAAAATTGTAGTTGCAAATGACAACTATGCGGAAGCTCGTCTCGCTGCCTAATGGTGGTGTGACACTTCAAATCAAGTCCTGAAGGTTCGCACCTTAAGGCGGGGTCCGAAGGCACCTGGCAACAGAAGCCTTCACCTTCTCCCCCAAGCTCAAATCATGTATGATTTGCTAAAGCATGACTCGGCTCCGGGCTTTTCCAAGCCTCCCGGTCATGGCATATAGCCTTGGACACGACGTACGGACGAACGAAAGACAGGATAAGCATGGGGCAGGATCATATCCGTTACGACATTCTGGCACAGGACGCGCTTCGCGGCGTCATCCGCAAGGTATTGTCCGAAGTCGCAGCGACCGGCCGCCTGCCGGGCGAGCATCACTTTTTCATCACCTTCCTGACCGGTGCGCCTGGTGTTCGCATCTCGCAACTCCTGAAGTCCAAGTATCCCGAGCAGATGACCATCGTCATCCAGCACCAGTTCTGGGAAATGAAGGTCACCGATTCGCATTTCGAGATCGGCCTGTCGTTCTCCGACATTCCGGAAAAGCTGTTCGTCCCGTTCAATGCCATCCGCGGCTTCTACGATCCATCGGTCAATTTCGAGCTTGAGTTCGACGTTCCCTTGGCCGACAGCGACGAGCTGCCGGAAGCCGAGATCACCGCCTATCCGGTCGCCGCCGAAAAGGCGGAAAAGACCGAGGACGCGGCAGCCAAGCCTGCCGACGGCGAGGAGAAGAAGCCGGGATCGGTCGTTTCTCTCGACGCATTCCGCAAGAAGCAGTAACAATCCAGGGGAAGCATTTGCTTCCCTTTTTCATGTCGGGCCCGTCGACGGCGGCCCTTTCCACCGGGGGCACCCGTGAGCGCCGAAATCGTCAATCTCCGCCAGTTCAAGAAAAAGCAGGCCCGCTCCGACAAGGACAGGCACGCCGAACAGAACCGCATCTCCTTCGGCCGCACCAAGGTTGAGAAGGATCTGACGAAGGCTTTGAACGACAAGGCCGAACGCGCCCACGATCAAGGCCGCATCGACAAGAACGACGACGAGAGATGATGCCGGCCGGGAGCCGAAAGGATTCGGCGATCAACCGCTTGCCGCCGTTTCCGGACTCATCTTGTGAAGACGGATCGACACCGACGCCATGATCCGCAAGCACTCGACCACCCTCCACGGCCACCGCACCAGCTTCACGCTGGAAGACGCGTTCTGGAGCGAACTGACGGCGATCGCCGCCGCCCGCGCCATTCCTCTCGCTGCCCTGATCTCCGAAATCGACGACAACAGGGACGCCGACAGCAATCTCTCTTCGGCCCTGCGCCTGCACGTCCTGGCATGGGTGAAAGCGGCAGGCCACCGCGACGGGCGGGCCGACGCTGCACGGCCAGAGAACGAGGACGCAGCCAATGCCCCAACGGGTTGAGATCGTCGCCTACGATCCGGCATGGTCTCTCCGATTCCTGGAGATCGCCGACACTATCCGCAACCTGTTGCCCGATAGCGTGCTCTCCATCCACCATATCGGCAGCACCGCCGTTCCCGGCCTCGCGGCCAAGCCGCTGATCGACATCGACATCATCCTTCCCACAGCACAGCACGTTCTTGCCGCATGCCCGATCATCGAAGCCGCAGGCTACGAGCCGCGCGGCAACCGCTACGATGCCGACATATTCGCCTTCATGAAACGATCGGAAACGCCGGGACAGCGCGTCTACCTCTGTCCCGAAAGCCACGACACGCATCGGCGCCGCATGCTGTTCAGGGATCACCTTCGCACCAATCCGCGAACCGCCGCCGAATATCAGGCCCTGAAACAAAGCCTCGCAGACCAGTTCGAATATGACGGCGACGGCTACACCGCCGCCAAGGCCAGCTTCGTCAACGCAGTGATCGGACGGGCGCAGCGCGAGCAGCGCTGACAAGGCACTGGCGAGCCAAAATTTCGCTCAAAAGGCTGAATTACTGCGGCACCTGCACGCCCGGCAAACCCGGGACGGTGTTGAAATTGAGCGAATTCTGCGGCGGTGTCGCCAGCAGTTCCTTCGCCTGCCGCTCGGCTTCGGCATCCGCATCCGCCTTGGCCTTCGCATCGGCTGCCGCCTTCGCTGCAGCTTCCGCCTGGGCCTTGGCCGCAACCTCGGCGGCGGCCTTTGCTTTCGCCTCGGCTTCGGCCTTCTCGCGCGCCGCCTGCTCTGCCGCCAGCGTCCTCAGACGGTCTTCCTCGGCCTTGCGCTGCGCCTCGATGGCCGCGGCCTTCTCGCGCTGCTCGTCGTTGAACTTGGCAAGCGACACTTCCCGGCGCAGGCGCTGCTGCTCCAGCACGTTCGACTGCAACTTCTCGACCCGCCGCCGCTCGCGCTCGAAGGCGCGCAGCGACAGGTATCCGGTGATATCGGTCACATCCATCACCCTGCCCGGCGACCCCAGCACGCCCGAGAAATCCAGCCGGATCGCCGGATCCGCTCCCGTCAGCGCGTCGCCGAGCGGGTTGAGGCTGATGTTGACCGAGGCGTTGATACGCTCCTGCGGCAGATCGATCTCTGCATTGCTGGTCAGCTTCGCCTGGTCCGTGGCGATGGCCACGTTCTGGACCCGCAACACGCCATCGGTGACGTTGAAGGGAATGGCCGTCGCGGGCAGCTTGGCTTCGCCATTGTTGAGCAGCGTCTCGACGATCGGGTGCACCTTGCCGGCATTCAGCTGATCCTGCATCGGATCGGTCGCCGAAAGAAGCGGCGCCAGCATGCCGAGATTGAGACCGCGAACGCTGGTCTCGCCAAGCTGGAGCTCGCCCGACCCGTTCAGCGAACTGGCGATGTCCTTCATCGATTTGCCCGACGCTTCGGTCGACAACGAGAGCCCGAACTTGCCGTTGGCCGCCGGCGCGCCATCGCGCTGCCAGACCACGCCGGCCAGATCGGCATTGGCAAGCGCCAGTTTCATCTGCAGGAAACCGGTCCCTTCGGCATTGGTGAACTTCACATTGCCGTCGACCGTGCCGCCGTCCCAGATGCCCTTCATGTCGTTGAGCTGCAGCTCGTCACCCTTGTAGGCGACGTTGGAGGTAAAGTCGGCGATCGGATTGGACCAGCCGGGCCAGAACTGCTTGGCCGAGAGCTTCACGTTGACATCCACATCCTTGAAGACGGGAATGCCGAGCGCCGCCGTCGAAATATTGCCGTTCGCGGGATCCGTCATCGGCCCGTAGACCGCCTCCCCGAGCCACGTGCCGTCGAGCTTGGAAAGCGCCAGTTCGCCGGATGCAGTCGTCCTGTCCGCCTTGCGGTCGAGCGTCATCGCGCCGGTGAATTCGTTGTCCGCGGCATGGCCAGCGATATTGGCGAACGCCACCTTGTCACCGTCGACCGTGGCGGTGGTCGTCAGCTTGAAAGGCAGGCCGGTGCCCATCTGCGGCACGCCTATGCCGTTCATCACGAGATACGGATCGAGATCGGCGCTTTCGACTGACAACGCCAATTGCCCGTTCATGAAGGTCTGCGGCCGGATATCGACCTTGCCACTGGCGGTGAACGAGGTGCGGTCGGTGGCAAAGGTCAGCGCCGCATCGGCCGGATCGGTCCCCTCCGCCTGCACCTTCAGCGTCAGGCGTCCGTTGGCATCGGCATCGACCGGGAGCGGATCGAGACCCGCTTGGCCGAACAGCACCGAGGTCACGTTGTTCTCGAGCGTGGCCTCGAGGCTGGTCGTGCCCTTGCCGGTCAGCGCCAGCAGGTCAGACATGCGGTAGTCGAGGTTCATGCGGCTGCCGTTGGCAACGCCGGCCAACGTCACCGCCAGCCCGTCGCCCTGATCGCCGCCAAGCGTTACGGCACCGCGCAACGCCGTGTTGGTGTACCACGCCGCATTGCGCACCAGCTGGTCCATGACAGGATGCTCCGGCAGATGCGCCTTCAGCATCGCAAAGAACGAGGCCGGATCGGCCGCCTTGAAGGTGATCTCGCCAGATCCCTTGTAGTCGAGCAGCGAGCCCTCGGCCCGCCCGGTCGCCGTCAGTTCGGCGCCCGCGAGGTTCTTCACGGCCAGCTTGTCGACCGCGAGCGCGCCGTCGGCGATCGTGAAGCTCGTCTCGACATCGCCGGCCTCGACGCCGAAGGCGGTGAACTTGTCAGCCTTCAGCTGCGCCTTGATCTTGTGGTCGAGCACATTGTTGCCGGCATCCTGCCCGGTAAACAGCCCCGTCAGCGCCCGCAGCGCATCGAGGTCGAGTGCATCGCCCGAAAGCGCCACATCCAGCGTCGGCGCCTGATTGGCGACCGCCTGCCGGTCGAGCCTGCCCTTCAGCGTTGCAGGTCCAACGGCAATCTCGAGATTGTCGAAGGTCTGCCGCTCATGCGTCAAGTTCACATCGGCCGAGAAACCGGCCTGCTGCAGCTGCCGGATGGCCGGGTCGACATCGCCGGAGAGCCACGAGGCAAGCCCCGTCGGCTGCTTCGATGCAACGGTGACCTCACCCTTGAACGACGGCTGCCCCTGCAGCGTCAGCTGGCCATTGCCTTCCACCAGCGTCCGTCCGGGAAGCGTGCCGAAGGCGTGATCGATCGTCCAGCCACTGCCGGCCGGCTCGAGATCGAGCTGCACGTCGCGAATGGTGGTGTCGCCGGCAACGATCGCCGGCAGCCGCACGCTCGCCTTGCCCGGCACCTGCGGCACCGGAATCTGCGACACGATCTGGATCAGCGCGTTCAGCCGCTGCTTGGCGGAAAGGCTCGGATCGCGCGCCGTCTTGCCGTTCGAACCCTGATTGCCGATCCGGCTGACGTCAATCTGCTGGCCATCGGCCGTAAGCAGGAACTGTGGCTTCGCGCCGGTATCGAGTGTCGCCTCGCCGGTGACCACATAAGGATCATCCTGGGCGCCGATCTCCAGCCGGTATTCTGGAATGCGGATGCTTTCGTTGGTAAGCTCGAACTTGCCCTTCACGCGCGGCGGCAAATTGCTCTTGTCGCTACCCTTTGCCTGCTTGCTTGCCGTGCGTTCGATCTGCGCCGACATCGTGCCCTGGTAGTTCGGCTTGCTGTCGACCAGCTTCAGTTCGCCATCGAGATCGACCGTCACCGGATGCTTGTCCGGCTCAAGCCGCGTGCGCATCCTGAGCACGCCGTTCTCGTCAGGCTGATTGCTGGCAATGAGAAAATTGCCATGCTCGCCATCGAGCGCCGCGTCCCCCTCGATCCGCCAGGGACCGGCCAGCGATTTCGCCGACATCTCGGCGTTGAGGCCCGTCACATGGCGCGAACGGCCGGACTGGTCGTCGATGAATTGCAGGTCGCCGCCGCTGACATGAACATTTTCGAGAACGACGGTCTTTGCCGGAATTTCCGGCTGGCTGCCGCGGGTCCAGTCCAGCGTTCCGTCCTTCAGCAGCCGCAGCTTCACCTTCGGATTGACCACGCGCATGTCGAAGATCAGCGCTTCGCCCGACAGGAAGGGCGCCAGTTCCGCATCCATGGAGAACTGCTCGACCTGCACGATCGGCGATCCGTCCATCTCCTCCCCCACCCGCACGTCATGCAGGGTCACGGACGGAAACGGCAGGAGGCGCGCATCGACGGCGCCGTGCACGACCACCTTCTTGCCGATAATCCGGCTTGCCTGATCCTCGAAATTCTGACGGAAGCCGGTCCAGTCGATGAACATGGGCGCGAACAGCGCCACGAACAGCGCCACCACAACCACACCACCCAGCACGACGAGGAACCGGCCTACCAAGTCAATCATTCTCCATTCGGGCTTCTACAGCGGACACTAGATCATCAACCCGAAGAGTGTGAAGCGGCTTTCAGGCAACAACAGCGCAATTCCTTGTTACGGCCGGGTTTTTCGGGGGCGCCTCGATTCGAGGCGCTCCTGTTTGTCTCTACCGCAAGCAAACCAAGAGCAACAGAGTGTTGATTTTCAGGCGGAATGGAAAATCTTCCCCGGATTGAAAATGTTATCCGGGTCCAGCGCCTGTTTCACCTGCCGCATCAGGTCGACAGCACCGCCAAGTTCTTCCTGCAGGAAGGCCATCTTGCCCTGGCCGATGCCATGCTCTCCGGTGCAGGTGCCGTCCATCTCAAGCGCCCGCTTGTTCAACCGGCCGACGAAGTTTTCGGCAACAGAAATGCCCTCTTCGGTCTTATCGTCGAACAGCAATAACACGTGGAAATTGCCGTCGCCGGCATGCCCGACGATCATCGCCAGCAGCCCATGTTTCTCGATATCGGCCTGCGTCTCGCCGATGCAGTCGGCCAGCCGAGAGATCGGCACGCAGACGTCGGTCGACAGCGCCGCCATCTCGGGCGCCAGCGCTCGCGACGCCCAGTAGGCGTCGTGACGGGCCTTCCAGAGCTTGTTGCGCTCCTCGGCATTGACGGTCCAGGCGAACTCCCCGCCACCGCATTCCGCCGCGATCTCGCCGAACTGCGCCGATTGCAGTGCAACCGTCTCGTCGGTGCCGTGGAATTCCACGAACAGCGTCGGCTTTTCCTCGTAGTTCAGTTTCGAATAGGCGTTGCAGGCACGGATCTGCAGCGCATCGAGAAGTTCGATACGCGCCACCGGCACACCCATCTGGATCGTCATGATCACGGCATCGCAGGCTGCGCGCACCGTCGGGAACGCACAGACGCCGCCGCCGATCTTCTGCGGAATGCCCTGAAGCCGCAACGTGACGGAGGTCAGGATGCCAAGCGTTCCCTCGGCGCCGACGAACAGCCGCGTCAGGTCGTATCCGGCCGACGATTTGCGGGCGCGCCGTGCCGTGCGTATTTCCTCGCCATTGGCCGTGACGGCCGTCACCGCGAGAACATTGTCCTTCATCGTGCCGTAGCGCACCGCATTGGTGCCCGACGCCCGCGTCGATGCCATGCCGCCGATCGAGGCATTGGCGCCCGGGTCGATCGGGAAAAACAGACCGGTGTCGCGCAGATAGGTGTTGAGGTCCTCGCGCGTCACGCCCGGCTCTACGGTGCAGTCGAGATCTTCCATATTGACTTCGAGCACCCGGTTCATGCGGCTGAAATCGATCGAAATGCCGCCGCTCGGCGCATTGACCTGGCCTTCCAGCGATGAACCCGTGCCGAAGCCGATCACCGGCACCCTGTGCTCGGCGCAGACCTTCACCGCCGCCTTGACGTCGTCGGCACTCTCCGCGAACAGCACGCCGTCAGGCAGCTGCGAGGGAATGTAAGTCGTCGTGTGAGCATGCTGCTCGCGAAACGACTGGCCGGTCTGGAAACGCTCGCCGAAACTCTGCTTCAGGATGCCGAGGACGTCGGCGATGCCTGCCTCGTTGCGTGTACCGGCCTTCGCGTCTTTCAGCGCCATCTCTTTGATCTCCTTACCGTCGTCGTCGCCCGGAGGCATGTTGGTATGAGACAAGAGATGGCGGCTGTCTAGTGCAAGAATTGCCGCAACCGCCCTGGCACGGGCGGGCTCAGACGAGCGGCGGATTGAGCCGCGCGAACCCCTCCTGCCGGCGGTAGGCGAAGTAGGGATAGGGCGCCGTCAAAGCACTGGCCTTGTCGAGTGTCGCCACCTGTTCCGGCGTCAGCGACCAGCCCACCGCCCCGAGGTTCTGCAGCAGCTGCTCCTCGTTGCGCGCCCCGATGATGACGCTGGCAACCGTCGGGCGTCCGATCAGCCAGTTGAGCGCAATCTGCGGCACCGTCTTGCCGGTCTCCTCGGCCACCGCGTCCAGCGCATCGACGATGTCGTAGAGCGTCTCGTCGTTAACCGGCGGCCCATATTCCGCCGTCTGGTGCAGCCGGCTCCCTTCCGGCAGCGGCTGTCCGCGCCGGATCTTTCCCGTCAGCCGACCCCAGGCAAGCGGACTCCATACCAGCGCGCCAACGCCCTGGTCAGCGGCGAGCGGCATCAGCTCCCACTCGTAGTCGCGGCCGGCCAGCGAGTAATAGACCTGGTGGGCGACATAACGCGGATAGCCGTGGCGTTCGGAAACCGCCAGCGACTTCATCAGCTCCCAGCCGGAAAAGTTCGAGACGCCGACATAGCGGATCTTGCCGGCGGCGATCAGACCGTCGAGCGTGGACAGCACCTCCTCGATGGGCGTCGAGGCATCGAAGGCATGCAGTTGCAGCAGGTCGATATGATCCGTGCCGAGCCGCTTCAGCGCCGCATCGGTAGACTGCAGCAATCGCGATCGCGACGCACCCCAGTCGGCGGGACCATCGCCTGTCGGCAGGGCCGTCTTCGTCGAGATCAGCACCTGATCGCGCCGTCCCTTGATCGCATGGCCAAGCACTTCCTCCGACGCCCCGGCGGAATAGACATCGGCCGTGTCGAACAGGTTGACGCCGGCCTCGATGGCAATATCGACCATCCGCCGCGCCTCGACGGCATCGGTCGTGCCCCAGGCGCCGAACAAGGGCCCCGACCCGCCGAACGTTCCCGCGCCAAAACTCAACACCGGCACGCGCAGGCCGGAAGCACCAAGCTGTCTGTATTCCATCATCTGTCTCCTGTTGGTCCAACACAGATAGACATGGATCGCACGGTGAAATAGATTGCATCAGGGAATAGAATTCATGAATTGAAGTCATCATGAGCCGGCAGGACATCAACCGATCGGGTGAGATGGAAGTCTTCGTCCGCGCCGTCGAGCTCGGTGGCTTCACCGCGGCCGCCCAAGCCTGCCGCATGACGCCGTCGGCCGTCAGCAAGCTGGTCACGCGACTGGAAACGCGTCTGGGCACCCGCCTCGTCAACCGCTCGACCCGCAAGCTGCAGCTCACGCCGGAAGGCTGCGTCTTCTACGAACGCAGCGTCACGATCCTCGCCGATATCGCCGAGGCCGAACGCAACGCTAGGTCCGGCGAAAGCGTCGCCGGCCCGATCCGCATCAACACCAGCGCCTCCTTCGGCAACCACATCCTGGCGCCGCTGGTGCCTGTCTTTCTCTCGCGATATCCTGACATTACGCTCGACATCTCCCATACCGACCGGGTGGTCGATCTCCTCGATGACCGCGCCGATGTGGCCATTCGCACCGGCCCGCTGAAGAGCTCTAGCCTGATCGCCCGCAAGCTGGGCACGGCGCGCATGATCATCGTCGCCTCACCCGCCTATCTCGAGCGCCACGGAGAGCCGAAATCGTCGATCGAGCTGCGTCATCACCGCCGTATCGGCCTGGGATATAGCAGAAGCATTGAAGGCTGGCCGATCCGCGAGGGCAGTGAGACCGTCACCCTGCCGGTCACCCCGGGCATCCAGGTCGGCGACGGCGAAGCGATGCGTCACATGGCGCTGGCGGCGGCGGGATTGGCCCGGCTCGTGCACTTCACCGTCCGCGCCGACATAGAGGCCGGTCGCCTGATCCCTTTGCTCGAAAACGACAATCCCGGCGACACCGAGGACTTCCATGCGGTCTACATCGGCCAAGGCGGCCCGCTACCGATCCGTGTGCGCGTCATGCTCGACTTTCTCGCCGAGCATGTCCGACTGTAGGGTGTCGCATCGGATTTCGGCATTGACCATGACAATCCCGCACGCCTATACCCACCGCATAGCCATCCGGCTTCCGCGCCGGTTTCTCTGCTCAGCCTTTGCCGCTCCCCTCAACGTCGCATCGACAGCGGTTCCAGCATTGGCCAGATCTGCACGGGATCACGCCGTTGAAAGCCGCCGATCGTAAACTTCGAAATGCCAGCATGCCGCGCTGGGCGCTGCTGCTTGCGACTTCCATCATTCTCGTCGTGGGACTGGAAATGCTTGGCCTCCCAGCCTCGCTGCTGATCGGCCCGATGGTCGCGGCCATCGGCCTCGCGGTGTCGGTCGGTCAGGGTTCGCTGCGGGTGCCGCGCTGGCCGCTGCTGTTCGGCCAGTCGCTCGTCGGCTTCATGATGGCGCGGTCGATCACCGTCGATATCCTGCAGACGATGGCAACCGACGCGCCGCTGTTCCTCGCGATGATCTTCTCTGTCGTCGTCGCTGCCGGTCTGCTCGGCTGGCTGCTGACCCGCTGGCAGGTGCTGCCGGGTACGACCGCCGTCTGGGGCTCCTCGCCCGGCGCGGCATCTGCCATGGTCATCATGTCGGAGGCCTATGGCGCCGATGCCCGGCTCGTCGCCTTCATGCAGTATCTGCGCGTCGTCTTCGTCGCCGTTGCCGCCTCCGTCGTCTCGCGGCTCTGGGTTGCGGCGGATGGTGGCGAGCCGCCGCCGATCATCATGTTCCCGCCCGTAGACTGGCAGGCCTTCGCGATCACCGTGGCGCTCACCTGTCTCTCGGCATATTCCGCCGTCCGCTTCAGGATTCCCGGCGGCACCATCATCGTACCGCTGGTGCTTGGATCGCTGCTGCAAGGCTTCGGTCTGCTGAAGATCGAGTTGCCGATGTGGCTGCTCGCCATCAGCTACGCCCTGATCGGCTGGAGCATCGGTCTGCGCTTCACTCGCGGCATCATCGCCCATGCCGCCCGTGCTCTTCCGCGCGTCGCCGGCTCGATCCTGCTTCTGATGTCGCTATGCGGCTGCATGGCCTACGCGTTGCATATTTTCGCCGGTGTCGATCCGCTGACCGCCTATCTCGCGACCAGCCCCGGTGGCGCCGATTCCGTCGCCATCATCGCCGCCTCCAGCGATGTCGATGTCCCATTCGTCATGGCCATGCAGACCGGTCGCTTCCTGATCATCCTGTTCACCGGCCCAATGCTTGCCCGCTTCATCGCCCGCCACTCGGGCCTTTCGGAAAAGCCCGCCTGAGACCATCCGTCCTCAGGGCAGCCCATTGCCCCGGCGTCACCCCGTAAGCCTTCTTGAAATGTCGCGTCAGATGGCTCTGGTCGGCAAAGCCCGTCGCCGCGGCCACGCCGGACAGCCCCTCGCCGGCGCCGATCATCGCGCGGGCCTGCTGCAGCCGCCGCATCAGCAAATAGCGATGCGGGCTGGTCGCGAAGGCCGCCCTAAAGTGCCGCGCCAGCGCGAACCGGTCTAGACCGGTCACCGCCTCCAGCTCACCTGACGTGACGGACCGCGTCGCATGCGCCTCGAGATACTCCCGCGCCAGCCGCGCCCGTTTCCAGGCGATGCTGCCGAGCGGCCGCTGCGGCGTGCGCGCATGCCTGGCCAGACCGCCTGCCACCCGCGATACGAAATCGTCGACGAAGAGCTCGTCGAGCGCCCGATCCATCTCCGAAAGCGCCTCGAGCAGCGTTTCGGCCAGGATGGGATCGCTGATCACCGGCTGGTCCACGAACGGCAACCCGATCCCGGCCGCCTCGAGACAATCGAGCAGCAGCGACGGCTCCAGATAGAGCATGCGGTACTGCAGTCCGTCGTCGGTCCCCGCCCCGCCGTCATGCTCCTCGTCCGGATGCAGCACGATCACCTGCCCGGGCATGCTGAAGCGCCGCTCGCCGCGATAGGAAAACGTCTGCACGCCCTTGATCGTCACGCCGAGCGCATAGGTATCGTGCCGGTGCGGCTCGAACGCGTTGCCCGCGAACTGCGCCTCGATACGCTCGATGCCGGGAAAGGCCGGCGCGGTGATAATCCCGGGCGCAATCAAGTGCTCGGGCGCGATCGCGTCCTCGTCCGCGCCTGCCCCCGTGCACAAACGTTCAAGACCCTCGAGGGCGTGGTGGCTTAGATCCTGATCCAACGCGAAACCCGCATGAAGAGAGATGGAATGTTTGATACCAAAATTGCGATCGTCCTGCGAAACAATCTTGAGACCTGGCAGAAGCTGAACGTCACCGCCTTCCTGATGAGCGGCATGACAGGCCAGAACCCGGAGATATTAGGCGAACCCTACAAGGACCGCTCGGGCCATCTCTACAACCCGCTATCCATCCAGCCGATCATCGTGCTCGCCGCGCCGGAAGAGACCATGGCAACGATCCACCGCCGCACATTGGAACGCGGCGTGACGACCTCGCTGTTCATCGAGGAGATGTTTGCGACAGGCCACGATGCGGCCAACCGCGCGGTCTTCGCCGAATACGCCCCCGACGACGCCAAGGTGGTCGGCATTGCCCTGCGGGCGGACAAGAAGATCGTCGACAAGATCACCAAGGGCGCAAGCATGCATCCCTGATCGGCACCCTCAAACGCGAAACGGCCGGGCATGCCCCGGCCGTTCGAATCTCACAGTGGACGAGATCACGCTCGGGTGATCCGAAGGATCAGCTCTGCGTGATCGGCGCGATCTGGATCTCGACGCGGCGGTTCTGCGAGCGTCCTGCTTCCGAGGCGTTGGACGCCACCGGCTGCGACGGACCGAAGCCGACGGCCGACATGCGGCGCTGATCGACACCCTGGTCGCCGAGGTAACCGGCGACGGACTGGGCGCGACGCTCCGACAGATCCTGGTTGTGCTGCAGGCTGCCGGTCGAATCGGTGTGGCCGTTGACGTCGATGAGCGTGCGGTTGAACTTGCGCAGCACGATGGCGACGGAGTTCAGCGTCGGATAGAAGCCCGGCTTCACCGCGTCCTGATCGACATCGAAGGTGATGTTCGACGGCATGTTGAGGATGATGTTGTCGCCGTTGCGGGTGACGGAGATACCCGTGCCCTGCAACTGTGCGCGCAGTTCCGATTCCTGCTGGTCCATGTAGTTGCCGATCGCACCCCCGGCGAGCGCGCCCACGCCGGCGCCGATCAGCGCCGCATTGCGCCGTCCGACCGGAGAACCGCCGACGGCAAGGCCGGCCAGCGCGCCGACGCCCGCCCCCAGCAGAGCGCCGCCCGACGTGTTCGACATCTTCTGCTGGCCCGTATACGGGTCGGTGGTCGTGCAGGCGCTGAGGTAGGTCGCGGCAACGGCCAGAAGGATGAATTTCTTGATCATGGACAGGCGTATCTCCAATTCGATGGTGCTGCGAGCAATATTAACGAATGCGGCAACAAGATGAAGCGGATCAATTCGATACTGGAATTTCGCTGAATTGCACAGCCATTCGCCAGATCAGATCGAAATATCGCCTGCGGCCCTCAAAGCAATAACCGAAAGCCGGTCAGACATTCTGGAACAGCTGCCGTACTGTGTCGTATGTGGCGTTGGCGATATTGAGTGACTGCAGCCCAAGTTGCCGTTGCGTCTGCAGGGCGGTCAATCGGCTCGATTGCTCCTCCATGTCGGCGTCGATCAATTTGCTCATGCCGCGCGCAAACGAATCGCTGAGCGCCTGCGCGAAATCGCTCTGCAGGTTGATGCGCTTTTCCAGCGCTCCGAAGGATGAGCCGATCGTCGTCATCTGGCCGAGCATCTTGTCGACCACCGATACCATCTCCTTGACCTCGTCGGTCGTCGTGCTCTGGGAAACGCCGATCTCAACCTGCCCGCTCGAATTGCCGGCGGTCGCCAGCATCACATAATTCTGCGAGGCGCCGACTTCCGTCGCGAAATATTGCGAGGTCAAGGCGCCGTACTCACCCGATCCCGTGCTGCGGTCGTCAATCAGATAGCGCGCATCCTTGGAACTCGTCGACCCGACAGGCGCGATGTCGACGTCATAGCTCAACGTGCCGACCTCTACGCTTCCGTCGGGCAGGCGCGTGAAGGAAGCCGGGATTTGCCGCGGCATGGCGGGATCGTCACCATTGCCGATTGCCACCCAGTTGTCGTTGTTGAAACTCGCCGCCCCGGAAACAGAGCGCAGCTGCTGCTTGAGGTAGGTGATGTCGAGGTTGATCTTGTCCTTGTCGACGCCGGTTTCTGTAGCCGCCACGAGTTTGGACTTGATCTGGCTGACGAGATCGATCGACTCCTCGACGGCGTTGGAAGCGACCCCCATGGTGGCCGCCGCCAGCCCAAGCGAGTCACGGATGGCGGACTGGGCTTTCTGGTCGCTTTTCAGCGTCGCACTGATCGCCCAGTACGCGCCGTTGTCGGAGGCCTGCTCGACCCTTAGGCCTGAGGAGACCTGCCTTTGGGCCTTGTCCAGATTGGTGCCGATGTCACGCAATACATAAAGCGCGGCATCCACCGAGGTGCGCCGATAAATACTCACGGATACGAAACTCCGAACACAACTTACGCAACTGATACAAATGAACCGGTGCCGCGAACCTTCATGCTCGGGGGCGCCCTGCACGGGCGCCATTCGGCCCCCAAAACACTGGAGGGGACCTGTCGGTATCTGCTGCAATGATTGCGGACTATGCTTAAGAAACAGCTAAAGGTTGGAAACGATTCATCATAAAATGCAACCGACCGGAAACCATCCTCGGTTTCGCGGACCATCCACCAGCAAAGCTGTTGTAATCACTCGGCGGCTTGGAGATGTCCCGGCTTCTGGACGATGCGCGGGCGCTCCGCATGCTCCATCTCCTGGTACAGCCGCGCCTCTTCATGCGCGTGCGGCTTGGCGAAGCGTGCGATCAGGAGATAGGCGACTGGCGTGATGAACAGCGTGACCAGCGTCGCGAAGCCAAGCCCACCGACGATCACCCAACCGAGCGCCACGCGCGCTTCCGCACCCGCGCCGTGCGCAAAGACCAACGGCACGCCGCCGAGGATGGTGGCGATCATCGTCATCATGACCGGACGCAGGCGTAGCGCGCAGGCCTTCTCGATCGATGGCCGTACCTCTTCGCCGTTGTCGCGAAGCTGGTTGGCGAACTCGACGATCAGAATACCGTTCTTGGCCATCACCCCGACCAAGAGAACCAACCCGATCTGGCTGTAGATGTTGAGGCTCGACCCGGTGATGACAAGCGCGAAGACCGCGCAGGCAAGCCCGAGCGGCACCGTCGACATGATGATCACCGACGACAGCATGCTTTCGAACTGCGCCGCCAGCACCAGAAAGATGATGATGATCGCGAAGCCGAAGGTCAGCGCCATGCCGTTGGAATTCTCCTCCAGCGTCGCCGCTTCCGCCAACGGCATCAGCCTCGCCCCTGCCGAAAGCAGCGGCCCGGCGAGCTCGGTGGTTTCCTTGACGGCATCGCCAAGTGACATGCCGTCCTTCAGCCCGGCCGTGATCGCCACCGACGCCAGCTGCTGCTCTCGATTGAGTTGTGGCGCGACGGCGCTTTCCTGCAGCGAGGCGATCACCGACATCGGCACGATCTTGCCGTCGCCGGTCTTCAGGAACACGTTCTCCAGATCGGTCGGATCGTCGAGCGGGCGCGTGTTCGAGGTCAGAAGGACAGGATAGGCCTCGCCCTTGACGAAGACGTCGACCACCGAACGTCCCTCCAGCAGCGACTGGATGGCGGTCGAAAGGCCGGTGATGTCGATACCAAGATCCGACGCCCGCTCGCGGTCGATCGAGATCGACACCTGAGCCTGCGACGGCTCGTTGGCAAGGCGCGGCGTGTCGTAGCGGCCGGTGGCGTCGAGCGCCTCCACCAGCTTGATCGCCGACGCCGTCAGGGCGTCGTAGTCGCTGCCGATAAGCGCCATCTGCAGCCCGTTGCCGGCACCGCGGATGCGCAGGCTGTTCGACTGGATGGCGTTGCCGCGCAGCGCCGGCACGCGCGATGCCGCGCGGTTGATATCGTCGACGATCTCGGACTGGGTGCGCTCGCGCTCGCCCCATGGCGCCAGCGTCAGCACCATGAAGCCGCTATTGGCCTGCCCATTCTGTCCGGAGATGGAAAACACGTTGCGGATATCGCCGCTGTCGACCAGCGGCTGCAGGTATTCCTCGACCAGCTGCAGCTTGTCGCGGGTATATTCGAGACTCGATCCCTGCGGCGTCGTCAGCCGCATCATCACCATCGCCCGGTCCTCGTTCGGCGTCAGCTCGCTCTTGACGCTGGAAAAGGTCAGAAGCGCCGCGCCGGCGAAGATGATCGAAAAGGCGATGACCACGTAAGGCGCGTTCAGGCAGCGCTGCAGCCCCCACTCATAGGCCCGCGCGAAACCGTCGCCGAAGCGACCGAGCATCCCATGATCCTCTTTCATCTCCCGGGTCAGCATCCGCGAAGCCAGCATCGGGCAAAGCGTCAGCGCCACCAGCGACGACAGCCCGACAGAAAACGCCAGCACGAAGCCGAATTCGCGAAACAGCCCGCCGACCTGCCCCGGCAGGAACGACAGCGGAATGAACACCGCCGCCAACGTCGCAGTCGTGGCAATGACGGCGAAGAACACCTCGCGCGTGCCGAGCACGGCCGCGGCGCGCGGCCCCATCCCTTCCGAGCGCCGCCGGACGATGTTCTCGAGCACCACGATCGCGTCGTCGACCACGAGACCGGTCGCCAGAACGATCGCCAGCAATGTCAGGATGTTGATCGAGAAGCCGACCATGTAGATCGCCGCCAGCGTGCCGATCAGCGCCACCGGCATGCTGACGGCCGGAATGATCGTCGCCCGCCAGTCGCGCAGGAAGAGATAGATGACCGCGGTCACGATCACCGCCGCCAGCACCAGCGCCAGCACCACCTCGTGGATGGCGCCCTCGATGAACACCGCATCGTCGCTGGTGATCGCAATCTTCGTCCCCGCCGGCAGCGTCTTCGACAACTGCTCGACGGCGGTCTTGATGCCGTTGGAGATATTCAGCGTGTTCGACTGCGCCTGGCGGATGACGCCGAGGCCGATGCCGGGCACGCCGTTGGAGCGCAGCGCCGTCTGGCCGTCGCGCGGCCCGAGCGTGACAGTGGCGACATCGCCCAGCCGCACGCGGTCCTGCAGGATGACATTGGCAAAGTCCTCAGGCTTCTGCAGCGTCGCAGTCGCCCGGACGACGATGTTCTGCGTCGGGCTCTTCAGCGATCCGGCCGGCACGTCGAGCGCAGCGCTCGAAAGCGCGCGCGTCAGGTCGGCGATCGTCAGCCCGCGGCTTGCCAGCTCGCTCTGGTCGACATCGACGCGAAACACCTTCTCTTGGTCGCCGTAGCTCTCGACATCGGCGACACCGTCGACCGAGGCCAGACGGTCGGTCACCTCGTTGTCGACCAGCAGCGTCAGGTCATCCATGTTGAGCTTGGTGGACGTGACGGCGAGCCGCATGATCGGCTGCGAATCCGAATCCGCCTTGACGATTTGCGGCGCATCCGCGTCATCTGGCAGTTGGTCGGTGACCCGGCCGATCGCATCGCGCACGTCGTTGGCCGCGACCGCCAGATCGACCGTATCCGAAAACTCCAGCGTCACCCGGCTCTGGCCGAACTGCGAACTCGACGAGATCGATTTCAGACCGCTGACCCGCGCCGATGCGCCTTCGATGACCTTGGTCACCTCCTGGTCGATCGTCTGCGGCGACGCGCCGTCGAAGGTGGTGCGCACGGTGACGACGGGCCGGTCGACATCGGGCAGCTCACGCACCTCGATGCCGACATAGGCGGCAAGGCCGGCGACGATCATCAGCGTATTGAACACCAGCGCCAGGATCGGCCGGCGCACGAACAGCGCCGTGAAGGTCTGCTTGCCGGAGGCCGGCTTCGAATGGCTGTCGCTCGCGTCCATCAGGTCACCGGTTCCTTGGCGGTCGCGGCCGCCTGAGCGCCCTCGCCTGCCTGCCGCACGGCACCGCCTTCGCGCACCCGCTGCAGCCCCTGGGTAACGATCAGGTCTCCATTCTCCAGGTTGCCCTTGACCAGCACGTAGTCAGGATTGCGCTGGACGATGCTGACCCGAACCTTATGCGATGCCTTGTCGGCCACGCGCCAGACGAACGATCCCTGCGAATCCCACTGGACCGACTGCGGATCGACCGCCGGATACTGATCGCCGTCAAACCGCATGCCGACGCTGAACGACATCCCGGCCCGCAGCTCGTCGGCGGCATTGTTGATCCGCGCCCGCATGCGCAGCGTCCGGCTCGCCGCATCGATGCGATTGTCGATCGCCTCGACCGCGCCCGAAAACACCTGGCCCGGCCGCGCTACCGATGTCGCCTCGACCGCCTGGCCGAGCTTCACCGTATTGGCGAACCGCTCCGGCACCCAGTAGTCCACGAGAATTTCCGAGCGGTCGTCGAGCGTCACGATCGGCGTCGTCGTCGAAACATTGTCGCCGATATTGATCGGCATGATCCCGACGATGCCGTCGATCGGCGCCAGGATGTTGCGGCGATCGAGATTGAGCTCGGCGGCCTGCAGCTGCAGCCGCGCGCCCTGTTCGGCGATTTCGGAATCGAAGACGTCCATGCGCGACACGCTGGACTTGATATTGTGATAGAGGCTGGTCTTCTCGACAGCCGACTTAAGCGCGACTTCGGCCTGCCCCTTGGCGATCACCTGCTCTTCGCTGTCGAGCCTAGCCAGCACCTGCCCCTGCTTGACCGTTTCGCCCGACTTGACGAGGATTTCGCGGACGATGCCGCTCGCCTGCGGCGTCACCACGACGGAGCGAATGGCATCGCCTGTTCCGATCGCACCGAGCCGGTCGTTGACGATCCCCGCCACCACGGCCTGCGTGACCACAAGCACCGGACCATTGCGCCCACCGCCGTTGCCACCACCGGCGCCACCCTGACGACGATTACCACCCTGTTCATTGGCGGCAGGCGTGGCCGTCGCCACCTTATCGGGATCGACCGCCTTGCCCACCATGCTTTCCGGAAACCCGGCATTGCGCAGCGTATCGGCCGCGCCGGGCGCAAAGAAGGCCCATCCGGCAAAGCCGGCGGCGATGACGCCAAGACAGACGGCGAACTGCTTCCAAAATGACATTCACGTCTCCAGAGGGACTCGAGGTTTGTCCAGGGTCGATCGAAAGAGGCGTGCGAGGGACAAATTGCCACGCAGCGAAGATAATATCGCCCCATTGCCGGCTATCGGCAAGGGTTTCGGCGCCCCATTACAGGATTGTAATGTCAAGAGTTGGTGAGCAAACTTGAGGTTGTTCGCTGTCCGCCCAGCGCGTATCGCCCGCCCTTCAGTCCAATTGTCACATGTGCCGGTGGATACTGCTTTCGTTTCCATCCTCCCTGTCGATGCTGATCGGGTTGAGCCCGGCATTTTCCGTTCATCGACCGACCGAAGGAGCCGCGACGTTGCGCTCTTGGCAACCTGCTTGGATCCTCGGCACGATGGCCGAGGATGACGTCGAGGGGATGTAGGGCCCGCTGCTTCAGTATTTCATATCAGCAGGTTGACGGAGCAAACCACCCTCTCCGCGTCGTCCTCGGGCTTGTCCCGAGGATCTAGGCACGTTGCATCCGCTCGACATGAATGGATTTCAAGACCACCACCGAGAACACCTGAAAGCCGTCACCAATTTCGCAACCCTCATCGCCACCGCACAATTCGACAGGAAAAATTCTCGCACCACGGTATAGACTCCGCAGCCACCACATCCTGTCACACGGAAAGCTCCCCAATGCGTCCATCCCTGCCCGTCCTCCTCAGCTTCACCGCCGGCTATGTCGATACCGCCGGCTTCCTTGCCCTCGGCGGCCTGTTCACCGCCCATGTCACCGGCAATTTCGTCACCCTCGGCGCGGCGCTCGCCCATGGCACATCGGGCATCATCGCCAAGCTTCTGGCGCTTCCGGTGTTCTGTCTGACGATCTTCCTGCTGCGCTATTGCCACACGATCTTCGGCCTCACCGACAAGAATGGCCTGAAAATCCTGCTCGGCCTCAAATTCCTGTTCTTCGCGGCTGGCGGCATCGCGGCCATTTCGCTCGCCCCGTTCGCCGATCCCGACGGCCTGCCGCTGATCGTGACCGGCATGCTGCTGGTCATTGCCATGGCGATCCAGAACGCCGCCCACAAGCTGCACCTGCCGTCCGCGCCGCCGAGCACGCTGATGACCGGCACGACGACGCAGATCATGCTCGACCTCGGCGATCTCGCCCACGGTATCGCGCCGGAAACGGCAGCGACGGTGCGCCCGCGCCTCGGCCGCATGGCAATCGCGGTGGGTGCCTTCGCGGTCGGCTGCGGCTTCGGCGCCCTGCTTGTGACCGTTGCCGGCGTCTGGTGCTTCGCGCTGCCGCCGCTCTTTGCACTCTGCTCGCTCTATCTGGCCTTCGACGCCCCCGAAGCGCCAAAGGCCTGACCTTGGTACAAGCTGATCTAAGGTCAAGCTATCTGAGGATAGCCGCACGCCGGGAATGAAAGCAGAACATCTTTTCTGGTCTTTCCAAACCGAATCACTACATTACGCGCCATGAGCAACAGTTTCGACGATATGCCCTTCTTCGACGAAGAGCCGGGTGAAGCGCCGCGCAAGCAGCCGGCCCCTGCAGGCCAGGGTTCGGTCCAAGGATCGGCAAACCGCGCACCGGCAGCACCGGGACACGGCGGCCCTGTCTTGGGAGGCATCGCCGCCCGCGCCATGGCGGCTCGTGGCGGCGGCCAGCGGCCGGATTATCTCTCCGGCCTCAACCCCGAGCAGACCGAAGCGGTGGAATCGCTGGAAGGCCCCGTGCTGGTGCTCGCCGGCGCCGGCACCGGCAAGACGCGGGTGCTGACCACCCGCATCGCCCACATCTTGAACACCAACCGCGCCTTCCCCTCGCAGATCCTCGCCGTGACCTTCACAAACAAGGCCGCCCGCGAGATGAAGGAGCGTATCGCGCTTCTGGTCGGCGGCGCCGTCGAGGGCATGCCCTGGCTCGGCACCTTCCACTCGATCGGCGTCAAGCTTCTACGCCGCCACGCCGAACTCGTCGGCCTGCGCTCCGATTTCACCATCCTCGACACCGACGACGTCGTCCGCCTCGTCAAGCAGCTGATCCAGGCCGAGGGTCTGGACGACAAGCGCTGGCCGGCCAAGCAGTTCGCCGGGATGATCGACACCTGGAAGAACAAGGGCCTCGGCCCCGCCGACATCGCCGAGGGCGACGCCCGCGCCTTCGCCAACGGCAAGGGCCGCGAGCTCTACGCCGCCTACCAGAACCGCCTCTCGACGCTGAACGCCTGCGATTTCGGCGACCTCCTGATGCACCCCATCGCCCTCTTCCGCCGCAATCCTGATCTGCTCAAGGACTATCACGGCCGCTTCCGCTATATCCTTGTCGACGAGTATCAGGACACCAACACTGCCCAGTACATGTGGCTGCGGTTGCTGGCCCAGCGTCCCAAGGGCGAGCTGCAGAACGTCTGCTGCGTCGGCGACGACGACCAGTCGATCTATGGCTGGCGCGGCGCCGAGGTCGACAACATCCTGCGCTTCGAGAAGGATTTTCCCGGCGCCAAGGTGATCAAGCTCGAGCGCAACTACCGCTCCACCGAACACATTCTCGGCGCCGCCGCCCACCTGATCGCCCACAATGAGGGCCGGCTTGGCAAAACGCTGTTCACCGACCGCAGCGATCCGGATGACGCCCGCGTGCAGGTCCACGCCTCCTGGGACTCCGAAGAGGAGGCCCGCGCCATCGGCGAGGAGATCGAGCAGCTGCAGCGGGATCAGCACAAGCTGAACGATATCGCCATCCTCGTGCGCGCTTCCTTCCAGATGCGCGAGTTCGAAGACCGCTTCGTCACCCTCGGCCTCAACTACCGCGTCATCGGCGGCCCGCGCTTCTACGAGCGCCTCGAGATCCGCGATGCGATGGCCTATTTCCGCCTCGTCGCCCAGCCCTCCGACGACCTCGCCTTCGAGCGCATCGTCAATACCCCCAAGCGCGGCCTCGGCGACACCACGGTCCGCGCGCTCCACGATTACGCCCGCGCCCGCGACATCCCGATGCTGGCAGCGGCCGCCGACATGATCGAGACCGACGAGCTGAAGCCGAAGGCGCGCAAGGCGCTGTTCGACGTGATTCAATCTTTCCGCAGATGGCAGGAAAGGCTTGAAAACACGTCACATACCGAGCTTGCCGAGCAGATCCTCGAAGAGTCGGGCTACACCGACATGTGGAAGAACGACAAGTCGGCCGACGCCCCGACGCGCCTCGACAACCTGAAAGAACTCGTCCGCTCGATGGAGAGCTTCGAATCCATGCGCGGCTTCCTCGAGCACGTCTCGCTGGTCATGGATGTCGAGCAGGACGCCAATCTCGACGCCGTCTCGATCATGACGCTGCACTCGGCCAAGGGCCTGGAATTCGAGACCGTCTTCCTGCCCGGCTGGGAAGAAGGCCTGTTTCCGCACCAGCGCTCGCTCGACGAGACCGGCCGCGCCGGCCTCGAGGAAGAGCGCCGCCTCGCCTATGTCGGCATCACCCGCGCCAAGCGCCGCTGCCACATCTGGTTCGTCTCCAACCGCCGCATCCACGGCCTCTGGCAATCGACCATCCCCTCGCGCTTCCTGGAGGAACTGCCCGAAGCCCATGTCGCCGTCGCCGAAGTCGAGCAGAGCTACGGCGGCTATGGCCGCGGCGGCTACGGCCAGTCGCGTTTCGACAAGGCCGAACCTTTCGCCAACAGCTACTCCACCCCCGGCTGGAAACGCGCCCAGCAAAACCGCAACGACGCCACCCGCGACAACTGGGGCTCGCGCTCCGGCCACTCGGTCGAGCGCATCGGCTACGGCGAGGCCGGCCCCAAGGGCCGCACCATCGACGGCGAACTGGTGGCCAAATCCACCGCCACCCAACCCTCGAAATTCAAGCTCGGCGACCGCGTCTTCCACATGAAGTTCGGCAACGGCAACATCAAGGGCATCGAAGGCAACAAGCTGACGATTGACTTCGACCGCGCGGGCGAGAAACGGGTGCTGGACGGGTTCGTGGAGGCTGTGTCGTAGCGCAAACAGGCAACGGCACGGCCATGTCACCCATTCGTGACTTCGAATACGCGCCCGCCTCCCGCATACTGCGCCCTCCCGCACGAGACTGTCGCGGGCTCGAATAGGAGGATGCCGATGAAACGCTACTCACTATCCCTGATCGCCATGTCCCTGGTACTGGCCGTTGCGGGCAACCCTGCAATCGCGCTGGCCTGCAACAAGATCATCGGGACATGATGCGATGATTAATGCGGTGAGCGGGCGTATGCCCGCTCGCTTGCTGTCCCGAACCGGGTCTGTGCCTTGGAAAATGATTGGCCCTGTGCGGCCATCCCTCACCCCAAAATCGGCATCTTCCCCAACCCCAATATATCATTCACCAGCGCCAGCCCGATCCCTGCCGCCACGATGCCCAACCCGATCAGGAACAGCCGCCGCGAGCGGTCGTACTTGGCGGCGTTGAGCGAATCCCGTGCCAGAAGGTCGGCGAAGACCTTGACCTGAATGCCGATCCCGATTGTCAGCAACAGCATTGGCAGGATGTCGATCCGGCTCCAGTCGTTGGGATTGGAGACCCAGTGGCTGATGAAATTGAGGGAGAAACCGAGGATGATGCCGGCGGCCGTCAGCGAGCCGTTGCGGAAGGTGGCGTCGATCTTTTCGTCTGGACCCGGCTTGGTCATGGCTATGGCTTCCGGCTGATGGCGGGAGATGAATCAAGGCAGACTTCCCCGAAAACGGCAAGACCGGCAAAAGATTACAAAACCTTCATTTGAAAATCATGTTTTAGCCTTGCCAGTTCCGCGCCACACCGCTAGGTACAAATCACATCTGCTGCGCGCCCTATGATGCGCCGCACGTAAGCGTTAACGTCAACCAACGCGCTGATCGAACCCGAACCGGGGTGCGAGCGGCGCGGCATGCCTGCGTCTCACGCATTTCGGTTCCATTCAAGGAACCACCATGACGGCAAACACCGCCCCCGATACCTCTGAAAAGCGCCACCTGATCGAACGCGTCCGCCATGAACTGAAGCGCCGCGTGCTGACCGTGCGCCGTGTCGCGCACGTGACCCCGCAGATGCTGCGCGTCACCCTCGAAGGCGCCGATCTCGAAGGCTTCGTCAGTCTCGGCCACGACGATCACGTCAAGGTCCTCGTCCCCCGCCCCGGCCAGGAGCCGACGTTCCCGGAGATGGGGCCCGAGGGCAAGCTGCTGATCGATCCGGAAAACCGCCCGTCGCTACGAGACTACACCCCCCGCCGCTATGATCCGGTCAGCGGCGAGCTCGATATCGACTTCGCGCTGCACGAGGCAGGCCCGGCCACCGAATGGGCGGTCAGCGCCAGGCCCGGCGACAAGCTCGGTCTCGGCGGCCCGCGCGGCTCCTTCGTCGTCGCCACAGATTTCGACTGGTACCTGATGGTCGGCGACGAAACCGCGCTGCCGGCCATCGGCCGCCGCCTCGAGGAACTGCCGGAAACCGCCAAGGCAATCGTCGTTGCCGAGGTCGCCGGCCCGGAAGAGGAGCAGCGCTTCGACAGCAAGGCCGATGTCTCGACCGTCTGGCTGCACCGCGGCGCAGCGCCTGCCGGCACCACCGACAGCCTCGAACTGCTGCTGCGCGATCTCGCTCTGCCTGAAGGCGACGGCTATGTCTGGATCGCCTGCGAAACGCTGCTCGCCAAGCGCCTGCGCGTCGTCATGGTCGATGAGCGCCAGCACCCCAAGGCCTGGATCAAGGCTGCCGGCTACTGGAAGCGCGGCCAGGCCGACTTCCACGAAACCCACGGCGATTGAGGGGCCCGGGCGTGACCCCGGACGGCGAGCGCTCTCGTCGGCAGATGCTCAGGCGACAGGAATGGACAAGGAAAGCCGGCTGCGCGTGTTCACGTGCAGCCCCGAACCACAGGTGCACCGTGACATTCCAGGCGACGTGCTTAGATCCTCGGGACGAGCCCGAGGATGACGTTTCGTGTGGAGTTTTCACCGCGAAAACAGTTGGTTGCCGCTCTTGACATGCAGTGTGTTGCGACCGGCGCCAGCACGCTCGACGTCATGCTCGGCCTTGTGCCGAGCATCTGCCGACGGTGCCTCTCGGGCAACGGTAGTGGACACTTGACGCAACGCCGCGCATCCGCACCGTCGCATTAGAGGAGATGTGGTTGGATCCTCACCATCAGCCGAGGATGACGCGAGCGACAAGGCTCAGCCGCGAATCGTCCCACGAAAGAATAGCGTAAACGAAATGTTAATCCGCTTTTTCCGGACCGGTCAATGGGTTGAAATTCATCACAACATTCCTGTTTTGACGCCGGGCGCAAATCATTTTAGCCCCTATTGCGACCGCCCATGAAAGGCGGGTTTCACGATGAACTCGCAAAGGAGATTCAAGTGACCAGCGTATCCTCTCTGGGCAGCAGCAGCGCGTCCTCTTATATTTCCAGCCTCGACAAGAATGGCGACGGCGTCGTCTCCGCCGACGAACTGGACGCCGCCAACACCACCTCGACCTCGACTTCCACTTCGACGACCAAGTCCACCACCTCGACAGCATCTGCGGACGATGACAGCGCCAGCATAACGCAGAAGATCGCCGCCGATATCGCCGCTCTGATGCTGCAGCTGCAGCAATCGGCAACCAGCGATGACGACAGCGACGACAGCAGCAATGGCAACAGCCCCAAGGGCATTCTGGCGCTGATGGATTCCAACAGCGACGGCAAGCTAACGACCAGCGAATTCCTCTCCGCCGATCCCGCCACGGTCGCGCAGACCGCCGGCAGCGACGAAGACTCGCCACTGGAACAGGTGCTGACCGACATGCAGACAGCCATCCGCGCCTACCAGACCACCTACGGCGCATCCGCCGCGGCCGGCACCGGCAGCGACGACATCCAGTCCATCTGATAGCCGCCAGCGTATCGACGACCTGACGACCGGACAAGGCTCCGCCGGGGGAGCCGCAACGGCCGTTCGGATAGAGCCGCAGCCCCTGTTCGGGCCGGCGGATCATTATCTTTCAGGCACTTGCTACGGTGCAGGCGCTATGTCGACCACAGCGCAGGCGCTAGGTCAGACGTAGCCCACGCGTTATGTCGGACGTAGCCCACGGGCTATGTCGGAATGTCGCAGGCGGCCCCAATCGGGGCGCCGTGCGGTTGCCACCGCAGCCAAAAAATCGCACAAACGACCTTCTGCAAGCAATGCGAAGGAATCGGCATTTTATGGAAAGCATCAGCGTTTCGTTGATCCTGCTCTTTGCGGTGGTCGTGAGCGGAACCCTCACCAGGCTCTCGCCGATACCGGTGCCACCGCCCCTCGTGCAGATCGCGCTCGGCGTCGTCATCGCCTCCGTCGCCGATCTCGGCGTCAATCTCGATCCCGACCTGTTCTTCCTGCTGTTCCTGCCGCCGCTGCTGTTTCTCGATGGCTGGCGCATTCCCAAGGAAGGCCTGCTGCGTGACAAGGGCGTCATCCTCGAGCTGGCGCTCGGCCTCGTCATCTTCACCGTGCTTGGCGTTGGCCTGTTGATCCATCTTCTGATCCCGTCGATGCCGCTCGCCGTCGCCTTCGCGCTCGCTGCCATCCTCTCCCCCACCGATCCGATCGCGGTCTCGGCGATTGCCGCGCGCGTGCCGATCCCGCACCGGCTGATGCACATCCTTGAGGGGGAATCGCTGCTCAACGACGCGTCCGGCCTCGTCTGCATGCGCTTTGCCGTCGCCGCCGCGCTGACAGGCACCTTTTCGCTGGTCGAAGCGGTCGGCACCTTCTTCTGGGTGGCGGTCGGCGGCATCGCGATCGGCGTCAGCGTCACATGGCTGGTCATGCAGCTGCAGCGCTTCCTCACCCGGCGGCTTGGCGAGGAGACCGGATCGCAAATCCTGATCAGCCTGCTCATCCCGTTCGCCGCCTATCTGATCGCCGAGCATCTCGAATGCTCCGGCATCCTCGCCGCCGTCGCCGCCGGCATCACCATGAGCTTCGGCGAGCAGAGCGGCCGCGCGTCGGCCGTCACCCGCGTACGGCGCACCGCCGTCTGGGACACGGTGCAGTTTGCGATGAGTGGCGTCATCTTCGTGCTGCTCGGCGAGCAGCTGCCACAGATCGCCTCCAGCGCCATACACATCGTTCGCGAAACCGGCCACTACCATCCGCTCTGGCTGGTCGTCTATGTCGTCGCCATCAACGTCGCGCTCGGCCTCCTGCGCTTCGCATGGGTCTGGGTCTCGCTGCGTTTCACGCTCTATCGCGCCGCCCGCAACGGCATAGCGATCACCCGTCCGAGCTGGCGTCTCGTCGCCGCAACCTCGCTCGCCGGCGCCCGCGGCGCCATCACCCTTGCCGGCGTTCTCACCCTGCCGCTCGCCATGGGCGACGGCTCGCCCTTCCCCGGCCGCGACCTCGCCATCTTCCTCGCCGCCGGCGTCATCATCGTCTCGCTCATCGCCGCCAGCATCGGCCTGCCCTTCCTGTTGAAAAACCTCGAAATCCCCGCCGAACCCTCGCATCAGCGCGAAGAGGACGAGGCCCGCATCCGCGGCGCCGAAGCGGCGATCCGGGCGATCGAGGCGCTGCAGCACGACATGGGCGAAGGCCGTGCCGACGCCAACCTCTACGCCGATGCTGGCGCCCGGCTGATGGACATCTATCGCCAGCGCATCGACGGCCGCTCCAAGACCGGCGACGACGCCACGCTCGCCCACCGCATCGAGGAGATCGAACGCAAGCTCTGGCTCGCCGGCGTCAAGGCCGAACGCGCCGAATTCTTCCGCCTCGCCAAGAACCGCAAGCTGTCTGAAGACCTGATGAAGAAGCTGGTGCGCGAGGCCGATCTGGCGGAAGCGCGATTCGCCGGCGCGTGACGGGGAGCGTTGTGGGACGCTTCGCAACGCGCCACTTTCACCGCCTGCCACCTCTCCCCCACCGTCCTGCGCTCTCACCTCCCTCATCCTCGCCCTTGT
>UCCA01000021.1 GCA_900470805.1 Hyphomicrobiales bacterium | reverse complement strand
CCGCCGCTCGTTCCAAGCTCAACGTTCTGCGAAGCGCAGGCCACTTGCCGATCTCCCCCCTTGAGGGGGAGATATCAGGCAAGGCAGAGGGGGGTGCCACGAAAACGACCTCAACCACCTCAATCCTTCAACGCCAACGGCACCCCGCAACGCCAAAGCTGGACGCCCGTCCGAACCGCACCCTACCCCAACCGCTCCACCAGCCGCCCGATCGACACCGCATCGGCATTGGCAAAGGCCAGCCTCAGATACCGCTCCTGCCCGACGCCGAAATAACTGCCGGGCAGCGTCACAACACCGGCCTCCTTCGCCAGCCGTTCGGCGACCGCCGCCGAGCTCATCCCCTCGAACGGATGCCGGATGAAAGCGAAGTAGGCGCCGAGCGCGCCGATCTCCCAGCCGGGAAGCGCTGTCATCACCGCCCGCAGGGCGTCGGCGCGGCGCGCGATCTCCAGCCGGTTGCAGGCGCGCCAGTCGGCGAGAACAGGCATCGCCTGCGCCACCGCCAGCTGGGCGGCGCGCGGCGCGCAGATCTGCATGTTGTCCATCACCTTGACGATCTCGGCGACCACCCCTTCGCCCGCCGTGATCGCCCCCAGCCGGTGGCCGGGAATGCAGAAGGACTTGGAGAAGCTGTAGAGCAGAGTCAGCGTGTCCTCCCAGCCGGGAAGACCCAGCAACGGATGCGGCGCGCCGTAATCCTCCGGCAGAAAGTCGCGATAGGTCTCGTCGATGATCAGCCATGCGCCGTATGTCCGGCAGAGCACGAACAGTTCATGCAGCAATTCGGGCGGATAGATCGCCCCGGTCGGATTGTTCGGCGTCACGATCGCCAGCACCTTGGCGCCGCCGGCCAGCGCCTGTTCGGCCGAAGCCACATCCGGCAGGAAGCCGTTGCCGGCGTCGCATTCCACCAGCGCCCTGTTGATGCCGAGCATCGACAGGGTCGTTTCCTGGTTGAAATAGAAGGGGTTGGTCAGCGCCACCGTATCGCCGGCGCCGGCCAGCGCGATCGCCGCGGCCATGAAGGCCTGGTTGCAGCCGGCGGTGATATGGACGTTGGCTGATGTCACCGGTGCGCCGTAAATATCGGACATCTGCGCCGCATAGGCATCGCGCAGCACCGCCTCGCCCTCGATCGGCCCGTAGCCGGTCGTTGCCGGCGAGGATGCCGCATCGCCAAGTAGCCGCAGCATCTCGGGATGGGCGGGATAGCCGGGCACCGCCTGCGAGAGATCGACCAGCGGGCCCCGGCCGCCCTTATACTCACGAGCCCAGGCGAAGACCGAGGGGATGGGAGGCGGCGACAGGCGGGAAACGAGGGAATTGACGGCTGCGGCGGGCATGAAGGCTCTCGTGTCGAGGAACGGAAAGCATCACTCCTGCACGGAATGGAGTGCTTCGGCAACATCCATTCGAGGGCGCGGCAGCGCGGTCCTCAGGAACCGCAGCAAGCCTTGAGCCTTGCCAGCCGCGGCACCTCGATATGCCGGTTGGCGACGATCGAGATCACCCCATCGGCCTTGAGCCTGGACATCTGCCGCGACACGGTCTCGATCGTCAGGCCGAGGAAATCGGCGATATCGGCGCGCGACAGAGGCAGGTCGAAACGCCGGCTTTCGCCGGTGACCTCGGGGTCGAGATGGGTGGCAATCAACAGCAGGAAGCTCGCGACCTTTTCCGCAGCCGTCTTGCGGCCGAGCGTCACCATCCAGTCGCGCGCCTCGTCGAGCTCGCGCATCGTCTGGCCCATCAACCGCTCGGCAAGAGCCGGGTTACTCTTGACCAGCCGTTCCATCGTCGCCTTGGGGACGCGGCAGAGATGAACGTCGGACGCCGCCTCGGAGGAGACGCCGTTCTCCTCGGCATGCAACCGTCCGATGAAATCAGGCGCGAACTGCAGACCGACGATCTGCTGGCGGCCGTCCTCGAGCGTCTTCGTCAGTTTCACCACGCCGCGGATGACGGTGGCGTAGGATTCGACCGGCATTTTTTCCCCCGCCAGTTCCTCTCCTGCATCATGGGCAACCAGGCGGGTATGAGCCGACAGCGCCAGAAGCTCGTCAGGGGTCAATGCGCCGCACATGCCCTTGTGGCGGACCTCGCAGCTCGCGCAACGTATTGGAATATTAGAATTATGAATATCTTTGCGCATGAAATCAGCTCCACCGGGAGCATAGCCACCGCAATCAGCCGAAGACAGCGATTTCTTGATCGAGATCAAGGCATCCATTGAAAAACCCCCGTATCTGTGGCCTCGAAAGGACACATCATGAACGCCGATCTCATCGCCCGCTACACCGCCCCCGTCCCGCGCTACACCAGCTATCCGACGGCGCCGCACTTTCACACCGGCGTCGATGAAACGGATTACCGGCGCTGGCTTGAAGAAAATTCGCAAGGCTTACTATCGCTTTACGTGCACATCCCGTTTTGTGACCGGCTCTGTTTCTACTGCGGATGTCACACCAAGCAGGTTCGCCGCTACGACCCCATCGCGACCTACCTCGACGCTCTCAATAGCGAGATCGGGCTCGTCGCAAAATATCTGCCGGCAGGACGAAAGGTCGCAGCCATCCATTTCGGCGGTGGCTCCCCGACGATCGTCAGCCCTCCGGATCTCATGGGATTGCGCCAGACGCTCACTGCGAATTTCGAGATCGTCGAGACTTGCGAGATCAGCGTCGAGATCGATCCCACCCATGTCGATGCCGAGAAGCTGCGGGCATGGCGGGATTTCGGGATGACCCGGGCAAGCGTCGGTGTTCAGGATTTCGAGCCGATCGTCCAGGCGGCCATCAACCGCCCACAGAGCTTCGAGCAGACGGCGGGCGTCGTGAACGTCCTGCGCGACCTCGGCATCGGCTCGATCAACCTCGATATCGTCTACGGCCTGCCGCATCAGGACCGGGAGATGCTGCTGCGCACCATCGATCTGTCGCTCTCGATGAACCCGGACCGCATCGCCATGTTCGGCTATGCCCACGTGCCCTGGGTCAAGAAACACCAGTCGCTCATCGATACCGCCACCCTGGCAGGCCCCGCCGATCGCTTTGCTATGGCCAAGGCCGGCGCCGAGGCGATCGTCGGCGCCGGATACGAGCCCGTTGGCATCGATCATTTCGCCAAGCCGGACGACAGCATGGCCCGCAGGCTCCGGGACGGCGCGCTCAGGCGCAATTTCCAGGGCTACACCACCGACGGCGCCGAAACGCTGATCGGGCTCGGCGCATCGTCGATCGGTCGCCTGCCCCAGGGCTACACGCAAAACATCGTCGCCACCGGCCAGTACTGTCAGGCCGTTTCCGAAGGCCGACTGCCGATCGCCCGCGGCTTTGCGCTGTCCGACGCCGACCGCGCCACGGCCTCGGCCATAGAGGAACTGATGTGCCGCTACGCCTTCTCGGTCGCCGACCTGCGCGCTCGCTTCGGACACGCCGCCGATGAGGTCTGCAACGACGCTTTTCACGCCAGCATCAACGAGGACGGCTTCATCAGCTTCGACGGCGACACATTCACCATCACCCCGCAAGGCAGGCCCTTCGTGCGTACCATCGCAGCGAAGTTTGACCGCTACCTAAATCAGGGAAAGGCGAGACATTCCTCGGCGGTTTGATCTGGATCAACGAGCGCGTCGGGAAAGCTGACTATCGTCAAGTCAGGCACCAATTGACGCAGGCGCCGCTTGCTAATTGTCAGACATACATAGCCAGTTATAGTGATTTCAGAAATTTCTGAAATCACAGACATAACGGAAACCGAACCATGAACCTCGCGCCACTCGTCCAATCCTTCGTCCTGCACTTCGGTGAAATGGGCTCGCGCTGGGGAATCAACCGCACCGTCGGCCAGATTTACGCGCTGCTCTACGTCTCGCCCTCGCCGCTCTGCGCGGAGGAGATCACCGATGCGCTCGGCATCTCGCGTTCCAACGTGTCGATGAGCCTGCGCGAATTGCAGACCTGGAACCTTGTGCTGCTGAAGCATCGGCCGGACGACCGCCGCGACTTCTTCACCACGCCCGACGACGTCTGGCAGATCCTGCGCACGCTGGCCGAGGAGCGCAAGAAGCGCGAGGTCGATCCGACCCTGTCGGTCCTGCGCGAAATCCTCATGCAGCGGCCCGACAGCGAAGCCGAACGCCATGCACAGGAGCGCATGAGCGAAATGCATGCGCTGATTGAACAGCTGACACATTGGTATGACGATGTGAAACAACTTGAAACAGAAAGGCTTGCGACGCTACTCTCGCTAGGCGCGAAAGTGACGAAGCTGCTGGAAGCCAAGGATCGGGTCATTTCACTCGGTCGCCGCCGACCCAATCCTGTCAACAAGAGTTAGCGCCATGACCAGTGCTCATCTCGACGCCAAGACGATTGAAGACCAGACAAACGGCACGAAAGAAAAGCAGCCTCGCGGCAGACGGCGCAAACGCGCCCCCCAGCCGCCGAGCCTGCGCAATGCAGCACTGGTGCAAACGCTCGCCGCGCTCATCTGGATCCCGCAGGCAGCACTTCTCGCCGCCGCAGTCGGCCGCATTGCCAGCGGCGGCGGCGTTGCGGAGGTCCTGTGGCCGGCTGTCCTGATCGGCCTTCTCGGCATCGTCAAGAGCTGTCTCGACGCGGCTGGAGGCCGCCTGGCATTTCGCGCGGCCCGCGCCGAACTCACCGCCAGACGCGCCGTCGCCGTCGCGGCGCTTGCCCGCCGTTCGCCGGTGGACAGCACCCGCCGCAACTCCGGCGAGGTCGCCAGCATCATCGGCGAGCAGGCGGAGCTGATCGTTCCCTATCTCCAGCGCTTCCAGCCGGCCCGCTTCAAGGCCAGCGCCGTACCGCTTGTCATCCTCGGCTGCGTCTTCCCGATCTCCTGGATCGCGGCCCTCGTGCTGCTCTTCGCCATGCCGCTCATCCCCGTCTTCATGGCGCTGATCGGCTGGCGCGCCCAGGCTGCGAGCGAAAAGCAGCTGGCGGCGACCGGCGGTCTCAACGGCTTCCTGCTCGACCGCCTGCGCGGCCTCGCCACCATCCGCGCACTCGATGCAGTCGATGCGACGGCCCATCGCCTGCGCTCGGACGCCGAAGACCTGAAGACCCGCACCATGGCAGTGCTGAAGATCGCGTTCCTGTCTTCGGCCGTGCTCGAACTCTTCGCCGCTCTCGGCGTGGCCATGGTCGCCGTCTATATTGGCTTCTCGCTGCTTGGCGAAATTCGCTTCGGCGCGTGGAGCAGTGGCCTTGATCTCGCGACCGGCCTGTTCATCCTGCTGCTCGCGCCCGCCTTCTTCGAGCCGATGCGCGAGCTGTCGTCGGTCTGGCACGATCGCGCATCGGGCGAAGCGGCGATCAAGGCGCTCGACGCGCTCAGCCAGGACGGCCTGCAACGTCCGCAACAGGAGAGCAGTGCCGACATCACAGATGCCGGCATCCGCTTCGAAGCCGTGGATTTCCGCTATCCCGGTGGCGACACGCCTGTCATCCAGGCGTTCGACCTGCACATCCGCCCCGGCGAGCATGTCGCCCTGCTCGGCGCCAGCGGCTCGGGCAAGTCGACCATCCTCGCGCTCGCCGCAGGTCTGGCGCCATGTGAGAACGGCCGCATCAGCATTGGAGGACAGCCGGCCGGACCTGCATCGCAGGGCGCCATCGCCTGGATCGGCCAGAAGCCGCACATCTTCGCCGCTACGATCGTCCAGAACGTCTCGCTTGGCCGCCCCGATGTTTCGCCACAGATCGCGCATGACGCACTCGACGCGGCCAGCCTCGGCCGCCTTGCCGCCGCCTATCGAAGCCGCCCGCTCGGCGACGGCGGTGCCGGCCTGTCCGGCGGCGAAGCGTTGCGGCTCGCCATCGCCCGCGCTGCCTGCAATCCCGACGCCCGCATCATTCTCGCCGACGAGCCGACGGCGCATCTCGATGCCGAGACGGCAGACGAGATCACCGACGCCCTGCTGGTGCTGGCAAAAGGCCGGACACTGCTTGTCGCTACGCACGATCCGCGTCTGGCTGCCCGCATGAGCCGCACCATCCCAATGCATGCCGAACCCGCGCGGGAGGCGGCCGAATGAGCACGTCGCTGTCCGATCTCAAACCGATCCTCAAGCTCTTCGCCGGCGAGCGCAAGCGTGGCCTGCTGCTCGGGGCCGCCATGTCCGCGGCCACCGTCGGTGCCGGCATCGCCCTGCTTGGTCTCTCCGGCTGGTTCATCACCGCAACCGCGGTCGCCGGATTGTCGGTGGCGACGGCGGTGACCTTCGACGTCTTCGCGCCGTCGGCCGGTATCCGCCTGCTCGCCATCGGCCGCACGGCATCGCGTTACGGCGAGCGGCTGACGACGCACGATGCCACGCTGAGCGTGCTTGCCGCGCTGCGCGAGCGCCTGTTTCGCGGCTGGGCGGCGGCGGGTGCCGCACGCAGCCTCGCCCGCCGCCCGGCCCGGCTGCTGTTTCGCCTTACCGGCGACATCGACGCGCTGGATTCGCTTTACCTCCGCGTTTTGGTCCCCGCAGGCGTCGCCCTCGTCGCAACGCTCGCAACGGGCCTCACGCTGGGCCTCATGCACCCGCTCTTCGGCCTTCTGGCCGGGCTGCTTCTCTTGATCGCCGGCCTCGGCATTCCGCTCTGGGCCGGACGGGCGGCTGCAAAACACGCGCGCCGCCGGGCCTACGGCGTCGAGGCGATTCGCGCCCGCACCATCGATCTCGTCGCCGGCCAGACCGACCTGCTGATGGCCGGGCGGCTGGAGGCGCAAGCCGCATCCATATCGGCCGCCGACCGCCATAGTGCCGATGCCGACGTCTGTCTCAGCCGCATAGAGGCGCGCGTCGCCTTCGGCTTCGGGACCGCCTCGACCGTGCTGCTCACCGGCTCGCTGCTGGCTGTTGCAGCGCTCGCCGGCGCCGGTACGATCACCGCGCCCGTCGCCGCCCTCGGCATCCTGATCGCCTTCGCCGCTGCCGAGCCCTTCGGCGCCCTGCGGCGCGGTGCCCTCGAACTAGGCCGCACGCTGCTGGCCGCCAAACGCATCGGACCGCGGTTGACGGATGACGCATTGGGCCAGAACCGTGTGGCAAGCCCCCTCGGCGTGGCATTCCAGCTGACGAATGTTTCTGCCGGCTATGGCCCGGATGCGTTGATCATCAACAATGTGACGCTCAACCTGAACTCGGGCGAGAAGCTCGCCTTGATCGGCTCAAGCGGCGCAGGAAAATCGACGCTGCTGGCTCTGCTCGCAGGCGAGATTCCCGCCGATCGCGGAACCATCGCCAGTGACCGGACAACGTTGCTGACCCAGCGCACCGAACTGTTCCAGGACACGCTGCGCGGCAACTTGCAGCTGGCTGACCCTACGGCCACGGACGACGATCTTCGCGGCCTGCTGATGGCCGCCGGCCTGCTTGCCGACGTCGCTTGTCTGCCGGGCGACCTCGACACCCGCCTCGGCGAAGGCGGCATGGGGCTTTCAGGCGGCCAGTCGCGCCGCCTGGCGCTTGCGCGGCTGTTCCTGCGCGACACGCCGCTCTGGCTGCTGGACGAGCCGACCGAAGGTCTTGATCGGGAGACTGCACGCGACGTGATGGCCCGCCTGTCCGGGAAGGCGGCGGCGCGCTCGCTCGTCATCGCCACCCATATCCGCCGCGAGGCCGCCATCGCCGATGTGATCGCGACGCTCGATGGCGGTCGCATCACCAGCATTTCACGCCGCGGAGAGATGGCGTTCGAAGAGGCTCTGAACCGGCTGAGACCGGACTGAGCGACGTGCATGTCCGCCACGCAATCCGGCATGGTGGAACATCTTCGTGCCCCATAAGGGGCGTGGGAGAAAGACCATGGAACTCGACATCGTCGACTTATCGCGTTTTCAATTTGCGCTGACGGCGCTCTACCACTTTTTATTCGTACCCCTGACGCTTGGCCTTGCCGTGCTGCTGGCCATCATGGAAACCGTCTACGTCATGACCGGCCGACCGATCTGGCGGCAGATGACCAAATTCTGGGGTACGCTGTTCGGCATCAACTTCGCCATCGGCGTCGCCACCGGCATCGTCATGGAATTCCAGTTCGGCATGAACTGGAGTTATTACAGCTATTACGTCGGCGACATCTTCGGCGCCCCTCTGGCGATCGAAGGGCTGATGGCCTTCTTCCTCGAGGCCACCTTCGTCGGCCTGTTCTTCTTCGGTTGGGACAAGCTCTCCAAGGTCGGTCACCTCGCGGCGACATGGTGCGTAGCACTGGGCTCGAACTTCTCGGCGCTCTGGATTCTCGTCGCCAACGGCTGGATGCAGAACCCGGTCGGCTCGGCGCTCAATCCGCAGACCATGCGCATGGAAGTGACCAGCTTCTTCGACGTCGTGTTCAACCCCGTCGCCCAGGCGAAGTTCGTCCACACCGTCTCGGCTGGCTACGTCTGTGCCTCCATCTTCGTGCTCGGCGTCTCGGCCTGGTACCTCCTGAAGGGCAGGCACATCGAGATCGCCAAGCGCTCGATGACGGTGGCCGCCTCCTTCGGTCTCGCCTCTGCGCTGTCGGTCGTCGTCCTCGGTGACGAGAGCGGCTACCTCGCCACCGAAAACCAGAAGATGAAGCTCGCCGCCATCGAGGCCATGTGGGAAACAGAGCCGGCACCGGCTCCCTTCACCGTCATCGGCTTTCCCGATCAGCAGGCACGCGAAACCCACTTCGCCGTTCACATCCCCTGGGCCATGGGCATCATCGGCACCCGGTCGCTGACAACCGTGATACCAGGCATCAACGAGCTCGAGGAACACGCCAAGACCCGCATCCGCGACGGCATCAAGGCCTATGACGCGCTGATGCAGATCCGCGCGGCCGGCTCGCCGGACAAGATTGCGCTCGACGCCAAGAATTCGTTCGCCGATCTTGGGCACGAACTCGGCTACGCCCTGTTGTTGAAGCGCTATGTCGATGACCCGCGAACAGCAACCGATGCACAGATCGACCAGGCGGCCCGCGACACCATCCCGCATGTCCCGACGCTGTTCTGGTCGTTCCGCGTGATGGTCGGGCTCGGCATGTTCTTCATCCTCTTGACGGCAACCTTCTTCTGGCTGTCCGCCCGCCGCCGCCTCGATGCGTATCCATGGCTGCTGCGTATCGCCGTCCTTGCCATCCCGCTGCCGTTCATCGCCATCGAGTTCGGTTGGATTGTCGCCGAGTTCGGGCGCCAGCCGTGGATCATCGAAGGCGTGCTGCCGACGGCGGCCGCCGTCTCCAGCCTCGGCGCCAGCACCGTGCTTTTGACAATCCTCGGCTTCGCCGCCCTCTATACCGTGCTGATCGTCATCGAGATGACCTTGATGGTGAAGGCGATCCGCAAGGGGCCGGAGCCGGACCACGAACCGGAAGCCGAGCTGATTTCATCAAACCTCGTTCCCGCTGCGGAGTGATTGATCATGATCCTGCACGAACTCATCGACTACCAAACGCTCCGCCTGATCTGGTGGCTGCTGATCGGCGTCCTGTTGATCGCTTTCGCTGTCACGGACGGTTTCGACCTCGGCGTCGGCATGCTGCTGCCCTTTGTCGGCAAGACCGATACAGAGCGCCGCATCGTTATCAACACCATCGGCCCTGTCTGGGAAGGCAACCAGGTCTGGCTGATCCTCGGCGGCGGCGCCGTGTTCGCCGCATGGCCGCCGCTCTATGCGGTGTCCTTCTCTGGCTTCTACCTGGCGATGTTCGCGATCCTCTTCGCCCTCATCCTGCGGCCGGTCGCCTTCAAGTACCGCTCGAAGCGTGAAAGCGCCCGCTGGCGGGGCAACTGGGACATCGCATTGTTCATCGGCGGCTTCGTCCCATCGCTGATCTTCGGCGTCGCTGTCGGCAACGTGCTGCAGGGCGTTCCCTTCCGTTTCGATCCGTCGGACATGCGGATCTTCTATGAGGGCACGTTCTTCGGCCTGCTCAATCCATACGCTCTGCTCTGTGGCCTGCTGTCGGTCGCCATGCTCACCATGCACGGCGCCGCCTGGCTGGTGCTGAAATCAAGCGGTCCGGTCGCCGACCGTGCGAGACGCTACGGCAGCGTTGCCGCGCTCCTCGTCATCGTGCTGTTCGCGCTCGGGGGCATTTTTCTGGCGCTCGGCGTCAACGGCTATTCCATCACAAGCGAGGTCGTCACCGGTGGTCCGTCGAACCCGCTGTTTAAGACGGCCTCGCATGACGGATCCTGGCTGGCGAACTATGGCAGCCACACATGGATGCTGATCGCACCGATAGCAGGCTTCCTCGGCGCCATCGCCACCTTCATCGCCATCCGCGCCCGGCTGGAAGTCGGAACCCTGCTGTTCAGCAAGCTGTCGATCTTCGGCATCATCTCGACCGTCGGCGTGTCGATGTTCCCGTTCATCCTGCCCTCCTCGCTCGATCCGAAGTCGAGCCTGACGGTATGGGATGCCTCGTCCAGCCACCTGACGCTGTTCATCATGCTGGTGGTCTCGGCGATCTTCCTGCCGATCATCTTTGCCTACACGGCCTGGGTCTACAAAGTGCTCTGGGGCAAGGTCGACGAAAAATCGGTCACCGACAAAAGCGGTCACGCATACTGAAGGAGAAAAACGATGTGGTACTTCGCATGGATACTCGGCCTGCCCTTGGCAGCCGCCTTCGCCGTCCTCAACGCCATGTGGTACGAGCTGATCGACGATCAAGCCAAGAAGAAGACGTCGTGACGGCACGAGCGGCCATCGATAACGAAAGCGGCTGCGCTCGGACAAAGCGCAACCCCTTTTTCATCCGCATGATGTGGATATGAATCAGTAACTCGCGGCGACAAAAATCTTCGCCAGCGCCTCGATGCCAGCCTGATCCTGCGCATCGAACCGTGATGGAATCGGGCTGTCGAGATCGATGACGCCGAGGATCCTGCCGTCGTGGTGCAACGGCACCACCAGCTCGGAGCGCGAGGCGGCGTCGCAGGCGATGTGGCCGGGAAATGCGTGAACGTCCTCGACGAGCATCGACTGCCCCTTGGCGACCGCCGTACCGCAGACGCCACGTCCGACCGCGATCCGCACGCAGGCGGTCCGGCCCTGGAACGGCCCGAGCACCAGTTCGTTCTCGGATTTCAGAAAATAGAAGCCGGCCCAGTTGAGATCCGGCAGCATCTCGAACATCAGAGCCGAGGTGTTGGCCGCATTGGCGATCATGTCACGCTCGCCGTCGAGCAGCCCGTTCAACTGCTGGCTCAGCTCGCGATAGAACTCGACCTTGTCGGCCTGCTGGATCTTGGCTGTCTGAAACATGGCGATCTCCCTCTGGCTGCACTGTTCGGCCGGTACTCGCCGGTTCGAACGGCACTGATATAGCGATGAGGACGAAGCTTGCCAATTCCGTCGGATCGCCGTCGCGCCTCAACGATTTGGCAGATTGCCTCGGTTTCGATCTTGCCGGAGCGCAATAGGGCCATATCTCATTGTGATGTGGATCTCGTCCGACATCCGGGACGTGCATGCAACGTTCGGCATTTGCCGTCTCTCGCACATTGGCGGCGAGACAGGCCGCCGGACAGGTGATGTCGGAAACAATAGGACCATACATTTTCAGTAAGGGGTAAAGACAATGACACCGGAAGACAGACGGGAAGTTTTCAGCCACCGCGAGATCGCGGCGATTATCAAGGGCATAACGCTAGACGATGGCACCGACGCACCGATCACCGGCAAGTCGCTGGGAGAGGCCATTCTCTTCGTCTCGGAGGAAGCCTCCACCAACGCCTCCAGCGCCCATGTTGTCTACGGCGCCAACGAATCGTTGAGCTACACCGATTGCCTCAGCATCTATCGCGACTACGGCCCGGCGCTTCGACGCGGTTCCAACTGACGACGGTGCGGTTCTAGGGCGACGGTCGCAGGCCACGACACACGGCGACCGTGTCATGTCATTATATTCGCCCAGTACCATGAGGAGGAGGCTGACCGACGCAAATCCGCTGAACCTCCTCCTCTATTCGCGCGATTGTGCACAGCAGCAATTTGCACTATACGGCCCTGCGTCGGGACCACGTTGCCGCGGCGCCTCTATCTCTCCAAGCTGAATATGTTTCCATGACATCTCCCAATTCGCCGGCGCGTGGCGTCCTGATCGCATTTGCCGCCTATGCCGTGTTTGCTTTCAGCGACGCATCGATCAAGATCCTGCATGGCACCATTCCATCGCTGGAAATCGCCTTCATCGGCGCCCTCTTCGGCACCGCCGCCCTGCCCTTCATCAAGGCGAAGGACGACAGCTGGTTCGATGTCGTTCGCTCGACCAACCGCACGCTATGGCTTGTACGCTTCGTCTGCGGCGCCATCGGCGCCATCGCCTCGATCATCACCTTCACGCTACTGCCGATGGCCGAAGCCTTCTGCCTGCTGTTCCTGCTGCCGTCCTTCGTCACCATCCTCTCCGTCATCTTCCTCAAGGAAGACGTCCGCTGGCAGCGCTGGGCAGCTGTCTTCGTCGGCTTCGCCGGCGTTCTGGTCGTGCTGCGTCCCGGCTTCCGCGAACTCTCGATCGGCCATCTCGCGGCAGCGATCGGCGGCCTGACGGCAGCGATCTCGATCGTCGTGCTGCGAAAGATGGGGCCCGCCGAAAAGCGCCTGTCGCTCTATGGCGCTGCACTTCTTGGCACGATTATCGTCAGCGGCGTCCTAATGGTCTCAAATTTCGTCATGCCGACGCCGTACCAGTGGCTCTTCATCGCCAGCTACGGTCTGCTCGGCGCTGCCGGCAACGTCATGCTGATGAACGCGGCACGGATGGCGCCGGCCAATCTCGTCGCACCGCCGCAATACAGCCAGATGCTCTGGGCGATCGCCTTCGGCTATCTGATTTTCGACGACGCCGTCGATCTGCCGATGGCCGGCGGCATCCTGCTGATCATCTGCTCCGGCCTGCTGACGCTCGCCCGTGAGCGCAAACGCGGCACGCCGCTGCCACGCGCCGTCGTCTCCTCCGACAGCCAGGCGCCGCTCGCGACCTCGATCGAACCGGACGAGACCAGCGCCCCGAACGCCTGAGAGCAGGCGTTCCTCGCATATTTCCAAAACGAAACCACCCCTGCCCGCGTCTCATCGCCGGCAGGGGTGGTTTTTTGGCCGATCGATCGGATCGGATTATCGGCGCAGCACCGGGCAGCCACGGACATTGCCGAAGCTGATTTCATCGGGACCACGACGCGAGAAGCCCTGAACGATCACGCGGCGGGGCGTGATATCGACCACGCGGGCGCGACGGAAACCGTAGTCACGCGCAATGTCTTCCGCCAGCCGTGGATCGCAGCCGCGCGGACGGCCGCCATAAGGTGGCGGCGGTGGCGGGCGACCATATCCTGGAGGCGGTGGCGGGCGACCGTAGCCGGGGGGTGGTGGCGGACGGCCATCATCAAGGTAGAAGCCCTGGGCGGACACTGGCGCAACGGCGCCGGCAAGCGTGCCGGTCGCCAGCACCAGGGCAAGTCCCGCCTTGGTCAGAAATTGCATCATCGAAATCTCCCATATCGCGTGGAAGAAACCACGCACCTTTTCGATTCGTTCGAAGCCGGCTGGAAAGTGCCCCGCCGGCGGCATTCAGTCTTATGCGATTCGCACAAGGCAGGGCGAAAATGGCGGCGCCAAGGCGATGCCGGCACTGCCCGACCTGATCAGCGACGGATCTGCGGGCAACCCCGCACATTAGCGAAGAACATGCGTTCCCAGTGTCCGCGATGGCCACGGCCTGAAACGACGACACGGCGCGGCGTGATGTCGGTCACACGAACATTGCGCAATCCGGCCCAGCGTGCCTTCTCGACAGCGCGGACGGGCGAGCAGGCACGCGCCGGGCGGTATTGTACGTCAACGATCGAAGCCTGTTGCGGGGATGCGGCGGCGGCAACCGGCGCAGTGGCGGAAACGGACGCGAATGCAAGAAACGCTGCCAGGGATGCCTTACCGTAAATGTTCATGGTCACACTCTCATATAAATTCCAGGATCTCCCTTGCGGGAATATGCGGACCATAAACGCTTGAAAATGAACGATGTTCGAACCCGCCATTCAGTCTCTGTTCAGTTGCCGAGATGAAGCACCACCTCGCGCCGATGCGGGCTCTCGCGATGTTCGAAGAGATAGATTCCCTACCAGGTGCCGAGCGCAAGCCGCCCGTTGACGACAGGAATGCCGATTGAAACCTGCGTGAGCGCCGCCTTGATATGCGCCGGCATGTCATCCGGCCCTTCCATCGTATGGACGATCCAGCGCATCGACGGATCGGATGACGGCGGCACCAGCCGGCGGAAGAAAGCATTCAGGTCCGTCTTCACATCGGGATCAGCGTTCTCCTGGATCAGCAGCGAGCAAGACGTGTGGCGCACGAAAACCGTCAGCAATCCCTCGTCAAAGCCGCAGGAACGAACGAAAGCCGCGACCTGGTCGGTGAATTCGTAGAGCCCCTGCCCACGCGTGGACAGGCTGACGATCGTTTGCGGCATGGCGGCACTCCCTGAGATGACGATTGTCGCCACAGGTCGCGCGCGCCACACGCCAAGTCAATGGCTGCTAAAGCTGCAGGAACGGAACGAAGCCGCCGTAGATCATCCGTTTGCCATCGAAGACCGTCTTCCATTCGTCGCCCTGCAGCACAGGGTCGGACATGACCTTGGCGTTGATCGCGTCGCGCTGTTCCCGCGATTCGTAGCTGATCCATGAAAAGACGACGACCTCGTCATCGCCTGCCTGGACCGCTCGCGGAAACGAGGTCACTTCGCCATAGGGCACGTCGTCACCGATGCATTCGACATAGTCCTTGGCGCCGTAGGATTTCCAGACCGCGCCGGCCTTTGCCGAAAGCGCCTTGTAAGCGTCTATATTCCGCTGCGGTACAGCAACGATGAAGCCATCGACATAAGCCATGATGTTCTCTCCCGTGACAGATTGCGTCGCTTCAAGGACGAATGAGAAACGCCAGAACCGACTCACATAGGAAAGATAGGCGCACCTGCGAGCAGGCAAGGCCAAGACAAGGCAAAGGGAAGTCGACATACCTGCCAAAATGGCCGACGCCGCAAGACGCGGCGCCAGCATGGAGGCAACGACGTGGATCAGCCGACCCTTGTTTCCTCGATCTGACTATGTGCGCTTGCATTGAAGGTGCGGAAGCGCTCGACAAGAAAATCGACAAGCGTTCGAACGGCTGTCGGTAGCCCCCGCGAGGCGGTGAAGACGATATAGATCGTCGCCTGCGACATCTGATACTCTGGCAACAAGCGAACGAGGCTCCCATCGCGCAGGCCCTCGATGCAGACGATTTCGGGTAGAAGCCCCACGCCAACGCCCGCGTGAATCGCTTGGAGAACGGCTGGAACGCTTCGGCAGATCATCCTTGGTCTATGCTCGTGCTTGTGAACCGTGCCGTTGATCGCCACGAACTCCCAGACATCAAGCTCTCTCCACTCCGCCATCTCGCCCGTGAACGATACGGTCGGCATGTTGGCCAAGGCCTCGATACCACCAACTTCCGGCATGCGACCGGCAACCTCCTTGTTGGCAACAAGAATGAGATCGACCTTGCTGAGCACCCGCATGGTAAGTTCGGTGTCGGTTTCCTCGGTCAACTGGGCGCGAATCGCCAGGTCCAGCCGGTCGTTGATGATATCCATCCGCTGGTCGGTGGCGATGATCTGAAGCTGAATCTTCGGATGAAGCAGCAGGAACTCGGGAAATATCACGCCGAGGGCGCCCTCCACCAAGCCGGTGGGAACCCCCAGACGAATCGTCCCCTGCGGATCGCCATTGGCATCCGCGACCGCTTTTGTGGCGCGTTCGACCTCGCGCAACATGTTCTCGCAGTAAACATATAGTGATTGGCCGATTTCCGTTACGCGGAATCTGTGCACGGTCCGCTCGATGAGGCGAACGCCCAATCGTTCCTCGAGTGCGGATATGTGTCGACTGAGTTTCGACTTGGGCAGACCGAGCACCCGCCCCGCCGCGGAAAAGCCGCCATGCCTCACAACCGCTGCAAAATAAGCGAAATCATTCATGTCGGGGAATTTTGTTTCGGCCGCGGGCATTAGCTGTCTCTGTCTTCAAAAGGTTCTAAAACGTCTACCCCGGGTGTCGAATACGCTTCTCCGCAGAATATGCAAACGGCGGCATCGGCACATTCGTTCCAAATTTGGAACATTGCGTTCCAGCGAACCCACTTCATTTTGCTGCAGCGCGGTACTATCTCCCGGATGTCGCCGTTGATTTGCTTCTGCATGATCATCGGATTGCTCCACGGAGCCCTCAAAAAACGTCGTAGCGCGATGCTCCGCAATTTGCGGAGCATCGCGTTTTTTTGTCTAAGCCTTTGATATTGTTGCAAAATAATCACATAAAATACCAAACAGGTTTCACAAACGCGGTTTCGATCAAATCTGAATTGATAGATTTGCTTCGGGATGAGAGAGAAGGTCCAGCGGTTCGCTGATCCGCGTGCCGAAAGGCTGTTATCGGAATAGTCGCCAATCACATTTGTGTTTCTGGCGGCGGTCCTTCTAAAGGGAAATGGATTTCTAATGAACATTCGGATGGTTATGTTGACGTCTGCAGCAGCCCTCGCTGCCGTTGCGTCCCCGGTTTTCGCTGCTGACGCGATCGTTGCAGCTGAACCTGAAGCAGTAGATTACGTCCGCGTCTGCGACGCGTACGGCACGGGCTACTTCTACATCCCGGGCACCGAAACCTGCCTCAAGGTTGGCGGTTACCTGCGTTTTGAAGTGTACGGCGGCCCGAACCAGAAGGGTACTTCTGACTGGAACGCTCGCACACGCGCCCAGGTTTCGTTCACCTCGAAGAGCGACACTGAATACGGTCCTCTGACCGGCGTTATCGTTCTGCGTAACAACGGCGACAACACGTCGACCAACACCACGCTGGACTCCGCTTACATCGACATCGCTGGCCTGCGCGCTGGTCTGTTCTACAGCTGGTGGGATGACGACTTGAGCGGCGAGCCGGACGTTCTGTCCAGCTTCGAAACCCTGCACAACTCGGTTCGCTACCAGTACGAATCCGGCGACTTCTACGCTGGCGTCAGCGTCGACGAACTGGAAGACGGCTACTACAAGACCGGCGAAGGCGCCAACAACGTCGGCGTTGCTGCCGCAGTTGGCGGCAAGGTCGGCGGCTTCAGCTACCAGGTTATCGGCGGCTACGACACGGACAACGAAGAAGGTGCTGTTCGCGGCATGATCTTCGCTGATATCGGTCCTGGCACGCTCGGCCTCGCAGCTGTTTACGCTACCGGCCCGAACTCCTACTACGCCCAGTCGGAGTGGACCGTTGCTGCGGAATACGCTCTGAAGGCAACTGACAAGTTCACGATCACCCCGACGGTCCAGTACTTCGGCAACTACGTTGTCGATACCGATGCCGTTATCCCATCGTCGTTCGATGGCCTCGGCGATGCTTGGAAGGTCGGCGTAACGCTTGACTACCAGATCGTAGACAACCTCTACGCCAAGGCAACCGTCAGCTACCTCGATCCAGACGATTCCAACGACGTAACGACGGGCTTCTTCCGTCTGCAGCGCGCATTCTAATCTGAATGCCTACGCCCCGGCTTAACGGCCGGGGCACTCTTTCCAGTTTTGCGTTTTCTGATCCGATTGACCTCCGATCAGTTACGGGGTTTAGTTGCCAATCGACAAAACCATTGGTAAAACAATGACTTAGTAGATGGGCACGTTGTGCCAGAGGTGGTTTCCCTGCCACTTTTGGCACAGTCCCTGTCACAATTTCAGGGCTCCTTATCAGCCTTTTCCGATACACACGGAAATCCTGATACTGAAAAGCCCCACGCTTGCAGGGCCTCCCATTTTCAATTCCAGAAAAACGATACGCATCAAGACTTCTGATAGTCATGCGTTCCTCCAGCTCTCAGTGTCCATCATCGCCTTGGCCATGTGAATGTAGCGCATCGACGTCTTGATGTCGGCATGTCCCATCTGGTCCATCACGACGAACGGTGACTTGCTCTTTGCGGCAAGGCGCGTGGCTCGCGTATGGCGGAGCGTGTGGAAGACGAAGTCCTTCTGCTCGTTATAGCCGAGGGCGTCCTTCATGCGCTTGAAGTGGTAGGACACGAAGTCCTTCTTGATGGAACGCCATACGCGGTCCTTAGGCTTCTTGGCGACCAGCTCCCCGGTAATCGGGTCTTTGGTGAACATGTAGGTCGAGAGGATTTCCTTCGCCTTGTCGGACAGAACCACGTTCCTTGCTCTGCCGCTTTTCGATCGCGCTGCAGGGACGTTGAACATGCCGCTCTCTAGGCTGACCTGCCACGCCTCGGCCTTCGCCAGCTCCATCAGACGGAGACCAGTTTCGACCCCTACACGGCAGAAGTCAGCGAACTCGCGATCGGTCGGCTCAAAGAAGGCCAAAAGCTTGTTCTCAAGTTCAATACTGAGAAGGAATTCGCGAGGTACGCCTGGCGCTGGCCTCTCGAAATGCGGTCGGCCGTTCATCCAGCCTTCGCGGACAGCGTAGTCGAGAGCCTTGTAGAAGCACCCAACCTTGTTCCGGATTGTGTTGTTCGATAGGCCGAGCTTTCGGAAGGTGTCCACGAGCTTGTCCATATCGTTCCGCGTTACGCTGGAGCATTTGCGTTCCATGCCGAGGACTTCCATGCATTCCTTGGCGTTGCCGTAGGACTGCTCTCCGCTCTTCTGCGAGGACCAGCCGCCCCTACGCCCTGACTGGCTCGACCAGGCGAGCTGTAGGGCACCCTTGAGCGTCTGTGAGGGCTTGGACTTGGTCACGACCTCCAACGGCGAATAGCTCCCGGTTTCCATGACCGAGAGCCGCGCCTTTAGTTCGAGTGTTTCGGCTGCTTCCTTTGATGCGGCCGCGAGGCGCAAGCGCACCTCCTGCCCTGTCGGGTTTTGATTGGCTCCGACCCTGACGTCGGCTTGCCACTGCTTTCCACGCTGTCTTACTGCCATGTGTTACCCCATCAATGCGAGAAGGCGCTTGTAGAAATTGCGACCCTTGGGCGTTAAGACCACGAGACGCGTTCTGTAGTCGTTTGGGTGCACCCGCGTTTCCAATAGGTCGAGCGGGTGAGCATCGTTCTTGTCGGCGCGGCGGGTCTCCAGCAGCTGGACGTTACGCGAAGCCGACGCGAGGGACATTTTCGTCGCCTCGCTTAGTTCGGTTATCGTGAGAGGCTTCCCGGCTATGTCGGCTTGCGCGCATTTGAGCCAGAGCATTGCTATATCGACCTTCATCCCTTCCCAATGACGGTTGAATTCATCCATCAGGGTGTAGATCCGCAGTCCAGTGTCAAACTCGTTCTTCGCTGCAGGTGCGTCGGTCATAGGTATAAAGTCCCTTTAAATTAGGTCTTGCGCGAAAAGACGGCATACATGCCAAAGATGCGCAAGTGCGTGTTCTTTTGTGTCTCGGTCACGTCCGTGTAGCAATAGAAGCGCGGCTCCCCTCGCCCCGCCTCACGCCGTGTTACAAAAACGTCTCGGTCTTGTAAGCGAAAGTACATAGCTTTTCCAGTGGTTTGTGTGATGCCCTTTAAACGTCGTACCTTTAGGGGAAAAGTTTACCTACAAGTTACAAGAGTGTAAGCTTCTCGCCTCCTCGGCGAACGCGCTAGTCCTGCTCAGAATTCCTCCAACGGAGTCAATCCCTTGCACGGCTGTCTGTCTCTTTTTGTAGACGTTTGACCGATCCCTAACCGGCTATCTTCCCCTTAAGTTAACTCGCGTTTACGGTGCAAGTGGCAAATATGCACAAGACCGGAAAAGCGAACAGAAGAGGAACATATTCCCAACAATACAGTCGGTCAATGGGATCAGGAACAAATTCCTAACGGCAACCTGTGGATAAGTGTCCATTCATGTAGCTACCGTTACGCTGGCACTAGGTGCGCAGCGTTTCGCCCTTGCTATAGGGCTCATCAGACGGCTATGTCAGGGACTCGCTATCGTGCGGCGCGAATGATCTGCAGCACTTCAACGTAGGCTGGTCGCTCGACGTTGACAAAGGCCTGTTCGGCTTGCTTCCTGGCGTTCTCATAGACAGCCATGATAGCCTTTTGCGCGGCCTCACGCCTTGCCCGTTCCTTGTCTTCCATACGCTCGGCCTTACGCTGCTCTTTGTCTTTCGTGAGCTTGCAAGCCCTGCGCGCCCTTAGGTGTGCCGCCTTGAAAACGGGATGTGCCAAGACCCTGCGATGTTCCGCAACGCTGGCAGGAGGGTATGCCATGCGGTATCGATCATAATCATTCATGCGCGATCTCCGATAGGATAGGGCCACAAGCGACCACGACGCCAGCCAGCGGCTAGCGTTTCGACCTTGCTTAAGGGTCTCGTCAGGTGGGTTATTGAAGAAACAGGCCGCGTTTGATGTGCCGAACGATCAGGCGAGCGGCGCGGCGTTGTTTGGCAGTCGATAGGCGAGCGTAACGCAGGACATAAACAGGATGCTCGCCGAGGGCGCGCTGTGCTTCGTGGATGGTCATGCGCGCTCGAACCTCTGGAAGTGGATCTCGACGCCATCGGAGACCGGCTTAAAGCGGTGCACAGTGCCGAACATGAACGGCGGGAACTCACCCAGCACCGTCGCGGCCTTCTCGCGAGCATCGCGCCATGTCTCGCAGTGGAGACCGGATTTGATCATTCCGCCAACGCGGTCAGCGTAGAGTTCTGTCGTCATGGCCTCATGCCTCCCGACGCGGCGCGTAAGGCTTCAAGTCGCGGAAATCGATGTCGTCGAATTCATCAAGCATTGTCTTCACTCCGATTGGTGGCTGACCTCGTCAGGGTGCGAGCGATACGCACCGACCATCAGGCAAGCGTGGGGCTTGCCTTAGGTTTCGGTCTCAATGGTGAGAGGGATTAAGCGCGGCTATGCCTCAGTGTTGGAGGTGATGATCTCCAGCCAGTTGACGCGAGCTAGGAAGGCTTGCGACATGTCAGACTGCCAGCCAGTGAAACCACGCGACCAGCGCGCCGCTGTATATTCCTCTAGTCGATCAGACCGTTCAAAAGGCGACAGACCGTCGCGCTCGATGATCTCTGACATGGCAGCGTAAGGCGCGGGCTCATTGCAAAGCCAAAGGTTGACCGTCCAAGTCTCGCGGTTGCTCCAGCCTTGGTAGTCATCATCGGCCTCTGCGGCGCGTACCAGAGCGGCGCTAGCTTGAAGGCGACGGTGCGCCTCTTCGTGCTGACCGGCTAGGCTTGATCGCGGCTTGGCCATGTAGGTCTGATGATGCGCCAGCAACTCGCCAGCGAAATCGACCGTTTCAAGCAAAGCATTCACGGCAAGGCTCTTTTTCATGTGGTCTCACTCCTAATGTTGAGAGGGTTTAGCTAGGGTTTACCAATCGCCCCGCGTAAGGCAGGGCGTAAGGAAAGATCTAGGCGTTAGGCCATGTACGCAGCGCTGCAGCAGTGCGAACGTGAGGCGGAAGGCATTGAAGCTTGCAAGCCACATTCAGCGCAACCACGCCAGCGCCCATGTCATCTGAAAGGCGCTTTACGTCGTCAGCTTCGATCGCGTCGATGGCGCGTCGGTAAGCTTTGGCGCTTGCCTCTACAGATCGGCGAATGGCCTGGTTGTAGTGCCCTGCTGCGTATGCCGTATCGTTTTGAAGGCGCATCGCGAGATGGTCCGTGAAGAACGTAGGATGCAGCGCGACAGACCGCTTGATGATGTCGATAGCTGTTATCGTATCAGACATTTCGTTTTCACTCCTATGATTGAGAGGTTAAAGCCAAGCGCTTGCCAATGGCCAGCTTGATGTCTGGCCTAAGGAAAGAGCTAGTAGCCAAGCCAGAGCAGGACGAATTTTGCGTCATACCCATCGCCAACTTTAGGCACTTCGTTGGTAAAACCGTCGCCGTCGTCGATGTTGACCCCATGGTCGGCGCAGATGCGTTTCGCCGTGGCGTGGTTGATGATGATAGGGTCGCCGCTTTCGCTGGCCTCGAATGCTTCGTCGGATGTGAACCGCATGTTACTTGCGTCCCTTCCGTGCTGTCTTCGCGTCCTCAACGCCTACCCAAATCATCAGGCCAACCAAGACCGGCGTTGCGAGAGCGCAAAGGACGCCGACAGACATTACAGCGACGTCGAGAGACGTAAGGTGTGCGCCTAAGAGTTCCATTCTCATTCTCCATAGTGAAAGTGTTTCGCCGTGCTATCGGCTCATCAGGATGCCAGCGTTAGGCATCGACACGTATTTAATTGTCAAAGAACTGACTGGAACCGGAGCCCTTGGTCGCCACCAAACTTCCGTCTGGCTTGGGTCTTGTATATTGGTCTCATTATTGGAAGTCAATAGTGATGATGAAGAAAAATGAAAAAGACTGATCGGCAAGGCCAATCGTCAGGCATAAGGCTGTAATCCAATCGTCTGGCATAAGGTAAAGGCATAAGGCTGTGCCAAATGCATGTGCCAAGCGTCTGGCATTTTGTAGGGATGGAAGAGCATCACGCCAGCTACCAGGCAGCGACAGGCAGAGCGGTAGGAGAGCGTTAGGCCAAGCGTTAGGACAAGCGATAGGCCAGCTGTAGGAATGCAGTAAACAGATGATCGCAGAGGTACGTAATGTAATATAGTAACGTTTTGAGATAGAGCCAGCATTAGGCCCTCCCAACGCCCTCTTATCGCCTCCCCTTACGCCCTACCAAATGCCATATCTGATCGGATGCCATACAGCGCAGGGCCTGTAGCCAGCGTGTGCCAAGGCGTGGTGCCAGGCTGTAGGAAGGAACGAGCAGCCGAGCGATAGGTAGTGCGCTACTAATTAGGGGTGTATGGGGAAACTGGCCTCGTGTTATTCCTCGATACCACTTCACAGTTTTGCCCAAAATTTTAGTCGGGATGATTTTGACCGGAGCCTGTTAGGCTGATATGGGTCTCATGAATGCAATTCACGGGAGCATAGAGTGTTCGACCTATACCTACTGGCCATCACAATTCCAGCAGTATCGATCGTGGTCTTCGCCGTGAAAGCAGCTCTGCGCGCTTCTCAGCCTAAGTTTCAAGATCCTTACAGCAAGGTGAGTGAATGACCACCGGGGACACCATCGTTTTCTTTGTCGTGCTGATCATCGGCGCTGCGTTAACTCAGGTATTCATCGCCAGCCGACTGATACAGCGTCTGCATCCTACCAGCGTCAACGACGGCTTGGTGAGGAAGATGCGATACAGCCTACTGAACAAGGTCTTCATGGCTGTTTACGTACTGGCATTCGTCGCCATTGCGATGCTTCTGCGTCACTACTGATATTGACCGGAGCCCGTTGGGCCGACGGAGACCACTGGAACCGGAGCCCGTTAAGGCAGTGGTCTTAATCAGTGGTCTCTATCATGTATGATCTACGATCATTCACTGCCTTAGGCTCTGCCTTAAGCAATCCTAAAGAGAGCCCTATAAGTAAGCCTTAGGCTATACCTATAGCTTACCCTCAGCCCTTCTGGTGCGTAACTCTTATTCAGTGAATGATGTAGTCATTGATTAATAAGAATAATCACCTCCTGCTAACATACCCCACTCATCATCAAGACCGACCATATGCACGTCCCTAAGCAGGGACTGCAGCCCAAGCGGAGCGCCTGTGACGAACGCTTCAAGCTCCTGATCGAGCAGGTCATCAAGATGAGACTTCGCAGCCTTCTCCGCATCGACGTTCATCTGGCCAAGCCAATAGGCTACAGCCATCTCAAGAGCGTCAAGCCTGTCATCGTGCTGTAGGCACTTAGGGAGCTTGTTCAGGCGCGTCATCTGGTAGAATAGGGAATGCTTAGGCAGCACCTGCAGATCGCGCTCCACGACCTTCCTATCGACCACCAGACGGTGCTGCTGAATGATAGGTTCCAAGGTGTTTATGATACGCGTTTCCTTCTGCCCGACTGCTCGCGTGTCCTCAATGGAGCACGGATGCGCCTTTGATAGGTAGGGCTGTAGGAGCTGGCCGAACATGCCATCGCCGAAGTTGACTTCGAGGACGACCGAGTTGACCGCGTAGAGCTTCGCCAGGTCAGCGATGCGCTGCAGGTTCTCTGTAGTGGAACCGCCGCTCAATCCCTCAGAATGGACCAAGAAGAGCCTTCCGAGGAGCGAACGGACGATTGCTATGCCCGTCTCGTCGGAGCCTCTACCGGACGGGTCTACGGCCATTACGCAGCCATCCCAAGGCGCGAACTTCTGGTCGATGAACATGGGACTGTAATAGAAGTCCTCATTGAAGCCGACCGGCTGCAGATCGTTGACGATGTAGCGTGGGTCTTTGCCGTAGGCCAGCGAGACTGGACCCTGCTTAGGATCGAGGCCCATGACCATTAGGTCTTCAAGCTTGAGCGGATACATGTCAGCGTCGGACAGCGTCGTGTCCAGCATGAACTGCATCTGGTAGGTGGACTTGCCGACCTTGAATTCCTTCTTCTTCAAGTAAGCGAAGTCGAAGCGCTGCGGGTCTACAGCTGTACCGGGACGGTCGCCCTTGGCGATCATGTCCATGACCATCGGAGCAAGGTTACCACGATACACTGCAGGGTTCTTCGGAACCTGAGCTGGCCATACGCGGAGCGAGTAGCCGCGCTCATTGACCATCGTATTGTAAAGCGTCATCTCGGTCTGAGGCGTGCCGAGGTAGATGATACGGGTGTGCGGGAGAGGCTTGATGATCGAGTCGAACTCTTTCACCAGCTCGGCCAAACGCTCTCTCATCACGGCCGTGAAGCTGTTCTTGGGAACCTCCACGTCGTCTGCGATGATGAAGTCTGCACGGCTACCAGTGATCTGGCCCGTGATACCGACCGACTTAACGGACGGGCTGTCTGATGCTGTAGCTGGCCCGACGTCAAACATGATGTTCGAGTCGCGCTGCCCCTTGCGAGGCTTGAGGTGCTGGAGTTCCGGCATCTCGTCGATGAGCTTCTTGACGAAGTTCGAGAACGAGTCCGATCGGGTCTTGGACGCCGACACAACCATGATCTTGTATTCAGGGTTGAGCAGCAGCAGCCAGATCACAAAGCTGGCCGTAACGAATGACTTGCCGACACCACGGAACGCTTCGATGATGCATTCCTGAGGGCCGAACTGTAGGTAGCGCGCAATGTCCACTTGGGTGCGAGTGGCGCGGGGAAATCCGAGGTGCCTTAGGACACGCTCAAGGAAGTGTTCGAACAGGGGGTACTTAGGCGGACCTTTGCGGTCGAGGTGGTTCAATACCACTCCTGCCGACACTGAGGAGTTCAGATCGTCGGTAGACATGTGTTCTTTCGCGTGAGGATCGCTCACAGCGCGCTTCGGGGATCGGACCCGCTCTCATTACCGCAAGTGAGAGTATACGCGCCTGTGAGGCTATTAGCGGTAGATGGCGACCACGTTCTCGTAGTCACCGCCAGGCACTTCTTCTGGATCGGGGATATTACCCTCGACCTCATCGCCTAGATCGTTCAGTCCTTTGTCGAGGAGACGGCTGATACCGTTGTCCTTGAGGAACTTAGCTGCTGCAGCAATGTCAGCCGCCGTAGCCGAGCCATCCTGAATTCTCTTCAAGAGAGCATCGGCAGTCGCGGCATGAAGCTGTTCGAGCAGTTCTTCTGTCGCTAGCTTGCTCATTTCAACCACGTCTGGATTGCCCACCCTACGAGACCCACGCCCGCTGAGAGTATCGTTACGTAGACCATGGCCTTCGTCTTGAACTCCTCAAGCGCGGCGATACGCGTCTCGTGGTTGGTCTGTTGGGAAAGGGCCGCCCCTACTAGGGCTTCGAGACGGCCAATGGCACGGGCGATCTCAATCAAAGGATTGTCGCCAGTGGTCGGGTTTGTCATTTCATGGTGACCTATTTGTCTGGATTGAAGGTGTCGTCCCTCGGCTCCTTGCTTGGGAGGTAGGACAGCGCCGCCTGTGTGGCGTTTAGGATGCCGTAGGTCTTGAGCCACGGGATGATCGTGGATGCACGGTTCATGGCCTCGCCACTTGTGACCACCTGGTCGGAACGCATCGCGTCCTTAAGCGAGCCAAAGGTCAGATCCTTGAGGTTCTGGAACATGCGGAAGGCAGGGAGGCCGGTCACTAGGTCGTTCCCGAGGCCGGACGTACGGCTACCGTCGAACACTCTCATGTCCTCCCCGGCAAGCAGGGACACTGGAGCCAACATGCTATCGACGATCATAGGCAGGACTGCCAGGTCGCCTGAGCGGCCGAGGATTGCGTTGGTCGCACCCTTGCGGCTGTAGAGCATCTTGTCCAGATACTCCTCACGCTTCTTCTCTTCCATGCCGAACGCCTTCATGTGGACCGTCAACGCGTACGTTGCAGCCCCCATAACGCTGGACATAATGAGAGACGAAGCGCTCGTGGCGTCATGCATCTTGATGCCTCGGATGGAGTTGGACGCATAGCTCGCGACCATGAAGGTCTTGAACTGCCCAAGCAGTCGGCCGAGATCGTTCTGCATGTACTTCGGGAGATGAGCAGGGCTGCTTTCCAGCACCTGGACCTTGGCCTCACGCGTGACGTTGGCCATCAGCTCGTCGATCTCCTTGTACCAATTGGCGTCAAGCTTATCGAGGTGCAGCTTCTTCACTACGCCCGTATCGGCCAGCTCGATCGCTCCATCCTTGATCATGTGCCGGATGTTATCGGCCATGCCATCGGTGAAGCCCGCATCGTTGAGCATCTTCTTCGAGAGGAGCTTTGTGCCTTGCGCATGGTTGACGAAGGACTGGAGGGTCGATCGCATAGACCAGCGCGTGAGGAAGTCGGTGACAGGAGCGGACATCCCGATCAGCGACGTGGCCGAAGCCATACCCTTCGAGATCTGCTCTGCCCTGCCGAAGACCTTCTCCGTGAAGCTCTCCCCGTAGTACTTCTCCAAGCCCTCATATGCCGTGAAGACGCGGGTACGTGCGGTGTTGGTCCCTTGGCCGGTCAGGATCTCCAAGCCTTCGGCCAGCTCATTGCCAGCTCTAGCCTTGGTCCCTGTGCGGTAGACGCGGAAGATATCGCCTAGATCGAACTGCGAGAACGCTGCTGCGACCCCTGAACGTGCAAGGATCTTAGGCAAGTCACCGAGCTGTGATATACCGTTCATAACCATGAAGGACGCGAACGACAGGTTCCGGAAGATACGGCCGGTAGACTTGAGCTTCTTGTATGCGTCAACGTCGCCCTCAGGCTTCCCGACGATGCGGTCCACATACATGTTCATGACCTCACGGGCCTTCTTGTATGCGGCTTCCTGCTTAGGGCTGACGAACTGCCCTGCCCTACGCAGCTTCTCGACGTCGGTAACATCGGCGATATGCGCACGGGCTGCGGCCTCGGAGTCGAAGCCAGCGTTTGAGAGCGCACCTGCGGAGAGCATTGAGCGGCGGTACTGGTCGAGAACGACATTGGCGTCACGCTCGAAGAGGTCTTTGGCTCGGAAGGTTCCGGTAGGCAGGTGTACGGCCATGTCATAGTTCATGGCCGTACGGTGACGCGTGTTGCGGACACCCTTGTCATTCGGACCCTTGAGCAACGCGACTTCCATGTCGGCTTCCTCAGGCAGCATTCCGCCCTCGATCATCCACTGACGGAGAGCTTCGCGGTCTTCACCGCCAAACCCACGGACGAACAAGACGTCGTTCTTCTCGTTGACCTTGTTCAGAATGTCCACGTACTTGCGAGCCCTGCGGCGGTTCCAGACCTTCGCTGCTCGCTTGTAGGCTTCGGCTCCGGCTTCCTTATAGCTCGTGTTCCAGATATCCAGCAGCTTGGGTTCTAACTCCTCAAGCTTCTCGACAGCCTTGCCCGACGCTACCTTCTTGGCCTCGCCGATCTCAGCCTTGGCATTGTCCACGACTTCCTTACGCCGACCTTTGGCGAACTTGTTGACCTGCTCGCGGGCAGCTTTAGTCGCGACCTTAGCGCCCTTGACGATCTCGTCGGCCAGCTCGCGTAGGTTTGCGGCCTCAGCCTGGAGACGGGCAGCTTTCTCTACGCTGGTGTTCTTGGCTTCCTTGAGGAGAACGGTCGCCTGATCCTTGTAGGTCTTGGCCTCGGCATGTGCAGCCTCCAGCGTCTCCTCATGGATGCGCTTTATGTTCTCCATCTCGTCAGCCTTGGCGTCCGTAATACCGCCGTTGGCTTCCCTGCGCTTGGCGACAGCATCGTCCACGGCTTCGCCGAGTTCGTCCTTGATGTCGTTGATCACGCTGCGCCGAGCGTCGTCCACTGCCCACCCTGCCTCAAGCCGAGCTTCACGATGGGCGATACGCGATGCGAAGGTCAGACCTGCGTCTGGCGTTTCGGCATCCATGGAACGGGCCACACCTTCGACCACGCCGTCATACCCGTGGGTGTCGATCGCAGCGCGGAAGTTCTCGCGGTTCTTGTTCTTGGCGGTGTAGGTCGGCGAATGCTCAATGCCTTGGGCTGGCGAATAGCCGCTCTCTTGGGTGGCCTTGAGGACACGGCCTGTCGCACGGCTGTAGGCGTCTGCGGCCTTCTTCAAGCTCTCCGGAAGGCCGGACCTATCCTCAAGCTCGACGGCCTCAGTGATGGCCAGACCGAACTCCTTGCGCTTCTCGAGCTTCGTGTTGATGTCGAAGATCTTCGAGCCTCGGCCGTTGGACTGCTCTTCGAGGTAGCCAGAGAAGGCGTCTTCGAAAGAGTTCTCCCATTCGGACTGAGCGCCCTTGATTTCCTTCTCCATCCACGTCCACGCATCGACCTTGCCAGCCGATACGATACCGCCATTCCCGACAGGGTTTGGCATAAGGCTGTCCATGGTGGCGACGATCGCGGAGTTGTTGGTGGCAACACCTGCAGCATGGGCATCGAGCCGGATGCTGTCGAGGGCTGCGGAGGTATTGGCGAGAGATGCTTGGGCTCGCTCAATGCCCTCCTGTGTGTAGGCGTAAGGCACGGGACCAGCTTCCGCAGCGCCCACTGAACGCTGTCCGGACATAGCCGCAGCAACGTCGTCTGTAGTGCGCATGGCGTGCTGTGCAAACGCCTCCTGCGCGTCGTCAGCGAGAGTTGGGTCTACGAACTGTGTCTTCTTATGGATGGAACCAAACACGCCTCCAGCGGCCATTGCGATGGCGCTATCGACGGCCAGATCGCGGACTGAGTAGGTCGGCGTTGTCTCCAGCTTCGACACGTTGGTCGCTGCACTGATTACACCCTGACGACCAGCTTCCACCGCTCCTCGAAGTAGACGTGAGCCGATGTTCGCGGTAGCACCTACGCCACCTGTGCCAAGCTCCAGCGCCCACATGGACGGGTCGGTGATACCTGCAGCCAGCCTAACGCCTAGACCAGTCCATCCTCCGCGATCGAGCGTGTCGGTTGCGTTCATCTGATCCATTGCCCACTCGATCTTCTGTTCTACCGAGGAAGGCGAGATGCTGTTCTCGACGACCCAATTCTGCCACTCAGGCGTGAGGCCCTGATAGCCGGGAACCTTCTGGAAGGTGTCTAGGGTTCGACCGGAGAGCCACTGCGCGTCGGGACGTTCGGCGTCCGTGAGAAGTGACTGGTAGAGGTGGTTCGCTCCGAGTTCCTTCGGCGCTGCGTCCATCAGATCCATGAACGTAGGGGCTGACTTGTAGAGGCCAGGCTGCGTGGTAGGGGGAACCTGCTCATTGTAAAGGTCAGGGAACATCGAAGCGTTGACGGCATCCGGACCCTGACCATTGGTATTGACCATCGTCGGGTTGTAAGGGCCTGTCGCTGGACTTGCGGTCGGCGTGTAGTCAGCCACGGAGCCGGGAGCCATGCCGAGTAGATCTCTAGCATGGGCGTTGCGTCCTGACCAATTGTGACCGAACCGAGGGCCTTTGTTAGAACCTTCCGGTCGCTCGTACATGATGGCGGCATCAGTCGCTTCGTCGATGTCTTTGGCAGCTCTGAGGCGAGTTAGAGTTCCCGCCTCAGTCGTGTTCATTTCCTGCCAGCCCCATTCGAGCTGCGTGTCAACGTCATCCCACGATGTCCCACGTTCGGCAGCGAGCTTCTGCAAGCCCTCCCACCTTTCGCGGTTCCATTGGCCAAAGCCGCGAGAGTGCAAGCCTGGACCTGCATCGTTCTTGCGGATAGCGCGAGGGTTCATATCGCTTTCGCCCATCAAGCCGCCAACGAAGCCAGCGGCTGCGATGTCTGACAGACCCTTCTTCTTGTAGAATTCGAACGCATAGCGCGCTTCTGGCGTAACGTTGGCCATAGGTTTCCTTATTGCATTGACATGTTTCGCATCTCGCGAGCCGTACGGTTCTTCTCTTCCTGCTGAATGCTCTTATCGAGGCGCTTCTGCGGGTCAGCCGTGATGGCTTCGTTGTACGTCTTCTGCAGCTGCTTGAAGGTGTAGGGCTTCACGCCGGGGATCGCGATCGGAACCCCGTTGTGGATGACGTAAGGCGAGAACGTTGTGTCCATGCCGTTACGCAGGAAGGTGACTTCCTTGTCTTTGTATTTCGGATCAGCGGTCAGGGTAGCGCCGACGACGTCGAGCATACCGTTCAGCTTCTTCGGATCGTTGATCGGGAGACCATTGGTTGGGATCAGGAAGCCGTTGTACTTGGTCGAATTGGCCTTCACGAGATTGGCCGTGGCCTCGACCAGCGCATCGCCGGACAGCTCGCCATTCTGGAGGACGCGGATTTGCTTCTTCACAAAGCCGGTCATATCGTTGGACACGTCGCTCTTGTCATTGAAGAAGACGCCGACCTTGTCGACACGAAGCTTCTCCATGACGCTGTCGGTCGTGTCCTGCAGATCCTTGCCGGACAGCGGAGTGCGGTTGTCGAAGTTGGACCGTGAGGTTCTGGCCTGTCTGATAGCATCGTCCAGCGGCATGACGCCTGTGAGCGCCTGTAGCGTGTAGAGGAAGGACTTATCCTTGTCGCTCTTGGCGAACTCATCGATCAGCCCATCGCCCATCTTGAGGATGCGTAGGGCATCTCCAGCACCTGCGCGGTCTGCGTCGGTGATATCCATGTCCGGATTGCTACGCTTGAGGAGAGCAATAGCGCTCTGCTTCTGCGGTTCCGGTAGGACACCGTTGCGGGTGTAGACCGACATTTCAGCATCAGCGTAAGCTGCGGCTTTCTGCTGGTCTGTAGCTCCGGCCGGAAGCTTCGATACCTCAAACTGCCCGTACTGCTTTGCGGCAGCGTCTAGGCCAGCGTCGGTCTTGTCCTTCGAGCCGATCTCGGTCGAGGTGCCGTCTTCGTGATAGAGGATCGACGGCTTTGACTGGAGAGCTTCAATGTTTCCGTCCATCGCTTGCTGAACAAACTCCGGTTCGCTGGACATGAGGAAGTTGGTCTTAGCCAGCTTCTTGCTCTCCGACTGCGCGGCCTTCTGCTCGGCCACAAGCGCGGCTCTGTTCGATCCGATCAGCATGGCGGCAGTCCCGCGTGTGATCATCTTGTTGCCGTTCTTTACCTCGGCGTCGATGTCGAACAGCTCCTTGTCGGTCAGGAGACCCTGCTGTGCCTTGAGCTGCCATTCGACGAGCTTGGGCTGGAAAGCTTCCTGATCGTGCTTGGTCTTGACGTTCTCGCCATTGAGCAGCTGGTTCTGGTAGACCGGACCCATGAGATCTCTGATGCGGTTTCCACCGATCTCCATCTCGCCAAGGGCTTTGATCTGTTCCGGATCGCCCGCCTGTGAGGCGGTCGTTACGAGCTGCTGTAGGAGGACTTGCTGGTTCTTCGCTCCGGCTCCGATGAACTCGTGGTTCTCATTGACCATCTTCTGCATCTGCTGGACGCGTTCTGCAGGGGAGAGCTTTGGGTCTTGCGCAAGGACGGACCACTGCGAGGAGAATGCAGCCTGGAGCGTATTGTCCCGCTGCTGAACCTGTTCCTTAATGGCGTTGTCGATGTTGCCGTTACGGGCGTTCTGGATGAATGGAGACATCGTCTCGGTCCACGCACGCACCGCTGAGGTGTTGCCGCCGAAGGACTTGGCGACCTCATCGCGGTACTGGCCCATGACTGCATCGATATCGACGGAGCCGGGAGGCTGCTTGGCGTACCATTCCTGAAAGCGCTTCTGGTCTTCGGTCGCTCGGATAGAACCCTGACGGAAGTCGAGACCACGGAGCTGGCTTTCTTTCATGCCTGTCCGGTCCATCCCCTGAACGTCGGCCGAAGTCTTGCCCATCGTTTGGAATTCGATTCGAGCAAGGTCGTCCTTACGCTTCTGCGGGTCGTTCTGTTCTTCCGTCCGGTTCATGGCCAGCTGTGTGACCATCGGGTTGAGCTTGCCCAAACCCTCAAGGAACTCGCCCACGGAGGAGCGAGTCTGAGGCTTGGCGGCTTGGACCATCGGTGTGTTGGGCGTCTGGCGCTGCGGCTGCAGGTTGACGCCTTGGAGCTTCTTTACGTCGATAGCCATTACTTGTTCTTCGCCTTCAAGGATTGATAGGTGTTCATGCCCTGCATACCGGCACCGACAATGCCGATCGCCAGGTTGCCAAAGCTCGGCTTGACGCCCTTCTGGACGCTATCGACACGGCTGACGTAGGTATCGCCTGAGGCTTCCTTGTTGGCCTGTAGCTCTTCCAAGGTCCATTCGAGGTTCTGATCGGAGCGAGCCTGACGCTGCGCCTCTTGCTGATCTAGGTCACCCATAAGGCCCTCGATCGAGAGACCAGCCGCGCCTGTCTGCGCTGCATCGTTCTCCATTGACTCGCGAGCTTTGACGTACTCTTGGTTCATGTCGTAGGAGCGTTCGGCCTCAGCCTTCTGCTCTTGGACCTGACGCTGCTGTAGAGTGTCCTGCTCGGAGCTGAACGCCGCTTGGGCGTTGGACTTGTTCTGATTGTAGTATGCGGTCTGGTTAGCTGCCTCTTGGCCAGCTTGCATAAAGCCGCCGACTGCTTGCGCTACGCCGAGACCAGCAGAGACAACGCCCATCGTAATAGGGTCGCACATTAGCTAGTCCTTAAAATGGTAGTGAGCGATGAACTCGACACCGTTGATCGCGCGTGTCTCCAATCTCTTGAAGCCGCACCAGCGAAGCCAGTTCAGGTGAAGGGTGTTACGGCTGTCCACGACGTTGTGAATGAGCCGGTAGTCGCGGTGCATCAGGTCGATGCAAGCTGGCGACATGCGTCCTAAGGCTATCCTATGGTTCTGCATTAGGTCCGAACCGAGGAGCCAGACCGAGCCTGACCCGTCTCCGCGAGGCGCTACGCCCCCTATGCAAACAATCCCCGAAGATGACTGAGCAGCAAAGGCGTATGCGGACATGCCGAGCGACTGCGCTAGGATAGCCTTAGGACACGCGTCGGGATGAAGCGTGTGTAGTTCCCTAAGGTCAGCCTCACGCAACGAAGAGACAAGTTCCTCGCAATCAGCAAGGGTTGCGTTACGTATTAGCATGAGGCTGACTTTCTTAGAGGCCGGTATGCCGAGGCGTTACCGACAGGATGTATACTGCGCCGACGACCTTGAACGATCTCGGGCCATTGTTCTCGAAGGCGATCAGGATGTCGTTGGACCGGCCTGAGGCCGTGACGAACCGTCGAGGAGCGCTGTCTTCTTGCTGCGACTGGAAGATATAGATATACTCTCCACTTGCGGGAGTGAGAGGTCTTGGATTGATCATCTCATTCTCTTCCACGCCATCCCATCGCAGGGACTGGCCGACCTGCAGCAGCTTTGCGTATGAGCGTCTGGACTTGTATCCGATCCGCATTACGCAGCCTGAGGACTGGCCAAATACTGGACCGATCTTCTTGAGCGTTACGTCGTTGTAGATCGCATTGTCAGAGCCAGGCGGACGGGCCACAGGTTCGGACAGCTCAAGGTAACAGCGTGGGGCTCGGCCGAAGACAAAGGTCTTTCCGCGAAGATCGAGGTTGACCTTCATGTACGTGTCGTTTCGGTAGGCGCAATCGTGGACGTCGAGGAGCGTTCCGTCAGCGTTCTTGGTGACCACATACCAGCCGTCAGAGTTGGCCTTGGTAATGGGCCATCCGCACTGGATGAAGGTCCAGCCGTCAGTCGCATCGTAGATGATCGTGGGGACGGACTGTCGGTCCAGCACTGTGTCCTCTGCGTTCGCCCCTACCAGCCGATCGGACGCGAGGTCCATCTGCTCAAGGTAGAGCGCATCGCTTCGAGCTATCAGCATGGTCGCCATCTTGTTGAAGATCGCGAGGCTGAGGATCGAGCAACCTGCATCAAAGAACCACTTCGACCACGCAGACTGGACACGCCCTTGGTCGGACGTATCAAGGAACTGGTAGGTGAAGATCTGATTGCGAGTATCGCCAGCGACCACGAACAATAGGTTCTCCGAGGAGCATTCCGAGAACTGCCAGACCTTGGCCGGGATGTAGGCCGGGACGTGGTCGGTCACGGGGTTGCTGTCCCCTGTCGGCCGGTTGCTGTCGGTGTTTAGACCGTACTGCTCAATGCCTGTGAAGGAAGAGCCGGGAGACGCGAAGAAAGCTGACGTACCGTAAGCGATAGGAGTTGCCGATCCGCCAGGCGTTTGGAATGCCGAGACGGCCATGAGTTCTGCGGAGTTCGGCGACAGGGAGTTGCCCTGAGGTGCGAGCAGCGCAAGCTGTCGCTTCGACGAGAACATGACTGGATCTTGCCCGACCAAGCAGACGGAGTGGATATCGACCACGTCCTCGGTCCCGTTGATCAGGTCGATCGGATCTGTGTCGAGCTGCTGTGTGGACGACTGCCTCCAGAAGCTGAACGGATTGTCGTCCGACCGCGACGTCACGATACCATCAGGCATCACAAGGCCGAGCCTAGCGCGGGTGAAGCAGAGACCCCTGATGCTCGATCCGATGAAACTCGGAGGCGGAAGGGTCTTCTCACTGCCGCAGATGCGCGTGTCCCATGTGATCTTGTCGAAGACGAAGACGTTCCTTGAGGTCAACGTTAGGCCCCATGGCATGGTGTTCGGGTCGAGCGTCGTCATCGTGTTGGGCGCTGGAACTTCCTTCCAATAGCCTGACGCTGACTTACCGTCTTCCGTGCGCTCCAGATACTGGACCCAATAGTCGAGGGTCGTATCGTTGGCTGCACCTGCGATCCTGACGATGGCGCTAGGATAGAACAAGGCTGGCAGATCGGAGACGCCTTTGACGACCTTCTGGATAGCCGCGACGTTGTTCCCAATGCCGGACGCATCGTCAACTCTGAGGGAGAAGTCAGCGCCGTCTGTGCGGGTAACCCTGACGATGTTCTTGAGGACGGTCACCGTGTAGCCAGCTGCGGCTGCTGTGCCAGTGCCTGAGATCATAACCCACGACTGGTTAGCAGCCGAGACGCCTTGCTGCGCGAAAGGCTGCGTTGCGTTGTTGACCATCGTGTACTGAATGGCGGCTGCAACATAGGTGTTATTCAATGCCACGGCGATAGCGCCAGCTGTCTTGGGAGCGTCGAGAACCCACGTCGAGACCACGTTAGTCACGTTGTTCGTTAGATACACCGACACGCGCTGGTCATAGCTCGACGCCTTGGCGAAGATGAAAGCTTCGTTCAGCTCTGGAGCTGTCACAACGCTGGCATTAAGCGCGACTGTCGTCCGTGCGTTTGCGAGGAACATGTAGTTACCCGCTGAGACAAACGATAGGTCGGCCTTAGGATTGACGATCGTGTCGAAGAAAGCCTTGCCGTTCGGATAGCTTACGGTCGCCTCTTCGTAGGTTTCCGTGTTGAAGATCCGGAGACCCTGCTTGGTTGCAATGCCTGTGTACTTCCCGTCTTCGCCCCGGTCGAACTGATACCGCATCGCATTGGTGATGTCCGTATCGTTCAGAGCGTAGCGGCCACGGTGCACGCTGCCGTTACGAGGACCAACACCACCGAGAACAGTCGAGCGAATGTTGAGGGCTTCCTGTACCTGGTTTGGAAGACGTAGCGTTGGTGCCTGTTGAGAGACGCCATTGGATACGGATGACACGGGATATTCGATGGTCTGAGAGGGAGACTTACGCTGCTTGGCCATGCATCACCGTTGATTAGGGAGTGTGGAATAGAAGTTGCAAGGCGCGATCGTGAGGTCATAGTTCATGAGGTCCGCTTGGGCTTCTTGGAGAGCGAGTGTGTGGAAGGGAGAGTTCTCAATCCCCTCGCCCGCGTCTTCACCGCAGAGAGCTGCAGCTTCGAGAGCTGTCACAGCTTTAGCTGCCTCAGGCAGTGCATCGAACGGGAGCGTGATGGTGACCAGAAGATCGATCGAGACGGCAGACTTCCAGTCCCGCGATAGGATGCCGGTATCGACAGGGACCACGAACTGCTCGTAAGCCTTGCCGTCAGCTGTCGGATAGCCCTGCAGCATGGCGCGTTTGGCTGGCCATCCGATCGAGCCTGAGGCTTCCGGATCGAGCTGGACCTTCGTAGCGCGAGGATCGGTCTTCATGCGGTACTCGCCGCTCGTGGAATCGAGCACGGCCGTAAGCTTCTGCTTAAAGATATTGAAGCTGTAGTCACGACGCTGGATTGAACGCGTCATCTGAATGACTGCGCGGTACGCCTTCTCGACAGGGAAGGACGTATTGACCAGCGCTAGGTCGTCGATGGGCGGTTCACGCATATATCGAAGGCAAAGGTTCACCGCTTCGAGGGTGTTAGTGGGTAGTGACTCGACTGTGACCAGAGCCATGTAGCTTCTCCATGTGGGCGAGCAGCAGACGCACTTCGTCCAGCGTTGCGTTGGACTTGAAGCGGTTGGCTCTATTGCTGATGACCTGCACGTTTCCTCGGACGTATCCAAAGGCAGGGATTATTTTGTCGAGTGACGGGGACCAGTCGCGGTTCTTCCCGCCGTCCCTACGCAGCTCAATGCCAAGCACAGGGCAGTGCGTTGGAATGACGATGTCGTCGAGTGTAATGTTGAAGTCGAGGCCGTCGCGTTTAGCTCGCGCTCTTGCCTGATCTAAAAGAGGTTTACGCCAGTCGTTAGCGCGGCGTTGGCGCTGGTATTCACTTTGACGGGCTCGGATCGCAGGATCGCTCATTCTCGCCCGCTGGTATTCCACGCGGTCGTGCATTTCATTTTCAGTCAAGATAGTGAGAAGAAAAAGCAGACCCCAAGATTTCTCTCAGGGTCTGCGATTGTATTAGGCAGGAGCGCCGGTACGCAGCTCGACCGCAGCTTCCGGACGGAGAACACCGTGACCAACGGCCATACGGGAAACCATCAGGGTGGACTGGCGGCGGACGCTGTATTCCGATTGCAACTGGATGTCCATCAACTTGAGCGTGCCGACCGAGTTGCGGTGGGTCACAAGGCCAGCCGTGGTTGCGGCGAGGATATCGTACTTGTTGTTGTACGTGCCGGTAACCGAGGCGATCGGCAGGTTCGTGGACTTCACGAGAGCCGAGGCACCGATGTGCGGGATCTTACCGTCGAGGTACATCCCTGCACCGCCGACCATCGAGTTCTGCAGGTTCTGGTTCTGCGAGAGCAGAGCGTACTGCAGCGGCTTGACGTAGGCATAGCGATCCGTCTCAGGGACGAAGTTCTCGTCGAGGGCGACGTTGGCCTGGAAGATCGAAGCGGCCAGAACAGCTGCGTCAGTCTTCATGGTAGCGGCTTCGATCGCCGTACCGCCAGGCATGGATGCGTGCCAGCCGGAAGCACGAGCGGCCTGAATGACCGTACGGGCGACGTTCATGTCGAAGGTCTGAGCGAGGGCTTCACCGAGAGCGGCAGTGAATTCACGACGGACGTCGTAATGGTTCATTGCTTCGTCGATGTCGGCGATGGATACCGGAGAGATGAGCAGACCGTCGAGGGTGATGATCTTCTCGTTCTGCGGGATCGCCTGACCCGTGATTTCAGCACCAGGAGTATGGTAGCTGGAGACGGCGCGGCCGATCAGCGGGAACTGTGCGGACTTGCCGCTGTCGATTTCACGGACGTAGGAACGACCCATGAACTGCGTGGTCTTGCGGAATGCTCCGAGGACTTCGGCGAAGACCTTGAGGAACAGGGCGTCCGACAGGCCAGTGTTGTTGATCTGACCAAGACGAGTCGGGGTATTGTCAGCCATTGTGAGGCTTCTCCATTAATGAATATTTTCGGGCAACGACGTGGCGTATTGCCCGTCTGCGGAAGTCGCTTTGCCTTATTCATCAATGGGTTGGAGGGGGCTTTCACCCTCCAGCTTTTAGTGGCGGTTCACACGGGATCACCCGTCGCCTACTTAAAGTTCTCCTGAACGTAGAGCCAAAGGCTGTCCATTTGCTCAGGAGGAATGCTATTCTTGACTGCGAGGTCATCGACCATCGGGTCGTGTCGCAGGTATGTGTGCCGGTCGCGTATGGCGATCCTTGCCTCTTCGCGCTCCTCGCCTTCGGGAATGGCGTTAAGAACGTCCTCTTGCGTGAGCTGTAGGAGGCGTAAGGCACCTAGCCAGAAAGGCGCTGGGTCGAGCGGAAGAAAGGGGCTGCTAGGTTCGAAGCTGGCAAATAGAGCCAAGCGCGACGCCTCTTCTGCAGGTGTCTCAGCGCGCTCGACGCCGTTCTCTGTAATCTTACCCATTACCCCTTAATCCCTTCGATAATCAAACGCCCACTACAGGCAACCGTGAATAGGAATTTCAGCGCATTTAGTGCGGTGGCAGGTGCGTAGTTCATCGATACGGCCGCCGTGAGGAACTGGCTACCGGATATCCATGACCCCGTACCTGTACCTTGCATCTCCTTGGCCTTGTTGAACTGGCCGAACGTCAATGTCTCTATCTGCGGACGCGCTGCGGACCCTGCATTGCTGGCAAACCAAGCGAATGCGCTTCCTGTTATAGTGAATGCAGCTGGAGAGGTTACACCGGACTGAGAGTACGCGCCGATGGAGCTATAGTCAGTTCCACCTGCCAACCATGCTCCACCATTGTTCGCAGAGACCTGCATGGTGGTCGTGGCCGACGCTCCTGGCTCAAGTTCAAGTGTAATGCGCAGATCTCGGAAAGCGCCTAGATCGGTTTGGATAAGCTGTGTCTGAGACACGAAGTCTACCACCGCAATCTTTTCCCAAGTAATCTTCGCTTCTGCAGCTGTCAGCCTTGTCCTAGCGTCTGCAAGATCGCTGACCGTTTGATTAGGTGTAATACCGGCTTCCCAAAGCTTCGACTTAACGTCAGCCGCGAGCTTGCCATAGGTGATGTTGGCGTCAGCGACCTTTGCCGTGATGACAGCGCCATCGGCTAGCTTAAAGCTCGTCACTGAGTAGTCCGGAACAGCGCCGCCGCCTGACCCGATCGCAGCCTCAAGCACCTTAATGCGGGTATCAAGGTCGCCGTAAAACGACCCCATAGGATAGGAGAAAGGGGAACTCGTAAGGGTATCAGCCAAAGGCCATCTCCTTACGCATACGGCTTGTAGACCGGCACTGCGGTCTGCAGAAGGCCGGGGACCGCCGCAGTGGCGATAAGCTCGATCCGTTCACCACCTACGATGGTCGGCGAAGAGATGACCACATGATCGCCTGATGGCGTCCACGTAGCTGCAGCTCCGGCGACCTTAACGGAAGCGCCTTCGGCTGCGAGCGGAGCTGGAGAGTTCGTCCACTTGTAAGACTGCTTGCCAGCTACGCCTATCAGAATTGTAGATACAGGGCTGACCATTGGGCAGTCTCCTAAGGTTGGCGTTATGATTGCCAGAAGTCGGCACAAGGATAGTTCGTGAGTATTTGTCCCCGCTCACGATCGGTGCACCCGGAAGTCGGGATTGGTGTCCAGAAGAGGACTGGTCACTGTGCGGGTCTCTCCCCGCCTGTCACGCCTCTCCCGACGTTGGCCTTGGTCTCAGCTGCAGCTTACCCAAGGTGATGCTGAATAAAGTCCAGTTCCGATATCACCCATCGTCACTGGCAACCGTTGAGGCCCTCGCCACTAGAAAGCGAGTGGATTTCTCCACATACCTGTTTGCCTGTGTTGCAGCGCAGCGCTGCGAATTGGCTCCTGTCTATTGCACCCGACAGGAAGGGTTTCCGTGCTTTTAAACTCGCCATTCACACGAACGACCGGCGTTTCGGTCGGCTGACTTGCGGTCAGGCTTTAAGGTAGACCTATAGCTTTTTAGTAAGCCTTAGAGCCTCGCGTCACGCTAACGCTCTTGGCGCTTTCGGAACGCTGGATCTTCGCATCGACCCGATCGCGGAACTTGCGGTCCTTGTCGTAGCGAGTATCGTTGATGTCCTTGACCATTTCGTCCATGGACGCGTAGACGTCTGCAACGGCGACCGTAGTCTTGCCCTGCAGGGTCTTAGGCGGGACACCGCCTTCGGCTTTCATCCGGAAGACCAAAGCCTCAGTGGCTGCGATAGCCAAGTCTTTGTTCTTGGAATGAGCGGCCTTGTTGTACTTCGTGATGTCTTCGGGCGACAGGTTCTCTGCAGCCCAAGCTGTGAGGGCGTCGTAGCCTACTTCGCCAGCAGCCCCACGCACAGCGGAAGAATACTCTGCAGCAGCAGCGTCACGGCCAGCAATGCGACCACGAACGTAGTCTTCAACCATCGACCGGTCGGTGATGCCGAAACGTTCCTTGGCTGCAGCGAAAGCTTCTTCGGGGAGAGATCCGCCACTGGCGACTGCTTCGTACCAAGGAGCCCACTGCTCGTAGTCAGCAGCGGTGATTTGCTCGCCATTGATCTCTTGCGATTCGTCCTCAGCGCCCTCTTCCGACTGTTCGTCTGATGGCTCTTCTTCATCTGTCTTTTCTTCTTCTTCGCTGGTCTCTGCAGTCTTGGCTGCTTCAAGCTCGGCGATACGTGCCTTGAGAGCTGCGACGTCATCCGTCTGCTCTTCGGAAGTGGTTTCCTCTACGTCCGCCGTAAGACCGTTACGGCTTTTGTAGGCAGCTTCCTCGGCCTCAGCCTCTGCCGTTGCGGCAGCAAGCTGAGACTCGAAGCTGGCTTCTTGTGCGGCCTCAGACATCAGTGAGTGATGATCGTGATGTTGCCGTGGGAGCGACCGTCGAGCGATACGACTTCCCATTCGAACGAATTGATCGGCTCGCGTTCTGCGCCTTCGAGACCCTGAACAGGTCCGCCAGAGGTGACAGCTACGGCCGTGCCGTCTGGAATTGCTTCAACGTCCACATCCTGAACGCCGTCTACAAGCTTGGGGGCTCGTGCCATGTGTTATCCTTGAGGTTGATTGTCTTGAAGCTGACCTTGGACTGCGCCTTTAGTCAGCTCTTGAATTGCGCCTGGGCCGGCGGATTGGATTAGTGCCTGGAGCTGCTGCTTCTGCTGAGCTGCTGCTAGTTCTTCGTCGGACTGCATGAGGCCGAAAGGATCGACGTTGTTCGCCGCGTAGACACGGTTGATCAGCTCGTCGATGTTCATGCGCTGGAGGATCTCCGGAGGGACCATCTTGAGCTGCGCAAAGTCTTGGAAGGCCGACGCTAGGTTGGCTCTGTCCTGACCACGGCCGAGGGCTGCTACGCCTGTGACGATCGCTGGCTTGATGGACTTGGGAAGCTTGAACTTGCGCTTCTTCTCCATACGCCAGAGCAATAGCTTGACGATGGGAAGCTGTAGGTCAGCGCTGAGTGCTGCGTGCATTCCGCCGAGACCAGCATCCAGCTCTTGGATGACCTGTCGGACTTCCTCTGCTGTGACGCGTTCGGCATCACGAGCTGCAGCGGACTGGAGGAGAAAGCTGAACTCAAGCGATCGAGTGACATCGGCCAAGACCTCATTGGCGACCCTAAAGTCCTGCGACTTCTCCAGCTGTAGGACGGAGATATCGCCTTCGTTACCGGCGACGAAGTCACCAGCTTGGGCTTGCGTCAGGACACGGACACGGGTCGAAGCATTAGGCTTGACCAAGAACAGGACTTTAGCCGCTGCCTTGGCGAACTTAACGAGAGCGTCACGCAGGTTATTCGCGGACACAAGGTCGCCCCAAAGGTCTTCGACCATCGACCGCCCATAGTCTTCCCCTTCGACAGCGATAAGCCGGAGCGGGATGTACGGGCATTTGTCTTTCGGGTAGTGACCTTCGAGGTCTTTCAGCTCAATGCCGCAGACCTCTTGCCTGACCTTCCACCGACCATCGGCCAGCTTTTCGATCATTGTATGGGCGAGGACTTCCTTGTCAGGCTTTTCAGACCCTTTGATCTTGGCCTGTATCTTGTGAGCTTCCTGCACTTCTAAAGGCAGCGATGAGACAGCTACGGTCTCTTCGGTGATGATCTTGAGCGGATTGCCCATGCTATCGCGGGAGCAAACGTAGTGGCTGATCGGGTATCCTCTGATCTCGCCAGTGTCCGGAGACATGTAGATCAGGTAATTGCCAGCGACTAGCAGGTGCTTTAGGGCGAGACCAATCGGGGCTCTAGCTCCGAGGGCATCCAGCTCCTGCATCCCCGCACGCTCGATCTTATTGAGTGACTTCTGAATTTCACCCTTCCCCTTCTTCGGGGCGTTCTCCATCATCTTCTCGACTTCGAAGTCATCAATGACCATGCGGAAGACGGGAGTGTTCGATGGGAACAGGGAGATCAGAAGCTTCGCAGCGAGGTTGTTAACTCCACGAGCGCCAATAGAGTGAGGAGGCTGAGGGAGGCGGCGACCACTGTTGCGGGTGGTATCAGGAGGTATAAGAGAAGGGACGGTAAGACGGGCGTTCTCACGGGCTCGGTCGAGGTAGACCTGCCGGACGGTAGCGAGTGAATCGTATTCATCCTTGAGAGGTGATCCGTCCCCGCTTGGTGCTTCGAGGACTTCATCTTCCATATTACTTGGCTACCCCTTGGATGCCGAGACCACTGGAGCCTGAGGCACCCGAACCTGCGGAGCCTGTGCCGCCTAGTTGGGATCGCTTCTTCGAGAGCTTTGATGCACCACGAGCGGCCTTGATGCCTACTGACGTATCGTCATCGGAGACCACGGAGTCTGCTACTGGAGCTGGCTGAGGTGCGGCCTGAGGCGTTACGGTCTCAGTGGTGTTGGTTGTGACCTTGGGCTTGGGAAGGCACATGGGCGTTCTTTCTAGACTGGAGCGCCACGCTGTTCTTCAAGCAGTTGCTCTAGGTAAAGGAGGACGGCGTTGGCACCAATGTTGCGTTGGATGAGTGTGTCGTCCCATGAGGGATCAGGGGTCTTGTCCATCCATTCACGGCGTTCACGCAGGTGTTTGATCAGCGCTTCGTCAACGTGAGGCAGGACATCAGGTCTGGCCTTAGGAGTAGAGACCTCAAAAGGATCTTCCCAATCATGCTGAGGGATGGTGTTATCGTCATGCATAGAGTTTGGGCCTATTGTTCTGGTGCGTAACTCTTATTCTCATTCGTGATAGTGAAAGTGACCGCCTAAGCAGTCACCTTCTCAGTCATCTCTGCGACGAGCTTGGAGAATTCCCCCTGCCCGTTGCGGTCGTCGTTGAGCTTCTGATGACGCTCTGCATCAAGGATGATAGCGAGGCACGCCATGGCATGTCCCAGGTGATGAACGCCGCTATCGCTAGCCCTGTCCTCACCATCCCAATAGGCCATGAGGTGTCGTTGCGCTGCGTCGTAGTAAACACTCGCGGTCACTCCCTTCTCTCGCCAGTTGAACCGGCCGTACTTCTGCTTGCCGTCAGCAAACGCCTTCATCATCGGCAGGAGAGCCGGAGCCGGGACGTTCGAGAAGGAAGGCTTGGTCAGGCCGATCGCTGTCTTGGGGTTGCCATCAGGATAGCCTGAGGCTGGCGCGGGGTAGTCAGGTTTCGGATCAGCGTTCGAAAACAGCTCGAAGCGTTTGGCAAAGTACATCGAAGAGCCACTATCTACGAATATAAGGTCTGGATCATGGTCTGCGTACTTGTCGAACCTATAGACGCATCCTCTCGCCAGATCTCTACTACCGCGATCGTCGATGCACTTGATAAGATCTCCCTTCTTGAACAGGCTCATCGTTCGTCTGTCTCCACTGCATCAAACTCGCCAGACACTGCAGTGCACTTTCCATCGCCTGTGTAGACGACGTGCGTTCGGCTCTTGGTAGACGCCTCGATCCGGATTACGTCTTCGAGCGTCAGCTTATTGCCCGACGTGAAGTAATACGTGCGGCTTCTCTCGTTCACATCGATCGAGATTTCGTCTTCATTGTCCATGAGGAGTCCATAGGATTGGGGATTGCGTTTTGTAGTCGAAGTCCTGAGTGCGCAGGATGCGCGCGCATCTGGCTTGCGTCAGGGCGTCGTCTTCTGTGAGACCCTTTTCGGCGTACTTCTCGACGATCTTTGGCCAGACCCATGGGACATAGTTGGATGGCTGCGTATTGCCGCTCTCCCACCATTCCCTGTGTGTGTCCTCAATAAGCCGAGTGGCCTTGACCGGACCCATCTTCGGGCAACCGGGATAGAAGTCCGTCATGTCGCCGCTTAGGGTCTGCTGGAGGTGATACTTCTCTGCATCGCCCGTGGTCTGGTTCCAGCCGGGATACTGGCCGGTCTTCGGATCGACCCTGAACTTGAACCGTTCGCCGGGGATCGTGTTGAAATCCTTGTCATCAGAGATGATGACCTTCTCGCCCTTGATGATGAAGGGGTTCGTAGCCAGGATGCCGATCGTGTCGTCTGCCTCAAGCCTTGGCTTAAGGTACGTCTTGAACTTCTCCTGTACGACTTCCCTCATGCGGGCATGAAGCAAGGGCTTCCGCGTTTCCTTGCGGTTCCCCTTGTAGGTCGGCCAGAAGTCCAGCCGGAAGTTCTCGTCAGGATCGCTTAGGGCAAACACAACGTTGTCTGCCCAATGCACTTCTTGGAGCTTCTGCACGGCGCGGACGAGACGGAATGTAGTTTCCGCCTCATCTGCGTGGATCGTCCAGATAGGCTCTTCGCCCTCATCTGCCCAATTGGTCTTCACCTCAGCGGAGAAGGCCAGCTGGTAGACAAGCGCATCGCCGTCTATGAGGAGGGTCTTCAATGGCTGACGACCACCTGACGAGAGAAGTAGTTGCAGTCTGCACCGTCCACCTCAACGTAGAGGGAGCCTTGATGCGGTTCGAACGAGACGATGTTCGCCTCGCCGTCTGGATTGATCGTGATCTGGACCTGATGGCTTGGGCCTTTCAGGAAGATCACAGCGTTTGTGTCGAACAGGAACTCATCGTCCCCGCTCACAACTTTGATCTGTGTGATCATGTGTAATTAGTCTCCGTACTGCAGGACAGCGAGACCCTGCGGCGTTAGTCGCCAGCAGCGTGTAGCCTCGCCGTCCAGAAGTGTTGTGATGAAGCCTCGGCTTGCTGCCTCAGCGATTGCGTCTGCCATAGACCGCGATAGGTTGCCCTTCGTGAGAGCCGGACCTCCTTCGTACAGCAGCGCAAGGAGTGACCTTACGTCTGCTGCGATTAGTGACATGCGGCCCAATGCTCTCCGATCATGCTTTCCCCGTCGAGCTTGACGCGGAAGTCGAAGAACAGGCCAGCCTTAGGCACGGCCTCACGAATGATCCGAGCTACGTCCTCAGCGATCTCAGGGCGGCACTCGATCTGGATCTCGTCGTGGACCCAAAGCATCTGCGCGTAGTCAGCGTCGAGGACGTAACCGGCAGCTGCCAGGTCTCTATGAGCAATGATGATCCACTGCTTACAGATAAGCGCTCCGTCAGACTGTAGGAGAAGGTTCAAGGCCGAGTGAGCGCTACGGCTCGGAAGGAGGCGACCGTCGAGACCACGAAGGTTTCCGGCCAGTTCCTTAAGCTCATCCTTAATCCGGTCTTTGAGATCCTTGAGCGCTGGCAGGTTCTCAAGGAACTTGTCCATGAGCTTGCCGCCCTTGACGATCGTAGCGACCAGAGCTGGCTCCGGATGCCTACCGTCTTTCACAAGGCGGTTGATCGTGCGCTTGTCCTTGCCCCACTTCGCGACTTCCTCAGCCGTGACGCCAGCGATCGAGCCGATCATCTCAGCGCCGCCCCCATAGAGGAACGCGTAGATGAAGCGCTTGGCTATCGCACGGGCTTCCTTGTGAAGCTTGATGTGATCGTCTCGCGTAGTGCCGAGAGGTACGAGACCGAGAAGGATAGCGTTAGTCCAATGGATGTCCCCATTGAGTACGATGTCAGCATAAGCTCCACCGTCGAACGGATGCAGCTCGTGGCCCAAGCAACGCAGCTCAAGGCCCGACGCGTCAGCACCGACCTGAACCCATCCCTTGCGGGTCGGCTGGAATAGCTCTCGGCACTCACGGCCGTAAGGCACGGTGCCTTTAGCATTCGTAAGGCTAGGCACTTGGCCGAGGTTGGGCTTGCTATGGGTAGCGCGTCCAGTCGGTGTGCCTTGAGGGTTGAGCTGTCCATAGATGATGCCGTTCTGCTCGTGGGTCAGCCACGCGTTCTTGCCTTCGGATAGCATTCCGAGGCGCTTCTGGATGACGTAGAACTCGGCCAACAGCTTGGCTGCGGGATAGTCCAAGTTGCCGAGGATTTCGTCGGTGACCTTAGGCTTGCCTAATTCTCCGCCATCTTCGTCGTCATCAGGGGAGTTGAACTCGATCGGTTGCCAGCCATAGACAGCTATAAGCCTGTCAGCGACGTGCGCTCTTGAGCCGGGATTGAACTCGACTATCTCGAATTTCTGTCGGGACCAGCCAGCAGTAACGGTCTCGTATACTCGATATACTTCGCGATCCTTGAGAGGCTTGCCGGTAGTCTTATGATATACTTTCTCAAGTCGCTTCCCGTATTCTCCTCGACCACGTCGAACAGTCCGCGAAGGTACTTCAATTCCGCCTGGCACAATCCATTTCGGGAATAGTAGACGGCACTCTTCGAGCAACGCTTCCCGTCTCGCGCTGAGTTCAGCATAGAGACGACCAGCCTTAACGACATTGAAACCAACGCCATTTCGCTCTTGGTCGATGATGATCTTCTGGATATCGTGTTCAAGTGCGACCGCCTTTGCTGCAGGTTTCTTGGAGGCGATGGTCTTCCATAAGAGGAAGTTGACGATCAGATCCTGCACGCAGTAATCCATCATCTCTTCGCTGTACTCGGCCCAAGGATCGAGACCCTTGGCTTTCATCATTGCGGAGTAGTCGCCCTTGTTCTCGCCGAAGCGATGTCCCCATGCCTCAAGGGAATGGCGGCCGCACAGGTGTTTCGGGTAATTCGTGCCTGAGCGTATACGTGACCAATCGTCTTGCTTTAGGTTCGACCAGATGAGCCGAGAGACGATCAGTGTGTCTGTCACTCGACCCATTGGCTTGAACCAAGGGAAGAGCTTTTGGCAGACGGGAATGTCGAACTTTACGATGTTGTGACCAGTCGAGTACTCAGCCGCCATGATGCGCTGCAAAGCTTCGACGATGCGGTCAGGCCCATAGCGGAAGGTCGCACCCGTCTTGATGTCGAGTATGGCTACGCAGTGGATTTTCGATACAACGGCCAAGAAGCCGTTCGTCTCCAAGTCCCATAGCAACCACTCCTTCGTCGGTGTGATCGGAGGCATTGGGTTCTTTCAATTGGTATTCGAGAAGCTGCGCCGAGAGGTGGTCGGCGTAGCGTTCGAGTTCGCGGTAGGCGCGGCGCTGCTCGCCAAGCTGCCTATGCAGGTCGTTCATCTCGTCCTGCATCATGAAGCGGTTTCTCATTCGTCAATTCCGAGAGTGAGAGGATCAGGGCAAAGCTGCGCTGTCGTAGTCCGGAGTGTTATCGAACTGCTCGACGTCGAAGCCTATGTATGGATTGAGGCGCGTGGTCTTGTGATCCATCTTCACCTTCGTAGTCATGCCATCGGCACGACCCGTAAAGCGATCCTTAATGCAGCGGATAGTCGTGACCAGTCGCTCGGCTGGATCTTCGGCCGCTTTGTTGCGCTCGATGCCAAAAGCGAAGAACGTCCAGAAACCAATGGCCCTCGCCCCCTTGAAGTGACGGAGCGATACTTGCCCACCTTCTTCATGCGACTTTCCTTCCGGCGTCGATAGGTGCGAGATATAGTGGATGATGCAGCCTAGCTCTTGGCAGAGCGATGCGAGTTCACCCATGATCTGCTCAAGGCTTTCGCGTTCCCGTGCAGGGTCGGCAAGCGCAGTGAGGTGGTCGAGGTAGATGAGCTTTGCGCCCTGCTGTACGACCATCGATCGGATGATGACCTTGACGCGGTCCCAATCGGCTACCCCGAAGCTGGAGTAGATATTGACACGGCCTGTATCTGCAAGCTTTCTGATCGCGGCCACACGCTCATCATCAGTCCACGATCCGTCAGGCACATGGAATGGCTTACCTGCCATCTTGCCAGCAAGACGGTTTGCGGTCTCAGCGCGGTGCTGTTCGAGGAAGATGATGCCGACATTTTGGTCCAGCTCGATGACGTCATAGATGATCTGTTGTGTGAAGAAGTCGGTCTTGCCTACGCCAGTGCCAGCGCCGAAGCCGATAAGCTCCCCACCTCGACGGCCGTAGGTCCACTTGGTCATCTCAGGGATGCACCATGGAAGGCCCTGCTCTACCGGCTTGATGGCCTCTTCGAAGATCTCGTCGAGGGTGAACACGCCGTCCGGTCGCCAGACCTTGCACTCGAATACAGCGGACACCACTGCAGCCCCGTCTCCAGCGACTAGGCATTCAGATGCGTCCTTACGAGGAAGAGAGGCGTTGTGCGCTTTGCCAGGCGTTAGGATGCTGGCGCATTCGTCCACTGCGGCGCGGCCGGGAGCATCCATGTCGAACATGAAGATGACACGGTCGTAGCCTTCGACGAACTCGATGTTCCGCTTGATGTCCTTAAGCGCGCCGTCAGCTCCCTTGGTCACTGAGACCACCGGCCACTTATAGCCGAGCAGCTGGTAGACACTCATCGCGTCCTCTTCGCCCTCGGTAATGATCAGCTGTTTGCCGCCGCCCTTAAACATGGACTGCATGAACATTTCGTTCTTGTTGCAATCACCGATCGCGAACGTTTCGTCCTTGTCCTCAGGCTTGATCTTCTGGCCGACGACTTGTCCCTTCTTGGTGACAGGGATGATGCGGACGAACTCGCCCGTATACATTTTGCCTACCTTGTAGTTGCAGCGTCGGCAGGTTTCCTCGGTCAGCTTGCGGGTCGATAGCGCTCGGTAGATGCCTTCTAGAAAGTCTTTAGGCACCGGCTTAGAGCTGTGCGTTCCGCCATCAACAGGGCCATCTCCGCCCTTAGTGGAGCCGCAGGAGAAGCAATGCGTGTGTCCATCAGTGTAGAGAGCGTTCGCGTCAGAGCTGCCGCACTGTTCACATGGTCCCTTGGATACGAGTTCGCTCTGAGGGTATTCATTTTCTGACATGCTTTCCGTCTTTGTTTACACGGACGTAACCGGCCGAGACCAGTCCGCCGAGCTTTATGAGGTCGTCAACGGCAAGCGCCAGGGCATCGATTAGATTGCCCTGTGCTGCCTTGAAGTAGTGCGAGAAGAGGTCGTCATGCCTGTCAGCCAAAGGTCACCAGACCGATGTCCGTATGCTGCTCAAGGAACGGCCGAGGGATGATCAGACGCCAGCCTTCGTACCGCTCGGAGATGCGAGCCCAACGCTGCATAGAGCGGTCGTACTGCTCCTTGGTGTCGGCTCGGATCAGAGTGAACGTCCGGTTCGCCATGTCGTCGATGTAGGCGCTGGTCGTGTGATACTGCCGCCCGTCCCATACGATCTGGCAAGCGCCGAAGTCGAACTTGGACATGCGGTCGATCGGCCGGTTGCCTTCGGCCATCCAGATGACATTGACGTCAGGCTGGCCTTGTCGGCTGAACTGGATGCTCTGCTCGACGGTCCCATCGGAACCCTTCATGAAGTAATGCGAGCAGCGCTGCGTAATGTCGGACCATCCGCAGTCGTCAAGGAGACCAGCGACCTCCTCTTCCGGCGTGTCGAACGGGACGAAGAAGTCCAAGTCTTTGATCGCGGACAGCGGAAGGCCAGCGTTGAGATCGCGAAGGGCTCCACCTGCTAGGATGGTGCCGGGGAAGAACGACGTCAGGGCCAGCGCTACGCCGAGCATTGGTGGCGTGAAGAGATTGACACCCTTCATGCTCAGGCTTCCAGCGAATAGCGGGCGTAACGAGTGCCGGTCTGATCGACCTTGTTCTCAGCCTTGATGTGGATGCCAGCTTCCTTAAGGTCGGCGATACGCCGTGGCAGGGCCATGATCTTGTAGAGGAGTGTCGCTTCCATCTGGCTGATGCCAGCGGCCTTGCGCTGTGTCAGGTGACGGTAGAGCGTACGGCACTGCGGCGAGAGACCGTTGACGTTGATCTGGTCGACGAATTCTTTATGGGTCATATTGCTTCCAGTAATCGGAGTGAGAGGGTTAGTCCGCGTAGTTCCACTTGAGGTACGGAAGGAGACCCGCGTCATCGACAGCCTCGATAAGACGAGACAGCTTGTCGATGATAAGTGCGATACCCATGACCGGGACGCGGATGAGTAGGACAGGAACGAAGAACACGACGTTCCAAACCGTGGCCTGTCGCCAGACCGTAAGCAGGACGACAAGCACGGACAGGTAGAAGATCTTGATGCGGCTCACAGCTTGCCCTTTCGGCAGATCTTGGTCTCAGAGTTGAGACGAATGAGGAGGTCAGCGACAAGCAGGGCCTGAGGATCATCCGGAGGCGTGTTGTCGAAGAAGTCGGCAGAAGCGTTAGCCTCGGCCTTGGACATGGGGACCGGACAAATCGCGGCGACCCCTGCCCTAGTCACTGTCGGCTGCGAACTGACGCAAGCGGCCAACGGCAGACTTAAGGTCAGGACTAGAAGTAACTTGCGCACGGGCATTCTCACTTTCAGTAACGAGAGCATTAAGCTCGGCTTCAACCTTGGCGCGGCGCAGCTGCTCCTCGACCTGCTTGTCGTACAGGGCTTCGAGGAAGCGAGCGGCCACCGCAACGATGAACGATACGATGGCCTTGAGCATTACTTGGTGCCGAGGACGCCGAGTGCAGCTTCGACCTTGGCGATGAACTCGTCATCCTTCGTGGTCTTGGTCAGCTTGGCGATCTTGTCTGCGAGGACAACGACAGCCGTGAGGGCGGCAACGATGCCTTCCCAATTCTCAGTGATGAAATTCATGATGGTGTTCCTAATTTGTGGATTGCACGTGCGATGAAGAGGCAGCACGCTAGCCAGACCACTCCGAATAGGAGGGCCGGGAGAAGTCCATTGTCCATCACTTGGTCAGAGCCTTGAGGAAGGACGCGTAGTAACCGGCGATAAGCGCGGCCTTGTCGGTGCCGTTGATGATCCGGCGAGCGTTGACCGGCTGGAAGACACCTTTGACCATGTAGTCTCGGAGGCGCTTCGTGGTGAACCAGCCTTCGGTCATGCCGTTGAACAGGATCTTGGTCGCGATCGTCGGGTCTAGGGCGAGGTCTGGATTGGCGACCAGGTTCACGCCGATCTTCTTGCTGGCCACATAGTAGTTCCTGCGGCCGGTCAGCTGGACCCACCCACGGCCACGGAAGGCATAGCCATCGGCCAGCGCTGTGTTGCCGAGGAGCTTGGCCAGTGTCCCCTTGCCGTACTTGGCGAAGTAGGTCTTAGGACCGAACTCAGTGATGGGCTCGACGGTCTTTGCGCATTCATGATGCAGGGTCGCAAGCATGTACGCGAAGTACTCGATAGGCAGGTCCGACCACTTGGCTTCCCATTCATTGAGAAGGACCGAGTAGTTGACGACCTGCTTGGAGGAGAGCTTGTCGCCGTGCATTGGGCGGACGGCGTCGAAGAAGTGCTTGCGGTTGATCACAGTTCCGGCTTGCTTTCTGCCTGTCGGATGGCGGACCAACGGACTTCGTCATGCGCCTCCGTCAGCCACGCCATTGGCGGAACCTTGTCAGCGTAGAGAAAGCCGTGCGTCTCGCACCACTTGGCGTAGGTGATTGCGTTGTCTCGACGGGTCTTCGTGCCATCGGCATTCTTCTTGAAGACGGACGTGAGCGTGGATGCAGACCGGCTGAACACGAAGCGAACGTCGAGGTCAGGGTACTGCTGCTTTAGGAGGATGTGATGCTGGCGATCCTCGGCGTCGAAGAGACCCTTGGTCTCGATGATGATGCCATTGGCCAGCACGAAGTCAGGCTTGTATGAGGCGACCCGTGCGGGGACCACATAGAAGAGCCGATGCTTCTCGTACTCGAAGTCCACGCCCGCCCCTGTCATGAGGCGAGCGTTGGAAGTTTCCAGTGTCGATCGGAACCCGTCCCTCTGCTGAGGTTTGCGGTTCTTGATGGTCATCAGAAAGGAATGTCTTCCATGTCGTCGATGCCAGCACCGCTCGACTGCGAGCCGGACTGATAGCCACCAGCGTCCTGATTGCCGAACGCCTCTGCGCCGGTCTCATCTGCATGGTAGCCATCTTCGTCACCTTCGAAGCCGAAGAATGCAGCGTCGGCCGTGCCGGAAGTTGCGAGCTTGAAGATCTGGATGGCCTTAGGCCGGAGCGTAATGCCATAGCCGAGAGCTGCGGTCGCCCACGGGAACACCGTATAGCTGACCTTAGCCTCGGTCCCGCTGCGGAGCGTAAGGTCCACGGTCTTGGGAGGGCTCGACGTATCGAACTGCTTGGGCTTGTTGCTGTACTCTTCGCCGGTCTTGGTATCGATGCCGCCGTCCGAGACCTTGAAGCTGACGTCGAAGTAAGGCAGCTCATTGCCGTCCTTATCGTACGCCTGAGAGTAAGGCTTCACGAGACCCTTGGCTTTCGCCTTGGCCTTGTTTACCGGCGAGAGCGGCTGGCCCTGCTGATCGGTAGCGTTATCGAGAGCGGCTTCCGCCAGGTCGTCGAGGTACTTCTGCCAGCCGGACGTTGCGAAGACGGTCTTGTCCACGCGGAGTTTGCCGCGATAGTCAGGCCGATTGCCAGGCTTTGTGAACTTGCTGTCGGGGATGTTGAAATGCGGGAAGACCAGCGTTCCCTTGAGGGAGGTCTTCACTTCGTACTTACGCTTGGTGGTCAATGCGTTGTGCTTTCGATGTACGCCTCGGCAAAGTCGAGAGCATCATCGGGGTCGATGCCTTCGAGGGTCAGGTCCATAGCGGTGACCGAGTCGATGTAGCCGAGGGATTTGAATTCGCCGACCGCGTGGTTGAGGACGCGGAGGGCTGAGGGAGAGAGGGTCTTGATGTCGATGTCAGAATTCATCAGGCGATCCGAGGATGTCGTCGGCAGTCACCTGCTTAAGCATCTCATCCTTGATGTACTCGGCGAGCGCAGTGATGCGTCCGCGCTGTACGGTTTCGGCTTTGCGGAGCATGTTCTGCACCACAGTGGCGACGTCCTGAGGGTCTTCACCAAGGACGTCGAGGTAGGTCTGGAGGAAGAGCATCGCTCCGGCTGCACGTTCTTCCGGCGATCGGACATTCTGCGTGGCATCGGCGATGAGGAGAGCCACGGTCACAGGCCCATTGAGGGGCATATGGCCGAGCCTTAGGGGATCGAGTCTCATGGGAGGTCCGTGTGGTTTGCGAATTATTCTATCAGGTGCGTCACTCTTATTCTCATTATTGAGAGTGAGAGATTATGCGATAACCTTGAGCGTTCTGAGGATTGCCAAGGTCGTGTCCATCTCAGCATCCTTGTGCCAGATGAAGTAGCCTCCAGCTGCTTCCCATGCTTCGCGGTTGACCGTGCGATCGTCGATGAGGATGTCGCCAGGCTGGCAATAAAGCGGCTTCTCTTTAGTCTTGCAGGTGACGACCACAACTTCTTCGCCAAGATGATTTTCGCACCACTCGCGCTTCTGCCTGTCGGTGTCCTCTGCGCCCGTCGAAGGGAGAGCTGTCAACACGACGGCGTCGCTGCGTAGCTTTCCATCGGCACCTTGCAGAGCCTTAATAAGCAGACAAGCGCGGGGCATCTTCTCCATGCCAGCGAAGAAGTCCTTGGTCCCATGAAGGCGGGACCACAAAGCGTCACCGCCGTGGATGAAGTCGTACCTGTAGTGGCACTCATTGAGAATGCCCATGGCGCGCTTGTCGAAGTTCGCAAGGACGCCGTCGAGATCGAGGTAGATTGTCATAGGTGATCCTTGTTACGCGAAAGCCAGATGGGTCTCGCCGTGTACGCCGTGCGTGATGGTGACCGATGTCTTGCCTTCCGGAATGTTGATGGTCAGAGCCGGAGGCTTGGCTACAGGCATGAGCTGCGAAGACCACAGGACATCCTGCGCACAGTACCGAGCGAGGTCAGCGAGAGCCGAAGATGCTAGGAACGGCTGATAGGTGCGTTCAGGTGTCTTGGCCGCAGCTTCTTCCCTCGCCTTCTCCGCAGCCTTACGCTTCGCCTCAGCCTCGCGCTGCTGGTAGGCGACACGCTCGCGGTTTCCCTTCCACGAGAAGTACTCTTCCGTCGCGGCCTGAGGATTGGAGTGGATCGCCGTGACGCGCTTCTTCTTCACCCGCAGAACGCGGCCAGAGATGAGCTTGAGATCGACGTGGTCCTTGAGTTCCGCCTGAACGGGATACTCTCCGCCAGCTTCGAGGCCAGCGATACGGAAAGCGTCGTCGAACTTCACGACCACATAGCCGATATGTGTGCGTGTAAATCCCCACCAATTGTCCACATCTGTCCAAGTAACATCGCCGTCCTCGTCGAGGACGCAGAGCTGACTGCCCCTTACTGCGATAACGTCGTATGTCTTTCCTGCCAGAAGGCGCGTGTTGGGGCGGCCTAGTTTACGGACAGCCATAATCGGCATCCCCTCGCGGACGATGCGGTTCTTCGGTGCGCGGACTACGCGAATATTGTTCATGTTTTCTTCTTTCTGGAAATCAGAGGTGGCACGGATTTACCGCGTGTCCACGGATAGGAGATGGTCTTGCCTCCGATGCATCGGCAAAGCAAAACGTGTCCAAAGTTGAAGAGGCCGACCGGCGTATCGCGCCAGTCATCGTGGGCTATCGAGCCCCTGCCCTTGCAGATCGTGCAGTATTGGATGAGTTCGATCTTGTTCCGATACCGGAGGTAGATCACTCAGCGCAGTCCCATTGCCAGCTAGCGCCAGCTTCCGAGACCGTGACGACGACCTGCTTTGCGTTCAGCGGAATGCCGAGCGTTAGGACGCGGACCTGAGGGAGTGGCTTGATGGGCTCGTCGTCAACAACTTCGAACCAATCCTTCGGCCAACCTCCGTGCGCACCCAGCGCGAGTCTCCGAAGCAGGTCTTGTCGATACACTTTGCTTTCATCACTTCTCCTCGAAAACATAGAGACCCAATTCCATCTGCACGTAGATCAGATAGAAGCCGACATAGGCAGACGTATCGAAGTCGTCAGGAATGGTTGCGCCGGTCTTGAACGCACGGAACTTGCGACTGGCCAGCGGCTTCCGCAGATCGACCACCGCCCAAGCCCACGTAAAGCCGTCGATATGCGCGATGCGGATCAGCTGTGCGTCCTGCGGCAGGTCCAGCTCGAACTGTTCCAAGGTCGGCACTTGGTACTTGAAGATGGTTCTGGCCTGGGGATTGGCCATCTGCGGGCCGCGGGTCTCAGGGTTCCAGCCGATCTCGTCGGTGACGATGATGTCAGCGGACTTTCCGACGATCTTGGCGCGGCGGTCGATGGCAGCTTCCGGCACACGTTTGAAGCGATACGAGAAATAATAGCAAGCGCTCCCGTTATCGTTGATGATCTGTATCTTCTCGCCGTTAGACTGGAGGACGCTGTAAATCCTGCCGCGAGTCAGGTGCTTGAGGCCTCTTTCAATGCATTCCACTTTCATCTGGTGTTCCTTACATATGTCTTCAAGCTGACCAGCCGATACGTGCCGGACGGTTCAGTGCCAGTTCTGAGAACGAAGTAGTCGTTGATGCCACCGTAGGGATTGTGAGCATGGCAGGAGGTCTTCGTTGAGAAGCCCGGAGGCAGCACCATGCGCTTGAAGCGCACGTTGTTGATTAGGCAGTGCGGTTGCATCATTTCCACATCCTCCCAAAGCTATGCCGATAGACATCCGCAGCGATCAGCTTCATGACCTCCTTGGCCACCTCTTCCGAGATGACTTGAAGCTCTTTCTGCATGGTCGTTTCGCGGGTGTCGAAGTCGTGCCTATCGACCCGCGTTGTGACCGTTCGACCGTTGATCTTGAAGACAACCGTGTGATGCTCCGTCATCTGCAGGACCGAACGCTCCTGCTGAATTCGGGCGTAGGTCGTGTCGATGCTTGGGAGTTGCTGCGCGACGACAGCGACCACCTTGCTGGTGGCCTTGTCTTCGAGGGAGCCGTAGAGCCGAGCTGCATCGGCTGCGTCGTGGGGCTGTTGGGTGATCTTGGTCGTGTGATAGCTGTCGCCGTCACGATGGTAGCTGCGGTCAAACATCAGCCACCTTCACAAGATTGTACGATGGAACGATAGTTTCGACGGTATCTGGTCGAGAGCGGCGGCACAGCCGAACCATCTTCGGAGTGAAGCTATGCACACGGTATGGTCCTGATAGACCGCCGCGCCTTCCACCCACCCCGTGTACTACGCGAGCGCCAACGTTCAGTTCCTGCTTTACGTAGTCCTGCATGATCACTTGTTTCCTTGAGGGCAGTTACGCTCGGCCTGACGCTCGACCGAAGGCCGTTCATGTTCAGGGAGATCGTGGTTGATGGAATTGCCGAGCTGTACGTACGGCTTGTCGGATACCGAGACCTTGATGAAAGCTCGCTTGCCACTCTCAACATTGAGAGAAACGCGATGGATCACCGTCTGGTCGAGGCGATAGAGATGGTTGACCTTGGCATGTTCTCGACGTTCACCAGCCAGCTGAACGGCGCTGACCCAGTTCATCTGAGCTATGGATGCCGTGTGGTCTGCTACGAACGAGAGAAGTTCACGGTCTTTCGTGACGAGGAACTCGGTCGGATTGCGGTCGGCCCAAATGTAATTCAGGTCATCCGTGAGGAAGCCGTCGCTGTGCCAGCCGGGACGATTGCCAGGCGCATCAGGCGTAACGTGAAGGATCTTGACGGAAAGGTAGACGTAGCTGTCGGTCCAGCGTTTCTCGCCATACGTATCGATAACGTCGAAGCGGACTTCGTCGAGGAGCCGATCGTACTTCTCCAGCTGCTTGGGCGGAGTCTCCATCCACATGCCGGGGACTTTGATAGGAGCGTAGAGCCAGAACATCATCTCCGATGTGTCCAGTTCAATGAGACCCAAATCCTTCGGAGCTGCGCCGTAGATGGCAGGTGTGAATTCAGTCATGAGTGATGTTCCAGAAATCGGAGTTGATAGATTGATCAGGTGCGTAACTCTTAATCCTGACTTCCAATAGTGAGAGTAACGCAAAAAGCCCCCGGCCTTTCGGCAAGGGGCTTAGTGGGTCTCACACGTACGCACGTCTTAAAGCTTTAAGGTTCTATATAAGAACCACTATAACACTAGCTTAAAGCAAGACTGTAAGCTTGGCCTTGAGCTATCAGGTGCGTCACTCTTATTCGCTGACCTCCCCTATCATGCGAAAAAGAAGTCCGAATGCAGCACCTCAGTGAGATTGAGCGTGCCTTTCGCTGGCAATGGGTCCAGCTTTTCGGCCAGCTCTTCGCCGATCTGCAGCACGAGCCCATCGCGGAACTCCTGCAGGACGTCATGCTTCGTATACATGTCAACAAACACCGATCGGGTCTCCAGCCAAAGCCTCTGCGCATCCGCTGCCGGTACGCCGAAGCTGTCGTGGATCATGAAGAAGTCCTGCACGCCCTGTCGTCCAAGCCGAACGACGGTCAGCAGCATGGCCGAGGCGTCGAGCGAGTGCACGAAGTTTGGCGCAATGCCGTTCACCTGCTCATGCTTTGAGAGCTTCTTGGGACCGACCACGTCCGTGATCTGAGGCACATAGGTCTGCCCCATGAACTCGGTCTTGACGCGCATCGTCCCGAAGTCCTCATAATACTGCTTCACAGGAAGGCCAGAGGGGGCCGTCCAGTGGATCTCGCAGCCCACCTTATCGTTTGCCTTGTTCGCCAGTCTGGCGGCGTTCTGGAGCCAGTCCATGGCCTCACGCGACTTAACGACGACCGCTGCGATTGCCTTGATGATCTGTGAGGCCAGCCATGTGCATTCGTTGAAGTTGTCGTAAGCCTTCTTCCGGCGTTCTACGTCGAACCATGTCGGGAAGTCGAAGCGGAAACCGTCAGCCTTCTCCAGCGCCTTGATCATCTGCATCTTGATGCCAGCGTGGTTCGAGCCGTAAGGCGTGGTCATGACCGGCTGCTTGCACAGCCCTCGGCCGATCTGCTTGCTGTTGAGCCAACGTCTCGCCATGGTGACATCGCAGTACTTGTACTTGATGCGCATGACGCCGTCGTCATCCTCATACTCTTCCTCGACCACGCCTAAAGCCTGACCTGCGGCAATGGCCTCAAGCTGTTCCTTGAGGTTCCGAGCGACCAGCGTGTAGATATCGGACGGCGTTGTGTTGGCCGTGAGGTTGACCGCCTCCCCGCCGATCGAGTCGCGCAAGGCTGCGGAGAAGTGCTGCAGACCGTTGCAAGACCCGTCGAAGGCCGGAGCCAGGTGTGTCACCGCAGGGAGACCTGCAGCTGCCATACGCTCGCAACGGGCGAACTCAAGGCAGAACGCGAGGAACATCCACGGGCTTTCGCGGTTCTTGTGAGCCCAAACGTCTGTCGTGCCGTGAGGATCATCGGCGACACGGAAGATGAGCGCCTTGTTGTCCTCGACCCATTTGACACGCGTGAGGTAGAGCGCCTTGTCGAGCTTTACGCCTGTCTCGGTCTCGCCGTAGCAGTTGGCACCGTGGAACATGAGGTAGAAGCGCGCCTCGGCAGTGTACTCACGGCCACGAGCAAAACGCAGGAGAGCCTTCTGCCAGTCCGAGCCCTGAGGCTGCAGTCCACGAGCGATCGGGTACGCACGGCCTCTTGTGTCGAGGTTCCACGGGAAGAAGAAGCGCTCTTCGGCGTAGTACTGACGTGCGGTCTCAATGGTCGATGCCAGCGAAGAGACCTGCCCTTCCTTCTCGTAGTTCTCAGTGTGGATCGCAGCGTTCGATCGGCACCAGTCCTTGAACACTTCCTTCTGCTTGTCCGACCACGTCTTGGCGTCGGTCTTCTCCTTGCCCTGCCCCATGAACGGCAGACGCTCCAGCGGTTCGCGCTTCTGAACGTCAGGCAGATCGCCGAGGGTCGTAGCAAAAGCGTACTGATCGAGGATGTCGAACAGCTCGCGGTTCACCTGCCACTGCGTGTTCTGCAGGTAGTTGAGCCCTTCATAGACCAGCGACATGTCAGCGTTGCGGAGCTTGCGGATGTAGGCGCGGTCACCGTGGCGACCCTTCACTACGCAATGGCGACCCGCCAGGACGCCGTGATAGCCTCCAGAACGGACGTCGGTCCATGGCCGAGGCGGAATGATGGTAGGCTTGTAGAAAGGCTGAAAGAACTTCGCGACGTCGTGGCGCTGCTCGATGTAGGCCAGAGCCTTAGGCGACAGCTCGACAGTCTCGACGGTCTTGGAGGACGTGGTCTGTACGTCGGTGATGAAGAGACCCGTCTGCTTGATGATGCTTTCGAGGACCACGAGACCAACGGCGACCTGCATCTGCTGTTCGGCCTTCTCTCCGTCGAAGTCGAGGAGGTGTGGAGCATGGCGCTGGATAGCTGCACGCAGGACGCGGCGATGGTGTACGGTCGAGCGTGAGGTGAAGTCCTCGACGATCTTCTCATACAGCTTGGGCATCGTGTGCGTGAATTCCGCGACCGCGATCTCTTCCTGAATGGCTCGGCCGATGGCGATGGCATAGACAGCCGTACCGCGATTGCGGCCAACCATATTGAACATGGTCTTGAGACCAACGAAGGACGCGGTCAGAGCGCCGATCTCACGGAGCCACTTAGCGGCCAGCTTAGGCTGACGACGCCCACGCCCTGTCATGGCATCAAGCCGCGCTTGGTCAGCGTCGAGCCATTCTTCAATGCCGCTTGCAACCAGCTTCACGTTTTCCCTGATGAGATCCTTCTGCGGGACCAGGTCACCCTCACGCCCGACCTTCTGCGCTGCCTCAGTATTTCGCGCATAGCGGTCTGCACCTTCGAGCTTCATTCCCTCCTCAAGCTCGAACTGACGCTTGAGCAATGGGTCAGCTTCGAGGGCTTCGAGCATGGCAAGGCCAGCCGCCTCGACAGCGTTTGTCACTTCTTCGTGGCACACATTGATCATTTGGGAAATTCCTATTGAAAGTGGAAATCTTATCGGAAGACAAAATAACCTATCTATTCAACGTATTATCACTACTCATTACCACTAGTGAGAACAGTCTTACCAGATACGGGGATCGGTCCGGTTTCCCTGCCGGACCATCCTTGACGCCACGGAGCGCTCCTCCTTCGCAAGAGTTGAATGCCCGCGTCTCAGCCCTATCGGCAAACCTGAACACACGCTTTTCTTTCCCGCTTGAACGCCTTTAATTTGAGTTCGCCGCTTAACGGCAGATGTGACGCCGTGCCCGGTAACTCAATCCGCGGTTTCCACGAACGAACCCACACGGTCTGGATAAAAGGCAACGTAGTCCTTGATCTCGCTGACGGCGTCATGAGGGGTCTCGTATGTCCAAATCGCGTTCTCCGAACGCTGTCCGCCCGCCGGAATGCTGTAATACGACGCCTCCCCCTTGTAAGGGCAGTAGCTCTTGTGATCGCTTCGCTGGAGCGATGTCATGTCGACATCGGAACGCGGCAGATAGGAGACCGAGGCATAGCTGGCCTCCTGCAGCGACAACGCCTGCCTGCTATCGGCAATCACCCGGCCATCGACCGTCACCAGAACGCGTTTTGCATTCGGCGTGATGGTGATCGGGTGTTCCGGGCCGGGTATCTTCACTGGCTGGGCTGACATCGGTAGCTCCTCCTGGTGAGGGCTCCATATAGGGGCGCAGTCAGCGATTTCCAGATCGCAGCCACCCGACCTGTTGGCGAGGCAGCAACTGGTTCTACTCGCCGTGATCCAACCGACGGCCCCTTGGATCGCGGCGATATGGCTGCCAGAATGGATGAATCAATTATTCAGAAGAACTCATCAAGCAACTGATATCGCTTCATCTTTGCGGCATCCCGCGGCCCGCATCCATAGTGATCGCAGAATGGTTTGACGAAGGAAGAACCAAAATTTCGCTCAATGCTTGCGCAAGCGAGCGCGATATCCTGATAGCGATCGGCAACGCCCAGCCGTCCGCAGTCGATAAATCCGGCGACGCCACCGTCGAGCGCGATGAAATTCGGCAGGCAGGCGTCACCATGCGTGACCACCAGATCCTCGTCGCTGACCGGAATATTGCCAAGGATGGAAAACAGCGCGGCCGCGCTTTGCCCGGCCCGCTCGGCGTCGAAATCCTCCTCGTCGACAACCCCGGCCCGCATCCGGCGTCCGGCGGCCGCAAGCCGCAGCGGCCAGCGATGATCGAACGGACAGCAGGCGACATCGATGGAATGCAGCCGACGAAGCGCCGTCGCCAACATTCGGACGCGCTCGGCGACGCACAACGCCACTTCGGACGCAAGGTCGCGCCCCGGCAAGGCGCTGATCAGAAGCCAGTCGGCGTCATCGTCCTCGACGGAGGCGATCACATCGGGACAAGGCAGGCCTTGTGTTGAAAGCCATGTCAGCCGGCGGGCCTCGTCGGCCAGTTCGCTGAACGGACCATGCATCTCACGCTTGAGATAAACCGCCGGAGCGCCCGGCCGCTCAAGGCGAAACACGTCCGATGGAGATTGCCCCAGTCGATCCCGTTGCCAGGTATAACCCGCCAGCAGCGGCTCAAGCGATGCTGGAATATCCAAGGACGCCTCCGAAGCGTCTAGCGCTCGCCCACCTCGAACGGGAAGCGGAAATCAGTGCAGGGTTTCCGGCTGCATTTCGCCGGAGAGGATGGACAGTGCTTCTTCGAGTGCTGTGACCAGAATATCGGTCAGTTCGTCGCCGCGGCTTTCGATAATGGCCACTTTGGTGGCTTCGTCCTGCAGTTCGAAGAAGCGCTCGATTTCGTTCGACATGTCATTGTCCCCTCTTGTGCCGCTAACATCCGGCGATGGGACAAAGCTAGGCGGTCATGCTTGTGTCGAACTGGAGCGGCAACCGAGTCACCCCCGCCGTCCCGCTTCGACACACCCAACTTAGCGCATCTGGCGAAAGCTTCCAGAGCGTTAAGCAAGACTCCCGTTATTTCGATAACATCAATTGGACGAATTCCTGGCTATCAAGGGACCGCAAGACAGCCGAATGGCTGCTGCAAAGTTACCGAAACGACGGCCCTGAAGGAGTATGTGATGAAATTCGGCGCTGCAATCCTTGGTCTTCTCTCTGCCGGATGCATGGCGTCAGCCGCGCAAGCCAAGACGATTTGCACTGTTGTGGCCGATGCCAAGACTGGCGAAACGCTGATGCGGCAAGGCGATTGTAACGGGCGCGTCACACCAGCATCCACATTCAAGGTCGCGCTCAGCGTCATCGGCTACGACACCGGTTTCCTCAAGGACGAACACACGCCAACGCTGCCCTTTCGCAAGGGCTACGTCGATTGGGGCGGCGACAACTGGAAACAGCCGACGGACGCCGTTCGCTGGCTGAAATACTCGGTCGTCTGGTTCTCACAGCAGATCACCCACGCACTCGGAGAGCAGACGCTTCACGACTACGCGACGAAGCTATCCTACGGCAACGCCGACTTTTCCGGCGACGTCGGCAAGAACAATGGGCTCGATCGGGCATGGATCGCATCATCGCTGAAGATATCCCCGTTGGAACAGATCACCTTCCTGAAAGGGCTTGTGAGCCGCCAGCTTCCCGTCAGCGCTCACGCCATGGATATGACCATGAAGGTCGTCGAGACAACCGAGGGACGCGATGGCTGGACCGTCAAGGGAAAGACCGGCATGGCCTACCCGAGAAAGCCCGACTACACGTTCGACGAGGAACATCCGTGGGGCTGGTTTGTCGGCTGGGCAACGAAAGGCGATCGCACCGTAGTCTTTGCCCGCCTCATCCAGGACGACCGCAAGATCGCAGGCACCGCAGGCGTCCGGGCGCGCGATGCGTTTCTGTCCGAGTTGCCGGCAATCGTGGACAAGGCAAACCAGCAATGACGAACGTTGTTCGCCGCTGGTCACGCCACGATCAGAAGTCCGGGAAACCCCGGCTTTTCCACTGCGCTCTCGGAACCGGATCGCCGACATCATAGGCAAACGACACGACCTTGGTGGCGTCGGCATCCACTTCGCAGCGGAAACGCATGTCGTACCACCGCGAACTGGCCCGGAAGGCTCCGCGCTTGACGTCGAGAACCGTGCCCTGTGACAGGCGATAGGATGGCAGCAGTTCCGGCTGATAACGCTGTGGCGCGCGCTTCAGCTGCTCGCGCAGTTCGGTGGTGCAGAGTTCGGCGACACGAACGCCGCGCGGCATGCCGTCGATCGCCGTCCGCGCGACACTGTCGCCACTATCACTCTGCGAGTAGATCTTCTTCGCCTTGGTCAGAGGATCGGCTGAAGTCGCAGCGGTTGCCGTCGGATCGGCCTTTGCGGTGTCCTTCGGCTTGGTCTGCGTGATATCAGTGGTCGGCACGCCAAGAGCCTCGGCAGCCGGGCCGTTGTTTTCCGCGTGCGCGTCGGCGACGTCCACCTCCGGCAGGTTTATGTCATCGGGGACGGGCTTGGCCGGCGGCGCGTCCGCAACATCGGGCTTGCCTGCCGAGGCGGCATCGTCCGGCTTGGGGTCCAGCACATCCGGTGTCCCAGCCGGTTTTCCTGATTCCGTCGAGGCGTCGCCGTCCTCGGCCTTCTTCGGTCCGGTATTCTTGTCGCCGAACTCGAAGACCGGTCGCATCGGCTGCAGTGGCTGAGGCTGGCCATGTTTTCCAGCGGCCTGTTCGTCCGCCTTGGTCTGCTCGGCAGGATCCGGCTGCGGCGGCTCCTCAGCCTTTTTCTCTTCAGGCTTCTTCTCTTCAGGCTTCGGCTCGGGCGGCTTCTGCTCCGGTGGCTTGGGCGGCTCCGGTGGCTTTTCTTCAGGCGGCTTTTCCTCTGGGGGCTTGGCGGGCGGTGGCGGTGGTGGCGGCTCGGCTTTTGCCTCCTCCTTCGGAGGCTCCGGCGGCTTCGTCTCGGCCTTTTTCTCCTCGGGTTTCTTCTCGTCGGCCGGCTTCTCTGCCGCAGGCGGCTGCTCCGGCTTCTTTTCCTCGGGCTTTTTCTCTTCCGGAATTTTCAGCGCAGCCTGCTCTTCCGGCTTTTTCTCGTCCGGCTTCTCCTCTTCCGGAGGCGGCACCATCTCGACGCTGACGGTCTCTTCCTCCGGCGTCGGAATCGGTTCGGGCAGCTTGACGAGGAACGAGGTAACGACGGCGACGTGCAGCAGCACCGAGGCGATCACGCCCCAGCCGAACACTCCCCAACGCTTTTCCAGAATCTTGGCCATGCCCACGTGAATGCTGAACGACAAGCTGTCGATGTGGCCTTTTAAGAAGGCGGCATCAAGCCTTAAAGCAAAAAAACAGGCTTGGCTGACATTGGCGTGAACGCGATGCTGTCGATCGACAGCATCGCGAAGGCTTGGATCAGTGTTCTCGTACGTCTGCCGGCGTTATTGGCAATCGGAGACGATGAGCTTGCAGTTCGGGCAATCCTTCAGCGCCATCTTTTCGGCTTCGCGCTTGGTGTCGCCATAGCCGATGCCGTAGTTCACCCGATCACCGGCATAGGCGCCGCATGTCTCGAACCACACCGCCACCTCGCAGCTATCGTTGCCGGCGTCCTTGCAGGTCTTCACGGCATTGCGCTGCGCTTCGTTCTTCGTCGAGCCCCAGCCGACGCCGTATCCGGCCTCGCTCGCGGAGACGCCCTGCTCATCATTCACGGCGATGGCGCCGATGGCGTAGGCCGGAGCAATGGAGGCGGTCAGAGTGGCGGTGGCAAGCAGCAGTGCAGCAACGATTTTCATTGGTTTCCCCTGTGAAAGTATCGCCAACCGTTGAGTGATTTCGCAGGCATCAGCAATCTCCATTATTGGGCGGGTCGCACGCCGACGGAGACCACGGGCACTCCGAAGCCCAACCGCGAAAAAGCCGGACACGAGGCCCGGCTTTTCGATTGTTGACCTGATCGCCCAAAGGGCGATGCATTAGCTGTCGAGGAACGATCGCAGCTTACGCGAGCGGCTCGGATGCTTCAGCTTGCGCAGCGCCTTGGCTTCGATCTGGCGGATACGTTCGCGGGTCACCGAGAACTGCTGGCCGACCTCTTCGAGCGTGTGGTCGGTGTTCATGCCGATACCGAAGCGCATGCGCAGGACGCGCTCTTCGCGCGGCGTCAGCGATGCCAGAACGCGGGTCGTCGTTTCGCGCAGGTTCGCCTGAATGGCGGCGTCGATCGGCAGCAGCGCGTTCTTGTCCTCGATGAAGTCGCCGAGATGGCTATCCTCTTCATCACCCACCGGGGTTTCGAGCGAGATCGGCTCCTTGGCAATCTTCAGGACCTTGCGGACCTTTTCGAGCGGCATGGCCAGCTTTTCGGCCAGCTCTTCCGGGGTCGGCTCGCGACCGATCTCGTGCAGCATCTGGCGCGACGTGCGGACGATCTTGTTGATCGTCTCGATCATGTGCACCGGAATACGGATCGTGCGGGCCTGGTCGGCGATCGAACGGGTGATCGCCTGCCTGATCCACCAAGTCGCATAGGTCGAGAACTTGTAGCCGCGGCGATACTCGAACTTGTCGACCGCCTTCATCAGGCCGATATTGCCTTCCTGAATGAGGTCGAGGAACTGCAGGCCGCGGTTCGTGTACTTCTTGGCGATGGAGATGACGAGGCGAAGGTTCGCTTCGACCATTTCCTTCTTGGCGATTCGCGCTTCGCGCTCGCCCTTCTGCACCATCGACACGATACGACGAAACTCGGCGATCGAGATGCCGGTTTCGGTCGCCAGATTCTGGATCTCCTGACGGATATCACGGATCGTCGTGTTCTCGCCCTTGGCGAATTCCTTCCAGCCGCGCGCCGCCAGATTGCCGATCGACTTCATCCAGTTCGGATCAAGCTCGGCGCCCTGATACTGCTCGAGGAACGAGTCGCGCTTTACGCCGTAGGATTCGGCGAGGCGCAGCAGGCGGCCTTCGTTCTGCATCAGTCGCTTGGAGATGTCGTAGAGCTGCTCGACGAGCGCGTCGACGCGGTTCTGGTTCAGCGACAGAGACTTGACGGCCTTGATAAGCTCATCCTTGAGCTCCTTGTAGCGGCGCTCCTGTGCGGACGACAGCGTGCCGGTCGCGGCAAGGCGCTGCTCGACCTGCTGGTCCTGCAGCTTGCGCAGCTTCTTGTAGGTCTCCGCGATGATGTCGAGCGTTTCCATCACCTGCGGACGCAGCTCGGCTTCCATGGCGGCCAGCGAAAGGTTGGACTCGTCTTCGTCCTCTTCCTCTTCCTCTCCCGGAAGACCCTCGCCGCCGACATTGGTGATGTCGTCGTCGCCGGTGCGCACGCGCCGCGTCTTTTCCTTTTCCTCGGCGGCCTTGCGGTCAGCCTCGATCTTCTCGGGGCTCTGGAACTGCGGCGCAGCCTTGGCCTCGGGACCGGAATAGGTGGTTTCGAGATCGATGATCTCGCGCAGCAGCGTCGTGCCTTCGTTCAGTTCGTCGCGCCAGATGATGATCGCCTGGAAGGTCAGCGGGCTCTCGCAGAGACCACCGATCATCGTTTCGCGGCCGGCCTCGATGCGCTTGGCGATGGCGATTTCGCCCTCGCGCGACAGGAGCTCCACCGAGCCCATTTCGCGCAGGTACATGCGCACCGGATCGTCGGTACGGTCGGTCGGCTCTTTCTTCTTGGCGGTCGCGAGTGCGGTACCGCCGGAAGGAGCAAGCTCCCCGCCTTCGCTTTCCTCGTCGGAGCTGGAATCGTCGTCGTTGCTGTCATTGCTGCCAGCTTCTTCGGCTTCCTCATCCTCGATGACGTTGATGCCCATGTCGGAGAGCATCGACATCGTGTCTTCGATCTGTTCGGATGTCACTTCTTCGGACGGAAGAACGGCGTTGAGCTCGTCCATCGTCACATAGCCGCGCTTTTTCGCGGCCTTGATCATTTTCTTGACCGCGTCATCGGAAAGATCGAGAAGAGGGCCGTCGGTGCCGCCGTCGCGTTCGACTTCCGCTTCTTCGTTCTCTTTGACCTTGGTTGCCATGTATATCGTCGCCTTCCTGACGCTATTCAAACTCGCTGCGGTAAACGGCCATATCAAAGCCGGCACGCCGCAAACGGCCGTCTCGAATCACCTGATCCCAACTAACGGGATGAGATTTAATGCCTGATTAACCACGATTGCCGGCGCCGGACGACAGAGCTTTATTCTCATCAAATGTCCGGCCATGGTTGTGCGATCTGCCCTTGACCCAGTTCACCGCTATTCAAGTGGAACGGTGATTCCCACAATTTTGGTTCTCGTCAAGCTTTTCCAGTAAAAAAGCGTCAGAAAACGCGGAAAATGCCTTATCCACAGGCTCGGCACCGCTCACGCAGTTGCCAAGCATAGATAGGATGTCACCGCCGGAAGACAAGAGTGGCCCTCTTTCTTCTCAAACGGCCAGGTTGTCGCAAGCTTTCGCAGCTCGCCGATCACCAATCCATCACCACCTTGCCCGAATTGCCAGAGCGCATCGCCTCGAACCCCTCGCGGAAATCGTCGATGCCGATCCGGTGGGTGATGACACCGGAAAGATCGAGCCCGCCCTGCACGAAGGCGATCATCTTATACCAGGTCTCGAACATCTCGCGCCCATAGATACCCTTCAGGTTCAGCATCTTGAAGATCACCTTGTTCCAGTCGATCTCGAAGCCGGCCGGCGCGATGCCGAGAATGGCGATCTTGCCGCCATTGTTCATCTTGTCGATCATGTCGCGAAACGCGGGCGCCGCGCCCGACATCTCCAGCCCGACATCGAATCCCTCGGTCATGCCGATCGATTTCATGACGTCTGAGAGGTTTTCCTTCGACGCGTCGACGACGTGATCGATACCGAGCTTGCGGGCGAGACCCAGCCGGTTCGGATTGATGTCGGTGATGACGACCTTGCGCGCGCCGGAGCGCTTGGCAACTAGCGCGCCCATGATGCCGATCGGCCCGGCGCCGGTGACCAGCACATCCTCGCCGACCAGATCGAAGGACAGCGCCGTATGCACGGCATTGCCGAACGGATCGAAGATCGCCGCGATCTCATCGGGGATGTCGTCTGGGATCGGCACGACATTGGCTTCCGGAATGCAGACAAACTCGCCGAACGAGCCTGGCCGGTTGACGCCGACACCGAGCGTGTTGCGGCAGAGATGGCCGCGCCCGGCCCGACAGTTGCGGCACTTGCCGCAGACGATGTGCCCCTCGCCCGACACCCGCTCGCCGACATGATATTTGGTGACGGCCGAACCGATCTCGGCGATCACGCCGCAGAACTCGTGTCCGACCACCATCGGCACCGGAATGGTCTTCTGCGCCCACTGGTCCCAGTTCCAGATATGCACGTCGGTGCCGCAGATCGCCGATTTCCTGACCTTGATCAGCACGTCGTTCGGCCCGACCTCAGGCACCGGCACCTGCTCCATCCACAGCCCGACCTCAGCCTTCGACTTCACCAGCGCCTTCATCATGTTCGACATGATCTTGTTCTCCCAAGCACCTTAAATGATTCCGAGTTCCTGCCCGGCCTCGGCAAACGCAGCAATCGCCCGCTCGACATCCGCACGCGAATGCGCCGCCGACATCTGCGTGCGGATGCGCGCCTGACCCTTCGGCACCACGGGGAAAGAGAACCCGATGACGTAGACGCCCTTCTTCAGCATCAGCGCCGCCATGTCCTGCGCCAGCTTGGCATCACCCAGCATGACGGGAATGATCGGATGCCCCTCGCCCGCCAGCGTGAAGCCGAGCTTCATCATCTCGGAGCGAAACAGCGTGGCATTCGAAGACAGCCGCTCGCGCAATGCATCGCCATTGTCGATCAGGTCGAAAACCTTCAGCGAGGCGGCCGCGATCACGGGCGCCAGCGTATTCGAAAACAGATAGGGCCGCGACCGCTGCCGCAGCCACTCGACCACTTCGGCTTTCGCCGACGTATAGCCGCCAGACGCGCCGCCCAGCGCCTTGCCGAGCGTCCCGGTGATGATGTCCACCCGGCCCTCGACACCACAATGCTCCGCCGAGCCGCGCCCATGCTTGCCGACGAAGCCGACGGCATGGCTATCATCGACCATCACCATCGCGCCGTACTTCTCGGCGAGATCGCAGACGCCGCCGAGATTGGCGATGATCCCGTCCATCGAGAACACGCCATCGGTAGCGACAAGCTTGAAGCGGCTGCCCTCGGCCTTCTTCAACTCCTCCTCGAGAGCTGCCATGTCGTTGTTGGCGTAGCGGAACCGCTTGGCCTTGGAGAGCCGCACCCCATCGATGATCGAGGCATGGTTCAGCGCATCGGAAATGATCGCATCCTCCTCGCCGAGCAGCGTCTCGAACAAGCCGCCATTGGCATCGAAGCAGGAGGAATAGAGGATCGTGTCCTCCATCCCGAGAAACGACGAAATCCGCGCCTCGAGCTGCTTGTGCTCTTCCTGCGTGCCGCAGATGAAGCGCACCGACGCCATGCCATAGCCATAGCGATCCAGCGCCTGCTTGCCGGCCTCGGCGAGTTCCGCGTTGTCGGCGAGGCCGAGGTAGTTGTTGGCACAGAAATTGAGCACCCGCGCGCCGGATGCAATGGCGATCTCGCCTGATTGCTTCGAGGTGATGACGCGCTCGGCCTTGTAGAGCCCGGCCTCCCTGAGGCCGGCGAGTTCGGTGCGCAGGTGGGAGAGAAATTGCGAGGTCATTGGATGGCCCTTCTATCGTATGTCCCGGTATCGCCGGACTACCATATCGCCGAATGTTTGTCTTGCCGGCGCTCAGCGCTGCGCTGCGATCAGCAGGAACATCGGCCGATCCATTTCCTCCGCCCATTCGGGGTGATCCCAAAGCTGTTCGGCGCTCGGCCGCCACTCTTCCACATGCCGGATCGCGAAACCGGCGCCGATCAGCGTGTTCAACGTCGTGCCGATCGTCCGGTGATACTTGACCACGTCCTTGGCCAGCCAGTCGGTCGTCCGCTTCCCCTCGCGCGAATAGCCGTCGAGCGGCCAGATGCGCCGCCCATCACCATCCGTCGTCCACATCGGGATCGCCGGCGCCATGTAGATCGGATGCTCGATGGTGAAGACGAAATCGCCACCGGGCACCAGCGCCGCATGCACCGTCGCGGCCAGACGCGTGAAATCCTCGACATAGTGAAATGCCAGCGAACTGTAGGCAAAATCGAAAGATGCCTCGGGCAGGTCGAGCTGATCCAGATCGGCGATCCGGTACTGCACCGTCTCGTCAGCCGTCTCGCGCCGCGCCCGCGCGATCATGTTTTCGGAAAGATCGAGCCCCAACACGCTTGCAGCGCCTTCACCGGCCGCAAAGCGTGCGAACCAGCCAAACCCGCAGCCGAGATCGACGATATGTTTGCCCGGGAGATCCGGCAGCACAGCGCGAATGGAGCCCCACTCTGCGGCGCCGTCAAGCCCATGCACCGACCTCGACAGCTGACTGTAGCCCTCGAAGAATTCCGGTTTGTCGTAGATATTCTGGGCCATGGCTGCGTCTCCTCCGCGCCAGCTCCTATAAAGCGAGGATGCCGAAAATGAGGCGGCCCAAAGCCCGCCGCGTCACCCATCGAACCCGAGGATCACCCCGAGAAACGCATCGCCGTATCGCTCCAGCTTCGACTGCCCGACGCCCGATATCCCCAGCAATTCCTTCAGCGTACGCGGCCGCTCGGTGGCAAACGCGATCAGCGTCGTATCCGGAAACACCACGTAGGGCGGCACGCCGAGCGATTTGGCGATTGCCGTGCGCTCGGCCCGCAGCGCCTGGAACAGCGCATCGTCGGAGCCGGACAGAACCGAGCGGCGCTCGGCCTGCGCCGCCTTCTTCGGCCGACGCTCCGAAGCGGGACGATCCTTGCGGAAGAACACCTCGCGCTCTTTCTTGAACACGGCGCGCGCGCCCTCGTCGAGCTTCAGCGCTCCGAAGGCTCCATGGTCGACACGCACGAGCCCCATGGCCAGCAACTGCCGGAACACCGATTGCCAAGTCCGCGACGCGATATCCTTGCCAGCGCCGAAGACCGGCATTTCGGCGTGGCCGAAGCGTTGGGTCTTCTCGTTGACGTTGCCGAGCAAGACGTCGATCAGGTGCCCGGTGCCGAAGCGCTCGCCGGTTCGGTAGATCGCCGCCAGCGCCTTGATCGCCGCATCCGTGCCGTCCCAGGTCTCGACCGGCTTCAGGCAGGTGTCGCAGCCGCCGCAATTGCCGTCATGCCGCTCGCCGAAATGCGCCAGGATCGCCTGACGCCGGCACGACGCCGTCTCGCAGATGGCGAGCAGCGCATTGAGCTTGGAGCGCTCGACCCGCTTGATCTCGTCGGCCGCCCCGCCCTCGTCGATCATCCGCCCGCGCTGGATCACGTCGGCCATGCCATAGGCCATCCATACCTCGGACGGCAACCCGTCGCGGCCGGCGCGGCCGGTCTCCTGGTAATAGGCCTCGACCGAGCCCGGCAGATCGAGATGCGCGACATAGCGCACATTCGGCTTGTCGATCCCCATGCCGAAGGCGACGGTGGCGACGAGGCAGAGATCTTCCTCTTTCAGGAAGGCATCCTGGTTGGCGTCGCGCACCGCGCGGTCCATGCCGGCATGATAGGCCAGCGCCCGGATGCCCTGGTCGTTCAGCCAGGCGGCGGTATCCTCGACCTTGGCGCGCGACAGGCAGTAGACGATGCCGCTGTTGCCCTTGTGGCCCGACAGGAAGCGCAGCAGCTGCTGACGCGGCTGGTCGCGTTCGACGATCTCGTATGAGATATTAGGCCGGTCAAAGCTGGTCGTGAAGATCTTCGCGTCGTTCAGCCCCAGCCGGGCGGCAATGTCGTCGCGTGTGTGCGGATCGGCGGTCGCCGTCAGCGCGATGCGGGGAACGCCCGGATAGTGCTCGCCGAGCTTTCCGAGCTCGCGATATTCCGGCCGGAAATCGTGGCCCCATTGGGACACGCAGTGGGCCTCGTCTATCGCGAACAACGCGATCTTCGCATTGCCGATAATGTCTCGGAACCCCTCCATCAGGATACGCTCCGGCGTCACGTAGAGCAGATCGAGATTACCGGATGAGATCGCCCGGCGCACCTCGACATATTCCTCGCGCGTCAGCGACGAATTCAGCGCCGCCGCCCGGATGCCGAGCTGCTTCATCGCCTCCACCTGGTCGCGCATCAGCGCGATCAGCGGCGATACGACGATGCCGACACCGTCGCGGCAGAGCGCCGGGATCTGAAAGCACACCGACTTGCCGGCGCCGGTCGGAAACAGCACCAGCGCGTCGCCGCCATCGACCACATGCTCTACGACCTGCTGCTGCTTGCCGCGAAAGGCCGGATAGCCGTAGATCTTGTTGAGAATGCCGAGCGGCGTACGCTCCGCGCCGAACAGCGCATCGCCCGCTGAGAATCGTTTGTTCGCCTCGTCCATCAGTGGCTCGCCGCCCCCTTGACGCGGCCGGAGAGAACACCGAATCCATCGATGATCGCTTCCTGGTTTTCGAGCCGAAGCCCCTCGAAGTGCACCTCCTGCAGCGCCCGCATCAGCTGGTCGATCACGTCCCCGTTGCCGCTTTCGGTGGCCTCGGCGATCTCTTTCTCCAGCTCGATCTTCTGCCAGCGCAGCGCCTTGGCACGCTTGTGGAAGGCCAGCGCCTGGCGGTAGCCCTCGCGCGCATCCTCCATCGCCGCCTGCTCGGTGGCGATCCAGAGACGCGCGTTGCGGATTTGCTGCTCCAGCGCCCGGATAAGGTTACCAAAACCCTGCTCCTCCAGCCGTTCGATCAGATATTCCCGTGTCAGGTGCTGCGCGGCAACGGCCGCCGCGGCACCCAGCATGCCGGACCAGAGCCGCTGCAGCTCGCGGCTGTCATAGTCGATCGAGGCGATCTCGTCGTATTCGTCCTGCATCAGCGCTGGATGATTGACGACAGTCAGCGCCAGCACACTCTCTCGCAGTGCAGGCGTTTCCTGATGGCCGCGCACCAGCCCGGACCGGGCCAGCCGATCGGAAATGCCGCCGCCGGAGACGCGCGCACCGGGCGGACCGCTGTTGCCACGGCCTCGGTTCTGCCCGCCGTTCTGGCTAATGCCGCGATCAAAGCCGCCGCGCTCGAAATTGCGCCGCTCGCCGCCGCCGCGATTCTGGAATTGCGGCTGGAAGAAGCCGTTCAGCCGGTCGCGCATGTCCTGCTGGTAGTGCCGGCGGACATTCTCGTCGGCAATCACCGCAACCAGCTGACGCAGCCGCGCCTCAAGCTCTGCCTTGGCCTCCGGCGTATCGAACTGGCCGGTTTTCAGCTCGCGGCCCCAGATCATCTCGGCCAGCGGCTTGGCTTGGCTCATCACCTTGTCGAACGGCGCCCGCCCCTCGTTGCGCACCAGATCGTCAGGGTCCTTGCCGTCGGGCAGCAGCGCAAAGCGCACCGTGCGGCCGGGCTTGATGTGCGGCAACGCCAGATCGGCGGCACGATTGGCGGCGCGGACACCGGCGCCATCGCCGTCGAAGCACAACACCGGCTGCGGCGTCATCCGCCACAAGAGCTCAAGCTGGTTTTCCGTCAGCGCAGTGCCGAGCGGCGCCACCGCGTTCTCGATCCCGGCCTGGTGCAGGGCGATCACGTCCATGTAGCCTTCGACGGCAATGATGGTGCTTTCGCCGTTGGCGCCCTGGGTCGCCCGCCGCGCACGGGTGAAATTGTAGAGCACGTTGCCCTTGTGGAAGAGCTCGGTCTCGTTGGAATTGAGATACTTGGCCGGCGCATCCGGCGACATGGCGCGACCGCCGAAGGCGATCACCTTCTCGCGCGACGAGAGGATCGGAAACATGATGCGGTCGCGGAAACGGTCGTAGGAGACGGGAATCTCCGGCCCGTGCACGACAAGTCCGCAGGCCTCGATCTGCTCCTTCGGAACCCCCTTGCCAGCCAGATGCTCCTTCAGCGCATTGCGGCTGTCGGAGGCAAAGCCCAGCCGAAAGGTCTCGATCGTCCGGCCGGTCAGTCCGCGATCGCGCAGATAGGCGCGCGCCCGGGCGCCATTGGCGGTCTGCAGCTGGTCCTGGAAATACTGCGTCGCCAGTTCCATCACGTCGAGAAGCGTCGTGCGCTCCTGCTCTCGCTTTGCCATCACAGGATCGGCGATCGGCATGGCAATGCCGGCCATATCGGCGATCGACTGAACCGCCTCAGAGAATGTCAACCCTTCGAGTTCAGTGAGAAAACTGAAATGGTCGCCAGACGCGCCGCAGCCGAAACAGTGATAGCGGCCCTTGCGGTCCTCGCAGTGGAAGCTCGGTGATTTCTCGCCGTGGAAAGGGCAGCAGGCCCAGTAATCGGCGCGCGACACGTTGGTCTTGCGCTTGTCCCAACTCACGCGGCGACCGATCACGTCCGAAATCGGCACGCGGTCGCGTATCTCGTCGAGAAAGGAGTTTGAAAAGCGCATTTAGTCCTCTTGGCTGTGCCTCCATATAATCAGCTTGGACACCTGATGCCACGAAGTTCCGCATCAAGGCGCACTATACACAGCTTAGAGGCGGAAAAGAGCGGAGGCGACGCTGTGGAAACAGCAATCAACAAACCGTGATCAACTTTCAGCAAGCAATGTTGCGCAGCGATGGAAGACCGTAATCGCAGCCGAAATCCACCTTCTCCCGCGCCAAGAAGCAGCAATGATTTTCACCCGAAAACATCATGAAAACAGACGGCTAAAGAACCGAAGCGACGCGCCGGACGAACTGCGAAATCGTGTGAGTGGCACAGCCCGGCAAGCGGTCCGCCACACTTAAGGCAGCCACGGCGCCAATTATTATTTTTTTGTAATTTGAATCATTTGCCGCAGCGCAATAACGTCGAATTCAACAAAGCGATCCCCTTGCAAGGCACCATCCCTACCCCCGGCGCCGCCTTGCAAGGGTGCCTTTGCAAATACCCGCTGACTTGGGCTAAGCCCGCGTCGTCAGCCGGAGCAAAGAGCAAGAAGGCAGGAACTCCCCCAGTTCCTGCCTTCTTTTATTTCTACCTTTGGTTAGATTTTCGGGGGTCCACAGCGAACATTCGCGGATGATTCCACCAACGATTGATTGACAGTCCAAGGCGTCGCGTCCAATGAGAGCGGCATTTTCGGATTATCGCGCATGCCACATAAGGTTGAAGAATTTTTAAGCAGTGACGCGTTCTTCCTCGCGGTGCTTGAATGCGCCCGCGAGATGCTCGGTATTTATCGTGAAAGCCCCCGCATAGCGTCGATTTTTGCCGCACAACAGCGCTGGCTGATGGCCCAATCCGGCTTTGCCCTGCATTTCGGATATCCTGATGAACCCGGGCGGGGCCTCTATTCCGGCCGCTTTATCGCCTTTGCCATCGAAAAGAAGATCGCCAGCCGCAACACGGCCGCCGCTTTTATCCAGGAAATGCTGGCCTACCGCTTCCTGCGTCCGATCGTCAGTCCGACCGACAAGCGTACCCGGTTGCTGGAGCCGACGGAAACGGCGCTCGAGCATTTCTACAAGTGGCTCGCCGCGCACCTTCTCATTCTGGACAACCTCGATGGCGGGCACCGCCTCGATCAGGCGATGAAAGATCCAACGGCCTTCGGCCGCCTGCAGCCGCTGATCGCCAAGGGGATCATCGACAGCGACGCCGTGCGCGATCCCGGCGCCACCTATAACCTCTTCAACTGGGCGAACTCCGGCGGGTTGGTCATGGATTTTCTCATGACCCGCATCACGTCCTTTGACCGGTCGTTAGAGCGGATCGATATCGGGAAGCTGTCGCTCAAGGAAATCCGCGATCAGTTCATGATCTCCAACACCCACCTCAAGCGCCTGCTAACACAGGCGGCCGAGATGGGGAGCATCGGCTGGACGGAGCCCTCGTTCAAGGGCGATACATGGCTGTCGCAGCGGTTTGTCCGGGAATATTGGGGGTATCAGGCGGCGAAGTTCACCGTCATCGACCGTGCGGCCGAGGTCGTGCTGGGGCCCGCGGTCGCAAGGACCGCGCGCCTCGCCTGATCGATCAGTTCAGCAGTTCCTTGACGGCACCTGAGGCCTTGGAGAAATCCATCTGGCCGGCATAGCGCTCCTTCAGGACCGCCATCACCTTGCCCATGTCCTTCGGTCCGGCCGCACCCGTCTCGGCGATAATCGCCGAGATGTTTGCGCGCACGTCCGAATCGGAAAGCTGCTTCGGCATGAAATCCTGCACGACCTTGATCTCGGCGCGCTCCTTGGCGGCCAGTTCCGGGCGGGCGTTGTCCTCGTAGATCTTGGCTGATTCGTCGCGCTGCTTCACCATCTTGGCAAGGATCTGCAGGATCTCGTCGTCGCTGGCCTCTTCCTTGCCGGCGCCGCGATTGGCGATATCGCGGTCCTTGATGGCAGCCTGGATCAGGCGAACGGTGGACAGCCGCTCGGCATTTCTGGACTTCATCGCATCCTTGAGGGCGGCGGAGAGTTGATCGCGCAACATTACAAATACTCCTGTTTGAATGCCGCTTCATAAACCGGGGGAATGCGTCGGATCAAACAAATTGCGATATGCGCGACAGAAAGCGGCAGAAAACCCCTCAAATCTGCGGTACAAAGATTGACCTTGCGAAATAGCGTGGCTATTTACCGCCACCTGCACCAAAATTCGTGATCAGGCCTGAGAGCGCGCGCCTTGCCGCGCGTACACGCTTGCGAACCAACATGGCCGGCCACCGTTGCCCAAGAACGGATGGCAGCCGGAAACGGGATGAAGATGACCGCGACAGCACCCTGGACAACCGAAAAGCCAACCGCCCTGCTCGTTCTGGCCGATGGCACCGTTATCGAAGGAAAGGGCATCGGCGCGACCGGCAAGGTTCAGGCCGAAGTGGTCTTCAACACCGCGCTGACCGGCTATGAAGAGATCATGACCGACCCTTCTTACCTCGGCCAGATCGTGACCTTCACCTTCCCGCATATCGGCAACATCGGCACCAATGAAGAAGACATCGAAGACCTGACGCCGGCAGCACGCCACGGCGCGGTCGGCGTCATCTTCAAGGCCGACATGACCGACCCGTCCAACTACCGCGCCATCAAGCACCTCGATGCCTGGCTGAAGGCGCGCGGCGTCATCGGCCTCTGCGGCGTCGACACCCGCGCGCTCACGGCCTGGATCCGCGAGAACGGCGCCCCGAACGCGGTCATTGCCCACGACCCGAACGGCGTCTTCGACGTCGACACGCTGAAGGCCGAAGCCAAGGCCTGGAGCGGCCTCGAAGGCCTCGACCTCGCCAAGATCGCCTCCTCCGGCCAGTCCTCGCAGTGGTCGCAGACCCCGTGGGTCTGGAACGAAGGCTATGGTGAACTGAAGGCCGAGGACGCCAAGTATCACGTCGTCTGCCTCGACTACGGCGTCAAGCGCAACATTCTGCGCCTCTTCGCCGGCCTCGACTGCAAGGTCACGGTGGTGCCGGCGACGACCAGCGCCGAAGAGGTGCTCGCCATGCAGCCGGATGGCATTTTCCTGTCGAACGGCCCGGGCGACCCGGCCGCCACAGGCGAATACGCCGTTCCGGTCATCCAGTCGCTGATCAAGACCGACATCCCGGTCTTCGGCATCTGCCTCGGGCACCAGATGCTCGGTCTCGCGCTCGGCGCCAAGACCGAGAAGATGCATCAGGGCCACCACGGCGCCAATCATCCGGTCAAGGACCACACGACGGGCAAGGTCGAGATCGTCTCGATGAACCACGGCTTCGCGGTCGACACGAAGTCGCTGCCTGATGGCGTTGAGGAGACTCACGTTTCCCTGTTCGATGGCACCAACTGCGGCCTGCGCCTGACCGGCAAGCAGGTGTTCTCGGTGCAGCATCACCCGGAAGCCTCCCCCGGCCCGCAAGACAGCCACTACCTCTTCCGCCGCTTCATCAACATGGTGCGCGAGAAGAAGGGCGAAGCGGCTCTGGCCGAACGCTGACGGAAAAGCGGTGGCGCGGCGGCTAACACCTGTGCCACAGCCCGTTGGGCTGCTATCCGTGGCGCCTTCTCGCGGAAAAAGTTAAAGGCAATTTAACGCCCGCCGCGCAAGATCGGCCCGCAGGACGACAATTGTCGCTGCCTGGGAGCGTTCATGCAGGAAAAGCAGCATATTGCCAGCCTTGACGGCCTGCGCGGCATCGCCGCCGCCGCCGTCGTTTTCGCACATCTGCACCTGATTTTCCCTTCGCTCGAAGGGGTGGAGATCACCGGCATCGGCGACAGGTCGGTGGCGATCTTTTTCGCCCTCAGCGGCTTCCTGATGGCCTATCTCTATGGCGACCGGCCAATCAACCGGACAGCCGTCGCGGATTTCCTCGTCAGCCGTTTTTCGCGCATCTATCCCGTCTATCTGGTCGCCGTTGTCGTCGTTGTCGTGCTGTCCAGCATTCCGGGCTTCGACTTCATCAACCCGATCCACGGGCCAAAGGAGATCGTCCGCCACGTGCTCCTGTTCGGTTCCACGGGAGTTCTATGGTCGGTACCGCCGGAAATCCAGTTCTACCTCGTCTTCCCGCTGATCTGGCTGTTCGTCAGCGATCGCAAGCGTTACCAGGCGCTTGGCCTGCTGATCGCCGGCTTCCTCGCCATAGACGCCCTGCTCGACTTCCCAGGTCCCGGCATCCTGCTGCTGTCGAAGCTGGCGTTCTTCCTCTTTGGCGCGGCGGCCGGCAGACTGCATCCGATGCTGGCGGGACAGCGATTTCGTCGTCCGGCAGGCACCTTGATCGGCATGTTGGCCCTGACCTTGCCATTGTTCGTGCTCGTCTCGAGACAGCTGTTTCCGACGACCGACAGCGCGTGGGGGCTGGAGCCGGCCTTTGCCGGTGCGCTCGCCGTGCTGCTTGTCGCACGCGAGCATCCGATCTCGGCAGCACTGTTCGCCGCGCCGCCGATGCGTTTCCTTGGAAAGATCAGCTTCTCGCTCTATCTCTTCCACGTGCCGGTGATGTTCCTGATGGCCAATGCGCTGTCGGGCCTCCTGCCGATATATGCGGTCGTCCCTGCATCGCTATGCGCGGCGCTGCTGATCGCCTGGATGAGCTACGAGTGCATCGAAACGCCTGCACGCAGGGCCCTGGTCTCGGCTTGGCGCCGACGGGGCCGTATCGGGACGGCAGAACTGACCAGCAAGCAGGTTGGTGCCTAGAATTCGGCACCCGCCGGATCGAGAACGACCGATGCACAATCCTTCTGAAATGCACCGTGGCGGCTGCCTTTGCGGCACCATCCGCTATGTCGTTGCTGAAGCGCCGCTGCGCAGTGCCATCTGTCACTGCCGGACGTGCCGCAGGGCGGCTTCTTCCCCGACGCTTCCCTTCGTGACCTTTCCGACAGCAACCTTCTCCTTCGAGCGCGGCACCCCACAGACATTTGCCTCGTCAGCTGATGTCGTCAGAACATTTTGCGGCGATTGCGGCTCGCCGCTGACCTATGTGAACAGGACAGATTCCGAGACTATCGACGTCATGACCGTCAGCCTCGACCATCCGGAGAAGTATCCTCCCGAAGACCACGTCTGGGTCTCTCACAAGCTTGACTGGGACGTGATCGGCGATCGTCTGCCGTGCTATCCTCAAGGACGCACGGATCAGAGCGACGCGAGCTGACCTCGGCCTTCGCGCTGCATCAGCAGATAGAACCGCGCGCAGAGCATCACCGCGGCCGCCAGCAGCCCGATCAGGAAGCCAAGCCAGATGCCGATGCCGCCAAGCCCCAATGGAAACGCCAGAAGCCAGGCAAGGAAGAAGCCGATCGGCCAGTAGGCGACCAGCGCCATGATCATCGGCACCCGCGCATCCTTCAGCCCGCGCAGCAGCCCGTTGGCAATAGCCTGCAGGCCATCGACCAGCTGGAACAGCCCGGCGATGATGATCAGCGGTCCGGCATAGGCCAGCACCTCAGGCGCTTCGGCAGAATGGGTGTCGAGGAACCAGCTGGCGAAAAACCCCGGCATGACAGCAAACAGCAGCCCGCCGACGGCCGAGATGGCACAGGCGATGACGAACACCGAAACGGCCGCCCGCACCACCGCCAGATGATCGCCCTGTCCGTGCGCGACTCCGACACGAACCGTTGCCGCCTGCGACAGGCCGAGCGGGATCATGAAGGCGATCGACGCCCATTGAAGCGCGATGCCGTGCGCGGCAAGCTCGATCGTGCCGATGCGGCCCATCAGGAGAGACGCCATCGTGAACAGGCTGACTTCCGCCAGGATGGTGACGCTGATCGGCAGACCGAGGCGAATGACCTCGAGGAAGGCTTTCCAGTCCGGCCGCCAGAAGCGCACGAACAGCTCGTAACGCCGCGTCTCCGGCCGGCTCTGGACATAGGCAATGATGAAGAACAGCCCTGCCGTCTGCACCGCCACCGATACGATCGCAGCCCCCCTCAGCCCCATGGCCGGCAGGCCGAAATGGCCGAGAACCAGCACGTAGGCGAAGATGGCGTTGAGGACGAGCATGGCGATTGTGACGTTGAGAATGACCGCAGCCTTGCCGATGGCGCTCACCAGTGCCCGGATGACGTTGTAAAGCAGCGCCGGCAGCACTGCGAACTGGCCGATGACGATATAGCTATGGGCGAGCGCCGCCACCTCGGGCTTCTGCCCGGCCGCAAGTAGGATTCGCTCGGAGTTGAAGAAGGCCGGCAGCATCAGCAGCCAGAAGGCGATCACTACCCACAGGCCCATGCGCAGCGAACGGCGCACGCTGACGACGTCGCCACGGCCATAGGCCTGCGCCACCATTGGGATGACGGCGATCGAGAAACCGGAGCCGAACACCAGGATCGTAAACAGGAACTGGCCGGCAAGCACCATCGCGCCCAGATGCTCCGGGCCGAGACGCCCGACGATCATCACGTCGGTGGTGTTGATGCCGAGCTGCGCAAGCTGGGCGCCGATCAGCGGGATACCGAGCGCGAGCGTGGCGCGCACATGCGCGCTCCAACGGTTGTCGGCTTTCGGGGCCGGCTTTCGCAGGTCGATCGGCGTGTCCATGACATGTCCTGTGATTTTGAAAACGGACGGCAAAATAGCCGTCAATGTAATCGTGCTCTAACCGAAGAAAGCGGAAAAATACACCCAAAAATAAGCAAATGATGAAATATTCATCATCCTATCATCGATATTGATGGCTAACCCGACGACTGCTCGCCGGTGGAGAAGGACTTCGAAGTCCGAACGCGCAGCAGGAACACGATGGTGGCGACGAGGATGAAGACCGCGGCCATCAGGAACGGCGCTCCGGCAAACATGACGGGCGCATCAGGCTTGGTGAAATATCCGAACAACTGCGTGAAGATCAGCGGCCCGACGATGGTCGTGATGCTGCTGAGACTGGTCAGCGCGCCCTGCAACTCGCCCTGCGCCGATGGCGGCACCTTGCCGGCGGCAATGCTGCGCAGCGGCGGATCGGCAACGTTTTCCATCACCGTCAGCACGATGACCGCGTAGACCATCCACCCCTGCCACGCTAAGGCATAGCCGGTCAGTCCGGCGACCGAGAAACAGAGGCCGACGACGGCGGTCTTCCACTCGCCGAGAACAGGCACGATCTTCGGAAGCAACAGCGCCATCACGACAGCGGCGCCGATCCCATAGATGCCCAGCGAAAGCCCGATCTGTCCCTCGCTCCAGCCAAACCGGTAAGTCGAGACGAACGACCAGACGGCAGGATAGACCGCATGCGCCAGCCAGAACAGGAACAGCACCGCGGAGATCCAGCCGATGCCGGGATAGTTGCGCATCTGCTTCAACGCGCCGAGCGGATTGGCGCGCTTCCATTCGAACCGACGTCGGTTCCTTGCATCGAGCGTTTCCGGCAGCAGGAAGCAGGCCGCGACAAAATTGAGGAACGACACCGCAGCGGCGCCGTAAAAAGGCACGCGCGGCCCGAATTCGCCGAGGAAGCCGCCGATGACAGGGCCCACCGTAAAGCCGACACCGAAAGCGATGCCGATCAGCCCGAAATTCTTGGCGCGGTTCTCCTCCGTGCTGATGTCGGCGATGTAGGCGGAACAGGTGGCGAAGCTGCCGCCGCTCAACCCTGCCAGCATGCGACCGATGAACAGCATCCAGAAACTGGTCGCCACCGCGCAGATCAGGTTGTCGATCGCGAAGGTCAGCACCGACAGCAGCAGGATGGGCCGGCGTCCGAAACGATCGCTGAGATTGCCGAGGAACGGCGCGAACAGGAACTGCATGATGGCATAGACGACCAGCAGCCAGCCGCCGTCGAGCGCCGCATCACTGACCGAACCGCCAGTCAGCTGCTCGAGATAGACGGGCAGCACCGGCATGATGATCGCAATCCCGATGACGTCGAGAAACAGGATCATGAAGACGAGGAAGAGGCCACGACGAACGAATTTCGGATCGAGCATGCGATGTCTCTACAGATGTCAGCTACTGGAAAGACGATCTCGTCGCCGGGCATGCTACATATCTCAGCACCGCCAACGAAACAATCCATGAACATTTCAATTGTTTTGATGGGCTCACGAGTTCCGTTGATGGAGAAGCGGAACAAAGCGGCACTCAGCCCGCCTTTCGATCTAGCCAGCCTTTCGCTGCTCCGCCTTGACGAAATCCACGAAAGCCCGCAGGGCCGCAGGCATGTGATGGCGGCTGGCGTAGTAGAGAAACGGTCCTGAGAATTCGGTAACCCAGTCCTCCAGGATGAACACCAAGCGCCCCGCCTCGACCTCCGGGAGGAGAACCTCCTCGAAGGTGCGAATGACACCGAGCCCGGAAACGGCCGCTCCGACTTCCATCTCGATGACGTTGGCGACGATCGGGCCCGTCACCGTTACCATCAGCGTCTCGCCGTCGCGGTCGAACTCCCATGGCGTCGCCGTCGTTCCGCTGAGAAAGCGGTGGATGATGCAGTCGTGGTCGATCAGGTCCTTCGGATGCAGCGGCAGACCGCGACCGTCGAGATAATCCGGCGACGCGGCCGTGACGTAGCGCTGCACGCGAGGCCCGATCGGCACCGCGATCATGTCGCGCTCCAGCCGTTCGTCATAGCGGATGCCGCCATCATAGCCGGCGGCCAGCACATCGATGAAGTTGTCTTCTCCCACGACCTCCAGCCGCACCTGCGGATGCGCCTTCAGGAAACGGTTGGCCATATCGGGAAGGAACGAACGTGCCACGATCGTCGGCACGTTGAGCCGCAGCGTACCGGAGGGACCGTCGCGAAAGCTGTCGAGTTGACCGAGCGCCGCAGCCACCTCGCCAAGCGCCGGCGCCAACCGTTCCAGCAGCCTCTGCCCGGCTTCCGTCGGCGTCACGCTGCGCGTCGTCCGGTTGAGAAGCCGCACGCCGACACGCTCCTCTAGCCGGCGCAGGCAATCGCTGAGTGACGATGCCGACACGCCACGCTTGCGCGCCGCCGCACGAAAGCTGCGCTCCCTTGCAATTGCCGTGAAGGCATCCAGTTCACTGAGAGGCAGATCGTCCATTGTGCATTCATCCGTACGATTGGCTCGAATTGCTCCGAACTATCGCACAAATGGTCTCAGGACGACACCGGCATTCCTCTGCTTCAGACCGGGCCGGAGAGCGTATCGCAAGCCTGCAACTGGCCGCTGTCGAAGCCGCGCTTGAACCACTTGACGCGTTGCGCCGATGTACCGTGGTTGAAGCTCTCGGGCACGACATAGCCCTGGCTACGCTTCTGCAGCGTATCGTCGCCGATCTGCTGCGCGGCGTTCAGCGCCTCTTCGAGATCACCAGCTTCAAGAATGCCCTTCTGCTGGGTAAATTTGCCCCAGATACCGGCAAAGCAGTCTGCCTGTAGTTCGACGCGCACTGACATCTTGTTGGCGTCCGCCTCGCTCATGCGCTGCCGCGCCTCGTTGAACTTCGGCAGGATGCCGAGCAGGTTCTGCACGTGGTGGCCGACTTCGTGCGACACCACGTAGGCCTCGGCGAAATCGCCTGAAGCGCCGAACTTGCGGCTGAGTTCATCGAAGAAAGCTGTGTCGAGATAGACCTTGCGGTCGCTCGGGCAATAGAATGGTCCGGTTGCGGCGGAAGCGAAGCCGCACGCCGATTGGGTCTGGCCGCTGAAGAGCGTCAGTTTCGGCTCTTCGTAGTTTCGCCCCATGCTCTGGAAGATGCCGTGCCATGTATCCTCCGTTTCGGCGAGAACCGTCGCGACGAACTGCTTCATCTCGTCATTGGCGTCACTCTGGCCGCCACTCGATTGGCTCTGCTCGTATCCCGAACCGCCGGACATGCCGCCATCCATCACCTGCATAAGGTCGATGCCCATCGCCTTGAAGATAAGGTAGATGACGACGAGAAAGATGATCGTGCCGATGCTCAGCCCGCCGCCGCGCCGGCCCATGCCGCCGCCGGAAGGAAAGCTGAAACCTCCGCCTCTTCCCAGTCCTCCCATGGAAGAATCATTGCGGCGATCCTCGATATTGTCGGACTGGCGCCGGCCTTTCCATTCCATGGTGATCTCCCCGCTGAGCCGTGATTGCTCCGTGATCACTTATATATCCGCGACATCAGGAAATTCCAGCCGATTTCGCCGCGTATGGAGATCGATCAGGCGCTTGCGGCAACCGCGTGCGGTGAGATTGCCGAAGGTTCTCGCCGTGCCGGGCTCATCAGCCACTTGAGGGCATAATGCATCAGCACAACGACCAGCAACGAAGCGTAGCCATCGACCGCGTAATGCCAGCCAAGAAACACTGAACTTGCCATCACGAAGGCAACGTAGACGAAGGCGACGACACCGGCCTTCGGCGAGACATCCATTATGAACATGGCGTTCAAGGTGATCAGGCCGACATGCACGCTCGGAAAGGCGGATATGCCGGAACCAAGACCTGTGGTCCCGCTTTCGTGTAGCGACCAAAGATAGCGCTGATACACGACCGTATTGCTCGCCCATTCGCCTGAGGAGAGGATGTTCGAGAGACCGGCAAACCGATCCTTGTCGCCCGTTACCGCGCCGTAGAAGACCGGGCCGGCCGAGATGAAAAGACCCGCGAGAATGTTGCCGCAGACGACCCAGACCAGCATGAACATGCTGACGTAGCGAACGCGCAAAGCCGCCGCCCTCGGCGAGGTTGCAACATAGAACAGGCCACCGAAGCACAACAAAAACCAGACCTTGCCATAATTCGTGTCGATGGCGGCACGAATGACATCGTTCTTGATAAGGCCGGCGAGATGGAGCCACGGATCCGTTCCGAATGACAGCCACATGTCGATATCGGCCAACCAGCGATCGTAGAGAAAGCCGCCACGCAGATCCGGCAGGACGTTCTTGATCGAGGTGAAAGTGCCCTGAAAGAACATCAGGCCCATCAGCAGCACCATGCCGGATAACATATGTGCGAGCCGCCGCGGCGAAAGCGTCCTGCGGACCGCAATCGATCGACGTTCGTTGAAGCGCACAACGGTCCACGCCCAGTCAAAGAGAATGGCAACCGCCGGCATGAAGAACAGAAAAAGATAGGTCCACTGCCCGAAATACAGGCTGTAAGCCATGTGATCGGAACGATCGAGGACGAGGAGCATCGTCGCCCCGGCGATGCAGTAGCAGGCAATCGCAAGATAGAGCCACCGGTCGGAAAATAGCCGCGCTCCGGTGCTGGATGCCAGTTCGGCGCACCACTGTCTGGCCTTCATGGCCATATTCAACCCTGTAGACATTACAGACCACCCGCCCTTGAAGAAACGCCAGTTTTTATTCGTTTCCGCAGCAATAGAGAGCATGCTAATCATTAACATTTGGTATTCAATATGTATTCGTAAGTTGCATTTATTAGCGCTATTTCTGCAAGCATAGCGAATGTTGATCGTCTCTTTCCCAGTCACCAGATGACCAGCCTTGACGGCTGTGCGGCTTTTGCGCTCTCTGGCGACGGGAGATCGCTGGAGGAGACACAGCATGAGGGCCATACGTCTGGAAGCAACGGGAGAACTGCGCCTGCGCGAAACCGCAAGGCCGGTGCCGAATGCCGGCGAACTGCTCGTGTGGGTCGAGGCATGCGGCATCTGCGGCACCGACCGCCATCTCTTCCATGGCGAGTTTCCGTCGAAACCGCCGGTCACCCTCGGCCACGAGTTCACCGGCATCGTCGAAGAAGTTGGCGCTGGCGTCCAAGGATTTGCCAGAGGGATGCGCATCACCGGCGATCCCAACATTTCCTGTGGCCGTTGCGCCGATTGCCAGCGCGGCCGCGTCAATCTCTGTGTCAACCTGCAAGCCATCGGCATCCACCGCGACGGCGGTTTCGCGGACTATGTCGTCGTCCCCGAGGAACAGGCCTTTGAGCTGCCCGATGATCTAGACCCGGTCCATGGCGCGTTCTGCGAGCCGTTGGCCTGCTGCCTGCATGGCATCGACCTTGCCGAAATCCGTACTGGCTCTTCCGTCATTGTGCTCGGTGGCGGGGTCATCGGCCTGCTTGTGGTGCAGCTCGCCCGCCTCGCCGGCGCCACCAGCGTCGTGCTCGTCACCCGCAGCGTCGAAAAGCGCAGACTGGGGGAGACCCTCGGGGCGACGGCAACCGCAGACCCCGGCGACGGCGATGTCATCGCGCGGATGACATCGACATATGGGCTGCTGCCCGGCGGCGCCGACGTCGTCATCGAGTGCGCCGGTGTTGCCGAGACGATCGAACAGGCCCCTGCCCTTGCGCGGCGTGGCGGCACCGTCGTCATCCTCGGCGTCATGCCGAAGGGCGCGAAAGTGACGATCGAGCCTTTCGATCTGCTGTTTCGCGAGATCAGGCTGATCGGATCATTCGTAAATCCGTTCACCCATAGACGCGCCGCCGAACTCATCGCATCCGGCGTCGTCAAGGTCGAACCACTGATTTCGCGCCGCATAGGGCTGGCGGATGCCGTCGAGGCCATCACCAGCCCGGCGCGACCCGGAGAGATTCGGGCGCTTGTCGTGCCGCACCTCGGTTCACTCCGAAATTAGGCTGTCGATTCCTGTCGATTCCGAAAATTATGGGGTTCCGTTTGCGGACACATTTGCCTATAAGCCGCTTCTAGCCTGAAAACACGATATATGCGCGACCCGACCCGGTGCTTCCCACCCTGGCCGGCTTTCTGCGCAGCTAGAGACTGGAAAAAACATGCCGAAGCGCCAAGACATCAAATCGATCCTCATCATCGGCGCAGGACCGATCGTCATTGGCCAGGCTTGCGAATTCGATTACTCCGGCACACAGGCCTGCAAGGCGCTGAAGGAGGAAGGCTACCGCGTCATCCTCGTCAACTCCAACCCGGCCACGATCATGACCGACCCGGGCCTGGCCGATGCAACCTACGTCGAGCCGATCACCCCCGAAGTCGTCGCCAAGATCATCGCCAAGGAACGCCCCGACGCGCTGCTGCCGACCATGGGCGGCCAGACGGCGCTGAACACCGCGCTGTCGCTTAAGCGCATGGGCGTTCTCGACCGCTACAATGTCGAGATGATCGGCGCCAAGCCGGCCGCCATCGACATGGCCGAAGACCGCGCGCTGTTCCGCGAAGCCATGGACCGCATCGGCCTCGAGACCCCGCGCTCGATGCTGGCCAACGCAACCGATATCAAGGACCTCGACCGCAAGACGCACGAGGCCGAGCGCAACAAGCTCAAGGAAAGCCTGACCGGCGCCGAACTCGACACGGCGCTCGACGCGCTCGAGAATCAGTGGAACCTCGGCGAAACCGACCGCAAGCAGCGCTATATCAGCCACGCCATGGCGATTGCCGCGCAGGCGATCGACGTCGTCGGCCTGCCCGCCATCATCCGCCCGTCCTTCACCATGGGCGGCACCGGCGGCGGCATTGCCTACAACCGCTCGGAGTTCTTCGAAATCATCGGCGGCGGCCTCGATGCCTCGCCGACCACCGAAGTGCTGATCGAGGAATCGGTTCTCGGCTGGAAGGAATACGAGATGGAGGTCGTCCGCGACAAGGCGGACAACTGCATCATCATCTGCTCGATCGAAAACATCGACCCGATGGGCGTCCACACCGGCGACTCGATCACCGTTGCCCCTGCCTTGACCCTGACGGACAAGGAATACCAGATGATGCGCAACGCCTCGATCGCGGTTCTGCGCGAGATCGGCGTTGAAACCGGCGGCTCGAACGTGCAGTTCGCCGTCAACCCGGCCGACGGCCGCCTCGTCGTCATCGAAATGAACCCGCGCGTCTCGCGCTCCTCGGCGCTGGCATCGAAAGCCACCGGCTTCCCGATCGCCAAGGTCGCCGCCAAGCTCGCCATCGGCTACACGCTCGACGAACTCGACAACGACATCACTGGCGGCGCAACGCCTGCCTCGTTCGAACCATCGATCGATTACGTCGTCACCAAGATCCCGCGTTTCGCCTTCGAGAAGTTCCCGGGCGCCTCGCCGGTGCTGACCACCGCCATGAAGTCGGTCGGTGAAGTCATGGCCATCGGCCGTACCTTCGCCGAATCGCTGCAGAAGGCCCTGCGCGGCCTCGAAACCGGCCTGACCGGTCTCGACGAGATCGAGATCCCCGGCGTCGAAGAAGGCGAAGGCAGCCAGAACGCCATCCGCGCCGCCATCGGCACGCCGACGCCGGACCGCCTGCGCATGGTCGCCCAGGCGCTGCGCATGGGCATGAGCCCCGAGGAAGTCCATGAAGGCTGCAAGATCGACCCCTGGTTCATCGCCCAGTTCAAGGCGATCGTCGACATGGAAGCCCGCGTCCGCGAACACGGCCTGCCCACCGACGCCGTCAACCTGCGCGCCCTGAAGTCGATGGGCTTCTCCGACGCCCGCCTTGCCACCCTGTCGCGCAAGCGCCCGAAGGAAGTGGCCGAACTGCGCAATTCGCTCAACGTTCGCCCGGTCTTCAAGCGCATCGACACCTGCGCCGCCGAATTCGCCTCGCCGACCGCCTACATGTACTCGACCTACGAGACCCCGTTCGTCGGCGCCGCGCGCTCCGAAGCCGATGTCTCCGACCGTAAGAAGGTCGTCATCCTCGGCGGCGGTCCGAACCGCATCGGCCAGGGCATCGAGTTCGACTACTGCTGCTGCCATGCCGCATTCGCTCTGCGCGATGCCGGCTACGAAGCCATCATGATCAACTGCAACCCGGAAACGGTCTCAACCGACTACGACACCTCAGATCGCCTCTATTTCGAGCCGCTGACGGCCGAGGACGTGATCGAGATCCTGCGCGCTGAGCAGGAAAAGGGCGAAGTCGTCGGCGTCATCGTCCAGTTCGGCGGCCAGACCCCGCTGAAGCTCGCCGAAGCGCTGGAAAAGAACGGCATCCCGATCCTCGGCACCGCGCCCGACATGATTGACCTTGCCGAAGACCGCGACCGCTTCCAGAAGCTGCTGGTCAAGCTCGACCTGACGCAGCCGAACAACGGCATCGCCTATTCGGTCGAACAGGCCCGCCTCGTCGCCACCGAAATCGGCTTCCCTCTGGTCGTGCGCCCGTCCTACGTGCTCGGCGGCCGCGCCATGCAAATCATCCACTCGGAATCGATGCTGCAGACCTACCTGCTCGACACCGTGCCGGAACTGGTGCCTGAGGATATCAAGCAGCGCTACCCGAACGACAAGACCGGCCAGATCAACACCCTGCTCGGCAAGAACCCGCTGCTGTTCGACAGCTACCTCTCGAACGCCATCGAAGTCGATGTAGACTGCCTCTCCGACGGCACCGACGCCTATGTCGCAGGCATCATGGAACACATCGAGGAAGCCGGCATTCACTCCGGCGATAGCGCCTGCTCGCTGCCGCCGCGCACGCTCTCCAACGAGATGCTCGATGAGCTGGAACGCCAGACGAAAGCCATGGCCAAGGCGCTCAACGTTGTCGGCCTGATGAACGTGCAGTACGCGATCAAGGACGGCACCGTCTACGTGCTGGAAGTGAACCCGCGCGCCTCGCGTACCGTGCCCTTCGTCGCCAAGACCATCGGCGCGCCGATCGCCAAGATCGCCGCCCGCGCCATGGCCGGCGAGAAGCTGGACGCGACCTTCGCCGCCTACGGCGAAAAGCCCGATCCGCGCAACCTCAAGCACATCGCCGTCAAGGAAGCCGTCTTCCCGTTCGCCCGCTTCCCCGGCGTAGACACGCTGCTTGGCCCTGAAATGCGCTCGACCGGCGAAGTCATCGGCCTCGACACCGATTTCGCGCTGGCCTTCGCCAAGTCGCAGCTCGGCGCCAGCGTCGAACTGCCGCGTGACGGAACGGTCTTCGTCTCGGTTCGCGACGACGACAAGCCACGCGTCCTGCCGGCAATCCGCCTGCTGGTCGAACAGGGCTTCAAGGTGCTGGCAACAGGCGGCACCGCCCGCTACCTCGCCGAAAACGGCATCAGCGCCACCAAGATCAACAAGGTTCTGGAAGGACGCCCGCATATTGAGGACGCCATACGCAACCGTCAGGTCCAGCTGGTGATCAACACGACGGACAGCAACAAGGCGATCTCGGACTCGAAGTCGCTGCGCCGCGCGACACTGATGCAGAAGGTGCCTTACTACACAACCATGGCCGGCGCCGAAGCCGCCGCCCAGGCGATCAAGGCGCTCAAGGCCGGAAACCTTGAGGTTCGCCCGTTGCAGAGCTATTTCTGAGATAAAGGATGAGCAAGCCGGCGCTCTACTCCCTTCATGCCGAAACGGTTCTGAAGGAGCGCCGGCTTGAGAAAATTTGGATCGAACAAACGGTTCTTCACCCCGATTGGGTTGAGCCAGATCCTGCGGGTGCCGGAGCGGAACGACGCTACCGATCCATTCCGGAACGCGAAGGACGGTATTTGCGATTCATCTGCGTGGAAACTGCTGCGGAAATCCGTATAATATCGGCGTTTCTCGACCGCGGAGCCCGGAGGCCAAAGTGACGCCAACCGTCGAATATGATGCTGAGGCAAACGCTGCCTATATAAGATTTTCCGGCGAAGCCGTTCAGGAAAGCGAAGAGGTGTCGGCGGGAATCGTGCTCGACTATGACGCCGAAGGTCGTATTGTGGGAATGGAAGTCATGCAGGCCCGCACAAATCTTCCTCCTGGCGTTCTCGTGGAAGCAGCTTGAACCGTTAGGCTTTCATACAGCACAAAATTCGACAAACGCTGAAATCCCCTCGAAATCACGCTATCCTGCGGATGGTTCGGAGGGACTTCATGGCAAAGAATATCGTCATTCTGTTCGATGGCACGTCGAACGAAATCTCTGCGGATCGCACCAATATTCTCCGGCTGTTCGGCGTTCTCGACCGGAGCGACAGACAGATCGTCTATTACGATCCCGGTGTCGGCACCTTCGGTGCGGCGAACGCATGGTCGAATGCCTACCGCAAGACCGTAGAAATCTGGGGGCTGGCGACCGGCTGGGGTCTCGACCAGAACGTCAAGGAAGCCTACCGCTTCCTCGTCGACAATTTCCAGCCTGGCGAACCGGGCGAAGCGCGCGATTATCCGGACAGCGACCGCATCTATATATTCGGCTTCAGCCGCGGCGCCTATACGGCAAGGGTGCTGGCGGGCTTCATCCATTCGCTCGGCTTGATGAGCGGCTACCACGTCAACCTGATCGACTACGCCTACAACACCTACAAGGGCATCTCTGAAAGCGAGCAGCAGGCGGGTGGAACAAGCGCTGACAATGTCGATTGGGATGCGCCGTCCGCCTTCAAGACCATGCGCCTCTATGAGCGCACCTTGCAGACCTACCGCCCGCCGATCAAGCTGCTCGGCCTGTTCGACACGGTGTCCTCGGTCATCGTCTGGGGCAAATGGCGACCACAGCTGCTGACGCTGCCCTTTACCGATCGCAATCCGAGCGTCGAGGTGGTGCGGCATGCGCTGGCGATCGACGAGCGCAGGACGATGTTTAATCCCCTGCCATGGCGACCCGGCCAGGACTATTGGGGCAATCCCTTCAGGCCACCCAATCCGCCTCCGCAGGATTTCAAGGAGGTCTGGTTCGCAGGCGTCCACGGCGATGTCGGCGGCGGCTACCCTGAAGCGGAAAGCGGCGCCATCAAGATCCCGCTTGCCTGGATGATCGACGAAACGAGAAGAACAGGGCTGCTTTACAACGAGGCGTCAGTGGCCGAACTCGTACTTGGCCGCAACCCCGGCAAGACATACGTCCGGCCCGAACCAACCGCACCGCTTCACGACTCGATGAACTGGGCATGGAAGCTGCTTGAATATGTGCCACGGCGGGTGCCCGTCACATCCTGGCGCAAGCGCGGCGACACGACGCGCATCTACCTGCCGCGCGCCGATCGCCGCTTCATTCCCGAAGGTGCCAGGATCCACCAGTCGGTCAGCAACCGTTTGTCATCAGACACAGCATCGCCGCCCTACGCACCGCCGAACCTGCCGCCACGCTATGTGACGGAGCCGTGGCTCGACGGCGGCGGCAATCCCTGATCCGGATCGGAAGGTTGCGTTTGCCTACTCCGGCCGCTTGAAATAGGCCTCAAGCCGATAGCCATCCGGATCGATGACGAAGGCGGCGTAGTAGAATTCGCTGTAATCGGGACGCACGCCCGGCGGCCCGTTATCCGTGCCGCCATTGGCCAATCCATTCGCATAGAACGCATCGACGGATTCCTGCGTCGGTGCCACGAAGCAGAAGTGCAGGCCGGACTGCATGTCGGCGACAACAGGCTTGGCAACCTCGCTGACCCACAGCGACACGCGCGCCGCGCCATAGCCGCTGACATTGCGAAAATTGGTCAGCCGGTCATAGCCGAGCGGCCCCAGCGCCGCGTCGTAGAATGCCTGCGATCTCTCGAGGCTTTTGACGCCAATCGACACATGATCGAACATAAGCGAACTCCTGATTGCTATTGTCACGGATCACCGACGCTACAACATTCCAGCCGCAGCACCATGGCAATTCGCATCCTTATTGCTCAAGCCGCCATCAGCGTCCGCACCTGCATCATATCGTCCCGAAACCGCGCCATCTCCTTCGCCTTCAGCCGCTCGTCGGAAATGCGCAGCAGATAGGACGGATGCACCGTGACGAACAGCGTCCGCTCCTCAGACAAGGGGATCGCCCTACCCCTGATATCCGAGAGTTTCTGTCTGGCATCCGTCAGCGACGCCAGCGCCGTGGCGCCCATGGCGACGATCAGCTTCGGCCGGATCAGATCGATTTCCAGCTTGACCCACCAGCGACAGTGCGTGACCTCACCCATATTGGGGCGCTGGTGGATGCGGCGTTTGCCGCGCGGTTCGTACTTGAAATGTTTGACGGCATTGGTGACGTAGACAGCCTGCCGGTCAATGCCCGCCTCGCCGATCACCTTGTCGAACACCTTACCGGCCGGGCCGACGAAGGGGCGGCCGGCCAGATCCTCCTGGTCGCCCGGCTGCTCGCCGACGAACATGACCTGCGCATCCTGCGGTCCCTCGCCAAACACCGTCTGCGTCGCTTTCGAATGCAGCGGACAACGCGTGCACCCCCCCGCTTCCTCTCGCAATGCCGCCAGCGTTCCGGCCGGCGAACGTGGCGCGGCCGGTACCTTGCGCGCCGCCTCCTGTAGACGATCATGAAACGGCAGCGGCTCGCTGGCCTGCCGCTTTGCCATATCAAGCACCTTACTTTCGGCAGCAGCGATCATGCCTGGAATGAGATCGGCCTCCGGCAGGTTCTTCCAGTATTTCTTCGGCATCTCCGCCTGCATCGCCTTCACCTTCAACCGCGCCGGATTGAAGATGTTGGCGTAATAAGTCCGCCACAGCTGGTCGGCCGGATCAGTCAGGTCGGGCTTTTCGCATGCCTCGTTGCTGAGCTTCAGCGTCTCCCCGTCCCAGGCGGCCGATCCCTTGGGCGTCGCGATCACCCAGTCCATGTCGTTGAACCGCTTCTGGAAGAACGGCGCCTTGCGCGCCACGATATGATGATCTGGCTCGAACCAGGCGAGGAACTTCCGCCGCCCGTTCAGCGAAATCCCCGACCCGACTTCCTTGAAGCGGACGAAGGCCGTCATCTTGTGGGCATCGCGCCGCACGCTCTTTTCCATCATCCGCGCCCGCGCCACATCCTCGTCGGAGGCGACGTCGAGCAGCGTCCGGTCGGCCTGCAGGCGCCAGAGCAACCGGTAGAGCAAGAGGAAGCGCATCGGATCGGAATGACAGATCACCGCTTCCGCCAGCGCAATGAAGGCGGGCGGAACAGTCAGAGGCTTGCTGGAAACCGCCGATGGCAGCGATGAATGCGCTTCGGCCTCGCCGAACAAATCCGCGTCACGACCCTTTTCTCGCCAGTCGATGTCTTCGGGTGCAACGCCCGAGCCGGCCAGCGACCGGGCGGCATCGCGCCACTCGCCAAGCGCTCCCCGGCCCTCCAGCAGCACCCGGATCATCACAGCAACGACAGCTGTTCGGGCTTGGGCTCGAACAACGCCCGGAGATCCTGCCGGTCGATCAGCCGGCGCGGAGACCAGCCCTCGGCGGAAATGAACGCCTGCACCTTCTTGATCGACACGCCGAGCCGTGTCAGGTCCTCGATCCTCAGCTTTCGGAACCGTCGCGCCGAGAGAATGGACTTGACCGTCTTCGTTCCCAGCCCTGGCACGCGCAGCAGGGTTTCGCGCGGCGCCTTGTTGATATCGACCGGGAAGTCGTTGCGGTTGCCGAGCGCCCAGGCAAGCTTCGGATCGAGATTGAGATCGAGCATGCCGCCCGTCTGCGTCGAGGTAATCTCGTCCACGCCGAAGCCGTAGAACCGATACAGCCAGTCGGCCTGATAGAGCCGATGCTCGCGCATCAAGGGCGGCTTGATCAGCGGCAGGTTCTTCGAAGAATCCGGGATGGGGCTGAAGGCCGAGTAATAGACCCGCTTGAGGCCGTAGCTCCCATAAAGCTGGGCGCTGGTGCCGAGGATCGTCGCATCGTTCGCCCCATCGGCGCCGACGATCATCTGCGTGCTTTGCCCGCCGGGCACGAACCGCTTGCGCCGCTTCGTCTGCAGCGTCGGCTCGGCGGCCGCCTCGATCTTCAGCCTGAGATCGCCCATCGAGCGGCGAATGCTGGCCGGCTTCTTCTCCGGCGCCAGCTGTGCGATGCCGCGATCGGTCGGCAGCTCGATGTTGAGCGACAGGCGATCGGCATAAAGTCCCGCCTCCTCGATCAGATGCGGCGATGCCTCGGGAATCGATTTCAGATGAATGTAGCCGCGGAAGTTATGCGTTGTCCTGAGCTCCCGCACGATCCGCACCATCTCCTCCATCGTGTGGTCGGAGGAGCGGATGATGCCTGACGACAGGAACAGCCCTTCGATATAGTTGCGCCGATAAAACTCCAGCGTCAGCCACACCACCTCCTCCGGCGTGAACCGCGCCCGCTCGACATTGCTGGAAGAGCGGTTGATGCAGTAGGCGCAGTCGTAGATGCAGAAGTTGGTCAGCAGGATTTTCAGGAGCGAGATGCAACGTCCGTCCGGCGCATAGGCGTGGCAAATGCCGGCTCCCTCCGTCGAGCCCAGCCCGCCCGATTTCGACGAGTCGCGCTTGGTCGTGCCGCTGGAGGCGCAGGAGGCGTCATACTTGGCCGCGTCCGAAAGGATGGCCAATCGCTCTTCAAGGGACTTCTTCATGCTTATGTTCACTATATGTTCCATCGCTAACAGTCAAGAAAGGCCGACAATCTTTGATGTTTTTCAAGTTTTGCGCGAAAAGCCGGCGAAGGTTGCAAGCCATGTCATCGAATTCTCTGGAAATCGGCGGATGCAATCTGCTATAAACGAGCGAATAAGTTTGTTGCACGGTTCCGAAGTTCCCCTTCGGGACCTGTTTTCTTTTGTGTCACTGCCTACCTAAGCTGACACAAAGACCGAAGGACGGAAAAATGGTTGATAAGGTACCGATGACACAGGGTGGGTTCGTCAAGTTGCAGGAAGAACTGCGCTGGCGTCAGCAGGAAGAGCGCCCGCGCATCATCGAGGCAATTGCCGAAGCGCGCGCCCATGGCGACCTGTCGGAAAATGCCGAGTACCATGCCGCCAAGGAAGCACAGAGCCACAATGAAGGCCGCATCGGCGAGGTCGAGGACTTGGTCGCGCGCGCCGAGGTCATCGACCTCTCCAAGATGTCCGGCAGCAAGATCAAGTTCGGTGCCAAGGTGAAGCTCGTCGACGAGGACACCGAGGAAGAAAAGACCTACCAGATCGTCGGCGATCAGGAAGCCGACGTAAAGGCCGGCCGCATCTCGATCTCCTCGCCCATCGCCCGTGCCCTGATCGGCAAGGAAGTCGGCGATTCCATTGAGGTCAACGCGCCCGGCGGTGCCAAGGCATACGAAGTGCTGGCGATCACCTGGGGTTGATCCCTTGGCAGATCGCGGCCGCTCCGACATCGTCGATATTGCTGACGTCGAAATCATAGCGCCGAATTTCAAGAAACGGCTTTCCGGCGTCACCTCGACGATTATCCAGCTTATTCCGGTGCAGCGCGCCCTCGGTCAGAAGATCGCGGCGCTCGGTCCCGGATTACCATCGGATATTCCGCACATCCGTTTCCGCGATCTCCTCCATCTCTGGCGCGCGCCGACGACCCGGCGGTTCCGCGTCTGGCACGCCCGTCGCAACATCGAGATGTTCCCTTCCCTCGTCATGCGCGATCTGTTGCGCATGAAGCTGAAGATCGTCTTCACCTCCGCCTCGCAGCGCAGGCATAGCGGCTGGACGAAGTTCCTGGTCTCGAAGATGGACGCGGTGATCGCCACATCAGGCAAGACCGCCAACTATCTCGAACGCCCGAGCACCGTCATCCTCCACGGCATCGACACTGCTCGCTTCTCGCCGCCATCGGACAAGGCGCAGGCCAAGCGCGCATGCGGTCTCGACCCGAGCAAGAAGATCGCCGGCTGCTTCGGCCGCGTCCGCCATCAGAAGGGCACCGATCTCTTTGTCGATACGATGCTGCGGCTGCTGCCCGATCACCAGGACTGGACAGCAATCATCGCCGGTCGAGCGACGGCGCAGCATGTCGACTTCGAAAACGGCCTGAAGGCCAAGGTTGCCGCCGCCGGCCTCTCAGACCGCATCCTCTTCGTCGGCGAACACACCAATATCAACGACTGGTACCGCGCCCTCGACCTGTTTGTCGCGCCGCAGCGCTGGGAAGGTTTTGGCCTGACCCCGCTGGAGGCTATGGCATCGGGAGTGCCCGTGGTGGCCACCGATGTCGGCGCCTTTCCGGAGATTGTCACCACGGGCGACACGGGAGCCGGCATGCTGATCGGTCGCGACGATCTCGACGCCATGACTAATGCCGTGGCTACGCTGATGGATGATGAAGCCGAGCTGGCGCGTTATGCCGACAACGCACGGCCGCATGTGATGGAGAATTTCAGGATCGAGGGTGAAGCAACCAAGCTCAAGGCCGTCTACGACAGTCTCGGCTGACGCATGCGAGCGCTGGCATGTAACCGGACGCCGTTCCCTTCGGAATTCAGACCTCGACCAGGCCGAGCTTCTTCACCTGCCGGATCGTCAGCATGGTCCGCACCGTATCGACGTGCTCATTGGCCGTCAGCACCTCGATCACGAAGTCTTGAAACCGTGTCAGGTTCTGCGCCACGCAATGCAGCAGGAAATCGCTGTCGCCGGAGACCATCCAGGCCTGGCGCACCAGCGGCCATTCCGTGGTCGCGGCGGCAAAAGCCTTGAGGTTCGCTTCCGACTGATGCTTGAGGCCGACCATGCAGAAGGCAACCAGATCGAAGCCGAGCTTCGGGCTGTTCAGCATTGCGTGATAGCCTTCGATGATCCCGGATTCCTCGAGCTTGCGCACGCGGCGAAGACAGGGCGGCGCCGATATCCCGACACGGTCGGCGAGTTCCACATTGGTCATGCGGCCGTCCGCCTGCAGCTCACGCAAAATCTTTATGTCGATGGCGTCCAGTTCAGCGCGAACCAAGAGAGTGCCTTTCTTTAAAATCCCGATTCCAGCTTCTATATAAAGCGCAACAATACGCAAGAATGTTTCCCTGTGATGACTGATTCTTGCACACCCACAGTGAATGCCTTGTTGGTAACGCAAGGCTGCCCTTGAATAAAAGCATTGGTCGTTCATAAATGATGGATGGATCGCGAGATGGCCGCATTGGCCTTTTAGCCACCGCATCCAGCCAGTTGAAAGGAAGTCTCATGTCCGCCCGCCACACCAAGGTGCTCATCATCGGATCCGGCCCCGCCGGCTATACCGCTGCCGTCTATGCGGCGCGCGCGATGCTGAAGCCGGTTCTTATCGCCGGGATGGAACAGGGCGGCCAGCTGATGATCACCACCGACGTCGAGAATTATCCGGGCTTCGCCGATCCGATCCAGGGCCCCTGGCTGATGGAGCAGATGCTGCAGCAGGCCAAGCATGTCGGCGCCGAGATCGTCAACGACATCGTCACCGAAGTCGAGATGAACCAGCGCCCCTTCGTCGCCCGCACGGATAGCGGCCAGGTCTGGACCGCCGATACGCTGATCATCGCCACCGGCGCCAAGGCCAAGTGGCTCGGCATCGACAGCGAGCAGACATTCCAGGGCTTCGGCGTCTCCGCCTGCGCCACCTGCGACGGTTTCTTCTACCGCAACAAGGACGTGATCGTGGTCGGCGGCGGCAACTCGGCCGTCGAGGAAGCGCTCTACCTGTCGAACATCGCCAAGACGGTCACCGTCGTGCACCGCCGCGACAGCTTCCGCTCGGAAAAGATCCTGCAGGAACGCATCTTCGCCAAGGACAACGTCAAGATTCTCTGGAACACCGAGATTGCCGAGATCACCGGCGCCCCGGCCAAGCCGCCAATGCCGCCATCGGTATCGGGCGTGCGTCTGCGCGACGTCAGAACCGGCGTCGTTGCCGACCACACGATCGACGGCGTCTTCGTGGCGATCGGCCACGCGCCGGCGACCGAACTGTTCAAGGGCAAGCTGAAGCTCAAGGACAACGGATACCTCTGGACGGCGCCCGATTCGACCGCAACCAGCGTCGAGGGCGTTTACGCCGCCGGCGACGTCACCGACGATACTTTCCGCCAGGCGATCACCGCCGCAGGCCTGGGTTGCATGGCAGCACTCGAAGCCGAACGATATCTCACGGGCCAGTTGCCCGTCGCCGTAGCTGCGGAGTAAGATCGGCATGAGGGGTAGTGGAATGCCGTTGGACTGGGACAAGCTGCGCATTTTCCACGCAGCTGCCGAAGCCGGTTCGTTCACGCATGCAGCCGACAAACTGCATCTTTCGCAATCCGCGATCAGTCGTCAGGTCAGCGCGCTAGAGCAGGATGTCGGAACCAAGCTGTTTCACCGCCACGCCCGCGGCCTGATTCTCACCGAGCAGGGCGAGCTGCTCTACCGCACCGCCCATGACGTGCTGCTGAAGCTCGAAACCGTCAAGATGCAGCTGACCGAGACGACGGAGACGCCGCAGGGCAAGCTGCGCGTCACCACCACGGTCGGCCTCGGCCAGGGCTGGCTGACGGACAAGATTCAGGAGTTCATGCAGCTCTATCCCGACGTCCAGATCCAGTTGATCCTCGACAACGAGGAAGTGGACGTCAACATGCGCTACGCCGATTGCGCCATTCGCCTGCGCCAGCCGCAGCAGTCCGACCTCATCCAGCGCAAGCTGTTCACCGTGCACATGCACGTCTACGCCGCCCCATCCTACATCAACCGGCACGGAGAGCCGCAGGCGGTCGAGGATCTCGACAATCACCGGATCATCACCTTCGGCGAACCGGCGCCGAACTATCTGCTCGATGTGAACTGGCTCGAAATCGCCGGCCGCTCCTCCGACAACAAGCGCATGCCACACCTCCAGATCAACAGCCAGACATCGATCAAGCGCGCCTGCCTGCTCGGCATGGGAATCGCCTGCCTGCCCGACTACATCGTCGGTCGCGACCCGGGACTGATTCAGCTGCCGATCAACGCGGATGTGCCGTCGTTCGATACTTATTTCTGCTATCCCGACGAAATGAAGAACGCCGCCAAGCTCAAGGCTTTCCGCGATTTCATCGTCAGCAAGGCCAGAAACTGGAGTTTCTAGCGGTTTTTGCAGCGGCATCGGCAAGCCGTGCGCTTGGCGCAGGTCAGTCATGCACAAAAATTGATTGCCGCTTGCACATTAAAGCACCATATCAATCTCAGCTGATGCACACGGTGGCTTTTCCTCCCAGTTCCACCGCGTCAGCTGTTCCCCTCTGGAGGTTTAGACCTTCATACCTATAAAGGGCCCTGGTTTTCCGGTGGCCCTCTTTTTTTGCCCTATTTTTCCGCATCGCAGCAAAAAATGCTGCAACGCATAGCAGGCATGCGCAAACGGGCATTGAATTCTGCCTTCGAAAGCATCATATCGCTCTCAGTTGATGCACATGGCGGTTCTCTCCCAGTGCCGCCGCATTAGCTGTTCCCCTCTGGAGGTTGAATGACCTTCACACCTTAAAGGGCCCCGATTTATCGGAGGCCCTCTTTTTTTTGCTTAGAATTTAACCAGGCAAGAAAAGAGCAATGCGTATTGGCGCTTTGTCTTGAATATCGAAAACCATCAATCCATATATCGTCCGGAAACGATTTACAATTCGGCGAACGACGATGGACAACGACGAAATCCTCAAGGCCCTTTCCCATCCCAAGCGGATGGAGATTCTCAACTGGCTGAAAAATCCGGAGGAGCATTTCGCTTCTCAGGAGCATCCGCTTGAGATGGGTGTCTGTGCCAGCCAGTTCGAACGCTGCGGCCTGTCGCAATCGACGGTTTCCGCCCATCTCGGCACGCTGAACCGGGCCAACCTTGTTACCACTAGGCGCGTCGGCCAGTGGATTTTCTACAAACGCAACGAAGAAACCATAGCCGCATTCTTGAAGCAGCTGGCACAGGACCTCTGATCATGCCTCTCGCCCTACTTGTCCTCGCCGTCAGCGCCTTTGCGATCGGCACCACCGAATTCGTCATAATGGGGCTGCTCCCCGAGGTCGCGGCCGACCTGTCGGTAACGATCCCCCAGGCCGGTTGGCTGGTCACCGGCTACGCGCTTGCGGTCGCGATCGGTGCCCCTATCATGGCGGTCTCGACCGCGCACCTGAAGCGTCGCACCGCTCTCATCGGCCTGATGGCCTTCTTCATCGCCGGCAATCTTCTTTGCGCGCTGTCGCCGAACTATTGGGTCCTGATGGTTGCCCGCGTCGTAACCGCGCTATGCCACGGCGCCTTCTTCGGCATCGGCTCGGTCGTCGCCGCCAGTCTCGTGGCGCCGGATCGTCGTGCCCGCGCCGTTGCGTTGATGTTTACCGGCCTGACGCTGGCCAATGTGCTGGGCGTTCCCGTTGGCACCGCCATCGGCCAGGCCTTCGGCTGGCGCTCGACCTTCGCCGTCGTCACCGGCATCGGTATACTGACCATCGTCGGCCTGATCGCCGTGCTCCCGAAGGACAGAAGCGAAGAGCAGGGCAACATCTTCCGCGAGATCGCCGCGCTCAACAACGGCCACCTGTGGCTTGCGCTATCGACCACCGTCTTCTTCTCGGCCTCGATGTTCGCGCTCTTCACTTACATCGCGCCGCTGCTGCGCGACGTCACCGGCCTGTCGCCGCAGGGCGTCACCTGGACGCTGTTCCTCATCGGCCTCGGCCTGACCATCGGCAACCTGCTCGGCGGCAAGCTGGCCGACTGGAAGCTCGGCGCGACGCTGGCCGGCGTCTTCGCGATGATCGCCGTCACTTCGGTGGTGTTCAGTTTCACTAGCCCCTACCTCGTCGCCGCAGAAATCACCCTTTTCGTCTGGGCCGTGGCAACCTTTGCCGCCGTACCCGCTCTGCAGGTCGGCGTCGTGCACTTCGGCAAGGACGCGCCGAACCTTGTCTCCACCATCAACATCGGCGCCTTCAACACCGGCAACGCGCTCGGTGCCTGGGCCGGTGGCACGGCCATCGCTGCCGGTTTCGACATGACCCGCGTTCCGCTGGTCGCCGCCTCCATGGCCCTGATTGGCCTCGTGGTCACCGCGTTCACCTATCTCTCGGCCAAGGGCAAGGCAGCCTTGCCCCTCGCCGCCGAATGAGCATGCAGTAAACTTCAATCCCCCCGAAAGGACGTCCCATGAGCAAGCTATTCGAACCGACACAGGTCGGCGACATCACCGTCAAGAACCGCATCGTCATGGCCCCGCTGACCCGCAACCGCTCCCCCGGCGCGATCCCCAACGATCTCAACGTCGAATACTACACCCAGCGCGCCAGCGCCGGCCTGATCGTGACGGAAGCAACCGCAATCACCCATCAGGGCCAGGGCTATGCCGATGTTCCCGGCCTCTACATCCAGGAAGCCCTGGAAGGCTGGAAGCGCGTGACCGACGCCGTCCACGCGCATGGCGGCAAGATCGTCGTGCAGATGTGGCACGTCGGCCGTATTTCCCACACCACGCTGCAACCGAACGGCGGCAAACCGGTCTCCTCGAGCAACAAGACCGCCAAGTCGAAGACCTACCTCGTCAACGCCGACGGCACCGGCAGCTCCGCCGAGACGTCAGAGCCGCGTGCGCTTGAGACCGCGGAGATCCCCGGCATCGTCGAGGACTACCGCAAGGCAGCCCGCGCCGCGATCGACGCCGGCTTCGACGGCGTCGAAATCCACGCCGCCAACGGCTACCTGATCGACCAGTTCCTGCGCGCCGACATCAACGATCGCGTTGACCAGTACGGCGGCTCGATCGAAAACCGCGCCCGCCTCCTTTTCGAAGTGGTCGATGCGATCACCAGGGAGATCGGCCCGCGCCGCACCGGCATCCGCATCTCGCCGGTCACGCCTGCCAACGATGCCTCCGACGCCGCCCCGCAGCCGCTGTTCACGCATGTCGTCGAAGGCCTGGCAAAATACGACCTCGCCTTCATCCACATCATCGAAGGCGCGACCGGCGGCGACCGCAACTACCAGCAGGGCGACAAGCCGTTCGACTACGCCGCCCTGCGCGCGGCTTATGAACAGGCTGGCGGTAAGGCAAGCTGGATGGTCAACAACGGCTATGACCGCGAACTGGCAATCGACGCCCTCGAGAGCGGCAAAGCCGACCTCGTCGCCTTCGGCAAGCCGTTCATTGCCAACCCGGATCTGGTTGAGCGCCTCAAGGACAACGCACCGCTGAACGCGATCGATCAGGCGACGCTGTATGGCGGCGGCCCGACGGGATATGTCGATTACCCCGCGCTTGAAAAAGTCGCCTAAAAACCAACGCGGATGGAACTCCCGCCACCTCGGCGGGATTTCCTTTTGCAGCGGCAAGACCTACGCTTCCGCCATGTTCAAGCCACATATCGACCGCTGGCACCTCACCGAGGACGGCGATCCCATCATTACCCGTTCAGGCCGTCTCCTACCCGTTCTCTGGCAAGGCAAACCCGCCATGCTGAAGCTGTCGGATGACGATGCCGAGCGAGCCGGCGCACAACTCCTGCGATGGTGGAATGGAGCGGGCGCAGCGAAAGTCTACCGCCTCGATGCCGAAGCGGTGCTTCTCGAAAGAGCGACGGGCTCCCGATCCCTGCTAGCGATGGCAGCCGACGGGCATGACGATGCCGCGAGCCGCATCATCTGTGCGACGGTCGCGAAACTTCACGCCAAGCGCGATATCACTCCACCGCCCGTCATCCCCCTCGCCCGATGGTTCCGTGCTCTCACACCTGCGGCGAGCACCCATGGCGACACCTTTGCCGCCTGCCACGCGATCGCTGCGGCACTGCTCGCCGATCCCCGAGACCAGACGGTCCTGCATGGCGATATCCACCACCGCAATATTCTCGATTTCGAAGGCCGCGGCTGGCTTGCGATAGACCCGAAGGGTCTCGTCGGCGAACGCGGCTACGACCATGCCAATACCTTCGCCAATCCGGAGCTTGCCATCGCCACGACGCAGGAGCGGTTGCAGCGGCAATTGTCGATCGTCGCTGAGGCCGCCGGCCTCGACAAGCGGCGGCTGCTACAATGGATCGCAGCCTATTGCGGCCTCTCGGCGGCATGGTTTGTGGAAGACGGCCTGGTGCGGGAAGCCGAAACGCCGCTGACCATCGCCGGCATCGCGATCGCCGAACTTGCAGCGCGTTAACGTGCTACGGCAATGTACCGCCGCCGATGACTTTTTGGGGGGATGTGGCGATCAGACGCCCGGAGATGCGGGTGCGGGACGGGTCTTCCAGTTGCCATCGACCACTTCGGTCTCCGGCCGGTCGCCGCCCTCGGCATATTCCTCATGCCACTTGCCCTTGTCGTCCTGCCAGCTGATCTCGGCGGAATCGCCGCCCACCTGCTGCTCGGCCGCGACGATGCGGGCTGCCGCTAGCGCGTCTGAATGCGTCGGGAACGCCTCGGAATAGACGGCTCCCAGCCGGTAGGCCCAGCCCCCGTCATGCGGGACGACTTCATAGACCACCTTGACCATGCATTTTACTCCTCTTCATGTCTTCTTCTTGCGTGACGCCCGAAGGCCAACCGGATCATATCCGGTTTCGCCGCGGGGCCGCTGGGCAGGAAGACGAGAGGCGCCGCGATATGCTTCCGGCTCACCGATAAGGGCAGTATTCCATTAAAACAGCAAGACTGCAAACTGCCGCAGCGACGCCGCCGACTTGATATGTAAAATCATCGCCTTAGACTTAAAGCATGAATCAGAATCGGAGCCGCATCTTGGGCATTGCCTCACGCCTGAAAACCGAACGCTACCTGCTGATCGCGCTGATGGTCGGTGTCATCGCCTTCGCGTCGGAGCATGCCATCCTGGAGATGGGCCAGACGGCGGCGCTGATCGCTGCGGCAGCGTTGATCGGAACGATCATCCTCGCCTCCATGCGCGTCGCCCACCATGCCGAAATCCTCGCGATCAAGGTCGGCGATCCCTACGGTACGATGATCCTGACCCTGTCGGCCGTCGCCGTCGAAGTCATCATTCTTGCCATCATGATGGCGGGCGAAAGCTCGCCGACGCTGGTGCGCGACACGATCTATTCGGCGCTGATGCTCGATATCAACGGCATTCTCGGCCTCGCTGCCCTGCTCGGCGGACTGAAGCACGGCGAACAGCCGTATAACGACAACTCCGGCAAGACCTACGGCGTGATGATACTGACGGCGATCGGCATATCGATGATTGTCCCGGAATTCGTGCCCGACGACAAATGGCACTACTACTCGATGTTCACCATCGTCGCGATGATCGCGCTCTACGGCCTGTTCCTGCGCATGCAGGTCGGCCAGCACAGCTACTTCTTCAGCTACAGCTATTCTCGCGACGAACGCAAAGCCGAAGGCACCGAGGATCACGGCGCCGAAGGATCGACCATCGAATCGATCGCCACCATCATCGTCGGTGTCGTGATCATCGGCGCGCTCGCCGAATTCATGTCCGCCTTCATGAACGACGGTCTGAAGGGCACCGGTGCGCCGATTGGCCTGGCAGCCCTCGTCGTCGCCACCATCTCCGCTGCGCCGGAAATCCTCACCGCGCTGCGGGCAGCCCTGAAGAACCGCATGCAGGCCACCGTCAACATCGCCATGGGCGCATCGCTTTCAACGGTCATCCTCACCGTTCCGGTCATGGAGGGGATCGCCCTCTACACCGGCCAGCCGTTCATCATGGCGATGACGCCGGTGCAGACTGTCATGGTGGCGATCACCCTGATTGCCGCGGCGATCAACCTCAACGACGGCGAGACCAACGCCATCGAGGGCATGACCCACTTCATCCTCTTCGCGACGTTCCTGATGCTGGCCGGGCTGGGACTGTGATAACAGCCCTCGACCGTAGGCGGCGATAGGACTCTAAAATCCTCGACTTACAGCGGTGAATTGAATCAACCTGCGAACGGCGCGCACCACGCGTCGTAGCGCCAACAGATCAAGCGGCCGCCTTGTCGGGCGTGCCGAACAGCACTGCCCGATTTCGGCCGGTATCCTTGGCGATGTAAAGCGCCGCATCCGCCATCTTCAGCAGGTCGCTCCACGAGTGCGCGGCGTCCTTGCTGGTCGCAACGCCAATGCTGACCGTCAGCGGCACGCGCTGGCCGTTGCTATCAACCACGAGCTCACGCACGCTATCGACCAGCCGTTCGGCGGCAGCCATCGCTTCTGCGGCACTGGTCTTCGGCAGATACGCGGCGAATTCCTCGCCACCCAGGCGCGCAAAGCTGCCGCCGGTAGTCAAGTTGCTCTGGATCGTTTCCGCGAAGCTGACCAGCACCTGATCGCCCGTGTCATGACCGAAGCGATCGTTGACCTGCTTGAACAGATCGAGATCCATCAGCAGCAGCGCATCATCAGGCTTCATCACCAGCGGCATGCGCGAGGTGAACCAGCGGCGATTTCCGACGCCGGTGAGGATGTCGGTATCGGCCGCATGCCGCAACTCCGCCTCGGCCCGCTCCTTGACGAGAATGATGACGAACAAGGCGATGGCGAAATGGCAGATAATCCTCAGGAAGAATGCCCAGCGTGGCGACAGCGGCGTCAGCGTCGGCGCAATCATGGCAAAAACCACCAGCAGGGCCAGCAGTGAACCGATCGCGATCACCACGGAGAGCAGCAGCCGCACAGGCAGCCGCTCCGGCCTGCGGTCGGCGATGACGCCGGCAGCCGACGCGGCAAGCGACAGGAACGACATCGCGTTGGAGACGCCGCCACGAAGCGCGTCATCGAGATAGAACTTCGTCACCGCCGCGGCCACCACCAACAGGACCGGCACGGTCAGAGCCAGCCAGTCGGCGAGGCGCTGCCGACCGCTGCTCAGCCTGCGCATGCCGATCCAGAAAAAGGCATAGCCGACGAGGCCGAACCCGAACGTCCCGAGCGTCCAGATTTCATGCGGAAGAATTGCACGGTCACCCAGGCCCGCCATGGTCGATGAAAGTGCAAGCGACAGGAAAGCAGTCGCCAGGATCCCGAGCCCTTCGCCACGTCTGGACTGCCAGCGCGCATAGAGAAAGCACAAGGCGCCGACAAGAAAAGAGCATTGGTGCAGCAGCAGCACTGTGGCGAGATCGAGTTGAATGGTCATGATACCGGGAAAATGAAATTCTGAAAAAGCAAGCGAAGACATAGGTGACAGTAATTAGCGCTTTTTAAATGGCGGCCCTTGAAACGTACCCCTAATAAAAAACCCGCCGTCACCGGCGGGTTTGATCATGGGGTGTGAAAGTCTACTTGCAGGCGCCGCAGAAGCGCTGGATGCGCTTGCAGGCCTCTTCGAGCAGCTCTTCCGAGGTCGCGTAGGAGATGCGGAAGTTCGGGCCGAGGCCGAAGGCCGAGCCGTGCACGACGGCAACGCCTTCCGACTCCAGCAGTTCCGACACGAAGTCTTCGTCCGTCTCGATCACCTTGCCGGTCGGAGCCGTCTTGCCGATCAGGCCGGCGCAGGACGGATAAACGTAGAACGCGCCTTCCGGGTTAGGGCACGAAATGCCTCTGGCCTGGTTGAGCATCGATACCACCAGATCGCGGCGACCTTCGAAGATCTTCTTGTTCTCCGGAATGAACGCCTGCGTGCCATTGAGCGCCTCGACGGCAGCCCACTGCGCGATCGACGATGCGCCTGACGTCTGCTGGCCCTGGATCATGTCCATCGCCTTGATCAGCTCGAGCGGGCCGGCTGCATAGCCGATACGCCAGCCGGTCATTGCGTAAGCCTTGGACACCCCGTTCATGGTGAGCGTGCGGTCGTAGAGCTTCGGCTCGACTTCCACGGGCGTGACGAACTTGAAGTCGCCGTAGGTCAGGTGCTCATACATGTCGTCGGTCAGGATCCAGACATGCGGGTGCTTCAGCAGCACGTCGGTCAGGGCCTTGAGTTCGTCATGCGTATAGGCGGCACCCGACGGGTTCGACGGCGAGTTGAAGATGAACCACTTCGTCTTCGGCGTGATCGCCTTGTCGAGATCGGCAGGCTGGAGCTTGAAGTTGTTTTCCTGCGTCGTCATCACAGTGACGGGCGTACCGCCGCACAGCGCCACCATCTCCGGGTAGGACACCCAATAGGGAGCCGGGATGACGACTTCATCGCCGGCATTCAGCGTTGCCATGAAGGCGTTGAAAAGAATCTGCTTTCCGCCGGTACCAACAATCGTCTGCTGCCAGTCGTAGTCCAGGCCATTCTCGCGCTTGAACTTCGCGGCGATCGCCTTGCGCAGTTCAGGGATACCGGAAACAGGCGTGTACTTGGTTTCGCCGCGGTTGATCGCGTCGATGGCCGCCTGCTTGATGTTGTCAGGCGTATCGAAATCAGGCTCGCCGGCGCCGAGACCGATCACGTCACGGCCTTTTGCTTTCAACTCGCGCGCTTTCTGGGAAACGGCGATGGTGGCGGAAGGCTTCACACGGGAAAGAGCATCGGCAAGAAAGGCCATGATATCGGTCCTATACGGTTGATTTTAGCAGAAAGCCGGGACCGGAATTCTGCGCTAAGGTCTATGTCCAATGTAGACAGGCTTTTCAAGCGCAAAGGCGTGATGGGGCCAATGATTCTTCGTGATCAATCGGGCTCGGCGCCATACCGATTCGGGCACGCGGAACCCGATCCCATAGCGAGACGACCGGCACCCCGCGCGCCGCCTTCCTCGGCGACCCGAATTAACGCCCTGAAATCAGAAACTTCGCCAGATTCGACCTTTGCCACGAATTGGCCGCAACAAATGCCGTGGCATGCCGCAATTCCGTCGCGAGCCCGCCGAGATCGGAGCCGCATTCTCTCATCTCCGAAATTGGTGAGTGAGGGCATGCCATGTTTCTGGATGATGAAGTCGTTGTCAGGCGCCTGCGCGCTGGTCGTATCTCCATATCCCTGCTGATCGCATTCGTGGCCTTCGCCGCGTCCATCCTCGTGACATCGGGGCTGGTGACGGCCGCCTATGCGGCCGAGGAAAGCCAGCCGAAGGGCCAGCAGCTCGCCGGCCTCGTCAGGCCGAACGACGTCAACAGCGGCTCGCTGCTTTTCCCCGCCAAGGAACCCGGCTTCTTCGTCGAGGCGCCGCGCCTGAAGACCGACGTCGAGATCGACGTCTCCGGCCCGATCGCCCGCGTCAAGGTCACCCAGCGGTTCCAGAATCCGAGCAAGGGCTGGGTCGAAGGCACCTACGTTTTCCCGCTTCCCGAAAATTCCGCCGTCGACGTGCTGAAGATGCAAATCGGTGATCGCTTCATCGAAGGCCAGATCAAGCCCCGCCAGGAAGCCCGCGAGATCTACGAGCAGGCCAAGGCCGAAGGCAAGAAGGCCGCCCTGCTCGAGCAGCAGCGCCCCAATATCTTCACCAACCAGGTCGCCAATATCGGCCCCGGCGAAACCATCGTCGTGCAGATCGAGTACCAACAGTCCGTGCACCAGTCCGGCGGCGAATTCTCGCTGCGGTTCCCGATGGTCGTCGCGCCCCGCTACAATCCCGCCCCGATCGTCCAGACCGTCGAGTTCAACAACGGCGCCGGCTTCGCCGTCCCAAGCGATCCTGTCGAGAACCGCGACAAGATCGAGGCGCCCGTGCTCGATCCGCGCGAAAACGCCAAGATCAATCCGGTCGCGCTGACGGTAAACCTCAAGGCCGGCTTCCCGCTCGGTGACGTCAACTCTTCCTTCCACGATGTCGATATCAAGGAGGACGGCGACCAGAACAGGACGATCGCGCTGAAGGGCGACACCGTCCCCGCCGACAAGGATTTCGAACTCACCTGGCACGCAGCGCCCGGCAAGACCCCGAGCGCCGGCCTCTTCCGGGAAGTGCTTGGCGGCAAGACCTACCTGCTCGCCTTCGTCACCCCGCCGGCAACGCCCGACACATCCGCAGCCCCGGCCAAGCGCGAGGTCGTCTTCGTCATCGACAATTCCGGCTCGATGTCTGGCCCCTCGATCGAACAGGCCAAACAGAGTCTGGCGCTTGCCATCTCCCGCCTCAACCCCGACGACCGCTTCAACGTCATCCGTTTCGACGACACGATGACCGACTATTTCAACGGCCTCGTCGCCGCCTCGCCCGACAACCGCGAGAAGGCCATCGCCTACGTCAGGGGCCTGACGGCCGACGGCGGCACCGAGATGCTTCCCGCGCTGCAGGCCGCCCTGCGCAATCAGGGCGCGGTCGCAACAGGCGCTCTCCGCCAGGTGGTCTTCCTCACCGACGGAGCGATCGGCAACGAGCAGCAGTTGTTCACCGAGATCACCCAGAACCGCGGCGACGCCCGCCTCTTCACCGTCGGTATTGGCTCGGCGCCGAACTCCTACTTCATGACCAAGGCCGCCGAGATGGGCCGCGGCACCTTCACCCAGATCGGCTCCACCGATCAGATCGCCACCCGCATGGAAGAGCTTTTCGCCAAACTGCAAAATCCTGCGATGACGGATATTTCGGCCACGTTCGACGGCGCCAAGGCCGAGGATATCACGCCGAATCCGATGCCAGACCTCTACACCGGCGAGCCAGTCGTGCTGACGGCTGAACTCCCCGACGAGCAGCCATCAGGCAAGCTGCAGATCACAGGCAAGACCGGCGCCCAGCCGTGGCGCGTCGAGATGGACATCGCCAACGCCGCGAGCGGCCAGGGTATCTCCAAACTCTGGGCCCGCCGCAAGATCGACGATCTCGAAGCCCGCGCCTACGAACGTCAGGACCCGACGGCGCTCGACAAGGACGTCGAGAGCGTGGCGCTCGCCCATCACCTCGTCTCCCGCATGACCAGCCTCGTCGCCATCGACGTCACCCCGTCGCGCCCATCCGACAAGCCGTTGGACCAGACGAAGCTGCCGTTGAACCTGCCTGACGGCTGGGACTTCGAGAAGGTATTCGGCGAAACAGCCCCTGCCCCGCAAATGCCCGCGGGCGCGGCACCGGATCATGCCCTGGCAGCGCCGCAGCAGCAGTTTGCAGAGCTGGCCGCCACCCGCATGGCCGCAGCACCCACGCCGAAGGCCGCGAACCTGATCGCCCAGCGCTCCACATCCGTACAACTGCCGCAGACGGCCACCCGCGCGGACGAGCAGATCGCCCGTGGCGTGACGATGCTGGTACTCGCTCTGGCCGCAGCCACCGGGCTGATGGGCTGGAGACGTCGCAGCGCCGCGACGGGGGCGTCGCGACATGGCAACTAGGAGCGCTCACAGCGGACGATACCAGCAGGCCGACGATTTCGGCCCGCTCCCGACCTACCTGGAACTTGCGATGGCAACGGCCGCCGCCACTGCCTTCGACGTGCCCGAGGCCAGGCAGGCGGCATCGCGCCTCCCGCGCCTGTCCGCGGTCGAAAAGGCCATTACCGTCAGTATCGCCTTGCTTGCCCTCTACGGTGCCATCCTGATCGGCGACGGCATCTACATCAAGGCCAAGGCGCAGTTGTCACAGTTCCTGCTCGGCCGCGCCTTCGCCGCCGAACTGAGGGGCGAGGATGCCAAGCCATGGCCGTGGGCGGATTTCGCCACCGAGGCCAAGGTCAGCGCACCGCGGCTCGGCAAGCAGGCGATCGTTCTCGCCGGCGCCTCGGGCGAAGCGCTTGCCTTCGGCCCGGCCTGGCTCACCAACACGCCGCAGCCCGGCGACGAGGGCACATCCGTCATCGCCGCCCACCGCGACACGCATTTTCGCTGGCTGAAGGACGTCAAGCCGGGCGACGCGATCGAGGTGACCCGCCGCGACGGCACCCTCCTCACCTTCAAGGCCGGCGAAGGCCGCGTCGTCTCGTGGGACAACAACGGCATCGACCCGGCCGCTCAGGGCCGTCACCTGGTGCTCGCCACCTGCTGGCCGTTCGGCGCCACCGAGCGGGGACCGCTGCGCTATGTCGTCGAAGCCGAGCTTATCGACGACAAGGCGACCGGCGCCATTCAACCCGCCAACACAAAGCCGTTATCCCTCAGCCCTTGAGGGTTGAAGCATCAGCCATGCCACTCCACTTCTCCACGCAGTGTCGGGATAACAACAGCAGGATGGATGATGAACTCGGTTTTGACGCTTCGGCTTGGCATGTTGCTGACAACGGTAACGCTGGCGCTCTCGGTGCCGGCAATAGCGGCCGACACTGTCCAGACCAAGAAGGTCGCGGTTCAGGTCGAGACCATCGCTTCCGGCCTTGAACATCCCTGGGCCGTCGCCGTCCTGCCGGATGGTGGCTATATCGTCACTGAACGCGCCGGTCGCCTGCGCATCGTCCGCGACGGCAAGCTCTCCGCACCGATCGCCAACGTTCCAAAGGTCAGCGCCAGAAGCCAGGGCGGCCTGATGGATATCGAACTGGCACCCGATTTCTCCACCTCGCGGACCCTCTATCTGACGGCCGCAACGCCAGGCGACGGCGGCTCCGGCACCGAGGCCTTCAGCGCCACCCTTTCTGCAGACGGAACCGCGCTTGATAACGTCAAGTCGATCTTCAAGATGCGCCAGTTCACCGGCGGCGGCATCCAGTACGGCTCGCGCATTGCCATCGCCAAGGACGGCTCTCTCTTCATCAGCATCGGCGACCGGGGCGACCGAGACCGCTCTCAGGACTGGAAGGATGACGCAGGCGCCATAATCCATATCAACGCCGACGGCAGCATTCCCACCGACAATCCCTTCAAGGACGGCGTTAAGGCGCTGCCCGAAATCTGGTCGAAAGGCCACCGCAACCCGCAGGGCATCGCCTTCGACGCAGCCGATGGCAAGCTCTACACCGTCGAACACGGCGCGCGCGGCGGCGACGAGATCAACGGCATCGAGCCCGGCAAGAACTACGGCTGGCCGGTGATTACCTACGGTCGCGACTATTCCGGCGCCGAGATCGGCGAAGGCACCGCGAAGGAAGGCTTGGAGCAACCGCTCTATTACTGGGATCCGTCGATCGCACCCGGCGCGGTCGCCATCTACCGCGGCAAGATGTTTCCCGAATGGAACGGCGACTTCCTCGTCGCAGCGCTGAAATTCAAGCTGCTATCACGCATGCAGCGCGACGATACCGGCGCCTTCATTGCCGAGGAGCGGATGTTCGACGGTGACTACGGCCGCATGCGCGACGTCGTGGTTGCTCCGGATGGGGCGTTGCTGATCGTCACTGATGAAGACGACGGCGCGCTTATTCGGGTCTCCCGATCGCCTGATAGCAACGGCTGACAACCGCTGGACCACGTGTTGCCGTCATCGGCCCAAGCTGGTAACGGTCGGCGATCACGACCGTTCTCCTTTCGGCCTCAAAACGCTTCATGCATTTGGCCGACCTCCCATTGAGGCTGACATGACGCGCATTCAGGCGAACCTTGTTCTGCTGCTGGCCGGCGCCATCTGGGGCGGCGGCTTCGTCGCGCAATCGACAGCGATGGCGTCCATTGGCCCGCTCTGGTTCATCGGCCTCCGGTTCCTGATCGCGACCATCGCCATCCTCCCTTTCGCTTTGCTTGAGGCGCGCAAGAGCCCCGTCCCATCCACGAAGCGGCATTTGAAGCTATATCTGATGATCGGCCTCGCGCTGTTTGGCACCATGGTCACGCAGCAGATCGGCCTGCAGACGACGACGGTGACCAATTCGAGCTTCATCACCGGGCTATACGTCGTTTTCACGCCGATGATCGCCGTGGTCTTCCTGCGACGACCGCCACACTGGATCGTTTGGCCGGGCGCACTCATGGCTGTCGCCGGCATCTACTTGCTTTCGGGCGGTGAGTTGTCGAGCCTGTCGCGCGGCGATATCCTGACCGTCTTCTGCGCCATCTTCTCCGCAGTGCAGATCACCCTCGCCGGAATCACTGTCTCCGAAACAGGCAGGGCGTTGACGCTGTCCGTGGCACAGTTTGCCATTACAGCCGTGTGCGCACTCGCAGCGGCGGCCATACTCGAGCCGATCAGTTGGACAGCCGTCTCTGCTGCAGCGCCCGAAATCCTCTATGTCGGGATCTTCTCTTCAGGCGTCGCCTTCTCGCTGCAGGTTATCGGCCAGCACTACACGACGCCATCGCAAGCCGCCATCTTCCTGTCCTCGGAAGCGCTCTTCGGTGCCTCGCTCGGCGCCCTTATGCTCGGCGAAATCATCCCGCCCATCGGTTATGCGGGCTGCGCGCTGATGTTCGCTGCTATGCTTCTGGTTGAAATTGTCCCCGAAATAGCGCGCCGACGTAGTCTAAACAGGCCGATTGGCAGCCCAAATCTGGGTTAAACGCGAAAATATGAAAAAAAGTTTAACAATCGCCGGATCGCGCCTACGTTGCATTTTTGGCAAAATCTGCTCCTAAAATATATTGCCAACGATACAAAACGTTATTCCATGCCGACTCAAGAGCGTTTTTTTTCGCCAAACCGAAAAATCCGACCTGCAAACCACTGCACAGCCGGGGTTTTGTCGAAAAACTTTTGCTTGCCAAAAGCGCGCAATCGCAGCACTCTTGTCGCGTTCGGGCAGTTTGCGAGCATGGGAAGTCCTTAATAATTTGCGCGCCGGAGACGCTAATACTCCGGTCGATCGGTTCCAAGAGCGGGCAGAAGTTCCGCGGTGAACTGAGCGGGCCAGAGGGGACCTTTATCTCACAATTCAATAATTGCCTGGGAGCGTCTCTGTGAGGAGACAGTGACATTATGCTGCCTGTGTGGATGGCGGGCAGAGTTAAAAGGACCTGAGCATGGCCGAGACTGGTACAGTAAAATTCTTCAACACCGACAAGGGATTTGGCTTCATCAAGCCTGACAAGGGCGGGGCTGACATCTTTGTTCACATTTCCGCCGTTCAGGCTTCGGGTCTGGCCGGCTTGACGGAAAACCAGAAGGTAAGCTTCGACACGGAGCCGGATCGCCGCGGCAAGGGCCCGAAGGCTGTCAACCTGCAGATTGACGGCTGACACGCCGCCAAATCCGAGAATTCGAGTTGAAGCCCGGCAGGAATGCCGGGTTTTGTCGTTCAGCCTGTATTCAGATCAAAGCCGTTAACTTGCCATCATCAAGGTGCAAAACCGGTTAAGAATTCAAACAGGACAGAACACATGAACAGTCTTGCAAAGACCCTCTTTCTGACCGCCACCGCGGCTGCGATCACGTTGTCGTCGATCGGCGTAGCCTCGGCCGACGACTGGCGCTACCGCCGTCATCATGACGGTAATGACGCATTGGTTGGCGGCGCCGTTGGTCTCGCAACCGGTCTGATCGTCGGCTCCGCGATCGCCAACGCGCCGCGTTACGACGAGCCACGCTACATCGACCCGCCCTACGAATATGACGACGCACCGATCTATCGCGCACCACCCCGCTACTACAGCCCGGCCCCGCCGCGCTATTATCGTCCGGTGCCGGTTCGGGCGGGTGTAGAGCCTTGGACCCCGCAGTGGGAGCGTTACTGCTCTTATCGCTATCGTTCGTTCGATTCGCGCAGTGGCACCTTTATCGGCAATGACGGCCGCAGCCACTTCTGCGTCGCCAACTGATTGCACTAGAATTGCTAAATGCACGAAGCGCCGCTTTTCAGCGGCGCTTTTGCTTTGTGCGTGTTGTCTAGTTGGCGGATCAGATGCCTTGGAGATAAGGGTTGCTGCGCCGCTCCTCACCGATCCGGCTGCCGGGACCATGGCCGCAGATAAAGCCGACATCGTCCCCCAGCGGCAAGACCTTGTCGCGAATGGAATCGAGAAGCTGCTGATGGTCGCCACCGGGCAGATCAGTGCGGCCGATCGAGCCGCTGAACAGCACGTCTCCGACATGGGCGAACTTCTGCGCGCGGTTGAAATAGATGACGTGCCCCGGCGCATGGCCCGGCGTGTGATAGACCTCGAACACGTGCTCGCCGAATGAAACGGTCTCGCCATCCTTCAGCCACCGGTCCGGCAGCACGTTCTGCATACCGGGAAGACCGTATTTCTGGGCCTGCGTTTCGATCCGTTGTAGCAACGGCAGGTCGTCCTCGTGTGGGCCGACGATATCGATGCCGAGCGCTTCCTTGAGTTCCTTGGCGCCGCCGGCATGGTCGAGATGACCATGGGTCAGCCAGATGGCCTTGATCTGCAGACCGTTCTGCTCGATCGCCTGCAGGATGTTCGGCACATCCCCGCCCGGATCGACGACGACGCCCTCTTTAGTCTCCTGATCGAAAAGGATGGTGCAGTTTTGCTGGAACGCTGTCACCGGGATGATTCCGGCTTGGAGCATGCTCATGGGTGCCTCGCTTCGTCTCTGTCGCGCGATTGTATAAAGACAAAAGCAACCGTACGCAGCCCGCATTTTTTCGAACACTGCGTCACGCGCCGCCTGCCTGTGTAACGTCCTGTGAACGGCCTGCCGGGAACCTCCTCTTAACAGAAGCGTTACCAGCCTATCCAAAAGAGGAGACACATGATGACCATGAAGCGAAATCTTTTCCTGGCGAGTGCGATGGTTCTGGCGACGGCAGGACTGGCCCGCGCGGAAATGGCCGCAACGGCCATCAACGACATGACCGTTCACGCCGGCCCCGGCGACCAATATCCTACGGTTGGCGTTGCAACGCGCGGATCCGAAACCATTCTGGACGGCTGCGTCGCCGGCAGCCAGTGGTGCCGTGTTGACGTTAATGGTATGCGCGGCTGGGTCTATGCGCAGTATCTGCAGATGGATCAGGACGGCAACCAGGTGATCGTCGACCAGCATCAATCCGACCTCGACATTCCCGTCGTGACCTATGAGACCACGGCAGCCACCGGCCCCGCCGATCCGGCACCGGGTGACGAGTTGTTGGGTCCCGTCGGGTCGGTCGAGGCAATCACACCACCTGAAACGGTGACCACCTATATTGAGACAAATCCAGGGCAGACGGTTGATATCAACGGCGATGTCGTCGTCGGCGCGCAGGTTCCAGGCACGGTCACATTCAAGGAAATCCCTGATTACCAGTACCGCTATGCTCGCATCAACGACCGTCGGGTGCTTGTCGATCCAGGCAGCCGCCGCATCGTCTACGTCTACAACTGATCGATTTTGAATTGATTGAACGGGGCGGCCTCACGGCCGCCCTTCGCATGTCTACCATCTCGGGCGCGCCGAATTATCACCCATCGTTTGTCACCAGTTCCGCTTCCCGTAGATATATGATAACTCTCTTATATTAGCCGCTCGCTTATGCCCGCACAATTGCGGCGGGGCTGCGGGATCGGCAGTGCGTTTGAGGAAGCGCTCGGGGGAATAAAATGGAAGCCCTTTTACCACTGATGATCCAGATGATATCAGGCGCGGTCGGCGGCAACGTCGCTAGTGGTGTGCTGCGGCAGGTGGGGGTTAACGCAATGGCGCGCACCGTGGCTGGCGCTATTGGCGGTATCGGGGGTGGAATGCTGCTGACCATATTCGGCATCGAAACGCCCGTTACCGGGCTTATCGCGGACGGTATCGGCGGCCTGGTGGGCGGCGGCATCCTGGCAACCATTGTCGGCGTCGTTGCCGCAAGGGCCAGATAGAAGACTCGACCAGGCAACACGCGTATCCCTCGCCTGCAATATCGCGTTCAGAGCAACCACGTGTATCCGCCATGCGCAAAACTCGCCTGGCGCAAGAGAGCCCAACCTGGCGGACATGCCGGTACAATCATAACGGAACCAGCCCGTTGAACTACATTTCCCGCCACCTCGGGCGATAGACACCAAACTCGCTGTGAAATGCGCACCCTCCGCGCTCCAAACCTGTTGATTGTTGGCGCAAATATGCGTCTTAATCCCCACGGCGGGGAGTTGCGTGGAGCCCCGGGGGAGTTCTGCGGCTGCTGGTTGTTCTCAGGGGAAACACCAGCTCTTTGCATCGCAGATCTCGGACGTCGTGATGGACACACCAGCAGCCAACGCCGGTGAGTTTGCGCCATCATTGCGCAATCGGGAATTAGAGAGGAAATGCCAAATTGGCACGACAGAGCAGTCCGAAATCGGTGAAACCGGAGCCGCTGACCAAGCCGCTGGAAAACACCAGGACCATCGACTTCGACATCATCGAGCTGCTGTTCTTCTCGTATCGGGATTTCGTGTCCGACCCTGACGCAATCCTTTCGGAAAGCGGCTTCGGTCGTGCTCATCACCGGGTAGTGCATTTCGTTAACCGAAATCCCGGCATGACCGTTGCCGATCTCCTGGATACGTTGAAGATAACCAAGCAGAGTCTCGCAAGAGTCCTCAAACAGCTTATCGATTCGGGGTATATTCAACAGATCGCGGGGCCTGAAGACCGACGCCAGCGCAAGCTCTATCCCACCACGACAGGGAGGGAGCTGGCGCTAGCTCTGGCGGAGCCGCAATCGCGCCGTATTGAGAGAGCATTCGACGGAGCATCTCCCGAGGTGCGGGAGGGTGTAAAGGCCTTCCTGAGTGGCATGCAGAACAGACAAAACTCGAAAGCGGACTGAATGGCAGCGAAGATAGTGATTTCGGACGATGCGGCACACTTGCTCGTTGTGGATGACGACACGCGTATTCGCGCGCTGCTCAACCGCTATCTGAGCGAAAACGGTTTCCGCGTGACGGTGGCCGCCGACGGCGCCGAGGCGCGCCGCAAGCTGGCCGGCCTGGATTTCGATCTCATCATCATGGACGTGATGATGCCCGGCGAATCCGGCATCGACGTCACCAAGGACCTGCGTATCATCAAGAACGTGCCGATCATCATGCTGACGGCGCTCGCCGAATCCGACAGCCGCATCGCCGGCCTTGAGGCCGGTGCCGACGACTATCTGCCAAAGCCCTTCGACCCGCGCGAACTGGTTCTCAGGATCAACAACATCCTGCGCCGCAACGCCTCGACCGACGCGCCGAAGATAGAACAGGTGATGTTCGGCCCCTATACCTTCTCGTTGACCCGCCGCGAACTGAAGAAGGCAGCCGAAATCGTCCGCCTCACAGATCGCGAGCAGGAAATCATGTTGCTATTCGCCAAGCGCGCCGGCGACACGATCCCCCGCCATGAGCTGATCGGCAACGACGTCGAGGTCGGCGAACGCACAATCGACGTGCAGATCAACCGCCTGCGCCGCAAAATCGAGGACGATCCATCAAATCCGGTCTGGCTCCAGACAGTTCGTGGTATAGGATACCGCCTGAGCATCGATTGAGGTTCCAGAAGCGAGACCGGCGACTTAGATGGTGACATTCGACTCTCTGCGGCGCGAGGACCGCTCGCCGGCCTATGGATGGCGGTGGTTTACCCGTTTGCTGCGCCGCCAGCTTCCGAAGGGCCTATATGTCCGATCGCTGATCATCATCATCTTGCCGATGGTACTGCTTCAATCGGTGGTCGCCGCCCTGGTGATGGAACGCCACTGGCAGATGGTGACGCAGCGCCTGTCGATGGCCGTCACCCGCGACATCGCCGCGGTGATCCAGATGATCGACACCTATCCCCAGGATACCGATTACAGCGGAGCGACGCGGATCGCCCGCGAGCAGCTCGGACTGCAGATTTCGATCGAACCGGACGGAGAACTGCCGCCACCGCGCATCAAGCCGTTCTTCTCGATCCTCGACAGCATCCTCAGCGATGAGATTCGTGAGCAGATCAAGCGCCCGTTCTGGATCGACACCGTCGGCGATTCCGACCTTGTCGAGGTCAGGGTCAAGCTCGACAACAAGATCCTGCGGGTGCTGACCAAGCGCAGCCAGGCCTACGCCTCCAACACCCACATCTTCATCGTCTGGATGGTGGGAGCGTCGATGGTGCTGATCACCATCTCCATCCTCTTTCTCAGGGGACAGATCCGTCCGATCCAGAAACTGGCGGCGGCGGCCGAAAGCTTCGGCAAGGGGCAGAAGGCGGAAAACTTCCATCCGCGCGGTGCCGACGAAGTCCGCCGTGCCGGCCTTGCCTTCATCCTCATGCGAGAACGCATCGAGCGGCAGATGGAACAGCGAACGGCTATGCTGACGGGCGTCAGCCACGACCTGCGCACCATCCTGACGCGCTTCAAGCTGCAACTGGCGCTGGCCGGCGACAATCCGGATCTGCAAGCGATGAGCGACGACGTCAACGATATGCAGTCGATGCTCGAGGCCTACATGGCCTTCGCCCGAAGCGAGGTCGAGGAGGACGTCGGCGAGCTAAAGCTCAGTGAACTGCTAGCCAAGATCGAACCGGACTTCACCTTGCACGGCAAGACGGTGACTTACTCGATCGAGGGCGACGATGACATTTCGGTCAGGCCGAACGCCTTCACCCGGCTGGTCACCAACCTCGCCTCCAACGCACGGCGCTACGCGAATACGCTCACCATCGAGGCCAAGCACAACGCCAAATGGCTGACCGTCACCTTCGATGACGACGGCCCCGGCATACCCGAAAAGAACCGTGAGGACGTCTTCAAGCCGTTCTTCCGGCTCGACGAGGCGCGCAACCTCGACGCGTCGGGCACCGGGCTCGGCCTCGCCATCGCCCGCGACATCGCTCGTAGCCACGGCGGCAACGTCACGCTCGGCGACAGCCCGCTGGGTGGCCTTCGCGCGGTCATCCGCATTCCGGCGTGAGAGTGGCATGAGCATCGACATCACAGATATGGTGTGGCTCAACCCACCGCCATCAGCCGAAATAAGGGATGGCGCGCTGCATCTTCGCTCCGCCGAGAAGACCGATTTCTGGCAAGGCACCTATTACGGCTTTCACCGAGACGATGGCCATTTCCTGCACGTCGTCCGCAGCGGCGATTTCACCGCCGAGGCGACCTTTTCCGCACGCTATGAAGCGCTCTACGATCAGGCCGGCATCATGCTGCGCGCCGACGCGACCCATTGGATGAAATGCGGGATCGAATATACCGACGGCGCCAGGCATTTCAGCGTCGTCGGCACCAATGGCAACTCCGACTGGTCGGCGTTCCGCATCGATCATGACTTCGAGTTTATGTCGGTGCGCGTGACGCGCAATGGCGATGCGCTGTTCATCCAGTACCGCACGGACCGGATGACGGAGTGGCGCATGGCCCGCCTCGCCTGGTTCGATCCGGCCTTGACCGAGATCAGCGTCGGCCCTGTCTTTTGCTCACCGCAGCGCGGCGGCTTCGAAGCCGTCTTTCACGACTTCAGCGTCACGGATCCATTGTCCCGCGACATCCACTGATCACATGATCTTCTTGCCGTTCGGCACTGCCCGCTCTGGTGCCGCCAGCACGATTGCGCCGGCCTCATCCTCGAAGCCAAGCGTCAGCACTTCGGAACGCACCGGCCCGATCTGGCGCGGCGGAAAGTTGACGACGGCAAGCACCTGGCGACCGACCAGCTCATCGAGCGTGTAGTGTACGGTGATCTGCGCCGAGGACTTCTTGATCCCGATCTCATCACCGAAATCGATCAACAGCTTGTAGGCCGGCTTGCGCGCTTCCGGAAACGGGCTGGCCTCGACGATGGTACCGACACGAATGTCGACGCGTTCGAAATCGCCATAGGTAATCTCATCAGTCATCAAACAGCCTTTTAACCTGCAAGCTCCTGCGCCCGCTTGCGCGCTGCGGCGAGCGCCGCGTCGAACAGCGGCTGCATTGCATCCTCCGCCATCAGCACGGAGAGTGCCGCCGCCGTCGTGCCGCCCGGCGACGTCACATTCTGGCGCAGCCGCGAGGCGTCGTCGGGGGACTGGTGCAAGAGTTCACCAGCCCCCGCGACAGTTTCCCGTGCAAGACGCATGGCAAGGTCCGCCCGCAAGCCAAGTTTCCGGCCTGCTTCTGCCATGCACTCCACGAGATAGAACACATACGCAGGACCACTGCCGGAAAGGGCAGTCACGGCATCGATATCGGATTCGTCAGGCACCCACTCGACGGGGCCGGAGGCACGCAGTAGCGAATGGACGACGTCGCGCTGGACGTCCGAAACACGCGCATTGGCAAAGGCGCCGGTAATGCCGCGGCCGACCATGGCAGGCGTGTTCGGCATGGCGCGGACCATCGCCGCTTCGCCGAGATGCGCTTCGAGAAACCCGAGCGTCTTGCCGGCCGCGACCGAAACGACGACGGTCTCGTCGCCGACGGCGCTCTTTACCAGCGGCAGAACCGTCTCCATCACCTGTGGCTTCACCGCCAGGAACAGAACGCCGGCCTTGAGATCGGCAGGCACAGCGGTCACATGTCTCGCGCCCGCCTCACTGATGGTCGCCATCATCTGCGCCGAAGGGCCCGGGTCGACGACCACGACAGACGCGCCGGGAACCCCGTTCTTCAGCCAGCCGGAGAGCATCGCGCCCCCCATGTTGCCGGCGCCGACGAGAACGATCGGACCCGAGGACGAGAGACCGGACGACATGTTAGGCCTCACCCACGGTTTCGAACAGAACCACTTCCATGGCGCGATTGGCTTCCATGCCGGACCAGATGACGAACTGGAATGCCTGATAATAGGCCTCGCAGGTATCGAGCGCGCTGGCGAGCAGCACCTCGACCTGCCGGTTGGTCGGCTCGGCGCCGCCGGCCAGAAGCAGCGACTGCCGGAAGATGATCACATCCTCTTGGCGCCACACGTCGAAGTGGCCCATCAGCACCTGACCGTTGATCGCGGCCAAAAGCTTGGTGACCTCGTTCATTCTCAGTTCCGGCACCTTGATGTCGAAGGCGCAACCAAGATGCAGCGCCTCGAATTCTTCCATCCAGGAAAAGGAGACGTGATAATCCGTCCACTTGCCCTCGACCGTCATTGCGATTTCGTCATCGCCCGACCGCTCGAAAGCCCAGTCGTTGTTGGCGGCAACGTACTCGATCATATCGACCGGGTTCGACTGACGCTCGACTTCCAATTCCATGAGGCTCATGCAGCACCTTCTTGACCGGAGTGAATGCGTAACGACTTCGTCCAACGAGACACAAGCGAACACACACAGCTACCCGGAAACCACCAACCCAGATGATCGTTGAACCGCTACCAGACTTACGCAGTGAACCTGCCTGGAGCTTACCAACTGCTCGAATCATCATTTGAAATCAGTGTATAACGCACCCGGTGGTGTGCCAGCCCCCTGAGGGCCGATTTCGGGAACGCCACTGTGGAAAGGTGTTGGCAATCAGATTCAGAAGGAGGGTTTAAACGACTCTGCCCATTGGCTTTTTTGGCAGTGTCCACAGGTGGATAACCCCACCCGCTTTTTTGGCCGTAGCCGCGGTGTGTCTCTTAAAGGCCACACCGCAGTCTGTCCCGGAATGGGATTACTTGCCCTTGGCGCCGGCCTTGGGCTCCGCCTTGGCTTCAAGCTTTGCCTCCAACGCCGCAATGCGCGCCAGAAGTGCATCATTCTCGTCACGCGCCTTGATCGCCATTTCGCGAACGACCTCGAATTCCTCGCGCTTGACGATGTCCATGCTGTTAAGCCAGCGCTCGGCTTGCGCATTGAACATCGTTTCGACTTCCTTGCGTACGCCCTGAGCGGCGCCAGCGGCATCGGTCATCAGCTTGGCGAACTCGTCCATGATGCGGTTTGCTCCTGTCGTCATGGCGGTTTACTCCCTTTGAAAGAATGGCTTGCGGCCTCTGCCGGCCCTGAAGAATGAGGTAGGGCTTCGCTGTTAAGGATGCAAGCGCTTTGCACTGGATAAGCCGTCGCACCTATCTCGCATCACTAACAATCAACTTGACCGTCTGGTATGGCAGGGCCATCTTCCGCCCACATCAACGGATGGGACCACCTTGCCGACAGCTGCCGACCTCATGGCCACCATGCCTTTCCCCAATATCGACCCGATCGCCTTCGCCATCGGGCCGGTGGCCATTCACTGGTACGGCCTGGCCTATGTCGCCGGCATCATGCTTGGCTGGTATTACGCCCGCGTGCTGGCCGGCAACGACAAGCTGTGGCCCGGCAACGTCTCTCCGATCACCAGGACGCAGCTCGACGACTTCGTCGTCTGGGTGGCGCTCGGCGTCGTTCTCGGCGGCCGCATCGGCTACATCCTCTTCTACGACATGCCGGCGATCATCGAGAGCCCGATCCGCGCCATCCAGATCTGGAACGGCGGCATGTCCTTCCATGGCGGCCTGACCGGCACCACCATCGCCATGATCATCTTCGCCAAGCGCAACAAGATCCCGCTGTGGAACCTGTTCGACATCGTCTCCGCCGTAGTTCCGATCGGCCTGTTCTTCGGCCGCATCGCCAACTTCATCAACGGCGAACTCTGGGGTCGATTGGCCGATGTGCCGTGGGCGGTGGTTTTCCCGACGGGCGGCCCGTTTTCCCGCCATCCGAGCCAGCTCTATGAAGCCGGCCTCGAAGGCATTGTTCTCGTGCTGGTGCTCGCCGCCCTCATCTATGGCATGCGCGCCCTGAAGACGCCTGGCTTGGTCACCGGCGTGTTCGTCTGCGGCTACGCGCTATCGCGCATCTTCGTCGAATTCTTCCGTGAACCCGACGCACAGCTCGGCTATCTTCTCGGGACCAGCTGGCTGACGATGGGCATGGTCCTGTCGTCGCCGATGATCCTGCTGGGTCTCTGGGCCATCATCCGTGCCCGCCGTCAGGCTGCCCTGCAGTCCTGATCGCGGCCATTGGAGGAGGAGAACATGACCACCGCACTCGGTGAGAAGATCAAGGCTATCATTCAGGCGAACGGTCCGATCAGCGTCACCGATTACTTCTCGCTGTGCCTCGCCGACCCGGAATACGGCTACTACCAGACCCGCGAACCCTTCGGCCGTCTCGGCGATTTCGTAACCGCGCCGGAGGTCAGCCAGCTGTTTGGCGAGATGATCGGTGTCTTCGTCGTTCACGCATGGCAGCGCCATGGGACTCCGGCCGGCGTCCGACTGGTCGAGATCGGCCCCGGGCGCGGCACGATGATGTCGGACATGCTGCGCGTCATCGAGCGTCTGGCGCCCCCGCTGTTCGAAACCATGACAGTCCATCTTGTCGAGACCAGCGAACGGCTGCGCGACATCCAGCAGGAAACGCTCGACGCGCATCGAGGCAGGATCGAGTGGCATGAGGATTTCGACGACGTGCCGCAGGGCGTCACACTCGTCGTCGCCAACGAACTGTTCGACGCCATCCCGATCCGCCAGTTCGTGAAGACCGCCACCGGCTTCAAGGAGCGCATGGTGGGCCTCGACATGGATGACGAACTGGCCTTCGGCGCCGGCGTCGCCGGCATCGATCCTGATCTCCTGCCGCAGCAATCGGCAAATACGCCGGTCGGCACTCTGTTCGAGATTTCCCCAGCCCGCGAATCCGTGCTGATAGCCATCGCCGACCGCCTCAAGGCGTGCGGGGGAACGGCGCTGGCGCTCGACTACGGCCACCTTGTCACCGGCTTCGGCGATACGCTGCAGGCTGTCAGGATGCACGAGTTCGACCCGCCTCTGGCGCATCCCGGCGAAGCCGATCTCACCAGCCACGTCGATTTCCAGGCGCTCGCCGAAACAGCGGTGTCCGCGGGGCTGTACGTCAACGGCCTGCTGCATCAGGGCGACTTTCTCGTCGGCCTCGGCATCCTCGAACGCGCCGCCGCTCTCGGCCGCGATCGGGAGCCGCACACCCAGCAGATCATCCAGACGGCGGTCGATCGCCTTGCCGGCGAAGGCGAGGGAAAGATGGGCGAACTGTTCAAGGTGATGGCCGTTTCCCACCCCGCCATCGATCTCATGCCGTTCCGCCCGGTGGATTGACAGCGCGCGCGCGGCAGGGTCAACATCCCCGCAATCGAGGATGCGTCGCGTGGCAATCGGCCGGCGGCGCCTGAAAACAACTGCGGAAACACTGATGACTCCTGCGCCCTCCCCGGAACCGATCCAAAGCGCACTGCTCAACGAAACGACCGGCGACACGATCCAGCATGGCTATTTCACCCGTCAGGGCGGGGTTTCCGACGGCATCTATCGCGGCCTCAATGTCGGCCTCGGCTCGAACGACGAGCGCGGCAAGGTCGAGGAAAACCGCCGGCGTGTTGCCGGCTGGTTCGCACTGCCCGTCGAACGGCTTGCGACCGTGCATCAGGTCCATTCGCCTGACGTCGTGGCCGTCGACGCCGCTTACAACGGCACGCGCCCGGCAGCTGACGCGCTGGTGACGGCAACCCCCGGCGTTGCGCTGGGCGTTCTGGCCGCCGACTGCGGACCGATCCTCTTTGCCGATGCCGAAAGCCGTGTCATCGGCGCCGCCCATGCCGGCTGGAAGGGCGCCCTCACCGGCGTCCTGGAAAACACCATCGACGCCATGGTGAAACTCGGCGCCACGCGCGAAAAGATCGTCGCCTGCCTTGGCCCTTCGATCAGCCGCGAGAGCTATGAAGTCGGCCCGGAATTCGTTGAGCGCTTTGTCGCTCAGAACCCAGATTACATCGGCTACTTCACTCCTTCGACCAAACCCGGCCACATGATGTTCGACTTGCCGGCGCTGACGCTCGACCGGTTGCGCGCCGCCGGCGTACGGGCCGAAAGCCTCGGACTTTGCACCTACCCCGACAGCGAGCGCTTCTTCTCCTATCGGCGGACCACGCACAGACAAGAACCGGACTACGGCCGACAGATTTCGGCAATTGCCATCATGGAGATTTGAGCGATATGGGCCTGCACTTCGAAACCTCGGAATTCGCCGATCGCCTCGCCCGCCTCACCCGGCAGATGCAGGAGGAGAAGCTCGACGCCGTGCTGCTGTTCGCGCAGGAGAGCATGTACTGGCTGACCGGCTACGACACCTTCGGCTACTGTTTCTTCCAGACGCTCGTCGTCAAGGCCGATGGCACCATGGCGCTGATCACCCGATCGGCCGATCTTCGCCAGGCAAGACAGACCTCGATCCTCGAAAACATTCACATCTGGGTCGATCGCGTCAACGCCGATCCGACGGTCGATCTGAAGAACCTTCTGGTCGAGATGGACCTGCTCGGCGCCCGCATCGGCGTCGAATACGACACTCATGGCATGACCGGCCGTGTGGCTCGCCTGCTCGATGCACAGCTGATGACCTTCGCGCAGATCACCGACGCCTCTTATCTGGTCAGCCGCCTCCGCCTGGTCAAAAGCGCCGCCGAAATGGCTTATGTCGAGCGCGCCGCAGCGCTGGCCGACGATGCACTGGACGCGGCGATTTCGCTGACCAAGGCGGGCGCCGACGAGGCCGATATCCTTGCCGCCATGCAGGGCGCCGTGTTTTCGGGTGGCGGCGATTATCCCGCCAACGAATTCATCATCGGCTCGGCGCAGGACGCCCTGCTCTGCCGCTACAAGGCCGGCCGCCGCAAGCTCGATGCCAACGACCAGCTGACGCTCGAATGGGCCGGCACCTACGCCCACTATCACGCCGCGATGATGCGCACGATCGTCATCGGCGAGCCGAACTATCGCCACCGCGAGCTCTACAACGCCTGCCTCGAGACCATCCAGGCGATCGAGACGGTGATGATCCCCGGCCAGACCTTCGGCGACGTCTTCGACATCCACGCCAAGATCATGGACGAGCGCGGCCTTGCCCGCCACCGGCTGAACGCCTGCGGCTATTCACTCGGCGCCCGCTTCTCGCCATCATGGATGGAGCACCAGATGTTCCATGTCGGCAATCCACAGCCGATCGAGCCGGGCATGTCACTGTTCGTCCACATGATCATCATGGATTCAGACACCGGCACGGCGATGACCCTCGGCCAGACATACCTGACCACAGAGGGCGCACCGCGCTCGCTGTCGCGCCATTCACTGGATTTCATCAGCGCCTGACCAAGCGCCCGCAAGAGCGACCTGCAAGAATCGACAATTGACATAGCCCCGCCCCGACCGTCATAAAGTTGGCCGGGGCTTACGCCGCATTGCGACATGCGCACGATGGAAGGACGAAACGAGGGATGACGCGACTTGCGACAGCACCCACGCTCATCGCCAGCCTTGCCCTGCTTTCAGCCTGCAACACCACGGATGCCCTGACGCCGCTGGTTGATATCGGCGACACGTCGAGCACCATCCGCTCGTCGCCCGTGACCCAAAACGACGTCGAACGCATGGCCGGCAAGCCGCCGCAGCGCAGCCAGGCCTTTGCGGCCGAGCCGCAGCAGGGCGGCTATCATCCTGCCTATGTCAGGCAGGAGCCGGCACGCGGAACCGGCGCGCCGCCGACCACCATGCAGGCGCAGGCCTATGCGCTGGACGGCCAGACGGAGCAGCCCCGGGCAGCAACCGCCGCCATCGACAGCCAGCCACTTGCGGACGCCACGCCCGAACCGGTCTCGAACGCCGAGGCCGAGGATCAGGACATCGCCGCGGCGGAAGCCAAAGAGAAGCCGGCAGAACCCGCACGCACGGCCATGTTGCCGCCAGCCGGCGGCTCGACCGTGCGGTTCCTGCCGATCATCGGCGCTCCGGTTCAGGCCGTCACGCCGCTGTCGCGGCAACTCGGCGCCGAGGCACGGTCGCACGGCCTGTCGATCAAGAGCTCGAACGACAACAGCAGCGCCTTCATCCTCAAGGGCTACCTCAACGCCTTCTCCGACAGCGGCAAGGTGACGATCGTCTACGTCTGGGATGTGCTGGATAACAGCGGCTCAAGGCTACATCGCATCCAGGGCCAGGAGAGCATTCCTTCGGATGCCCAGGACCCCTGGGCAGCGGTGCCGGCGTCCGTCATGCAGCAAATCGCCTCGAAGACGATCACCGAGTTTTCGTCGTGGCGCGATGCTCGTGGCGGTTAAGCCACAAGCTTTTTGGAAATATAAAGGCGCGAGTCGCCTTTGCCCTTGCATTCGGGACCAAGCTGGCTAAAAAGCGCGGCTATCAGCAGGCAACAGGCGGACCAAGATGAAGGTTTTCGCAGGCAATTCGAACCGGCACCTCGCCGAAACGATCTGCAACTATCTCAACGTGCCCTTGGGCAGAGCAACGGTCCGAAGATTTGCCGATCAGGAAATCTTCGTGGAAATTCAGGAAAACGTACGCGGCGAGGACGTCTTCCTTGTCCAGTCGACATCGTTTCCCACGAATGATCACTTGATGGAATTGCTCATCATGATCGACGCCATGCGCCGGTCGTCGGCCCGCCGTATCACGGCAGTCATCCCTTACTTTGGCTATGCACGCCAGGATCGCCGCGCTTCCGGGCGCACGCCGATCTCCGCCAAGCTGGTCGCCAACCTGATCACCGAAGCCGGTGCCGACCGCGTTCTGACGCTCGACTTGCATGCCGGCCAGATCCAGGGCTTCTTCGACATCCCCACCGACAACCTCTATGCCGTGCCGATCCTGACGCGCGACATCAAGGCGAATTACGACATCTCCAACGTCATGGTCGTGTCGCCCGACGTGGGCGGCGTCGTGCGCGCCCGCTCGCTTGCGAAACGGCTGGACTGTCTCCTGTCGATCGTGGACAAGCGCCGCGATCGTCCCGGTGAATCCGAAGTGATGAACATTATCGGCGACGTCGAAGGCAAGGACTGCCTGCTGATCGACGATATCGTCGATTCCGGCGGCACGCTCTGTAATGCCGCGGACGCTCTGCTGTCTAAGGGTGCGTCGAGCGTAACAGCCTACATCACCCACGGCGTCCTGTCCGGCGGCGCTGTCACCCGCATCACGTCTTCTCGGTTGCGCGAGCTCGTCATCACCGACTCGATCCAGCCGACGACGGCGATCCAGTCGGCGCATAACATTCGCGTGCTCAGCACCGGTCCGCTGATCGGCGAAGCCATCAACCGCACGAGCCAGGAAGAATCGGTCTCCAGCCTGTTCGACTGATCCGCGATTAACACCGAAGCTTTACGCTTTCTCCCGCGCGCCTGTTCCGCTAGGATTTGTCCAGCTGAGGGGGAGCCACAAGCATGACTGCTGTTCGAAGGACGCCGACAAGACTGGCAGTACTGCTCATTTTGCCGGTGCTATCCGCCTGCACGGTTGACAGCGGCCCCGGCTATTCCAGCCCGCCGCCCCGCCCTCGCCCGCAGCAGCCGCAAATGTGCACGATGGAATACGCGCCGGTCTGCGGTGAACGCGACGGCCGCATCCAGACCTTCGGCAATGCATGCCAGGCCCGCAGCAATGGCTTTGCGATCGTAAGCCGCGGCGAATGCCGAGCCGTACCGCCGATGACACCGCGGCCACCACGGCCCGAGCGCCCGACCTATCCCGAACCATCCAGACCCCGCCCGCCAGAGCCTTCGCGGCCCCAGCGACCTGATGGCATCTGCACACGGGAGTATCGGCCTGTATGCGGCGAGCGCGGGAGAGAAATGCGGACGTTCCCGAATGGCTGCGAGGCAGGCAATGCCGGCTTCCGCATCGTCGCCCCGGGCGAATGCCGCCGCTGACCACGCGATCGGTCAGACGGCGGAATGCAAGCCAGCGATGTTAGTCGGCGCCCTTGATCACCTGGTCGTTGACCGTGACTGACCCGTCGCGCGCCACGCTGACGTCCCAGCGCTGGCGACCGTCGGGATCGGTCTTGCCAAAGCCTTTCACCATCATCAGGCCGAACGACACCTGGTTAAGCTCGGGATTGCTCTTCGCAAGCTCCTGTATCGCGGTAATCGTCTTGTCGAAATCGCGCGCCAGGATCGAAGCCTTCAGCGAATAGTCGCTCTTGGACATCGGCGTGCCGCGAACCTCGCCCGAGATCTCGGCATCGTAGACGCTGGACTTCGCCGAAATCTTCGGGAACGCCATCACCATATCGCCACCGGACAGCAGCTTCTCGAACGCCTTGTCGCTCTCTGCGGAGGACTTTTTCTCGTCCGACAGATCGACCTTCATCAGCTCTTCGCCCACTGCCGCAAGGTTGAGTTCCGGGAAAGCCAGTTGCACGTCGAGCTCCTGCGGAACGAAGGGAGCGTACACCTCGGGCAGCAGCGCGCTGTTGACGTTGATCTGTTTGGCGGCCATTCCAAAATCAAATCGCATGGAGTCGGTCGGCCCGCTCATGCCGATGTTGTAGTCAACGCTGTCGGCACCACCATTGCCGGCGACGCTTGATATGCTGACCTTGTTCAGGGTCACCGTCTCGTTAAGGCTCGTCATCAGCGGGAACGACTTGCGCAGCAGATTCTTGATCTCCTCGCTTTCGGCACGACGAAGCTTCTTCTCGTCCGAATGCGCGATCAGAAACGCCAGGATGTCACGGAAATCATTGACCGAAACACCGTTCACCGCGGCTGCGAAATCCACCGAATCGGCGCGAATCTCGACCGGCGGCACTTCCTTGCCGCTGACCTTCTCGACGAAGGACGAGATCGTGCCGCTGCCGGCGAAATTGGTTCGGCCCTGCAATTCGCTGTCCGATGAGGTCAGCTTGTAGCTCGAAGGTCCAGTCTCGGCGCTGACCTCTTCCTGCTCGGTCTTGGAGGAGAAGCGCACCGCCTTGCTCGAGAAGTCACCCGACTTCAGATAGCTGATCGCCGGATCGAAGACCCCGTTCGAAACGAGACTGTCGATTGCATAGGTGAAATCCGTCTTGGGCTGTCCCGGAGCCTTGAAGCTGCCCGACGCGTCGAGCGAATTGTTGCCCTCGATCGTCCACAGGCCGCTCTCTTCGGGCGTGGCGAAGATCGACCATGGCGTCAGCCCCTTGATGGAGAAGCTGGCCTGATCGACCTTTTTCAGAAGCTTTGCGAAATCGTAGATGATCTCGTAGCGCGTTCCGGCGGGGTTGACCGTCACGAAACCCTTGGCCACGTCTTTCGGCAGCAGCTTCGACAGGTTGGTTTCGATATCCCTAGCACCCTGCTGATTGATATCGACCGCCGCAGCTGTCGATACCAATCCGAGGAGAATGACGCCCGTGGCGCTTATCGTCTTGAGTTGCATGCTGAATCTCTCCCGTACCATTCGAGGTGGCATGTGAAGTCTCAGACCGTGCCCTGTCAACCCAACAGGGCGATGCAAGTCCTCAGGCCGCTATCTTTCGCGGCCGCATCGGCATCGGCCGACCGAGCAGATAACCCTGCGCCTCGTCGCAACCTTCATCGAACAGGATCCCGAGCTGCACATCCGTCTCCACGCCTTCGGCGAGCACGGGAATGTTCAGGCTCTGGCCAAGTGCGACGATAGCACGAATGATCGCCTTCGCCTGATCGCTGGTCTCGACTTCGTTCATGAAGCTGCGATCGAGCTTGATCTTGTCGAACGGGAAGGCCCGCAGCGTCTCAAGCGAGGAATAGCCGGTACCGAAATCGTCGATGGCGATCGACACGCCGAGGTTTTTCACCTGCCGCAATGTATGGAGCGCCCGCTCCTTGTCGACGATGATCGAGGATTCAGTAATCTCGAGTTCCAGCCGCCAAGGCTCAAGCCCCGTTTCCAGCAGAACCGAATGGACCAGACGGGCGATATCCTGATGGCCGATCTGGATGGGCGAGAGGTTGACGGCGATCTTGTGCTTGTCGGCCCATCCGGCCGCTTCCTTGCACGCTTCCCGCAACACCCACTCGCCGATAGGAACGATCGCGCCGCATTCTTCGGCGATCGAGATGAAATCGCCGGGCGGAACATTGCCCCGCGTCGGATGCTGCCAGCGCAGCAGCACTTCGTGGCCCGTCACGTCGCCGGTCAGCACCGACTTCTGAACCTGGTAATGCAGATGCAGTTCATGCCTGTCGATCGCCGACCATAGATCGGTCGCTATCTTTCGGCGATCGCGGGCAGCCTCGTCCATTGCCATCTCGTAGAAGCAGATGCGTTCGCTGAGCGTCGCCTTGGCGCGGTACATGGCAAGGTCGGCGTTTGCGAGCAGCAGTTCGCCTGTGGCGCCGTCCTGCGGATAGATGGCAACGCCGATGCTGGCGTCGGAATAGATGTCGAAGCCGTCGATGTTGAACTCCGCCGTCAGGCTTGTCTCCAGCCGCGCAATGAAATCATGCAGGTCGGCGATGTCGGCGAACTGCTTGACGGCGGCGAATTCGTCGCCTCCGAACCTGGAAACGAATTCATCCTCCTGCAGGATCGCGGTCATGCCCTCGGCCAGCTTGACCAGCACCTGATCGCCGGCGCTGTGACCGCGCTGATCGTTGATTTCCTTGAACTTGTCGAGATCGACGCCGATGACCGCAACCTGCGTTCCGGCACGCTTCGCAACCGCAAGCTCATGCGCCAGCCGCTCGGAGAACTCCGATCGATTGGGCAGTCCGGTGAGTGCATCGTGCCGCGCCATGAAGGCGATCTTCTCTTCCGACCGCAGCCGCTCGGTAATGTCCTCGAACGTCGAAACCCAGCCGCCATCCTGCAGCTTGTTGAGATTGACCTGGATCGACTTGCCCTGCGCCATCTTGTGGACGATCGAGCGCTCGCCCGAATGCAGGGCGCGCATCAGCCTGTCGTAGTGATCGGCTGTCCGCTTCGACAGCAGTTCGGCATCCTGGCTGGTGTTGGCATAGCCCATCGCGATGATCTGCCGGTATGCAAGCCCGGGCTTGATCGCACCTTGCGGAAACTCGAAGATCTCGCTGTAGCGACGGTTGGCGATGACCAGACGTTCCTCGGCGTCGAACAAGCAGATGCCCTGCGAGACGTTTTCAAGCGCAAGATCCAGGTTTCGCGACACCTCCTTGACACGATCGCGGTCGGCCTTCTGCTCCGTCACGTCCTTGGTGATCTTCGCATAGCCCGCCAGGCTGCCGTCCGCGGCCCAGATAGGGTCGATGACCACATGCGCCCAGAACGACGTGCCGTCCTTGCGGAAGCGCCAGCCCTCGGCCTCGAACTTGCCCTCCGTGCGGGCCGTCTCCAGCGCTCGTTGTGGCAAGCCCCTGGCGCGATCCTCGTCGGAATAAAAGCGCGCAAAATCCTCGCCGACGATTTCGTCGGCGGTATATCCCTTGGCCCTCTGCGCTCCGGCATTCCAGTTGGTCACCCGGCCGTCGCAGTCCAGCATGTAGATCGCGTAGTCGGTGACCCCCTGAACCAGCATCTCGAAACGCGCTTCGCTTTCCTTCGTCGATGTTTCCGCATGCATCGCAAACAGCGCGGCCGCAAAGCCGGAAGCAATCATCGACAGAGAAACGGAAAGCAGCGTCACCACCATGAATCCGGTCGACATGGTCTCGCTCGGATCGATCGCCGGTCCTGGACCGGGAACGATCGTCAGCGCGCCCATGGCCGTGAAATGCATGGCGACGATGGCGATGCAGACGACACCGGCCGGCATCAGCAGCTTTCGCGCAGCGGTCTTGATTTCCGGCAGCAGCGAAAATCCGATCGAGGAGATGACCACCGCGCATGTCATTGATGCAATAACCAGCGAACGATCCCACGCCATCGTACCCGGAAATTGTACGGCAAGCATGCCGAGGAAATGCATCGACGTGACGCCGACACCGAACAGAGCGCCGGCAACGACCCGCCCGAACCTGCCCCCGCTCAATGCCGCAAAGCTGACGGCCGCAAGCGTGGCAACAAGCGCGATGACGAGCGACGTCAATGTCTCCGACGTGTCGTATCCGACCACCACGCCGCCGTCATAGGCGAGCATCGCAACGAAATGCGTCGCCCAGATACCGAAGCCGCCGGCAGCGCCCCCCATCAGCAGCCAGATCAGCCGCGCGACTTTCACCGTGCTACGCGCACGCTGAAGAAGCGTCAGCGCTGCCAGACTCGACAGGAAACACAGGCAAGCCGCCAGAGCGACCAGTCTGGTATCGTGCATGTAGGCAAGGCATGAGAGTACGGTAAACATGGCAGATCCAAGGTAATTTACCTCTCTGCTTTCATACGCGGCGACTTAAAAAAGCAATAACTGCATTTGCCTTGCAGCATTTGACGTCTTTGAAATTCCGACGTCATTAACAGCCTGACAACGCGCGATTATCCTGAGTTTAAACAACGCGGTGGATCAGTTTCCGAAGTTGAATTAGAATATTTAAATACAATGGTACGCTGGCGATCGCGCCGAAGCGGTTCCATCGCCTCTTGTCTTTAAAGCGGTGAGCAGGCCGAGGCCGTACCGCACTGCCCGATGGCTCAAGCACAAGTTTGTCGGTCGGCTGTGCCGTGTTGCCTCAGCGACCGCCGCAACCCTTGCCATTGCAGCGCAACTAGACTATAGCGCACGCGTCCGCGCAGACACCCTTGGAGGCAATGCGGATGAGGATGGGGTAACCCGCCTCCAGTTTCGTGACCGGCACAGGCCGTCGCGAAGCTCTCCATATAACCTCGGAAGGAAAAGTCATGAGCCAGAAAAGTTACGAGCTCAAGGCCGAGGCGCGCGAACGGGTTGGTAAGGGGTCCGCCCGTGAACTTCGCCGCAATGGTCTTATTCCAGCTGTCATCTATGGTGACAAGCAGGCCCCAGTTTCTATCACCCTCAACACCAATGAGGTGACGAAGCGCATCCACGCCGGCGGTTTCATGACCACCGTTGCAACGATCGACGTCGACGGCAAGAAGTACAAGGTTCTGCCGAAGGACTACCAGCTCGATCCGGTCCGCGACTTCACGATGCACGTGGACTTCCTGCGCGTATCCGGCAACACCGCCGTTACCGTTGCGATCCCGGTTCACTTCATCAATGAAGAAAAGTCCCAGGGCCTCAAGGTCGGCGGCGTTCTGAACATCGTTCGTCACGACGTCGAAGTTCATTGCCCGGCTGATGCCATCCCTGAGTTCTTCAACATTGACCTCAGCGGCAAGAAGATCGGCGACAGCATCCACATTTCCGAAGTCACCCTGCCGAAGGGCGTGACCACGGTTATCACCGACCGCGACTTCACGATCGCGACCATCGTTGCTCCGGCAGCTGGCGTCTCGGAAGAAGAAGAAGCAGGCGAAGCTGAAGCTTGATCGCTTGAATGATTTGTAAAGTATAAGGCCCGCTTTCTCGCGAAAGCGGGCCTTTTCATTTGTACGAAAGCGGCCGCTTCAACATCAGTTAAGATATTTCATGGAAGCATTGCTCAACGTTCGAAGAGACTTGGTTGCTCTGGGCGGGGAAACGTCGTGACAAGGAGCAGACGCAGGCAATGCACAATTCCGTTCAGAACAGATTTCTAGGAATTGTGTTTGGCGCACTGCTTCTCCTGGTAACACCGCTTTTCGTTCTCTTCCTCTTTCTTTCCTCTGAGCGCGCCGAAAAGGAAATCCGCGATCATATCTCGGTTCTGCTTGTCGCCAATTCGCAGGCGCTCGCCAAGCCGCTCTGGGATCTCGACGAAGACAGCGTCGCGCAGATCAGCGCCACCGTCGTTTCGCAGGGAACGATCGTCAAGGTTCAGGTGCGTGACAATTCCGGCCAGCTGGACGTCACCCAGTCGACCATTCCCAAGTCCTTCCGCGGCGACCTCGTCGAGGTTTCGCGCGCCATTATCTACAGCGCGCTCGACGGGCCTAAGAACCTCGGCTCGATTTCGGTCTTCTATCCCGCCCTCGGACTGTTTTCCGGGTTGCAGCAGGAGGAGATCGTCTTCATGTCGATCTTCGTCTTCGCCGTCCTCATCGTCTTCAGCGCCGCCCTGATCGCCAACCGCTTCGTCCTCATCCGGCCGCTGATGCGCCTGACGGCAGCCATCGAGGCGACCGGCCAGGTCGGCTCGCGCCACCGCGTCGATTGGCAATCGAACGACGAGATGGGCCGGCTGGCGCGCAGCTTCAACGAGATGCAGACCAAGCTCGAAAGCGAAGAGCAGGAACTGAAGCTCGCCCATCGCCGCGCCATCGACATCTACGACCTGACGCCGGCCATGCTGTTCTCGCTCGACGAGGACGATCGGATCACCGCTGTCAGCGACTACTGGCTCGTCGCCACCGGTTACGAGCGTCGCCGCATCATCGGCTGCCATTTCGTCGATCTGGTCACGCCGGAAACCAGCACGATTTTCCTGCATCGCAAGGACGAGCGCCGAGACGGCAAGGCCGTAGATGTGACCGTCAAGTTCCTCTGCGCCGACGACAGCGTCATGGACGTTCTGATCCTGGAATCGAAGGCAGCGACCAGCGGGCACGACCTGCTCTCGCTGTCCGTCATGACCGACGTCACGGCGCTGAAGGCCTCCGAGGCGAGAAACCATCAGCAGGCGATCACCGATCACCTGACCGGATTGCTGAACCGCCAGGGCTTCGAGACCGTCCTCGACGGAAAGATCCGCGAAGCCGATGCGGCCGGCCAGGAGCTTGCCTGCCTGTTCGTCGATCTCGACCGCTTCAAATGGATCAACGACAATCTCGGTCACGCCGAGGGTGACAAGGCTTTGCGTGAATTCGTCGGCCGGCTGAAGGCAAGGCTGGCACCATCGGATGTCGCAGCCCGCCTCGGCGGTGACGAATTTGCCATCCTGCTACCGGCCAGGGACGCCGGACGCGTCGCCGATGACATGGCCGAGCATCTCGCCGCCATCTTCAGCGAGCCGTTCGGAACCGACATGTATCTGAGCGCCAGCGTCGGCATCGCCATCTACCCGCGCCATGCAGACAATGCCGCTGAACTGCTGCAGAAGTCCGACATGGCGATGTATGCGCGAAAGCGCGACGGCAAGAACGGCGCGCAGCACTTCGACAACGCCATGATCGACCATGCCAGAGCCCGCGCCGAGATCGAAAGCTGCATCGAGATCGGCCTGATCGAGGACTGGTTCGAGGCCTATCTGCAGCCGATCGTCAATCTCGACGGACGCGGCATCGCCGGCTTCGAGGCGCTGATGCGCCTGAACCATCCGCAGAAGGGGCTGATGGCCCCGGCCGAAGTTATCAGCGTCGCCGAAGAGACCGGCAAGATCATCCGGGTCGGCAACGTGATCATGGACAAGGCGATCGAACATCTCGCCCATCTGTCGGACGTCACCGGCATGAACGACAGCTACCTCGCCATCAACTTCTCGCCATTGCAATTCGAGCCCGGCCTGCCCGCCCGCCTTGCCGCGTCGCTGATGCGCCACAACATCCGTCCGGAGCGGATCGTCGTCGAGATCACCGAGGCGGTGCTGATGCACAACAACCCGGAAATTCGCAAGGTCGTCAGCGACATCCGCCAGTTCGGCTGCCGCGTCGCGCTCGACGACTTCGGCACCGGCTACTCGTCGCTGAGCTACCTCAACCGCTTTACCGTCGACATCATCAAGATCGACCAGTCTTTCACCCGCTCGATCAACGATGCCAACGAGGACATCAGGCAGAAGAGCCGGATGCTCGTCGAAAGCATCACCACCCTGTCGCACAAGATGGGCTGCACCGTCATCGCCGAGGGCATTGAGACGGAAGAGGAATGCAGCACCCTGTGCGAGATGGGCCTCGACTACGGCCAGGGCTATCTTTTCCACCGTCCGCAGACCGCCGCACAGCTGATCGCCAAGATGGCCGGCGCAACCAGCGCCCTCGCCCGCGCCTCTTGATCCCAAGGAGAAGGCAAGACGATGAAATCCCTCCTGCTTGCTGCCCTGATCGGCCTGCCCCTTATCAGCAATGCGCACGGCGCCACCGTCCAGCTCTTTACCGAGGAATATCCCCCCTTCAGCTATCACGAAGGCAACGTGTTCAAGGGCGCATCCACCGAACAGGTCGAGATGGTGATGCGTGCGGCCGGTATAGACTACAGGATCGAGATCATGCCGTGGACTCGCGCCTACGCGGCGGCACAAACCACGCCGATGACCTGCGTCTTTTCGACCGCCCACAATGACGCACGCGACAAGCTATTCAAATGGGTCGAGCCCCTACTGGTTGATGACAACATCCTCGTCGCCAAGGCGGGATCCGGGATTTCGGCAACGAGCCTCGATGACGCGAAGAAATACATCGTCGGCACCCACCGCGGCGACTACACCCAGGATCTGCTGAAGGCCATGGGATTTACCAGGATCGACGTCGCCAGCGATTTCTCGGCGACTCTTCGCAAGCTGCTGAGCGGCCGCATCGACATCATGCCGGTTTCCGGCCTCTATCTTGAAAAGATGCAGGCCGACCAGCCGCTGGTGAAGATTGCCCTGCTTTCCTCGCTGTCGCTGGGCATCGCCTGCGAGAAAAACTTCCCAGACGATCTCCGCGCCAGGATGCAGTCCGCGCTCGATGCCCTGATCGCCGACGGCACGCAGAAGACGATCTTCGCGAAATACGGCTTGCATCCCGAAAACTGATTTTGACGACTCTCGGCATGCTGGCGCTTGACTTTGGTGGCGTTTCGCGGTGGTGAACGTCCACACGTTTCTGCGAGGAATGAACCCGCCATGCTTGTTATCGCCGGCCTCGGCAATCCCGGCAGACAATATGCCGGCAACCGCCACAACATCGGCTTCATGGCTGTGGACGCCATCCACCGTCGCCACAGTTTTTCGCCATGGTCGAGGAAGTTCAAGGCCGAAATCGCCGAAGGCGAGATCGCGGGCGATAAGGTGCTGCTGATCAAGCCGCAGACCTACATGAACCTTTCGGGCGAATCCGTCGGCGAGGCGATGCGCTTCTACAAGCTGCAACCATCCGACATCGTCGCCATCTATGACGAACTCGACCTTGCGCCAGCCAAGGCACGCATCAAGACCGGCGGCGGCCATGGCGGCCACAACGGCATCAAGTCGCTCGACGCCCATTGCGGCAAGGAATACCGCCGCCTGCGGCTCGGCATCGGCCATCCCGGCAACAAGGATCTGGTTCAGCACTATGTGCTCGGCGATTTCGCCAGGGTCGACCAGACATGGCTGGAGCCAATGCTCGAGGCGCTGGCCGACAATGCCGACATGCTGGTCCGCAACGAGGATTCGCAACTGATGAACAAGCTGGCGCTGGCCGTCGGCGGCAAGGCCGATGAGGACAAGCCGAAGCCCGCGAAGGCGCCCACCGCCGCCGGTCCCAAGCCCGCGGGAAAGTCGCACATCCATCAGGCCCGCAACAGCGCCCAGCCGAAGAAGCTGCCGACGACGGGACCGATGGCCGAGATGCTGAAGAAGATGTTCGGAAGCAAGGACGACTGACCGTGTCGCCCTCGCCTCTCGTCATCCGCACGGCCGAAAAGGCGGACCTGCCCGCCCTGCTCTCTCTTTACCGCGAACTGAGCCCTTCTGACCCCATCATCGATCCCGTGGTTGCCGACGCTCGCTTCGAAGCGATGCTCAGCCATCCTGGAATGCATGTGCTGCTGGGCTTAGACGGCGACGCGGCGGCGGCAACCGTGACGCTCGTCGTCATCCCCAACCTGACACGCAACGGCGCGCCCTATGCGCTGATCGAGAACGTCGTCACGGCCGCACGCTATCGTAGACGTGGATACGCTGCAGCATTGATCGCGCACGCTGTCGAGACGGCCTGGAATGCCGGTTGCTACAAGGTGATGCTGCTCACCGGATCGAGCGACCCGGCGACGTTGCGCTTCTACGAAAGCTGCGGTTTCGTGCAGAACAAGACAGGCTTTCAGATCAGGCGAAGCGTCTGAACCTATTCCTCGGGCTCGGTCCTGAACATCAGCGGAAAGCCGGCCTCCTTGCCGAAATCCGTCGCTTCCTTGGCCTTGGTCTCGGCGATATCTCTCGCGCAGACCACCACGACGGCACTGCCCATCTTGTGGGCGGTCAGCATCACCCGGTATCCGGTCTCCTCGCTCATCCGGAACACCGCCTTCAACACCACCGTCACGAACTCGCGCGGCGTAAAGTCGTCATTGACGAGGATGACCTTGTAGAGCTTCGGCCGATCGAGCTTCGGCTTCGACTTCACTTTTGGCTTCAGGCCGACGTCGTTTTCACTCATCGGGCGGTCCATTCATTGATGACAGGAAAATGGGGCGAGCGCGTCGCTCAGCATGATCATTATATTGCACTGCAAGCGCAGCTTTCAAGCCAAACCCGCTTTGATCGGGTGAGATCTGCTCGAAAAGCTTGACCCGGAGGCGGCTTTTACCCCATACGCACGGCCAAGGAATTCAAGAACAGCAGGTTTCAGGCCATGGGCTTCAAATGCGGTATCGTCGGACTGCCGAATGTCGGCAAGTCCACTCTCTTCAACGCACTCACCAAGACGGCGCAGGCGCAGGCAGCGAACTATCCGTTCTGCACCATCGAGCCGAACACCGGCGAAGTCGCGGTTCCCGATCCGCGCATGCAGAAGCTGGCCGCAATCGCCGGCTCCAAGGAAATCATCCCGACCCGCATCTCCTTCGTCGACATCGCCGGCCTCGTGCGCGGTGCCTCGAAGGGTGAAGGCCTCGGCAACAAGTTCCTCGCCAACATCCGCGAAGTCGATGCCGTGGTGCACGTGCTGCGCTGCTTCGAGGACGACGACATCACCCATGTCGAAGGAAAAATCAATCCGGTTGGCGACGCCGACACCATCGAGACCGAGCTGATGCTCGCCGACCTCGAGAGCCTGGAGCGCCGTGTCGAGCAGACCCGCAAGCGCGCCTCGTCCAAGGACAAGGAATCGGTGGCCCAGCTTCCTGTGATGGAAGCCGTGATCAAGCTGCTCAACGAAGGCAAGCCGGCCCGTATTCTTCTGAAGACGCTGGCGGCCGACGATATCGAGATCCTCAAGGGTCTCAATCTCCTGACCTCGCATCCGGTTCTCTATGTCTGCAACGTCGCTGAAGCCGACGCCGTGGACGGCAACGCCCACACCAAGGCCGTGGCCGCGATGGCAACGGAACAGGGCGCCGAGTGCGTCATCATCTCGGCCGCGATCGAATCCGAAGTGGCTCAGCTGCCGGAAGAAGAGTCCAAGGAATTCCTCTCGGCGCTCGGCCTTGAGGAAGCCGGTCTCGACCGCCTGATCCGCGCCGGCTACCACCTGCTCGACCTGATCACCTATTTCACAGTCGGCCCCAAGGAAACCCGCGCCTGGACCATCGTCCGCGGCACCAAAGCACCGGCCGCCGCCGGGGTCATCCACACCGATTTCGAACGCGGCTTCATCCGCGCCTTCACCATCGGCTACGACGACTACATCAACTTCAAGGGTGAAGTCGGCGCCAAGGAAGCAGGCAAGGGTCGCGACGAAGGCAAGGAATACGTGGTCAACGACGGCGACGTCATCCACTTCCGCTTCAACACCTGAAGTCGCGAAATCGCAAGGCAAAAGAGACCCGACTGCCGCCTCGCAAGGGCGGCAGTTTTTCGTTGTTCCCCTCAGCCAGATGGAAAACTCCGATAAATCGTTGAGACCCGACGACGGCTGGGGTAATCCTGACGCAGATGCTGGCAACGGGGAGAGCGATGTGTCCGATCAGCCTTTGACCTTCGAGGATTTTCCGCCCGGCAGACGCTTTGCGCTCGGTCCGAAGACGGTGACCTCGGAGGAGATCATCGAGTTCGCACGCGAATTCGATCCGCAGCCCATGCATCTCGATGAACAGGCCGGCCGCGCCAGCATTCTTGGCGGACTGGCGGCATCCGGCTGGCACACCTCTGCAATGCTGATGCGAATGATGGTCGACAGTTATTTGCTTCGGTCGCTGTCGGAAGGCGCGCCCGGCATCGATCTGATGGAATGGCGCAAGCCGGTTATCGCCGGCGACACCCTCTCCGGCCACTCGACCGTGCTGGAGACCCGCCCGATGCGCTCGCGCCCGGGCATCGGCATCATCAGGCTTCGTCACGAACTGGAAAACCAACGCGGTGAACTGGTCTGCGTTTCGGAAAACGCCATCATGTTCAGGATGCGCCAGTCCGTGGAGGCCTCGGCATGAGGATGGTCGAACGCTATGCAATCGGCGCGAAAACGGAGATCGGCGGCTACGGCTTCACCGAGGAAAACATCGTCCGCTTCGCCAGCCGCTACGATCCGCAGCGCTTCCACATCGACAGGCAGGCCGCCCGCGAAAGCCTGTTCGGCGACCTCTGCGCCTCCGGTTGGCATACCTGCGCCGGCTGGATGACCACCTTCGTCGCTTACTGGATCGCTGAGAGCAAGAGACTGGCCCGAGACGGCATCGCGCCGCCGAAGCTCGGTCCGGCGGCAGGGTTCAAGGACCTGCAATGGATCCGCCCGGTTTTCGCGGGGGAAACCGTCGACTACGCCGTGACGCTGCTGACCAGCCGTCCCCTTGCCTCGCGGCAGGGCCGCATCCTCAACACCATCCTCTGCGAAGGCTCCGTCGAGGGCACGCAAGTCATCCGCTTCGAAAGCAGCGTCATCGAATTCGAATAAGGGCGAACTACCTCAGTGCCCTGAGAATTCCACCAGCGTGCGCACATCGACGCCGAGCTCCTCGAGCTTGGCGCGACCACCGAGATCCGGCAGGTCGATGACGAAGCAGGCAGACACCACCTCGGCGCCGATCTGCCGCAGCAGTTTCGTCGCGCCGACGGCGGTGCCGCCGGTGGCGATCAGGTCGTCGACGAGAATGACCTTCTCGCCAGGCTGCACCGCATCGACATGCATTTCCATCTCGTCGACGCCGTATTCCAGGCTGTAGGCGATGCGCACGGTCTCGTGCGGCAGCTTGCCCTTCTTGCGAATCGGCACGAAGCCGGCCGACAGCTGATGCGCCACCGCCCCACCAAGAATGAAGCCCCGCGCTTCCATGCCGGCGATCTTGTCGATCTTCATGCCTGCATAATTCTGCACCAGTTCATCCACCGCGCGCCGAAACGCCCGCGCATCGCCAAGCAGCGTGGTGATGTCACGGAAGATGATACCGGGCTTGGGATAGTCGGGGATGGAGCGGATGCTGGCTGCAAGCTCCGATTTCATGTCGGTCATGGGGTATCCAATGTATGGGCGTCAAATCGGCTGCAACCTATCAACTGCGGACAGCGGAACCAACAAAAAAAGGCGGCCCGAGAGCCGCCTTTCGATCACGTCCGAGCGAAACGCTCAGTGTTCCTTTTTGGCGTAGACCGACCGTTTCGTCAGGTAGATCAGCACCGTGAAGATCAGCAGAAACACCATGACCATGAAGCCGGTGTGCTTGCGCTCCACCAGATGCGGCTCGGCAGCCCACATCAGGAAGGCGGAAACGTCCTTGGCGTACTGGTCGAGTGTCGCCGGGGCGCCGTCATCGAAGGTCACCTGACCGTCCGACAGCGGCGGCGGCATGGCAAGCACCGAGGCGGCGTGGAAGTAGGGATTGTAGTGCTGGCCTTGCGATACCGTCACGCCGGCTGGCGGATTCTCATAGCCCGTCAGCAGCGAGTAGATGTAGTCGGGCCCGCCCTCCTGGTACTGCGTGAAGATGTCGAAGACGAAGCGCGGGAAGCCGCGTTCCACTTCGCGCGCCTTGGCGATCAGCGAAAAGTCAGGCGGAGCCGCACCATTGTTCGACGCAGCCGCCGCCTCCGCATTGGGGAACGGCGACGGGAAGTAGTCCGACGGCACCGCCTTGCGGGTGTACATGTCGCCAGCGGCGTTCGGGCCGTCCTGGACCTCGTAGTTGGCGGCGAACGCCTTCACCTGCGCCTCCGAATAGCCGAGGTCGCTCAGCTTGCGAAACGGTACGAGGTGCATCGAATGGCAGGCGGCGCAGACTTCCGTATAGACCTTCAGGCCGCGCTGTAGTTGGCCCTTGTCATAGTGGCCGAACGGGCCGGCGAAGCTCCACTCGACCTCTTTCGGCTCCTTCAGCGGATAATGCGGCGTCGCCGCCTCGTGGTGTTCCGCCGGCTTTGCCTCCTGGGCAAGTGCCGCCGTCCCGAGACAGCCGACGACAGCCAATGACAGAATGCTTGCAACGAGCTTTTTCATCGTCCGTGTTCCCTCTCGCTGCCCGCTCATGCCTTGACCGCCTCGGTTGGCACGGATTTGTTGCGCTTTTCCAGCACCGCTTCCGTGATCGAGTTCGGCACCCGGCGCGGCGTCTCGACGAGACCCAGGATCGGCATGACGACGAGGAAGAAGCCGAAGTAGAGCAGCGTACAGATCTGCGAGATGGTGGTGTAGAGGCCTTCCGCCGGCTGCGAACCGAGCCAGCCAAGGATGATCGCGTTGATCACGAACAGCCAGTAGGCCGTCTTGTACCACGGACGGTAGACCGCCGAGCGCACCTTCGACGTATCCAGCCACGGCAGGAAGAACAGCACGATGATCGCGCCGAACATGACGAGCACGCCGGCAAGCTTGGAGTCGATCGGGCCGATATTGAAGGTGATCGAGCGCAGCATCGCGTAGAACGGCAGGAAGTACCACTCCGGAACGATATGCGCCGGGGTCTTCAACGGATCGGCCGGGATGTAGTTGTCGGCATGGCCAAGGAAGTTCGGCAGGTAGAAGACGAAGTACGCATAGACGAGCAGGAACACCGAGACGCCGAGCGCATCCTTCAGCGTCGCATAGGGCGTGAACCGCACAGTGTCGGTCTTGGTCTTGATCTCGACGCCCGTCGGATTGGTCTGGCCGACGACATGCAGCGCCCAGATGTGCAGCACGACGACGCCGGCGATGACGAACGGCAGCAGATAGTGCAGCGAGAAGAAGCGGTTCAGCGTCGGATTGTCGACCGCGAAGCCGCCGAGCAGGAACTGCTGGACCCACTCGCCGACCAGCGGAAATGCCGAGAAGAAGCCGGTGATGACGGTCGCACCCCAGAAGGACATCTGTCCCCAGGGCAGCACATAACCCATGAAGCCGGTGGCCATCATCAACAGGTAGATCAGCACGCCGAGGATCCAGAGGATTTCGCGGGGCGCCTTGTACGAGCCGTAATAGAGGCCGCGGGCGATGTGGAGATAAACCGCGACGAAGAAGAACGACGCGCCGTTGGCATGCATGTAGCGCAGCAGCCAGCCGTGGTTGACGTCGCGCATGATCTTTTCGACGGAATTGAACGCGACCGTCGTCTCGGCAGCATAGTGCATGGCGAGCACGACCCCGGTGAGGATCTGGACGACCAGCATCACCGACAGCATGGCGCCGAAGGTATAGGCGTAGTTCAGGTTGCGCGGAACCGGATAGGCGACGAAGCTGTCATAGACAAGACGAGGCAACGGCAGGCGTGCATCGATCCACTTCTCGAGACCGGTTGATGGCTCGTAGCTGGAATGGCCACTCATAAATCAGTCCCCCTCAACCGATCTTGATTACTTTATCGGATACGAACGAATAGGTCGGAATCGCGAGATTCTGCGGTGCCGGGCCTTTCCGTATGCGGCCGGCCGTATCGTAGACCGAGCCATGACAGGGACAGAACCACCCGTTGTATTCGCCGGCCTGGCCGAGCGGCACGCAACCGAGATGGGTGCAGGACCCGATCATCACGATCCAGTTTTCCTTGTCCTTGCCGGCGGAGCGATCGACGCCCGTCGCCTGCGCATCGGCGGTCAGGTTGGCATTGCGCGCAATCGGATCTTTGAGTTCCGCCAGCGGAACGTCATCGGCTTCCTTCACTTCCTCAGGTGTACGGTTGCGGATGAAGATCGGCTTGCCGCGCCATTTGGCGGTCAACGACATGCCCGGCTCGAGGCTCGACACGTCAACTTCGATGGAAGCCAGCGCGAGCGTCGATGCATCGGGGCGCATCTGGTCGATAAACGGCCATGCGACGGAGACAGCGCCGACAGCGCCCGCCATGCCCGTAGCCAGATAAAGGAAATCACGGCGTGTGGGCTCGCTAGAGACCCCGCCTGTCGTTTCGTGTTCGCTCACGGCTTAACATCCTCTGCCCAATTTCGCGGAAATTTCCGCGCCATCCCTCCAAGGCGACGAATCTGTCATATCAATAATCGAACATAGATTCCCCACCCACTAAGGCGCGTTCTATTATTGATCGCAAATGATGTCCAGCCTTGGCAAGGGATGTGGGCACAATGTCGCGGGGTTTAGGAGTTGATTCTTTAGGACAATCGCTGCGCGGCAACAGTGTTGCGTTGCAACATTTCCGGCGCCGTGATACGTCGCCGGACTATTCTTCGCTCACGCTTGGTACCGGTCGATGAGAGACACTTTATTCTGCGTGGGGAGTGTTCTTGTCTCTCTGCTGCTCGCCGCCATCTCGCTGCGTTACATAACAAACACTTGGCTGCTGGCGTTCATCTACAGCTTCCAGGTCCACTTCGCCCTTGCCGCGCTCGCCGCCAGCATCGTCCTGCTGATCATCAAGCGCCACTGGTATGGCTATGCAATGGCAGCGGTCGCCATCGCCCTGCTGGGCCATGGAATTGTCATGCTCGAGGCGTTCGAAGCCAAGCCGGCGGTCGCGGCATCGCAGCCGCTGTTGCGCCTGATGTCCTTCAACATCGAGAACGACAATTTCGAAAACAGCACCCGCACCGCCGATGCTGTGCTCGCCTCCGGTGCCGACCTTGTCAACATCCTGGAAGCAGCGCCGTTGAAGGCGGAAATCGGTCGCCTGTCGGAAACCTATCCCTATCACATCGGTTGCGGAAGCGGCACGGATGGCTGCGACACGCTGGTGCTTTCCAAGCGCCCGTTCATCGGACAATCCGTCAGCAGCCTCGGCGGTCTGTGGCCGAACAGGCTGGTCCAGGTGTCGATCGATATGGACGGCACGCCCGTGCATTTCGCTTCGGTGCACCTGACCAAGCCCTACTTCGATGATTTCCAGGTCGATGAGCTTAGCGATCTAAGGGGCGCCGTGGAAGCCGTCGATGGACCATTGATTCTGGCCGGCGACTTCAATTCGGCGATCATCGACCCACACATCCAGCGCTTCGTCAGCAATGCCGGATTGAACACGGTGTTTCCCGAGCCCGCCACCTGGCCGACCAAAGCCGGTCATCTGGGCATCGCCATCGACCACGTCTTGGCGCGTCCACCGCTGCGGCTGCTCTCGGTTAGTCAGATCGCAGACAATGCCGGCTCCAACCATTTCGGCCTGATGGCGGAAATCGCCATCGAGCGTTGATTTCGGCGGCGCCTACGCCTCTTCGAGATCGACCGCCAGGAAACCGCCGGATTGGCGCGCCCAGAGTTCGGCGTAGAGGCCGCCATCCCGCAGCAGCGCCTCGTGCGTTCCTTCCTGTATGATCCGCCCCTTGTCGACGACGATCAGCCGATCAAGCGCCGCAATGGTCGAAAGCCGGTGTGCGATGGCAAGCACCGTCTTGCCGTCCATGATCCCGTTGAGGTTGGCCTGGATCGCCTCCTCGACCTCGGAATCCAGCGCCGACGTCGCCTCATCCAGCACCAGGATCGGTGCGTCCTTGAGCATCACCCGCGCGATCGCAATGCGCTGCCGCTGTCCACCCGATAGCTTGACGCCCCGTTCGCCCACGTGCGCGTCGAACCCATTGCGTCCCTGCTGGTCGCTCAGCCGCTCGATGAAGCCAAGCGCCTCGGCGCGCCGCGCCGCCTCGATCAGCCCCGCTTCGCCCGCGTCAGGACGCCCGAACAGGATGTTGTCGCGGACCGAGCGGTGTAGAAGCGAGGTGTCCTGACTGACGACGCCGATCTGCATGCGCAGCGATTCCTGCCGGACCGTGGCAATATCCTGCCCATCGATCAGGATTCGCCCGCCCTCTAAGTCGTAGAGGCGCAACAGGAGGTTCACCAGCGTCGACTTGCCGGCACCGGACCGGCCAACGATGCCGACCTTTTCACCCGGCTTGATCGTCAGCGAGAAGTGATCGATCACCCCGCTGCCCTTGCCGTAGTGAAACGAGACGTCCTCGAAGCGGATACCGGGATGAGCGATCTTCAGATCCGGCGCGTCTGGTCGATCGACCAGACCGAGCGGCTTGGAAATCAGCTCCGCCGAGTTCTGGATGGTGCCGAGATTGCGCATGATCCCGTTGAACTGCGTCATCAGCCTTCCAAGCAGGAAGTTCAGCCGCAGCACCAGCGCCAGCGAAAACGCCACCGCGCCGGAACTGATCAGCCCCTGCAGCCAAAGATGCACGCTGAGCCCCGCCATCATCACGATCATGATGCCCGACAACAGCGCCATCGATGCGCGCACGCCGGTGATGAAGCGCGTGAACAGCAGCACCGTCGCCTGGAACGCGTCGAAGCCCTGCCGCATGTAGCGGTCCGTCTCCTCGTCGCGGGCAAACAGCTTCAGCGTCTGGATGTTGCCGTAGGCGTCGACCATGCGGCCGTTGAGCATCGAGGCCGATTCGGCGGTGTCGCGCGAGTGGCGGCGGATGCGCGGCACGAAATAGCGGGCGAGCACCCCGAAGGCGACCAGCCAGCCGAGCACGACGATGGCAAGCGAGATGTCCAGCCGCGCCACCAGCACCAGTGTCGTCGCCGCATAGATGCCGACGAACCATACGCTCTCCATCAGCGACGTCACCAGATCGCCCGTCGCCTGCCCGGCGCCCCAGACCTTGGTGACGATGCGGCCGGAAAAATCGCTCTGGAAGAACGAAAGCGACTGTCGCGAGACATGCAGATAGGATTGCCAGCGCGCCAGATTGTAGAAGCCCGGCGTGATAACCTGTTGATCGACCAGCGCGATCAACAACTGCACGACGAAGCGGACGACACCGATCAGGATCAGCATCCCGAACAGCTCGAACCCGTGTGCGGCCAGCAAACCGTTCCAGCCGACATCCGGCTTGACGGTCGCGAGAATGTCGACCACCCGCCCGACAAACCAGAACAGCGCCGCCTCGATGGCCGCCGACATGCCACCGAGAACGAGCATGGCGATGAACGGCGTCTTGGCCTGGCCGATATAGAACCAGATGAACCCGAGCGTCGTCCGCGGCGGCTGGATGTTGTCGCGCGGACGAAAGGGATCGATCCAGGTCTCGAAGGCATGAAAGAGTCGATTTAAAAGCATATTTGCGATATAGGCTTATCTGCCGGATCGGGAAAGGAACCTCTCCTCCGGACCAACCTTATATTTTCGTAATGATCGGTAACATCGGCGGCATCGCCGCTGATTGGGACATGTCCCGCCACAATGTCCGAGTAGCCTGGGATTTCACGGGAGACGGCAACAATGCAACGAAGGACGCTCATCTCGAGCATTCCCGCACCTTTGGTGGAAAAGCTTGAAACGATTATTGAACAGCTTGATGTGACACAGGATCAGGTCGTCGCCGAAGCCATCACCGCATGGATCGACGGAGAGGAACAGCGTCGTCTGATGACGCTGCGGACACTGGTATACGCCAGCAGCATGGCCGTCGAGGGCCACCGGGTCATCGACTGGGCGGACAGCCTGTCCGCCGACCGGCACTGAGCCGACGATCACACTGTAGGACAGATGCGATAACGCCCTCCCGATATCCCAGGGAGGGCGTTTTCAATTTGGCGCGGCGTCAGCTGCCGGAAGTCCGACCAGCTGCCAGCCGCGACTGTCAGGTTCCATAAGCCCGGGCAACGCGAGCGCCGAGCGCCCGGGCAGGCGAATGGACCGGCTGATGGCTAGCGTCTGAAACGACGCGCATTGCAGTCACCTGGCTTTCACCGAGCCTGAACTGCGAGAGAAGCTCGATCAATGCCGCGGCTTCGCGCGCCAGGCTATGGGTGGCGGCGGTCGTCTGCTCTACCATCGCGGCATTTTTCTGCGTGCCCTGGTCCATCTGGTTGACGGCGACGTTGATCTCGTTGAGGCCAGTCGACTGTTCGCGGGAGGTGATCACGATAGCCGAAACGTTGCCATTGATCCCCTGGACCTCGGAGACAATGGTCGCAAGCCGCCGGCCGGTCTCGCCGACGAGCTCGACGCCCTGCCGCACCTGATCGCCCGATTTGGTGATGAGCGCCTTGATTTCCTTTGCAGCATTGGCCGACCGCTGGGCCAGCTCGCGCACTTCCTGCGCAACGACCGCAAAGCCCTTGCCGGCTTCGCCCGCCCGCGCCGCCTCGACGCCGGCATTCAGCGCCAGCAGATTGGTCTGGAAGGCGATGTCATCAATGACGCCGATGATGTTGGAGATTTCGCCGGAGGACTTCTCGATTTCCTCCATTGCGCTCACGGCATTCTGCACAATCGTCCCTGACGTCTCGGCCCCCGCCTTCGTGCGGGCAACGAGCTCGCCGGCCTCGGAGGCCCGCAGCGCCGCGTCCTTCACGGCGGTCGTCACCTCTTCGAGAGCGGCGGCGGTCTGTTCGACCGAGGCGGCCTGCTGTTCTGTACGCTTCGACAGGTCGTCGGCAGCGGAGCGGATCTCACCGGCACCGGCGTCGATGGCCTGGGCGTTCTCGCCGACCATGCGAAGCACCGCCTGCAGCTTGGCCATGGACTCGTTGAAGTTGACCTTCAGTTGATCGAGCTGGCCGGCGAAGATCTGGTCGATCCGGTAGGTCATATCGCCGTTGGACAGATGCCGCAGGCCGTTCGCCAAGCCATCCACCGCGGCGGCGACGTCGGCCGCTTCACGCGCCTTCTGTTCCTCGCGCGAAATCCGCTCACGCTCGCTCATCGAGCGGTTTGCCTCTGTCTGTTGCTCCAGGCGCTGGCGCTCCAGCGCGTTCTCGCGGAAGACGACAACGGCGGCCGCCATCTCGCCGATTTCATCAAGACGGCCAGCGTAGGGAATGCCAGCCTGGTTGTCGCCCGCCGCCAGCGCGTTCATCGACTGCGTGATCGCCCCGATCGGCCGCGTGACGCGAACGAGGCTCAACACCGCCGCACCGATCGCCATCAGGACGGCGATCATCACACCCGCGATCGTCGCGATCGTCACAAACCGCGTCGTGTCGGACGCAGCCTTCTTGTCGTTGCCGGCAGCGGCTTGGTTGTCCGAGATCATACCCTGCAGAATATCACCGGCGTCGTTGCCCATCGGCGTCATCTTCTCGATGACGGCCTTCGCATCGCTGTTTCGTGCACTGACAAGCAGGCTGGCGAACTGGTCTCCGAGCTTGTCGTAATCCGCCATGATGGTCTTGAGCTGTTCGAACCGAGGCCGCGGGCCGGCCGATTGCGCGGCCTCGAACGTGGCAACCGCGGTCTTACGCGCCAACGTAGCAGTCTTGATCTGCCCCAGCAGAGCCTTCTGCTCTTCATTGCTGACGGCGGCAAACACCGCGAGATAGAGGCGGCGGACGTCGGACATGCGACGCTCCATCTCTGCGATCATCAGCGACTTGTCCATCCGCAGGCTGATACTTTCGGCCTGGCTGTTGAGCTGCCACACCGAGCGCATGCCGGCCGCGCCCTGGGCGATGAGGATAATGACGATGAAGGCAAAGAGAGCGGGCAGGAGAATCTTGATCTTGAGAGAGCTCATGGCTGGCACCTGAAAAGTTTCAAACAACGCTTAAGTCTATGAAACCCTTGTGCCAGCCTCCGCTAAACAAAAAATTACCACCAGTGCGTGCTTTCACGCGCGCCACAACGAGACCCTGCGGAAAAGCCGTATCATAATTGACGTCTGTCAAATTCCCTCGCCCCGCGCGCATTGCGGAGCGAGGGGAAGCCTGCGTTATTCCGCCGCAGCCTCTTTCTCGACACCATCCTCGTCAGAGTGATCGGCGAGGAATCCGCCCGACTGCCGGTTCCAGAGATCGGCATAAACGCCCCCCTCCTTCACCAGCTCCGTATGCGAGCCAGCCTCGATGATCTTGCCCTTGTCGAGCACGATCAGCCGATCCATCTCAGTCAGCGTCGAGAGACGGTGGGCGATGGCGATCACGGTCTTGCCCTGCATCAGCGCGAACAGGTTCTCCTGGATCGCCGCCTCCACTTCGGAGTCCAGCGCCGAGGTCGCCTCGTCGAGCACAAGGATCGGCGCATCCTTCAGGAACACGCGCGCGATCGCGATACGCTGGCGCTGACCGCCCGAGAGCTTGACGCCGCGCTCGCCAACCTGCGCATTGAGGCCCTTGCGTCCGTGCATGTCGACCAGACCTTCGACGAAGTCCCAGGCATTGGCCCGTTTCGCCGCCTCGATCACCTCCGCATCCGTCGCGTCAGGACGGCCATAGGCGATGTTGTCGCGGATCGAGCGATGCAGCAGCGACGTATCCTGCGTCACCACCCCGATCAGCTCGCGCAGGCTCTCCTGCGAGACATGCGCGATATCCTGACCGTCGATGGTGATGCGGCCGCCTTCCAGATCGTAGAAACGAAGCAGCAGGTTCATCAGCGTCGTCTTGCCGGCGCCGGAGCGACCGACCAGGCCGACCTTCTCGCCCGCCTTGATGTCGAGCGACAGGTTGTCGATGATACCCTTGCCCTTGCCGTAGTGGAAGCCGATCCGGTCGTAGTGGATCGCACCCTTCTTGGCCGTCAGGGGCAGCGCCCCTGGCTTGTCAAGGATGTCGTGCTGCTTGGTCATCATCTCCATGCCGTCATAGACCGTGCCGATATTCTCGAACAGCGCCGAGACTTCCCACATGATCCACTGCGACATGCCGTTGACGCGCATGGCGAGGCCGATGGCAATGGCGATGGCACCGACGGAAATCCCGCCGTTCAGCCAGAACCAGATCGACAGGCCTGATATGACCGCCAGCGCGACGCAGTTGTTGATGTAGACCGATGCGTGGAACATCGTCACCCGGCGCATCTGCTGGTGCACGGTCTGCAGGAACTCGTCCATGCCCTCCTTGGCATAGGTTTCCTCCCTGCCCGCATGCGAAAACAGCTTCACCGTGGCGATATTGGTGTAGCTGTCGACCACGCGGCCGGTCATCAGCGAACGCGCGTCCGCCTGCGTCGCGGCGATCTTGCGCAGCCGCGGCACGAAATAGGAAACGATGGCGACATAGACGCCGAGCCAGGCAAGGATCGGGATCATCAGCCGCCAGTCGGCCGCCGCGATGACCACGATCATCGAGATGAAGTAGCTGACGACATAGACGAAGACGTCGAGGATCTTCATCACCGTTTCGCGCACCGCCAGCGACGTCTGCATCACCTTCGTCGCGACGCGGCCGGCGAACTCGTTGGCGAAGAAGGTCATGCTGTGGCGCATCAGGAACCGGTGCATCTGCCACCGCGCGCTCATCGGATAGTTGCCGATCAGCACCTGGTGCATGATGACGGAATCCGCGACCGCCGCGAGCGGCAGGCCGATCAGGATCAGCGCGCCCATCCAGACGAGCTTGTGGCCTTCCGTCTCCAGGAAGGTCGCGGGATCGGCATGCGTCAGCCAGTCGACGATGTTGCCGAGGAACTGGAACAACGCCACTTCGCCGACGGCGATCAGCATTGTCAGCACCGCCATCGCGACAAGCCACGGGGCTGCCGGTTTGGTGTAGTGCCAGCAGAAAGCAAACAGGCCCTTCGGAGGAACCGTTGGCTCCTCGGTGGGGAAGGCTTCAAGACGCTGTTCAAACCAGCCAAACATGAAAATGCTCCGAACTTCAGCGCTCCACTCCCCGCTGGCGCAAGCGCGCAACAGCTCATATGGGAACCGGACGTTCAAGGAACGAGGCCATAACAGCCGCGCAAGGGATTACATAGGGGGAATCAGGAAAGAAGAACGCTCAGGAGCGTCGGATCGCCACAAGCCGCATGGTCGCGGACGGGAGGCGCGTATTCGAGAAAATTTTCATCTTGGCTCTCCCTTGCTGACGATTGAAGATATGCACCGATAACGCGAAATTGACGAATATTCCAGCCCCGATTAACCAAAAAACGGAACAATCGACCCTGGAGACGGGCCTGTTGCCTCCCGATCACAGTTGCAATACCTGTCTGCCGAGCAAAAAAGAAGAACCGGCACAGATCATGGCAGACCTCCGCGTAGCGCTCTATCAACCCGACATAGCAGGCAACACAGGCACGATCCTGCGCCTTGCCGCCTGCCTCGGCTTTGCCGTTGATATCATCGAACCGGCTGGTTTCGACATCTCCGATCGGAACCTGAAACGATCGGGCATGGACTACATCGCCGCTGCCGCGCTGACCCGCCACGTCAATTTCGAGCAGTTCGAAACCTGGCGCCAGACCACCGGCCGCCGCCTTGTGCTCGCCTCGACCAAGGCCTCCGGCCGCTATACCGACTTCGCCTTTCGTCCCGACGATATCCTGCTCTTCGGCCGCGAAAGCGCCGGCGTGCCCGATCATGTCCACGATCGATCCGACGCCCGAATCCTCGTGCCCATGGTCGAAGGCCAGCGCTCGCTCAACATCGCCATGTCCGTCGCGATGATCGTCGGAGAAACGTTGCGCCAGACCGCCTGGGGTTGATTTTCGTCACCCGCCGCACAAATGCCGGTTCGGCCGCGCAATATGTCGCGAACGGCGTTGTGAAATCGCCGAACTGGCGTATAGTTTTTAGCCGGGCAATCAAAAAATCACGACGACCGCCGCGATTTCAATGATTTGGCTGCAACTCCAGATTTGAAAACGTGCAGCGTGTCGAAGGCGTGACAAGAACTAGAAGAAGACAAGACGGCATGGAATCCACAATCGTCATGATCAATCTGTTCGGCGCGGTCGCCCTGCTGCTGTTCGGCCTGGCGCAGGTCAAGGACGGCGTCAACAGGGCGTTCGGCGCGCGGCTGCGCACAGGCCTGGCATCCGGCACCAAGGGCAGCGTCCGCTCCTTCCTCTCCGGTTTCCTCGCCACCATCGCGCTGCAGAGTTCCACCGCGACGGCCCTGATGGTCGCCTCCTTCGTCGAGCGCGAACTGGTCAAGCCACGCATGGCGCAGATCGTGCTGCTCGGCGCCAATGTCGGCACCGCCGTCACCGCCTGGATTGTCGCGACCGGCATTGAATGGCTGTCGCCGCTCGTCATCCTTGCCGGCATCGTGCTTTATCGCGGCGGCTCGACCTCCCGCCAGGGCGGCGGTCAGGCGCTGATCGGCATCGGCCTCATGCTGCTGTCGCTGCATCTGCTGAGCAGCGCCACGGAACCGATGCGCCAGTCGCCGGCGCTGTCGGCCTTCATCGGCCTGCTCGACAATGCCTGGCCCGTGGCGTTGGCTTTCGCCGCCGGCATCGCCTTCATCTCCTCCTCCAGTCTCGCTGCGGTCGTCCTCATCCTGTCGCTGGCCTCGACCGGCATCTTGTCGGCCGGCCTCGTCATCGTTTTGGTTCTCGGCGCCAATCTCGGCGGCGCCATCCCGCCGGTGATTGCCTCGCTCTCCGGCCCTGCCTCCGCCCGGCGCGTCACCCTCGGCAACCTGATCGTTCGCGCCATCGGCTGCCTGATCGCCCTGCCGCTAGCCGGCTTCGGCGCCGATCTGCTCGAGACGCTGCCGCTCTCGCCTGCCAAGCTTCCCGTCGACGCCCATCTCGGCTTCAACCTCATCCTGGCGGCGATGGCCTGGCCCTTCTCCCGCCTGCTCGCCAGGTTGATGCTACGGATCGTGCCGGAGGACGCCCAGACCGACAATGCCCCGAAATATCTCGACCTGCAGGAGCTTTCGACGCCAGTCGTGGCGCTCGCCAGCGCTACCCGCGAGGTGCTTGGCGTCGGCGACCTGATCGAACGCATGCTGCAGCGTGCAGCCGATGCCTTCGAGCGCAACAACATGTCGAAACTGACGGAAATCGCCTCGCTCGAGCAGCGCGTCGACAGCCTGCAGCAAGAGGTGAAGATCTATCTCTCCAAGCTCGGCCGTGGCGGCCTCAGCGAGGAGGATGGTCGTCGTTCGATCGTCATCATCGACTACGCCATCAATCTTGAGCACATCGGCGACATCATCGAGAAGGGCCTGCTGCCGCAGGTCGCCAAGAAGGTCTCCCTCGGCCTCAAATTCTCCGAGGACGGCTATGCCGAGCTTAGCAAGCTCTTCCATCTGACGCTGGAAAACCTGCGCATCGCCCAGACCATCTTCGTCACCCGCGACTTCAATCTCGCAAGACAGCTGATGGAAGTGAAGGTGGAGGTGCGGCGCATGGAGAAGCAGTCCTCGGAGCGCCATCTGGAGCGCCTGCGCGACGGTCGCGCCGACAGCCTGCAGACCAGCTCGCTGCATCTCGACATGCTGCGCGACCTGAAGCGCATCAACGCCCACATCGTCTCGGTGGCCCATCCGATCCTGGATGAAAGCGGGCTTCTGATCGAAAGCCGCCTGCGCAACGCTGCGGAATAACCCTCAATCGGCCGAGGGAAGCCGGCGCATGGTGAACTCGATCTGGTCGCCGTCTATCTGCCGCCAGCTCTCGACCTCGGTCCAGTATGCGGCCTTCGGATATTCGTCGAACCACTCGCGTGCCTTGGCGCGGGCATCGAGCAGCGCCAGGCAATAGGTCTGCCGCACAAAGCGATCGTTCTTGCGCGGCGTGCCCTCGGCACGGTGCGTCGCAATCCTTCGCTTCAGGCCGTCAAAGGACGGAGGTCCCGGGATCTTTGCCATAAAAATCTACCTCTGACGGAAAAGGTAATATCGAACCTTGCTTTTTGCGAGTCGAATCTGAAGCTGTAAAAGCCCCTCGTTTCCAGCGGTTGGCGCGAGGCCGAACGACCTGCTATCAGGAGCGACAATCGCAATATCAAGAGTCGCATCCTGGGATGCGGGACTACCGGAGACGACGACCATGGAACGACCAGACCTTCCGATCGGCCTGCCCGCTGACATCGAGGACAAGAAGACGGCGGCGCGGACATGGTTCGAAGGCCTGCGCGACACCATTTGCGCGTCTTTCGAAGCGATCGAGGACGAACTGGCGGGTCCGCTTTCCGATCGCGTGCCCGGCCGCTTCGTCGCCAAGGACTGGCAGCGCGAGAATGGAGCCGGCGGCGGTGGCCGCATGTCGATGATGGAAGGCCGTGTCTTCGAAAAGGTCGGCGTCCACACCTCCACTGTTTACGGCGAGTTCAGCGCCGACCTGCGCGCCCAGATGCCCGGCGCCAAGGACGATCCGCGCTTCTGGGCCTCCGGCATCTCGCTGATCGCCCACCCGGTGAACCCGAATGTGCCGGCCGTGCACATGAACACCCGCATGGTGGTCACCTCGAGCCGCTGGTTCGGCGGCGGCGCCGACCTGACGCCCGTGCTCGACCGTCGTCGTACCCAGGAGGACGACGACACCAGGCTGTTCCACAAGGCGATGGAGATCGCCTGCCGCAGCCACGCCCGCATCGCCGACTACGACGCCTACAAGACATGGTGCGACGAATACTTCTTCCTGAAGCACCGCAACGAGGCGCGCGGCACCGGCGGCATCTTCTATGACTGGTTGCATTCGAGCGAAGAGGCCGGCGGCTGGGACGCCGATTTCGCCTTCACCCGCGATGTCGGCCGCGCCTTTTCGATGGTTTATCCACGCATCGTCCGCTCCAACTTCAATAAGCAGTGGACGGAACAAGATCGTGAAGAACAATTGATTCGCAGGGGCAGATATGTCGAGTTCAACCTGCTATATGACAGGGGAACGATCTTCGGCTTGAAAACGGGCGGGAATGTCGAGTCCATTCTCTCATCGCTGCCCCCCACTGTTCGCTGGCCGTAACACGGAGGAAAGATCGGTAAATTCCCTGTGAGAGGCTTTGAATAGTCGGACCGGATACCAATTTCATAGATGTGCGCGTAACAATCGGAGGAGGATTGTAATGACGATACAGAGTGGAACACCGGCAGCGGCAGGTGTCCAACAGCCACCCCGCCCGATCGATACCCCGGAGATGCTGAACAGGCTCGCCGAGGCGCTGAAGGCGAAAAGCGGTTCTGACCTGCCCCTTTCCTGCTTTGTCGAACAGGTCAAGCTGCAGCTTGCTGGGGGCAGATCTCCGGAAGACATGGATCGTTTGACCAAAGACCAGGACAACCGGAGCCACACCGACTGCTTTCGTGCGTGGGCAATGCCCGAGCATCATTGAGTTAGGCGACGCCGAGGCCGAAAATCGATCTCGGGAGTTGGCGATCAAACCGGCCGGCACGACGCCCGGCCGGAACCTTTTCTGTACGACAGGCATTTCCCAAATGACGCGTTAGCGTTTGGCGCCGGGTTCGACACCCGAGCTGAAGTCAGACCGAATTCAAAGTCAGGAGGAGACGATGAGACTTTTCGAATGTGGAACGCTGGTCCCCGGATGCAGCTGGCATACACGTGCAGGCGATGACGCCGAAGTTGTCCGCCGCGCCGTCGAGCACATGAAATCCGCGCATGGCGAAACCGTCATCCGCGAAAACATGGTCGACAACATCAAGGCCCGCATCCGTAACGAAGCGCACGCAGCCTGATTGTTCGATTACTTGACCAAAGCCTTCAGCCGGGCGAGCAGAGCCGCCCGGTCGGAGACGAAATTCTCGTCGATCCACTGGTTTTCCAGCGTCGCAATCGTCTCGCCGACCTGCCGACCGGACGGAATGCCCGCCGCCATCACGTCGGTGCCATTGAGTGGAAACGCGGGCTTAACCCAGCTTTTTGCGCGATCAAGCAGTGCGCCCAGCCTCGCGGAGCGTGCCATTTCCTTCATGTCGTCTTCCGCCTTGCCGCGAGCCACCGCCAGCGCCAGCTTGATCCGCACGACGATCCCCTCGACACCGTTGCGGTAGAGCAACCTGTCGAACGCCGCCGACGAAATCTCGTCATTGACCGGAGCGGCAGTCGCCCAGGCCTGGAAGAAGGCCGCCTCGGTGTTGGCAAATTTCAGCCGCGAGGCCATCGCCTCCAGCCGCTTGGCATCCGGCGGCACGATCGACGCCAGCCGCAGCAGCGGATCAAGTTTCCAGCCGAGCGCCTGTTCGGTCGCGACCAGCGCCGGGATCGCGTCGATCCCCCACTTCTCCGTCTCCGGAAGGATCTCAGTCAGCGAACCGACAGTGCGCATCCACAAAAGCGCCCGACCCGGATCTTCGGCCGACAGCAGCTTGCGCACCTCCGACCACACCCGCTCGGCCGACAGCGTCTGCAGCTTCGAGCGCGCCGCTGCGCAGGCCCTCAGCCCGTCGGCATCCGGCCGCCCGGAGCCGTAATAGGCAAAGAACCGGAAGAACCGCAGGATGCGCAGATAATCCTCGGAAATCCGTGTCGCCGCATCGCCGATGAAGCGGATGTTGCGCTTCTCGATATCCGCGAGCCCGCCGACGAGATCGACGACATCGCCCTCGGCATCGACATAAAGCGCATTGATCGTCAGGTCGCGCCGCTCGGCGTCCGTCTGCCAGTCGGTGCTGAACGCCACCTTGGCGCGGCGCCCGTCGGTTTCGACATCGGCGCGCAGCGTCGTCACCTCGAACGGCTTGCGGTCAATCACAAGCGTCACCGTGCCATGCTCGACACCTGTCGGCACCGCCTTGATGCCGGCCGCCTTCGTCCGCTCGATCACAACGTCGGGCGTCAGCGTCGTAGCCACGTCGATATCGCTGACGGCAAGCCCCATCAGGCTGTTGCGTACCGCGCCGCCGACCACCCGCCCCTCGCCGCCATCGGCATTCAGCAGCGATAACACGCGCTTCAGCGCCGGGTCCTGGAACCAGGCTTCGTGAGCGAGGTTGGTCATGCATAGAGCCTTTCATAGAGCGTACGGACGATGCCGGCGGTGATGCCCCAAATCATCCGCGTTTCATAGGGCATCCGGTAGAAATGCCGGTCGAGCCCGTCGATCACCCGCTTGTCGCGAACATGATTGCCGGGCGCCATCAGGAATGACAGCGGCACCTCGAAGACGTCGTCGACTTCATCTGGATTGAGCTTGAGCTCGAAGCCACGCTTGACGACGGCCAGCACGGGCGTGATCCGAAATCCGGTCGAGGCCAGATAGACCGGCAGCCGCCCGACCGTCTCGACGAAGGGGCCTTTCAGCCCGATCTCCTCGTCGGCCTCGCGCATCGCCGCCTGTTCCGGCGTTTCCTCTTCGCCATCGATCTTGCCACCGGGAAAGGCGATCTGGCCGGAATGCTTGCGCAGCGTCGCGGTACGCTGCGTGAAGATCACCATCGCCTCGTCACCGTCATCGACAACAGGCACCAGCACCGCCGCGTCGCGCAGCTTGAAGGTCTCGACCTCCGCGACAATCTCGGGATTGAGAATATGATCGCCATGCTCGCGCCACGACACGTCCACCGGTCCGCCCATCTGGTGCAGCGCCCGGCGGCGAAACTCGGCCGCGGAGTAGAGCGCGCGGCGATCTGCCACCACATCGGTCATCGCGACAACGCTTCCAGCTCGGCCGCCGGCATGACAGGAAAGACCGCGCCGCCGGAGCGCAGGCAGAACATCGCGACGCCATCGACGTCAACAGTCTCGCCGAGCTCGACCAGTTCGTACATCACCGCCCGCGACACCAGCGCCTCCAGCCGCCCGCGCACATGCAGATAAGGCTTCAATTCATTGTTATCCCCGTGCACGACGAAGCGCAGCGGATGGTCCTTGCCAGCCTCGACGACATCGCCGACATTGGTGCGGAAGGTAAGCAGTGCCTGCCCGTCCCGGACGGACGCATTCATCTCGACAGCCACGAAAGGCGCATCGACGACCCTGATGCCGACTTTTTCCACAGGAGTTACGAGATATGTCTTTTCGTCGTCATCCCTGCGCAGAACCGTTGAAAACAGCCGCACCAGAGGCGCCCGGCCGATCGGCGTGCCCATGTAGAACCACGTCCCGTCGGCGCGGATTTCCATGTCGATATCGCCGCAGAACGGCGGATTCCATTTTTCCACCGGCGGAAGACCACGTTTTCCGTCGCCGGCATCGCCCGACGCGCGCGAAATCAACGCAGCCAGATCCGCAGCATCGGTTGTCGCCCTGATCTCTTGCGCTGCCATTGTTCCGTCCCGGTTTGCACTTAACGCATGAATGTCACGAGATAGTCATTCGAAACGAACTTGTCAGCCCGCAACATCTTCATAACTCTATCGGGTATGAGGCACACGTGTAAAAGTCCGACGATTCGCGACGAATGATATCAGCCGCTGGAGATGCCTGATGGGTATGATGAAGACCGAAGCCCCCCTTGATGAAAAGGCGATCGTCGCCGCAGCCGAAAAAGCGCTTGCCGACATCGCCTCCGTCAGGACCGAGGTCTCCAAGGTGATCTTCGGCCAGGAAAGCGTTGTCGAAAACACGCTGCTGGCCGTGCTTTCGGGCGGCCACGCGCTGCTCGTCGGCGTCCCCGGCCTTGCCAAGACCAAGCTGGTCACCACGCTCGGCGAAGTGCTCGGCCTCGGGGCCAACCGCATCCAGTTCACCCCCGACCTGATGCCGTCGGATATTCTCGGCTCCGAAGTCATGGACCAGGACGAGAGCGGCCGCCGTTCCTTCCGCTTCGTCAAGGGTCCGGTCTTCGCCCAATTGCTGATGGCCGACGAGATCAACCGCGCCTCGCCGCGCACCCAGTCGGCGCTGCTGCAGGCGATGCAGGAGTACCACATCACCGTCGCCGGCCAGCGCTACGACCTGCCGTCGCCGTTCCACGTTCTCGCCACCCAGAACCCGCTGGAACAGGAAGGCACCTACCCACTGCCGGAAGCCCAGCTCGACCGTTTCCTGCTGCAGGTCGATGTTCACTATCCCGAGCTTGCAGCCGAGCGGCAAATCTTGCTCGACACCACGGGCCTCAGCGAAACCAAACCGCAGGCCGTGCTCAACGCCGAACGCCTGCTCGAGATCCAGACCCTGATTCGCCAGATGCCCGTCAGCGACAAGGTGGTCGATGGCATCCTCAGCCTCGTCCGCTCCGCCCGTCCCGGCCAGGGCAATGCCGAGACCGACAAGAACGTCGCATGGGGCCCCGGCCCGCGTGCCGGTCAGGCGATGATGCTCTGCGCCCGCGCCCGCGCGCTTTACGAAGGCCGACTCGCGCCTTCGCTCGACGACGTCTACGCACTGGCCGAACCGATCCTGCAGCACCGCATGGCGCTGACCTTCGCCGCCCGCGCCGAAGGCATGTCGGTGCGCGATGTCATCGCCGGGCTGGTCAAGCAGGCCAAAGGCTAAGCTAAGCGCAGGAAGGAAGCCTCACGCGTGGCATCGATCGGACAGACAGTCACTCCGACCTCAGGCAGCGATGCCCTTGCGCGAGCAAGGCAGCGCGCCAGCCTGTTGCCGGATTGCCTCGTCGAGGCCAAGCGCATCGCCAACACCGTGATCGCCGGCTGGCATGGCCGCCGCAAGCGCGGCATCGGCGAAAACTTCTGGCAATTCCGCCCCTATAGCGAAGGCGAGAGCCTCTCGCGCATCGACTGGCGGCGCTCGGCCCGCGACGACCACACCTATATCCGCGACCGCGAATGGGAAGCCGCCCACACCATCTGGCTCTGGGCAGACATGTCGCCGTCGATGATGTTCAAGTCGAGCTTCGGCAGCGTCTCGAAGGAAAGCCGCGCGCTGGTCATCATGCTGGCGCTGGCCGAAATCCTTGCCCGATCCGGCGAGCGCGTCGGCTGCCCCGGCGTCATGGAGCCGATCTCCGCCCGCAACGCCGCCGAACGGCTGGCAGTAGCGCTGATGCATGGGCCGCTAACATTGGGGCTGCCCGATACCTCGATGATCCGCGGCTGGAGCGATCTGGTGCTGATCGGTGACTTCCTCGACGACGCGCAGGCCGTGATGTCGCGTATCGGCCCATTGGCCCGGCGCGGCATGCGTGGCCATGTCATCGAGGTCGCCGACCCCGCCGAGGAACTGTTTCCCTATAGCGGCCGCACCGAATTCACCGATCCGGAGACCGGCTCGAAGCTCACCTCCGGCCGTGCCGAAAACATCCGCGAAGCCTATACCCGCGCCTATCTCGACCGCCGCGACGCGCTCGGCCATAGCCTGCGCCACCTTGGCTGGACCTTCATCCCGCATCGCACCGATCATCTGGCATCGGAAGCGCTGGTCGCCGTCCACATGCATCTGTCCGGCATGCCCGGGCAAGCTCGCTTACCCGGGCAAGGTAGCTTGTCGGGCACGGCAACGCATGGAGGCCAGCGATGAATGCGCTTCCTTTTGCCTTTGCCTACCCCGCCATCCTCGGCGCCCTCGTCGCACTTCCGGTCATCTGGTGGCTGCTGCGGCTGACACCACCACGCCCGAAAAGCGAGATTTTTCCGCCGCTGCGCATCCTCGCAACCGTGCTGAAGCGGGAGGAAACGCCATCGCAGAGCCCATGGTGGCTGACGCTGCTGCGCATGCTCCTCGCCGCCGCCGTCATCCTCGCCATCGCCGACCCGGTCTTCAATCCGCGCACCAGCTCGATCGCATCGGGCGGCCCGCTGGTGCTGTTCGTCGACAACGGCTGGGCCACCGCTCCTGACTGGGAACGCCGCGTCCAGACCGCCGACGCCTTGATCGACGACGCCGATTCCGCCGGCGCCCCCGTCGCCATCGCATTCACCGCAGACCCAACCAACGACGCCGTTCCCGGCACCGCCGCCGTCGCCCGCGAAAAACTCCGCGCCGCCGAGCCGCAGCCACTGGTGCCCGACCGCCAGCGCGCCTTCGAGGCGCTGCGCGCCGCGCTGAACGGCGTCCGCCCCGGCACGCTCGCCTTCCTCACCGACGGCGCCGCCGCGAAAGACAACGACGCCACCGTCCGCCAGCTATCCGACCTCCAACCGGCACAGCTCAGGCTGATCTCCGGCGACGCGACGCAGACCGTGGCGATCACCGCCGCCAGCAATGCCGCCGACGCGATGACCGTCACCGCCACTCGCCTTGACGGCGCGCTCGCCGAAACCCTGCCGCTGACGGCCCAGGACGCGCAGGGCCGTGCCATCGCCTCGGGTTCGGTCTCCTTCCAGCCCGGCCAGTCGGTCGCCTCCGGCTCGATCGCCGCCCCCTTCGAGATGCGCAACGATTTTGCCCGCGTGGGCATCGACAACCACGCCACCGCGGGCGCCGTCCACCTGCTCGACGACGGCTTTAAGCGCCGCCGCGTCGTGCTCTTGTCCGGCGAGGCGAGCGACAGCTTCCAGCCGCTGCTGTCGCCGCTCTACTACATCCAGCGCGCCCTGCAGCCCTACGCCGATCTGATCGAGCCGAACGCGCCCGATCTCGCCACCTCGATCCCCGATCTCCTCTCGCAGAACCCCTCGGTCATCGTCATGGCCGACATCGGCCGCCTGCCGCAGGAAACCTACGAACCGCTGCAGCGCTGGATCAACAATGGCGGCACGCTGATCCGCTTCGCCGGCCCGCGCCTCGCCGCCGCCCCCGCCGATGATCCGCTTGTGCCGGTAACACTGCGCCAGGGCGAACGCTCGCTCGGCGGCGCCCTCTCCTGGGCCGAGCCGCAGCAGCTAGCCGAATTCCCCAATTTCGGCCCCTTCGCCGGCATGCCGCGCCCGACCGATGTGACCATCAAGCGCCAGGTGCTGGCCGAGCCGACGCCCGACCTTGCCGAGCGCACCTGGGCCAGCCTTGCCGATGGCACGCCACTGGTGACGATGAAGCCGATGAATGCAGGCCGCATCGTGCTCTTCCACGTCAGCGCCGAGGCCACATGGTCCGACCTGCCGATCTCTGGCAATTTCGTCGAGATGCTGCGCCGCCTCGTGCAGCTCTCGCGCTCCGGCGGCGTCACCTCCGAATCCGGCGGCGCAACGACGGCCGAGGCCTTGCCGCCCTTCCGGCTGCTGACGGCCAAGGGTGCGCTCACCACCGAGACCGGCGCTGCGCGGCCGCTGATCCCCAACGCCAAGGTCACCCCCGTGGCCGGCTTCGAAAATCCACCGGGCCTCTATGGTTCCGAGGAAGGGTTCACCGCCTTGAACGTGCTGCCAGCCAACACCGAACTGAAGCCGATCGACGCCTCCGGCGTCACGCTGGTGCGCGAAGGCCTGATCGGCGGCGAGACATGGTCCGCCAAGCCGTCGCTGTTCCTCATCGCCTTCCTGCTGCTGCTGGCCGACAGCCTGATCGTGATGTTCATGAGCGGTGCCTTCTCGCGCCTGCGCCCGGCCGCCCGCACAGCTGCGCTGATTGCCGTCGCGGTCAGCGCGGCCTTCCTCGTCCAGCCCGGCCAGTCGCGCGCCGACGACGCCAAGCCCGGCGACGACCAAATTTTCCAGCGGCTCGACAACACCCATCTGGCCTATGTCGTCACCGGCGAGGCCGAGGTCGACCGTATCTCCGAGCGCGGCCTTGAGGGCCTCACCGAGTTCCTGACCTTCCGCACCACGCTCGAGCCGGGCAAGCCTGTCGGCCTCGACCTCACCAAGGACGAACTCGCCTTCTACCCGATCATCTACTGGCCGGTCTCGGCCACGGCGCCGATGCCATCGGCCGCCTCGATCAACCGGGTCGACGCCTACATGCGCGCGGGCGGAACCGTGTTGTTCGACACGCGCGACCAGTTCAGCGCGCTGGATAACAGCGGCGGCAGCAGCGCCAATGGCGAGCGCCTGCAGCAGATCCTCGCCAATCTCGACATTCCGCCGCTGGAGCCGGTCCCCTCGGACCACGTGCTGACCAAGTCCTTCTACCTGCTCTCCAGCTTTCCCGGCCGCTACGCCGGCAGCCCGCTGTGGATCGAGGCGCGGCAGGACAACCGCTCGACCAACGCCAAATCGGCCGCCACCGCCGACGGCGTCTCGCCGATCCTGATCACCGGCAACGACTTCGCCGGCGCCTGGGCCGTGGACGACAACGGCACGCCGATCCTGCCGACCGTACCGCCCGATGAGGCCCAGCGCGAATACGCCTACCGCAGCGGCGTCAATATCATGATGTATATGCTGACGGGCAACTACAAGGCCGACCAGGTGCACATCCCCGCCCTCCTCGAACGGCTGGGACAGTGACATGACGGTTGACTTCGCCCCCTTCATCCCCTGGCCGATCCTCGCCGGCCTGACCGTCCTTGTCGTCGCCATTGCGGCGCTGGCAATCTTCCGCGGCGTGCGTGGCTCCTGGGTCCGCAGCATCGCCGCGCTGGCGCTATTGGCCGCGCTCGCCAATCCGCTTCTGTTGCAGGAAGACCGCGAACAGCTCTCGACCGTCGTCCCTGTTATCGTCGACCGCAGCCAGAGCCAGCAGACGCCCGAGCGCATCAAGATGACCGACGATGCGCTGGCGCAGCTGAAGGACCGCCTCGCCCGCTTCCCCAACGTCGAGCCGCGCTATGTCGATGCCACCGAGCCCGAGGATTCCGACGCGCCCTCGACGCGCCTCTTCAACGCGCTGCAGGCCGCCGTCGCCGACGTGCCGCCCGCGCGCATCGGCGGCGCCATCATGCTCACCGACGGCCAGGTCCACGACGTCCCCGGCGTCAACCAGGCGCTCGGTTTCGACGCCCCGATCCATGGTTTGATCACAGGCAAGGCCAACGAGTTCGACCGCCGTATCGAGGTCATCAAGGCCCCACGCTTCGGCATCGTCAACGAGGAGCAGCAGCTGGTGCTGCGCGTCTTCGACGACGGCCCGAGCCCCGGCGGCACCGCCAACGTCACCGTGAAGCTCAACGGCAACGAGATCGCCACGCTGCAGGCCACCCCCGGCCAGGACACGCCCTTCTCGTTCAAGGTCGAGCGCGGCGGCAGCAATGTGCTGGAATTCTCCGTGGCCGCGCTACCCGGCGAGGTGACGCAGGCCAACAACCGCGCCGTCCACGTCATCGACGGCATCCGCGAGAACCTGCGCGTGCTCTTGGTATCCGGCGAGCCGCATGCCGGCGAACGCGCCTGGCGCAACCTCTTGAAATCCGACGCCTCCGTCGATCTCGTCCACTTCACCATCCTGCGCCCACCGGAAAAGCAGGACGGCACGCCGATCAACGAGCTGTCGCTGATCGCCTTCCCCACCCGCGAGCTGTTCGTCGACAAGATCAAGGACTTCGACCTGATCATCTTCGACCGCTACCAGCATCGCGGCGTCCTGCCGATCCTCTATTACGACTACATCGCCCAGTACGTCGAAAACGGCGGCGCGCTGTTGATCGCAGCCGGCCCGGAACATGCCGGCCAGGATTCGATCGCGCTGACGCCGCTCTCGTCGGTGCTGCCCGCCGCGCCCACGGGCCAGATGGTCGAGAAAGCCTTCTATCCGCGCCTCTCCGACGAGGGCAAGAAGCACCCGGTCACCCGTGGTCTCGACGGCTCCGCCGACGAGCCGCCGCACTGGGGCCGCTGGTTCCGCTCGGTCGGCGTCGAGCCGCCCCAGGGCGAGACCGTGATGGTCGGCGCCGACAACAACCCACTGCTGGTGCTGAACCGCGCCGGACAGGGCCGCGTCGCCATGCTTCTGTCCGACCAGGGCTGGCTCTGGGCCCGCGGTTTCGAAGGCGGCGGCCCGCACGTCTCGCTCTATCGCCGCGTCGCCCACTGGTTGATGAAGGAACCGGCACTGGAAGAGGAAGCGCTGACAGCCCGCGCCTCCGGCCGCACGCTCGAAATCACCCGCCAGACGATCGGCGACAATCCCGGCAATGCCACGGTCCGCTACCCATCCGGCAAGACCGAAACCCTGCCGCTCGTCCAGTCCGAGCCCGGCCTCTACAAGGCCGACAAGCGGATGGACGAGATCGGCCTGTTCGAGATCCGCAACGGCGACCTGACCACGCTCGTCCATGTCGGCGCCGTCGATGCGCCCGAGTTCAAGGCGATGATCTCGACGCCGGATGCGCTGAAGCCGATATCAGACAAGACACGTGGCCTAGTCGCGCGGGTGTCGGATGCCGACGGCGCCATCGAAATCCCGCCGATCCTGCCGGTGCGCGGCCAGATCCGCGTCGCCGACAACGAGCGCATGCAGATCCGCCTCACCAACGAAACCGTCCTAAAGGGCATCAACACCCTGCCGCTGTTCGCAGGCTTCGCCGGCGTCGGCATCCTGCTGCTGGCCTTCGGCGCCATGTGGTGGCGCGAGGGTCGCTAGACATATGGCCAGCCTGGAACTGACCGAGACGCCCTCCCCCGATGACCTCGCGGTGATCGCCAGCGAACTGACGGCATTCAACCACACCGACGTTGGCGCAGCCGACCGTAGGACGCTGGTGGTCCTGATCCGCGACGAGGACAGCGTCGTCATCGGCGGCCTCTCCGGTTACACCGCCTGGGGCTGGCTCTTCACGCAACTGCTCTTCGTCCCTGAAAGCCAGCGCGGCCAAGGCCTCGCCGGCAGGCTGCTTGCCACCGCCGAACAGGAAGCCGCCGAACGCGGCTGTCACGGCGCCTGGATCGACACCTTCAGCCCGCATGCGCTGCGGGCCTATCTCAAGCAGGGATACGAGGTCTTCGGCGAGTTGCCGGAGTTTCCGAAGGGCCGCACGCGGACGTTTCTGCGCAAGACGCTGACGCCTCTCCCCTAAGCGATCGACGCCTGCCGCGTTTCCGAGTCGATCGCCACTGCCGCAATGGCGGCAATCACCAGTAGCCCGGCAAACAGGCCGATCGCCAGCCCGAGCCCTTCCGACGCGACGAAGGCCATCAGCGACGGCGCGACGAGGCCGCCGAGCCGGGCGATGGCGCCCGCCGCTCCCATGCCCGTCGCCCGGACGCCGGTTGGATAGAGTTCCGGCGTATAGGCGTAGAGCGCGCCCCAGGTCCCGAGCAGCGCGAAGCTCATGATCAGCAGCGATGCGCCGACCATGCTATCGACAGTCGAGACCACGAAAAGCAGGCAGCCGATCGCCGACAGCAGGCAGAACCCCACCAGCGTCGGCTTACGGCCCCAGCGCTCGACCCCGTAGGCGGCCAGCGCGTAGCCAGGGATCTGCGCCAGCGCCACGAACACCAGGAAGCCATAGCCCCTGACGAAGCCGAAACCGCTGCCGGCAAGCTTCGCCGGCATCCATGTGAAGACGCCGTAGTAAGAGACGGAAACGAGGAACCAGATCGCCAGGATCAACAGGCTGCGACGGCGAAGCGCGTTGGAAAACAGCCCTTCCGAGGCCGCGCTTGGCGCCGACGCCAGCTCATCGCCGGCGCCAAGCGTCGGCTTGCCGTTGGTGGCCAGCACCTTGTTCACAGTCGCCTTGGCCTCCTCAGTGCGGCCGCTGCGCAAGAGATAAAGCGGCGATTCCGGCACGAAAAAGCGCAAGCCGAGACCGATCAGCGCCGGTAGCGCCGTCACCGCGAAGATATAGCGCCACGCATCGGCAACGCCGGCCACGCTCGCCGCCCACGCGGTCAGCGCCACGATCAGCGTGCCGATCGCCCAGAAACCCTCCAGCCCCACCAGCCAGCGGCCACGGCTTTTCGCCGGCAGGAACTCCGCAATCATCGCGTAATCGACGGGAAGCGTGCCGCCAACGGCGATGCCGGTCAGAAAGCGCAGGACGAGCAAGATCTCGAAGCTGGGCGCGAAGATCGACAGGACACCGAACACCGCATCGCAGGCGACCGTCAGGATCAGCACCCGCCGCCGCCCGACCTTGTCGGCCAGCCGGCCGAAACCGTAGGCGCCGATCAACATTCCGAGGAAAAACAGCGTTCCCGTCTGCAGCGCCTGTGGCACCGTCAGCCCGAAGGTCGCGGCAATCGAGGCGGCAGTGAAACCGACCGCCAGCACCTGCATGGCATCGGCCGTCCACACCAGCCCGAAAATCCCGAGCAATCGTCGCTGGAATGCGCCCGTCCCAGCCCGGTCCAATGCCTCGTCGATTGAAATGCGACCCATGCTCACTCTCCCTCAAGCATATGAAAGGTCACGCAAAGCGCGGCTTCCGTCATAGCTCAATAGAGCAACTGGCCTATTTGCGCCAGCCGATCGTGCCCTTCAGCCGGGCATGCGTATCGTTGCCGAGCGGCACCACCAGTACGCGGCCGGGATCGACGGGACCGGGGAAGGTCAGCGCGTTGTAGGCGACCTTCTCGAAGCCGAGCGGCCCGTAATAGGGCGGATCGCCGACCAGAATGACGGCTTCCGACCCCTTGCGCCTGGCGGCCTCCACCGCAATCCGCACCAACTCGCGACCGATGCCTCGGTTCTTGTGCGAAGGACGCACAGCAAGCGGCCCGAGCAGATGGCCGGGCACGTCGCCAGCCATGACGGGCGTCATCCGCACCGAGGCGATCGTCTCGCCGTCGTCGGCGCAGATGAACGACAGCGACAGGTCGTGCGGACCCTGCTCGCGGATGCGGGCGGCGGCGCGCGTGTGCCGGCCGGGGCCGAATGCTTCTTCGTTGATGTGTTCGATTGCGGCGTCGTGCGACGCGTCCTCAGTGAGGTAGACCAGATCGTGCTTGTGCATGATGAGACAGAAACCGGATAGACAATATGATGGGTTCTCGATCGCGCCGTCGGGCGTTCGGGAGCATCAGCGTCGTCGCAAGCTTCTGGGTGCAAACATCAAATCGGGTTCCTGAAATCGTGAAAAGGCCGATAGCAGGAAAAAATTCCGGCGTCTACGGGAAAAGGCCCGGTGTGTGCCGCTTCGGTATCCACGACCGAAATGTGCCCGGCACTTGGGCAAAAAAGCACCACACCAGCCGTCGCCCCACGATTTTACGCGAGCAGCAACGGCCGGTGCGGCCGACATCAGGCAGATATCAGCGTGCCTGCCACCGCTTAACCTGCTGGCCGCCGAACAGCCGGCTCGTTGGCATCTTGAATATGAAATACGGGTTCAGCAGCGGCAGCTCCGTCGCCTGCTCCAGCCGTTGAAGGCTGTCCTCGTCGAGGTCCACATCCAGAGAGGCGATATTTTGCGCCAGCTGTTCGACGCGGCTGGCGCCGATCAGCACCGACGAGACGCCGGGACGCGTTGCCACCCAGGCCAGCGCCACCTCGGCCGGCGACCGCCCGATCTCGGCGGCCACCGACGCCAGCACATCCACCACATCGAAATTGCGCTCGGTAAACAGCATGCCGCCGAACGGATTGTCACCGTTCAACCGTCCGTCGCTGCCGCTGTCCGCCGTATCGGACGTCTTGTCGGGCAGGTCTGTGGCGCGACCGGCCTGAGCCAGCATGTCGCGACCATACTTGCCGGTCAGCAGGCCCGCGGCAAGCGGGCTCCACGGCACCATGCCCAATCCCAGTTCCTCGCCGGCCGGAAGAAGATCGAGCTCCACGCCGCGATCGATCAGCGAATAGGCATATTGCAGGCCGATCGGCCGAGGCAGGCCATGCGCCTCGGCCAGGGTCGCGATCCTGGCGACGTACCATGCCGGCGTGTTGGAGAAGCCGTAGTGCAGGATCTTGCCGGCACGCACGGCGTCGGTGAGCGTCTGCAGCACCTCGTCGGCCGGCGTCGTCTGGTCCCAGACGTGCATCCAGTACATGTCGATGTGGTCCGTCCGCAGGCGCTTTAGCGATCCCTCGATGCCGAGCCGAATGTTCTTCGACCCGTTGCCGCCCCAAAGCGGCGTGCCCTGCCCGCGCGAAAAACCCGATTTCGTGGCGATGACGAGACGATCGCGCAGGCCACTGTCGGCGAGAAACGTCCCGAGCATCTCCTCGCTGCGGCCGCCGGAATAGATATCCGCCGTATCGATAAAATTGCCGCCAGCCTCGACATAGGCGTGAAACAGCGCCCGCGAGGTCTGTTCGTTTGCGCCCCATCGTCCGGCGCCGAAAGTCATCGTGCCCAAGGCAAGCGGGCTGACGATCAGGCCGGAACGGCCGAGGGTGCGGTAGCTGCTGAGATCCATGCGTCTTCTCCTTGTGTCATGCCGAACCATTTAGGGCGCACGATCGCCGAGGATTAGCGGTTGCTCGTTGCATGAACTTGTGAGCAGGATGCAGCAATGGAACGCAACACGCTCAATGATCTAATGGCATTCGCGGCCGTCGCGCGCGAGCGCAGCTTCACCCGCGCCGCCGCCATTCTCGGCATGTCGCCGTCGGCGCTCAGCCATGCGATGCGCGGGCTGGAGGAGCGGCTGGGCGTCAGGCTGCTCGCCCGCACGACCCGCAGCGTCGCACCGACCGAGGCCGGCGAACGCCTGCTGCAATCGCTCAACCCGGCGCTCTCCGATATCGAGGGCGGACTGGATGCGTTGGCCGAATGGCGCGACAATCCCTCCGGCACGGTCAGGATCACGACCTTCGCCTACGCCGCCAGGATGGTGCTGCTCCCCAAGCTTCCGGCCTTTCTGCTGGCCAATCCGGATGTGCGGGTGGAAGTGAGCATAGACGATGGGCTGACCGATATCGTGGCATCCGGCTTCGACGCCGGCATCCGCCTTGGCGAGACTGTGGACAAAGACATGATCGCGGTCAGGCTCGGTCCGGACCTGCGCACCGTCGTGGTCGCAACACCCGCCTATTTCGAACGCATGCCGCCGCCACAAACGCCCTATGACCTCGAACGGCATGCCTGCATCGGTTACCGGCTCACGACATCGGGCGGGCTGCTGCCGTGGGAATTCGAGAAGGATGGCCAGGAGATCAAGATCAGGACCAGCGGCCCGCTCGTCGCCAACGATGGCGACCTGCCGGCGGCAGCTGTGAGAGCGGGCGTCGGTCTCGGCTACATCATGGAACACGACGTCGCCGACGAGATCGCGTCGGGGAAACTGGTGCAGGTACTGAAGGACTGGTGCCCCACCTTCCCCGGCTTTCACCTCTATCACCCGAGCCGCCGACACACCCCACCGGCGCTGCGCGCCCTGATCGCGGCACTGGCTGCCAAGTAACCGAACAGCGCAAGTCTCGGTCGCAAGCCGAAAATCCCGCGCGTGACGCACTGTTCAACCTTTGCCACCCTGCAAAATGCCGCCGACTGCGATATCTACACAACCAACGAATGAATTGAAGGATGCACACCATGGGCATGCTGGTTGACGGCGTCTGGCAAGACGTCTGGTACGATACGAAGGAGACCAAGGGTCACTTCAAGCGCGCCGCCTCGCAGTTCCGCAACTGGATCACGCCGGATGGCAGCGCCGGCCCCTCGGGCACCGGCGGCTTCAAGGCCGAGGCGGACCGCTATCATCTCTACGTCTCGCTCGCTTGTCCGTGGGCGCACCGAACGCTGATCTTCCGCAAGCTGAAGAAGCTGGAGGACCTGATCTCGGTGTCGGTCGTCGACCCGCTGATGCTGGAAAAGGGCTGGGAATTCAAGGTTGGTGACGGCGCCACCGGCGACCTTCTGTTCGGCACCAAGGCGCTCTCCGACATCTACGTGAAGGCCGATCCACACTATTCCGGCCGCGTCACCGTGCCTGTCCTGTGGGACAAGAACACCAACACCATCGTCAGCAACGAATCCGCCGAGATCATCCGGATGTTCAACAGCGCCTTCGACGGCCTGACCGGCTCGACCGCCGATTTCTACCCGGAAGCGTTGCGCTCCGAAATCGATACGCTGAACGCCCAGATCTACGACACCGTCAACAACGGCGTCTACAAGGCCGGCTTCGCCACCGCGCAGGACGCCTATTCGGAAAGCGTCGAAAAGCTGTTCGAAAGCTTGGACATGCTGGAAACACGCCTCGGCAACGGCCGCTATCTCTTCGGCGACACGCTGACGGAGGCCGACTGGCGGCTGTTCACCACGCTGGTGCGCTTCGACGCGGTCTATGTTGGCCACTTCAAGTGCAACATCCGCCGGATCGCCGATTATCCGAACCTCTCCGGCTATCTCCGCGACCTCTATCAGGTGCAAGGCGTCAAGGAGACGGTGAGCATCCGCCACATCAAGGATCACTACTACCGCAGCCACAAGACCATCAACCCGACCGGCATCGTCCCCGTCGGCCCTGAGCTCGATCTCGACCGCCCGCACGGCCGCGGCCAGCGCGCCGCCGCCTGACGGTTCACGGCACTGCCCGGCCTACCAAACCTGGTCGGGCTGCCGCTCGCCGGTCACTTCGGCGAGACGACGATGCGTCGAGGCCGTCGTGCCCTCCGGCAGCGCGTCGAGCGCGAAGAACCCGCATTCGACGATCTCGCGATCCGGCGCCCTCGGCGCCGTCTGCTCGACGGTCGCGCGATAAAATAGCACGTGGTCGCGCCGCGTGGCTGACGTGTTGAAATAGATCTGCACCAGCTGCGGACGCCCCACAATCCTGAGATTGCCCTCCTCGCGTAGCTCCTTCACCAGCGCATCTTCCGCTGTCTCGTTGCGCTCGATACCGCCACCCGGCATATGCCAGCCGGGCACGTAACTATGCCGCACCAGGAACACCCGGCCCTCGGCATCGAAGCATGCGGCGCGGACGCCCATCGTCATGCCGCGCGCGATCGCGAAGTAGATATGGACCACGCGCATCAGGAGGCGCGACTGCCAGGGGCGGATTTCTTTCACGCTTCTTCCAATTCCCTAATCCGTTCAAGCAGATGTGCAACGACATTTGTTTGAAATACCGCCGCCGTGAGCTATGTGTGCACCCATGTTCAAGCTCGCGCACATTTCAGACGTTCATCTTGGTCCGCTGCCGCATCTTTCGTTCCGCGAACTCTTTTCCAAACGCATCACCGGCTTTGTGAACTGGCATCGCAACCGGCGCAAGCATCTTTTCGGCGGCACGCTGGATCTGCTGCTCGACGACATCAGGGAGAGGCAGGCCGATCACCTGGCGATCACGGGTGACCTCGTGAACCTCGCCAGCGGCATCGAAATCCGCGCTGCCGCGAGCTGGCTGCGCGAATTCGGCGATCCCGCCAACACCTCCGTGGTGCCAGGCAATCACGACGCCTATGTGCCCGGCGCCTACGAAAAATCCATGCGCGCCTGGTACCAGAACGTCCGCGGCGACCTTGCCCCTGCAGAATGGGAAGCCAACAAGCACATCTTTCCCTATCTGCGCGTCCGCGGCAAGGTCGCGATCGTCGGCTGCTCGACCGCCGTCGCCACCCCGCCCTTCGCCGCCAGCGGCTTCTTCGGAGAGCGCCAGGCGCGCGAGACGGTTAACATGCTGCGCGCGGCCGGCGAGGCCGGCCTGTTCCGCGTCGTCATGATCCACCATCCGCCGATCCGCGGTGCCACGTCGTTCCACAAGCGCATGATCGGCATCCGCCGCTTCGCGGCCGTGATCTCCACCGGCGGTGCCGAGCTCGTGCTACACGGCCACACCCACCTGAACACCGTGCATTGGCTGCGCGGCCAGACCGGCCCGGTCCCGGTCGTCGGCATCGCCTCGGGCTCGCAGGGTCCGGGCGGTTCCAAACCGCCGGCCGCCTACAATCTTTTCAGCATCGATGGTTCGCCCGGCGCCTGGAGCCTGAAGGGAGAGCGTTTCAGCCTCGACCCGGCAGGCGACGACATCAATCCGGAAAGCGTCGATATTTTCAAGCTTTAGCCCGATTTGCGGAATCAATCCGGCAACCGGTTCGTTCTTGGACTGAACGTCGCTCAAAAGCCGAAAACTTGGTCGCCTACCCTCTTGGTATTTCTGAATCTAGGCGTACACTTCGAATATTAGCGATTTGTTCACGGAGCTGCCGCATGCGATCCACGCCCACTCCTTTCCGCCGTATCGCCCTCGCAGGCTGTCTTGCCCTCGCCTTCTCTGCGCCTGCCTTTGCCGCCGGGGAAGAGAGCGACGAGACCAAGCCGCCGCCAAAGACCGAGACGACCACTACATGCGCGGACGGCAAGATCTGGGACAAGAAGAAGAAGGAATGCGTGACGCCGAAGAAGCAGAGCTTCAACGACGACGATCTCTACAAGGCTGCCCGCGAATTTGCCTATGACGGCCAGTATGACAATGCCATCACTGTGCTGCGTCTCGCCGAAAACCAGAACGATCCCCGCATCCTCAACTATCTCGGCTATGCAAACCGCAAGGCGGGACGGACAGACCTGGGCATGTCGTATTACCGCAAGGCGCTGCAGGCCGACGAGAACTATATTCTGGCGCGGTCATACATGGGACAAGCTTTGATGGAACAGGGTGATGTGCAGGCGGCGCGGGTACAGCTGGTCGAAATTCGCGATCGCGGCGGCGAAGATACCTGGGCCTATCGCGCACTTCTCCAGTCCCTCAATGGCTACCGGACCTATTGATCGATAGCATAGCCCGAAAAAAGCTTTGGGAACCCGTGAGATAAGTGGCCTTCTGCTTGCGAAGCAACGGCGATTTGTTTCATAAAGGTCACAGAGACGATATAAATCGCATCCGCGCCGGGTACCATTTCTGATATCAGGCATTCACCTTGGAAACACCATGCGTCAACCCGTGACGACCATCGATATCAGACGTGACCTGGTGGGCCTTCTGCCCCGGTTGCGCCGGTTCGCGATGACGCTCGCCGGCGATGCCGCAGGTGCCGACGAACTTGTCCAGGCAGCCTGTCAGCGCGCGATTGCCAGGAGCAATCAATGGCAGGGTGAAGGCCGGCTCGACAGCTGGGTCTACACGCTGCTGCGCCAGCAGTGGAGCGAGGACCATCGCAAGCGCAAACCGCATGGCGTCCAGCGCACCAACGTCACCGACATCAGAAATGCCACGCGCGACCGCGCTTCCGTCGTCGATTCCGACGCGATACACCGGATGATCGCCGAGATGCCGGAAGGCATCGCCAGCGCTTTCCTACTGGTGGCGATCGAAGGCCATGCCTACCAGCAGGCTGGCGACATCATGGGCGTCGCCCCTGCTCTCATCGCCTCGCAGATGGCGCAGGCAAGACTCCATTTCGCCAGCCTCGCAGACGACGCTCACAACAGGTACTGATTTGCTCGATTTCAAGAAACTGCCGCTCGACGCCCAGCTGACCGCGCTTCTCGATGGGGAAGCGACGCCGGAACAGAAGCACGAGCTGGAGCAGCGTCTGGCAACCGATGACGGCGCGAGGCGTATCTACGACAAGCTTCGCCACGGCAGCGATTTCGGCAAGCGTCGGCTCGACGACATCCTGAAGGAACCGGTGCCTTTGGCATTGGTGCGGTCGATCAAGAGCGTGCAGCCGCCCAAGGCGCCGGTCGCCCCGCGGCTATCCCGACAGTCGCTGAAACTCAAGCCGACGGGACCACAGGCACTGGCCGCCGCCATCATCCTCTTCGCCGCCGGCTGCGGCATCGGCTATCTCGTGTCAGACAACCGCCACGAGACGCTGGCGACACAGGCGGCTGACGAGGCCGTCGCGACGGATGCCAGCGAATGGCTCGGCGACATCCTCGCCAACCAGCGCCTGCTGGCCCGCCAGCCGCGCCACATCGTCGAAGTGCCGGCCTCGCAGGCCGAAGAGATCTCGACATGGCTGACCACCTCGGTCGGCGTCGCCTTCCGCGTGCCGGATCTCTCGACCGACGGCTGGACCTTCCAGGGCGCCCGGGTGGTGCTCACAGGCGGTCGTCCGACCGGCCAGCTGATCTACACCAGCGCCGACGGCGACCTCGCCACCATCGCCTTCCGCAAGGACAACCAGCCCGACGACACCGAGGATTTCAAGGAAACGATCCGCGACGAAATCGGCCTGGTCGCCTGGCACAATGCCGGCACGAGCTACGTGCTGGTCGGCCCCTCCTCGGAAGCCTCCCTCAGCCAGCTCGCCATGGAAATCGCCACCGCGATCTGAGTGGGTTTGAACAGAGGCGTGAGGCAGCAAAAGTACACGACTCATCCCTCATTCCTGTGCTCGTCACAGGAATCCAGTCAACCCAAGTCATTGGGTTGAAAAGACTTTCTCGCGTCGCAAACGCGACGCCGCTGGATCCCGGCTCAAGGCCGGGATGAGGGAGAGCTGGCAGCCGGCACTGTAGAAATTACTCTTCAGTGCGCGCGCAAATCGCAATCAGCCCCTAGCGGCCTTCACGTCAAGCACCCGGTTTGCAGCCGACACGATCGCTTCCAGCGACGCGCCGACGATGTTGGTGCTGATGCCGGCACCGAACAGCTTGCCGCCCGGATAGGATGTCTCGACATAGGAGATGGCGGCGGCGTTGGAGCCGTGCTGCAGCGAATGCTCGGAGTAATCCTGCACCGACATCTCGACGCCGAGATAATCCGACAGCGCATTGATGAAGCCGTCGATCGGACCGTTGCCCTTGCCCTCGATCTGCTTGGTCACGCCATTGTCGGTGATCTCGGCGGCAACCACGCGGATACCTTTGTTCTCGGGATCAGCGAAGGTGTGGTGATCGACAAACTTGATGCGGCCCTTCGACTGCGTCACGTAGCGCTCGATGAAGTGGTCGTAGATCCGCTTCGACGGCAGTTCCTTGCCCTCTTCGTCGGTGATCCGCTGGATCTCCTCGCGATACTCGACCTGCAGGTTGCGCGGCAGGTTGAGCCCGTAATCCTGCTGCAGGATATAGGCGATGCCACCCTTGCCCGACTGCGAGTTGATGCGGATGATCGCCTCGTAGGAGCGGCCGACGTCCTGCGGATCGATCGGCAGGTACGGGACTTCCCAGACCGGATGATTGGCGACCTTGATCGCCTTCATGCCCTTGTTGATCGCATCCTGGTGCGAGCCCGAGAATGCCGTATATACCAGTTCACCGACATAGGGATGGCGCTCGCCGATCGGCATCTGGTTCGAATATTCGAACACGCTCTTCATCCGCTCGATATCCGAGCAGTCGAGCTTCGGATCGACGCCCTGCGTGAACATGTTCAGCGCCATCGTCACCACGTCGACATTGCCGGTGCGCTCGCCATTGCCGAACAGCGTGCCTTCGACGCGGTCGGCGCCGGCCAGCAACGCCAGTTCGGCGGCGGCGATGCCGGTGCCACGGTCGTTATGTGGATGCAGCGAGATGATCAGGTTCTCGCGATTGTCGAGATTGCGGCACATCCACTCGATCTGGTCGGCATAGACATTCGGCGTCGCCATCTCCACGGTGGACGGAAGGTTGATGATCAGCTTGTTGTCAGGCGTCGGCTTCATCTCGGCGATGACGGCGTTGCAGATCTCCAGCGCGACATCCAGTTCCGTGCCGGTAAAGCTCTCCGGCGAATATTCGAAGCGGTAGCCGCCGCCGGCCTTCGCCGCCATGTCGGAGATCATCTTTGCCGCATCGACGGCGATCTGCTTGATACCCTGCACGTCCTTGGCAAACACCACGCGCCGCTGCAATTCGCTGGTCGAATTGTAGAAATGCACGATCGGCTTGTTGGCGCCTTCCAAGGCCTCAAAAGTACGCGTGATCAGCTCCGGACGGCACTGTACCAGGACCTGCAGCGAAACGTCGTCAGGCACGTTGCCCTGCTCGACACACCAGCGCGCGAAGTCGAAATCGGTCTGCGAGGCCGACGGGAAGCCGATCTCGATTTCCTTGAAGCCCATGTCCAGCAGCAACTGGAACATCCGCGCCTTGCGGTCGTGGCCCATCGGGTCGACCAGAGCCTGGTTGCCGTCGCGCAGGTCGACAGAACACCAGATCGGCGCCGTGGTCAGCGTCTTGGTCGGCCATGTGCGATCGGGGATGTTGACCTGCGGATAAGCGCGGTATTTGACAGCGGCGTCGGGCATGCCGTGGGAGCGGGTCTTCGTGTCCATGTCTTCTCTTCCTATTCCCGTCATCTGGCCGCGTCATAGCGCATGGCCTGACTGTTGGCGATGACGAATCCGGCGCAAAGCGTCCGGTTGATCGATTTTTGGGATAAGTGAAGAGGAGCTATGGCCGGCGGGCTTTGGGCCGCCGGGCGCTCCTCAACGGACCCGGCAACCGCGCGTAAGGCCGAGAAGAAGAAGCGAGGTCAGGGCGCGCGTATTGTCGCGGAGCGCCATACGCCCGCGTGCAATCTGCTCAGAAATCATGATGCCCGTGTTCTTCATGGAAGCGTCTATAGCCGCCGCCCGGAAAACTGGCAAGTCCCTGCCCGCCTTTTTGCCATCTGCACGATTTCAGCGCTGCTCGACCGTGGCGAGCCGCTCTGCGATCCAAAGCTTGATAAGCGACTGGCGAGTTACGCCGAGGCGTTGTGCTTCACCATCCAAGCCGCGAACAACCCAAACAGGAAAATCCACGTTGACACGCTTGGCTGCGAGATTGGGCCGCCGCGCAGTAGACAGATCGAAGTGTTCGAGGATGTCTTCCTCTCCCCTGTCGAATTTCTCTTCGAGTTCACTGGTTTTCATAGAAATCAATCTCCTGCCTTCTCGACCGCCTTACGGAGATCAGGCGAATCCTCTCGCCGCGCATTGCATAAACGGCAGACCAAAACCGCCGATCAATTCGCCCGATCGACATGTAACGCAACTCTTCTCCTTCTCTGGCTACAATCGAGACAAGCAGCTCGTCACTCCAGAGAAGTTGTGCCTCATCAAAATCAATGCCGTGCTTGATTTTGTTCGAGAGGCTTTTGTTTGGATCAAATTCGAAATCCATGATGCTTTATAGTATAAAAACTATACCATTTCCAGCGTTCTACCGCGATTTCACAAATCGCTGCAACGCCATCATCAGTCCGCCCGCGAGCAGCCCCCAGAACGCCCCCGAGATGCCACCGAACGAGACTCCCGACGCCGTCACCAGGAAGGTAATCGCTGCTGCCTCGCGTGTATCGGGCGCCTGGAACGCCGCCATGGCCGAACCTGAGAAGGCGCCGACCAGCGCCAGTCCCGCCACCGCCTGGATCAGGATCGGCGGCGCCAATGCCACCGAGGCCGTGACGGCGCCGGCAAGAGGGCCGAGAATGAGATAGCAGATGCCGCAAACCAGCACCGCCCAGTACCGCCGCTTCGGATCCGGATGCGCATCCGGCCCGGCGCACATCGCCGCCGTGATCGCCGCCAGATTGACGGCATGGCCGCCGAACGGCGCCGACAGCAGCGAGAAGAAACCGGTGGAGGCAAACAGCGACCCGGGCTTGGTCTCATAGCCGTTGACCTTCATCACGGCGATCCCAGGAATATTCTGCGAGGCCATGGTGACGATGAAAAGCGGCAGCGCGATCGAGATGAAGGCAGGCAGGTTGAAAACAGGCATGACGAATTCAACGGTCGGCACCAGCGAGTGCTGCACCGTCGTCAGCGCCCCCTCAGGCACATCGACACCGAACACCACCACCAGCACGAACGCCGCCAGTGCGGCCGGCACCGCCCATAGACGCTTGAAAGCGCCAACGACAATCCAGGCGAGCACGATAGGCAGCCCAAGCAGCGGATTGAACCCGACCGCCTTGACCGGCGCGAAGCACAACCCGATCAGCACGCCCGCCAGCATCGCATTCGCAAGCGGCGCCGGAATGGCCGCAACGGCGCGCCCAAGCGGTTTGAACAACCCGGCAATGACGATCAGCAGCGCGCAGACGATAAACGCCCCCACGGCGGCATTGAACCCGCCCTCGACGACGCCGGTGGCGGCCAGCAACGCCCCACCCGGCGTCGACCACGCCATGCTGATCGGCAACCGCGTCGAGACACTGAGCACGATGGCACACAGCCCAAGCGAGATCGACAACGCCATCAACCCCGACGCCGCCTGCGCCTCGGTGGCACCGACGGTCTGCAACCCGTGCAGGACGACGGCGAACGAACTCGCAAAACCGACGAAAGCAGTAAGGACGCCCATGAACAGGGCCTGGACGGAAAAGTCTTTGAGCATGCGGGGGGACTCGGAGCGAGGAAATGGCGTCATGCAGCCGTATCGCAAAGCGGGGCGCAAGGCCAGATACACCCACTTCCCTCATTCTCGCCCTTGTGGCGGAAATCCAGCCGACACGCGTCCGCGCGGCGAGGAGACTCTTTCACGGCGCAGACGCGCCGTGGCTGGCCCAAGGCCGGGATCAGGGCAACTAGCTCCCCACAAAACAAAAAAAGCGCCCTCGCCCACCTTTCGGCAGCCGAGGGCGCTTTCATCTCATACGATCAGATATCGCTCTGCGACGTCACGATGCGCGATACCAGACCGTAGGCCTTGGCTTCCTCGGCCGACAGCCAGTAGTCGCGGTCGGTGTCGGCGGCGATCTTCTCGACGGGTTGGCCGGTGGCTTCGGCCATGATCTTGTTCAGGCGCTCGTTCATCTTGATGATCTCGCGTGCCTGGATCTCGATGTCCGATGCCATGCCGCGCGTGCCGCCGGAGGGCTGGTGCAGCAGGAAACGGGTGTTTGGCAGGCAAAGGCGCTGTTCCTTCGGTGCCGCGACGAAAATCAGCGCACCTGCGGAAGCGACCCAGCCGGTCCCGATCATCCAGACCTTCGGCTTGATGAACTTGATCATGTCGTGGATCGAATCGCCGGATTCGACGTGGCCGCCGGGCGAGTTGACGTAGATGCGGATGTCCTCGTCGCTGGCCGCGGCAAGTGCCACGAGCTGCGAGCAGACCTTCTGCGCCAGTTCCTGATTGATCGGTCCATAGATGAAGATGGAACGCGACTTGAAAAGGTTCGCCTCCGTTTCCTTGCCGAGCGGCAGTTCCTTCGTCTTGTCGTCCTGGTCTTCGTCGTTCATTCGAACCTCTCTCACGTAAATTCGGGTTCCCCGCACATAGTGCGACTCAATGCGTAAAACAATGCGAGAAAAAGACAAGCCACGGAACGGGTGAAGATATGGTTAGAGCAATCAGGACTTACTGAAATGTAACGTGCGGAGGCTTTGAAAAGTCTCAATCCGTTCCTACGTCAGTCTCACGGCAGATGCCCAGCTTGCAACCAAGGAGACAGAGCATGTCACCCGAAGAACGCCAACTCCTGACATCCCTGTTCGACCGCGTCCGCAGCGCCGCCGCCACGCCGCGCGATCGCGACGCCGAGGCCCTGGTCGACCAAAGCACCCGCGAACAGCCCTACGCCGCCTATTATCTCGCGCAGGCCGTGATCGTGCAGGAAAAGGGCCTCGAGGCCGCCGCCGATCATATCAAACAGCTGGAAGAACGGGTCCGCCTGCTTGAGGCGGAGCAGAGCGACAGCCACCAGGCTGAACAGGGCGGTGGTTTCCTGAGCTCGATCTTCGGCAGCAGCCAGCCGCCACAGCCGCGCACCCAGGTCGCGCCTCAGGAACCGCCGGCAGCCCCGTCCTCCGGCCCTTGGGGCGCCGCCCCGCGCCAGCAGATCCAGCAGAACCAGGGCTTCGACACCACGCCCCGCGCCATGCCGCAGCAGCAACCCGCAGGCCCGTGGAGCCAGCAGATGCCAGCGCCTTCGGCCGGTGGCAGCTTCCTGCAGGGCGCGCTCGGCACCGCGGCTGGCGTCGCCGGCGGCATGCTGCTCGCCAATTCGCTGAGCGGCATCTTCGGCAACCACATGTCGTCGCTCGGCCTCGGCTCTACCACCGGCGCCAATCCGCTGGCCAGCGCCCCGACAGAAGAGACGGTTATCAACAACTACTACAACAATGACGGCGACAAGCAGCAGGCATCCAGCGATGCCGGCAACGATGCGGCCAATGATACTGGCAACACACGCCAGGTTGCTGACGATAGCAATGACGACAACGACGATGCGGGTTTGCAGCAGGCCGACTACGACACCAGCGACGACAATTTCGACGACCAGTCCGATTTCGGCAGCGACGACAGCTTCAACGTCTGATCAGAATCACCGACGGTAGCATGGGCTGGTCGCGTGCAGCCCATGCGCCCCTCGCGCAGCTTTCAGTGCACGGCATTGTCTGGCAATTGATAAGCCCATGTCGCCCGGATAAGGTCCGCCGAAATCCACCCAACGGGCGAGACAGCATTGAAGACCCTAATCATCAGCCGGACGTCGGAGGAAGCAAGGCGGCGGTTCCAGTCGCGGCAGATGGCGCGGCTGGGGCTGGATTATCAGTTCCTCGACGCCTTCGAGGCCCGCGACCTATCGGATGCGGAGTGCCAGAAAGCCGCGGATGGCTGGCCGAGCCCGACGTTGCGGCAGGACATCGCCTGCTTCACCTCGCATCGCATGGCATGGCAGACCGTCGTCGAGCGCCGCGAAAAGACGCTCATCCTTGAGGATGACGCCGTTCTGTCCAGCGACATCGCCGACGCCATGCGCATCATCGCCGCCCGCGACGACGACTGGAACTGTGTCTACGATCTCGAATTCGTGCCGCTGCCGCATATTCTCGGCAAGTCGTCTCTCTGGGCGGACGCCGCCACCGGCTTCAAAGCGCGACGCGTCTTCCAGAACCGACTTGGCCTCGCCGGCTATATCCTCGGGCCGCAGGCGGCGGCAAGAATGCTCGAGGATACAAAGGACTACGCGCTGATCGACGCCTATTTCTGGCATCGCGCCTGGTTGAAGGCCTTCCAAGTCGAACCGGCACCGGTCATACAGCAGCGTTTTCTCGAGGAGCGGGCCGACACGCCGATATTTCTGCGCATGGCCAACGACGACAGCTTCCGGCCGCGGAGCAAACAGCGCAAGCATCTGTTGCGGCTCTGGCTCGAAGTCATCAAGGCGCGTAACCTCCTCAGAGGTGCCTTCCGCAGTGAAAAGCGCGCCGTCGAGATCGACAAAGCGAAGTTCTCGCTCGACCCTGACGGATCGGTGGACTGACCCGTCAGCGAAGCGGTGGCGGCACCTGCTAGTCGCCGCCCGCGATGTGGTATCTTATCCGCGCCCGCGATAGGTAGCGACGCCCTGATCCGGCAGCCAGACGCCTTCCGGCGGCTTGCCGGTCTGCCAGAACACGTCGATCGGAATGCCGCCGCGCGGATACCAGTAGGCGCCGATCCTGAGCCACTTCGGATCGAGAAGCTCGACCAGCCGCTTGGCGATGTAGATCGAGCAATCCTCATGGAAAGCGCCGTGGTTTCGGAAGGAATGCAGGAACAGCTTCAGCGCCTTCGATTCCACCAGCCACTCGTTCGGGATATAGTCGATGACGATATGGGCGAAATCGGGCTGACCGGTCATCGGGCAGAGCGAGGTGAACTCGGGCGCGGTAAAACGCACCACGTAATCGGTGCCGGCATGGTTGGACGGCACCTTCTCCAGCACGGCGGTTTCCGGCGAGGTCGGGGCTTCGGTCTGCTGGCCCAGCATGGACAGGCTGGATACGTCGGTATTGGGCATTATGCCTCCTTGATGACTTTGACGCGGATGCCGTGGGCTTTTTCGCCCTCAGGCTCGACGTGAATGGCGATGCTGGAGCCCGGATGCGCGGCGTTGATGGCATCTTCGAGGCGATCGCAGATATCGTGCGCCTGCCTTACAGACATTGCGGCCGGCACGACAAGATGAAAATCGATGAAAGTGACCGCGCCGGCGCGCCGTGTCTTCAGGTCGTGGACACCGAGCGAGCCCGCCGCATGCGTGGCGATCGCCTCCTTGATGGCGACCTCCTCCTGCGGCTCGACCGCCTGGTCCATCAGCCCGCCGATCGAATGCGAGATCACCTTCCAGCCCTGGTAGAGAATGTTGATGGCAACGAGAATGGCGAGAACCGGGTCGAAGATCGCGTAACCGGTGGCAATCGCCAGCAGCAGGCCGAACAGCACGCCGACCGACGTCACCACGTCTGACATGATATGCTGGCCATCCGCCGTCAGCGCCGCCGAGCGATACTTGCGCCCGGTGCGGATCAAAAGCCGCGCCCAGACGGCATTGATCACCCCGGCCAGGAAGTTGATGGCGAGACCCAGCGCTGGCGCTTCCAGCATGCGCGGATCCGACAGGTGCCCGACCGCCTCGTTGACGATCAACAGCGCCGCCACCACGATCAGCACACCCTCCGTCACCGCCGACAGATACTCCGCCTTGTGGTGCCCGAACGGATGGTCGTGATCGGCCGGCTTCTGCGCGTAGCGGATGACGAAGAAGGCGATGAAGGCGGCAACGACGTTGACGGTCGATTCCAGTCCGTCCGACAGCAGTGCCACCGAACCGGTCACCCACCAGGCCACCATCTTCAGGCCCATGACGCCGAGCGACATCGGGATCCCCCAGAATGCCAGCCGCCGGACGGTCAGATTCCCCTGTTCGCTCATCTCGATCCCCTGCTCCATCCAAGTCTTCACTGCGAGTGCGGATGCGAACGAATTGCAGAAACAACGCCATTCAAACGCAAAACCGCCCACGCGAAATTCGCGCAGGCGGCTGTTGCGGGGGATATGGCGTAGAAATGGGGATTTGTCAAAGCGGGAGTGTGGGAGGTGAGGCGGTTCATTCGAATGGGACCGATGCAAGTTTCCACGTCCGCATTGCAACGACGATCTCTCGTTGCCTGACAGCATCGAACTGGCGGCGGCAAAGCGCCAGAAGCGGACATCAGATGATGTGTTGACACCCATAAGTTGTGAAGGCAATATTACCCCGAAGAGCAAGTGTGGGATTAGATCATCATTTTTGCCGTCGCCATAGCACTTGCGGAGCTAGCGAACCCGGTTCGAATACTGACGACCGCTCTTTTTATAGCGCTGGTTTATTGGCGGGTCACTCCGAACCTGCGCTTTGCAATCATAACGGCCGGACTCTCCGTCATCGCGCTGGTGTTTAGCGTGGCGCAGCGCATGGCGATAGAGATCCCATCAGATATTTTCGAGTTCAGTGTCGTTACCTTCGCAGGTCTCGCTGCCAACTGCATTATCTTCACATTGATATTCTGCGCTATCCGAGCATGGACGGCGTTTCGCAGTATTACGTGGTGAATGCCATCGATTTACTGCTGGATGTCCGGCACCGTCTTCGCTTGGCGCCAACTGCCTTAACGTTATGTCTGTAGAGAGGTTGTTATGAGGCGAACATTCCGCAGGGGTGCTTTTGTCGTCGCTTGTGCTGCCACGGCTTACATACTGCTTAAGCTAATTTTTGAATCGACACCGAACCAGACGGTAGGGACATCGCTACGCATCGAGCCTCCGCCCTCGGTGACCAACGCTCAGTGTGTATCCGACGCGTTTACCGACATCGTTACAAAGTGCACATTTGACATACAGAACGCTGAATTTCAGGGACTTCTCGAAGGGTGGGCGTTCAGCGAAGAAGTAATTGACCGATCACGGCTCACGCAGAGTCAGGCTGAGCTGGCTCCGTTTCCCGTTAGCTACGTCTATCACGCTAATCCCGATCAATTTCCCCACGGAGGTCATCTCTGGCTAGCGGTTAACGCAGAGAAAACGAAAGTCCTGCTGGATTTGTATATTGAATGACCGCAAAGGGCCGAAAACAGCCACTACTCCCCGCTCTCACCCGCATCGCCAATCGCCACCACCGTCTGCGGCCAGCGCAACAACGCCGCCTCGCCGGCTTCATTCAGCCCATACACACCCTTCCCCTGCCGATCAAACCAGCCATAGACATTGTCAAGCAGGATGCGGCCGGCCTGCGGCGCCAGGCTCTTCATGTCGCGCGGCCGCGTCAGCCCTTGGGCGAGCGCCGCAGCGCAAATCAGCGCCTGCTGCCGGTAGGCGGTCATGATCGGTGCCCGCGAGCCGCCGCCGAGCACCGGATCGCCTTGCCGCCGCCGATGTTCCTTCACCAGCCGCGTCCGCCGCTTCGAATTGGTGCGCGGCATCGGCGATACGGAACTCACTATGACGCTGACCTCGCCGCTGTCGGCAATGCCGAGCATGCCGATCCCCATGCGCCGGCAGAGATCGCGGTAGCGCTTGTCCGCCTCCCGCCCCCGGCCCTTGGCCGAAACCCGCGCCGCGATCCACACCTCGTCCGAGATCGCCGCCCGGTCGACCGCCTGCAGGATCAGTTCCAGATTGAACGACAGTTTCAGTTCGCAGACCACCACTACCGGCGGCTCGCTCTCGATCAGCCCGACGACATCGCAGCTGCCGATCTCGCCCTTGACGACATAGCCTGCCTTCTCAAGGAAGGCCTTGACCGGCAGATAGAGCGACGTCTCCATGGCAGCGACCGTTATGGATTGAGATCGGCGATCTCGCCGAACTTCGCCAGAAGCCGTGGTGACGACATGTCGCCGCTTTCCTCGTCGACCATCACGGCATAGGCGGCGACGCCGACGAAACGCTCCGCCATCGAGGTGGCGATCTTCTCGGCGCTGATCGGGTTCGATGCCTGGCGCATTTCGCCGGGCACGAGGTTGCCGCGGTTCTTGCGGTAGGGGATGACGATAAACTTTTCACTGGCCACAACAGGCATTCCCAAATTGATCGTTCCTGAAACGTTCTGATTTGAGCCAAGAAGTCAATCGAACTCTTCGCCTCTCCCCACAAAGCCACGAAATCACAAGGCAATCGCGCCGCATCTCAGTCGCGGCCATGCAGCCGCAACGACAGCGTCAGCATCGGCGGCAACGCCGTCCACCACCCGGTCGTCAGCCCCGCCTGCCGCAGCGCCGCCGCCGTCCAGGTGTTGCAGCCGACCAGCGCGTTAAAATAGCCCCTTGCCTCGAAGAACGCGTCATCCGTACCATAGGAGACGCCAAGCGCCACCGACCGGCCCGCCTCGCCGGCAAAGCTCTGCTCGACGAACCGCAACAGCCGCTGCCGTCCCTCCTCGCCGACCGTGATCGGCCGCACCGTCGGATGGTCGATCGGGATATCGCCGGCCAGCGCCACATGCATCACGGAACTGTCGAGCGTAAAGCTCTTCAGCACAGGCATCGGCTTCAGGTCGGCCCATGTCGGCGTCTCGGTATAGAATGCCCGCCCGCCCCAGCCGACGATGATGTAGCGCACACCGGGATTGCCGAGGTCGAGCCCGGCATCGCGCAGGAAGGCAAAGCGGGACAGCGTATCGGCATCGATCGGCAGCGCCAGATCGGTGTGGATAGGGTTGCTGAGCACCAGGAAGCGGTAGGAGCCGGCCGCGCCTGGCGCATCGCCGGACCGCCACAACGGCCGCGGCACGACAATCCCGGCGACGACGAGGATGGCGATGAGCAGAATGACGCCGATCGTGGCCTTCAGGATTTTCACGCCCACGTCGTCACACGCCCCACGGTTTGCAACGACACTGTATCGCTATCGTCCAACGGCTCGATGCCATGCTTGCTCTCTATCCTCGACCGCCAGCGGATGCGGCAGCGCTTATGAGCCTTAGCGCCGGCAAACCCACTGTGGCAACGTCTTTCCGGTCGCTGGCGATCTACAACAGAATTCACGAAGCACGACTTTGACATCAAAATACATTACATGTTATATAACTGGTAATTCGATATTGGGAGAAATGCGTTGGCCGGAGACATCGTCCGCGAATTTGGCTATCTCTGCCTCGGCAGTCGCTTCCGCCGTATCGGCGAACGGCTGCAGGCCGATACGCAGCAGATCATTCAGGATTTTGGCGCCGAGATTCAGGCGGGACAATACCCGTTTCTGGCGGCGATCGATCGCGATGGACCACTGACGATCGGCGAACTGGCCGAGGCCGTCGGCATCACCCAGCCGGGCGCTACCCGGACGGTGGCGCAACTGACCGATCTCGGCCTTGTCGAGGCGCTCGCCGCCGATGGCGATCAGCGCCGCAAGCTGGTGTCGCTGACCGAAACCGGCCGCGCCCTGATCGAGCGATCGAAGCGGGAGATCTGGCCGACCATCGAACGCGCCGTGCGCGATCTCTGCGGCGACCGCACCGCACCCCTGCTCGATCACTTGGCCGCCATGGAAGATGGCCTGGCCGCTGCTCCCTTGGCGCAACGGCCCACGAAAAAACCGGAGGAAACCCTATGACCCACATCCTCGACCGCCCCGCCTGGAACGCGCTGCACACCGCCCATGCGGATCTCGCCGAGGGCGGCGCGCTGGCGAAGCGCTACCCCGCCTCCATAGTTCCCTTCGCCGCCCCGCGCGACGACGCGCCGGATAGCCTCGCAGCCCTCGAGGCGCTGGCATCGCCGGGCGAGGTCATGGCGCTGGTCGAGGCCGGGCCGATCACCGTGCCGGCGGGGCTCGACATCATCGTCGACAGCACCCTCGTCCAGATGATTACCGAGCACGCCTATCCCCGCATCGACGATCCCAGAATCGAACCGCTGACGCCTGACGATGCCGAGGAGATGCTGGCGCTGGCACTTCTGACCAAGCCGGGCCCGTTCACGCTTGGCGCCCAGCGCCTCGGCACCTTCTGGGGCATCCGCATCGACGGCCGGCTGGCGGCGATGGCCGGCCAGCGCATGCGCCAGCCGGGTTTCGCCGAGTTGAGCGGCCTCTGCACCCACCCCGACTTTCAGAAACGCGGCCTCGGCACCCTGCTCTTCCGCTTCGTCGCCGGCGAGATTTCCGCTCGCGACGAACACGTCTACCTGCACGCCTACGCCAGCAACACGCCGGCAATCGCGCTGTATGAGCATCTCGGATTCAGGCTGCGCAGCCGGATGAACGTGAAGATCGTGCAGCCGCGGGTCTAAGGCTGGCCATCCGTTGAAGGAGTGCCCGCGAGTCCCCTTCTGCCGGCCTGCATCTCCGCGATAGATTGGCAAATTGGCCTTACGAACGCGGCGCGGATGTGCTGCCGCCGATCGCCAGCTTGACGTCGAGCACCTCCCTGCCGGCAAACGCCGTGTCGCCGAGCACGGCCTTGACCGCGCTGTCGGCAATCCGGTCGAAAGGCTGGGCGATCGTGGTCAGCATCGGCTGCGCGCGCGCGGCATCGGGCACGCCATCAAAGCCGACGACGGAAACGTCGAAGGGCACCGAAAGTCCGTGCGCCTTCAGCCAGTCGATCGCCAGCAATGCCACCAGATCGGACATCGCCAGGATCGCGGTAGGCGGCTGTTCGGCACGGAACAGCGCTTCCATCGCCATCGCCACCGTCGCCTTGTCGTTCAGTGTCGCGTAGACCGGCACGTCCCCTTTGCCGATACCGAATGCCTCCAGCGCCCGCCAGTAGCCGAGCGCGCGGTTGCGCGAGGTCACCTTCAGCCCGGCCACGACATCGTCCGGCGCGAGCAGACCGACGCGGTGGTCGCCGTCGCCGATCGCCAGCACGGCGAGACGGCGATGGCCAAGCTCCGCCACATGCCGCGCCGCCAGCATGCCGCCGGTGATGTTGTCGACGCCGATGGTCGGAATGGTGTCATCGTCGGAAGCGAGCGCCAGCGCAACGAACGGCAGTTGCCGGCGGCGGGTCAGTTCCACCAGCCTCTCCCCGCCCTCAACGCAGACGAGAACGAAGCCATCGACCAGCGCGCTGTTGACGTTCCAGGCAAGCTTCTGCTGGTTGCTCGCCGAGACCAGGGCAACGCCGGTGCCGCTGGCATCGCAGACCGTGCCGATCGCGGTCATCAGCGAGCGCGCCCACGGATCCTCGAAGAAATAGGCAAGCGGCTCCAGCACCGCAACGCCGATCGCGTTGACCCGCCCTGCCCGTAACAGCCTGCCCTTCACATCAGGGCCGCGATAGCCGAGCCGGCTGGCCGTATCGAGGACATGGCGGCGCACTTCATCACGGACGATATCCGGACGGTTGAAGACATTCGACGCGGTCCCTTGCGAAACCCCCGCTGCCTTGGCGACATCCGCCAGCTTGATCTGCCCCAACGCGACCCCCGCTCGTTCACACACAAGCCAGTAGCCTAGCAGCTATTTTGTATCGGTTCAAAGTGCTTGACTTCTGATCGATCAGCACAATAATTGAATCGGTTCAATCAATCGATCCATTATTTATTGAATCGATTCAACTGATGAGGTGCTCGGATGCTGGAAGTCAGATATCTCTTCACGGATCTCTACGAGGACTGGTGGGGTAGTCCGCAGTTGCGGGAACCGAAGGGCAATAAAGCCCGCTGCGACCCTCAGGATAATACCGAACAGCAGCAGGCGCCGGCGGCGCTCAAGAAGCCGAGTGCATGGTCGTTCACCCTGCCGATCGATCGCCGCTACAGATGACAAGGCCCCGCGGATCGCGAGGCCTCTCATGTGACTGGCTAAAGATGGACGGCTTCAGGCCGCCTTCGTCGCCCGCTTGCGCGCCAGATGCGCCACCACGTTCTCGATCATACGCATGCCGGCGTCGCCGCCGAGCGTCATGATCGATTCCGGGTGGAACTGCACGGCGGCGATCGGCTCCTTGGCATGCTCGATGCCCATGATCGTGCCGTCCTCGCTTTCCGCCGTGATGATGAACTCGCGCGGCAGCGTCGAGGGATCGGCGAAGATCGAGTGGTAGCGGCCGACGGTGACTTCCTTGCCGAGGCCGGAGAACACCAGGCCGGGCTCCAGCACGCGGATGCGCGACGGCTTGCCGTGCATCGGCAGCGCCAGATGGCGAAGCTCGCCGCCATAGGCCTCGGCGATCGCCTGCAGGCCGAGGCAGACGCCGAAGACAGGCAGGTTGCGGGCACGCGCTTTCTTGATCGTCGCCTTGCAGTCGAAATCCTTCGGATTGCCGGGACCGGGCGAAAGCACGACGAGATCGGGATCGAGCCGATCAAAGATCTCTTCCGGCACCGGCGAGCGCACGGTCGACACTTCAGCGCCGGTCTGGCGGAAGTAATTGGCCAGCGTATGCACGAAGCTGTCTTCGTGATCGACCAGCAGGATCCTGACGCCCTTGCCCACAGTGGCGACGTCACGGCTGGCCTTGGCCGTATTGCCGGCCTTGGCATCGCGGATGGCGGAGAGCATGGCAGACGCCTTCAGTTCGGTTTCGGCTTCTTCCTCGTCGGGGATCGAATCGTTGAGCAAGGTCGCCCCTGCCCGGACTTCCGCGATCCCGTCCTTGATGCGCACGGTACGCAGCGTCAGCCCGGTGTTCATGTCGCCATTGAAGCCGACCATGCCGATCGCTCCACCATACCAGGCGCGCGGGCTCTTCTCGTGCCCCTCGATGAAGCGCATCGCCCACAGCTTCGGCGCACCGGTGACGGTGACCGCCCAGGCATGGCTGAGGAACCCGTCGAAGGCGTCCATGTCGTCGCGCAGGCGGCCTTCAATATGATCGACCGTGTGGATCAAGCGCGAATACATCTCGATCTGCCGTCGGCCGATGACCTTGACCGAACCCGGTTCGCAGACGCGGCTCTTGTCGTTGCGGTCGACGTCCGAGCACATGGTGAGCTCGCTCTCGTCCTTCTTCGAGTTCAAGAGCTTCAGGATCTGCTCGCTGTCGGCAATCGGATCGTCGCCGCGCTTGATCGTCCCCGAGATCGGGCAGGTCTCGATGCGGCGACCGGACACGCGCACGAACATCTCGGGCGATGCTCCGACCAGATATTCCTGGTTGCCGAGATTGATGAAGAACGAATAGGGCGACGGATTGATCGCTTTCAGCCGCTTGGAAATATCCGACGGCTTCGAGTCGCAGCGTTCCATGAACTTCTGCCCGGGAACGACCTCGAACAGGTCGCCCTTGCGGAAGCTTTCCTTGGCCTTGGTCACCAGCTCGGCATATTCGCCGGGGCGGTGATCGCTCTTCGGCGGAATGGTATCGGTGCGCTGGAACGGCTCGGCCGGAATATCGCCCGCCCTGCCCTCGGTGGTCAGCCCGCCCTTTTCGAAATCGTAGCGGTCGATCCAGGCCTTGGCCGAGTAATTGTCGACGACGAGGATCTCGTCGGGGAGATAGAGCACCATGTCGCGCTGGTCGGCCGGGCGCACGAGCTTCAGATTGATGGCATCGAACTGGAAGGCGAGATCGTAGCCGAAGGCGCCGTAGAGCCCGAGGCTGGCATCGGCCTGCGAATAGAAGAGATCTGTAACGGCGCGCAAAACGGTGAACACGGTCGGGATCTTCGAGCGCTCTTCCTCGGTAAACGCCCGATCCGGCGCCTTGACGGTGAGATCCAGCCGCCGCGCCGTGGAAGCGCCGAGTTCGAGCTCGGAGAGCGTCTTCAGCCGCTCGGTGACGAAGCCGAGGATGACCTCGCCGCGCTCATTATAGGCGTCGATCCAGACCTCGCGGCCATTGCAGGAGATGCCGAGCGGCGGATCGACCACGGCCGTATCCCAGCGCGTGTAGCGGCCCGGATATTCGTAGTTCGAGGAGAACACCGCCCCGCGGCGCTCGTCGAGCTTGTCGATATAGGAGGAGACCGCGTCGCCATAGGGGATCGCCCGGCGCTGCCGCGTAACCGTGATGCCGCCCTTGGTCTCGTAGATTTCCGCGCCGTCATCCCTGAGGATCGTAACCATTATTTCACTCCGTTATCGGGCCCGGATGACAGACGGCCTTGAAAACAAAAAAAGCCGCCTGGTTTTCTCCGGGCGGCTCGTCGTCGTCTTTGGACACGATTGGTCGAGGCCGCCTTTAGCGAGCCCACCACCAGATTGCGATGTTCAAGGACATGTTCATGGACGGAATTGTTAGCGTGAGATGCGGGTGAGCGCAAGAGGCGAAAACAGGAATGAGAAAGGCCGGCAATGAGGCCGGCCTTTCGAAGTCGTTTGGGTTAGAAGCGCTGGGTCAGCGAGATTTTGAAGGTGCGGCCCGGCTCGGAGTAATATTCACGGGGCTGCGAACCACCGGTGCGTACCGAAGCGTAATCGTAGTAAGTCTTGTCGAAGACGTTGTAGATGCCGGCGTTGATCTTCAGACCCTTGATCTGCTCCGGCTCCCACCATGCTGTCAGATCGACGATGCCGTAACCAGGCGTGCTGAAGTAGCTGGTCGACGTTGCGGTTCCGATGGTCTGGCCACGCGCATGCTTGACGCCGGTCCAATCCAGGCCGACACCCCAGGTCTCCGTGTCGTACCCAACGCTGACCACCGCCTTGAGAGGCGCGACGGACTGCAGGAAGGTCTTGGTATCGAGGTTGTTGCCTTCTGCATAGGCCAGTCCTGCCAGGGCACGGAAGCCGTTCGAGAAGCGCTTGTGAACGGAGATTTCGGTACCGAAGATCTCGGCGTTCGCCACGTTGTTATAAGTGCTGATACCACCCTGAGGATATTGCGACAGGGTGTAGCCGAGAGCCGCAGCCTGCGCGGCATTCAAGCTCGTCGTGTCGATAAAGTTGCGGTAGCGGTTGTAAAACAGGTTCACGCGGCCACCGAGATCGTCGTCACCCAGCTTGGCACCAATTTCGAAACCATTGCTGGTTTCCGACTTCAGGTTCGGATTACCGATACGCAGATAGGTACCGGGTCCACCAAAGGTGCTGAACAGCTCACCCGCCGTCGGTGCACGGAAGCCCATCGCCCACTGACCGTAAAGCAGGACCTGATCGTTGACTTCCTGCTCTACCCGGATTTTTGGCGAAACGGCTGTGTCATTGAAGCCGTTTGGCAGAGCGGGGTTGCTGGCATTTTCGTCGAAAGCGGCAGTCATCTTCGGATCGTGCTTGACCCAATCGAAGCGGACGCCGGGAGTAACCGAGAAGCCCGTGTCGCCGAAATTGATCTTGTCGTCGAGGTACAGACCTACACGGCCGGTTTCAACCTTCGGCGTATCGGCCTGGTTGGTGTGCAAGTTGGCGCATGCAGAATAGCCGGTCGGATAAGCGCCGCTTGGAAGCGGTGCCGGGCAATTGTCGTAGCCCGACGAATACTGCTCTGTCGTGGCGCGCGCGATGTCGAAGCCGAAGACGAAGTTGTGGTCGAGGTACCCGGTATCGAGGTTCTTTTCCACGGCGCCGACGAGGCCGATGGTGCGCTCGTCATATTCATTGAGGCGGCCGATCGGGCCGATGACCGACGTGGAGCGATAGCCGCTATATCCGGTTCCGCGTGTCTGATCCTGCCAGTACAGCGAAGCCCAGGCGGCATCGAAAAAGCTGTCGTCACTTTCGGACTGGAACTTGTAGTCCAAGGAAACGCGATCGCGATCGGCGGCATCATTGGTGTCGTAATTGCCCGGGCGATAGTTGCCGGTCAGTGTCTGGCCGGTCTTTGAGTCAGTATCGCGATCCTTGCGATAGCTTTCCGCCGTCAGACCGATCGTATGGCCGCCTTCCAGCTGCTGACGCAGCTTGAAAAGCAGGTTGTGCTGCTCGTAGTCGGAAGGGTTGGGCGCGGTGCGCGTTGCACCGTAGGTGTCGACGGTCCCTTGGCTCTCGGTCTGCTTGCCGGTCTTGTAACCGCCCTGGAACATGATCGAGGTGTTCTCGATACGCTTGGCGATAGCGGCCGACGGGGACGAGCTCTTGTCGGAACTGTCGTAGGTATACTTGACGATACCGCCCCAGTCGCTACCATCCTGGATCAGGTCTTCAGGCTCAAGCGTCCGAACGGCGAACACACCGCCGAGCGCACCGCCGCCGGCTCGGCTGGAATCGGCGCCGCGCAGAACATCGACAGCCGAAAGCGACGAGAAATCGAAGGTATCGACACCACCCGTGGCGCTGCGCGTCGCGTCCGAAAGGAATGTCAGCGGGATACCGTCCACGGTGGTCAGCACGCGGCTGCCTTCAAGACCGCGAATGTTGATGCCACCCGTGTTGCGGTTGAAGTTGACGCCCGGCTCGGCGATACGGCCGAGATCGCTGATGCTGGTAATCTGCTTGTTTTCGATCTGCGCCGCAGTCGTTTCAGTCGCCAGCGGCGTATCGGTGGCGCTGCCCGGCGCCGGAGCGGAAACCCGCTTGCCCTTCACCACGATCTTCTGCAGCGTCGTGCCGTTCTCGTCCGTCGCGGCCGCGACTGGCGCCGCCGTTGTCGCGCTCTGTGCCATTGCCGGAACCACAGGAAATGCAATAAACGCCGCGCTCACCAGAAGCGCCGAACGCCAATGTCGGATAACCATAATCAACCCCTCAAATGATGATGTCACCGGGCTGGCTGGTCTGCACGCATTCGCGCTTCGAGTTGCTGGCTGGGCCTGTCAGCGAAAAAATCTCGCCTTCTTCTTGCCGCATAAAAAACATGAGTATTGCTGTCAATATATAAATGGAAAATATCATGACTTAAGCAATCATGTTTTAATCATAACGGCCAACGTTGCGAAATTGCAACGAAATCCGCGCTCATACGTTGTGTTTCCGCTGGGACGAACGACGGATGGATGCGTGAAGAAGATTGTCGAAATCGCCGCGGCGCTCGCGTGCCTCATCATCCTGACCGGCGCGCAACTGCCGGAAACCGGGCCGAAGCCGGAGATCAAGCCCGCCGAGCAGTCGGCCGAACAGCCGTCTGCTCAGCAGACGGACGATCCCGCTAAGGTCGACGTCGCCCCCAAGCCGCAGCCCAAACCCGGGACCGAAACAGCCGAGCCCGGCGCACCGGCAGCACCCGCCGACGCCGGCAAGCAGGACGCCCAAAACAAACCGGACACCGCAAGCCAAGAGCCTCCGCAGCGCGAGAAGCAGGGCCCCAACCTCCCCGAAAGCACCACTCCAGGCAAGCAGACGCTCGAAGCCCAGCACCTGACGATCGAGCCGGAGAGCGAAGCCGATCATTCCGAATGCGTCAAGGAGCTTCAGAGCCTCGGCGTCGTCTTCACCGATCTCGGCCGCATCGACGACGGCAATGGCTGCGGCATCGACAAGCCGATCAAGGTCAGCGAGGCGCTGCCCGGCATCAGGCTGAAGCCCGACGGCGTCTTCCGCTGCCCGGTGGCTCTGGCCTTGGCGCGCTGGATGAAGGGGACGGTCATTCCCGCCGCCGCGGTCGCCGCCGCCGATCAGGGCAGGATCACCACCATCAACCAGGCCTCTTCTTACATCTGCCGCCTGCGCAACAGCGCCGAAACCGGCAAGATCTCGGAGCATGCGCGCGGCAATGCCGTCGATATCGCCAGCTTCAGTTTCGAGAAGGGCGAGGATATCGCGGTCAAGCCGAGGCGCGAGGATTCGACCCTGATCGGCGCGTTCCAGCGCACCGTCAGCGCCGCCGGCTGCCTCTACTTCACCACCGTGCTTGATCCGGAAAGCGATGCCGCGCACGAAACCCACTTCCATCTCGATGTGCTGGAACGCAAGGGCGGCTATCGTTATTGTCATTGACAATCAGTGGCTTGCAGCAGCCGCCGGAATCAGCCCGCGAAGACGTTGATTCGGTTTGCGAACGCCGTCGGCACGCGACCGGAAACGGTTTCTCCGCGGTGCAACAGGCTCAGAACAACCCTTCGATATAGCCCTGGTCGTTCAGATGAATACGCTCGGCGGCAGGTGTTTTCGGCAGGCCGGGCATGGTCATGATCTCGCCTGTGATGACGACGATGAAGCCGGCGCCCGCCGACAGCCTGACTTCACGCACGGAGACGATGTGTCCCTCCGGCGCGCCGCGCAGGCTGGGATCGGTGGTGAAGGAATACTGCGTCTTGGCGATGCACACCGGCAGATGCCCGTAGCCCTGCTCTTCCCACACGGCCAGATGGTCACGCACCGCCTTGGTCGCCGTCACCTCGCCGGCATGATAGATCTTGGTAGCCACCGCCTCGATCTTCTCCATCAACGAGAGATTATCGGGATAGATCGGCGTGAACTTCGCCGCACCCGATTGCGCCAGCTCCACAACCTTCCACGACAGCTCCTCGATGCCAGCAGAACCCTCCGCCCAGTGCCGGCACAAGATCGCCTCGGCGCCGAGATGAGCGACATAGTCCTTTACCGCCTGCACCTCGGCCTCCGTATCCGACACGAAGTGGTTGATGGCGACGACAACGGGAACGCCGAACTTGCGGACATTGGCGATATGGCGGCCGAGATTGGCGCAGCCGCGCGTCAGCGCCTCGACATCTTCGATCCCGAGATCGTCCTTCTTCACCCCGCCATTCATCTTCAGCGCCCTGACGGTGGCGACGATGACGGCGGCATCCGGCTTCAGCCCGGCCTTGCGGCACTTGATGTCGAAGAATTTCTCCGCCCCGAGATCGGCGCCGAAGCCGGCCTCGGTGACCACGTAATCGGCAAGCTTCAGCGCCGTCTTGGTGGCGATCACCGAATTGCAGCCATGCGCGATGTTGGCGAACGGCCCACCATGCACGAAGGCCGGATTGTTTTCCAGCGTCTGCACCAGGTTCGGCTGCATCGCGTCCTTCAGGAGCACCGCCATGGCGCCGTCGGCCTTCAGGTCGCGGGCGAACACCGGCGTCTTGTCGAAGCGATAGCCGATGATGATGTTGCCAAGCCGCTGTTCCAGATCCTCGAGATCGGAAGCGAGGCAGAGGATCGCCATCACTTCCGAGGCAACCGTGATGTCGAACCCGCCCTCGCGCGGAAAGCCGTTGGAAACGCCGCCGAGCGAGGCAACGATGTCGCGCAGCGCCCGGTCGTTCATGTCGATCACCCGCCGCCAGCTGACGCGGCGCACGTCGATATCGAGCGCGTTGCCCCAGTAGATGTGATTGTCGATCATCGCCGCCAGCAGGTTGTGCGCCGAGGTGATCGCGTGGAAATCGCCGGTAAAATGCAGGTTGATGTCTTCCATCGGCACCACCTGCGCATAGCCGCCGCCGGCGGCCCCGCCCTTGACGCCGAAGCATGGCCCAAGCGACGGCTCGCGCACGCAGATCACAGCGTTCTTGCCGATCCGGTTCAGCCCGTCGCCGAGCCCGACCGTGGTGGTCGTCTTGCCCTCGCCTGCCGGAGTCGGATTGATGGCGGTCACAAGGATGAGCTTGCCGTCGGGACGCGTCGATTGTGCCTCGGTGAATTCGGCGCTGATCTTCGCCTTGTCGTGACCGTATGGCGACAGCTGCGAGGCCGGGATGCCGAGCCGGTCGCCGATCTCGTAGATCGGTTTCTTGGTCGCGGCACGCGCGATTTCGATGTCGGTTTTGTATTCAGCCATGCCGCTCTCAGCCTTTTTTGTCCGCCCGACGTCACATTTATTTCAACGCAGTTGCGAAATATACCGAAAGTTTCACCCCTGCGGCGGTTGCGCACAGACCGACGCTGCCTCTATCACCGGATTCACTGAAATAGCATTTGCGGGGATTATCCATGAAATCACTCGAGCTCATCGTCGAGCGCATCATCCTTTCCAGCCGGTGGATTCTCGTCGCCTTCTATCTGGGCCTCGCCATGTCGCTGGCCGTCTATGCCCTGTCCTTCGGTTACAAGTTCTACAAGGTCGCCATCAACGTCTTCACCTTCGACGAAGGCGAGATGATCCTTGCGATGCTCGGGCTGATCGACGCCGCGCTCGTGGCCAGCTTGATCGTCATGGTGATGATCTCCGGCTACGAGAACTTCGTCAGCCGTTTCGACGAGACCGAGGCCGATGTCTCCTTCATCGGCAAGCTCGATGCCGGCAGCCTGAAGATCAAGGTCGCCTCGTCCATCGTGGCGATTTCCTCGATCCACCTGCTGCAGGTCTTCCTCAATGCAAATCAATTCACCGACGGGAAGATCATGTGGCTGACGGCCATGCATCTTGCCTTCGTGGTCTCGGCGGTCATGCTCGGCTTCCTCGAGCAACTGATGAAGAAAACAAAGGACACGTCGAAGATTTAGCCCATGATGATTCGCCGACGGCGGACCGCTGACCTGGTTTAGCCGAAAAATGGGCAATCTCCGGCCTTATGTTGCAGTTTTGTGTATGTCACTTGGCGGCTGGACGGCCCAGAGGTTGTCCAATAAGAGGGATTGAAGCAACCTAAGGGTGAAATATTGTGGTTAAATTATAACACATTAATTTAATCACTGTGCGTCGCAGCATTTCTCTCTAGCAAATATATCAGAGAGAATATCCAATGACCCTAAATGTAGACAGGCAGGGATTTGGCGATGTCTTACGTAACCACCTCGGAAAGACAGTCTTTACTGACGACCGAGATAGCTGCGGTGAAAAGCAGGCAGGCTTTTGCGCATGCGCTTGTTCGCGTGGCGGAAGCATTCGGCTTCCAGTACGCCGTCCTCATGGACGCGCCGTCACCGGAAAGCTTCCTGTTGAAACCGCTGCTGATCGAAACGAACCTGCCCCAAGCCTACATCAACCAGTTCGACCGTGCGCGCTTCATGCAACTGCCGCTTATGGTCGGTGGCGTCTCGGATTCGGTCCTGCCAAGAGTTTGGAACCTGGCCGAACAGAACTGCATATTTCCCACGGAACTGAAGAACCTCAAGAATTCGTTCGATATGACTGTTGGAATGGCGCTGCCGGCCCGGGCGATCGATGGTCATCATCTGCTATTCATGTTCATGGGATCTCGAGCGCCCTTGGGACAGATCGAAGTCAACGAACTGACGATGCTGGCAATGCATGTGCTGGATGCCTACAATCTGGTGAAAGCGTCAAAGGCGGGAGACTATCCGCCTCTGTCGGCTCGGGAGCGCGAAGTCGTGCGCTGGACATCGCAGGGCAAGACGTCGATCGAGATCGGTCAGATCCTGTCGCTGTCGGATCACACCGTCAACGCCTACATGACCAGCGCCATCAAGAAGCTCGATTGCGTCAACCGCACCCAGCTGGTTGCCAAGGCGATCCGCTACAAGCTGATCACCTGAGACAGCAGTAGTCCCCACAACCGCATTTGGCGGCGAACCGGGCAAACCCGGCCCGCAGCATATGTCTTAGCGGTCGAGAACGGAACGCATCTCTACCAGGTTCGAGCGCACTCTCAGGATATAGAAGCCCATTGTTGCCAGATGACTAGGCATGATCCAGCCGTCCTCGCGACCGTTGGAGATAATTGCCGGCTGGATGCCGAGCGCCGCCTGGAACTGCGCGTTGGTGGCACTGTAGAGCGCGCCGAGATTGCGCTCCGCCACCACGCGCGAGAAGTCCGATTGCGCGGCCGCAAGGATGGCGTAGTAGCCGTAGAGCTGCCCGTAGGCGAACCAGAAGCGATCGTCTGCGCGCGTATCGAACCAGCCGCGTGCATGGTTGGCCGAGCGCTCGGCCAGCATGTCGGATGTGCTCCCCAGATCGTTGGCGATGCGATCGACGAACTGGATCAGGTTGTCGGCGCGACCGTCGAACACCGCGTTGCAGTTGGCAAGATCGGTATTAAACTTGCGCAGGCTCTCGATCGCCGCGCGATAGTAGCTCGGCGTCGGCGTCTTCGGTCCGAACGGGTTGAGGCCGAAATACCAGCTGTACTCGTCGAACTGCAGGTTGCCGCGGGCATTCTGCAGATCGTTGTTGATCCCCGATGTGCCGCGCACGCGACCGAGTGAATCCACCAGCTCAACGGCCGTACGGCGCACCGCCTGGTTCACGCCGCGCTGGAACGATGCCTTGTTGTCGAGAAACGGCGTGTGATCCCAGTCGATCCCGAAGAAGCCGACGCGATAGAGAAGCATCGACGAGATCCAGGCATTCTGGTTGACGTTGAAGTCGGTCAAATCGGCGGCCACGTCGACGATCGCCGACCGCTGGCAGGTCTTGGCTGCCGGCGCGGTTGCGCCCTCGGCAACCGGAAGCTCCTGACCGGCGGGCACCTTGCGTTCGGCCAGACGGTACTGATCGACGAAGGACGGGTTGAAGCCCGTCCACGACTGCGTCTGCACGAAGAAATAGCCGTAGAGCAGGACCAGCAGCACCACGAAGCCGAGAACCGGAAGCCGAACCATCCACGTTCGCCGCGCATACCATCCGCGCGCCGCAAGGAACGGCCAGAACGCCCAGGCGACGAAAAGCCGTGCCCAACGACCGATCGTCACCCCGATCGATCTGAAAAACCCGGAAATCCCGTCAAGCATCGTAGCTCCTATGCGGCAAGAGGCGCGTCAATCGTCCGCCCTGAGATATGTCCTCGCCTGCCAAACGGCAACATCACGCTGATATTATTGTTTCTTCGCCCGGTACGATACTACAGGCGCGGCATCCGGAACCGCAACCGTGATGCGATCCTGGTGGTGTCGATCAACGGCGCATGCGATGTCTCGTTCGGCTCGTGCGCAAAGGCCTCGAACCGCTTGCCGAACTGGGCATCGGCGGTGCGTTTCCGATGTTCGATCTCCTGCGGCAGCAGCATGTCGCGTTCGAACAGCATGATCGCGTCGGCGATTTCGGGAAAGAGCTCGGAGGAAATCTGCACTTTCGAGCCCGGAATATCAGTGTCAACCTGCGCCTGATATATCAAAAGCCGTTCTTCCGTGTCGATCATCAGCTTGCGCATCAGCGTATTGCAGTGGCCGATCTGCGTATTCAGCGTATCCACCAGCGTCTGGAACATGCCGATGAAGCGCTCGCGGCGCTGGCTCTCGTCGCGCATTTCGTGCTCTTTGGTGGAAACGCCATCGGCCTGCGCCTTCAGCGCCTGCCGCTCCTGCTCCATCCGCTCCCACTCGAACTTGCTGCCGTAGACGCCGATCCGCCCCTGCGTGGTCAGCGCCCTGGCGTTGAGTTCCTTGATGCGAATGCGGGCGATGTCGATCTCGTCCACGAGCCGGCGACGGCGCTCGACGATCTCCACCAGCGCGGCCTCCGCCGTTTTATGCTCGGAGGCAATGAAGCGCCGGTAGTCCGCGATCGTCCCGGCGAGCAGATTGGACTTGTCCATCAGGTCGCGCAGCCGCGCGACGACCGGCGCCGCCCGCACCCGGGCGCTGTGCCGCCGCCACATGCGCTGGCGCGAGAAGCGGCCGATGAACCGTTCGGTGGCTGTCAGACCCCGGAAACTGTCGAGATCGGCCGACACCTTGACCGTCATCGCATCGAGCGTCGCGACCGCCTCGGCCAGCAGATCGGCAAAGCGGCCGGCATCGGCAACGACAAGCATGAACCGATGGTTCTCGGCCACGAACCGATCGTCGTCGATCGTCTCGCCACTTCTGGAGAACAGCGTGATGAACTGCGTGCATTCTGCAATGCCGGCAGGCAGCGCATCCGCGTATTCACGGGCGGCGTGATGGGTCGTGTCAAACGGGACGGGCTTGCGCACCTGAGGTCCTCGGGGAATCGAATGCGATCAAACTAGCCCGTCGTCGCGGCAAAGAAAACAGACGAGGCTAGACGGCCTCGGCGATCCACGCGCCGTTCATCGCGTCGTCCCAGTGGCGCCGGCAGAGCGACACGTATTTCTCGTTGCCGCCAACCTCGATCTGCGCCCCTTCCCGCGCGACGTTGCCCTCGGCGTCGAGCCGTACCACCATCGTCGCCTTGCGGCCGCAGTGGCATATAGTGCGCACTTCGCGCATCTCGTCCGAGATTGCCATCAGTTCCTGCGAGGCGGGAAACAACTTGCCCTGGAAATCCGTACGCAGGCCGTAGACCATCACGGGGATGTTCAGCCGGTCGACGACGCGCGCCAGCTGCCAGATGTGCGCGCGGGTCATGAAATGCGCCTCGTCGACGAAGACGCAGGCAACAGGCTCGCCGCTGCCGGAAAGCTCGGTAATCAGCGCAAGCAGATCGGCATCCTGCTCGAAGGCGATGGCATTGGCCTGCAATCCGATGCGCGAGCCGATGATGCCCTTGCCTGCACGTTCGTCGAAGGCGGCGATCAGCAGCACGGCGCGCATGCCGCGTTCCTCGTAATTATACGCGGCCTGCAGCAGCATCGTCGATTTGCCGGCATTCATCGTCGAGTAGTTGAAATAGAGTTTTGCCATGGCTTTCTCCCGATTTCCGTTTCTTGGGAGCTCGAAACCGCGAAGAAAACCCCTGTCATCCGTTAATCACAGAAAATTCCCGGCACAGCCCCAAAAACTGACGAAATTCAAGCGATTCGTAAAATGCAACGCGTCGCAATCGGATACGGCAATGCGGCGCAAACGCACTGAGGTCGCTTGTAAAACTCCGCTATTGATGATTGGCTTGGGAACGTAAGACTGGGAGTCTATAAATGAAAACGACAAGCGCATTCAAACTGATCACTGCTACCGCCGTTGCCGCACTCTCTGTCGCAACTGCCGCATATTCCGCAGATCCCGCCAGCTGCTCCACCGTCCATTTGTCGGATGTGGGCTGGACTGATATCACCGCAACAACAGCAACCGCATCCGTGATCCTCAAGGGCCTCGGCTACACCCCCGACGTCAAGGTTCTCTCCGTACCGGTCACCTACCAGTCGCTGAAGAACAAGGACATCGACATCTTCCTCGGCAACTGGATGCCGACGCAGGAAAAGGACGTTCGTCCGTTCATCGACGACAAGTCGGTGGAATCCTTCGGCCCCAACCTGACCGGCGCGAAATACACATTGGCGACCAACGCCAAGGGCGCTGAACTGGGCATCAAGGACTTCAAGGATATTGCCGCTCACAAGGAAGACCTTGAAGGCAAGATCTACGGCATCGAGCCGGGCAATGACGGCAACCGCCTCGTCATGGACCTGATCGAGAAGGACACCTTCGGCCTGAAGGGCATGGAGGTCGTCGAATCCTCCGAGCAGGGCATGCTGGCGCAGGTCGCACGCGCCGAAAAGGCCGGCAAGGCCGTTGTCTTCCTCGGCTGGGCACCGCATCCGATGAACGAGAACTTCAAGCTCACCTACCTCACGGGTGGTGACGACGTTTTCGGTCCCGACTTCGGTGGCGCCAAGGTCTTCACCAACGTTCGCGCCGGCTATACGACCGAATGCCCGAATGTCGGCGCCCTCCTCAAGAACATGGTTTTCTCGCTTCCAATGGAAAACCAGATCATGGGCAAGATCCTCAACGACGGCGACGAGCCTGAAAAGGCGGCGACGGAATGGCTGAAGGCCAACCCGACGGCAATCGACCCGTGGCTGGCAGGCGTGAAGACGCTTGACGGCAGCGGCGACGGCCTGCCGGCCGTCAAGAAAAGCCTCGGCCTCTGATATCGAAGGGCGGGGTGGCTTTGACCACCCCGTTTTCGCTATCGTCGCTCCTCTTGTAGCTCTTTCTGGATAGGCACGCCCTTGAACTGGATCACCGACTTTAAAATCCCCATCGGTCCCTGGGCGAAAGCCTTCGTGGATTGGCTGACGACAAACGCCGACTGGTTCTTCAACCAGCTCGCCTTCATCCTGTCGCATGTCATCGACGGGATCCTCTTCATCCTGCAGAAGCCGCATCCGCTGATCGTCATCCTCGGCATTACCGCGATCGCCTACTGGCTGCGCCGCTCGGTCGTCGTCGCCGTCTTTACCTGTCTTGGGCTGCTGTTCATCATGAACCAGGGCTACTGGAAGGAAACCACCTCCACCCTGGCGCTGGTGCTGGCCTCCACCTTCGTCAGCATGCTGGTCGGCATTCCGCTCGGCATCGCCGCCGCCCGCCGACCCTGGGTCAACTCGATGCTGCGCCCCGTGCTCGATTTGATGCAGACCATCCCGACATTCGTCTATCTGATTCCAGCCCTTATCCTTTTCGGCCTCGGCATGGTGCCCGGATTGATCGCCACCGTCATCTTCGCCATCCCCGCCCCCATCCGCCTCACCCGCCTCGGCATCATCTCGACACCGCCCTCGCTGGTCGAAGCCGCCGAATCCTTCGGCGCCACGCCGCTGCAGGTGCTGCGCAAGGTGGAACTGCCCTTTGCCCTGCCGCAGATCATGGCCGGCCTGACGCAGACGATCATGCTGTCGCTGTCGATGGTGGTGATCGCCGCCCTCGTCGGCGCCGACGGCCTCGGCGTTCCCGTGGTGCGGGCGCTGAACACCGTCAACGTCGCCAAGGGCTTCGAAGCCGGCCTCTGTATCGTCATCCTGGCAATCATCCTCGACCGAATGTTCCGCGTGGCGGGTGAAGGAGACGGCTCATGACCGCGGTTCGCTTCGATAATGTCAGCATCGTCTTCGGCGACAAACCGGAAGCAGCCCTCGCTCTCGCCGACCAGGGCAAGAACCGCGACGAGATCGGCGCCGAGACCGGCCTCGTGCTTGGTGTCGCCGATGCCTCGCTGGAGATCCAGGAAGGCGAGATCCTCGTCCTCATGGGCCTCTCCGGCTCCGGCAAGTCCACCCTGCTGCGCGCCGTCAACGGGCTTGCGCCCGTCGTGCGCGGCGAGGTCACCGTCTCGACCGCATCGGGACCGGTCAATCCGTACAAGACCAGCGCCAAGGGCCTGCGCGATCTGCGCATGCACACCGTCTCGATGGTGTTCCAGCAGTTCGCGCTTCTCCCGTGGCGCACCGTGGCCGACAATGTCGGCTTCGGTCTCGAGCTGGCCGGCGTGCCGGAAGCCGAGCGCAAGCAGCGCGTCGGAGAACAGCTGGAGTTGGTCAACCTGACCAAGTGGGCCGACCGCAAGGTCAACGAGCTGTCGGGCGGCATGCAGCAGCGCGTCGGCCTCGCCCGCGCCTTTGCCACCGGCGCCCCGATACTCTTGATGGACGAGCCGTTCTCGGCGCTCGATCCGTTGATCCGCACAAGGCTGCAGGACGAGTTGCTGGAGTTCCAGCGACGCCTGAAGAAGACCATCCTCTTCGTCAGCCACGATCTCGACGAAGCCTTCCGTATCGGCAACCGCATCGCCATCATGGAAGGCGGCCGCATCATCCAGTGCGGCACGCCGCAGGACATCGTCAAGAATCCGGCTGACCAGTATGTTGCCGATTTCGTCCAGCACATGAACCCGATCAGCATGCTGACCGCCAGGGACGTGATGCAGCAAGGTCTTGGCGACGCCGCCATCGGCGCCAGCGTCAGCGGCACCGCCAAGGCAGAGACCCCGCTGATCGACATTCTCGATGCGCTGTCCCGCCAGCCGGGCAGCATCGGCGTGGTCGAGAACGGCGCCATCATCGGCACCATTTCCGCCCAGGACGTGGTCGCCGGCCTGACGCAGCACCGGAAGAAAGAACAGGCTTGATCCGTCCGTCCGCTTGGGCCAGAAAAGTGGACATGAAAGATCAAGCTTCCGTCATCAGGGAAACGGATGGAGAGGCGCGCAAGCTGGCGCGCACCCTCCTCCGTTCCGCCCGCTACGCCGCCATCGCCGTCATCGACCCTCAGACCGGCTTCCCATTCGCCAGCCGCGTTCTGCTTGGCACCGATATCGATGGCGTTCCCGTCATCCTTGTGTCCGGCCTGTCGGCGCACACGCGTGCGCTCGACGCCGATCCGCGCGCCTCGCTGCTCACGGGTGAGCCGCGCAAGGGCGATCCGCTGGCCTATGCCCGGTTGACGACCCAGTGCCTGGCCGAATCAGTTGAGCGGGACAGCGCGGTTCACACACGCATCCGAACCCGTTTCCTGAGCCGCCATGCCAAGGCTAAGCTCTATATCGACTTTCCTGATTTCCGGTTTTTCAGACTGATTCCGCAGGGCGCCAGCCTCAACGGCGGCTTTGGACGCGCCTATATCCTCGACGGCGGCGACCTGATGATTCTGTCCGCCGCCAACGAGGCGGTGGCTGAATCCGCCGACGCGGTAGTGCGAGATTTACTAGCCTTGGACCCGGATCTTGCAAGGAAAACAGCGATTGCGCATAAAGGCCGTGCCAGCCTCGACTGGGCTATATCTGGAGTCGATTGCGCCGGTTTTGATGTGATTTCGGGTGATTTCCTGCTGCGACACGAGTTCGATGTGACCCTGCAGACACGCGAGGATATTTATTCACATATATCTAACATGAAATACTCAATACCTGAAATTTAGCTATATACAATCTTGAGCCCGCGTTGATAGATTCCACCGTCAGTCAGATTGTGGCCGGCGCAGACGTATTGAAATAACTTTCACATCAGGAAGATGATTATGGACACAATTGATTTGACCGCGAATGCAAACGTGGCCGCGGCCTTGCTATCCGCAATGGCCAATCCGAAACGCCTTCTCATCCTCTGCAATCTGGTCAAAGGCGAAATCCCCGTCGGCGCTCTCGCCACCGAAGTCGGTCTCAGCCAGTCGGCCCTCTCCCAGCATCTTTCCAAGCTCCGTGCACAGAAGCTCGTAAAGACCCGTCGCGATGCGCAGACGATCTATTACTCGAGCACCTCGGATCAGGTTATCCGCATTCTCGAAACCCTCACACAGATCTATTCCGAGCCGGTCCGCACGCGCTCCGCAGCCTGACCTTCAAGGGCGCCGGCACCGGCGCCCGGTTTTAAGCCAATCCGGCAAGCCGGAACGGCACCTCCATTTCAGCACCTTTATATATTCACAGATCGGCAAATATGATTTGCCGATCTTTTTTTGCGTTGCCAAGCGGTGGGGCAATGTTTTGGTCCTCGATCGTCCTCCAACCTCCGACGAGATCGCGCTTACCGCATGAGATGTGTGGATTCCCGCGCCCCGACGAACGAAATCCATCAAAACAGCGGACCAATTTTCTATTTTCTTGCCTAATCACCGCGAAATTCCTAGAAATCTTGCCGTGCACCCTCCGAGCCAAACATGGCCGGATGTGCATTGACCGCGCCGCGATCGATCGTCTTGGCACAGCCCATCCGGGGTTTTAGACGAGCCGGTTTCCATGGCGTGGCATTCACGCGGGTTGGAAGACCCATCCAAGGAGATTGAACATGAATCTGAAGACATTGTCGGGTGCGACCCTCGTCGCCTCGCTGGCCTTTGCGCCGCTCGCCCATGCAGACATCACCATCGGCCTCATCGCGCCGCTGACCGGCCCGGTCGCCGCCTATGGCGATCAGGTCAAGAACGGCGCCCAGACCGCCGTTGACGAGATCAACAAGAACGGCGGCATCCTTGGTGAGAAGGTCGTGCTGAAATACGCCGACGACGCCGGCGAGCCCAAGCAAGGCGTCTCCGCCGCCAACCAGCTGGTCGGCGACGGCATTCGCTTCGTGGTCGGCCCGGTGACATCGGGCGTTGCCATCCCGGCCTCCGACGTCTTCGCCGAAAACGGCGTGCTGATGGTTACCCCGACCGCCACCGCCCCCGACCTGACGAAGCGTGGCCTTGCCAACGTTCTGCGCACCTGCGGCCGCGACGACCAGCAGGCCGAAGTCGCCGCCAATTATGTCCTGAAGAATTTCAAGGACAAGCGCGTCGCCATCATCAACGACAAGGGCGCCTACGGTAAGGGCCTTGCAGACTCGTTCAAGGCAACGCTGAACGCCGGCGGCATCAAGGAAGTGCTCGACGACGCTCTCAGCCCCGGCGACAAGGATTTCAGCGCGCTGACAACCCGCCTGAAGGCCGAGAAGGTCGACGTCGTCTACTTCGGCGGCTACCACCCGGAAGGCGGCCTGCTGGCCCGCCAGTTGCATGACCTCCAGGTCAACGCCGTCGTCGTCGGCGGCGATGGCCTGTCGAACAGCGAGTTCTGGAACATCGGCACGGATGCCGCCGCCGGCACCATCTTCACCAACGCCGTCGACGCCACCAAGAGCCCCGATTCCAAGGCCGCCGCCGAAGCCCTGAAGGCAAAGGGCATCCCGGCCGAAGCCTTCACGCTCAACGCCTATGCAGCGGTCGAAGTGATCAAGGCCGGCATCGAAAAGGCTGGCAGCGCCGAGGATTCCGAAGCCGTCGCGGCCGCGCTGAAGGCCAGCGAACCAGTGGCAACCGCCATCGGCAAGCTGACCTATGGTGAAACCGGCGACCTCTCCTCGCAGAGCTTCGCGCTCTACAAGTGGGAAGCCGGCAAGATCGTCGCCGCCGAGTAAGGACGGACAATACGCATGCGAACGGGCGCCGATGGCGCCCGTTTTCATTTCCAGGTGGTCGTTCAGTGGCGCGTATCAGGCCTTGAAGAAGGCCAGCAGATCGGCGTTGATGATGTCGGCATGCGTGGTCGCCATGCCGTGCGGCAGGCCATCATAGGTTTTCAGCGTGCCGTGCTTCAGCAGCTTGGCGGAGAGCGGCGCGGAATCGGCGATCGGCACGATCTGGTCGTCCGTGCCGTGCATGACGAGAACCGGCACCTCGATGTTCTTCAGGTCGTCGGTGAAGTCGGTCTCGGAGAACGCCTTGATGCAATCATAATGCGCCTTGGTGCCGCCCTGCATGCCCTGACGCCACCAGTTATCGATCACGCCCTGCGAGACCTTGGCGCCCGGCCGGTTGAAGCCGTAGAACGGGCCTTCCGGGATATCGCGATAAAACTGCGCCTTGTTGGCGGCGAGTGCCGAGCGGAAGCCGTCGAACACTTCAAGCGGCAGGCCGCCCGGATTCTTCTCGGACTTGACCATGATCGGCGGCACGGCGCCGATGAGCACGGCCTTGGCGATCCGGCCACGGCTGCCATACTTGCCCACATAGCGGGCGACTTCGCCGCCGCCGGTCGAATGGCCGACGTGGATGGCATCCTTCAGATCGAGATGGTCCGCAAGCTCGGCCACATCGGCGGCATAGGTGTCCATCTCGTTGCCGGTATCCGTCTGGCTGGAACGGCCGTGGCCACGGCGGTCATGCGCGATCACCCGGTAGCCGTTGTCGAGGAAGAACAGCATCTGCGCATCCCAATCGTCGGCGCTGAGCGGCCAGCCGTGATGGAAGACGATCGGCTGACCCGTGCCCCAATCCTTGTAGAAGATCTGCGTGCCGTCCTTGGTCGTGATGAAGCTGCTGGTCATGGCGTTTCTATCCTTCCGGGTTGCATGATTGGTTTTCTGCGTGGATGCCTTGTCATTGTTCGCGGCCTGCGCCGAATTGGCAAGAGAGGCGGCGACGGCAGTCGCGGCAAGGCCGAGCCCGGCGACCATAACATGCCGTCTTGAAGCATTTTTGATGTCATCAGTCATGTTCATCTCCATTTGCATCCGCGATAAACAATATCGCGATATCAATATTCATAGCAGATCGAATTTCGCTGTCCACGAAAAAGATTATCGCGATACACTTTTTATGCTAATGTGCCTTCATAGATAGACGGAGCCCGGAATGAACGATCACCAGCCCTCTTCTCCCAAGCCACCCACGCCAGCGACCTTTCCGCTGGATGACCAGCTATGTTTCTCGCTCTACGCCGCGGGCTTGGCCATCAACCGCACCTACAAGCCGATGCTGGACGAGATGGGGATCACCTATCCGCAATATCTGGTGCTCAACGTGCTCGGTGAAAACGACGGTGCCACCATCGGCGCCATCGCCGACCGCCTGTCGCTGGAATCGAGCACCATCACCCCGCCGGTCAAGCGGCTGGAGGCCGCGGGCCTCGTCGAGCGCCGTCGCTCGACGCTGGATGAGCGACAGGTCAACGTCTCGCTGACGCCTGATGGTCGCGATATGCTGGCGCGCAGCAAGTGCCTGGGCGACACGCTGCTATGCCGCTCGGGCATGAGCCTTGCCGAATTGCAGGGATTGAACCAGCAGATCCACGCGCTGCTCGCCGCCCTCGGCCAAGGCGAGTAAGCCGGAGGCTGGATAGAGGGAGACACCGTTGGCTCAACGCCTTCCCATGCGGCACCGGTCTCTCTAGAGTGGCGGGAAAGACAAGAGCATCAGGGTACCGCATATGACCAGACTTGAAGACCTCATCGACCAGGGCACCGGCCGGGTTCCGGCCGACATCGTGCTCAAGGGCGGCCGCTTCTTCGATCTTGTCACCGGCGAACTGGTGCGATCCGACATCGCCATCTCCGGCGACCGGATCGTCGGCACCTGCGGCGACTACACCGGCAAGACCGAGATCGATATCTCGGGCAAGATCGTCGTCCCCGGCTTCATCGACACGCACCTCCACATCGAAAGCTCGCTGGTCACCCCGCATGAATTCGACCGCTGCGTGCTCCCCTACGGCGTCACCACCGTGATCTGCGACCCGCACGAGATCGCCAACGTGCTCGGCGCCGAGGGCATCCAGTACTTCCTCGATTCGTCCGTTGAGACGATCATGGACATCCGCGTCCAGCTCTCCTCCTGCGTTCCCGCCACCCATCTGGAAACCTCCGGCGCCGACCTGCCGATCGAAAAGCTCCTGCCCTTCCGCGACCACCCGAAGGTCATCGGCCTCGCCGAGTTCATGAACTTTCCGGGCGTGATCCACAAGGATCCGATTTGCATGGCCAAGCTCGAGGCCTTCCAGGGCGCCCACATCGACGGCCACGCCCCCCTCCTGCGCGGCAACGACCTCAACGGCTACCTCTCGGCCGGCATCCGCACCGAGCACGAATGCACCACGGCGGAAGAGGCGCTTGAGAAAATTCGCAAGGGCATGCACATCCTCGTGCGCGAAGGCTCCGTCTCCAAGGATCTGATGGCGCTGATGCCCATCATCACCGAGCGCCTGTCGCCCTATCTGGCGCTCTGCACCGACGACCGCAACCCGCTCGACATCGCCGAGCAGGGTCATCTCGACTACATGATCCGCACCGCGATCAGGAACGGCGTAGAGCCGCTCGCCGTCTACCGCGCCGCCTCGATCTCCGCCGCGCGCGCCTTCGGCTTGCGCGACCGAGGTCTCGTCGCCCCCGGCTGGCGCGCAGACCTCGTGGTGATCGACAGCCTGGAGAACTGCAAGGCCGAAACGGTGTTTTCGGCCGGTCGCAGTGTCACGCCGGAGCTCTTCGCCAGCCGCAGGGATGTCGCCCCCGTCGGCCTCGACAGCGTCAAGGCCCGCCCTGTCAACGCCGCCCATTTCGGCGTGCCGGTTGCTGACGGCGAGACGCCTGTCATCGGCGTCATGCCCGGCAAGATCATCACCGAGCATCGCCGCTACCGCCTGCCGGTCAAGGGCAACCAGAGCGCCGTCGATCTAGACAACGACATCATCAAGGTCGCCGTCATCGAGCGCCACGGCAAGAACGGCAACCACGCCAACGGCTTCGTCCAGGGTTTTGGGCTGAAGAAGGGCGCGATTGCCTCCACCGTCGGCCATGACAGCCACAACATCTGCGTCGTCGGCGTCTCCGAGGACGACATGGCGCTGGCCGCCAACCGGCTCGGCGAGATCAAGGGCGGCTTCGTCGTCGTCGAGGACGGCAAGGTCACGGGCGAGATCCCGCTCCCCCTCGCCGGCCTGATGAGCCTCGAGCCCTACGAGGTCGTCCGCGACACGCTGCACGAGTTGAGAAAAGCCGCCTATGCCCTTGGAACGCAACTCGAAGAACCCTTCCTGCAAGTCGCCTTCCTGCCGCTGCCTGTCATCCCGCATCTGAAGATTTCGGATATGGGCATGGTCGATGTCGATCAGTTCAGGCTGATTGGGTGAGGCGCGACCTAACGATTGTCCTCTTGCTCGGGCTTGTCCCGAGGATCTAATCGCGTCACTGGAGGCCGAAGCGTAACGGTGATGGTGGCGCTATCAGGCCGCGTGGCGTTTCGCCGTCAGTTCAAAACCGAATGCCTTCAACACGGCCAGCGTGGTTTCCAGTGTTGGGTTTCCGCTTTCGCTCAGCGCCACATAAAGATGCTCGCGGGCCAGCCCGGTTTCCCTAGAAATCTTCGTCATGCCCTTGGCACGCGCGACAACACCGAGAGCCGACGCGATGAATTTCGCGTCCCCCGTCTTCAGCACCTCATCGAGATAGGCTTCCACCGCCTCATCGGAATCGAGCATCTCGGCGGGATCAAAGTCGAATATCTCTTCAGCCATTGTCGTCGCTCCATTCGGCGGCAATTCTCTTCGCCGTCTTGATGTCAGCAGTCTGCGTACTTTTGTCACCACCGCAGAGCAGAATGATGACGACATCACCTCTCCGCTTGAAATAGATCCGGTAGCCGGGCCCGTAGTGAATGCGCAATTCGCTAACGCCTTCACCAACCGGTTCGGCATCACCAGTATGTCCAACGGCAAGCCGTTGCAGACGCACGGCAATGATAGCTTTCGCCCTGCCATCCCGTAGGCTCTTTTGCCACTTCTGAAACGTGGCGGTCTGTTTCAAAGTGATCATAACTGTACGTTTAAAGTTACAATTCTGTCAATAAAGCTCGGTAGAACACCCCCTCAAACCACCCCGCAAAACCCGTCCAGCGCCCCGAGCACCACCTTGCCGTTGGCAACGATCGCGCGAGCCCCCGGCATCGCCAGCCCCTCGCCGATCACCATCCCCGATGGCGGCGCGAACTCCGCCGGCTCCCGCGTCAGGTTGAACACGAAGAGCAGCGTCTCCACCCCCTTCTTGCGGGTGAACACCAGGAGATCCTGGTTGCTGTCGAGGAAGGTCATATCGCCTTCGGTGAGCGCCGGATGCGCCTTCCGGAAAGCCAGCGTATCGCGATAGTGGTTGAGCACCGACTGCGCATCGCTTTCCTGCACATCCACCGACAGCGCCGCCTGCTCGTAGGGCACCGGCAGCCAGGATTTCTCCGCCGTGGTGAACCCGGCATGCGCCTTGGCGGCCTCCCATGGCATTGGTGTGCGGCACCCATCGCGGCCCTTGAAGGCCGGCCAGAAGCGGATGCCGTAGGGGTCGCGCAGGTCCTCGAAGGCAAGCTCCGCTTCGGGCAGGCCCAGTTCCTCGCCCTGGTAGAGGCAGATCGAACCACGCAGCGCCGCCAGCACAGAGATCGCCAGCTTGGCGATCACAGGCCGTTCTTCGACCGTGCGCGCGAAGCGGCTGAGATGGCGGTTGACGTCGTGGTTGGAGAAGGCCCAGCACACCCAACCGTCGGTGACCGATGTCTGGAAGGCATCGACGCAATCGCGGATATGGGTGGCGGTGAATTCCGGCCCGAGGAGGTCGAAGGTGTAGCACATGTGCAGCTTGTCGCCGCCCGTCGTATAGGCGGCTACGGTCTTCAGCGACCGCGCGCCGTCGCCGACTTCGCCCACCGTCGTGCGCCCCTCGTAGCCATCGAGCAGCGCCCGGAACCGCTGCAGGAAGCCGATATTCTCAGGCTGCGTCTTGTCGTAGAGATGGTTCTGCATGCCATAGGGATTGGTATCCGGCGCATCCAGCCCGCCATCGCTGACGTCGGGCTCGTGCGGAGGATTGTCGCGCAGAAGCTTGTCGCAGAAGTAATAGTTCACCGTATCCAGCCGGAACCCATCGACGCCGCGGTCGAGCCAGAATTTCACCGTCTTCAGCAGCGCGTCCTGCACGTCGACATTATGGAAATTCAGGTCAGGCTGCGACGTCAAAAAGTTGTGCTGGTAATACTGCCGGCGCACGCCGTCCCATTCCCAGCCCGGCCCGCCGAAGATCGACAGCCAGTTGTTCGGCGCCGTGCCATCCGGTTTCGGGTCTGCCCAGACGTACCAGTCGGCCTTGTCGTTGCTGCGGCTCGACCGGCTCTCTACGAACCATGGGTGTACATCCGCCGTGTGCGAGATCACCTGGTCGATGATCACCTTCAGCCCAAGTGCATGCGCGGCCACCATCATCTCGTCGAAATCGGCGATCGTCCCGAAGATCGGGTCGACGTCGCAATAATCGGACACATCGTAGCCCATGTCGGCCATCGGCGACTTGAAGAACGGCGATAGCCAGATCGCGTCGACGCCAAGGCTGGCGATATAGGGCAGACGCCGCGTGATCCCCTTCAGGTCGCCAAGCCCGTCGCCATTCGTATCCTGAAACGATCGCGGATAGACCTGATAGACAACCGCGCCCCGCCACCAATCCGCATTCCCGCCCGCCTGCTGCAATACCATCCGCCATCGTCCTCGCGCGATTTGCCTTGAAAGCCGAGACTAAAGCGCCGGAACCAAAACACAACCGCGCGGAGATGTTTTTGCCGGCGAATGCCGCACACGATGCCGTCAGTCCGTCGGCGCCGGACAACCGTGCTTCGCCATCTTTCGTTCGATCTTGTCCCGCTTGTTCAGCACCTTGCGCATGTGGTGGCTGTCGCCCGCCTGATGCCATTTGCCGAGCAAGGTCTGGCAGGACTTCGGTTTACCGTCGCCGCCGCGCTTGCCGGCCAGAGCGGGTCCGCTCGCCGCAAGCAGCCACGACAGGAAGACGGCAGCAAACATCAAACCCGTTCTCACCAAGTCGCTCCCGCTACGCTGCACCGACGCACCAACCAGCCCGGGCCAGAATACGCCGCTTTCGGATCGCGGCAAACCGATGGACAGCCCGGCACTTGTCAGCGTCGCGCTCTACGCGTATCAGCGAAAAGCGGGATTTCAGGGAGGCCAGCGGTGAGTGGACGTTTTCTGTCGATCGGGGAGTGCATGGTGGAACTGTCGCAGGCGGGCGCCGGCCTGCTGCGCAAGGGCTTTGCCGGCGACACGCTGAACACCGCCTGGTATGCCCGCGCCTGCCTGCCATCCTCTTGGACCGTCGATTATTTCACCGCCGTCGGCGACGACGCGATGTCCGACGAGATGCTGGCCTTCTTCGAGGAAGCCGGCATCGGCACCGGCCTTATCCGTCGCATCAAGGGCAAGGCGCCGGGCCTCTACATGATCAGCCTGAAGAACGGCGAGCGCTCCTTCAGCTACTGGCGCGAAAGCGCCGCCGCCCGCCAGCTCGCCGCCGATCCTGACATCCTGCGCCAAGCGATCGAGAGCGCCGACGTGGTCTATTTCTCCGGCATCACGCTTGCCATCCTTTCGCACAACGACGCCGATACGCTGCTGTCCGAAGCCCGCCGCGCCAAGGCATCGGGCAAGCTCGTCGCCTTCGATCCCAACATCCGCCCGCGCCTGTGGTCCGGATATGACGAGATGCACGCCACGATCAGCGAGGGCGCCCGCGCCGCCTCGCTTGTGCTGCCGAGCTTCGAGGACGAGGCCCTGCATTTCGGCGACGCCTCGATCGAGGCCACCATCCAGCGCTACCGCGCGCTCGGCGTCCGCGACATCGTCGTCAAGAACGGCGCCGACGGCATCACGCTGAACTTCGACGGCACCGAGACCTTCGTCCCATCCGAAAAGGTCGACACGGTGGTCGACACGACAAGCGCCGGCGACAGCTTCAACGGCGCCTTCCTCGCCCATCACCTCGAAACCCCCGACGCCCCCGCCGCCGCCCGCTTCGCCGCCAAGGTAGCGGCACGCGTGGTCAGCGAGCACGGCGCGCTGGTGGCCAAGGGGAAGCTTGGGGTTTGAGGGGTGACTACAGGTCAGATGATGGCGATGATCTTGCTGAAGATCGTCACGATCTTCAGCGCTGCTTCGCTAGACGTCACAAGCTCTTTAATGTCATCAATAACACCCTCCAGTTCCCGCTTGCGGTCCTTTAATTCCTGCGTCAACACTTTGTATTGCGCGGACGACCTCATCAGTTCCGCAGCGACCATTGCATCAAGCTCATTGTCATAGAGATAGATGAGGTCGAGAAATCGTCGACCGTCTCCTCCATTCTGCACGGCGTCATTGAAGCCAAGTTGAGCGGCCACAATGCCAGCTCTAAATCGGTCGTAAGCGTCCCTGTTTGCGGTCATCACGATCCTCCGTTACCACCAAAAATTTCGGCTAGTGCCTCGAATTGCTGCGCTATCGCAAGAAAATCAGAAAGTGCCGCAGGGTCTTTTGCGCCATCAGCTAGCAACTTATGAGCAGCAACCATGTTGTCCAACAACGCGACATAACCAGGCTGATCGCCTTCTCGCGCCGGCACCAAAAGCTCTATGCTGGCCGCAACACTCTGCTGCTCCAGCAAAAATGCACGATAGGTATCGTAACGCTCCTTACCGCTGCTGGTCGATCTTACAGCTCCTAGTGCAGCTGCCTTTGATTCTAGCCAAAGCGCATATTGTTCTTTCGCTCTACCGCCTACCTTGGCGAAATCTGCGGCAAGTAGATCGCGTCCCTTGACTATGGAAGGATGCGCGCGTTGCATCGCCTGCCTGACTTCATGCCAGGCGGCTTGGCTAATTGCTTGTTTGGCAACGATAACGGTCGCGTTGGAAATCGACGCAAAGTTCTTTTGCGGCACCAGTCTGGGGGCCGATGTCGTGAAGGCGTCTTTCAGATTATCCACGGCTGCGCCGATATTCGCGCTTTGAACGCCGCTGGCGGCACGCGCGAGTGCCTCTCCATACGCGGCAAGTGCGCCCGCGTATGCAATTCGCGTATCCCACGCAACGCCAGTGGTAAGTCTAGGAAGGTCCGGCGGAGAAAAGTTATAAGTCCCCGTAGAGACATACAGCACCGCCTCGCCCTCCGTTTTGTGTGCCCGAGCCAATGTATTGTCGATCGTCCGCGCATCCCGCGCCGCCTGCGCCACCGCAGCCGTCGCCACTCCAAACTTCTGAATATCCCCGGCATCCACGCTCGCGCAGCCGGCAAGCGCCGCCGCCGCCAGCAATGCCAGCACCCGCAACTGTTTCGACATGAAATGATCCCCTTCGTCCCTCAAAGGGTTATCATCTTTATGATTGCAAACAACAAATCGCATGCAATCATTAATTGCAGTTCAGCAGGTGCTCGGCTGCACCGCCGCGCTGTAATATTTCCATCATCGACAGCAGCGACAATGAACACGCGGGAATCGATCCTCCGGCGCCCGCCCGGAGCTTGGCGCCGTCGTCTCGGCGCGGATGGAAGTCGGGGTCATGCTGCAGCGACTGTCGAACATTGCGGACGGCGAAACCGTCCTGCCGCTGGACAAGCCGGAGCGGCTGGTCATCGTCACCGATGCCTGGCACCCGCAGGTCAACGGCGTCGTCCGCTCGATCGAGAACACCAATCGCGAGCTGACGAAGATCGGCGTCGAGGTGGCGATGGTGACGCCGCAGGCGTTCCGCAACATCCCCTGCCCGACCTATCCCGAGATCCGCCTTTCCATCGCCCGCTACCGCAGTGTCGCCCGCGAGATCGAGAAGCACCGGCCGTCCTACGTCCACATCGCCACCGAGGGCCCGCTCGGTCTGACGGCGCGGCGCTGGTGCCTGAAGAACCGCATGCCGTTCTCCACCAGCTACCACACCCGCTTCCCCGAATATGTCGCCGCCCGGCTGCCGATTCCGAAGAGCTGGCTCTACGCCTTCGTGCGCTGGTTCCACAACTCGGGCGCCGGCTGCATGGTGGCGACGCCGAGCCTCGCCCGCGAGCTGTCAGAAAAGGGCATCCGCAACCTGATGCCCTGGACCCGCGGCATCGATGCCGGCCAGTTCCATCCTGCAGCGCTGGAGGAGCGCCCCTTCGATCTCCCCCGCCCGGTCTTCATGACGGTCGGCCGCGTCGCGCTGGAAAAGAACCTCCCGGCCTTCCTCGATCTCGACCTGCCGGGCTCCAAGATCGTCGTCGGCGACGGTCCGGCCCGCGCCGAGCTCGAGCGCCGCTATCCCGACGTCCACTTCACCGGCCTCAAGGTCGGCCCGGAACTGGCGGCGATCTACGCGCAGGCCGACGTCTTCGTCTTCCCGTCGCTGACCGACACCTTCGGCAACACCATTCTTGAGGCACTAGCCTCCGGCGTCCCCGTCGCCGCTTACCCCGTCACCGGCCCGCTCGACATCATCGGCGATGACAGCGATGTCGGCGCGTTGAACGACGACCTGCACGCCGCCTGCATCGCGGCACTCTCGGCCTCGCGCGAAAAGGCCCGCGAGCTCGCGGTCCAATACTCCTGGGAAGCGGCCACCCTGCAATTCATCACCAACATCCGCGCCGCCAACGGCGTCATCACGCCGAAATGGAAAAAAGCCTGGCAATACGCCGCCAAGTCCCTGCCGCGCAACAAGCGGCTCGGCGACGGTGATGCGGCGTCTGTGGTGTAGCGTTCTGTGGTTTAGCGGTAGAGTAAAAACGAATGCGGCAACGGCAATGGCCGCCTCGCGGGTGCTAACACCGACGTTTCTTCAGCCACGCCAACCCCACTTTCCCTCATCCTCGCCCTTGTGGCGGGGATCCAGCCACGGCGCGTCCGCGCCGTGAATGACTGACTTCCTCGATGTGGCAAAGAGAGTTTAGTGCGCTCAGTGACTTGAGCGCGCTGGATATCTGTGACATCGCCCGGACGAAGTCTGGGCACAGGCATGAGGTGGGGAGATAAGGCGCAAGGGAACATAACGCCGGCGCTGGCGAACAGCAGTGGAAGCTTCCGCCCACCAACCCCTCGCCAAGCCCAAGCCCAACCTCACCCCGCCACACCAACCGTCCGTCCCCGCTCCCCCGGCAGCGCCGGAAACGCAAGCGCGATCGCCGCCGCCCCAAGCCCGACCAGCGACGAACCGATGAACAGCCACGAATAATTCGCGAACGTGTCGAACAGCAAGCCGCCGACCAGCGGCCCGAAGGCCATGCCGAGGCTGGAGAGCATGGCGACGGCGCCGAACACCGTGCCGATGATCTTCTGCCCGAAATACTCGCGCGCCAAGACCGCATAGAGCGGCATCACGCCGCCATAGGCACTGCCGAAGATCAGCGCCAGCGCGTAGAACTCGCCCAGCCGGCTGACGAACAGATAGGCCATCAGCACCACCGCCTGGATCAGCAGCCCGCCGACGATGACGGGCTTGACGCCGATCCGGTCGGCCAACGTGCCGTAGATCAACCGGCCGCCAAGCCCCGCCAAACCCTCGACGCTGTAGATGCTGACCGCCGCCATCGGCGCCACCCCGCAGATCGTCGCGTAGCTGACCATGTGGAAGATCGGCCCGGAATGCGCCGCGCAGCAGGCGAAGAAGGTCAGCCCCAGCACGATGAACTGCGGCGAGCGGAACACCTGTGAGAGCGGCGGCGTGGCCGTGTCGACCGCAGTCGCCTCGCCTGGAGCCATGCCGGCCGATGGCTCGGCAGCCGCCGCTCCGGCCGTCTCCGGCCCGCGCCGCACCAGCAACGCCGCCGGCAGCAAGAGCACCCAGGCGCCAATGCCGATGATCAGCATCGCCGTGCGCCAGTCATAGGCGGTGATCAGCCAGCGGGCGAAGGGCGAGATGGTCATCGGCGCTACCCCCATGCCGGCCGAGACCAGCGACACGGCAAGGCCGCGGTTCTTGTCGAACCATGCCGTGGTTGCGGCGGTCATCGGCGCGAAGAAGGTGCTGGCGGCGATGCCGACGAGGATGCCGTAGGTCAGTTGGAAATGCAGGAGCGAGCGGGCTTGGCTGGAAAGCACCAGCGCCAGCCCGAGCAGCGCCGCCCCGATCATGACAACGATCCGCGGCCCGAAGCGATCGCTGGCGGCGCCCCAGAAAAAGCCGCCGATGCCCATGACGATGAAGTTCAGCGTCATCGCGCTGGCGATGCCGACATGCGACCAGCCGGTGTCGAGCGCGATCGGCTCCTGGAAGATCGCCAGCGAAAACATCGCGCCGAGCGCCACGCAGGTCATCAGCGCGCCGGCGGCGACGATCACCCAGCGATAGGCCGAAGGCCGTCTCGAAACGTCGATATGGTCCATGATCATGCACCTCCCCTGTCCGAATGACGGGTGCAGCGGCGTCAATGAACCGCTCCCGTCGTCTCAAGGACGAATGGCGATCGCCATCGCCGACAACGCGCAAATACAGGACAAAAATTTCCTCGAAATCCGCGCGGCGGCAAGGCTTTCCGAGGCCAGAAGGCCGTATTACCCAAAAATAGTCATATATATTAAAACAGGATTATTCGACAAACCAAAGCCTTCATGGGATTGTCATGAAATAGAATCAGGGCGCGAGATGGCGGACGAACGTTACTTATATGATTCGAAGTCACACAAGGCTGTCATGTACCAGGCCGGCGAACATCTGTTTGCGCTAGCGGGAAGTAAAGCCGAGCACTGGATCTCGGGAGACTACATCTTTTCCACGGAAACGCAGGCGATAAGCTTCTGGATCCTTGGAAACGACGTCTACGGCCACATCGGCAATGGCGAATTGACGCGCGATCCGGTTTATTACTTCGCCAGCTGACTGAGCCACCTGACAGCACGGATCGCGCCTGGTGGGAGGCGCCGCCCTCGGGCGGCACCGGTTCCTACTTGCTCTGTACGGGCTTCCGGCGTCCGCCGCTCCGCGACTCGTACGGATTTTCCTTCTCGCGATACATGATCCGGATCGGCACGCTCGGCATGTTGAAATCCGCGCGCAGGGCGTTGATCAGGTAGCGCGTATAGGATTCCGGCAGCGCGTCGGCGCGCGTGCACGAGATCATGAAGGCCGGCGGGCGGGCCTTGACCTGCGTCATGTATTTGAGCTTCAGGCGGCGGCCGGACACCGCGGGTGGCGGATGCTGCGTCGTCACCGCGTCGAGCCAGCGGTTGAGCTTGGCGGTCGAGACGCGCTTGTTCCACACCATGTCGGTGTCGATGATCGACTGCATCAGCTTGTCGAGGCCGCGTCCGGTCTGGCCGGAAATCGGCACGGCGCGGATGCCGCGCGCCTGCGGCAACAGCCGTTCGGTCTTCTCGCGCAGATCGGCCAGAACCGCCTGCTGATCCTCGATCAGGTCCCACTTGTTGAAGGCCAGCACGGCGGCGCGGCCTTCGCGGATGACCAGATCGGCGAGCTGCAGATCCTGCTTCTCGAATGGAATGGTCGCATCGAAGACGATGACCACGGTCTCTGCAAAGCGGATCGAGCGCAGCGAGTCGGCGACCGAAAGCTTCTCCAGCTTTTCCGTCACGCGGGCCTTGCGGCGCATGCCTGCGGTGTCGAACATCTTGATCGTGCGACCACGCCAGTCCCATTCGACCGAGATGCTGTCGCGGGTAATGCCCGCTTCGGGGCCGGTCAGCAGCCGGTCCTCGCCGAGGAAGCGGTTGATCAGTGTCGACTTGCCGGCATTCGGGCGGCCGATGATCGCAACGCGCAGCGGCTTGGTGTCGTCGTATTCCGGCTCGTAATCCTCGTCCTCTTCCATCTCGGACGGAAGATCGACATTGGTGACGGCAACGTCTTCGTTGTCCTTGGCGTAGGCACGCTCCTCGCCGATCGCAGCGACGATCGCGTCGCGCAGGTCGAGCATGCCCTGCCCGTGTTCGGCCGAGATCGGCACCGGCTCGCCGAGGCCGATCGTGTAGGCGTCGTAGAAGCCGCCGTCGGAGCCCTTGGCTTCCGACTTGTTGGCAACCAGCACCACCGGCTTGCCGCGACGGCGCAGCATCTCGCCGAGTTCCTTGTCGACGGGCGTCAGGCCGTACTTGGCATCGACCACGAACAGCGAGATGTCGGCCTCGTCGATCGCCGCTTCCGTCTGGGCGCGCATGCGGCCCTGCAGGCTTTCGGCGTCGGCCTTTTCGAGACCGGCGGTGTCGATGATGGTGAAATGCAGACCCATGAGCCGCGCATCGCCCGGGCGGCGGTCGCGGGTGACGCCCGGCGTGTCATCGACAAGCGCCAGCTTCTTCCCAACCAGGCGGTTGAAAAGGGTCGACTTGCCGACATTCGGGCGACCAACGATCGCGACCGTGAAGCTCATTGAAATTCCTTAAACTCAGCCCTGTGCGGCGGGCGCCTTGCCGGATGCGGTAATGATATCAAGCATCATCTGGGCGCGATTGGCAACGTTGCGCGGGGTCTGCGCATCGTCGGCGATCGCCTGGTACCACTGGCGGGCCTGAGCCATGTTGCCGGCCTTGTAGGCGGCAAGGCCGAGCGCTTCGCGAGCGGAATGGCGGAATGCGTTGGTCGGAACGGCCATTTCCTCGACCTGGGCGGAAACCTGCTCGTAGGTGCCGCCTTCGATCAGCAGCCATCCGGCGCGCATCTTGGCGGCGTCGCGCACGGCGGCCGGCGCCTTGGCGTCCTTGCCGATCACGTCGAAAGCGGCAACGGCACCCGTCGTGTCACCCTTCTGGGCGAGAACGGAGGCGGCGCGCAGGCGTGCGAGGATCGGATAGTCACCGTGACCGGCCTTCTCCAGCTTGTCGAGCGCTGCCAGCGCCTCGTCGCTCTTGTTCTCGTCGGCGAGCTTCATCGCGGCAATGAACTGGTCGCCGGTGCCCGAGGACTGGTTGTTGTCCCAGTATTCGTAGACCTTGTAGCCGACGGTGCCGAGCACGATCAGGACGGCGAGCGCAACAAGGTACAGGCCGAACCGGCCCCAAGCGCCCTTCATCTGGTCGGACCGCAGTTCCTCATTGACTTCACGAATGAAGCTGTCGTCGTTGAATGCCATTCTCGTCTCCGGCGCGGATATGCATCGTCATGCGGGTTGCACGCACATTATGGGGGCCTTCTACCCGATTTTGCATCCGTTGTAAGGGGGATGTGAAAGAATCATCCCATGACGATCGGCGAAACCCCGATCACCAGTGCGTGCAGCTTCCAGATGATCAGCCCCCACAGCACGATGCCGATGACGATGGAATAGAGATCGTATCTGGCCGAAACGAACACCGGCAGGGTGATCTCGCCCTTGCGCAGCCGCTGCTTCATCGAGATCCTGAGCAACACCGCCCAGGCGAGAAACGACCCGAACAACACCACCGCCTCGGGTTCGCCATTCGCCAGCAGATGCGCCAGCGCCCAGATCTTGATGGCGACCAGCAGCGGAAACTTCAGCTTTGCCCGGATGTGTCCGGCGGGCAGGAAGCCCGCCACAAGACAGATCATCGCGATCAGCATCAGCGTCAGCGCCAGATGCGCGGTCCAGATCGGCGGTTCGTAGAGGGTGCCGTACATGCCGCGCGCCTCGTTGAAGGCGTAAGCCAGAAACAGCAGCGTCACGACGCCGAGGATGCCATGCGCCGCGCCCCAGACCGGTTTGCCGACCTTGTCGATCATCTGCTGGCGAAAGCCGGGCGCGATCACGCGGATCAGGTGCAGGCCGATGAAGAGGATGAGGCTTAAGATCAGCAAACGCATGGCTAAATTCCTGATTTGACTATTGGACAGGCTTATCGCTGCCGACGGAAAAATGCCAGCGAGACCGCAGCTTCGCCTCAATTCAGGACCAGAAAAGCCCGAAACAAATTGTCGCGGTGTCCATGTCTCGTTCCTTTCTCTCGCTTTCCCTGGTTTTTTCCCTGCTGATCCCGGCGGCTGCGACGCATGCGGAAGACGAGCCCGGCGGCAAGCCGAAACAGCTGGTGATGATCTCCTTCGACGGCGCCCACGACAACGCGCTGTGGCAGAGGAGCCGCGAGATGGCGGCGAGGAACGGCGCCCACTTCACCTATTTCCTCTCCTGCACCTTCCTGATGAACAAGGCTGCCAGGAAGGCCTACCAGGCGCCGCACCAGAAGCCCGGCCGCTCCAACATCGGCTTTGCCCAGAGCGACGACGAGATCCGCGAGCGCCTCGGCAACATCTGGCACGCCCATCTCGAGGGCCACGACATCTCCAGCCATGCCTGCGGCCATTTCGACGGCCGGCAGTGGAGCGCGGCCGACTGGTCGGCCGAATACGCCACCTTCCATCAGACGCTGAAAAACGCCTGGAAGGGCGTCGACCTTGAGGAGCCGAACGGCTGGCAGGATCTCGTCGACCACGGCATCCACGGTTTTCGCGCGCCCTATCTCTCCGCCACAGAAGGCGCCGACATGATCTCGGCCGAGAAGAAGGCCGGCTTCATCTACGACGCCAGCCTCGTCACCAAGGGCCCGGCCATGCCGGTCGAGGAAGGCGGCATCATCCGCTTCGGCCTGCCGCTGATCCCCGAGGGCCCGCGCGACCGGCCGATCATCGGCATGGACTATAACCTCTTCGTCCGCCACTCCAAGGGCGAGGAAGACAAGGTCGACAGCAAAGAGTTCGAAGACCGCGCCTACGCCGCCTTCAGCCGCGCCTTCGAGCATCAATATTCGGGCGACCGCATCCCCCTCCAGCTCGGCTTCCACTTCGTCGAAATGAACGGCGGCGCCTACTGGCGGGCGCTGGACCGGCTGGTCAGCGACGTCTGCCACCGCCAGGACGTGGCCTGCGTCAGCTACTCCGAGGCGATCCCTCTGATCCGGGCGCGCGGGAAGCTGCAGACGACACCGGCGTCGGGCTTGTAGGGCGGGCTGGGCATTCAGCGGCTTCGGTGAGCGCTTTACCGTGTGACGCCCTCTCTGGCCTGCCGGCCATCTCCCCCACAAGGGGGGAGAAGACCCGCGGCTATCGCTCGCCCAGACAGCAAACTTGGGGCGAGCGGCCACCTCCAGCGCTCTCCCCCCCTTGTGGGGGAGATGCCGGCAGGCAGAGAGGGCTTTCGGGCACAGCCCATACCACAGCCCCATCCCATGGGCACGACCACCCACCCCACAAAACAAATCCCCCAACCCTCTCAACACCTTGAGCCCGACACCGGGCGTTTCTCATCCCCGCTGAGCGCCGCCCCGCCATAATCGCCCCGTCAACGCACAGGGGGCCGGGTCGCGAACCGGAGCTTCCACCGCTCGAAATCCGGCGTGCGATGATGGTTGCCAAGGCGGATCGGCGGCGGTCAGAACCGACGATCACACGGAAAGAAACGATCCGGGAGACGCTCCTGCCGGACCGGGACGACCGGACGCCAAGGCGATCGGGCAGGCACCAAACCTGACACTTATACCACCGACACACGATGCCTGCCCTTCCCCTCCACCGAAGGCCAACCGTCGCGGCGTTTTGCTCCGCGCGGAATGTTTGCGTGCGCGAGATGGATCGGCGCCGGCTCGGCATTCATGCCCCTCACCCGAATTGCAACCGCTAGAAATTGCGCTAGACTCTGATTCTGGCGTCGCCCACGCCTCCCCCCTCCGATGGGAAAGCATCGTTCATGCTGGGCACATTCCATCACCGAACCGACTGTTCGAGCAAAAAGCATAAGGAGGGGTTGTGACGCTTGCTCGCACCAGGAGGTTAAGACGTGAAATTGTCAGCACCCATCTATCATTTGAAGCGCAAGGCAAAGGCGATGTCTCGCGATGAGGGCATCCCGCTGCATGCGGCCCTCGATCGCATAGCGGCAAGCGAAGGCTTCGCGACTTGGAGCCTGCTCGCCGCCAAACTGGCGTCCGCGCCGCGCGCCGCGCGGCTCTACGCGACCTTGCGACCGGGCGACCTCGTTCTTGTCGGCGCCCGCCCGCGCCAGGGCAAGACGCTACTCAGCCTCGAACTCGCCGTCGAGGCGATGAAAGCGGGCAATCGCGGCCTGTTCTTCAGCCTCGAATATACCGAGAAGGACGTCATCGAGCGCTTCCAGACCATTGGTGCCGATCCGACCGGCTTCGGCGCTCTCTTCAGCTTCGAAAGCTCCGACGCCATCAATGCAGACTACATCATCGCTCGATTGCAAGAGGAAAGGCCGGGCACACTGGCCGTCGTCGATTACCTGCAATTGCTCGACCAGAAGCGGGTGAACCCCGACCTGATGACCCAGGTCCGCGCCCTGCGCGCCTTCGCAGAGGCGGCGGGCCAGATCATCGTCTTCGTGTCACAGATCGACCGCGCCTTCGAGGCCTCGGCAAAACCATGCCCCGACCTCGACGACATCAGGCTGCCGAACCCGCTCGATCTCACCCTGTTCAGCAAGACCTGCTTCCTGAACCGCGGCGAGATCCGGTTTGGCGCAGCGGCTTAGCGGTCCCCAAAAACGCAAAACGCCGCGCATTTCTGTGCGCGGCGTTCCATCACGAAGACCTCAGTCAATCCTAGCCGTCGGCCTGCACGGCACCCTGCTCGCGCTCGAGGTAGCGCTGGTCGATGCTCGGCAGCGGCTCGCCGTCGATCGCCGCTTCGAAGGTACGCAGGCGTTTGTAGATCGACAAAAGCTCGACGATCGTCGTCCACGAATTGACGAGATACTGGAACGATTCACGCACCTGCCCGAACACATTCTGAATCTGGCTCAAGACGCCGAGCGTCAGCTTGCCAGCTGCAATCGACGGTACGAGGACAAAGGTGCCGAACAGATTGTCGGCCTGCAGATAGAAGATGCGGGCGACGTTGAAATACATGTAGTGGAAATAGAGCCGGAAATAGTTGCGCCGCACGTTGGCAAACAGCTGCGCCACAGTGATCGGGTCGGCGCGATCGTCGTGATCCTCGCCATAGACCAGCTCCTTGCGGTAGGCCGCTTCGACACGCTGATTGCGGAATTCGAGGCCCGGCAGCTTGATCCCGACGGCGGCCAGAAATACCGTTCCGAACAGTGACCAGAAAATCGCCGCCCAGACCAGCGCATGCGGCACCGTTCCGACGATCGGCAACTCCGTGACCGTCGTGGAGAACTTGAACAGCACCGGCAGGAACGCGATCAGCGTCATGATCGAGCTGACGAGGTTGACGCCAAGGCTTTCGACCGTGGTCGAAAACCGCATCGTATCTTCCTGAACGCGCTGCGAAGCACCTTCGATATGCCGCAGTTTCGGCCAGTAGGACATGTAGAATTCGTTCATCGCCGTGCGCCAGCGGAAAATCCAGTGGCTGACAAAGAACAGGTTGAGCACGCCGACGGTAATCGCCACGAAAGCGATCCCGGCAAAGCCCGTCATGCCCCAGTAAAGGTCGGCAGCGGTCGGGATCGGCTCCTGCCGCGCCAGCGCCCGCTGGATCATGTCGTAGAACGGCCCGTACCAGGCATTGATCGCAACGCTAACCTGCACCGAGAAATAGGTGTTGAAGATGATCAGCGCCGAGCCGAGCACCGACCACATCTGCCAGCGATGCGGGCTATAGGTGAACCAGAAGCCGGCGAACAGCGCCACGAAGACGATATAGTAGATGTAGAACCACAGAAACGGCGCCGACCAGAACACCGAAACACCGATCGGCGGCTCCTGGCCTTGCGCCAGCGGCGGCAGGCCGATGACCGCGCCGAGGCTGGAGCCTCCGAAGTACCACAGCAGGACGCCGATAAGCGCCCAGACGATCGCGGATGTGAAGAAGAGTTTCGGCTTCGGGAAATAGGATAGGAACACGGGGGAGATTGCTTTCCTGAACTTGTGTCTTCGGAAGCCCTAAAAGAGCGATTGCGCCGAAAACTACGGCAGTTCGCCGGATGCGGCAATGGGCTCGCCGCATTCTTACGCAATTGTAATTGGTTAGGCGATCTTCTTGAGCACCGGCATCACCAGGGCCGCGCAGACGACCAGCGCCAGCGCCGCCACATAGGTGGGCGCCACGAAGCTGCCGCTGCGCTCGGCCATCCAGCCGGCAACCACGGGACCGACAATCTGGCCGAGGCCGAACGCCGCCGTCATCATCGCGAAAGCCCGGCGCGGGCTGGCAGGCACCAGCCTGCGGCCGATCTGCAGCCCGTAGGCGGTGATGGCGAGGAACGTTGCGCCGAACAGGGCGCCGCCGATCAGCGGCGCCACCGCATGCGGAAGGAGCACCGTCGCCAGCACGCCGACGGCCTCGACCAGAAGGGCGGCAACGTAGATCCGGCCGAGCCCCAAAGGCTTTACCAGCGGCTTCCACAGGAACAGCGCCACCGATGCCGTCAGCCCAACGATCAGCCAGCAGAGGAATTCCACCATCGGCCCGGCCGCCGCCATCCGCGCGATGGTAACGAGGAAGGTGGCGGTGATGACGTAGCCGAAGCCGAACAGCCCGTAGGACAGCGTGACCAACAGCATCGGCCGGCTCCAGACGATCGCCGGCTCCTTGCCCGTCTGCGCCGTGGCTGCGGGCCTCGCAGGCAGCAACCACCACACGGCCGCGAGGCTGATGGCGCAGCAGACGGCGCCGCCGATCCAGTCGGCGCGCCAGGCCTGCGGGCTGCCATGGTAGAACAGGCCGACGATGAACACCATGAACGACGACAGCGCGATCCCCGCCCCCGGGCCGCCGAAATGCGCTGATTGCACATGGTCGTTTCCGGCTGCCGCGCCATGGCTGAGCACGATCGACGAGGTGAAGATCATCGCGAACGCGCTGGCAATGCCGGCGAGAAAGCGGATGACGGCAAACACCGTCACCGAACTGGTCGCCGCCATCGCCGCCAGCAGGATGGCGGTGGCGGCAAGCGCGCCGAGCGCCACCTTGCGCTCGCGCCCCGCCGCCCAGCCATAGGCGGCCAGCACCGCGCCGACGAGATAGCCGACGAAATTGGCGGACGCCACGAAGCCGGCGTCGGCGGCCGACAGCGGCACGCCGCTCATCATTCCCGGCAGGATCGGTGTGAAGGAAAAGCGGCCGAACCCCATCGCCGCCGCCATGGCGATCATCCCGGCAAGCGCGGTGGGAAACAGACGGACGGCGGAGATTTCATTGCGAACCAGCATGCTCCGCTTATGGCGGCGCATCAGCCGACCCGCAATCAAGATTTTCTGATGGAACCATCAACGGCAGGAATTCTCGATGAGTTGAACCACGACCTCTTGAAATCAATTATCTTACGATATATGTTTTACGACATAATCAACGATACATCATAAGGAGTGATCGATGAGAGGTTTTAGAGGTGGAATGATGGGTGGAGGCGGTTTTCGCATGGGGCGGAAGTTCGCGGCCGGCGACCTGCAATTGGTGATCCTGGCACTATTGGCCGAACAGCCGCGCCATGGCTACGAACTGATCAAGCTATTGGAAGAACGCTCCGGCGGCTTCTACGTCCCGAGCCCCGGCGTCATCTATCCGGCGCTGACCTATCTTGAAGAAACCGGCCTGGCCGATGTCGAGAGCGAAGGCACCAAGAAGCTCTACCGCATCACCGAAAGCGGCCGTAAACTGGTGGAGGAGAACAGTTCCATGATCGAAATGACGCTTGGAAAGCTGGAACGCATCGGCGAGAAGATGGCGCATGTGCGCCGCATCTTCGACCCGGAAAGCCGAGGCGGAGACCGCGAGGAAGAAGCCTTCCCCGAGGACAAGAGCGAAGTCGCCGCCGCCCGGATGCTGCTGAAATCGGCGCTGCGGCTGCGCTATCCCTGGTCGAAGGACGAGGCCAAGCGCATCGCCGGCATTCTCGAGCGCGCTGCCGCCGAGATCCTGCAATCGGGCAAGGCCGGCTGAACCGACCTCCCCGAACCCGAGCTGCAAGCAGCCAAACTCACCCCGGCAATCGCTCGGGGTGAGCAAACATTGAGCATCAAGTTATATCGTAAGACCGCTCACCGATGGGCGAGCTTACGCCTCGCCGTCGGGCAGCGTCAGGATCAGCGGCCCGTTGCGGGTCGCGACAACGGTATGCTCGAACTGCACCGTCGGAGCCTGCGGATCGGCATAGAGCGTCCACGCATCGTCGCCGCCTTCCGCCCATGTCGCGCCCAGCGACAGGAACGGCTCGACGGTAAACACCAGCCCGTCCGTCATCATCCGCTTTTCCGAAGGGTCCGGCCACGTCGACAACTCGCCGGGCTCCTCGTGCAGCGACCGGCCGACGCCATGGCTGGCGAGGTTCGCCACCAGCGTATAGCGGTTTTTCACTGCGAAGGCACCGATTGCCTGGCCGATCTTGGCAAGCGGCTCGCCCGATTTCACCTGGTTGAGCCCCACCCACAAGGCACGTTTTCCGTCGCGGCAAAGCTTGTCGAGCTTCGATTTCGACGGCGGCACGACGAAGGATGCGCCGGTATCGGAGAAGAACCCGTCCTTCTCGGCCGACACGTCGATATTGACCAGATCGCCCGGCCGGATGACGCGGGCGCCGGGTATGCCGTGGGCGATTTCCTCATTGACGCTGATGCAGGTGGCGCCTGGAAACTGGTAGCAGAACTCCGGCGCAGACCGGGCGCCGGCGGCTTCAAGCACCCTGCGGCCGATATCGTCGAGTTCCTGCGTGGTGATCCCCGGCTCCAGCGATGCGGCCATGATCTGGATCGCATTGGCGCAAATCCTGCCGATATCCTTGAGCTTCTGCAGTTCGTCTTCCGTCTCGACAATCATGAAATCCCGTTTCCGGCCTTGCTCTTCTGGCCGGTCGGCCGGCTCTCGATTCTGGAACAGAGCACGACGTCGACGGAATTCCAACGCATCCTTTACGCCAACATGCTCTCACTTTAGGCGGTGGCTTTCGCCCCTTCGCCGCTTTCAGTCAATGCCTTTCTAACGATCGGCGCGACTTTCGTGCCGTAGAGTTCGATGCCGCGCATGATCTGGTCGTGCGGCATCAGGCCTATTGCCATCTGCAGGAGGAAGCGGTCGTTCTTGAACAGGCGGTGATGCGCGATGATCTTTTCGGCCACCACTTCGGGATCGCCGACGAACAGCGCGCCCTTCGGCCCGCGCGACGCATCGAAATGCGCCCGGTTGGTCGGCCCCCAGCCGCGCTCGCGCCCGATCCGGTTCATCACCTCGGCCTGCGGCCCGTAAAACTGATCGGCCGCCGCATCGGTCGTATCCGCGACGAAGCCGTGCACGTTGATTGATGTCTTCAGCTTAGCCTGATCCTGCCCGGCACGGCGCGCAGCCTCGCGGTAGAGATCGAACAGCGGCGCGAACCGATGCGGCTCGCCGCCAATGATCGCCAGCGCCACCGGCAGACCGAGCGCACCGGCGCGCGCCACCGACTGCGGCGTGCCGCCGACGGCGACCCAGACGGGCAGCGGATCCTGGAACGGTCGGGGATAGACGCCGCGCCCGTTGATCGCAGCCCGCGTCTCGCCCGACCACGTCACTGTTTCGCTGTCACGCAGCGCCAGAAGCAGGTCGAGCTTCTCCTCGAACAGCTGGTCGTAGTCTTCAAGCTTGTAGCCGAACAGCGGGAAGGACTCGATGAACGAACCCCGGCCCGCCATGATCTCGGCACGGCCGTTGGACAGAAGATCGAGCGTCGAGAACTGCTGGAACACCCGCACCGGATCGTCGGAGGACAGCACCGTGACGGCGCTCGTCAGCCGGATGTTCTTCGTCTTCACCGCGGCAGCGGCCAGCGCCACGGCAGGTGCCGAAGCCGCGTAGTCCGGCCGGTGATGCTCGCCGAGCCCGAACACATCGAGCCCCACCTGATCGGCCAGCTCGATCTCCTCGATCAGATGCTTAAGCCTCTCGGCCCCCTCCGCCCCCTTGCTGCGGCTCGGATTGGGGTTGACGTCGGCAAAGGTGTAAAGGCCCAGTTCCATGGTGTGCATCCCGTTTCGCTCTTGGTTGCAGATAAGGATGGCGTAGTAGGGGCGCAATCGGAAATTATCGAACGGATCGTTCGATGAAATTGATGGGGAGAGCTATATCTGCGCATCCCATGGATTGACGATCTCAAGGTCCATGCCTTGGAAATCCCTGGTATTGCGGGTGACGAGAATAAGGCCACGTATTCGCGCAGTCGCACCGATGAATGCATCCCGTAGCGGACGGGTCTTGGGCACATTCAGCGCCGCGCAGTCGAGTGCGATAGCCTCGTCGATCGGTATGATGCGATTTCGCAGTTGATCGCGAATTCTGTCGCGCCAATCTTCAAGAATGGCAGCTTGGCCGGGGTCTCTTCGTTTGAGAAGGAGCGCTCCATACTCGACCTCGAATATCGTCATTGCCGAAAGATGCACCTTGTCCAGGCTGACACCGCCAAACCAGACGGAAAAAGCCGGATCGGCTTTGCCATTGTGCAGCTTCCGGAGCTCGGAGATCACGTTGGTGTCAAGAAGGTACATCAGGAAAGATCAACCGGCTTGATGCCGGTATCATCGAGTTTCGGGATATCAAACTCGATTTCGTCGATACCGGGCACATAGAACGCCTCACCGATCGAGGTCGCCTGCTTGCTGAGCCGATGGTAGGCGTCAACCGTCATCAATACATAGGCCGGCTGCCCTTGATCGGTGATGAACACTGGACCGTCGGCAGCGGCCTCGATGGCACGGTCTTTCGTCTGATCGAATTCGCGGCGGCTGATGATAGTCATAGCGCTACACCTCCTGGCCAAGACGTTACGACATCGAAAGCGGACTGCCAAATCGAATCGAATTTCAACGGCTTGGGCATGTAAATGGAATCATTGTGCCAAGCAGTTCACCATCTGGGTTAGCACTGCGGCATACGCCGCGGGCCCCGCCCCTCACATCCGCGCCAAAAGCTCCGCCAACTGGTCGGCGCATTTGCCCCAGCCCTCGTGGAAGCCCATCTCCTCGTGCGTCTTCTTGTCCTCCACCGTCCAGTGGGCGGCGGTGGCCGTGTATTTCGTGCGGCCATTGCCGAGGTCTTCGAGCAGCACGGTCGCCGTCATGAACGGCTTTTCCGACGGCACCCAGGCGCTGACATAGGCGTCGGTGAACACCAGCTTTTCGTTCTCGATGACTTCGAGATAGACGCCGCGGTTGGGGAAATCCTGTCCTTCCGGGCTGCGCATGATGATCAGGTTTGCGCCGCCGGGGCGCACGTCGAGCTTGGCGTCGGCGATCGTCCAGGGGCGCGGCACGAACCATTCCTTCATTAGCGCAGGATCGGTCCAGGCCTTGAAGATCTTCGCGCGCGGCGCATCGAATTCGCGGACGAGGATGAGTTCATGGGTAGCGATGTCGGTCATCGATGGTCTCCTGTTGAGCGAAAGCCTATGTGCATCAGTCTGTTAGTAAAGCTGTTGCAAGGACGTGGGAGATGTCGCGCATCCGACAGCAGGCAAGATTCTCCGGCAATTATTTTGAGAGTATTGTTTTGAAGGCGATCATTTCGCCGCCGGCAAAGCCGGCATCAGCTGCAGGCTGTCAATCTGCAGGCGGATATGCGCCGCCTCCGGCGCCGAATGCGCCAGCGCGATCGCCCGGTCGAACGCGGCCCGCGCCTCCGGCACCCGGCCGATCTGCTTCAGCAGCCCGCCGCGCAGGCCGTGATAATAGAAATAGCCGTCGAGCCGGTCACCAAGCGTCTCCACCAGCGCCAGCGCCTCTTCAGGTCCCCGAAGTTTCGACAGCGCCACCGCGCGGTTGAGCGTGATGACGGGCGACGGCTGCAGGCGCTCGAGCGCGCGATAGAGCAGCTCGATCTCCTCCCAGTCGGTATCTCCAGCGCGTGCCGCGCGGGCATGCAGCGCCGCGATCGCCGCCTGGAACTGGTAGATGCCGGGGCGCCGGTGACGGATCGCCTTGTCGAGCAGCACAAGCGCCTCGTCGATCAGCGGCCGGCTCCACAGCGATCGGTCCTGCTCTTCCAGCAGCACGATCTCGTCGGCCGCGTTGAACCGCGCCGGCCGCCGCGAGATCTGCAGCAGCATCAGCGCCAGCAGCCCCATGATCTCCGGTTCGCCCGGGAAGATCCTCAGCATCAGCCGCCCAAGCCGGATCGCCTCGTCGGCGAAAGCGCAGGCCTCGGCCTTCGGATCGGCCTGGCTGTAGCCTTCGTTGAAGACCAGATAGATCATTGCGCTGACAACAGTCAGCCGCTCGGCCCGTTCGGCAGCGTCAGGGGTCTCGAACGGCACGCCGGCCTTGGCGACGCGCGCCTTGGCCCGGGTGATGCGCTGCTCCATGGCGCTGTCGCCGACCAGGAAGGCGCGGGCGATCTGCCGCACCGAGAGCCCCGAGACGATGCGCAGCGCCAGCGCGATCTGCTGCGTCGCCGGCAGGTCCGGGTGGCCGCAGATGAACAGCAGCCTGAGGATATCGTCGCGGTAGTTCGAGGTATCGAGCCGCTCGGCGATATCGCTCTCGGCATCCTCGGTATCGGAGATCAGCTCTTCATCCGGCAGCGCCTGCGTCTTCGACCGCTTGCGTACCGCATCGATGCCGCTGTTGCGACCGACGAAGATCAGCCATGCCGTCGGATCGCGCGGCGGTCCCTTGTCCGGCCAGGTTCTGACAGCGCGCAGGCAGGCCTCCTGAAAGGCCTCCTCCGCGATATCGAGATCGCGGAAGTATCTGAGCAGCGCGCCAAGCGCCTTCGGCCGGGCCGAAGACAGCGCAACGTCGATCCAGGCGATGTCTGTCATGTCGCGGAATCTCCGGGTCGGAAGACGTAGAACGGCCGGATCTCATAGGAGGTGGAGCCGGGATTGACCGAGGAAAGCTCCTTGGCGAAGGCCACCGCCTCGTCAAGCGTGTTGAAATCGACCACGTAGAAGCCAAGCAGCGCTTCCTTGGTTTCGGCAAACGGCCCGTCGATGACGAGCGGCTCGTCCTTCCCCTTGCGCACGGTCGTCGCCGCCGTCGTCGGCATCAGCCGCCCGACCGGCCCGAGCTTGCCGCGTTCGGCGAGCGGCGCCTGCACGGCATAAAGCTTCGCCATCACGGCGTCCTCTTCCTCCTTGGTCCAGGAGAAAACCCGTTCTTCATCGGCATAGCAAAGGATCGCGTAAAGCATCTGTCACTCCTCTTCCTCAATGACGAAGGAGTAACGCGGCAACCGACAGGACGCAGCAAAAATTATATCAGAGGAATTGGCACCGCGTCGCACCAGGCAAGGCCCTACGGCGCCCCCCGGTCGGCAGTCCCGACATCGGCAAAACGCGCCCGGCACAAATTGGCAACCGCCGATAGCGCATAAAAAATTGTGCTACCCCACGTTTTCGCCTTATTGCGCCTATGTAGTCTGTTGCAGTGCGAGATAGTGAAAGAGGGCATCCATGAAGCAGCAGAACCGGATCGAGTGGCTCGATATCGCCAAGGGCATGTCGATCATCCTCGTCGTCATCTATCACACGCTGCTCTACCACGATTTCCACGCCATTGCGCCCGACCTCTACATCCGCATCAGCGCCATCATGACCCCGATCCGCATGCCGTTGTTCTTCTCCGTGTCCGGCTTCCTCGCCGCCTCCGCCATGAAGGCCTCCTGGCGTGATTTCCTGGTCCGCAAGATCTGGCTGCTGGTCTATCTCTTCGCCATCTGGAGCACCGCCCGCTGGCTGTTCTTCCGCTATGTCCAGACCAACGTGCTGGTGCCGGCGGAGGGCAGCGATCCCTATCAACTGCTCGAAATGTGGTGGGCGCCGAACACCGGCATCTGGTTCATCTGGGCGCTCGCCATCTTCATGGTTGCGACCAAGCTTCTCTCCTCGGCGCCTCGGCCGGCGACGCTTGCCATCGCCGCCATCGTCTCGCTGCTGACCTTCGGCGAACATCTGCAGGTCGATCTCTTCACCCACCGCAACGTACTGCAGTATTTCGTCTTTTTCCTGTTCGGCTGCTGGTACGGCAAGTCGGTCGTGCAGGTGGTCACCCAGCGTCCGGTACTGATGGCGGTCGGCGGTTTTTTGGTGTTTGCCGTCCTCTACGTCCTGCGCTGGCGCCTTCAGGCGGTCGAGAAGGGAAGCTGGGCGATGCTCTCGTCGATCGCCGGCCTCGCCTGGCTGTGCGGAACCGCGGTGCTGATCTCGAAGCTGGACGCGGCACGGCGGGCCTTCGCCTATTTCGGGCGCAACACCCTGCCCGTCTACGTCACCCATGTGATGATCGTCTCGCTGCTGGTCGCCGGCGTCGCGGTGCTGCTCGGCGGACATGCCGCCATTGGCTATCTTACCGCACCACTGGTCTGCGCCGTCGCCATCGGCCTGTCGCTCGGCATCAAGGCTGCCGCCGACCGCAGCGGCGCCTCCTGGCTCTACAGCCCGCCACGGCAACCGCAGCGGCGGCAGGTGACCGCCTGACCGCAGGCCTGCTCTTCGGAGACGCGACAACAGGCAAATGCATCGCGTTTGCCTGAGCTAGCTCTCGCTCAGCGTCCGCTTCACCGCGCTGCGCCAGCCCTTGAGCTTGGCCGCACGGGTCTTCTCGTCCATGCCGGGCTCGAAGCGCTGGTTGCGTTTCCAGCTTTTCGAGAACCCCTTTCGGTCGGGCCAGACGCCGGCCCGGCTGCCGGCCAGCCACGCGGCGCCGAGTGCCGTGGTCTCGAGAATGACGGGGCGATCGACCGGCGCGTCGAGAATGTCGGCCAGCCGCTGCATCGTCCAGTCCGACGCCACCATGCCGCCATCGACCCGGAGCACCGTCTCCTCGACACCGCCCTTCCAGTCCTTGTGCATGGCGTCGAGCAGATCGCGCGACTGGTAGCAGACCGCCTCCAACGCTGCCCGGGCAAATTCCTTCGGGCCGCTGTTGCGGGTCAGCCCGAACATGGCGCCGCGGGCATTCGCGTCCCAGTGCGGCGCGCCGAGGCCGGTAAAGGCCGGCACCAGATAGACATCCTGCGTCGGATCCGCCGCTTCCGCCAGTTCGCCGGTCTTAGAGGCACTGTCGATGATCCCGAGGCCGTCGCGCAGCCACTGCACGGCCGCGCCGGCGATGAAGATCGACCCCTCCAGCGCATAGGTCGTCTCGCCATCGAGCCGATAGGCGATGGTCGTCAAGAGCCGGTTCTTCGAGCGCACCATGTCAGAGCCGGTATTCAGCACCGCGAAGCAGCCGGTACCGTAGGTCGATTTCATCATGCCCGGCTCGAAGCAGGCCTGCCCGATCGTCGCCGCATGCTGGTCACCGGCGACACCCAGGATCGGGATCGCCGCGCCGAAGATGTCAGCCTCGGTGATCCCGAAATCATCGGCGCAATCCTTGACCTCGGGCAGCATGGCCGACGGCACCCGCAGGATCTCCAGGAGGTCCTTGTCCCACTGGTTGCTGGCGATGTTGTACATCAGCGTCCGCGACGCATTGGTCGCATCGGTCGCGAAGCTCTTGCCCCCGGTCAGGCGCCAGATCAGGAAGGTGTCGATGGTGCCGAAGCAGAGTTCGCCCTTGGCGGCCCGCGCCCTGGCACCCTTCACGTTGGCCAGCATCCACGACAGCTTGGTGCCGGAGAAATAGGGGTCGAGCAGCAGCCCGGTCTTCTTGGTGAAGGTCTTCTCAAGCTCCTGCTTCTTCAGCTTGTCGCAATAGCTCGCGGTGCGGCGGTCCTGCCAGACGATGGCATTGTGGATCGGCTTGCCGGTCTCGCGCTCCCAGACCACGACCGTCTCGCGCTGGTTGGTGATACCGAGTGCTGCGATATCCTTCGCGCTGATCTTCGCCTCGCGGATCGCCATCTTGATTGTTGAGACCACAGAATCCCATATCTCCTCCGGATCGTGCTCCACCCAGCCGGACTTCGGGTAGATCTGCTTGAATTCCTTCTGGCCCGCACCGGCGATCTGCATCTCCGCGTCGAACACGATCGCCCGCGTCGACGTCGTCCCCTGGTCGATCGCCAGAACATATCCCGCCATAGTCTTCCTCCCATTGGCTGCTTCGATATGAATGAATAATGGAGCAAAACGAATGTGAAAAGAAATTAAAGTGAAATTTGTTGGGCGGTTGGTTTTGGGCGTTGCGGCTTTCAGGATGCCATCACAGTTGCATTCCGGGCGACGTGCTTAGATCCTCGGGACGAGCCCGAGGATGACGTTGCGGGCGAGATTTCGCTTTCCACTCAGACAGTTACCACGCTCTCGGCGTCATCCTCGGCCTCGTGCCGAGGATCTAATCACGTCCCATCCTTACGACGGGAATGGCTCTCCCGACAACGATGCCTCACCACTACACCGTCCCCCAATTGCCAGCCCAACCGATTCCAGACTACGCTCCCAACCACGCGTCGCAGGACAAATCGGAGAACTTCATGGCAAGGACAGTCGTCGTCACCGGATCCACCAGCGGCATCGGGCTGGCGATCGCCACCGCGTTTGCCGAAAAAGGCGAGAACCTCGTCATCAACGGCTTCGGAAAAGCGGATGAAATCAAAGCGATCGTCGAACGGCTTGAATCAGTTTCGAAAGCCGGCGTCATCCACCACCCGGCTGACATGACGAAACCGGACGAGATCGCCGACCTGATCGCGACGGCGGCGGGCACCTTCGGCACTGTCGATGTTCTCGTCAACAATGCCGGCATCCAGCATGTCGAGAAGATCGAGGATTTCCCGATCGACAAGTGGGACCAGATCATCGCGATCAACCTGTCGAGCGCCTTTCACACGATGCGGGCGGCGATTCCGCTGATGAAGAAAAACGGCAAGGGACGAATCATCAACATCGCCTCGGCGCATGCGCTGGTCGCCTCGCCGTTCAAATCCGCCTATGTCGCGGCAAAACATGGTATGCTCGGCCTGACGAAAACCGCAGCCCTTGAGCTGGCCGAAGCCGGCGTCACGGTCAACGCCATTTGCCCGGGATACGTGCTGACACCGCTGGTGGAAAAGCAGATACCGGATACGGCCAAGGCCCGCGGGATGACAGAGGAACAGGTCAAGACCGAGGTGATCCTCAAGGCGCAGCCGACGCATGAATTCGTCAAGGCGGAAGAGATCGGCGCGCTGGCGCTCTATCTCGCCAGCGACGAGGCCCGCCAGGTGACCGGCACCCACATCTCGATTGACGGGGGCTGGACGGCGGCATAACCATTTAAAATAAAGACAAAAACCGGGAACGACATGAACGACAGCATCCGCTTCATCCTGAATGGCGAAGACGTCTTGTTGAAAGAGGTCCGGCCGACCGAAACGCTTCTCGACTTCCTGCGGCTGAAGCGCCGGCTGACCGGCACCAAGGAAGGATGCGCCGAGGGCGACTGCGGCGCCTGCACTGTTCTCGTCGGCCGGCTGATCGACGGCAAGTTGCACTATGAATCGGTCAATGCCTGCATCCGCTTCATCGGCTCGCTGAACGCCACCCATGTCGTCACCGTCGAGCATCTGGCCGCCAAGGATGGCACGTTGCACCCGGTGCAGCAGGCGATGGTCGACTGTCACGGCTCGCAATGCGGCTTCTGCACCCCCGGCTTCGTCATGTCGCTCTATGGGCTGTGGCTATCCAACAGCAATCCCGACCGTGAAGAGATCGAAAAGGCGCTGCAGGGCAATCTCTGTCGCTGCACCGGCTACGAGCCGATCGTCAAGGCGGCTGAGCAGGTGGCGCGCACCCGCCCGAGCGCGCTGTTCGACCCATTGGAGCGCACCCGCTCCGACGTCGTCGCCCGCCTCTGGGCGATGCAGCCATCCGGCACCATCGCGATCACCTCGGGCGAGGAGCGCCTGCTGATTCCGGGGTCGCAGGAGGCGCTGGCCCGCATCCTCGCCGACGAGCCCACCGCCACCGTCGTTGCCGGCTCCACCGATGTCGGCCTGTGGGTGACGAAGCAGATGCGGGCGCTGAACCCTGTCGTTTTCATCAATCACCTCAGCGAACTGCAGACCATAGTCGCCGGCGAAGGCGGTTTCACCATCGGCGCGGGCGTCACCTACAGCAGGGCCTTCGAGACCATCGCCAAAAAGGTGCCGACGCTCGGCCGGCTGATCACCCGCATCGGCGGCGAGCAGGTGCGCAACATGGGAACCATCGGCGGCAACATCGCCAACGGCTCGCCGATCGGCGACAGCCCGCCGCCGCTGATCGCGCTCGGCGCCACCGTGCGGCTGCGCTCGACCGAAGGCACGCGCATGCTGCGGCTGGAGGATTACTTCATCGACTACGGCAAGCAGGACCGCCGCCCCGGCGAGTTCGTCGAGAGCCTGTTCGTGCCCTACCCTGCCGAGGACACCCGGTTCGCCGTCTACAAGATCACCAAGCGCCGAGACGAGGACATCACCGCCGTCCTCGGCGCCTTTTATCTCACGCTCGACGAACAGAACGACGTGCATGACATCCGCATCGCCTTCGGCGGCATGGCCGGCACGCCGAAGCGCGCCCGCGCCGTCGAAAACCAACTGCTCGGCCGCCCCTGGACGGAAGAGACGATCGAAGCCGCCCGCCCCGCCTTCGACACAGATTACCAGCCGCTCAGCGACTGGCGCGCTACGGCGGAGTATCGGCAGTTGACGGCGAAGAACCTGCTGACGCGGTTCTATCTCGAGACGACAGGTGCGCCGGCCGAGCTGCGGCGGTTTGAGGAGGTGGCGTGATGGCAGTGTCTGACTTGATCGGGGCGATCCACCTACCTCCCTCATTCCTGTGCTTGTCACAGGAATCCAGCATGCCCAAGTCCTTGGGCATAGGAAATGCAATGCCACGAAGAAAGAACTCTCTCACGGCGCGGACGCGCCGTGGCTGGATTCCTGTGACATCGCCCGAGCGAAGCTTGGGCACAGGAATGAGGGAGTTTGAGGGGAACGGCATCGCTGGAGCCGTAGACGTCGGTGCAAATCAGCCCCCTCATCTGCCTGCCGGCATCTTCTCCCCGGTGGGGAGAAGGGACAAGTGGCGCGGTCGCGGCAATCTCCCCCTTCTCCCCACCGGGGAGAAGGTGCCCGAAGGGCGGATGAGAGGGCCACACGGTACGACGTCGCCGATTTTGTCATTCACCGGAGGCAACCTCTGATGGACAAGTCCGCCTTCCCCGAACCGAAATTCGTCATATCCGGCCCGATGCACGCCTCGCAGCGCCACGACAGCGCTCACAAGCACGTCACCGGCGCCGCCGACTATATCGACGACCTGCCCGAACCATCGGGCCTGCTGCACGGCGCGCTCGGCCTCTCCGACCGGGCGCATGCCGATATCGTCAGCATGGATCTCTCCGACGTCGCGGCAACGCCTGGTGTCGTCTGGGTCTTCACCGGCAAGGATGTGCCCGGGATCAACGACGTCAGCTCCAACGGCAGCCATGACGAGCCGCTGCTGGCCGAAACACGGGTCCAGTTCCACCAGCAGCCGATCTTCGCCGTCATCGCCGAGAGCCGCGACATCGCGCGCCGCGCCGCCCGCAAGGCGAAGATCCAGTATCGCGATCTCCCGCACTGGAGCGATATAGACGGCGCGCTGGAAAATGGCGGCGCGCTGGTCACCAGCCCGATGACGCTGAGCCGCGGTGAGGCGAAGGCCGAGATGGAGAATGCCGCCCGCCGGCTGAAGGGCCAGATGCGCATCGGCGGCCAGGAGCATTTCTACCTCGAAAGCCACATCGCCATGGCCATTCCCGGCGAGGACGACGAGGTGACTGTCTGGTCGTCGACCCAGCACCCGAGCGAGATCCAGCACATCGTCGGCCACGTCCTCAACATTCCCTCCAATGCCGTCACCGTCAATGTCAGGCGCATGGGCGGCGGCTTCGGCGGCAAGGAGACCCAGGGCAACCAGTTCGCGGCCCTCGCCGCCATCGCCGCCAAGAAGCTGAAGCGGGCGATCAAATTCCGGCCCGACCGCGACGAGGACATGGCGGCAACGGGCAAGCGCCACGATTTCCTCGTCGATTACGAGCTCGGCTTCGACGACGACGGCCGCATCCACGCAGTCGACGCGACCTATGCCGCCCGCTGCGGCTTCTCGTCCGACTTGTCAGGCCCGGTCACCGACCGCGCCCTGTTCCATGCCGACTCGAGCTATTTCTATCCGCATGTGCACCTGACCTCGAAGCCGCTGAAGACCCACACCGTCTCCAACACCGCATTCCGCGGTTTCGGCGGGCCGCAGGGCATGCTGGGGGCAGAGCGCTTCATCGAGGAAATCGCCTATGCCGTCGGCAAGGACCCTCTGGAGGTCCGCAAGCTGAACTTCTACGGCCAGCCCGGTTCCGGCCGCACGCTGACGCCCTATCACCAGGAGGTCGAGGACAGCATTCTCGAACGCATCGTCGGCGAGCTGGAAACCTCCGCCGACTACCAGGCGCGGCGGCAGGCGATCATCGCCTTCAACCGCGACAGCCGCTACATCAAAAAGGGCATCGCGCTGACGCCGGTGAAGTTCGGCATCTCGTTCACGCTCACCGCCTTCAACCAGGCCGGCGCCCTCGTCCATGTCTATTCTGATGGCTCGATCCACCTGAACCATGGCGGCACCGAGATGGGCCAGGGCCTCTACACCAAGGTGGCGCAGGTTCTGGCCGACAGCTTTCAGGTCGATATCGACCGCGTGAAGATCACCGCGACGACGACGGCCAAGGTGCCGAACACCTCGGCCACCGCCGCCTCATCAGGCACCGATCTCAACGGCATGGCCGCCTACGACGCCGCCCGCCAGATCAAGGAACGCCTCGTCGCCTTCGCCGCCGAGAAATGGGATGTACCGGTCTCCGATATCGCCTTCCTGCCCAACCGGGTGCGCGTCGGCAACCAGGAGATCCCCTTCCCCGACTTCATTCGCCAGGCCTATTTCGCCCGCGTCCAGCTGTCCGCCGCAGGCTTCTACAAGACCCCGAAGATCCACTGGGACCGCGCCGCCGGAAAAGGCACGCCGTTCTACTACTATTCCTACGGCGCCTCCTGCACCGAGGTGTCCATCGACACGCTGACCGGCGAATACCTGATCGACCGCACCGACATCCTCCACGACGTCGGCCGCTCGCTGAACCCGGCCATCGACATCGGCCAGGTTGAGGGCGCCTTCGTGCAGGGCATGGGCTGGTTGACGACCGAAGAGTTGTGGTGGGACGCCAAGGGCAGGCTTCGCACCCACGCGCCGTCCACTTACAAGATCCCGCTCGCCTCCGACCGGCCGAAGATCTTCAACGTCCGTCTCGCCGAATGGTCCGAAAACGCCGAACAGACCATCGGCCGCTCCAAGGCCGTCGGCGAACCGCCTTTCATGCTGGCGATCTCGGTGCTGGAAGCGCTGTCGATGGCGGTGGCGAGTGTCGCGGATTACAAGGTCTGCCCGAGGCTCGACGCCCCGGCGACGCCGGAACGGGTGCTAATGGCGGTCGAGCGGATGAAGAGGGTATGATCGGGATCGGGGAGGTCACATCCGTGGCACACCCCCCTCTGCCCTGCCGGGCATCTCCCCCTCAGGTGGGGAGATCGGCTGGAAGCATCCGCTCGCTCCAACCTCGGTTGTTTGGCCGAATGGCCGGCAACGGGTCGATCTCCCCCCTTGAGG
>UCCA01000022.1 GCA_900470805.1 Hyphomicrobiales bacterium | reverse complement strand
ACGGCCGTGTAAGCGGTGTCAACCTTTGCCGAGCCCATGCCCAGCGCGTCAGAGACGGCCGAAAGAGCGCTGTTGTCCGACTTCATGGTCGTGGCAATTGCCCAATAGGCAGCGTTGTCAGATGCCTGACCAACCTTCAGACCAGAAGATACGGCTTCCTGGGTCTTGGAGAGGTTGCTGTTGACGCTACGGAGCGTCTGAAGCGCTGCCATTGCGGAGGTGTTGGTGTTAATGCTTGTCATATTACGTCCCCGAAATTCGATACCATGGAGGACATTACCGGACTTACTACCGGCAATGACGGTTCGGCTTCATGCCACTTGGTCGTTCTGCATTGAGACCAAACCCGTCATGTCGAGAATGAATTTCGCAGCAAAACCTTGAAGACTGATTAATGGGAATTTTTCGTTTTTCAAACGATTACAAATGGTTAACTGAATGTTAAAGCCATCTCACATTGATCGCTCGCGCTCGCCGGTCCGGTAATTTCCTGCCTGGGGCAAGCTTCGCCTGTCATGATCCAGTCAAATGGTCACCGGTCGGCCCGCGCCCTGACGGCGCGCCGCGGTGGCCCGCGTCTTAGAACTAGATGAGGATTGGCCGTGAATCGTATGGTTTCGTTTTCCGCAGCATCAAAAGACTTTCAGAGCGGGAACTACGTCCGGTCCTTGGAAACCTTGAACACGCTGCTCGAGACACAGCAGGACGCAAAGATATATGCGCTGCTTGGCCGAACGCTCCTGCAACTCGGGATGAAGGGCGACGCGGCCCTTGCCTACGCACTTGCCGGCGACAAGGCCGGAGAGAGCGGTGTCGAGTTTTCCCGCAAGGCGGCGCTGCTTCATTTCGAGGTGGGAAACGAGGACGATGCTCTGCGGCTTGGCCTTCGCCACATGATGAACCACAGCCTCGATGCGGAGATCGCCTATGCGCTCGCCTCGATCTACATGAAGCGCGGCAACAACGACCTGCTCAGCCCATTCGCCAAAGTGCTCGCCGAGAGCAGCAACATCGATCACACGATCCTTGCCGTGCGCATGTTGAGGACCAATCCCTCGGACGAATCGCAGGCATTCCTGGCACGCAACCTTTTCAAGCGTTTTCCAAACCACATCCGCTTCCGCCTGCTCTACCTCATCTTCAGCCGTCACGTCAGCGATCTGAATACGATCAGACTGCACAAACCCTTTATCGACAAGCTGCTTGAAAAGGGCGAGACCGATTTCCTGAAGTTCGAGACCGAGTTCTACAATCTTCAGTGGTGCGGCAGCGAAGAACTCAACATCCTCGCGGGTGCGCTGAACAGTCTAGCGCCGGGCCAGACCGCCGCGCGTCATTCGGCACCGCATCAGTGGTCGCAGAAGATACGCGTCGGCTACCTCTCATGCGACTTCTTCGAGCAACACGCCACGATGAAGTTGATCGGGCGGGTCCTCGAACTGCACGATCGCAGCCGTTTCGAGATCACGCTCTACTGCCACACCAGCGCTGCGAACCTGGAAGCCAGCACCTTCGACCGAAGCCAGTGGGGCCGGGTCGTCGAGATCGGCGACTTGTCCGACGAGGCGGTTGCAGCGAGGATGCGGGAGGACGAGATCGATATTCTCATCGATCTCAAGGGGCCGACATTCGAGACGAGGTGCCAGATCCTCAATCATGGCGGCGCGCCGATCCAGATGTCCTGGATCGGATTTCCCGGCAGCACCGGCGGCACCGATATCGACTACATCATTGGCGACCGCTTTGTTCTGCCCGACACGTCGAAGCCTTACTATCACGAGAAATTCCTGCACCTGCCGGACACCTACCAGGCCAACGATCCCGTCGGCCGGCCGAAGTCGAAACCGGCGAGCCGCGCGCAGTTCGGCCTGCCGGAAGACAAGTTCATCTTCGCGTCCTTCAACTCGGCACGCAAGATCACGCCCGAGACCGTCGACGTCTGGTGCAGGATCCTGCGGCGGGCTCCCGACAGCGTCTTCTGGATCATGGCGGCATCAAAGGCGAGTGAAGCCAATCTTCGTGAGTATTTCAAGAAGCAGGGCATCCCGACCAACCGGATCATCATCTGCGGACACACGGACAAGTATCAGGAGCACATCGACCGCCAGCAGGCAGCCGATCTAGCGCTGGATACATGGCCCTACAATGGTCACACGACGACCTCCGAGCAGCTGTGGGGCGGGTTGCCGGTGTTGACGCTCAAGGGCACCAACTTCGCCTCGCGCGTCAGCGAGAGCCTGCTCAACGCACTCGGGTTGCCGGAACTGGTTGCCGCGGACGTGCAGGCCTACGAAGACATGGCCGTTGCTCTCTACAACGAGCGGGACCGCGTCACCGCCTTCAAGCAGACGATCGAAGACAACAGGCTGCTCAAGCCGCTGTTCGACGCCGAACGGTTCTGCCGCCACCTCGAAACGGCCTATGAGATGGCCGTCGAGCGTGCAAAGCAGGGCCTGGCGCCCGACCATTTCGCCGTTCCGGCGCTTCCCGAGAGAACCGTGCCGTTCGCGGCCGAGGCCAACTGACGAACGAAGACGCCCTTCCCACGAAAACAAGAAAGCCGGCGATCAAGCGATCGCCGGCTTTCTTGCTGGATGGGATCGTTCATTCGATTGCGGCTCGAACGACAGATTTAGTGGAACGAACGCACCAGACTGCCGACGAGCAGGTTCCAGCCGTCGATCAGCACGAAGAAGAGAATCTTGAACGGCAGGGAGATGGACGTCGGCGGCAGCATCATCATGCCCATGGCCATGGTGATGGTCGCGACGATCAGGTCGATCACGAGAAACGGCAGCACGACGAGGAAGCCGATTTCGAAGCCACGACGGATCTCCGAAATCATGAAGGCCGGGACGAGGACGCGGTAGTCAATCGTCTGGCTGGTATCGATAGTCTGCCCGCGCTCACGCGCCAGATCGACGAACAGCGCCAGATCCTTCTCGCGGGTATTGCGGGTCATGAATGTGCGGAATGGTTCGGCGATGCGCTCTACCGCCTGCTGCTCGTTGATCTGGTTGGACAGCAGCGGCTGGACGCCGGTCTGCCAGGCCTGATCGAAGGTCGGCTGCATGACGTAGAAGGTCATGAACAGCGACAGCGACAGCAGAATCATGTTCGAGGGGGTCGATGCGAGGCCAAGGCCGGTGCGCAGGATCGAAAAGGCGATGACGAAGCGCGGAAAGCTGGTCACCATGATGAGGATGCCAGGCGCGACGGAAAGGACAGTCAGGAGGCCGAAGGTTCGGATGATCCATGCCGCAACCGAACCGTCTACCGGCAGGTTCAACAGGTTCGATGGGAGCTGCTGCGCATGCGCCAACTCCGGGACCGCCATCATGGCAGCCAAGATCACGAGGAATCGAATCATTCGATGACGAAGGTCCTGAACATGATCTTCGATACGCGTCCCTGCGCACGAAGGTCAACACGCTCCTGGATGTCATCCCTAAGATATTCAAAGCCGCGCGGACCCTCGATCTGCTGCAGCGAGACCGTTCTGATGTAGGAGAGGATATCCTGGTGGATGTCCTCGGACAGCTTCACGTCCGGCGGACCATTGAACAGCAGCGCGACTTCAAGACGAACCCAGTTTTCCGAGGGGTAGGCAAGGTTCGAGGTGATCGGCTCGAGCTGGACGACGTTGTTGGCTTCCGTCGAGATTTTCGGCAGGCCCGCTTCGCCTTCCTTCTTCTGCTCGGCGGCGCCCTTGGCCTCCTTGGCCTGCTCTTCCTGCTGCGCGCCCTTGATGTTCGGCGCGATCATGCCGCCAACGACCCAACCGCCGCCGCCGCCAAGCAGCGTCAGCACGGCAAGGCCGACGATCGTCATCATCATCGCCGACTTCTTCTTCGGCTGGCCTTCGGTACCTTCGGAATCCGCCATCGTGTCAAACCTTAGAGTGGCGAGAGCAGGTCGACGGCCTGCTGGCCGCGCGGGGGCTGCTGCACTTCCATCAGACGACCGCGGCCGCCGTAGGAGATGCGGGCTTCGGCGATCTTCTCGTAGGAAATCTGGTTTTCGGCCGTGACGTCCTGCGGACGCACGATGCCGGCGACGTTCAGAATCCTGAGTTCCTGGTTGAGGCGCACTTCCTGCGATCCGCTGACGACGAGGTTGCCGTTCTCAAGGATGCCGGTGACGACGGCGGCGACCATCAGGGTCAGCTTGTCGGTGCGCTCGATCTTGCCCTTGCCGTCCGTGCTGGTGTCGGAACCGTAGGTCACGTCGGTCTTCGAAGACGGGTTCCAGCCGAGGATGTTGGCCTGCGCGTCCCAGTTCAGGCCGCTGCTGTTTTCGCGGCTACGTTTGCTGTTGTTTTCGAACGAACCCTTGTCGTTGATCGAGATGTTCACCGTCAGGATATCACCGACGTTGAGCGCGCGCGCATCCTTGAACAGCGCCGCCTGGGAATCGCTCCAGAGCGAATAGCCCTGCGCAACCTGGCGCGGCTGCTTCGGATACATCGACATCTGCTGCGTCTGGCCATAGGCAAGACCACTGCCGATCGGGCTCATGGCGGGCGCGCGGCCGATCTCGTTGATCGCCTGCGGAGACTGGCAGCCGGCCAGAATGGCTACGGCGGCGATCGCGGCGGGGAGACGCTTGTTCATGAGGGGTCCTTCGACGTATTGGGATCGGACGCGCTGGCGATGATGTTGGCGATGACCGCCGCCTTCTGAGGGTCCATCTCGTTCAGGATCAAGCTTGACTGCGACGCGTTCAACCGCATGATGACGGCAGCGGCGACTTCGATCTTGACCGACTGCAGCTGCTGCGCGGCAGCGTCCGGCTTCATCTTCTTGTAGATATCGGTGAGGTTGGCTTCCGCCTGCTTCAGGAAATCATCGCGGCGCTTCAGCCAGTCCTGATATTCGTCGCGACGCTTCTGCATCTCTGCGACGCGGCTGTCGACATCCGCGCGCAGCTTTTCCAGCTCCTGCTTCTGCAGAAGGTAGCGCTGATCGCGTGCGGGTTCCGCGATGTTGCTGCAGAACTGCTTGATTTCCTCTTCCGAGGTCAGGTCGCCGCCGGCCGCCGTGCGGGCTTCCTGCGCGAAGGCGCCGGGGATTGTCAGCATGACGACCGCAGCTGCCGGCAGGGCCAGGCGCTTCACCAGTTCGGCAACCGTCATGTCAGCGAAAGGAAATCTGATCATTGCAGAACGAGCTCCGCTTGCAGTGCGCCGGCCGACTTGATTCCCTGGAGAATGGCGATGATGCCGTCGGGCTTGACGCCGATGTTGTTGAGACCGGCTACCAGCGTCTTCAGATCGGGTCCGTCGATCAGAGCGACGTTGCCACCGGTCTTTTGTGCGGTGATATCGGTCTGCGGCTGGACGGCGGTGACGCCGTTGGAAAATGGCTCGGGCTGAATGACCTGCGGCGTCTCGTTGACCTGAACGGTCAGCGTTCCATAGCTGACGGCGACCGGCGACACCCGAACATCGGCACCGATGACGATGGTTCCCGTCCGCTCGTTGATGACCACCTTGGCCGGCGTATCCGTTTCGACCGCGAGATTCTCGATATCGGCCATCAGGCGCGTAAGATCGGCTTCCCTCGGCTTCTGGACGATGACTTCCTGCGCATCCTTGGGCTCGGCCACCGGTCCGCCGAAGCGAACGCGGGCGTAACCGTTGACGACATCGGCAATGCGCACGGCGGTCGAGAAATCGGGATTGCGCAGCTGCAGGACGAGGTTGACCGAATCCTTGAAGCGCGACGGGAGCTCGCGTTCGATGATCGCGCCCCCCGGCACCCGGCCGGAGGTCGTCACGCCTTCGGTCACGGACGAGGCCTGCCCCTGAGCCGTGAAGCCGGAGACGACGACAGAGCCCTGGGCGACGGCATAGATCTGGCCGTCGGCGCCGGAGAGCGAGGTCATGATGAGCGTTCCGCCACGCAGCGAGGTGGCGTCGCCGAGCGAACTGACGTTCACGTCAAGGCGGCTGCCGGGGCTGGCGAATGGCGGCAGGTTGGCGGTGACCATGACGGCCGCGGTGTTCTTGGCACTGGACTGGCCGCCTTGCGTGGAGATGCCGAGGTTCTGCAGCATGGCGCGCATGGACTGCTCGGTGAACGGCGACGAACGGAAACCGTCGCCGGTCCCCTGCAGGCCGACGATCAGGCCGTAGCCGATCAGCTGGTTATCGCGGCCTGCCTGCAGCGAGGCGATATCCTTGATGCGCGAACTCATGGCGGCAGCGGGTGCCACAGCCACAAAGTTCGGCGCCAGCAGGACAAGCGCGAGAAGGAGACGGGAGATGATCTTCATTTCGAGGCCACGTGTATTGTGCCGTCGGCGAGCACGGTGCCGCTGACAATAACGCCGGAGTCCATGTTGCGGACGCGGATGAGCTGACCCGTCATGCCGTCTTCCAGCGGCGAGCCCGCGGCCGAAATGGCCATCGAGCCGAGCTTGAAGACGAGACGAATGTTCGAGCCGCGCGTCACCGTGTAGGGATCGCGCAGTGCCGATACGGAGATGGTGCGGCCCGGAAGCAGGGTGCGCTTGGAGATTCGGCCGTTCACCTCGTCGATGGACTTGGCATAGTCGCCTGCCAGGTTCGGGTTGGTGACCTCGACTTCCTGCAATTGGCCGCCGGAGATGGTTTCGCCAGGATAGATGGTTGTCGTCGGGACAACGGCATAGCCCATGGCCGTCGCGCCATGCGCAGCCGGTGCCGCGAGTGCGACGGCTGCAACGATGGCGGCTCTTGCCCAGCTGCCAAGGCTTTCTATCCGGCAAAACATCATGTTTCGGCCCTTCCCTGTTACTTCAGGTTCTTGCTGACGATGGAGGCCATTTCGTCGGCTGTGGTGATGACTTTGGAGTTCATTTCGTAAGCGCGCTGAGCGGAGATCAGTTCGGTGATTTCCTTGACGGGATCGACGTTCGACGATTCCAGGTAGCTCTGCTTGAGATAACCGTAGCCGGTGTCATCGGGCGTGCCGACAACAGGGGCGCCGGAGGCAGGCGTTTCCTGGAAGAGATTGTCACCGAGCGGCTTCAGGCCGGCCTCGTTGACGAAGTCGGCGATCTGCAACTGGCCGAGCGTGGTCGGTGTGGTTCCGCCCGGAAGCGTCGCCGTCACTTCGCCCGACCGGCTGATGGTCAGGCCGGTGGAGCCGACCGGGATGGTGATGTTGGGCGCGACCGTGTAACCGTCGATGGTGACGATCTGGCCGGTCTCGTTCTTGTTGAAGGCGCCGGCGCGGGTGTAGAGCGTGGTGCCGTCGGGCGCCTGGATCTGGAAGAAGCCGCGGCCGACGAGGGCGACGTCGAGGTCGTTGCCGGTCTGCGCCAGCTCGCCCTGGATGTGCAGGTTGCGGACTGCCGACGTCTGGACGCCGAGACCGATGTTGGCGCCCTCGGGAACGATGGCCTGGTTGGCGCGGTTGGAAACGCCGGAGGCGCGCTGCGTCTGGTAGAGCAGGTCCGTGAATTCCGCGCGGGCGCGCTTGAAGCCTGTCGTGTTGATGTTCGCGATGTTGTTGGCGATGACTTCAAGATTGGTCTGCTGGGCATCCATGCCCGTTGCAGCAATGGCGAGCGCTCTCATGGCTTATTCCTTAAATCAACTACATCTGCATCTTGGTGACTTCGAGGAAGGACGAAACGACCTTGTCTCGAATGGCGATGGCGGTCTGGAGGGTCTGCTGCGCCTGCATCACGGCATCGACGACTTCACGTGTCGTTGCCGTTCCGTTCATTCCTGCAAAGGACATGCTTTCCGCGCTCTTCAGCGTGTTGACCGCGCCATTGGCGACGTTGCCGAGAACAGACGCGAAGCTGGCATCGTTCGTTGCACTTTGCGACGACGAAGAGGCTTCCGTTTTCCCAAGATCGACACCTGCGAGATCGCGCGTGACCGAGAGGGAGCTGAGACTGTTTATGCTGTTTATCATCACTGGCTCTTCAGAAGGTCGATCGTCGACGAGACGAGATCACGGGTTTGCTTGATAACCTGGAGGTTGGCGTCATAAGAGCGGTTGGCTTCCCGCATGTCGGCCATTTCGACCAGCATGTTGACGTTGGGCAGCTTGACCACGCCCTTGGCATCAGCCGCAGGATTGTTCGGATCGTATTCGGTGCTGAACTTCGATTCGTCGACGCCCAGTTTCTTGACGTTGACCGTCTTGAGGCCGCTCGCGTGGTCCATCGCCTCACCGAAGGTGATGGTCTTGCGGCGATAGGGGTCGGCGCCGGGGGTATCACCGGTCGAACGGGAGTTGGCGATGTTTTCAGAGACGATGCGCAGGCGCGTGGATTGCGCTTCCAGGCCGGACGATGCGATTTTTGAAGCTGCTGTCAAAGGATCCATGATCTTAGCTCTTCACCGTCATAAGCATCATCCGATTGAAAGAGCTGATCAGCGACGTGTTCAACTCGTACTGGCGCTTGATTTCGCCCGACTTGGAAAGCTCCTCGGCCAGACCGACCGTGTTGCCTGATTCCTGCACGCCGATCTCCTGATCAAGGGCTGCTTCCTTGATGTCGATATCGTTCTTGGTGCTCAGATCGTTGCCGCTCAGGTGCGCCGGATCGGTCCGCGCCATCGTCACGTCGGACTTGTCGAGCACAGCCTGAAAAGGCGTGATGTCCTTGGCGCGATATTTGGGCGTGTTGGCGTTGGCGATGTTGCCGGCGACGACTTCCTGACGAATCGTCAGCCATTCAGCCTGCCGCGAGGCCAAGTCGAAAAGTTGAATCGATTGCATGGGAACTCTCCGTTTTTACTGACCTGACCCTACGGGGGTAATCTTGCGTCAGACTTACGGAAAAGACGGTCCTGATTTAGCCTGACCGGAAGTTTGAGCGATCGCCGAAACAAAAACGGGCTCCCCGCAGTCAGGGAGCCCTTGCAAGCGTGCGAACAGCCGGCGGCATAAGCGTCAGTTGCGTTGGTAGACTTCGCCCTTCGAGGTGACGATGACCCATTTGCCGTCACGCTGCTCAAGTGTGGCAAGACGGCTTTCGTCCGGCAGGATCGAGCCGACGCGGACGACGTACATTCCGGATGTGTCCTCGATCAGCGCTCGGCCGTTCGCGACATGCAGCAGACGGAACCCCGACTTGCCCGGGAACGGCTGCTCGTCGGCTGGTGGGCCCTTGGTGTCTTCCTTGCCGATGCTGGAGACTGTCGCGGTGGTCAGCGGATCGACCGGGACGTCGGGTTTGACTTCCGGAGGCTTGCTGTTGGCGATTGCCAGCGGCGAGACGCTGAAGACGTTTCGGGCCGGCCAGTCCGGCAACTCGCGGGTGCGATCACCCTCGGCGACGTTGATGCCGAACTTGCCTTCGTTGAGGAAGACATACCACGGGAAGATCGCCGATGCGCCGGCAAGCGCAAGACCGGCAACGGTCAGTACACGATCGTTGAGGGTCGTTCTGCGACGACCTTCCGGCTTCAGCGGGGGGATCTTCTCGTCATCGTCGAAATCGGTCACGTGCGGTCTTTCTATCTTCCAACGGGCTGTCTTTGAAAATGGCTATCGTCGAACGGGCTGATTGCCGATGCCGGCGGCGGCCTTGAGAGCCCCGGCCAGATCGGCGAATGAATCCGGCGAAGACGCGTCGCCGGGAGATTGTTTCAAAACGTCATAGATGATCGGGACCTGCTTGACGGCCATGTCGAGATCCGGATCCGCGCCCTGGCGATAGCCGCCGATCAGCCGCAGATCGCGCGTTTCCTCAAACCGGTGGATCAGGGCCTTGAGGCGAGAGACCAGCTTCTCCTGATCCGGCGTCCAGGCCTTGCGCGCCAGGCGCGATATCGAGGCCAGTGGATCGATCGGCGGATAACGCCCCTCGTCGGCGAGACTGCGCTGCAGGACGAGGTGGCCGTCCAGAATGCCACGGGTGCTGTCGGCGATCGGGTCGTTATGATTGTCACCATCGACGAGGATGGAGATGATCGCGGTGATCGTCCCCGTGCCTTCCGGGCCGGGGCCGGCACGTTCGAGCAGGCGCGGCAGTTCGGTGAAGACCGACGCCGGATAGCCGCGTGCGATCGGCGGCTCTCCCGAGGCAGTCGCAACCTCGCGGATTGCATGGGCGAAACGCGTGACGCTGTCGATGATCAGCAGCACGTTGTCGCCCTGATCGCGGAAATGCTCGGCAATGGTGATCGCGGTCAACGGCGCCATCTTGCGCAGCATCGGGCTCTCGTCACTGGTCGCGACCACAACGACGGACTTCTCCATGTCGGCGCCGAGCGTATCCTCGATGAATTCGCGCACTTCGCGGCCACGTTCACCGACCAGCGCGATGACGACCTTGTCGAAGGCCGAGGCGCGCGCCAGCATCGACAGCAAGGTCGATTTGCCGACGCCGGATCCGGCGAAAACGCCGAGGCGCTGGCCGAGGCAGAGTGGCGAGAAGATATCGATGGCGCGAACGCCGGTCTTGAAGCCCTGTTCGACGCGCTGGCGCGTCATCGATGGCGGGGCGGTGTTGGAGATCGAGCGACGCTTCAGACCCTCGACGACGGGTCCCTTGCCATCGATCGGCTCGCAGAGCGAACTGATGGTACGGCCGCACCAGCTGTCGGACGGTGCGATGCGGAAAGCACCTTTGCGGATGACGGTATCATGGATGCCGATGGGCTCGCCGGGCTCGATCGGGCAAACGTAGGTCAACTCCGGCTCGACGCGTACGACCTCGCCCAGATGGATGCCGGTCGGCGACTTGTGGGCGACAAATTCACCGAGGCGGACATGGCGCGACAACCCGGTCACCGTATAGTGCCCGGTTGCGATGGTCTGCACGTGGCCACCTGGCGCCACCATGGCCTCGGGCTTGGAATAACGCGCGACAAGCTCTTCGAGATGCGTTAGCTTCGGGGACAGCGCGCTTTCGGCAAGCGATTGGTTATCCATGGATCAGTCCTTCCGCCTAGCGGCTACCGCCCAGGGTCTTGATTGCCTCGCCAAAGGACGACTCACTGTCCTTGGTGAGAGACGTCATGCTTTCGAAGGCCCGGTTGACTTCGATCAACTGGGTGATCTCATGCATGGCATTGACGTTGGAATTCTCGAGATAGCCCTGCTCGACGCCGACATTGAAGCGGTCGGTCACGGCGCGCGGCGTTTCGGTGGTCATGACGCCGCTGTTTTCATAGCGCAGGTAACCCTTGCTGATATCCGCTTCGAACAGCCCAAGGGAACCGGCCTGCTTGCCATTCTGGTAGATCATGCCGTCCGAACCGACCTTCGGCTCACCGCCCGTCCGATCAAGCTGAATGGCGCCGCCGCCGGCATCGAGCACCGGATATCCGCGAATCGAGACAAGCTCGCCGGTGTCTGTCAGGGTGAAGCGGCCGTCCTTGGTCAGGACCTTGCCGGCCGGCGTCTCGAGCTGGAACCAAGCGTCGCCCTTGATCGCGAAATCCATCATGTTGCCGGTGTGGCTCAGTTCGCCGTTGTTGCCGGAAAGATAGTCGTTGCCCTGCGAGACATAGGAGATCTTCGCATTGATCTTGTTGTCCGTATCGCCAAGCATCTGGTTGAACTTGACCTCGGTGCCGCGAAATCCCGTCGTGTTCACGTTTGCCAGGTTGTCCGCGATGGTGTCGAGACGACGCTCAAGAGCCATCTGCGACGATAGCGAAACATAAAGACCGGATTGCATCGGGGTAAGCTCCTGGCATTGGCGATGAACGTTACGAAATCGGGGTGCCTGTCGTGTGTACGACCCCGGTTCCGCTGAGGCGGCATCTCAGAAACGGGCACGGAGGCCCACTCGTCACCTTAAGACTGACAGCAAATCCTTGTGCGAAGCTGGCATCCCAAAACCTTTATGGGCCAAAACCTTTATGGGCCAAAACCTTGATGGGAAAGGCCGCGATCAGCCTCACGCAAGCCAGCGCTCCTATCCCTTCAGTTGAAAATAACGATCAGGTTTGGACTGGCGATGAATATCATTATCGGATTTGTGATTGTCTGCGGCTGTATCGTCGGCAGCTTCATGGCCATGGGCGGTCACATCGACGCGCTCTGGCAGCCCTTCGAGCTCGTCATCATCGGCGGCGCCGGCCTCGGCAGCTTCATCATGGCCAATCCGATGAAGGTCGTGAAGGACTCCGGCAAGGCGTTGGGCGAAGCCTTCAAGCATTCCGTGCCGAAGGAGCGCAACTATCTCGACACGCTCGGCGTCCTTTATTCGCTGATGCGCGATCTGCGCACCAAGTCGCGCAACGAAATCGAAGCGCACATCGACAATCCGGCCGAATCCTCGATCTTCCAATCCGCGCCGACGATCCTGAAGAACAAGGAAATCACGGCATTCATCTGTGACTACGTTCGCCTGATCATCATCGGCAATGCGCGGTCTCACGAGATCGAAGCGTTGATGGACGAAGAAATCAACACCATCCTGCACGACAAGATGAAGCCCTACCACGCCATCCAGACCATGGGCGACGCCTTCCCGGCGATCGGCATCGTGGCGGCGGTTCTCGGCGTCATCAAGGCGATGGCCCACATCAACGATTCGCCCGAAGTGCTCGGCCACCTGATCGGCTCGGCGCTCGTCGGAACCTTCCTCGGCATTCTGCTTTCCTATTGCGTCTGCTCGCCGATCACCTCGCAGATCAAGATCGTTCGCTCCAAGCAGCACCGCCTCTACGTCATCGTCAAGCAGACGTTGCTTGCCTACATGAACGGCTCGGTGCCGCAGGTGGCGCTCGAATACGGTCGCAAGACCATCTCTGCCTACGAGCGTCCTTCGATCGACGCCGTCGAGCAGGAAATGATGAACCCAGGCGGCGAGAACAAGGCGGCTTAAACGCACATGAACGCTCTACTCCAGAAACCAGCAATGGACGACGCCCTGCTCGCCAAGCTTACGGGCAGACTGGGCGACAAGGCCACGGTCGAGAAACTCTGCGCCGCATTCGGCGATGTCTACCGCGAGTTCCTGCCCGACGTCATCAAAAGCGAAACCGACCTCGACGTCGAGGTGAACTACCTCGGCTGTCATGCCGGCTACATGGACGACCTGATTGCCGATCTCGGCGAGAGCGTCACGCTGGTCAATGCCTCGCTGCGCAACTGGTCGCCGAACGTGACGCTGGCATGCGGCAACGGCTTCATCATCACGCTGATGGAACATCTGCTGGGGGCATCGCCGGAAACGGTCGAGCAGCCGGCGGAGCGACTTCTGTCGATCATCGAGCTCGAGCTTTCCGTCACCGTGTTCGAAAAGATCGCCGACGTGCTGCGTTCGGCCGTCAACGCGCCTGGTGGCTTCGAGCCGACGCTGGAACCGCCGCATGCGGCCGAAACCCGCCCAAAAGTGACCGACGACAGACACGACGAGTTCGCGGCTGCCATCAACATGTCGATCACGCTTTCCGGCATTACCTCCGAATTCCACCTGGTCGTTCCGCAGGCCGCCCTGTTGAAGACGACGGTGGTCGCGCCGCGGGCGAAGAACCCATCATCCAGCTCGTCCGCATGGACCGAACAGATCTCCGAGCAGGTTCGCCGCTCGCAGGTAACGCTCGAAGCCAAGATCCGCCTTCAGGATCTCACGCTTCGGACCATCTCGAAACTGGCTGCCGGCGACGTCATCCCCTTCCAGGATAGCGGCGATGTCCGTGTCGATGTCAGCGCCAACAGCAGAGAGCTCTACGTGTGCGAGTTTGGCCGATCGGGCGAGAATTATACCGTCCGGGTCAAGGATACCATCAACTCGGATGACGAGCTCATCCGCTACTTAATGAATTAGCGCAGTTCGGCCCTCGCCCCTCAAGGCAGGTTGAGGCAAGTTTCAACTGGAATAGTGATTTCATGGCGACGAAAAAAACAAAGCAGGATACCGATCCTAACCTGGAGCTGCCGGGTAACGAGGCCGAACTCGATCAGGCTATCGACGACCTGCGTGGTGTCTTGAAGACAGATGCGGACGGCGGCATGCCCGATTTCGGCGCCGACCTAGACGCATTCGGCGGCGGCACCGATCTCTCCGCATTCGGCGGCGATCTCGAGGCCAGCGACGACACAACATTCGGCGGCGGCGATTTTGGCGGCGTCTCGGACTTCGGCGACACGTCGTTTTCGGCACCTTCCGCCGAACCGGCCCCGCTCGGCAGTGCCATGCAGTCCAACATGGACCTGATCATGGACATTCCGATCGATGTCCAGATCATGCTTGGCAGCAGCCGCATGCAGGTCTCGGGCCTGATGAACCTCAACGAGGGCGCCACGATCGCTCTCGACAAGAAGATCGGGGAACCGGTCGAAATCATGGTGAACGGCCGCAAGATCGCGCGCGGCGAAATCACCGTTCTTGAAAATGACGACACACGTTTCGGCGTGAAACTGATTGAAGTGTTAGGTACTAAAAAAGCCTGATCCCGCTGTAGGGACGGAGAGGTTAGACCATGATGGACTTTGACGATTTCGGCGGCGCCCTTGCCGAGAAACCGTTGACCCAGGCTGAAAAAGCAGCGGCCGTTCTCCTCGCTATGGGGAAAGGGGTCGCTGGCAGACTGTTGAAATATTTCACGCAGGCCGAGCTGCAGACGATCATCGGATCGGCTCAGTCTCTGCGGGCGATCCCGCCGGACGAACTGCTTGGCCTGGTGGCCGAGTTCGAAGACCTGTTCACTGAAGGCGCAGGCCTGATGGACAACGCCAAGGCGATCGAGAGCATCCTTGAAGAGGGTCTCACGCCTGACGAAGTGGACAGTCTGCTCGGCCGACGCACCGCGTTCCAGGCCTATGAGACCTCCATCTGGGACCGCCTCGGCGATGGCGATCCGGCATTCATCGGCAAATTCCTGCTGCGCGAACATCCGCAGACCGTCGCCTACATTCTGTCCATGATGCCATCTTCCTTCGGCGCCAAGGTACTGATGCAGATTCCCGATGGCCGCCGTGCCGACATCATGAACCGTACCGTCAACCTGAAATCCGTCAGCCCGAAGGCCGCGCAGATCATCGAGAAGCAGGTGCTGAGCCTTCTGGCCGAGATCGACGCCGAGAAGAACTCGATCGGCTCGACGAAGGTTGCCGAACTGATGAACGAGATGGACAAGCCGCAGGTCGATACGCTGCTCACCTCGCTCGAATCGATCAGCCGCGAATCGGTCAACAAGGTCCGCCCGAAGATCTTCCTGTTCGAAGACCTCATGGTCATGCCGCAGCGCGGCCGTGTCATGCTGCTGAACGATATATCGGCCGACATCCTGACAATGGCGCTGCGCGGCTCCTCGTCGGAGATGAAGGAAGCCGTTCTTGCATCGATCAGCCCGCGCCAGCGCCGCATGATCGAATCCGACCTGCAGAGCGGCACGACGGGCATCAACCCGCGCGAAATCGCCATTGCACGGCGCGCCATCGCCCAGGAAGCGATTCGCCTGGCGAATTCCGGGCAGATCCAGCTCAAGGAAGGCGAAGGCGACGCCGCGGCGGCCGCCTAAGCCCCTGTTGCTGTGCACAGACCCTCCCCGTTCGATTGCCGCGATTGATCGCGGCAATCGCGGCGACTACAGTCCCCGACGGCCGCGCATTGGCGCGGCCTTTTCTTTTGACGGGGAGCCGCGGCCTTGGCTGACGACGACAAGGACAGCAAAACAGAAGCGCCCACCGCGAAAAAACAGACCGACGCGGCCGAGAAGGGCAATACCCCGTTTTCACGCGAGCTGCCGCTCTTTGCGACCGTGCTTGCGACCTACATCTATCTGATCTTCTTTCTTCCCGAAGGCCTCGGCCGCGTTGGCGCGGCGCTCAAGGATATTTTCGAGCAACCGGACCAGTGGAAGATCGATACCGGCACGGACGCGATGTCGCTGTTCGTGCATCTCGGCTGGGTGTGCGCCGAACTGCTGGCGCCGGCGATGATCCTGTTCATGTCCTTCGGAGTCGTTGCTTCGATCGCCCAGAACCTGCCGACGCCGGTTCTGGAACGCATCCGACCGCAATTCTCGCGCATATCGCCTGCCAAGGGCCTGTCACGGCTATTCAGCCTGCCGGGGCTGATCGAGTTCGGAAAGTCGCTGACCAAGATCCTGATCGTCGGCGTGGTGATGGTGTTCGTGCTGAAGAGCGAATATTTCTCGGCTATCGACGCGATGTTCTCCGACCCCGCGACCATCTTCACGCGAATGATGTCGGGGATGCGCAAGATCACCATCGTCGTGCTGATCGCGACGGCTGTCGTGGCGATCGCCGACTTCTTCTGGACACGCCATCACTGGTTCTCCGAACTGAAGATGTCGCGGCACGAAATCAAGGAAGAAAACAAGCAGTCTCAGGGTGACCCGTTCGTCAAGGGGCGCCAGCGCGCCCTGATGCGCGACCGCGCGCGACGGCGCATGATTGCCAACGTTCCGCGCGCCACGATGGTGATCGCCAACCCGACCCACTTCGCCGTCGCCCTGCGCTACGTGCGCGAGGAAAACGACGCACCCGTCGTCGTCGCCAAGGGCCAGGACCTAATTGCGTTGAAAATCAGAGAGATCGCGGAGACCAACGGAATTCCGGTTTTCGAAGATCCGCCTCTCGCGCGCTCCATGTTTGCGCAAGTCTCGGTGGATAGTGTCATCCCGTCAGTATTTTATAAGGCCGTCGCGGAGCTCATTCATCGGGTGTACGCGGCGCAAGCCAAGAACAATCGGGTAAGATGACCGAATGAAAAAGTGCCCCTACTCTGCCCAGCGTGAAAAAATTCTGGCTGAAGCAATCAGCCCGGTCGCCACCGAATTGCGGCTTCTGGATGCTTCGGACCTGATCTCGATCCTGCGCTTTGAGTATTACGGCAATCTTGCGGATCTCGTCTCCTCGGCAGCCGAGATGTTCTTTCACCCCGGCACGGTCAATTTCGGCCATGGCGGCAGCTATACGCTGGAGTGGGGCGGCAAGCCGGAAGTGGTCATCGACCTGGAGATCAAGCCGCGCGGCGTCACCGTCTATGCGCAGCTGACGCTGGCGGCCGAGCATGCCGGCATCGAGATCAACCACATCGCGTTCGAGAACCCGTCGGCAGATCCGCACGAGAACACGGTATTCCTCGAAAACAGCCTGAACAACGCGCGCTACAACGTTCCACCGGTGCAGGCACTGGCAAGCTGATCAATCGGCTCAGCTGATGTAGCCGAGGCGGATCGCCTTGGCGATCGCCTGGATGCGGTTGACCGAATCAAGCTTGATGGTGGCCGAGCCGAGATAGGCGTTGACCGTGTGGACGGACAGGCCGAGCTTGTCGGCGATTTCCTCACTGATACGACCGTCTCCGGCGAGCTGCAGGCAGGCGATCTCGCGCTCGCTCAGCGCTTCGGCGGCCGCCACGCGGCGTTCGTCAAGCGACAGCAGATCGATCATCACCTGGCAGGCGCGACCATGGAGCTCGACGATCATGTCGTTGGCCGGGTCGAGGTCGTCGCCGGTGAAGACCACGAAGCCGTTGCCGATGGCGCCGAGACGCACCGGGAAAGCCATCCCCGAAAACGGCACCAGGCCGTCCTGCAGCCGCACCAGGAACGGGGCAATCCCCGCAGGCGCCGGAAGGCTGCGATCGTGGCTGCCGGCCCAGGCGAGCGGCAGCAGCGATTTCTCGATATGCTCGATCATCGCGTCGCCGTAAGCGTCGGAAAAAGCCTTGTTGAGGGCGGCGTTGCTCGGCCCCCAATTCTCAAGCTCGCACACAAGTCGCTGCTTTGCGGGAAGACCGGAACCGCTCATCCGGTAAATCGCGAAATTCTGCGCATCGGCCAGCTTCTGCATCGCGACAAGGCGTGGAAACAGATCCGAACGGGTGCTCACTCTGGAGGCGCGCGTCGAGCGTGTCATATCCGCACTATTGATGGTCTTGCCCGATGCATACGCCATAAGCTACCCCTTAAACAAGATTGTTCCTGACGGCGAAAGCGATCGCCTCGGAACGGGTTTTGGTCGCCGTCTTACGCATGACGCTGGTGATGTAGTTGTTGATGGTGTTGCGCGAAATGCCAAGAATCATGGCGATCTCGTCACTGGTCTTGCCTTCGGCAATCCAGAACAGGCACTCCAGCTCGCGATCGGTCAGCTCGAAGTCGCGATCACTCTTGGTGCCGCTGTATTGGAGCAGGCTGGTGTAGTAGGCCGTCAGCAGGCCAACGTCGCGCAGCCGCTCCTGGGACAGGATGAAGCCGTCATCAAACAGGAACATCAGCGTCAGCCGCGAGCGACCGATGTTGAACATGAGAGAGCAATACTGGCGGCTGGCGCCATCGGGCACATCGGCTGTGTCGGGCAGCACCGCGAAGTGTGGCCGGAAGAGCTGCATGCATTTCTCAAGCTCGGTGGCACGCCCGAAGCCACCGACGAACGCCTCTGCGAGGTTGGTCACCAGATCGAACGGCCAATCCGACGAGACGACGAAATCCAGCCCAGCTTCCTGAAGCAGGTCGGCACGGGCCAGCAGATAGTGCGAGGCGCCGACATAGTCCGTCAGAATGCGCAGGCCCGGCTGCAACCTGCCCGTGCTTGAAATGTCACATAACTGGGTGATCAATTCGGAGCGCGATGACAGGTTCGTCGCGGCGATGCCAACGAAATTTGCCGTCTGTGTCTCGCTCCGAAGAGCCTGCAATATATGCATATCCATTGGCAAATCCTGAGGCCTAGAACCCATCACGATAGAAGCTTGTCACGTCTTTCAATCAAGAAATGCAGCTTTCCCGCGAATCACCCAAGGGTAAGCGAATGATGATGAATCACCATCTCCGAGTTCTTGGGATTTACTTCGGCTGCATTTTGTGCGTTGATTCGCCCAAGGATTCTGTCTTTTAGAAGCATCCCAAAATTACGATGATTCGCGGGCACATAGCAACACGATACGCGTCAAACGCGAGTTTGTCCCCCGTGCGTGCCAATAATGCACCTAAAAGGAAAAAGGCCGGTTTCCCGGCCTTTTCGTTACGCGGCGTTGTCGACCGCCCATTTTCTGAGGATTTTCGCGGCGCGTTCCTCATTGATCTCCACCATCCGGGACAGTTTGCGTTCCGGACCCTCCTTGACGCGGCGATTGAAGCTGCCGTCGTCGTCGCCGAGGCTGAGGAGATCTTCGGTGCTGTCGAAGCCGAAGTCTGATCCGAAGCCGTCCATGAGCGCCCCGCCCGCGCCATCGCCAGCCGGCGCGAAGTCGGGAAGCTCAAGCCCGGCGCTCTCGATCGAGGTGTCGCCACCGATCGCTCCGCCACCGGTCATGCTGCGAACCATCGGACGGACACCCATCCAGATGACCAGGAAGGCGACGACCACAAAGGCGAGCGAATTGATGATGCCTGCAAGGTTGCGGCTGAGCATGTCCATGACACGGACACTGGTGCCTGTCTCTTCCAGAAGCTGGTTCTCAAGGAAGTCCATCGCCGTGACGGTGACGACATCGCCGCGATCGGTGCGGATGCCGGCGGCGGAGCCGACGATCTTCTGCATCTCGGCGATGTATGCGTCGATCTTCGCCTGGTCGGCCGGCTCGCCGACCATCTGGGCAACGCGACCCTTGTTGACGACGACGGCGATCGACAGCTTCTCGACCTTGTAGCTGCTGCGGGTCGTCGCGGTGGTCTTGCTGTTGATCTCGTAGTTGGTCTGCTCTTCCTTCTTGTCCGACTTGTCCTGCGATTCCGGGCCGCCGGCGCCGCCAGCTTCAGGCGCCGCCTGCGGGATGTTCTGCTCGACCGTGGTGGCGTTGTCGGACTGCTTCTGCTGCGACTGCTGCGCTTCCTTGGTGGTGCGAACCGAGCGCTCAACCTTCGATTCCGGATCGTAGACCGTTTCCTGGATCTGCTGGGCGTCGGTGTTCAGATCGGCGGTGACGCTGGAGCGGAAGTTGTCCATGCCGAGGAAAGGCGCAAGCGCCTTGTCGATGTTGGACTCGACTTCGTCCTGGACATTCTGGACGATGCCGAGTGAGCGATTGAGATTGCTGTTGCCGGCTTCATCGCCGGATGCGAGGAGCTGGCCGGCGGAATCCAGAATGGTCACATCACCGACTTCAAGCCCCGGCACGGCCGAGGCTACAAGATGACGGATGGAGCTTGCCGCGGAGCGGCCGGCTGAAGCACCGGCTCGGATCATTACCGATGCGGTCGGCTTCTGTTCGGCCCTTCGAAAATTTCCAACCTCGGGCATGACGATATGGACACGCGCGGCCGAGATGCCCGAGATGGACTGGATCGTGCGGCCGATCTCACCTTCGAGCGCGCGAACGCGGGTCACTTCCTGCATGAACGATGTCAGGCCGAGCGAGCCGACCTTGTCGAAAAGTTCGTAGCCGGCATTGTTGCTGTTGGGCAGGCCGCGTTCAGCAAGCAGAAGACGCGACTTGCCGGTCATACCGGCAGGTACCGTGATGCTCGCACCGTCGGAACCAACCTGGAAGCCGATATTGGCTTCGGCAAGCGCGATGCTGATCTGATTGAGGTCGGACGAATCGAGCCCGACATACAAGGTTTCCTGGGCAGGTTTGTTCACCAAAAAGGCGGCACCCAGAATAAGCGCAATGGAGACGACCCCGACGCCGGCCAATGCCAGCAGGCGATTCCGCCCAAGGGAACTGAAGTTCCTAATAATCTGAACTAATTGATTTAACAGATTCATTCTGTTCTCGCACGATCTTCACAGACAAAGCAGGCTTACTGCCTAATTTGACCTATAGAAGCCGAAACTTGTGCGAGCGTTTCGTATTGACGTGTTGGGAAGAACGGCGACAACGGCCGGCCGTTCATCGATCAATGAACTTCTCTAGAAGAAGTCGAAGTCGCCGGCCGCCTTGTTGAGGGGCTGCGAGTGACCATGGCGCATGCCTCCGCCACCAAGCGCGCGCTGCATCTCGGTCAGCTTGACCAGGCTGAGAGCGGTTGCGACGTCGACCATCCACTCGTTGGAGATCTCACCGGTGATGGTGTCGATAAACTCGGCAATGCCACGCGCCTTCTGCACGGCAAGGTCGATCCCCTGCAGGACTTTCATGCTTTCGGACGAGTTCAGCAGATTTTCTCCGCCGAGTTCGAGTAGCTGAGGCTCGATCCGTTCGATCAGATAGGCGACGTCGTGAAGTTCGGAGACCACCCGCATCATGATGTCGGGGAGCGCTTCGACCGGCGACGACTGCTCTGTCGTTGTATTCACGTTCATTGGAACCTCGGCTCAGAAGAATTCGATGCTGGTTTCGACCGGCTTCTGCGGCGCCACGGGACGCTGTTCAAGCGCAACCGTTTTCTGCGTTTCGGCACCTGTCAACGGGTATTGCCGAGCACGACCGGAGACCGGCCAGAACTCGAGCTTGCGCCCGTGATCGCCGCCGGTGCTGGAACCGACGACAGGGATGCCTTCATCTCTCAGAAACTGCGTGGCAAAAGCGGCATTCTGTTCCCCGACATTCGAGAATGTCGAGATCGTCTTCGCTCCTCCGAAGATCTTGGCCTCCAGGCGGTCGCGACGCGCGCCCTGCTTCAGGAGACCGTTGATCAGCAGTTCCATGAGATGCACGCCGTACCGTGTGGCATCTCCCCCCGTCGTCGGCGTGGTCGCATTGCCTGGCAGCAGGAAGTGATTCATCCCCCCCACGCCAGCCACAGGATCCCGAAGGCATGCAGCCACACACGAGCCAAGTATGGTCGTCAATACCGCGTTCGGATCATTCAGAACCTTCCATTCACCCTGAATAATGTGAACGCGGCGGGCCGCAACCTCGATGGTCATTTCAATGCTCCAAATACGGCTTCGATCGCCGCCTTCATCTTTTCAATGGTGAAGGGCTTGGCCAGAACGTTGTTGGCGCCGAGTGCCGCGGCCTTGGTGACCAGCGCACGGTCGCCCTGTGCGGTGAGGATGATGAAGGCGGCCTTCTTGGTCGTCGGATTGCTGCGAACGGCCTGCAAAAAGCCGAGACCGTCCATATTGGGCATGTTGAAGTCCGAGATCACAAGGTGGTGCGGCTGCTGGGCCATGATCTTCATGCCCTGCACGCCATCACCTGCCGAGGTGATCTGCTTGAAGCCGAGCTGGGTGAGCGCATCGCTGAGCAGCAGGCGGCTGGTGACCTGATCGTCGACGATCAGAACTTTGATTTTCTCTGCGATTGACATTAGTCAGTTCCTTCCTTCCGGGCGGCCGTCATCTTCAAGATTTCTTCGCCGATGGCATTAAGTGGCAACTGTTGTTCGACAGCACCGAGTTCAAAAGCTACTCTGGGCATGCCGTAGACCACGGAGGTCTTCTCGTTCTGCCCAAGGGTCCGTGCGCCGGCATGGCGCATTTTCAGGAGGCCGGCGGCGCCGTCTCGCCCCATTCCTGTGAGGATCACGCCGACGGCATTGCGGCCGGCGAGTTCAGCGACGCTGTCAAACAGCACATCGACCGAGGGACGGTGACCGTTGACCGGTTCGCGCTCGAGGAGACGGCAGCATGGCGCGGAGGCGTTGACGACCTGCAGATGCCGCTCGCCACCCGGCGCCAGATAGATCTTGCCAATTTCCAGGCGTGCGCCATCGGTCGCTTCCTGCACGACAGGCGCGCAGAGGCGGTTGAGGCGCTCGGCGAAACTCTTGGTGAAGGTCGACGGCATGTGCTGCGTGATCACGGTCGGCGGGCAATTGGCCGGGAACTTCTGCAGGACGGCAATCAACGCCTCGACACCGCCCGTCGAGGAACCGATGGCGACGACCTTGCGACCGACGCGATAATCGGCCACCGATGGCGGCGGCGTCAGCGGCTGCGGCGCCATGACCTGGCGGCGCTGCGAGCGGGCTGCCGCCTTGACTTTTTCGGCAAGATCGCCGAACGGACGCGCGTCTCCCGGCTGCGGCTTGCTGACGCAATCGAACGCGCCGATCTCAAGAGCCGCGAGCGTCGCATTGGTGCCGCGATGCGTCAGCGTCGATACCATGATGACGGGCATCGGGCGGAGCCGCATGATCTTTTCGAGAAACTCGAGGCCGTTCATGTTCGGCATCTCGATGTCGAGCGTGACGACATCGGGATTGAGCTGCTTGATCGCTTCGCGCGCTTCCATGGCGTCGCCCGCCTGACCGATGACATCGACATCGGGATCAGAACGAAGCACGGCCGTGATGAGGCCACGCATGGTCGGGGAATCGTCAACAACGAGAACGCGTGCTGCCATGGTCACACCTTCCTCCCCAGGCCCTTGGTCGTATAGCGATAGGTGGTGATACCGATATTATCGAAGACATTCTTCGAGTCGCCGGACACCCGTTCTGAATGGCCGATATAGAGATGTCCGCCTTCCGGCAGCAACTCGGCAAAGCGCGACCAGATCTTCATCTGCGTCGGCTCGTCGAAGTAGATAACGACATTGCGGCAGAAGATGACGTCGAACTTGCCCTTGAACGGCCACTGCGCCATCAGGTTAAGTTCGTTGTAGGTAATCAGCCGCTTGACGCGATCATCGACCTGGAACTTGCGGCGGCCCTGGATCTCGACCTCGTTGAACCACTGCTTGCGCATCTGCGGCGACACTGTCTCCAACGCGCTTTCGTCGTAGGCGCCGGCGCGGGCGATCGCGAGGATTTTGGGATCGATGTCGGTCGCCAGGATCTTGAAATCGTAGTCGGCGACGTTCGGCATCATCGCCAGAACCGTCAACGCGATCGAATAAGGTTCCTGGCCGTCCGACGACGCGGCGGACCAGATGCGAACCCGGCCACCCATCTTGGCGCGCTGCAGCAGTTCCGGCAGCACATGATCGCGCAGATGCTCGAAGTGGTGGTTCTCGCGGAAGAAGCGGGTGAAATTGGTGGTCAGGTGCGACAGCATCTCGCGACGCGGCGCGGCACCTGCCTGCGACGAGACGAGCGAGCAGTATTCCCGGAACCCGGACAGGCCGAGATTGCGGATGTGCTTGGACAGACGCGAATAGACAAGCGATGCCTTGGTCTCGTTGAGGAAGATTCCCGCATCCGAGTAGATCATCGCGGCGATCTCCGTGAGGTCGCGGCGCGTCAGCGGATATTCGCCGCTCGCCAGAACCTCATCGGGGCTCCCCGGTCTTGCATCTTTCGCACTCAGGACACTCATGCAGCTTCGCTTTCCGCTTCAGGGAATATGGCTTCCAGTTCCAACAGGCATATCAACCGTTTTTCGATCGCCAGGATGCCGCGTGCAAACTGACGCTGCATTTCCGAGGCGATCTCGGGTGTTGGCTGTACGTTGTCTTCACTAACAGTCAGTATATCGGACACGGCATCAACCAGCAGTCCGACCACTTTTCGATGGACCTGTGCCACAATAATGACGTGACGCTGGCTCGGCTCGGTCGGCTTCATGCCGAGACGGGCCGAGAGGTCGATGATCGGCAGCACCGCACCACGCAGGTTGATGACACCCTTCATGTAGGAGGGCGAGTGCGGCATGGCCATTGCTGGCGTCCAGCCGCGGATCTCGCGCACCGACATCACATTGACGCAAAACTCCTGATCGCCGACGCGGAACGCGATCAGTTCGCGGTCCCCTTCGCTCAGACTTTTTACGGTGTAGGACATGGATTAACCCGCCGCCGCCAACGATACGTCCTGCTTCAGTGCCTGGCCGCGCGAGGCGCCCACGACGGCGTCGACATCGAGAATAAGCGCCACGCGACCGTCGCCCAGAATGGTTGCCGCGGCGATGCCCGGAACATGGGTGTAATTCGCCTCGAGGCTCTTGATGACCACCTGACGCTGACCCTGGATCGCATCGACCATCAGCGCGCGCTGACCGCCGCCTTCGGATTCGACGAGAAGGGCAACGCCTTCGACCGGATTGGCCTGGGTGGCGCGGAAGTTCAGGATACGACCGACATCGACCAGCGGGCAGAAGGAGTTGCGGATCGAGATCAGGCGATGGCTGGCGCCGAAGGAATGGATGGCGGATGCCTCTGGCTGCAGCGTTTCGACGATGGCCGTCAGCGGCACCACCAGCGTCTGGCCGGCAACCGTGACGACCATGCCGTCAAGAACGGCGAGCGTCAGCGGCAGGCTCATGGTGAAGACGGAGCCCTGGCCGGGCTTCGAGGTGATGTTGATACGACCGCCGAGCGCCTGGATCGAGCGCTTGACAACGTCCATGCCGACGCCGCGGCCGGAAATGTCGGAGATCTTGTCGGCCGTGGAGAAGCCCGGCGCGAAGATCAGGTTGTCGATTTCCTCGTCCGACAGGTTGGCGTCCGGCGAAATCAGATCGTTGTCGATCGCCTTCTGCTTGACGCGCTCGCGGTTGATGCCGGCGCCGTCGTCCTGCAGTTCGATAAGGATGCGGCCGGAGCGATGCTTTGCCGTGAGCTTGATCGTGCCTTCCGGATCCTTGCCGGCGGCGGTGCGTTTTTCCGGGCTTTCAATGCCGTGGTCGACGGCGTTTCGGATCATGTGGGTCAGCGGCTCGGCAAGCTTGTCGATGACCGTCTTGTCGACTTCGGTGTTTTCGCCTTCGGTGACGAGGCGGATCGACTTGCCGACCATGTCGGCGACTTCGCGCACGATACGCGACATGCGCTGGAACACCGGCTTGACCGGCTGCGCGCGGATGGCCATGACCGAGTCCTGGATCTCGCGGGTGAGCTGCTGCAGCTCTTCGAGACCCATGTTGACGGCCGAGGTGCCGGTGGCGTCGTTCTCGATGACGCTCTGCGAGAGCATCGCCTGGTTGATGACAAGCTCGCCGACGAGGTTGATCAGGCGGTCGACGCGATCGAGATCGACGCGGATGGTCTGGCCGGCGCTATTGGCGGCGGCGTTGTTCTGGGCGGCGGCTGCAGCGGCGGCGTTGGCAGCAGCGGCAGATTCCTTCTTTTCGACACGGGCGGCTGCGATCTGCGTGACGTTGGAGGCCGTTTCGGCAGTTGCAACAGCGGCGGCGGAATCGCTTGCCTGCGGCGCTGACGGCTCGTCATCGAGAGCCGAAAGATCGAAGGGAACGGGAACCATCGGCAGTTCTTCCGATGGGGTAGCGGCTGTTTCTTCCACAGCGGTGGTGACCGTCAGTTCGCAATCCCACTCGGCAAATTCGAAGACCGTGCGGATCGCATCTTCGCCCTTGTCGGTCTTCAGCGTGATGTTCCAGAAGAAATAAGCAGCTTCCGGATCGATCTCATCGAGGCCGGGCAGCGCATCCATGTTGCAATAGATGCTCATTTCGCCAAGGCGGCTCAGGTCACGGAGCAGCAGGGTGGCGTCGTTGCCCTTCGAATAGAGCTCGAAGCGCGGCTTGAAGGTGATTTCAAAGGTCTCGTCGCCACCGAAATCATCGAACGAGAACGGCACCGGCGCGAAGCCGCTTTCGTCGGTCGGCTTCGGTGCGGCGGCGGCAACAGGTGCCGGAGCGTCAGACACCGACGAAGGCGACGGCGCCTCGCCATTTGCCAGCGCTTCCAGTTCCTTGACGAGGCCACGGGTACGGCTCTCTTCAACACTGCCGCCGTCGCGTGAGGCGCTGACGAGGTCCGCGAGCACGTCGGCCGACTTGAGCATGACCTTCAGGACGTCCTGGGTCGACTCTAGCTTGTTGGAACGAACGCAATCAAGTGTGGTCTCGAACACATGGGCGAAGGCGACGAGATCATCCAGACCAAAGGCGCCAGCGCCACCCTTGATCGAGTGGACGGCGCGGAATACCGCATTCACGGTCTCCGGATCGCGATCACCATCATTCATTTTCAGAAGACCGGATTCCAGTTCGGCGAGCTGTTCCTCGCATTCCTGGAAAAAGATCTCTTTGATTTCGTTCATATCCATAAGAGAAATTCCTGGGTTTAAGCGGTTACGCGCTCAATGGCATCGATCAGCTTGGCAGGGTCGAAAGGCTTGACAATCCAGCCGGTGGCACCGGCCTGACGTGCCCGGTTCTTCTTTTCGGCATCGCTTTCGGTCGTCAGGACTAAAATCGGGATCGCGCGGTACTTGTCGTTGCGGCGAACACCTTCGATGAAGCCGAAGCCGTCGAGGCGCGGCATGTTGATATCGGTGACGATGACATCGGGGTTGCAACCTTCGAGAACTTCGAGTCCTTCGACGCCGTCTTCCGCCTGGATCGTCTCGAAGCCTGCATTGTTCAGGGTCACCAGAAGCATGTTCCGGATCGTCCGTGAATCATCCACGGTAAGCACTCTTTTCTTCATTACTGAATCTCCTTGGCGAGCAGCGGGTGAATATCCACACCGATCAGCTGCATTGTTTTCTGAAACGCGTCCGAAACCTTGGTGAAGGTGAACGCAAGCTTGTCCTGATCCCAGGTCTTGGCGGCGGCCATCAGCACCTGAGCGCCCAGCGTGCCGACGCGCTCGACCGCGGATGCATCGATCGACACGGCGCTGCCGCGCAGCGACAACAGCTTGTCTCGCAGGGCGGATGCTTCATTGAGATCGAGGGTTGCCGCCAGATTCAGCGTCTTCCCACTCTTTTTTGCTGCCATCAGATTTTCCTTATCCCCTGATTTGCGCCCAACGAATGTGAGTCGCCGTCATATTTCAGTGCCTTAGTAAGCATTCCGCCCTCCCGCGAGGCTTGCGAGCGGCGCTGCGAAATCAAAGGCGGCGTTGTTCTCCTCAATCACCGCGCGCGCCGGCTGGATATCGACGGGACGCGCGGGGCGGCGATCGGTTTCGGCGCGGCTGCGGGCGATGCGGAATTCGCGCACCGTGCGGCCGAGTTCGACGATGACCGTATGCAGATCGTCCGCGCCTTCTGCCGACTGCAGGGCAGCACCGGCACTTTCGGCGACGCGGGCGCCGAGGCCCCTCACATCGGTGGTGACGGTGTCGAGGGCGGCGGCGTTTTCGCTGGCCTGCGTGGCGACGGTGGCGATGGCCGCGTTGATATCGGTGACCTGGCGGACGATGCTGCCGATCGAATCCTGCGTGCGACCGACCATCTGCACGCCGGCATCGACTTGGGATTTCGTGGTGGTGACCAGCGTCTTGATCTCGCGGGCTGCATCGGCAGAGCGCTGCGCCAGTGCGCGCACTTCCTGTGCGACGACCGCGAAGCCGCGGCCGGAATCGCCAGCACGCGCGGCTTCGATGCCGGCGTTGAGCGCAAGGAGATTGGTCTGGAAGGCGATCTCGTCGATCGCGCCGATGATCTGGCCGATCCGTTCCGCCGACTGTTCGATATCGGCCATTGCCGAGATGGCGCGACCGACGACTTCGCCGCTCGCTTCAGCAGCGGCCCGCGTCGATGCGGAGGCCTGCTCGGCGGCGCGGCTGCCGGCCGCACCCTGGCGAACGCTTTCCGACAGATCGGCGAGCGCCGTTGCCGACAACCGCAACTGTTCGGCATGGCCGGCGGCGTGGCCGGAGAGGTTTCGCGACGACTGACCGAGCAGCTGCACCGAGGCTTCGGCCGTTGCCGTGCGCTCGGTGATCGCGCCGAATTCGGTTTGCAGCGTGTCAAGGGCGGCGTTCAGGGCTTCGGCTACATCGGCGTGCGGACAATCCTGCTCGATGAGCGCGCGCGCCGTTAGGTCGCGTGCCGCAAGGCCTTCGATCACGTCCTGGAACAAGCGGCTGACCGCAGCCTTGTCGTTGCTGCGCTGGTCGGCGAGCTGGCGCTGCTGTGTGGCGCGCAGGGCGTTGAAGCGCAGCGAGACGGCGATTTCGACGTCGACCATGACCAGGCGGATGATTGATGTCATCAGTTCGGCGATCTCGCGCTTGCGGCGCTTGGCGCTGGGCAGGAACGAGGAGCCCGCGAGCTCGCTTGCAAGTCCGCCGATGACGTGCTCGAGGACGACGCCGTGGCCGGCAACATGCCAGCGAGGATCGAGCCCCATCTTGCTTTCGGAATCGGAGAGAACCTTGACACGCTCGGCATACAGGCTGTCGAAGCGGGCGTCGGTCAGCACATCCCAGTGCGACGTCTGAAGATCATGAAGCCGCTCGACCTGGCGCTCGCTCTCGAAATTGCGTGCGGCATCGGGGAACGACTGGAAACGCTGGAAGAGATCGCGAAGGCCTGCGGTCAGGTGTTCCTGCAGCGCCGGGCGGTAGCGGCGGACCATCTCGCAGTGTTCGGCATCGAGACCGGCAAAGCGCAGGCGGTCGCGCAGGCTGCCAGCCTGTGCTCCACGATCCTGATCTGATGGCAAGTTCTGCCCCAACGCCTGTTCCCAACCACTGCCTGAAAATGAGTCAAGGCTCTTGCGATAGGCGACAATGCGGGGCGGCGACCCGGTACTGGCAGCGGCCAGTGGGAGGACGTATCCCGATCAATACGGACTATAATAGAGCAACTTGAGAGGTTTATACCGGATCGACCCGGTACGGCGGTTCGGCGTCATGCCTGCCAGGAACTCTGAAAATTTCCCAATCCGACGTGTAGTGCAATGTTTATGGTTAATTCCTTGCCTGAAGGTTAATACGCATTTTATGAATGGCGGCTTTCGGAGCAACGCGAATAACCATCTATGAAATACTGGCATTGCGTTGCAGCGCTGCTACAAGGTCGAAGCAAGCTTCGTGTTATATCCCCGCCAAATCGCGACATGATGTCTTAAGGGTTGAACAATGATTGTTCTTGGATTGGGTGCCTGTTTCCTTGCCATTTCGGTTCTGACCGCCGTTGCACTTCTTGACCGTATTGAAGCCGGCCGCGTCGCGCTGACCCTGCGAGTGCTTTGAATTTCCGTCATAAAAAGACATTGACGACTGTGCTTTGTTGCAGCGGTGCTACACCCTGCGCTTCAAGTTCAGACTGTCACCTGATATAAACGGAATACGGTTCATGACCGCACGGCTTGGGCTTTTCATCGTCATCGGCGTCACGCTGTGGCGTATTATCGCACTTCACTTCGACACCACCGATCTGTTCGTCGATGAAGCGCAATATTGGTTCTGGTCGCAGAATCTCGACTTCGGCTACTATTCGAAGCCACCGATGATCGCCTGGGTGATCCGTGCCATGACCGGCCTCGCCGGATCGAGCGACATCTTCTGGATCCGGCTCTGCGGACCGCTGATCCACATAGCGACCGCCCTCGTGCTGATGACGATAGCCAAGCGCTTCGTCAGCCGCGACATCGCTGGCTGGACCGGCGCCACCTACATCACCCTGCCCGGCGTCGCGCTATCGTCCGTGTTCTTCTCGACTGACGTGGTGCTGCTGTTTTTCCTCGCCGTGGCGCTGTTTGCCTATTTCGGCCTGACGCAGCGGCGATCCGTCGGGCTGGCGCTATTAATGGGCATTGCGTTCGGCTGCGCGTTCCTGTCGAAGTACGCGATCCTGTTCGTCGTTCCCGGCGGCCTGATCGCGCTGGTCCTGCTGCCAACGGCGCGGATCGCCTGGCGCGACTTTCTGATATCCGCCGCCGCGGCAATCGTCGTCGCCCTGCCGAATCTGTGGTGGAACGCCACCCATGACGCCACCACGATCAAGCATACGACCAGCATCGCGCACTGGAGCGCGCTCAACCTCGACATCCGGCATGGCGTCGAATTCTTTGCCGCGCAGTTCGGCGTCGTCGGTCCGGTCGTTTTCTTCGCCATCCTCTGGGCGGTCTACCGAATGCTGAAGGGGCAAAGCACCGCGATCGACAAGCTGCTGATCTGGCTATCCGTGCCGGTCGTGCTGCTGATCACCCTGCAGGCGCTGATCGCCAAGGCCTATGCCAACTGGGCGGTGACGGCCTATGTCGCCGGGACGATCCTTGCCGTTTGGCTGCTGCATCGATTGTGGCCGAAGGGCTTGCGGGTGTCGCTGGCGATCAACGGCACCGTCAGCCTGCTGTTTCCGCTGGCGGCCGTCTTTGCCCATCAACTGGTGCTACCGAATGGCGACGAGGCGATGAAGCGTTATCTCGGGCGCAGCGCCGTCAGCCGCGAGGCCGGCGATCTGGCGCGTACGGCCGGTACTGACATCATCGTCAGCGACAACCGCGATATTCTGGCCGATATGTTCCACACGCTGCGAAGCGAGCCGTTGCGCATCCATGCCCGCCCGCCAGTAGGAGCGCCCGACAATTACTACGAACAGACGTTCGCGCTGCCGGCGGATGTTAGAGACGACGTGCTGTTCATCACCACGCGACCCTTCGCCTGCTCGGACACGCCGGAGAGCGTCAAGTCCTGGCAACCGATCGACGGCTATTATCGCGGCGCGACGCTCTACGCCTACAAGGTGAAGGCCGCGTGCCTAGCGGCCGGCCGATAGGCCGTCATTTATCGGCTTGGGGAAGGCAGAGACAGGTGCCCTTGCCTTCGACCTCGAGGAACACGACGCCGCCACCCTCGAAGGCCAGACGCAGTTGCGCCTCGGTGGCGCGATGGAGCTCGTGGTGCTTGCCTTCGTAATCGCGGATCGTGCTGCGCGACACCGCGGCATGGTCGGCGAGTTCGAGCTGCGTCCAGTCCAGCAAGCCCCGGGCAGCACGGCATAAAGCAGGGGTGAGAATTGTTTCTTTCGCGCCTTGACCCATACCGTCAAACCACCCATATTGGTTGATATAAGCCATATATGTCATAGTTTGCACGGGATTTCCAGTTCGGGAGAGAAATATGCCGCACGATACACCTTTGATTTCGACGATCGTCGGGGGTCTCGTGCTTGCGTTTATTCTCGGCGCATTCGCACACAGGCTGAAATTACCGCCTCTGGTCGGCTATCTTGTGGCCGGCATTCTGGTCGGGCCGCACACGCCGGGTTTCGTTGCCGACCAGGGACTTGCGCCCGAACTCGCCGAAATCGGCGTCATCCTGCTGATGTTCGGCGTCGGCCTGCACTTCTCCCTTAAAGACCTTCTTTCGGTGCGCGGCATCGCGGTTCCCGGCGCCATCGTGCAGATCGGCTTCGCAACGCTGCTCGGCTGGGGACTGGGTGCGCTGATGGGATGGCCCACGGGCGGGAGCCTCGTCTTCGGCCTCGCTCTGTCCGTCGCATCGACCGTCGTTCTGCTGAAAGCATTGCAGGAACGGCGGCTGGTGGAGACGGAACGCGGCAAGATCGCCGTCGGCTGGCTGATCGTCGAAGACCTGGCCATGGTGTTGGCGCTGGTTCTCATTCCGGCGGCAGCCAGTATCGGCGGCGGCGAGCATGCCACCGTCGAGCCGCTTTCGGCCGCTGTCAACCGCCTGTTCGACATGGATATGGGCATTGCCGGCATCATCGGCATGACGCTGGTGAAGGTTGCCCTGTTCGTCGGCGTGATGTTGATCTTCGGTCGCCGCGTCATCCCCTGGACGATGCACCGCATCGCCCACACAGGCTCACGCGAACTGTTTCGCCTCGGCGTGCTGGCAATCGCGCTTGGCGTGGCCTTCGGTGCATCGAAGCTGTTCGGCGTGTCGCTGGCGCTCGGCGCGTTCTTCGCCGGCATGGTTCTCGCCGAAAGCGAGCTCAGCCATCGCGCGGCGCAGGAAAGCCTGCCGCTTCGCGACGCCTTCGCGGTGCTGTTCTTCGTCTCTGTCGGCATGCTGTTTGACCCGAACATCCTGATCGACAAGCCGATCCCGCTGATCGCGACCGTCTTCATCATCGTCATCGGCAAGTCGCTGGCCGCGTTCCTGATCGTGCTCCTGTTCAAGAAGCCAGTGGGGACGGCGCTGACCATCTCGGCCAGTCTGGGCCAGATCGGCGAGTTCTCATTCATCCTTGCTGCGCTTGGCGTCGATCTCGGCCTGCTACCGGAAGAGGGGCGCGATCTTATCCTGGCGGGCGCGATCATCTCGATCATCCTCAACCCGCTGCTCTTCTATGCCTGCGACAAGCTACGGCCGCTGCTCGAGCCGAAGCGCCAAGAACCGCATCCGGAACCGAAGGCGGAAGCGGTGGCCGAGGCTGTCGAAGAGCCCGTCGCGGTTGCGGACGAGGTGCATGCGACCGCGCTGAAGGGTCACGCCATCCTCGTCGGCTACGGCCGGGTCGGCAGCATTGTCGGGCAGAATCTGAAATCCTCCGGCACGCCGTTCCTTGTCATCGAGGATTCGGACAACCGCATCGCCGCCTTGCGCGAGCAGGGCATCGAAGTGGTGAACGGCAACGCGGTGCAGCGTGACGTTCTCGACCTCGCCAATCTCCAGGGCGCCCGCAGTCTTGTGATCGCCATTCCCAACGCCTTCGAAGCCTGCCGCGTCGCCGAACAGGGGCGCGCCACCAATCCGGGCGTGCTGATCGTGGCACGTGCGCATTCGGATGCCGAAGTCGAGGAACTCAAGCATTTTGGCGCCGACACCGTGATCATGGGCGAGCGGGAAATCGCCATGGGCATGCTTGACCGACTTTCCCAAGTCCATCATGACAGTGCGCACTATGAAGTCGTGGCCGACGCTGATATAACGCCGCCCGAGGAAACGCCTTCTCCAGAAAAACAATGAGAGAACTTTGCGCTGTTGAGCCGGTTCGAGATTGAAAATCCGGATGACTGCCAGATGAGGTTCGATACGCGCCGCATGACCGGTCGCGTTGCCGTTTCTCTCGTGTTCGCGATCTTCGCCTATCTCGGTTTGCTGTTTGGCGGCAACCTTGTTCTCGGCCCGGCGCGCGGGCCGAATGCCTTCTCCTCATCGAGCAAGGACGGACAGCCGCTGCAGCTCAGCGCCCGCGACGTCGTTCGCGGCGTGCTGGCGGCCGATCGCAAGCTTGCGCCCAAATACGCCAATCATGATTCCGCCGACGCTCTGCCGACGGCTTTGCCCGCAGCCGAGCGTCCGCTGAACGGCGCCACCTCGCTTTCGCTTTCCAGCGCAGCCGCCTTCCTGGCGCCGGGCGCGAAAGCCTATGATTCTCGCGGCCCGCCTGCCATCGCCGCCTGACGACACGCGCCTCGCCGGCGCTTTCCAATTGCATGTACGACACGCCCGCCTGCGCAACACGCGCAGGCTCAAGCGTTATCAAGGATAGACACAACAATGCGCACCTCACCATGGCTGGTGTTCACCTATGCGGTGATCATTTTCCTCGGCTTTCTGATTGCCCTGCCGAACGTCCTGTCGCAATCGACCCTGCAGCGCCTGCCCTCCTGGCTGCCGCACAACCAGGTCTCGCTCGGCCTCGACCTTCGCGGGGGCTCTCATCTGGTTCTCGAAGTCGATGAAGCCGATCTTACCCGCGAGCGCCTGCAGTCGATGCTGCAGGATACCCGCCGCGTGCTTCGCGAGAAGAACATTCAGACGAAGTCGATCGTCCGCAACCAGAACCAGATCGTCGTGACGCTGAACGATCCGGCGCAGAGCGACGAGGCTGTTACACAGCTGAAAACGCTGGGCAACACGATTGCCACCGGCATCAGCGCCGGACAGTCCGACCTCTCTGTGACGACCAGCGGCAGCAACATCATCGTCGCCTTCTCGGCCGCGGGTATCGCCAGCAATGTCGATTCGGCCGTTCAGCAGAGCCTTGAAGTCATTCGCCAGCGCGTCGACCAGGTCGGCGTTGCCGAACCGACGATCCAGCGCATCGGCGGCAACCGCGTTCTCGTGCAGCTGCCAGGCGCGCAGGATCCGTCCCGCCTTCGCCAACTTCTCGGCTCGACCGCCAAGATGTCCTTCCACATGCTCGCGCCGAACAATTCGCCGGCTGCCGGCGTAACGATGCTGAAGGACGAGGAAGGCAACACCTATCCTGTTCTCGACCGCGTCGAGATATCGGGTGACCGCCTCTCCGACGCCCGCGTCAGCTTCGACCAGAGCTCGCAGCCAGTCGTCAGCTTCCGCTTCGACAGCGCCGGTGCCTCCCGCTTCGCCGAGATTACCCGCCAGAACGTCGGCAATCCCTTCGCCATCGTTCTCGACGACAAGGTGCTGAGCGCGCCTGTCATTCGCGAGCCGATCACCGGCGGTGCGGGCCAGATTTCCGGCAACTTCTCGACCGACACGGCAAACACGCTGGCCGCCCTGCTGCGCGCCGGTGCCCTGCCCGCCAAGCTAACCGTCATCGAAGAACGCACCGTGGGTGCCGACCTCGGCGCCGACGCGATCCAGATGGGTATTTACTCCGGTATCGTCGGCTTCGTCCTCGTTGCCGCCTTCATCTTCCTGCTCTACGGCACCTGGGGCATTCTCGCGAACGTCGCGCTGCTGATCCACACGGTCCTGACCTTCTCGGCGCTGACGCTGGTGGGCGCGACGTTGACACTGCCCGGCATCGCCGGCGTCGTGCTCGGCATCGGCCTTGCGGTCGATGCCAACGTTCTGATCAACGAACGCATCCGTGAAGAAACCCGCAAGGGCAAGGGCTCGTTTGCCGCCATCGATACCGGCTTCCGCCGCGCCTACTCGACCATCATCGACGGCAACATGACGGCGCTGATCGCCGCCGCCATCCTGTTCTGGTTCGGCTCCGGCCCGGTTCGCGGCTTCGCCGTCACCATGGCGCTCGGCCTGATCATCTCGATGTTCACCTCGGTCGCCTTCGTGCGCGTCTCGATGATCGAGATCACCCGCCGCTTCAAGCTGAAGACCATCAACATCAAGCCGCTGCTGCCGGTCTTCTACCCTTACGACAAGCACATCCAGTTCATGAAGGCGCGCTTCTTCGGCGTCACCGTCTCGGCGCTGCTGTCGGTCGCCTCCGTCGTCCTGTTCTTCCATCCGGGCCTCAACTACGGCGTCGACTTCCGTGGCGGTATCCAGATGTCGGTGAAGACCCAGGAGGCCGCCGATCTCGGTCGCTTCCGCGAGGGCCTGAACAGCCTCGGCCTCGGCGAAGTGTCGCTGCAGTCCTACGGCGACAACAACACCATGGCCGTGCGCGCGCAGCGCCAGGATGGTGGCGAAGAAGCCCAGACGGCAGCCGTGACCAAGCTCAAGGACGAGATCGTCAAGATCGATCCGTCGGCGACGATCACCGGCACCGATGTCATCGGCCCGAAGGTCAGCGGCGAGCTTGCCTGGGCTGGTATCCTCTCGGTGGTCATCGCCTCGCTGGCGATGCTGCTTTACATCTGGTGGCGCTTCGAATGGCCGTTCGCGGTCGGCGCCATCGTCACGCTCATTCTCGACGTGACGAAGTGCATCGGCTTCTTCGCGCTGACCGGGCTCGACTTCAACCTGACGGCCATCGCGGCGATCCTGACACTGGTCGGCTACTCCGTGAACGACAAGGTCGTGGTCTATGACCGCATGCGCGAAAACATGCGTCTCTACAAGTCGATGCCGCTGCGCGAACTGATCGACAAGTCGATCAACGAAACGCTGGCACGAAGCATCTACACCAACGTCACTGCCTTCCTCGCCCTTCTGCCGATGGCGATCTGGGGCGGCAGCGCGGTCTCGAGCTTCGCCATTCCGATGGTGTTCGGCATTCTGGTGGCAGCGGCATCGTCCGTCTTCATCGCGGCGCCGATCCTGCTCTTCCTCGGCGACTGGCGCACCCGCCATCGTGCGGCCGTCGTCGCCAACGACGGCAAGGTGGACATCATCCCGCCGAGCCCCGGCGCTTCGCGCAAGTCCGCGAGCTGAGGCCGTCGGCGATCTCGCAGAGATTGCTGACATGAAATTGATACGGGCGCCGGTTGCAGAACCGGCGCCCTTTTTCTATCCTCCACCCAGGGTTGGAGTATCGCAGACATGTCATCACCGGCCGCAGAAACGGACGAAGCGCGGATCAAGCGCTTTCTCGCCATCGCATCGCATGACCTGCAATCGCCATTGCGCCATATCGCGATGTATGCGGAGATCCTGCTCGACGATCTCGACGGTACGCTCGGCGACGAGCATCTACAGCATCTGAAGACCATTCGCGCCAAGGCTCAGGCCGCGCAGGACCTGACCAAGGCGCTGGTCGGATTCGCGGCAGGGGCGCCGAAGCTGTCCTTGTCCGTAGTCGATGTGGGAGTGATCGTGTCTGATATCTGGACGGAGTTGCTGGGCGAGATCGACGCCCCGGACGCAAGGATCGAGATCGCTGATACTCCCGCAGTCACGACAGATGCCGGCGTGTTGCGACAGGTGCTCCGGAGCGTCATCGCAAATGCGCTTGTGCACCGCGCCGCAGCCGCGCCCGTGGTGACGATCGCGGGCGATATCGGCGCTTCCGGCTGGACGCTTTATGTCAACGACAACGGGCCGGGTATCGAGGCCGATGTGCACGGGAGCATATTCCAGCCGTTCTGGTCGCTGCCCCGGGAGGGCGCCGAAAAGCGGATCGGGCTGGGACTGACGGCAGCGCGCGATCTTGCGGCGGCTCTCGGCGGCACGCTGCGGCTCGATCATTCGAACGAGAGCGGCAGCCGCTTCGCCATCAACCTTCCCGTCCGTTGACGCGTCAGATGCTGTAGTCGTCCTTCCAGAAATCGGGGACATCGTAAGTGACGTACTCGCGGATGATGTGCTGCAGCGTCTCGACATCGATCTCGTCCTTGCCGAGCCGGAAATCGACGCCGTAGTCCTGAAATTGCTGGAAGTAGGTGTCCGAGACATCCATCGACACGACACCGATCGGGCCGGTATAGCCGCTGGCGCGCAGCTTCGGCACAGTCTGGCGAAAGTCGTCGTTGGGCAACAGGCGATTGTCGAGCAGGATCAGATGGAACACTCCGTCCTTGAGCTTGGCGAGCGCATCGGCCACCGATTGCGCATAATCCATCTCGACCGCAGGCTCCGGCAGCGCCGCCACGGTTTTCTTCAGCGACCGGAACTCGATGAACTCGTCATCGACGAAGAGCACCCGGATGGCGCCACGCCCCGCTGCCTCTGCAGCCCCTTGAGCATTTCCTGTCACGACACCAACCCCATCCGCAGCGCCATCGCCACCATGTGCACGCGATTGACCGCGCCGAGCTTTCTCACCGAGGCGGCGATATGCGAATTGACCGTGTGTTCGGACAGGCCGAGGATGATGGCGATCTCCGCCGAGGTCTTTCCCTCGCTGGTCCAGCGCACCACTTCATTCTCCCGCTGCGTCAACCGACCGGACATTTCGTTGGCGAGAATCTCCTCGTAGAACTTGTCGAATATCCGCATCGTGTCGAGCAGGATATCAGCGACCTCGCCCTGGGCCGGCTCCTGCCGCTTGCCGCTGAAGGCGACGCAGTAGCGCCGGCCTTCCGGCGTGAACAGCGGTATGAGCATGAAGGCGCTGGTATCGAACTCGTTGAGCACCAGATCCGGCGGATAGTCCTGCAATGTGGCCGCCTTCCCGCTCACCGGCGTCGCCAGAAACTGTGCCGCCCTGGACTTGATGAAGCCAAGCGCGCGACCCATCGCATAAATGAAGAATGCCGCCTGCCGCTCGGCGACGTTGGTGATGATGATTTCGCGCGTGCCGAATGGCGGCGAGGCCTCGGAAATGCGGGCCAGTGCGAAGGAATCGAAGGCATAATGATGGGCAGCCGCCTTCAACAGCCGGAAAAAGTCCGTCCTGTTGATCGCCCGCCCGAGTTCGGGGCCGGCATGAAAAGGAAGTGCCACTGCGCTATTCATCCCGCATTCCTTGGCGTTTCCCTACCAGCAGAGGATGTATCCCGAGATCTGGGGATACACGTGCCGGTCCGGTACAGTTAAACACATTGTAGCGACTGAAGTGGAAGAGATTGCGAGCCTGCCGATCACAGGATCGGCATCGCACCGACGTCCCTGCGTCTTCCCGCGTCCAGCCCCTTGCACGCGGAAAGCGATGCCCTCGGGCATGCATGATGCCCTGGCGGTATCGGAGAGAGCCGGCAGGCATCAGTCAAGATATGGCTGAGTTTGTGACGGCAAACAAAAGTCAATCGGCTCTCTCAGCTTCTCCTCCCACGGCTGCTTCGGTGCATTTTGAAATGTAGTCAAAGTCGTGTCAATGAGAGTTACAACCCTTGCGTCATAAAGACGTAGAAAAAACTCGCGCTTTACTGAGGGCCGTCCATCACTGCATTGAGATCGAGCGGCTTTTCCAAATAAAAGTCCGCGCCGGACCCAAGGGCTCGCTGACGATCGGTGGTGGCGTCCGAGCCGGAGCAGACGGCCAGCCGCATGGACGAGAAGCGCGCGTCGGCCCGCAGCGTCGAGATCAGCGCCAGGCCGCTGTCGAACGGCATGTAGAGATCGACGACCAGACATTGCGGCAGAGACTGCCCTTGCGTGTGAAGTGTCTTGAGGGCAGCCATGGCCTCGTCAGCTGTCGCGAAGCAATGAAGATCGATATCGCCACCCTGTTTGCGGCAGACATACTGCGCATAAAACAGGTCGTCGTGGCTGTCGTCCACGTAGAATACCGCCGGCATTGCCATCTGCTCCAGTCTCCCTCCGCAGTCTTGCCATGGCCGGTCGTTTCACGACCAAACCGCTCCGACGCTGCTCCCAAACCGAGAAAGCGATGGAACGTTCACTATCGCATTCGATGTATATTGAAAATTCTACAATTCTGGAAATAGTAGCCACGGGACGGGAGAGCAACGCGTGGCAATATCGATCAGCGCTCGAAGAACAAGCGCTCCCTGGCGGCAGGAACGGCATCGATTGACCGCCTTGACGCTCGGCGTGCTGATCCTTCTGCTTGGCCTGACCATGCTCGCGGCCTGGGTGTGGCAGTTCGAGGCGATCCTGCTTCTTGTGCCGGGTTCTCCGGCCATGGCCATCAACACCGCCATCTGCTTTTGTCTCACCGGCGCAGGGCTCGTCTTTTCCGTTCACACCGGCGGCAGCGCTCGGCTGATCGCGTTCCTGCTGTTTTCGCTTGCCGCGGCGATGAGCGGCGTGCGGCTGATCGAACTGACATTCGTCGGCCGCCAGCCGCAGATCATAGAGCACTTCCTTGCCGCGATCGTGGCCGACCAGGCGTTCTTCGCCCGCGTCGGCGGCGGCATGGCGCTGAATACGGCGGTAATCCTGTTCTTCTCCAACCTGTCGCTGGCGCTGACGCCGCCGGAGCAGAGGGGCAAGGCGCGCATCTTCGAAGAACTCGTCGGCTATGTCGTGTCAGGGCTTGGGATCGCGGCGCTGGCCGGCTACGCGCTGCATGCTGAGCACATCTACCGGTGGGGCAACAATATCGGCATGGCGGTGCAGACCGCCGGCGGCGTGCTGATGCTCGGATCAGCCATGCTGGTGCGGTCCTGGTGGCTGCAGCCTGCGCATTATGGAGGCATGCCGGTCTGGCTGCCGGCGACGATCTGCCTCGTCGGGTTGCTGGTCGATCTCTATACGCCGCTTGGCGTGGCCAACGGCATGATCTACGTGCCGCTGATCCTGACCTCGTTGTGGTTCAGCAGCCGTACGGCGCCCTTCAACCTGGCCTTCGTCTGCTCGATCCTGATCCTGCTCGGCTTTCTGGCGATCGACCGGCACGGCGGAACTTACGGCTACGAGGCGATGAACCGCGCAATCACCGTGGCCATGCTGTGGCTGGTGGCAGGGTTCGTGTTTTCCTTCCAGCGCAAGAGCGACAGTCTCGACGCCGAGCGGATCCGATTCGACGCCGTGACTCGCAATACGCCGAATGCGATCATCGCGCTTGATCCGAAGGGAACGATCTCGCTTTTCAATCCGGCAGCGGAGCGGATGTTCGGCTACAGCGCCGCGGAGGCGATCGGACAGAGCGTGCACATGCTGCTCCCAGAGGTCTATCACGCCGGGCTGGACACCTACTTCCAGCAATATCTGCGGGCCAGCGAAGAGCATGCGGCGGGAACGACCAGCAGCATCTCCGGGCTGCGCCGAAACGGCGACACGTTTCCGCTCGATGTATCGCTCAGCGCCTTCCGAACGGGGCCGATCGTCACTTTCGTCGCCATCCTTCGCGACATCAGCCTGCGGGTGGCGCAGGAGACGCAGCTGCGAACGATGGTCGGACAGTTGCAGGCCTACACGGCCGATCTCGAGCGCAGCAACACCGATCTCGACGAGTTCGCCTACATCGCCTCGCACGACCTGAAGGAGCCACTGCGCGGCATGCACAATCACTCGCGCTTCCTTCTCGAAGACTACGAGAAAGTGCTGGATGAGGACGGCGTGCGGCGGTTGAACCGCATCGTGCGGCTGAGCCAGCGGATGGAGAAGCTGGTCAACGACCTCCTCTACTTCTCCAGAATCGGCCGGCAGCAGCTGGCGATCAAGCGCACTGATGTGCATGCCATCGTGAAGGACGTGGTCGCAACGATGGATCTCTATCTCGAGGAAAGACAGGCGACGGTACTGATCGAGGAGCCGCTGCCGGAGGTCGTGTGCGACGCTCTGCGGCTGACCGAGGTCTACCGCAACCTGATTACCAATGCCGTGAAATACAACGACAAGATGCAGCCGGTGGTGACGATCGGGCATGTCGAACGCTTTGCGGACGCACAGGGACGCTCCGCGCGCGACGTCTACTTCGTCCGCGACAACGGCAAGGGCATTCCGCTGGAGTTTCACGAGGACATCTTCCGCATTTTCAAGCGGCTTGAGAAAACGCAGGACAGCGATGACGGGACCGGCGCCGGCCTGACATTCGTGCGCAAGATCATCGGCCGCCACGAGGGCGACGTCTGGCTCGAGTCCGAGGTCGGCCGGGGCACTACCTTCTATTTCACACTGGGTCACACACGGGAAAGCCAACATGCCGCAACGTGAATCACAGCCGATCCTCATCGTCGAAGACAGCGAGGACGATTTCGAGGCGACGATCCGCGCCTTCAAGCGCGCCAATCTGAAGAACCCGGTGGAATGGGCTGCCTCCGGTCAGCAGGCGCTCGACATGCTGGCGACGATGGCGGTGCGCCCCGGCCTTATCCTCCTCGATCTCAACATGCCGGGGCTGGACGGCCGCAAGACGCTGGAGGCGATCAAGTCCAACGCGGCGTGGCGCAAGATCCCGGTGGTGATCCTGACGACATCCGACGACGAGCGCGACATCGAGAGTTGCTACACGCTCGGCGCCAACACCTATGTGCAGAAGCCGGTCGATCTCGACGGCCTGTTCGCCGCCATACAGCGGCTGAAGGAATACTGGTTCGAAATCGCCATCCTGCCGCTGGAAGGATAAGGCCATGGGCGAGAGCAGCGCGGTCCTGATCATCGATGACAATATCGACGACCGCGAGGTCTATCGCCGCATGCTTCGACGCGCGCCGGGCGGCGGCTATGTCGTGTTCGAGGCGGAGACCGGCGACGAGGGCCTGGCGCTTATGGCGCAGAAGCGGCCGGACTGCGTGCTGCTCGACTACTCGCTGCCGGGCCGCGACGGCGTCGGCGTGCTTGAGGAGATTCTCAAGCTCGATCCTTCCGCAAACGTGATCATGCTGACCGGCCAAGGCAGCGAGACGGTTGCCGTCGAAGTGATGAAGGGCGGCGCACGCGACTATCTCACCAAGGACATGCTATCGTCGGAAACCCTGCACCGCTGCATCCAGAGCGCGGTGATGCATGGCGATCTGGCGGCCAAGCTGGAGCAGAAGCAGCAATCGCTCGAGATTTTCACGCGAGCCATGGCCCATGACCTGAAGGAGCCACTGCGAACCATCAAGTCGTTCAGTCGGCTTCTGCAGGCGTCCGCATCGCTCGCCGACGAGGATCACGACCTGCTGGGCTACGTGCTGAGGGCCGCCGATCATATGGAAGACCTGATCGTCAAGGTGTCGGGCCTCTCGAAGCTGGAGGTATCCGGCGAACTGGAAACGAAGTCGGTGGCGCTGTCGGCCGTCCTAGACCAGGTGGAAAGCAATCTGCGCGAACAGATCGGCAGCCGCCGGGCCGAGATCACGCGGGATGTCCTGCCCGAGGTGATGGGCGACACGACGCTGCTGGTCCAGCTGCTGCAGAATCTTGTCTCCAACGCCGTCAAATACTGCGAAGCGCCGATCCCGAGATTGCGGATTTCAGCGGAGAACGACGGCGCGGTCTGCCGGCTGTCCGTCAGCGACAACGGTCCGGGCATCGCGGCCGGGCATCGAGATCTGATCTTCCAGCCGTTCAAGCGGCTTGTCGGCCGTGGCATCGAGGGAACGGGGCTGGGGCTGGCGATCTGCCGGCGGATCGCGCAGCTTCACGACGGCGCGATCTGGTGCGAGGATGGCAAGGACGGCGGCACGACCTTCATCGTCGAGCTGCCGCTGGCCCGGCCTGACGCCGGGGCCACGCCGGTCGACACACTCGACAGCGCACCAGCAGGGCAGCGACCGGCGGGTATGGGCCGTGTGGCCGAGGTTCTTCTGGTCGACGACAGTCCCGCGGATGTGCAGCTACTGAAGATCAAGCTGATGAGGCGGGAGAAGGTGAGCTTCAACCTTCATCTCGCCAGCAACGGTCGGGAGGCGATGCGGCTGCTGGAGGCGCGGTCAACGGCCGCTCACGATCCTTTGATCGACCTGATACTGCTCGACGTCAACATGCCGATCATGGATGGATTCGAGGTGCTCGAGGCCCTGTCGGTGGACGAAAGGCTGAGGCTGATTCCGGTCTGCATGCTCAGTACATCAAGCGATCCGGACGACATGCAGCGTGCCAAGTCGCTCGGTGCGCGGGCCTACATGGTCAAGCCGCCGACGTTGCAACAATTGCAGCTGGCACTGGAAGATGTTGGCACTTTGGATTTGCAGCCTTGCGGAGATGCCCTAATTCTCTATGCAGAGCAAACAAGGCACCAAGCAAACGCAACGATATGACCGTTATACTCACCTTCATCTCCGCGCTTCTTCTATCCCCCATGCAATCCGGGCTTCCCTCCATGGTATCAGGCATACACCACATCACGCTTCTGACCCGGAAGGTTCAGGCGAATGTCGATTTCTACGCAGGCTTTCTCGGCATGCGGCTTGTCAAGCAGACGGCCGGTTTCGAGGATGCGACACAGCTGCATCTGATTTACGGCGACGCGGAGGGGACACCCGGCTCTCTCGTGACGTTCCTCGTCTGGGAAGACGGCGCGCCGGGTCGCGCCGGTTTTGGACAACTGAGCGAACTGGCGCTGGCGATCGATCCAACCAGCATCGGATACTGGCTGACGCGGGCCATGAGCCACGGTATTCGCACCGAAGGGCCGGCCGATGAATTCGGCGAGCCGGTGCTGCGGCTGAAGGACCCTGACAATATCATCGTCAAGCTCGCGGGCGCGCCCGATATCAAATCACCGGCAGTCTGGACGGGCGCCGGCGTGCCCGCCGAGCACGCAATCCAGCGCGTGCGTGGGACGACGATGCTGACCGAGACTCCAGCGGAAAGCCGCAGCTTCGTCGAAAGCCACTTTGGCTACCGCTTCCAGGAGAACCAAGGCAATATCGACCGCCTGGTTTCGCAATCCGGCGATATCGTCGATATCAGGAACGCGAAGGGCTTCTGGTCCGGCGCGCCGGGGACAGGTACGTTCGATCACGTCGCGTTCCGCGCCGCGGATGACCGGGCGCTGGACGATGTTCATAACAAGCTTCACGCCGAAGGCGCGTCGGAGGCCGACATCAACGTTCACGACCGCAAATACTTCCGCTCGCTCTATGTGCGCGAGCCGGGCGGCACGCTGATCGAGATGGCGACCGACAAGCCGGGCATGACGGTGGACGAGCCGGTGGAGACGCTTGGCGAGAAACTGTTCGTGCCGAAAGACCCGATCACGGATCTCAAGGACCTGAAGGTCGTGCTGCCGCAGTTCTCGATGCCCGGCGAGCCGCGCGTCAATTACCGCGACCTGCCCTTCGTGCACCGCTTCTATACACCGCCGGATCCCGACGGCACCGTTCTGGTGCTGTTGCACGGTTCAGGTGGCAACGAGACGACGCTGATGCCGCTGCTGCACAAGGTGGCGCCTCGGGCCACGCTGCTCGGCGTGCGCGGGCGGGCGACGGAGGAAGGCATTCCACGCTGGTACAAGCGAATCACGCCTTTCTCGTTCGACCAGCAGGACATCAAGAGCGAGGCGGAAGCATTTGCGGCCTTCATCGACGGCGCGGTCAAATCCTATGGGCTGGATCCGAAGAAGCTTGTTTACGTCGGCTATTCCAATGGCGCCAACCTTCTGAATTCGCTGCTCTACCTGCACCCTAAACTCGTTCACAAGGCGGTGCTGCTGCGCTCCATGCCTGTGCTCAGCGACTATCCGCATGCGGACCTCAAGGGAACGGACCTGCTTGTCATCAGCGGCAAAACGGACGCCTACGGCAAATACGCCAGCGACCTTGAAACCCGGCTGAAGAGCTCCGGGGCGACGGTCGATTCGAGCATCATTCCGACCGGGCACCTGCTCGGCGATGACGATGTTCCGGTCATCCAGAAATGGTTGTCGCACGAGGAATAAGCCTCGCGGCCAGACATTCGGCGCTTACCGCAAAGTCTAAACCAAGTGCGCGAGCCGGCAATGAAACATCGTTGGCTCGCAAGACACCCACAACCACATCCACAGGTCGAGTATTTTAATTTTTACTCGGAGACGGAGCATGGAACAAAGTCGTGACTCAGTTTTGCGCCATTAAAAATCCACGTATAAAGCTGTTCCAGATAAAACCCTGAGCTGATCTCGATCTTCTTCTTTACCACGTCTATGCGCTTCGCACATGCGAAGTGATGCATAACATCGATCCGGCAATATCCCTAGAATTTCTCTCGTCGACAGACGCCACATCAGAACAACTTCGGTTTCACATATAGAAAACTTGCGATTCATTTTCTTATTCAGAAAGAATATTCCAGTTACAAATATTACAAGAACACGAATTATTACACTTACTATTCTTGTATTTCAAAATATCTCCACATCAAATTCGATATATATCGATAAAAAATATATCAGCAAGAAATCACCACATTGTTTTGGTTTTTCGGCAAACTGTACTGGTTTGCTGCAACGCAAAATGTTTCTTGCCGGGCCCGGGGGAGCGCCCTACCCTTTCCCCGACTTCGACTGCAGAAGGAAAAAGACACATGCCTCCTCAGCCCGTGGACATCAGCCTGATTATCTCTTCAAAGAATCGGGCATATGGACTGAAGAATTGCCTGGACGCCGTTTCCAGCGCCGCGCGCCATGCAGAGCATCTGGCTCTGGAACTTGTCTTCGTCGACAATGGCTCCACCGACAACACTTCCGAAATCGTCCGCGAGTGGGCGGAGACGGCGCCGATCGCCACCAATCTCATCCATGAAACCAAGCCGGGGCTGGCCAATGCGCGCAACAGCGGCATGGATGCCGCCAAGGGCAAAATCCTTGCCTTCACCGACGATGATTGCGAGATTTTTCCCGACTATTTCAGTGCGCTGTCGACGCTCTTTGCCGCCGACGAGGAACCGGTGATGCGGGGCGGCCGGATCGAGCTTGGTGATAGCCGGGACCTGCCGATCACCATCAAGACCGAACTCGAGCCGATCCTGATGACGCCGTATCATCACAGCGGCGGCTTCATTCATGGCGCCAACATGGCGTTTACCCGCGCGCTGGCCGACAGGATCGGCCTGTTCGATACTCGCTTTGGCGCCGGAACGCCGTTCCGGTCGGGCGAGGACACGGACTATGTCCACCGCGCCTTCAACGCCGGCATCCGCGTCGAATACCTGCCGGAGTTCGCCGTCAAGCATTTCCACGGACGCCGCGCGATCGACGAGGTGCACAAGCTGCAGAGCGGCTACGCGTTCGGCAACGGCGCGCTTTACGCCAAATATCTGTTCGATCGCCGGTCCAACATGCGCGGCATGCTGCGCTGGGACATCCGCCAGGCTATCCTCGAGGCCGTCGGTCGCCCGAAGCTCAACGAGGAGCTTGGCCTGACCTACCGCCGGCAGGTGCGCGACAATTTCGTCGGCATGATCGCCTATTGGCGTTCCCGGAGTGGCGGAAAGAGGGTCGGACGAACCGCTTGAGCGGGCTTGCCCACCAGCGCAGAGATTGCGCGCGCCCGCGCACCTATTTGATTGGATACTGAATGCCAGATACGGCAATTGCCCACGCCGAACTGAAGAAGAAGACCGCCCTCTCCGTCCTGTGGTCGGTCGTTCGCGTTGCGTGGAGCACGATTGCGACCTTTGTGATCTTCGTCATTCTAGCGCGCATTCTCGGACCGGGCGACTTCGGCACTTTCGCGCTGGCCAGCCTGTTCGTGGAAATCGGGCGTGTGCTGGCCTATGCCGGCCTTGGCGACGCGGTCACCCGCCAGCTGGAACTCGACGAGGAACTGGCTGATACCGCCTTCTGGGCGACGATCGCGTTCAGTGGCATCGTTGCTGCCGTCGTCTTCGTGTTTGCACCCTACTACGGCCAACTGGTCCGCGATCCCTCGGTATCCGAGATCCTGCGCTGGCTGGCGCCGCTGCTGCCGGTCTCCTCGCTTGCGGTCATCCACAACGCCCGGCTGGCGCGCGAGTTTGGCCACAAGAACCTCGCCGCCCAGGCGATTGCCGCCAGCCTTCTGTCCGGGATCACGGCCGTCGCCTGCGCCTTCATGGGCTGGGGCGTGTGGGCACTGGTGGCGCAGACTGCCGTCAATGCCGTGGCTACGGTCCTGTTCGGCTGGATCGCCTATCCCTGGATGCCGCGATTCCGTTTCAACATCCCGCTTTTCCGCTCGGTCTTCCTGTTCAGCATCAGCCTCGTCGTGACGCAGCTGATGTGGATGTTGCTCGCCCGCGTGCAGGATATCTTCATTTCGCGCTGGTACGGCCCGGTCGAGGTCGGTCGCTACCGTATTGCCTGGCGCCTGATCGAGCTGATCGGACAGGCAGTGCTGGCGCCGATCGGTAGCGTGGCGCTGGTGACGCTGTCGCGGCTGCAGAACGATGCCGTGGCCTTCCGCAACGCCTATAACAAGATCGTCGGCGCCGCCGCGCTCGGCACGATCCCGCTGCTGCTCGGGTTCGGCGCATTGTCGAACGACATCATCGCCATTCTATTCGGCGACAAGTGGGGCAACGCCGGCGACATCGCCACCGTGCTGGTGCTGATGGCGGTGCCGTTCGTGATGAACTTCTTTGCCTCGTCAGCGCTGTCGGCCGTCAACCGGGCGGAATCCATCCTCTCCGTCGCGGCCCTGCAGCTGGCGGCGACACTGGTGCTGACATGGCTGCTGGTTCCCTACGGCGTCGTCGCCGTCGCCGCCGGCTATACGCTGCGGGCATGGCTGACCATGCCCTACCAGCAGTATGTGCTGTCTCGCTACGCCAGCATCGACGCCAAGAGCACCCTGAAGGCGGTGGCGCTGCCGCTGTGCGGCTCACTGCTGATGGCGGCATGCGTGTGGTTTGCCCATCCCTTCATCGCCGAGCACGTCCAGAACCGCTGGTTGACGCTCGGACTGTGCGTCGGGCTCGGCGCGGTCGTCTATATCGCCTTCCTGCCGATCTTCGGCCGGTCCGTCATACGGCCCTACATCGCGCTTGCAATGTCGCTCAATCCATTCCGCAAACACGCGCGGGCATAGTCCCGCGCCCCTCCCGGACCTCTTGTCCCTGGAACAAGGAGCCTTCAATGGAATCCAATCTGACGATCATCAACCGCCTTCAGGGCGTGATCGAGAAAAGCCTGTCCGACGTGTTCGACCCGGCCGAACGCTTTGCCCTGCTCGACTTCCCCAATCACTACAATATCGGCGACAGCGCCATCTGGCTGGGCGAGCTGGCCTATTTCGACAAGAAGCGCACGCGTCCGTCCTATGTCTCCGAGATCCCGACCGTTGACGATGAGCGCATGCTCGGCGCCATCGGCGACGGCAGGATCCTGCTGCATGGCGGCGGCAACTTCGGCGACATCTGGCCGGGCTTTCGGGAGTTCCGCGAGAGCATGCTCGACAAGCACAAGGGGCGGCCGATCGTGCAGTTGCCACAGACGATCCATTTCAAGGATCAGGAGAATATCGACAGCACCGCGCGTGCGATCGAGAAGCATGGCCAGTTCACGTTTCTGGTGCGCGACAAGAAGAGCCTTGCCTTCGCGCAGCGCTGGTTCCAGTGCGAAACCCGCCTTTGCCCCGACATGGCCTTCTGCATCGGTCCCGTCTCCAAGCCGGCGCCGCAACACGAACTGCTGCTCAACCTGCGCGACGACCAGGAAGTCGGCACGCCGCAGGACCTGACGGCGGCGACGCTGCGATCGGGAACGGTGAAATCCGACTGGCCTGAGGAGTCCGCCGACTTCCAGAAGCAGACCAAGCACGCCGCGATCCTGAAGGGGCTGTTGAGCGGCAAGATCGGCGGCCGGGCGCGGATGACCGAGCTTGCCTATCGTGAGCGCGCACAGCAGCGTTTTGACCGCGGCGTGGCGCTGCTCGGTTCGGCGCGGCAGGTGATCACCGACCGCATGCATGGCCACATCATGTCCCTGCTGATCGGCGCCGATCACTGCGTGCTCGACAACAGCTACGGCAAGACGAGCAGCTTCATCGAGGCGTGGAACACCTGCAACACCGACAAGGCCGCACTGGTGCCGACCGTCGATGATGCGCTCGCCGTCCTTGACGCGCGCCGCGTACAGCCGCAGGCCGCCGTCGCCTGATCCTGATCAGCCTCGCCGGGCGACCATGATCCCGGCGAGCACCACCAGTCCGCCGATCGCCTGCATCGGGCCGATCGGCTCGCTCAGGAGTATCCAGGCGAGGATTGCCGCCACGACAGGCTGCAGCAGCAGCGTCAGCGACGAGAAGGCGGCGGGGAGATAGGCGAGCGCATAGGTGATCGCCACCTGGCCGCTGGCATGGCTGATGAAGGCAAGGCCGAACACCATGGCCCAGCCATAGGCCGTCGCGGGCAGCAGGTGATCCTCAAGGAAGTATCCGAACGGGAACAGGCAGACCGCGGCCGATGCGGTGCTCCAGAGCATGATGCGGATGGTGTGGAAGCGGCTGCGCAGCCGGCCGATCGCCAGGATATAGAGCGCATAGGAGATGGCCGCGAGCACCGCGCCGCCATCGCCGCGCAGATCGCCCTGGGTCAGCGCTCCCGGTCCGCCCTTGAGAATGACGACGCCGGCAACCGCCAGCACGAGACCGATCACGAAGACGCGGGTGACCGCAGCCCCCAGAAACACGACACCGATGGCGGTGACGAAGACCGGCGCCAGATTGGCGAGCAGCGTCGCGTTGGCCACGGAGGTGATGGTGATCGACAAATGCCAGGTGATCAGATCGGTGGCGAGGATGACACCGGGCAGGATCAGCAGGCCGTAGTCCGACCACGTGCGCGGCTTTGGGCCGGCGTCGTTTCGCTTGATCAGCGAAAAGATGAAGATCGGGATCAGTGCCAGCGCCACACGCCAGAAGCCGGTCGCCATCGGCCCGACTTCCGACAGGCGGACAAAAATCGGCGAACCGCCGATCGCCGCGCCGCCCAGAATGAGGGCAGTCAGCGCCAGCCGGTTGGAGGGCGGCGATTGAACGACGGCGGAAGAGACCTGCGACATGATTTCCCGGCTTCTTGCGTCGCGGCTGTGGTGCGACGGCATCTTGCTGGCGATTAGCAGATGACGCCGACGAGGAATAGCCGGTGAGCGACGCGGCCGGTCAAAATATGCAGTTTTGCGCAACTGCCGCGGTCAGTTCCGCCTCAACGAGCAATCAGCCGGAGATGACGGTGGAAAACGCCGGATTGCCACGGATGGTGTTGCTCACCGTGCAGATCTCGTCTTCGGCGAGATGGGCGATCTTCTGGCGGGTTTCCTCGTCGATATCGCCCTTGATCGAGAAGGCGATGTTGAAGGTCTCGACCCGTGACACGCCTTCGGTCGCCTTCTCGCCCGTCACGTCGGCCGTGAGTTCGGTGATACGGTCGAGAACGCCAAGCTGGCTTGCGGCCATGCGGGCGCTTAGGACAAGGCAGGCCGACAGCGAGGCGTAGAGCAGATCGAGCGGATTGAAGCCCGGCTGCGACGGCCCGGTGACAATGTCGATCTCGCCCTGAGTTGCCGATGTGACATGCGGGAAGCCGGTTCGCCCGAGCATAGCGGTGGCGCCAACGGGGCGGGTGCGAACCTTTAGGTCTGCCATGAGTTATCCTCTGGTGATTATTTCGCACTCTAGATAGGAGCTCCGCATGGCGGACGCAACGCGCTTTTTGACCACCGTGACGTGCGCGTGCGCGGCGCGATCAAAACGAGGTTAGCGCCGGACCACGCGACTCACGACTTCGTGATGCCGCTCCGTCAAGCCGAATTTACCATCCCTATTTCTAGGGATAGCCCCGCATCCTGTCGAAGATGCAATATGATGATGCACTAAAACAGATGCGACTCATTGGAGTGATCCATGCGAGAACTTGAAACAGTTGCTGTTGTACACCCCGTGATGATCGAGACAGTGCCGTTCGGCTACGTCCGAAAGGTCTACGTCGATGACGAGGCATGCTGGGGGCTGTTCGATCAGGATGGCGACGTGATTTTTGTCGGCGATGCACCAATCGACTGCCATAGCTACGCCGCGAAGGAGCAGATCCGCGTTCAGGTCATCCATTAGCGACGACAGGATCGGCTCGATGGACGCCGGCCTAAACGGCAGCGGGCAAGTATAGCGCTTCGCAGGCCAGCGCTGTCATCTGGGCGTTTTTCCATCGCCAGTATTACCATCGTATCGACACAATGACGACGGAACATTTGCTGGCGACGCCGGAACGGACACTTCAACGTCACGTCCGATGACGGCGATCGAGCGGCACGTCATGATGGAAGCGCTTGTTTTACTCAGTCAAGAGATCATCAGCACTTCGTTAAATTCTGCCGCCTATCATCACGTCTCTACTGATTTGCGGAGAACTGGGATGCGGGAGATCTACAGGCCGTTCGTCACCAACGATGATCCCGACCGGGATCTGCGTTGCCAGGATGCGATTCAGTTCGCTTTCGCCGATCTGGCGCAGGCATCCATGGCTGCAGGCTGGAGCGAGCAGGAAAGCCTGGAAGCGATCCTTTTCCTGGCCGAAGATCGGCTGCGAACCCTGGCCGCCAATGACGACAGCAAAGCCTTGCTTGAAATCCTCAAAAAGATGATCCAGGCGCCCGCTGCCTGACCGCGTGGCAAGTCGGTCTGTCAGGCGGATTTCGCCAGCGGTGCATCGACACCATCGGCCAGTATCTGGGCCTGGGCGAGCGACGTGTTGTGGGACGCCATCAGCAACAGGCAGAGCGCCACGGCGCGCGGCACTTCCTGCTCGCCCGACGCCCACCGGCGGCTGGTGATCTGATCAACACCAAAGAGCGTTTCCACGCCAGCAGTGGTCAACCCGAGGACCGCTAAAGCGGCTCTGTATTCCAACGCCTTCATGTTTGCTGTTCCCGGCGCGCTTTGCGCGCACTTATCGTTCGGATTGCGCTACTTTAGTTTCGACTTATGATAACGATGCAACAAATACGACGTTTGCCTGCCTGAAAACGACAGTCACGATTGTGTCACCAGCTGGGAGCCTGTCTGCGTTGTCTCGGAAGGGCTCTAATGGACCGACGGCTCGTCGGCATCATCGGTAAACGTGCGAATGCCGTCGCGCTCAACAGTCGCCAGAAACTCGTCGAAAGCCTCGCGATCCGTGGCAAAGCCCTCTTCCCATTCGATGAGGTCTTCCTCCTGGGTGACGACCTCCATCTTCCAGTCGCCGTTGGTGCCCTCGGGCCGGAAAATGTCGACCAGCACCGTGACGCCATCGTCGGTGAATTCGCCGGCGAGTTCTGAATGCTCGAGCTTGGGTTCTTTCGTCTTTGCCATTTACTTCACTCTTTTCAGTGGTCGCGGCGATATGAATTGCCTGTATCAGCACGCTCGGCTGCAACCAAGCCAAAAGGCGTCAGGCGAATATATGGCAATATGAAATCTTGGGAAGAAGTGGTGCCCAGACGCGGATTTGAACCACGGACACGCGGATTTTCAATCCGCTGCTCTACCAACTGAGCTATCTGGGCGTACCTGCTTCGATACATCTCTCGCGGGCGAGATCTGCAGGGGCTTGGTTTTCCCCGGAAGCGAGCGGGGTTATAACATCTTGTTCGGCCATGGCAAGCGTCAAATGAGAGTTTTTTGACAGGCCTGTGAATTTTCCAGATTCCCGAATGAAATTAATGGCTTCCCTCACGGGAAACCACCGTCAGTCCTCGTCTGGATATTCAGCCTTGGCCTCGTCGTCGGCCACAGGGATGGCGTAGGCGCCCGTCAGCCAGCGCGACAGGTCGAGTTCGCGGCAGCGGTTGGAACAGAAGGGATAGTGCTCGCGCTGCGATGGGCGGCCGCATTCGGGGCACGGGCGTGCCTTGCGCAGCGGTTCGATCTTGGCGCTGGGTTTGTCGTCTTCAGACATGCTTGGTCCTCGGGATCTTTAGCCCGCTGCCTCAGGCCTCGGGCCACCGGCTGTGGACGTCGAAGCCCTCGCCGGTCAGAAGCAGAATGGTTTCGTATAGCGGCAGACCGACGACATTGGTGTAGGAACCGACCATCTTCTGCACGAAGGTGCCGGCCAGTCCCTGAATGCCGTAGGCGCCGGCCTTGCCGCGCCACTGGCCGGAGGCCAGGTAGTTCTCGACTTCGAAACCGGACAAACGCTTGAAGCGCACTTTGGTTTCGACGATCTTCTGGCGAATCTTGCGATCCGGGGTCACCAGGCAGACGCCGGTGTAGACCCAGTGGCTGCGGCCGGAGAGAAGATAGAGCGAGGCTGAGGCCTCGTCGGCGAACTCGGCCTTGCCGAGAATGCGCCGGCCGACGGCAACGACGGTGTCGGCGGCCAGGATGTAGCTGCCCTTCCAGGTCATGTCGCCCTTTATCGCGGCAAGTGCTGCCTCGGCCTTTTCGGTCGACAGGCGGCGCGCCAGCGAGCGCGGGTGCTCCGACTTCTTTGGCGTCTCGTCGATATCCATCGGCATCAGGCGCGAAGGCTCGATGCCCGCCTGGTTGAGAAGATCAACGCGGCGGGGGGAACCTGAAGCCAGAATGAGCTTGTATTTGAGCGCCATGGAACCTCGACTACCGGGCAGACGGGAGCGAAAGCCGCGGGGGCTTTCGAGCCAAGCTTACTTGAAGCGGTAGGTGATACGGCCCTTGGTCAGGTCGTATGGCGTCATTTCAACGAGAACCTTGTCGCCGGCGAGAACGCGGATACGGTTCTTGCGCATGCGGCCTGCGGTGTGGGCGATGATCTCGTGCTCGTTTTCGAGCTTCACGCGGAACGTCGCATTCGGCAAAAGCTCGGTGACGATACCCGGGAATTCGAGGACTTCTTCTTTAGGCATATAGTGGTTTTCTTCCTGTCGGTTGAGATGACGGCCTCCTGACACTTTGGGGCCGCCTCAAAATTTGGGCGGAAACTACACAATCAAGGGAGGTTTGTGAACCAAATTGATCGCGTTTCCTTTATTTGTTTCATGCCGATTGCGCGGCGATACCATTTCGGTCGAGCAACCGGCTCTCGATAAGCTCTGAGAGGTGGTTTCGGACGTCGCGGTAGCTGCCTAGGATCTGTTCCCGGGTGCCTTGCGTCACGGTCGGGTCGATGGTCGGCCAGTAGACCACATCGACCGCGCTTGAGCGGGTGAGTTCCAGTGCGGCATGATGGGCTTGCGGCGACAGCGTGATGATGAGATCGAAGTAGTCGTCCTCGAGCTCTTCCAGCGTATGCGGAAGATGGCGCCCGAGGGTGAGGCCGATCTCGTCAAGCACCACATCGACGAAGGGATCGCGTTCGCCGGCGCGGACGCCTGCCGACCTTATATAGGTATTGGCGGGCAAAAGGCTACGGGCAATCACTTCGGCCATCGGCGAACGAATGACGTTGAGCCCGCACATGAAGAGGATGGCACCCGGCCTCCCCCTCTCGCTCATGGCTCCGATCTCTTCCATCACAGTCATCCGCGCCAGTAGAGCACGCAGACCAGCGTGAACAGCCGGCGGGCGGTGTTGAAATCGACCTCGATCTTGCCCTTGAGCCGGTCCATCAGCGTCTGGGAGCCGTCATTGTGGATACCGCGGCGGCCCATGTCGATCGCCTCGATACGGCTTGGAGATGCCGAGCGGATGGCCTCGTAGTAGCTTTCGCAGACCATGAAGTAATCCTTCACGATGCGGCGGAACGGGGTAAGCGACAGGATATGGGTGGCGACGGCTTCGCCGACCTCGGTGGTGATCGCAAAGACCAGTTTGGCATCGACGAGCGAGATGTTCAGCCTGTAGGGGCCGCCATCGTGGCCGATCGGCGTAAAACTGTTTTCCTCGATCAGATCGAAGATGGCGACGGCGCGCTCGTGCTCGACGTCGGGCGTCGCTCGGCCGATGGTGTCGTCAAGGACGACGTCGCAAAGCCGGAAGTCGCCCGTTGCCATCGCCTACCTTTCGAGGTTCAAACGGATCGCAACCGAGCGCGCATGGCCGTCCAGCCCTTCGGAGACAGCAAGCGCGATGGCGGCAGGGCCAAGCGTGCGCAACTGCTCCGGTCCGAGGCGCAGGATCGAGGTGCGCTTGACGAAATCCAGAACCGAGAGGCCCGACGAGAAGCGCGCCGAACGCGCCGTCGGCAGCACGTGGTTGGAGCCGCCGACATAGTCTCCGATCACTTCGGGCGTATGGGCGCCGATGAAGATGGCGCCGGCGTTGCGGATCTTGTCGACCAGCGCATCGGGATCGGCCACCGCGAGTTCCAGATGCTCGGCGGCGATGCGGTTTGCCAGCGGAATGGCATCCTTGATCTCGTTGACGAGGATGACGGCGCCAAAGTCGCGCCAGCTGGCGGCGGCGGTCTCGGCGCGGTTGAGCGTCTTCAGCTGACGCTCGACGGCGGCTTCCACGGCCTTGCCGAACTCGGCATCGTCGGTGATGAGGATCGACTGGGCGCTGACATCATGCTCGGCCTGCGCCAGCAGATCGGCGGCGATCCAATCCGGATTGTTTTCCTTGTCGGCGATAACAAGCACTTCCGAAGGGCCGGCGATCATGTCGATGCCGACGGTGCCGAAGACGTGGCGCTTGGCGGCGGCGACATAGGCATTGCCGGGGCCGGTGATCTTGGCGACGGGCTCGATGCTCTCGGTGCCATAGGCCAGCGCCGCGACCGCCTGAGCGCCGCCGATGCGGTAGATTTCCGTGACGCCGGCGATCTTGGCGGCGGCGAGCACGGCCGGATTGACCTGGCCACCGGCGGCAGGCACGACGATGACGATGCGATCGACACCGGCGACCTTGGCCGGAATGGCGTTCATCAGCACCGAACTCGGATAGCTCGCGGTGCCGCCCGGCACATAAAGGCCGACCGCCTCGATCGCGGTCCAGCGCGAGCCAAGGGTGACGCCCATGGCATCCTCGTAGATGTCGTCCTTGGGAAGCTGGCGGGCGTGGTGGGATTCGATACGGACGGCGGCGACCTTGAGCGCGCCCAGCACTTCGGCCGGCGTTGCCTCGACGGCAGCGTCGATCTCGGCCTCGGTGACGCGCATCGGCGTCTGCGCGAAATCGATGCCCTCGAATTTTCTGGAATACTCGGCCAGCGCCGCATCGCCGCGGGCCCTGATGTCATCGATGATGGCGCGAACGGTGACGTTGACGTCTTCCGACATCTCGCGCTTGGTCGTCAGAAACGCCGCGAAGCGCTGCTCGAAATCACCCGATGCCTGATCCAGCCAGATTGCCACGCGTCAATTCCTCTTCCTAAAGTCGATAATGCGGATATCAGGCGCCGGGATGGCGCGGCTTGGAGGCGGTTTCCCATGCGCCGCCGATATCGGCAAGCTGAACCTCGATGCATTCGACGTCGAGCGCAATCGTGGCGCCGCCGGCGAGATCGACCTCGATGGAGCCCTCCGGCCCCTCGCCCTTCTGCTCGAAGCGGATGGCGAGCAGCGACAGCACCTCATCGGTCTTCTTTTGATTGATGCCTACCGAGCGGACAGCAAGGACGCGCTTGAAGACCAGCGCGGCGCGGCGGCGCTCGAAGCCCTTGCGCTTGCCTGCGGCTTCTTCCCAGACGAAACGGTTGGCGGCGATGGAGAACTGATGGTCACGCGGCGACCATGAGAGATCGGCGACCTTGAAGACGCTGTCCTGCGTATGCGCGGAAACGACGGCAAGATCTTCGCTATCGAGCGCGACAAGCTTCAGGTCGGTCATTCAGGCAGTACCCCGTTACCATTGGCATCGCCGGAATGGCGATGCCGTGAGACAAGGGACATAAGGCGCGGCGGCGCATTGCGCAACCGGGACCAAGGGCGAATGATCGCCCCTGGTCAATTCGCGTGCGGCTCAGGCTTATTCGCTGACGCGTTCGACGATGGCGCCGCAGCGGGTGAGCTTTTCTTCCAGCCGCTCGAAGCCGCGATCGAGGTGATAGACGCGCGACACCATGGTCTCGCCTTCGGCAGCGAGGCCGGCGATGACAAGCGACACGGATGCGCGCAGGTCGGTCGCCATAACAGGCGCACCCTTGAGGCGCGGCACGCCTTCGATCTTCGCCGTCTGGCCCGAGAGCGAGATCTTGGCGCCAAGGCGGGCCAGTTCCTGCACGTGCATGAAGCGGTTTTCGAAGATGGTCTCGGTGACGTGCGATACGCCGGTCGAGCGCGTCATCAGCGCCATGAACTGCGCCTGCAGGTCGGTCGGGAAGCCCGGGAACGGATCGGTGACGATATCGACGGGGCGGATGCCTGCACCATTGCGACGAACACGCATGCCGTTATTTGTCGGCGAAATCTCGGCGCCGGCGCGGCGCAGGGTTTCCAGCGCGGTGTCCAGCAGAGCCACATCGGTATTTTCAAGCACGACGTCGCCGCCGGCCATAGCAACGGCCATGGCATAGGTGCCGGTCTCGATGCGATCCGGCAGGACGCGGTGGCGGGCGCCCGACAGCGTGGTGACGCCTTCGATGGTGATGGTCGCGGTGCCGGCACCGGTGATCTTGGCGCCCATGGCGATCAGGCAGTTGGCGAGATCGACGACTTCGGGCTCGCGGGCGGCGTTGCCGATAACGGTGGTGCCGCGCGCAAGCGTTGCCGCCATCATCATCACGTGGGTGGCGCCGACAGAGACCTTCGGGAAGGTGTACTTGGCGCCGATCAGGCCGCCCTTGGGGGCCGTGGCGTTGATATAGCCGCCGTCGATCTCGAGATTGGCCCCGAGCGCGGTCAAGCCTTCGAGGAAGAGATCGACCGGACGCGTGCCGATGGCGCAACCGCCCGGCAGCGAGACGCGGCACTGGCCTTCGCGGGCGAGAAGCGGGCCGATGACCCAGAAGGAGGCGCGCATCTTCGAGACCAGCTCATAGGGAGCGGTGGTGTCGACGATGGTGCGGCAGGTGAAATGGATGGTGCGGGAGTAGCTGTCTTCCTGACGCTCGCGACGGCCATTGACCGACACGTCGACGCCGTGATTGCCGAGAATGCGCAGCAGCTGCTCGACGTCGGCCAGATGCGGCACGTTTTCGAGCGTCAGCGTATCGCTGGTCAGCAACGAGGCGATCATCAGCGGCAGGGCGGCATTCTTGGCGCCGGAAATCGGAATGATGCCATTCAGCTCATTACCGCCGACAATTCTGATACGATCCATGGGGCGCTTACGGGCGATGCCCGCCTTTCTGAAACTCAGGTCTTTTAAAAGGATGCGGGTCTTTAGACGAAATCCGCGCAGGCTTCAATTCGAAGCGGACGGAACATTACGATTCGTCCATTTTTGCGGCAGGCAGCCCATTTGTCTCATCCGCCTGGCCGGAACGGCGGGCGCGCGTCTGCTGTTTGCGGCGCGAGAGGTTTTCCCGCAATTTTTCCGCGGCCCGGTCACGACGCAGTTTCGCCTGCTGTTCGATCACCGCTTTGCGGCCGTTCTTCGGGTTTTCAGTGTCTTCGGTCATGGGAAATGGCTTATCTGAATTCGCGGCAATCCAAAAGTGGCAACGTTAATCTGAGCCAAGATGGAAATTGCGGCTTGCACTTGCCCGAAAGCTGTGGCAATAGCCGCCCCGTTCACGCAACGCAGCCGAATGGTTGCAGCGTCTGGTCCTTCGCTGCCGTAGCTCAGTGGTAGAGCACACCCTTGGTAAGGGTGAGGTCGGTGGTTCAATCCCACTCGGCAGCACCAGTTTTCTCCCATAAAGATCAGAAACTTACGTTTGGTGCGAGCGCGCACCGACTATCGAAGTTCGGCTTTATCCACACTTTGTCTCCAAAAATTTGCGAAAAAATTCCAGGACGGGTAAGAGGTTCCTGGAATTGGGCCGCTCCCGTCATGTGGCCATCAAGCCTTACACATGAGAGAGACGACGATGAACAGCACCGACCAGCAGGGCGAACCGAACAGCCGCACGACGAAGGCGATCATCATCGTTGCCATGGTGCTTGCAGGCATCACCGCTGTGTTTGGCGCACTCGCCGTCTACAAGGCCGTGTTCGTCTACACGATCGTTCCCTCGTAAGCTCTCACTCCAGCCCATGACCACCACATGAACAGGTCTCTCAGCTGACATTCATGCTGCACTTATTATTCGTATTGAACAAATGCTCGATACGAACGTTATTCAGCGCCACATGAATGGAGACCAGCATGAAGAAGTTTATCACCGCAGCCGTTATCGCCATCGCTTCGCTGAGCGCAACCGCAATGCCGTCGTTTGCAGACAGCGTCACGATCCGCGTCGGCCAGCCGGGTTATCATGATCGCGACCACCGCCCCGCCTACCGGCATGACAATCGCCGTCATCCCGTGCGCGCTCATTGCCGCATGAAGACCGTGAAGTATCACAGCCACGGCCGCCTGGTGACGAAGACCACGCGCGTCTGCAGCTAAACGATCGCGCAGACCGATCGATCCTCTCCACTCGGCCGAAAGGCCGAGTGTTTGCAGGGGGATACCTCTTTGGTTCGCACAGCCGAACGCATTGCATTTTCCCATTTGCGGGTTTCTGATTTATCGCTAAAATACTTCGGCATACTGCTTTGCCGGAGGAGCGGGCAGAACGCGTTACTGTATTGGCGTGAGCTACGGAGGAGTGCGCACATGGCAAGCGAAAAATGGAATGATCCGATCCACCTCGGCTTCGAGACCACGGGTGCGCGGATGATCTCCGGGCCGTTCGACGCGTTGAAGTGCCTGACCGAACTCTGGCCAAGTGTTCGCGGCCTGCGCTATCTCAAGGCGCGTAGCACCTGCCGGGCAGCCCTGGATGGTCGCAAAAGCGTGGAAGAGGCCCGCGCGGAATTCATGGCTGCCGCCGAAGAGGCGCGGCTTCACGTTCACTGAAGAAAGCCGAACAGCCCATTCGGGGTCGAAATGCTCCGCAAGTGGATCGAAATAAAGCAAGGTTGATTTTTGCTTAACCTTGGCGGGAGCTTGTCGTGGGCTCTCGGAGAAAGCCGTTGTCATCATCCCACACGTCTTACTAGAACATTCCCAGCCATCATGATGATGGTCAGAGGCTCGTCACCCTCTGCGCCACAAGCGCAGGCGGGCCTCGTATATTCCTTTTCAAAACAGTTGCTTAGACATTGCTTATGATCGAAATGCTTCGACCAAAACACAATCAGAGATTGCGCTTCGAAGGCGCGCGATCGTGGCGGTTAATTCGTTCTTACCGGGATCAGCAACCGGATGCTGCGCTCTCTACCTCGACATAGCCGACACCGATGATGGTACCGTCATTGGCGCGGATGAAGGACGGGACATAGTGAGCGCTTGGCGGCACGCAGGCGACACCGGCGTCATATTGCGCCAGCACGACATCATCCCGCTCGAGCGCGGAATAATCGCTGTTGACCTCAAGCGAGGCGGCGGCCGGCAGGGCAAAGGCGGCGACGGCCAATGCGAGGGCAGGCATTCCAAGTCGAAGAAAGCGCGTCATGCCATTCTCCCGTGTTCGATTACTGCAGTAACGGAATGTCCTCTGGATTAGTTCCAGATCAACGCCGGCATTTCAGCATGTCGTTAAGTTTCTACTTGGAATTTCGACTTGCGAATTTCATTGTGGCACTCTCCGGCGCGCTGAACGGCACTATGCCCCATCTCCGCGCCGCAACAACCGGCTATGGACATTGCCCTTGCCGACCACATCTTCAGCAATCAGCATGGCATTCACCAGTTCGCCGGCGGAATGGACAAAGCCCTCCAGCACGGCATAGGAGCCGAGCATTGTGACGGTGATTTCGGTGCAATCGAGCTCCGCATCGGCGGCCAGCGCGCTTTCGATGGCGGCCCGCGTCGATGCCTCGCTATGGCCCCGCTCGCCGTTGTCCTCGGGCCCCGCATATGTCTGGAACAGCAGTACCATGGTCGCCTCCTCGCGAACTCTCCTACCGGCTAACGTCGCAGCGCGGCATTTCGTTGCATGTGCTCAGTCGCAACGGCAGTATTTTCGAGATGAGACCGCATCAGCCCTTGGCGCTTGCGGGTAGGAAGGCCATATCAACAGCGAGACCATGGATGTCAAAATCCAAAATGCGGATGATTGCGATGAAACCCCTGATACCGGCCGTGCTTGCGACGTTTCTCCTGGCCGGATGCTCGACCAGCGATACTGCCGAGCTAAAACCCATTCCCGGCAGCATCACCTATGGCGGACAGCCGCGTACCAAGCTGACCAAATCGCCGCCGGGCAGCGTGCTCCACAACACATTCTATGATTCGACCGGCACCAAGATGCTGGAGACCTATATCCTGCAGCCGGACCGGACGCTGAAGCTCACACGGCGCGAGACCATTCCCGACTTCCCGATGTAGGGTCGCGTTACCGCCTACAGCACAAGTGGCGATTCCGGCGACAGCAGGATGGCTTCGATCGCCGCTTGATCGACTGCATCGAGGGTTGCCGGCGTCCATTTCGGATTGCGGTCCTTGTCGATGACGGCGGCGCGGATGCCCTCGTAGAAATCGGCGCTGTTCAATATCCCCAGGCAGGCGCCGAATTCGCGGCGCAGGCATTCGCCGAGGTTGCGACTCTGCCTGCCCTGATGCAGGAGATAAAGCGCCAGCGTCAGGCTGGTCGGCGAGCGTAACTCAAGCGCGCGCAACGTTTCGACGGCGAACTCAGCTTTTTCGGCTTTCAAAGCAGCAACGATTTCGCCGACGCTGCCGAAGCGGAAACAGCGTTCGATCAGGTTGGTGTTCAGTCGCAGCGGCCCCTTGACCGGATCGGTCGAGAGGTTCTTGAGCACGACATCGACGTCACGCGAACTGGCGCCCCGCGACAAACCGGCCAGGGTGTCCACCAGTTCCGGCAGCTGGAAGGCGGCCACTTGCACATCGGCGAGCCCGGCATAGATGACGTCGGCGGCACCAACTTCCAGGCCCGTCAACCCCATCCAGATACCGACCTCGCCCGAAGCGTGCGGCAGCAGCCAGGTGGCGCCGACATCGGGGAAATAACCGATGCCGGTCTCCGGCATGGCAAAGCGGGTGCGCTCGGTAACGACGCGGTGGCGCCCGTGCGAGGACAGGCCGACGCCGCCGCCCATGGTGATTCCGTCCATAAGCGCCACATAGGGCTTCGGATAGGTTGATATGCGATGGTTGAGCCGGAATTCCTCGCGCCAGAAGGTTTCGGCCAGCGGCGTGCCAGTCCTGCCGCTTTCATGCAAGGCGCGAATATCGCCACCGGCGCAGAAGCCGCGCTCGCCCTCCCCCGTGATCACCACGGTGGCCACATCCGCATCGGCGGCGAAATCGTCGAGCGCTGCCGATATGCCGCGGATCATCTCCAGCGTCAGGCTGTTCAGGGCCCGCGGACGGTTCAGGCGAATGATCCCGGTGGATCCGTGACGCTCGTGCAAGATGTCGTGATGATCGACTTTGTCGTGCATCCGGGTCTCCTTATCGAACGCGCCGCGGGGGATGCAGCGGTTCCAGCTTGCTGTGGCGTCGTCGCGCGCTCGGCGCGACGAACTGCTTGCGCACAAACCTATAGCGTTCGCCGGGATAGTCGATGGCTGACGCAAGAGGAAACGCCGCAGTTGCCTCGCCGGTCGCAAGCCTGCGACAGGTGCGGCCATCGTCGCGACGGCCGATATCCGCTGCTCAGAAGGATGCCGCCGCCAGTGCGCGGTGGATGCCTTGCAGGTCGTCGACCTTGCGGTCGATCAGCGACAGTTCCCAATCCAGCGCGCTGCGGACGATGGTTTCGAGCGAGTCGTAGCGCGGCGTCCAGTCCAGCACGCGATGCGCCAGCGTGCTGTCGGCGACGACGCTGGCGGAATCGCCGGGGCGGCGCGGCGCCATGTGTATCTTGAAGGACTGGCCGTGAAGGCGGGTCACCATGTTCAGCACATCCAGCACCGAATAGCCGGCCCCATAGCCGCAATTGGCGACCAGCGAGCCGCGCTCGCGGCGCAGGTGCTGGAGAGCCTTCAGGTGCGCCTCGGCGAGGTCGGTGACATGGATATAGTCGCGGACGCCGGTGCCGTCATGGGTGGGGTAATCGATGCCGTAGACGCTGACGCTGTCGCGACGACCAAGCGCCGCCTCGCAGGCGACCTTGATCAGGTGGGTGGCGCCTGCCGTCGACTGGCCGGCGCGGCCGAGCGGATCGGCACCGGCGACATTGAAATAGCGCAGCGCCACATAGTTGAAGTCATAGGCGGCAGCCGCATCGCGCAACATAAACTCCGTCATCAGCTTCGACTGACCATAGGGGTTCTCGGGATTGAGCGAGGCGTCTTCCCGGACCGGGTCTGTGGTCTTTTGCGGACCATAGACGGCAGCGGTCGAGGAGAAGACGAAATGACGGATGCCAGCGCTGATCGCGGCGCTCATCAGCGCGCGGGTCTTGCCGGAGTTGTTGTCGTAATAGGACAGCGGATCGGAAACGGAGACCGGCACGACGGCGGAGCCGGCGAAGTGGATGATGGCCTCGATGTCGTTTTCGATGAAGATCGTCTTCAGCAGTTCGGCATCGGCAACATCACCGAGATAGAAGCGCGCTTCAGGGGCGACGGCCCAGCGGAAGCCGGTGGAGAGACGATCGAGGACGACGACCTGTTCGCCTGCATCGAGCAGCGTCCAGACCATATGGCTGCCGATATAGCCGGCACCGCCCGTCACCAGAATTGCCATGTCTCGCACTCCCCGTTTCATCACACGGGGGCATCTGAGGCCGTTTTCCTTTCCGAATTTCGAACAAGCGGCCCGGTTTGGCGCGTTCGGAAGGGTAAGTTTGGCAGTGTGGTTAGAAGCCGGTTTCGGGCTTTATTCGAATTTTATCGATGTGCCATTTCAGCCACCAGAACGGTGTCGATCGGCAATTCGACGTTACGGCTCGCTGGCCTCTGTCGGTGTCGGGGCTCGAGAAAGGAAGCCGCGCTCGATCGCCAGCGCGATCAGCTTTTCGCTGAGATCGCCGAGCGTGTCCGACGCCTTGCCGATCGGCCCCATGCGGCGGACGACGCTGGCGGAGGTCACGCCGCCGGTATGCCAGGTGCCGCCATCGGTGAAGAAATTATGCAGCAGCGGCTGCAGCCGATCCATGGCATTGGCGAAACGCGCGTCGGCGGTGACCTTCGCCTCGAATTCGTCCCACAGCGCACGAAACTCGCTGGCCTGATCCGAGGGCAGCAGCGCGAAGATGCGATCGGCTGCCTTGAGCTCGCGCTCGACCTGGCTCGCCTGCGCGATGGGGTCATAGGCGAAAGTGTCGCCGGCATCGATCTCGACGATGTCGTGAATGAGCAACATCTTCAGAACGCGCAGCAGATCGACGGGCTCGCGGGAATGCTCGGCCAGCACGGCAGCCATCAGCGCCAGCTGCCAGGTGTGCTCGGCATCGTTTTCGACACGGGAGCGATCCAGCAACAGCGTGCGGCGCAGGATCGTCTTCAGCTTCTCCACTTCGAGAATGAAGGCGATCTGCTCCACCAGTCGCCGGTTGCCGAGAAAGCCCTCCAGATGATCGGCGGTGAACTTTTGCGGCATGTCGGCACTCCTTGAGATAAAACGGCTTTGCGGCGCGCGTCGCGCGCTCAGAGCTTGAGGATATAATCGCACAGCCGGTCGGCGGCCGTCTGGATCTGGGCGGGGTCGCGGAGGAAGCAGGCGCGCAGGAACAGTGCGCCGCCGGGGCCGAAGGCGGTTCCAGGCGCCAGGCCGACGCCGGTCTTGTCGACGATGTCGATGGCGGCCTGGCGGCTGTCCTTGACGCCGTCGATTTTCAGAAAGGCGTAGAGCGCCCCGTCGGGCTTCAAGGTCTCGACACGGTTGGTGGCGATCAGCGCGTCGCAAAGAATGTCGCGCGAGAGCCTGGCCTTGTCGATGTTGGCCTGGACGAAGGCATCGCCGTCGTTGAGGGCGGCGACGGCACCCTTCTGCATGAACTGGGCGACGCCTGACGTCGAATACTGGATGAGGTTCTCCAGCACTTGCCCGGTTTGCGGCGGGGCGACGATCCAGCCGACGCGCCAGCCGGTCATCGACCAGTTCTTCGAGAAGGAGTTGACGAACATCACCTTGTCGTCGGGTTCCATGACGTCGAGGAAGGAGGCGGAGCGCGTGCCGGGGTAGTAATAGCGGGCGTAGATTTCGTCGGCCATGATCCACAGGCCGTGCTTTCGGGCAAGGCCGAGGATGGCGGCGAGGTCTTCCCTTGTCGCAGTCCAGCCGGTCGGGTTGGACGGGGTGTTGACGAACAGCGCTTTGGTCTTCGGCGTGATCGCCGCCTCGATGCGGCCGAGATCGACCGCCCACTTGCCGCCTTCGAACTGCAACTCGACACCGACCGAGCGGGCGCCGGCGACTTCGAGCGCAGCGGCGATGTTCGGCCAGGCGGGAGTCAGGTAGATCATCTCGTCGCCGGGCGAGGTCATCGCCTGCACGGCGATCTGGATCGCCTGCATGCCGGAGCCGGTGACGAAGAAATGCTCGACGGGAAGCGTGATGCCGAAGTGGCGGGCATAGTAATCGGACAGCGCCTGGCGCAGTTCCGGGATGCCACGCTGATAGGTGTAGAAGGTCTCGCCGGCGGCAAGTGCTTCCATCGCCGCCTTGTTGACGAAATCGGGACTGGGAAGATCGCCCTCGCCGACCCAGAGCGGCAACAGGCCATCACGGCCACGGGCATAATTGACGACTTCGACGATCCCGCTTTCTGGCGCAGAGACGGCGCGCGGGCTGAGGCTATTGACGATCGACATGCATCACTCCGGTTTTCGCCTTCATAGATCAAATATGAAGCCGAATCCCATGACAATCGGTGATGCGCTATCGATTTCTGTGATGAGTGAACCCCGCCGGTCCGGCGAGGTTCGTGAACCGAACGAGACGGGGATCAGACCGCCGGGCGCTTGGCCAGCAGGTCGCGGATTTCGGTGAGAAGAGCGACGTCTGCCGGTGGCGGCGGCACTTCCGCCGGGGCGACCTTCTTCTGTCTTTCCATCTGCTTCTGCATGGTGTTCAGGCCCTTGACCATCAGGAAGATGATCCAGGCAAGGATCAGGAAGTTGATCAGAACGGTGATGAAGCTGCCGTAAGCCAGAACGGCGCCCTGCTGGCGCGCGGCGGCCAGCGTCGGCGCATTGACGTTGGCCGACAGGCCGATAAAGTAGTTGGAAAAGTCGAAGCCACCGAAGATGGCGCCGACGATCGGCATGATGACATCGTCGACCAGCGACTTGACGATGCCGCCGAAGGCACCACCGATGATCACACCGACAGCAAGGTCCATGACATTGCCACGAGCAATAAATGCTTTGAACTCATTGAGCATCCGATCTGTCTCCCTCTGATGCAGTTTACTGGCAGGCCGTTGTTTTTATTAGCTACATGTTCGCTTCGATTATTCAATTACAAATTACGAATTATTCATCTGCTCCCCGCGTCTTTGACTTAAGACCTAGAGCGCGGCGATGTTCAACCGCGGCGAAATACCTTAGGATTTGCTTTCCGGGAGGACCGGCGCGGAGGGCGCCGGCGGAGGATCAATGCTGCCAGGCTGGGTCGTAGTCGCATCGGCGTTCGGTTATCTGCTGCTTTTGTTTGCCGTGGCCAGCCATGGCGACCGCCAGCGCCGGCGCTTCGGTGCGCCCGACAATGGCCGGCCCGTCGTCTATGCGCTGAGCCTGGCGATCTACTGCACGTCCTGGACCTATTTCGGCGGGGTGGGACTTGCCTCGCAGCGCGGGCTTGAGTTCACCGGCATCTATATCGGCCCGATCCTCGTCTTCACGCTCGGCATGCCGGTGCTGCGGCGGATCATCGATCTCGCCAAGACCGAGAAGCTGACCTCGGTCGCCGACTTCATCTCGGCGCGCTACGGCAAGAATTCGGCGGTGGGCACGATCGTGGCGCTGATCTCGCTGGTCGGCGCCATTCCCTATATCGCGCTGCAGCTGAAATCGGTCTCCAGCACCGTGACGGCGATGCTGAACCCTTCCGACTACGGGATCGGCAGCGGCAATCTCTATTTCCTCGATCTGCCATTGCTGGTGACACTGGTGCTCGCCTGCTTCGCGATCATGTTCGGCACCCGCCACACCGACGCGACCGAGCACCAGGACGGGCTGATCCTGGCGGTCGCGATGGAATCGGTGGTGAAGCTGTTCGCCTTCCTGACGGCTGGCGTCTGCGTCGTCTGGTTCCTGTTCGACGGCCCGGCCGATCTCTGGCGCAAGGCCTCGGAGAACCAGCTGGTGCTTTCGGCACTGCATTACCAGACGCCGATCAGCCGCTGGCTGACGCTGACGCTGCTGTCGGCCTTCGCGATCATCATGCTGCCACGGCAGTTTCATGTGACTGTCGTCGAAAACCGGACGGCGAAGGAACTGCGGCTCGCTGGGCTGCTGTTTCCGCTCTATCTGGTCGCCATCAACATCTTCGTGCTGCCGGTGGCGATCGCCGGGCTGCTAACCTTCGGCGGCAACGGCAATGCCGATCTCTACATGCTGTCGCTGCCGATCGTTGGGCAGATGCCTGTCATGTCGTTGATCACCTTCATCGGCGGCTTTTCGGCGGCGACGGCGATGGTGATCGTCGCCTCGGTGGCGCTGTCGATCATGGTGTCCAACGACATCGTCATGCCGATCTTCCTGCGCCGCAGGCTTGCGGGACGCGCCGGCCAGCATGACGATTTTGGCAGGACACTGCTCAACATTCGTCGCAGCGCCATCTTCGCCGTGCTGCTGCTCGGCTATGCCTATTACCGCTCGACCGACAGCACCACGGGGCTCGCTTCGATCGGGTTGCTGTCGTTTGCCGCGATTGCGCAGATGGCGCCGTCACTGCTCGGCGGGCTGATCTGGCGGCGGGCCAATGCCCGCGGGGCGATCCTCGGCCTGAGCTCCGGGTTCGTGATCTGGATCTACCTGCTGTTCCTACCTTCGCTTGGCGGTCCCGATTACTCATCGGTCGCCAGCGCCGTGCTCGGCTTCGTTTTTCCCGGAACGACGCTGTTTACCGCGGCCGATGCCGATCCGCTGGTCAACGCGACGGTCATGAGCCTGCTCGTCAACACCGGCTTCTTCATTGTCGGCTCGGTGACCCGCAACGCCCGGCCGCTGGAGCGCATCCAGGCCGGCATCTTCGTCAAGCGGCAGTCTCGCTCGCAGTTTGCAACGCGCGGCTGGAAGACCCGGATCAGCGTCGGCGACCTGAAAGCGACGATCTCGCGCTATCTCGGCGACGAGCGGATGGAGCGTTCGTTCCAGACCTACCAGCAGAATTCCGGCCGCAAGCTGGAGGACGACCAGCCGGCCGACATGGCGCTCATCCACTTCACCGAACAGTTGCTCGGCAGCGCCATCGGCTCGTCATCGGCGCGACTGGTGCTGTCTCTGATCCTGCAGAAGGTCGAGGACGCCTCATCCGACACGGCATGGCTGCTCGACCAGGCCAGCGAGGCGCTGCAATATAACCAGGACATGCTGCAGACGGCGCTTTCGCAAATGGACCAGGGGATCGCGGTGTTCGACAGCTCGAACCACCTGACGATCTGGAACCGCCGCTTCCGGCAATTGCTCGACCTGCCGGAGACGGCGGGACAGGTGGGGTTTCCGCTCGCCGATATTGTCGCCATTCTCAGCCAGCGCGGCGATGTTCCGGTGGCCGAGGTCAGCCAGACCGTGCGGCATTTCCTGACGCTCGACAAGCCGTTCGCATTGGTGCTCGGGCGTGGCGAGCGGATCATCGAGGTGCGCTCGAACGCCATGCCCGACAAGGGGATCGTCGCCACCTTCACCGACATCACGCAACGGGTCGCCGCCGACCGGGCGCTGAAGCAGGCCAACGAGACGCTGGAACAGCGGGTGGCGGAGCGCACCGCCGAGCTGACCCGCGTCAACCACGAACTCGGCGAGGCGCGGGCCTCGGCCGACGAAGCCAACCTCGGCAAGACGCGCTTCTTCGCTGCCGCCGGCCACGACATCCTGCAGCCGCTGAATGCGGCGCGGCTTTATTCGTCGGCGCTTGTCGAGCGGATCGGGCAATCGGAGAGCAGCGCCATCGTGCGCAACATCGATTCGGCGCTCGAATCGGTGGAGAGCATCTTGGGCGCCGTGCTCGACATCTCACGGCTCGACACCGGCGCCATGCGCCCTCGCCTCGCCTCCGTGCCGCTCGCCGATCTTCTGGAACGGATCCAGACGGATTTCGCGCCAATCGCGCGGGAGAAGAACTTGAAACTGGTGGTGATGCCGACCTCGCTGCGCGTTCGCTCCGATCCCAACCTGCTGCGGCGGCTGGTGCAGAACCTGGTGTCGAACGCAATCAAGTACACCATATCGGGCAAGGTGCTGGTGGGTGCGCGGCGGCGCGGCAACCAGGTGGTCATCCAAGTGATGGATTCAGGCATCGGCATTCCGCCATCGAAATTCCGCACGGTGTTCAAGGAATTCGCGCGGCTGGACGAAGGCGCCAAGACGGCTTCGGGACTGGGGCTCGGGCTTTCGATCGTCGATCGCATCGCCCGCGTGCTCAGCCACCCGGTCGAACTGCATTCGACGCATGGCAAGGGCACCGATTTCCGCATCGTCATGCCGCGCGATGCGTCGCGGCCGGCGGAGGTCAAGACTGCCGAAGCGCCGGCTGAGCGGTCGACGCAGAGCCTCAAGGGGATGAAGATCCTGTGCATCGACAACGAGCCGCATATTCTAGAGGGGATGCGGCTGCTGATCGGCGGCTGGGGATGCGCGGTGCAATCGGCCGATTCGCTGGCCGCCGTCGCTGAGCTCGATGTCAGGCAAGGCGCACCGGATCTGATCATTGCCGACTACCATCTCGATGACGGCACCGGCGTTGCGGCGATCCTTGCGGCGCGCGAGGCATTCAAATGCTACATTCCAGGGCTGATCGTCACCGCCGACAGAACGCTTGAGGTCCGCGCCGAGGCCGAGCGGCACGGGATCGGCATCCAGCACAAGCCGGTGCGACCGGCCGCGCTGCGGGCCTACATTACCCAGATTTCAGCGCAGAAGCGGGCGACGGCTGCGGAGTAGCCGCCTGCTCCACCATCGCATCCGACACGAGATCGCGCACGCGCTCGCTGGACGGCGCGTCGCCGAACAGGATGCGGTAGATGATCGGCGCCACGACGCGGTCCATGACCGTATCGATAGCAGGGAAGCGCTCGCCACGGGCGGTTGCCCGGTCAGAGATCGCTTCCATCTGGTCGCGAGTGAAGCCGCAGCATCGGTAGGCATTGGTGCTGTCCTGCGCGGCCAAGACGTCGCGCATCATGTCGCGGCCGATGCCCGACGACATCTCCTCGGCATATTGCTCCGCCCAAGCCTCGAGATCGCCCCTGGCGCTGCCGGTATCGATCGGCACCATGTCGGGGCGCAGGCGCTCGACGGCGACGTCGGCCAGAAGTTCCTGCAGATCGCCCCAGCGACGATAGATGGTGGACGGCGTGACGCCCGCCTCGGCGGCGATCAGCGGGATGGTGATGTCGGCGCGATCCATGTTTTGCAGCAGCTTGCGGACTGCCGCGTGAACCGATGCCTGCACCCGGGCGCTGCGGCCACCGGGGCGGAGATTTTCTTTTGCTGCCATTGCCAAAACCGACCTTCGTCCTCCCGCCGCGCCATGGTTCAAAAACTTTGACCGATCCATAAACGCAAATTATTTGCTTTTAGGCGAGGCGCGGCCTACATGAGGCTAACGCAACGACTTAGCTTTAAGGGGCTTATATATGCTCGGCGACGACAAATCCATAGAGACGACGCCCAATCCGATCCGCTTTCACGCAGTAACGCTCGCAACCTTCTTCGGTGCGTCGGCGGCGCCGACGCCGCTCTACCGGATCTACCAGGAGAACTTTGCCGTTTCGCCGGTACTGATCACGGTGATCTTTGCGGTTTACGCCTTCGCGCTGCTGGTTGCGCTGCTGATCGCCGGTTCGATCTCCGACCACCTCGGCCGCAAGCCGGTGATCTTCGCGGCGCTGCTGCTGGAGATCGTCGCCATGGCGCTGTTCGTGGTGGCCAACGGCCCGGGATGGCTGATTGCAGCCAGGATCGTGCAGGGGCTGGCGACCGGCATTGCCGGGGCTTCGATCGGTGCGGCGCTTGTCGATGTCGATCGCGCCAGGGGCCAGTTGGTCAACTCGATCGCGCCGCTGTCAGGCATGGCAATCGGTGCGTTCGGCACCAGCGCGCTGATCCAGTTTGGTCCGTTTCCGCTGCATCTCGTCTATGCCATCCTATTGGCGGCCTTCATCGCCCAGGCGGTCGCCATCTGGGCAACGCGCGAGACAGGCACCATCCGGCCGGGCGTGTGGGCTTCGCTGAAGCCGAAGATCGCGATCCCGCCGCAGGTCCGGCGGCCCCTGGCACTGGTGACGCCGATCAACATCGCCAACTGGACGCTTGGCGGCTTCTATCTTTCGCTGGTGCCCTCTCTGGTCGTCACCACGACCGGCAACCACGCGCCGCTGACGAGCGGATCGGTGGTCACGGCGTTGATGATCTCAGGTGCGGTGGCGGTCTATCTCAGACGCGCCAAGTCGGCGGGCGCCAATCTCGGCTTCGGGACGCTGGCGACGACGCTGGGCGTGCTGACGGTGGTTGCCGGCGTGCATCTGGCGAGCGTGCCGCTGCTGCTTGTGGGAACGCTTTTAACCGGCGTCGGGTTCGGCACCAATTTCCTCGGCGCCATCGGCACCATCATGCCGCTCGCCAAGCCGGACGAGCGCGCGGAGTTGCTGTCGGCATTCTATATCCAGAGCTATCTCGCCTTCAGCCTGCCCGCCATTCTTGCCGGCTTCCTGGCGAAGTCGCTCGGATACCAGATCACAACCGATATCTATGCGACGGCGATCGTTCTGGTGACAGCTGGAGGATTTCTCGGGCTGCGGGCAGAGCGCGCCAGAGTTGAGAGGATCGCGGCCTGAAAGGCGGCAGCCCGGACGCCCGCAAGCGGGCACCTAAAAACGAAAAAAGGCCGGGGAAACCCGACCTTCTCTTCCATCTCAACGAACCACGTCACCGCAATTCGGAGATGATATTTGGGATGGCTTAGACGGCCTGGAGGCGGTCAGCAGACATCTTGCCCGAACGCTTGTCAGCAACGAGCTCGTAAGACAGCTTCTGGCCGTCCTTGAGGTCGCGCATGCCAGCACGCTCAACAGCAGAGATGTGAACGAAAACGTCGGCAGCGCCGTCGTCAGGCTGAATGAAGCCGAAGCCCTTGGTTGCGTTGAACCACTTAACTGTACCTGTGCTCATGACGATATCCTTTTTAAATCGTACATAGAAGTTGCATACCGACCGAGGTCAACATGCGATGAAAACCGATTTTGGAGGAAGTTCGCGAGCAACGGCACGAGCGGCCGCAACAAAGTTCATCTAGCAAGATCGATGGCAGGCTTGTACGCGGAAATTGTGTCTCTGGCAAGGCAACTTTAGCGGTTCGATTTCACGAAAATGGGGAATTTTTTGCTGTCATCGAGCGGGCGGAAGTGGCCCGCTCGATGACGATGTTTCGCATGCCTCAGGCAGCTGCTTTGGCCGCCGCATAGGGGTCGAAGCGGCCATAGAATGTCTCGCCCTTCGAGGCCATTTCCTGCAGCAACGGCGTCGGCTTGAAGTGTGCTCCGTAAGAGGCGGCTAACGTCTCGCAAAGCACCACGAAGGCCTTCACACCCATGCCGTCGATATAGGAGAGCACGCCGCCGGTGTAGGGCGCAAAACCGAAGCCGAGGATGGAGCCGACATCGGCTTCGCGCGGATCGGTGACGATGCCTTCTTCGATGGTGCGGGCGGCCTCCAGCGCGATGGTGACGAGGAAGCGCTGCTTGAGCACGGAAACATCGACCTCATCCGGCTTCTTCTGCGGATAGAAGGTCTTGAGTTCCGGCCACAGCGACTTCTTCGCCGGTTTCGCGGGATAATCGTAGAAGCCCTTGCCGTTCTTGCGACCACGACGGTCGAGGTCATCGACCAGCTTGTTGATCAGCGCCAGGTGCTGCGGGTCGACGGCGGCCTCGCCGAGATCGGCGACGGTGGCCTTGAGGATCTTCTGGCTGAGGTCGATCGCCACCTCATCGTTGAGCGACAGTGGACCGACGGGCATGCCGGCCATCTTCGCCGAATTCTCGATCATGGCCGGCGGCACGCCTTCGATCAGCATGTCATAGGCTTCGTGGATATAGCGGAAGACACAACGGTTGACGAAGAAGCCGCGCGTGTCGTTGACGACGATCGGCGTCTTGCGGATGGCGGCGACATAATCGAGCGCCACGGCCAGAGCCTTGTCGCCCGTTTCCTTGCCTGTGATGACTTCGGTCAGCATCATCTTTTCGACGGGCGAGAAGAAATGGACGCCGATGAAATCGACCGGCCGCTTTGAATTCTTCGCCAGCCCCGAGATCGGCAGGGTCGAGGTGTTGGAGGCGAAGATCGCGCCTTCAGGCAGCACCGCTTCGACGGCCTCGATGACCGCCTTCTTCACGTCGCGATCCTCGAACACCGCTTCGATGACCAGCGTGGAGTCTGCCAGATCGGCATAGGCGGCGGAGGGCGTGATGCGGGCAAGCAATGCCGCGCCTTCATCCTGTGTCAGGCGACTCTTACCGACGGAATCCTTGACGAGGCCTTCGGAGACCGACTTGCCCTTGTTGGCGGCCTCGATATCGCGGTCTACAAGGGTGACCGGGATGCCGGCCGCGGCAGTGACATAGGCGATCGAGGCACCCATGAAACCGGCGCCGACGACGCCGACCTTCTTGAACTCCGTCTTCGGCAAGCCTGCCGGACGGCGTGCGCCCTTGCCGAGTTCCTGCATCGATATGAACAGCGAACGGATCATCGAGAAGGCTTCAGTGGTCTGGAGTACCTCGGTGAAATAGCGCTGCTCGATCTTCAACGCGGTATCGAAGGGAACCTGCAGGCCCTCGTAGACGCTTTTCAGGATTGCCAGGGCGCCGGGATAGTTGCCTGCAGTCTCGCGGCGCAGGATCGCGGGCGCGGCCGGCCAGAGCTGGGCGGCTGCCGGCGTCCAGATGCCGCCGCCCGGCGCCTTGAAGCCTTTCTCGTCCCATGGAGCCACCGGCTTCAAACCGTCCTTGATCATCTGCTTGGCCGCCGGGATCAGCTGGTCCGGCTCGACCACCTGATGCACGAGGTTCATCGCCTTGGCGCGCGCCGCCGTCAACGACTGGCCCGTGGTCATCATCTGCAGCGCCGACTGCGCATCGGCCAGACGCGCCACACGCTGGGTGCCGCCGGCGCCGGGGAAGATGCCGACCTTGACCTCGGGAAGCGCGATCTTGACCGACTTGGCATTCGACGCCACACGGCCGTGGCAGGCGAGTGACATCTCCAGCGCGCCGCCCATGCAGGTGCCGTTGATGGCCGAGACCCAGGGCTTGCCTGATGTTTCGAGCTTGCGAAACAGGCCGGTCATACGGCCGACGAGATCGAAGAGTTTTTGCGCGGCGGTGTCGGGGCTCTTTGCCTTCTCGTCCTGATAGAAGGTGAACATCGACCTGATCATCGACAGATCGGCGCCGCCGGAGAAGCTCGACTTGCCCGAGGTGATGACGACGCCCTTGATGGCGCTGTCGGCGACGGTCTGGTCGATGATGGCGTTGAGCTCATCCAGCACTTCCGAGGTGAAGACGTTCATCGACTTGCCGGGCATGTCCCAGGTGACGAGAGCAATGCCGTCTGCATCGGTCTCGACGGTGAAATTGGTGTAGGTGGTCATGATGGGATTCCTCTTCCCTGAATTTCCTAGTTCAACCGCCTTCTCAACCCTCATTCCTGTGTGTGTCACAGGAATCCAGCAGCGTCGCGTCCGCGACGCAGGAGACTCCTCAGCCCAAAGACTTGGGCTGGCTGGATCCCTGTGACGAGCACAGGGATGAGGGAGGAAACGTGTGCATTCTCTCAAAAGCCCCCGAGAGCGAAGACAAGCAAAGCGATCAAAATGATCAGCATGATCAGAAGCGCCCAGTTGCCGGCCTTTATCCGCGTTAGCTTCTCCTTCGACATGACGTAGGACGCGCCCTTAGCGGCCTTCTCCATGTCCTTGTCGAGATTGCGAAGCTCGAAGTGGCGTTGTGTTTCGTTCTGGCCCATAGGATGGCTCTCGTTTGTAGATCCGGGTTAAACCCTCTCGATCACCGTCGCCGTGCCCATCCCCGCGCCGATGCAGAGCGTGACCAGCGCCGTATTCAGATCACGGCGCTCCAGCTCGTCCAGCACCGTGCCCAAAATCATCGCGCCGGTGGCGCCGAGGGGGTGGCCCATGGCGATGGCGCCGCCGTTGACGTTGATCTTGTCGTGGCTGATGTCGAAGGCCTGCATGTAGCGCAGCACGACGGCGGCAAAGGCTTCGTTGAGTTCGAAGAGATCGATATCGGCAAGCGTCATCCCGGTGCGCTTCAACAGCTTTTCGGTCACGTCAACAGGGCCGGTCAGCATCAAGGCCGGATCGGAGCCAATATTGGCGAAAGCCTTGATGCGGCCGCGCGGCTTGAGGCCCATGCTTTCGCCGCCCGCCTTGGAGCCAAGCAGGACGGCGGCTGCGCCATCGACGATGCCGGAGGAATTGCCGGCATGGTGGACGTAGTTGATCCGCTCGATCTCGGGATGCGCCTGGATGCCGACGGCCTCGAAGCCGCCCATCTCGCCGGGCATCTGGAACGACGGATTGAGCGATGCCAGTGCCTGCATGTCGGTGCCGGGGCGCATATGCTCGTCGTGATCGAGGATGAGAAGACCGTTCTGATCCTTGATCGGGATGACCGAGTTCTTGAAGTAGCCCTTGTCCCAGGAATTGGCGGCGCGCTTCTGGCTCTCGACGGCATAGGCATCGACGTCATCGCGGCTGAAGCCGTATTTGGTGGCGATGAGATCGGCGGAGACGCCCTGCGGCATGAAATAGGCCGGGAAATTGACCGACGGGTCCATGAACCACGCACCGCCGGACATGCCAAGGCCGACCCGTGACATGCTCTCGACACCGCCAGCGATGACGATATCATCGGCGCCTTGCGCAATCTTGGCAGCGCCGAAATTCACGGCATCGAGGCCCGAAGCGCAGAAGCGGGAGATCTGCATACCCGGCGCCCTGGTCGAATAGCCGGCCTCGAAGGCAGCGCCGCGCGGAATGACGGCGCCGGCTTCCATGACGGGATCGACGCAGCCCATGATGATGTCGTCGACATTGGATGTGTCGAGGCCGTTGCGATCTCGGATCGCCTCCAGCGTCCGCGCGGCAAGGCGCACCGACGGCACCTCGTGCAACGAACCGTCCTTCTTGCCGCGACCGCGCGGCGTGCGGACGTGATCGTAAATGAATACCTCGGTCATCTATCTCGTCTCCCTAACGGCGCGACGGCCGTGAATTGTCTCTTCCTCAGACCTTCCCGTCTTCCCGCCGGGGAGAAGGTGGCCCCGAAGGGGTCGGATGAGGGGGCGGTTGGTTCGGCCTATCGGCCGCTCGCTCCTTCGTCGCTCACCCCCTCATCCGGCCCTACGGGCCACCTTCTCCCCCATGGGGAGAAGGGAAAGTGCTACTCAGAACGCGTCGGCGCTCAGCGCCATCATCGTCTCGGCGCCCGTCTCGATGCGGGCCTTGCGCAGGGCCGTTTCCGGCATGATCCGCTCCATGAAGAAGCGTGCCGTGATCAGCTTGTTACGCAGGAAGGCTTCGCGATCCGTCTCTCCCGATGCCAGACCGTCTTCGGCGGCCTTGGCCATCTTCGCCCACATATAGCCGAGAATGACGAGGCCGAAGAGGTGCATGTAGTCGGTCGAACCGGCGCCGGCGTTGTCGGGCTTGGCCATCGCATGCTGCATGAACCACATGGTCGCGGCCTGCACGTCGTTCAAGCCCTTCTTCAGGTTCTTGGTGAAGAAGGCCATCTGCTCGTCGCTGCGGTTTTCCTCGCAGAAGTCGCCGATCTCCTTGAACAGCGCCATGACCGCGCGACCGCCGTTCTGGCCGAGCTTGCGGCCGACGAGGTCGAGCGCCTGGATGCCGTTGGCGCCTTCGTAGATCATGGCGATGCGGGCATCGCGCACGTACTGGCTCATGCCGTGTTCTTCGATATAGCCGTGGCCGCCGAACACCTGCTGCGCCATCACGGCGTGATCGAAGCCCTTGTCGGTCATCACGCCCTTGAGGATCGGCGTGACAAGGCCGAGGATGTCTTCTGCCGTCTGGCGCTCCTTCTCGTCCGCCGCGCGATGGGCGATGTCGGATTTCAGCGCGGTCCAGAGCAGGAAGGCGCGGCCGGCCTCGTTGAAGGCGCGGATGGTCATCAGCGAGCGGCGGATGTCGGGATGGACGATGATCGGGTCGGCCTTTTTGTCCGGCGCCTTGGCGCCCGACAGGGCCCGGCCCTGGATACGCTCGCGGGCGTAATTGGCGGCGTTCTGGTAGGCGATCTCGGAGATCGCCAAGCCTTGAAGGCCGACGCTGAGGCGGGCCTCGTTCATCATCACGAACATGGCGCTGAGGCCCTTGTTCTCGGCGCCGATCAGGAAGCCGGTCGCCTCGTCGTAGTTCATGACGCAGGTGGCATTGCCGTGGATGCCCATCTTGTGCTCTAGCGCACCGCAGGAGACAGCATTGCGATCCCCGACGGCGCCGTCTTCGCCGACCATGAACTTCGGGACGATGAACAGCGAGATGCCCTTGGTGCCATCAGGCGCACCTTCGATGCGGGCGAGAACCAGATGGACGATATTGCCCGATATGTCGTGTTCGCCGGCGGAGATGAATATCTTCTGGCCGGACAGCTTGTAGCTGCCATCAGCCTGCGGCACCGCCTTTGTGCGCAAGAGACCGAGATCGGTGCCGCAATGCGGCTCGGTCAGGTTCATGGTGCCGGACCATTCGCCGGAGACCATCTTCGGCAGATAGGTCTGCTTCTGCTCTTCGGAACCATGAACGATGATGGCGGCGATCGCGCCTTGGGTCAGGCCCGGATACATCATCAGCGACATGTTGGCGGCTGAGGTGTATTCGCCGACGGCGGCATGCAGCGTGTAAGGAAGCCCCTGGCCACCGAATTCCTCGGGCACGGCCAGACCCGGCCAACCGCCCTCGCAATAGGCGTCGTAAGCCTGCTTGAAGCCCTTGGGCACGGATACGGAGCCGTCGTCTTTGCGGGTGCAGCCTTCCTGATCGCCGGAGTAGTTCAGCGGAAACAGCACTTCTTCGGCCACCTTGGCGGATTCGCCGAGGATCGCCTCGATCATGTCAGGAGTGGCGTCGGCAAAGCCCGGCAGATTGTTGTAGCGCTCGAGACCCAGCACATCGTTGAGCACGAAAAGCGTGTCGTTCACCGGGGCCTTAAAGACTGGCATCGTTCGAATTCCTCCAATTCGGCAGCCGGTCGAGACCGGCATGTGCATTTGTCTTACAAAATATTGACGTTTGCGTAAACGTCAAATTTTTCATGCCGCGCGAATTTCTGCGCGCCGCGTTGGGAAAGTGTCGGGTATCGTGGCCAGCAAACGTCTTTAGACAATCAGGCACACCCCACCAGACCAAGAGGAGACTACCCGATGCCCAATGTCAGCACCAATTTGTGGTTCGATAAAGATGTACACGCGGCCGTCGACTTCTATGTGTCGCTGGTGCCGAATTCCGCGCTTGGCCGCGTCACCACCCTGCCCGCCGAATCGCCGGCCGGGCCTGCCGACAGCGTCACCGTCATCGAATTCACCCTTGGCGGCCAACGCTTCACCGCGATGGAAGCCGGCCCGCTCGATCCGTTCAACCATGCCTTCTCGATCTCGGTCTACTGCGAGACGCAGAGCGAGATCGACCGGATCTGGAGCGGGTTCCTCGACAATGGCGGCACGGAGGAGCAATGCGGGTGGCTGCGCGATCGCTGGGGCGTCTGCTGGCAGATCGTGCCGCAGATGCTGGGAGACCTGATTTCCGATCCGGATCGGGCCCGCGCCCGGCGGGTGACGGAAGCCATGCTTGGAATGATCAAGCTCGACATCGCCGCGCTGCGATCCGCGGCCGGTTGAGGCGGTGCGAGGGTGGCGTTTGACGCGCCGCCCGGCTTCCGGTTGAAAACAACGTACCGTTGCAGAAGCACACTATAAGGGCGCTATCTTTCATCGTCGTCTGTGTATAAATGTCGCACGTATCTGATCCCGGGACGCACGATGACTTCCACAGCCGCTTTCTTTCGTTCCAGCCTGCTGATGCTCGCCGTCGGCGTCTTGATCCTCTTCGGCATTGTCGGCACTTCGTTGTGGCTCGTGCAGGTGAACCGGGACTATTCCGACGAGACCGCCTCACTGCGCCGGATCCGCAGTTCTATCGTCAATGTGCTGACAACGGTGCAGGATGCCGAAACAGGCCAGCGTGGCTACCTGCTGGCAAACGACGTCGCCTATCTCGCGCCTTACACCGCGGCCCTTGAAAACCTGCCGAAGCGCCGGCAGACGCTGATCGACAATGTCAAGTCGCTGCCGAGCTACGCGGAGAAGCTCGATGCACTGAGCGCCGCGATCGACGGAAAGATGAACGAGCTTTCCGCAACCGTGGCGCTGACGCGGGAGGGCAAGCTGTCCGAGGCCGTCGCGATCGTTCGCGATGACGCCGGCCGCGAGCTGATGGACAATATCCGATCCATTCTCGGCAATTTCCTGGAGCAGACCGACAGCCGCCTGCGTGTGGTCGTCGAGAAGCAGTTGTCCGCCGCCAGTACGCTGCAGCTGGTGACGATCGGCGGCGCCATCGCCATCCTCGTCGTGCTCGGCGGCGCCATCCTGATCATCGCCCAGCATGTGCGCGATCTGTCGAAGGCGACGGAGGAGGTCGAGCAGCTGAATGTCGGTCTGGAGGCGCGTGTCAGCGAGCGCACGCAGGACCTTATTCGCGCCAACCAGGAAATCCAGAAGTTTGCCTATATCGTGACCCACGACCTGCGCGCGCCGCTGGTCAACATCATGGGCTTCCTGAGCGAGCTCGACACTTCGGTGAAATCCGTGACGAGCTATGTGCTGGCGGAGGAGAAGACGCTGAGCCCGCTGGATATCCAGGAAGCGCGGCAGGCGGTCGAGGAGGATCTGCCTGAAGCCATGGGCTTCATCCGCTCTTCGACGCGCAAGATGGATTCGCTGATCAACGCAATCCTGAAGATTTCCCGCGACGGCCGGCGCAAGCTGCAGCCCGACCGGATCGACCTCAAGGCGCTGATCGACACCGTCGCCGCGAATGTACACCATCAGCTGATAGAGACCGGCGGCACCAGCGAGACGCGCGTTCGGGTCGGCCCGATCGTGACGGACCGCTTTTCGCTCGACCAGATCTTCGGCAATCTGTTCGACAACGCCGTCAAGTACCAGATGCCCGGGCGGCCGCTGACGATCGATGTAGATGCCTATCCCGACGGGCCCGGACGTGTCAGGATCGACGTCAAGGACAACGGCCGCGGCATCGCGGCGAATGATCTTGAGCGCGTCTTTGAACTGTTTCGCCGGGCAGGCGACCAGGACCAACGCGGCGAAGGCATCGGCCTCGCGCATGTGCGCTCGTTAATACGAAATTTGGGCGGCGACATTACCGTCCAGTCCGAACTTGGAAAGGGCAGCACGTTCATTCTGACGCTGCCATCGGACCTCACCAAAATTGTACGGAGTATCGAAGCATGAAAGCCACCGGTCAGGAAGTGACGATCGTGATGATCGAGGATGACGAGGGCCATGCCCGCCTCATCGAAAAGAACGTGCGCCGCGCCGGCGTGCACAACGAGATCGTGCCGTTCACGCTCGGCAAGGGCGCACTCGACTATATCCTCGGGCCGGATCGCGACGGGCTTGTCAGCAAGGATCGCTATCTGTTGATCCTGCTCGATCTCAATCTCCCCGACATGTCGGGCCTCGATATCCTGGAGAAGATCAAGACCAATGAACACACAAGGCGCATGCCGGTCGTGGTGCTGACCACCACCGACGACGAGCGCGAGATCCAGAAGTGCTATGACCTCGGCGCCAACGTCTACATCACCAAGCCTGTGGACTATGACGGCTTCGCCACCGCGATCCGCAATCTCGGCCTGTTCTTCTCCGTCATCCAAGTCCCCTAACGAGTAGCCAAAATCCGTGCGCATCCTTTACGTCGATGATGATCCGGCCCTAGCCCGCCTTGCCACGCGGGTGCTTGCGCGCAGCGATTTCGAAGTCACGCATGCTCCCTCGATCGAGATCGGGCTGGAACTGTTTTCGGCCGAGCCATTCGAAGCGGTCGTTCTCGACCACTATTTCGAAAACCGGACCGGCCTCGACTTTCTCGAGGCGATCGGCGAGACCGGAAAGCCGACACCGGTTCTCTACGTCACCGGATCGAGCGATGCCGACATCGCCATCCGGGCGCTGAAGGGCGGTGCCGCCGACTATGTGGTCAAGACGGCCACCGACGACTTCTTTCCGCTCCTGATCAGCGCGCTGGACCAGGCGATGGAAAATTCACGGCTGCGCAGCGAAAAGCTGGAGGCCGACCGGCAGCTCGTCGTTGCCAAGGAACGCGCCGAATTGCTGCTGGCGGAAATGAACCACCGCATCGCCAACAGCCTGTCGCTGGTTTCGGCGATGATCCGCATGCAGTCGCAAATCGCCAGCACCGAGGAAACCAAGACCGCGCTGAACGAGACGCAGAACCGGATCACCGCGATCGCCGGTGTTCACCGCAGCCTCTACACCTCGGAAAATGTCGGCGAGGTCGAACTCGACGTCTACCTCGGACCCTTGCTGGCCGAACTGCACAGCACCAACACTGCGGCGCGCGGCATCAGCCTGAAATCGCAGCTTTGTCGGATTTCCACCACCGCCGACAAGGCCGTCGCGCTCGGCGTGATCCTGATCGAGCTGGTGACCAACGCCACGAAATACGCCTACACGTCAGGCACCGGTGAAGTGCGGGTCGTGCTGCAATCGCTGGACGGCGGCGTTTCCGTTCTGTCGGTCGAGGATGACGGGATCGGCTACGATCGGACCGTCGGACCGAAGGGCACCGGGCTCGGCACACGCCTGATCAACGCCATGGGAACGACGCTTGGCGCCGAGATCAGCTATGGTCGCGATGGTAAGCCATCGGGCACCTATGTGGCCGTTCGCTGGCAGCAATAGCCCAGATCTTCGCCCTCTTTTCCGATCGGGACCGGTCGCTCGCCCGCCGTTTTATGCCGCCGGCCGCAGGTATTATTTGCTTCCTGGCGAAGACGCGCTAAACTTTGTTGGCTAACCGACGAAAAAGCTTAGGAGGAGCGATTTCATGAGACGGATGTGGCCCGAAGAGTTCAACTTCGTTCTGAACAATGCAGAAGAAGTGACGCTCGATCTTCCCGCGATTGAACATGAAGACGGCTCGCGCAGTGAGGCCATTAGCAGACGGGCTTTGAAAGTCCGCATTCCCATGGAGGACTATGAGCGCATCTGGCCACTCGCCGAAGCGCGCTACCGTCTCGACGGCAAGCATCTCGGCAAGGCGATGACGCTGATCACCACCAACCCGCATTATCACCGCTGGCACCCGGCCGATGGCGGCAGCGTCGACGACGTATCGGAAAGCGGACGTCATTTCACGACGAAATACATCATCGTGCACTTCCTGCTCGACGATGTCAGGGAAACGGCGGCGGCCTGAGCCGCCCACCCTCCCCGAATAGGCGCGGTCTTCAGGCCGCGTCGAGAGCCTGCGTCAGATCGGCAATGAGATCGTCAGGATGCTCGATGCCGATCGACAGGCGAATAGTCGAATCCAGAACGCCGATCCGCTGGCGCACATCTGCAGGCACGCCGGAATGCGTCATCGTTGCCGGATGGCTGGCGAGCGATTCCGTGCCGCCCAGGCTGACGGCGAGCTTGAAGATCTGCAGCGCGTTCAGGAACTTGAATGATGCCGGCTGACCGCCTTCGATATCGAAGGAGAAGGTCGATCCGGCACCGGTGCACTGCGCCGCGAAGGTGCGGCCGAGCGGCGATGTCGGCTCGTGATACGGCAGATAGTGAATCTTCTTCACCTTCGGATGGGCATGCAGGAAATCGGCAATGGCGAGCGCGTTGTTGTTGGCGCGCTCCATGCGGATCTGCAGCGTTTCCAGCGAACGGCCCAGCATCCAGCAGGAGTGCGGATCGAGCTGCGTGCCGATGGCGCCACGTAGCGCCTTCACCTGCTTCATCACGGCCTTGCTTCCGAGCGCGGCACCGGCGATCAGGTCCGAGTGGCCGCCGACATACTTGGTCAGCGAATAGAGCGAGATATCGGCGCCATGCTCGATCGGGCGCTGGAAGACAGGGCCGAGCAGCGTGTTGTCGCAGGCCACGATCGGCGTGTGGCCCTGCTTCTTGCCGATCTCGTCAGCGATGCGGCGCATCATGGCGACATCGACGAGGCTGTTGGTCGGGTTGGCGGGCGTTTCGACCAAGATCATCGACACCCTACCCTTGGCCATCGCCTGTTCTGCGGCTGAGCGCACCGAGGCCTCATCGACGCCATCGGCAAATCCGACGGCCGCGACGCCGAGATTGAGGAAGGTCTTGGCAAGCAGCGTTTCCGTGCCGCCGTAGAGCGGCTGCGAATGCAACACGGCGTCGCCGGGACGCACGAAGGCCAGCAGCGTCGTGGCGATCGCAGACATGCCCGACGAGAACAGCACGCAGCTCTCTGTCCGCTCATAGACCGCAAGACGGTCCTCGACGATCTCGCTGTTGGGATGGTTGAAGCGCGAATAGACGAGGCCGGCGCCCTGGCCGGCCGGCGGCTCGCGGCGGCCGGAGACATAATCGAAGAAATCGCGGCCATCCTCGGCGGACTTGAAGACGAAGGTCGAGGTCAGGAACACCGGCGGCTTGACGGCGCCCTCCGACAATTGCGGGTCGTAGCCGTAGTTGAGCATCTGGGTTTCGGGATGCAGGGCGTGATTGCCGATGTGGGTCTTGGAGGGATGCGGCGCGGTCATTGGGCGTCTCCTGCTTCGAAAGATGAGCTTGATGGCGGCAGATTATCGCGAAACGAAATGGCTTTTCTTGCTATTTGGAGCGCAGATGTGATCTTGGAAGCAAGATCATGCCAGTGGTTACAGAATATGACGCAGAAAATTGCAGACGAGACGGACAGACGCATCCTAAGGGAACTGATCGACGACGCGCGCCTGCCGAACAACGAACTCGCCGAACGCGTCGGGCTCTCAGCTTCCGCCTGCCTGCGTCGGCTGCGGCGGCTCGAAGAGGCCGGGATCATCCAGGGCTATACGACGCTTGTCGATCCGGCAGTGGACGGCTGGACGATGACGGCGCTTGCCTCCATTCGCCTCAGCCGCCAGCATGAGGATGAAATCCGGATGTTCGAGAATGCGGTGCGCGAATGGGACGAGGTACTGGAGTGCCATCTCGTCACCGGATCGCGCGACTACGTCCTGACGGTAATGAGCTCTGGCCTCGAGCACTATGAGCGGTTCATCAAGGAGAAGATCGCGCGGTTGAAATGCGTCGACACGATCGAGACCAGCTTCGTGATGAACACGATCAAGGCGCGGCGCATCTAGCGTTTTTGCCGATGACCGCTGGCCGGACGGTGGATCGATCCCTACCTGTTGTTGAGATCAATCCGGAGAAGCAGATATGACCGATTTTCCCTACAAGACGGCGCTCATCGTCGGCGCAGGCCCTGGCATCAGCGCATCGCTTGCCCGGCAACTGACGGCGCGCGGGGTCAATGTGGCACTCGCGGCACGCGATATCGACAAGTTGCAGGTGTTGGTCGCGGAAACGGGCGCCAGGGCGTTTGCAACGGACGCGACCCAGGCGGCGTCCGTTGCGGCACTCTTCGAGGATGTCGAGCGGGCGATCGGCGAGCCCGATGTGGTCATCTACAATGCCAGTGGTCGTGTGCGCGGGCCACTCGCCGAGCTTGATCCGGCGGAAGTCGAGCGGGCGATTTCGGTCAGCGCCTTCGGTGGATTTCTGGTGAGCCAGCAAGCAGCCAAGCGAATGATCGCAAAGGGACGCGGCGCGATCCTGTTTACCGGCGCAACGGCAAGCGTCAAGGGCTTTGCGCAATCGGCGCCGTTTGCGATGGGCAAGTTCGCACTGCGGGGGTTAGCCCAGAGTGCAGCGCGCGAGCTCGGTCCGAAGGGGATCCACGTCGCCCACTTCATTATCGATGGCGCCGTCCGCTCCGGGACGCGACCGGAAAATCCCGACAAGCCTGACGCGATGCTCGATCCCGATGCGGTCGCCCAGAGCTATATCGACGTTCTCTTGCAGAGGCGCAGCGCATGGTCGCATGAGGTCGAGCTCCGGCCCTGGACCGAGACCTTCTGACGGGATCATCATGGCGCCTATCCGCTTCATGACGCTTGCACATTAGCAGCGCGATTCCGGCACGGAAATCGACCCCAGATCCTGAAAAGTTAAAAAATATACACGAGGGTTAACGGGTTATTTACCACGTTCGCTGAAAGGTGATGGTTGAGCACAGGTGTCTTGCATTCCTTTTTTCAAGTCTCGCGTTTTATGGAATGCGCGCCACACGTACAGTTTGAGGAAAGCCTAATTCATTATCCTCTTATGGACGGTGCTCTCTGATCCGCTGTTTTGCGGCTCTGACGGAAAAGCCAATGATCGACCCCGGCGGAGGTTCGACCAGATGAAGCGAGCAAGAAGATGAACGGATCGCGATCAAATTCCCCCCGGCCTTCCGACAGGGCGTCGCTCGACGCGCTGAATCGCACCATCGAGGGTTTGGAGGCACGCATCGAAGGCCTGATCGGCAGCGGCGTGCGAGACCAGCGCGCACGGTTGGCAACGCCCGAGCGGGACCCCGCATCTTCCCCCTACACGACAACGCCGCGCGCGCCTTACGCCGCCGCCGAGCCGCGCCCGGATCCGCTGGCTGAAATCCGCCAGCGCCAGCGCATGCTCGAAGCCAGCCGCGAACGCGCCGCCCGCGAAGCCGCTCCCGTTCCGTCCGCCCCACGCGAACCGGCCTACGCCCACCAGCCGGCACAGGCCGCCGTTGCCGAACGCGCAGCCGTTCCGCCGCGTGCCGCGATGCAGCCGCCTGTTTCGCCGATTGCCGCCCAGCGTGCGCCAGAGGATACGATGACCGAGATCGCCCAGGCGCTCGTCAGCCTTCGGCAGGACCTGAAGCGCGATATCTCCGAAGGCGTTGCCCGCGAGATGGACGCGCTGCGCAGCGAGTTGCGCGAAATCAAGACGACAGCGGCGGACCGGCCGTTTGCCGAAGACATCCACGCTGACATGAGCCGGCTAGCCGACAGCATCAACCAGCTTGCCGTGCGCTCCGAAAGCCCGGATACGCAGGGTCTGCGCGGAGAGTTCGAAGAGCTGCGGTCGCTGATGGACGGACTGGCGCGCGAGGATTCGCTACGCCACATGGACGAGCGGTGGAACGGCTTCGAGAACCATTTGCACGCGATCGACACCGCCGGTCTGCAGGATGAGCTGGTTTCGCTCGCCTACCGCCTCGACGACATGAAGCGCCATATCGGCGGCATGGACGAGAGCCCGGCCGTACGGGCGCTGGAAGACAAGCTGATCTCCATTGCCACGGCGATGGAGCAGTTCGGCAGCATGATCCAGCCGCATGACCGGGCAATGTCGGAGCAGTTCGCCTCGGTCGACAGCCGCCTCGACGAGATCAGCCGCGCGATCGCCGCCACCGGCCGCGCCGCCACGCAGGGCGATCCCGCCGTCATGCACCGGCTGGAAGGTCGCCTCGGCAACCTCGCCGAACAGATCGAACTGATGGGCCATAGCGTCGCGAGCCGCACGATGCCTGCCGATGGCTTGGCCGAACGCCTCGAGGCGCTGACAGCGCGTGTCGAGGAAGTTGCCAACGCCGAAGCCACATCGCGCCTCGACGAGCGCCTCGAACATCTGGCGTTCCTGCTCGAAAAGAGCCAGCGTGCCGCGCCGCAGCCGGAACTGACCGGCGCGCTCGCCGATATCTCGCGCAAGATCGATGCCCTGGAAAGCGGCTCGGTCAACGATGCGCTGGCACAGCGTCTCGACTATCTGGCGCGCCGGATCGACGAAATGGAATCGCAGCCGCTGCAGCCGATCCCGGCACCGGTGGATGACGCCGCCTTCCTGCGCATCGAAGGCCGGCTGAGCGATATCGCCGCCCGTCTCGACGAAAGCACGGCGGCGCCTGCAACCGACGCCAATGCGCTGCGCAATCTCGAAGACCAGATCGCCAATCTCTCGGCGCTGATGAGCGAGCCGCGCCCCGGCGCTGAAATCGCCGTCGATTTCGACCGCCGCATGGGCGCCATCGAAGACTATATGGCAACCAGCGACGAATATATCGTCGAAGCCGCCCGCCAGGCAGCCGAGGCTGTCGTCGAAGCCTATGCCCGCAACGGCAGCATGCAGGGCAGCGGCTCCAGCGCCGACATGTCCGCGCTGGCAGCGCTTGCCGACGACCTCCGCCATCTGGAAGATCTGAGCCGCAGCGGCGAGGAACGGACGCACAAGACGTTTCAGGCCCTGCACGAAACGCTGGTCCACATCGCCGACCGGCTGGACGACATGGAAAACCGCTCGGCTCGCCCGCCGGCGCGTATGCCTGCCGCCGAGGTCGATTTCAACGTCGATCCCTATTCGCTGACGCCTGCCGGTGCTGAAGAGGCCGAGCGGCCTGCGGTGTTCGGCACGCGGGCGCCTGAAGCCGTGCGCAAGGCCGAGACCGTCCAGGAGCCTGCCGCGCCCGTCATGGCTGCCTCGGATACCAGCGCGCTCGCCATCGAAGCCGCCAGCAAGCCTGCCGCATCCACTGCCGCAAAGGGCAGCCTGCTCGTCAGCCTCGGCAAGCGCCTGCTGCCCGCCAAGAAGACCAAGACCGGCGAACGCACGGTCATCGACCCGGCACCCTCGATCGACCCCGTCGACGTGATGCCGCCGGAGGCCGCCAACGAGCCGCTCGAGCCCGGCTCCGGCGCCCCTGACGTCAAGAAGATCCTGGAGCGCGTGCGCGCCAGCCAGAACGCCGCCCGCACCAACCCGAAGCCTGCCAGCGAAGGCGACCGCGCCGACTATATCGCTGCCGCCCGCCGCGCCGCGCAGGCCGCCGCGCTGGAAGTCGATGCCGGCGGCAAAGCCGGTGCCGTGAAGGGTGAGAAGAAGCCCAAGATCAAGGACCCGGCAAAGGGCGGCAGTGCGTTCTCGCGCTTCCGCCGGCCGATTCTGCTTGCCGTCGGCGCCGTTCTCCTGGCGATCATGGCCTTCCCGCTGGCCCGCACACTAACGACGGGCGCGCCTGCGCCAGCCGAGGTGGCGACGCTTTCCGACACACAGAACAACGCAGTGCCGCTCGACAGCGAGACGGCACCCGAGCCGGCACAGCCTTCGGCACCGGTTGCCGCAGCGCCGGGAACAGCCGCGCCAACAACAGCGGAAGCAACGGTTCCGCCGGCGACAGTCGAGAGCCCGGCCGCCACGCCGACGCAGCCGGCCGCGCCCGAGCGCCTGACGGAAGCAGCACCTCTGGCCGGCAACGGCGCCACGGCGCTTGCTCCTTCGGGCGCACCACAGGATGCCTCGGGCTTCATTGCCAACAACACAGCACCCGCGACCGCCGCGATGGCGCCAGCTGCGGCCGCTCCAGCGATCGTCGTTCCCGACACCATCCAGCCGAAGTCGCTTTCCGACGCAGCCAAGAGCGGTGATCCGCTGGCCCTCTTCGAAATCGGCGCCCGTTACAGCGAAGGCCGTGCCGGCGTTGCAGCCGATCCGAAGGAAGCGTCCAACTGGTACCAGCTGGCCGCCGACAAGGGCTTTGCACCGGCGCAATACCGTCTCGGCAGCATGTACGAGAAGGGTGCCGGCGTTACCCGCGACATCAACAAGGCCAAGGAGTTCTACGAGCAGGCGGCCAACCAGGGCAATGCAAACGCGATGCATAACCTCGCGGTGCTGCACGCTTCCGGCGCACTCGGCCAGCAGGACTATGCGGCTGCAGCCAGCTGGTTCACCAAGGCCGCCGATCTCGGCATCACCGACAGCCAGTTCAACCTGGCGATCCTCTATGCACGCGGCAACGGCGTGCCGATGGATCTGACGGAATCCTACAAGTGGTTCGCGGTCGCGGCCAAGGGCGGCGACAAGGACGCCTCGCAGAAGCGTGACGAAGTGGCCAACGCCATGAAGCCCGACCAGCTGCAACAGGCACGCGCCAAGGCAGACCTCTTCAAGGCACAGCCGGTGGACGACAAGTCCAACGGCATCGAGGTTCCCGACGAATGGACCGGCACCGGCACCAAGACCTCGAGTGTCGATATGAAGCGGGCAATCCGCAACATCCAGGCGATCCTCAACAACAACGGCTTCGATGCCGGCCAGCCGGACGGCGAACTGGGCACCAAGACGGTCGCGGCGATCAAGAGCTTCCAGAAGTCGATCGGCCAGGAGCCGAGCGGAAAGATCAACGACGACACGGTGAAGGCGCTGCTCGAACGCAACAAGGCGCCGGCCAGCAAGGCCTGATCAACCTCGATCCTCCCATCATCCCTCGCAGACTTGTGTTTGCGAGGGATTTTTTGTGTCTGCTGCCACCGGCAGGGCTAACAAGCCGGCGAGGCCGAACCGCCATCGCCGCGATCTCGATCGGCGTCGATCCAGCGGGATTTGGTCGAAAGACGCGGATCTTTTCCCCAAGCGGTCCGACAGCACTTGATCCGTTGCCAAACAATCATCTAAGCCTTGGCTATTGCGGGGATGGTCTTGGCTATCCCGGGGGGAAGAGCGCCGTCTCGTGCAAGGATTATCGAAGCATGGAAATTTTCACATCCGCCGGGTTGCTGGCTTTGTTGCAGGTCATCATCATCGACCTCGTTCTTGCCGGCGACAATGCCGTGGTCATTGGCCTTGCGGCAGCGGGCCTGGCGCCCGACCAGCGCAAGAAAGCCATTCTGGTCGGTATCCTTGCCGCAACCGTGCTGCGCATCGCACTGGCCAGCGTCACGGTGCAGTTGCTTGATATCATCGGCCTGTTGCTTGCGGGCGGCATCCTGCTGCTCTGGGTATGCTGGAAGATGTGGCGCGAAATCCGTGCCAACAGTGCCGAGGACGCCGACGGTGCGCTTGCAAACGGCACGCAGGCGCCGCGCAAGACCTTCCTGCAAGCCGCGACGCAGATCGTCATCGCCGATATCTCGATGTCGCTCGACAACGTACTGGCCGTGGCCGGCGCCGCGCGCGAGCATCCGACCGTGCTCGTCATCGGCCTCATCCTGTCGATCGCGATGATGGGCATTGCCGCGAATTTCATCGCCCGCTTGCTGAGCCGCTATCACTGGATCGCCTATATCGGCCTTGCCATCATCGTCTATGTCGCCCTGCACATGATCTACCGCGGCGGGCTGGAAGTGTGGCCGCATGTGGCGGCCGCGACCGGCGGCTGACAAGGGCTGCCTCCTCGGCCGGAATCGGCCTGACGGTGCTTGGCCGTCAGGGGCCGTTCACCAGCCTGAGAATGAGCGCCTGCACATTGCCGCCGTCGCTCATTTCCACCTGATCGAAATCGCGACCGCGCTGACGCTGCCGTCCGGATATCTCGCCGAGGCGCTCTGTCAGGTTCGCGCGGATTTTGCGGCAATCCGGATCGTCCTCCGCGGAAAACCCTGAACTCAGCGTCTCGATCTCGTGCACCATGTCGATTATGGTCTCGCCGTGCACCCGCTCATGCTTGCGGATCGCGTCGATGAAGATGTCCCAACTCGCCTTGACAGCTGACGACAGCTTCGCCGACGGCTTCGGTAGGGTGTAGATGATCGTCAGCTTCGGTTTGGCGGTCGTCAGCACGCAGGCATTGCCCTGCCGCTCGTATTTTCGCGTCCAGGTGAGCTTGAAGGTGGTGTGGGCGATGACGCGCGACTGGCCGCCGACCTGCGGGCCGTTTTCACCGATCGAGCGATAGAGTTCCGCGCCGGTGACACCTGATATGGCGTAGTTGCGCACCTCCTCGGTCGGCTGCCATTGCGCAGATGCCAAGGCCGGGGCCAATGCCTGCGCCGAACCCAGCAACGCACCAAGCATCAAAATTCGAATTCCTGACGTCACATCACCCCCGGACCATTTCCCCGCTGTGGCAACCTAGGCATTCGATGTCTCCCGTTCAACGACATCAGACATCCCCCGCGTGATCTTTCCTTGGTGAGCGACGGTTCATGCCGAGACTGTGCCGGGATTGTCACAAAACCTGAAAAAAGCCTGATTAATCAGAATTCTTCGCGTATTGAGAGGACGTCGTGTCGCTGATCGAAAGCCTATCGCAACGATTTGCGCCTAGGGTGCCTCATTCGCTTGAAATGTGGGGAACGCAGCGGCTCGTCGTGCCGTTGGCAAATCGGGGTCGGCTGTGACAATCTATCTGCCCATCGCAGAATTGTCGGTGAACATTTTCATCATCCTCGGCATGGGCGCGGCCGTCGACAGATCGGCCTGGGCGAGATGATCATAGACCTGTTTCTCCACGGCCTTGGCCAGCATGTTCTGCGACAGGTCGAAGCCCTCGAGGCGATCCGCCATCGCGCGGATTTCAGGCCCCAGCAGACCGGTGCCGCAACCGAGATCGACGGCCAGCGCATAGTGCCGTCCCGTCGTGGCGATCAGGTTGGCGAGCTTGGCGGGGACGTCGTAGCCGAGCTTGTCCACCAGCGAGGTCTCAAAGCGACCGGCGTAGTCATCGAACAGGCGTTCGACATAGCTGCTCGGCGGCTGATCGGGGATGGCGGTGTCGCCGAGAAAGGCGAGCTTCAGGGCGGCGCCGAAGATGTCGTTTTCGCTGCGGTCGCGGGTCTGGCGATAGGCCTCGATCGCGCCTGGTGTGTCGCCGGCTCTCTCGCGGTAGGTTGCCAGCCTGTACCAACCGGCGGCCCAGGCGGGCACCAGTTCGAGCGCCTGCTCCATCAGTTCGGCCGCCGCATCCGGTTCACCGCCTTTGGCCAGCATCTTCGCATAGTCGGCACGGCGGTCGGCGATGGCATCGCCTGAAGTCTGGAGGTGGGGTTGCATGATGGTGACCTGTTAGGACGCTCCGCATTTGGCGGTGGCCACAAAAAAACTCAAGTCCTATTTCAGAGGACGGGGCGCCAGCTCTGAAATAAGCTTGCGAGCGACGATTCGCGCCCATATTTCAGGGGTGAACAGGAGATGATGCATTGTCCGATCAGGTGAACAAGTTTCTCGGCGACTCGCTCGGCCGTACGTTGATCAAGCTTTTGGTGGTGTCGCTGATCGTTGGTTTCATCATGGCCTTCTTCGGGCTCGCACCGCTGGATTTCCTGTACTGGATCCGCAATGTCGTGCTTGACGTCTGGCATCGTGGTTTCTCGGCGCTGGGCCGCGTCGGCGACTATCTGCTGCTGGGCGCCACCATCGTCATCCCCATCTTCCTCATCCTTCGTCTCTTCAGCTATCGCCGGTAACATGACATCCATCGATCTTTCACGGCGCAGCCTGCTGCGTTTCTCCGCGCTCGCGCTTGCGGCCGGCGTTGCCAGCTGCACCACGGCGCCAAAGCTGCCTTCGACGCCGTCCAATGGCGAAGACCAGACGGCGGCATCGCTGCCGCTCGTCAACCAGCTGCGCGCCAAGAACGGCCTGCCGCCGCTGAACGTCGATCCGGCCGCGATGGCTGCCGCGCTGTTCCAGGCAAAGCGTATGGCCGCTGCCGGTCAGATGAAGCATGTGATGGGGATCGCTGACGGCTTCGGCCCACGCGTGAAGGCGAGCGGCGTACAGTTGCCGGCAGCCGAAAACATCGCGACCGGCCAGCAGACCGTTCCAGCCGTCGTCACCGCCTGGATCAACTCGCCGCATCACCTCGAGAACATGCTCGGTCGCTATAGCGGGCTCGGTGTTGCCGTCGCCTATAATCCCGCTTCCAGAAACGTGCCCTACTGGGCCATGGTGCTTTCCAACTGAGGCGATTCTGCCTCTCGTCGTCGAGGCAGACATGGACACCCGAAACAATCCGCCAGGAACGGCCTTCGATGTGACGCACCGGTTGGTGCTTTCCATCGCCATTCCGATGACGCTGGGCTTCATCACCACGCCATTGCTTGGCCTTGTCGGAACTGGCGTGGTTGGTCACATGGGACGGCCGGATGCGCTGGCAGGGCTGGCGATCGGTGCCATGCTGTTCGACCTGATCCTCGGAAGCTTCAATTTTCTGCGCGCATCGACCACGGGCCTGACGGCGCAGGCTTACGGGCGGCATGACCGGCGAGCGCAACAGGGGGTCTTCTGGCGGGCGATCATCTCCGCGCTCGGTTCCGGGCTGCTGCTGCTCTGTCTGTCCCCGCTGCTGCTGGCAGCGGGGTTGACGCTGATGGGACCGGACGGCGCCGTCGCCGAAGCGACCAGCACCTATTTTTCCATCCGCATCCTCGCCGGACCAGCGGCACTTGCAAACTACGCAATCCTCGGCTTCGTGCTCGGCCGTGGACAGGGCACGATCGGCCTGCTGCTGCAGACGATCATCAACGGCATCAATATCGTGCTGGCAATCCTGCTTGGACTTTGGCTTGACTGGGGCGTGGCCGGCGTCGCATGGGGCACGACGGCTGGCGAGACGATCGGTGCGCTGGCCGGTTTTTGGATCGTCCTGCGCGGTTTCGACAGCGCCGACCGGCCGAGCCGCAACGAAATCCTGTCCCGCCAGCGGCTGGCGGAACTCTTTGCGCTCAATCGCGATATCCTGACCCGCACCTTCGTGCTGCTCGCCGCCTTAACGCTGATGACACGCATCGGCACCGGTTTTGGCGCCGTCACGCTGGCGGCCAATGCGGTGCTGATGAATTTCTTTCTGCTATCAGGCTACTATCTCGACGGCCTGGCCAATGCCGCGGAACAGATCATCGGACGCGCCGTCGGGGCGCGCTACCGGCCGGCCTTCGATCGCGGATTGAAGCTGACCGCTCTCTGGTCGTTCGGGCTTGCGGGGGTCATCTCCGCGTTCTTCCTGATCGCCGGTCCCTGGCTGATCTCGGCGCTCACGACCTCGCCAGAGGTGCGGCAGGTCGCCCTCACCTATATGCCTTGGGCGGCGATCACCGGCCTAACCGGCGCGCTGGCCTTCGTGATGGACGGCGTGTTCATCGGCGCGACGTGGTCGAGCGACATGCGCAATCGCATGCTGATGTCCTTCGCGGGCTATCTGGCAGCCGTTGCCGTCTTCGTACCGCTCTACGGCAATCACGGCTTGTGGCTGGCGATGAACGGTTTCCTGCTGTTTCGCGGCGTATTTCTGGCAGTGCTGGTGACGCAGCGTGCCGATCAGACGTTTCGCGCCGCCCAGTAATTGGTGTTTCTGTCACGCAGATCGCGGATCGATGAGACCTTCTCGCGGTCGAGCAGCTTCGACAGGCCGCGAACGATGTCGCCGGCAAGCCCCGGACCTTCATAGACCATGCAGGAATAAAGCTGCACCAGATCGGCGCCCGCCTTGATCTTTTCCAGCGCCGTTTCGGCCGACGATACACCGCCGACGCCGATGATCGGCAGGTCGGGGCCGACGCGCTTGCGGATCTTGGCCAGCACCACGGTCGATTTTTCGAAGACCGGCTTGCCGGAGAGGCCGCCGGCCTCCTTTGCCTGGCGCTGGTCCTTCAATCCGTCGCGGGCGAGCGTGGTGTTGGAGACGATGAGGCCGTCGAGCGCATGCGACAACGCTTCGGCGGCGATGTCGTCCATCCCCTCCTCCGTGAGATCCGGCGCGATCTTGAGGAAAACCGGGATCTTGCGGCCGGACTTCAGAGCCTCCTCGTCGCGGGCGGCCAGCACCGCCGACAACAGCGCCGACAGGCTTTCGCGGGCCTGCAGGTCGCGCAGTCCCGGCGTGTTCGGCGAAGAGATGTTGGCGGTGAAATAGCGGGCGACCGAATAGAACCGGCGGATGCCCTTGACGTAGTCGTCGATGCGGTCGTCGCTGTCCTTGTTGGCGCCGATATTGACGCCGATGATGCCGCTGCCCCCGATAGCTGAAAGGCGTGCGAAGGCGGCGGCGTGGCCCTCGTTGTTGAAGCCGAGCCGGTTGATGACGCCTTCATCGTCCACCAGCCGGAAGATGCGCGGCTTCGGATTGCCCGCCTGCGGCTTCGGCGTCACTGTGCCGATCTCGGTGAAGCCGAAACCGATCTTCAGCAACGCTTCGGGCACTTCCGCATTCTTGTCGAAGCCGGCGGCCATGCCGAGCGGGTTGGCGAATTCTATGCCGGCCACCATCTGGCGCAGGCGCGGATCGGAGGGCACCTTGCAGACCGGCACGAGGCCCGACTTCAGCGCGGCGATCGACATGCCGTGCGCCGTTTCCGGATCGAAGAGGAAGAGACCCTTGCGGGCTGCGGACTTGAAAAGATCGATCATGGCTGAAGGTCCGGAAATATGTGGTTGCCCGCGGCATCGAGCGGCATTGGCTTTTCCCAAAGCACGGATGAAAGCGGCAGGTCGGCATAGAGATGCGGGAAGAGATCGCCGCCGCGCGATGGTTCGAAGATCAGTTTGTCACCCAGGCTCGCGGCATCGACGGCGACGAGCAGCAGGCCGGTGCGGCCAGCGAAATGCAGGGCTGCCGTCTGGATGGCCTGGCTTGCGGTGGAGAAGTGGATGAAGCCGTCCTTGAGGTCGATCTCGGCGCCACGAAAGACGCCATTCTGACGGGCCTCCTGCCAGAGGGTTTCCGTCACGATCTTGTAAAGCGTCGGTGTCAGGGTCATGATGGCCTCATGAATGGCTGGTCTTGACCGGGCTTTGCCGCAGTTGAGCGGCGATGTCCACGCTTTGACGCGAAAAATGCGACAGCCATCGAACTTTCCGGAGGAAACCCATGAAAAACATCGCAATCGGCCTCGCTGCCCTCTTGCTTCCGCTCAGCGCCGCCGCCGCGGAACCGGATGCCACGCGCTTCCAGCTGGAGCGCAGCGGCGACCATTTCGTGCGCCTCGACCGGCAGACCGGCGCCATGTCGCTCTGCGAAGAGAAGGACGGCGCGCTCGTCTGCCGCATGGCCGCCGATGAACGCGCGGCCTACGAAGGCGAACTGGACCGGCTGTCGGAGCGGGTGACGGCGCTGGAGAACAAGAGCATCGTCAACAAGGCGCTGCCCTCCGACGCCGAGATCGACCGGTCGATCGGCATCATGGAACGCTGGATGCGCAGCTTCATGGGGATCGTCAAGGAATTCCAGAGCGAAGACCAGGGCAATGCCCTTCCGCAAAAGACATGATTTGCTATAATCCTGTCAGCAGGGAGGCATGTGTCGCGGAGGAGCGCGATACATGGACTTCATGATCGGGCTCTTGGGAGGGAGTTTTCGATGCATGAGCAGACCATTATCATTGCCGACGATCATCCGCTTTTTCGCGACGCGCTGCGTCAGGCCGTCATCGGCATGGAGGGGCATCCCGATATCGTCGAAGCCGGCGATTTCACAGCGGCCCGCAAGGCGGCCGGAGACTATCCCGACGCGGAACTGATGCTGCTCGATCTTGCCATGCCCGGTGTCAGCGGCTTTTCCGGGCTGATGGCGCTGCGCTCCGAGTTCTCGGGCCTGCCGATCGTCATCGTCTCGGCCTCCGACGATGCGACGACCATTCGCCGGGCGCTGGAACTCGGCGCCTCCGGCTTCATCTCGAAATCGTCCGGGATCGAGGATATCAGGCGTGGCATCCAGACGGTGCTGGCTGGCGATATCGCGACGCCGGAGAGCTATCGCGACGGGCAGGAACAGGACCCCGACGTGGCGGACCTGATCCACCGGCTGCACACGCTGACGCCACAGCAGAGCCGGGTGCTGACGATGCTGGCCGAGGGGTTGCTGAACAAGCAGATCGCCTATGAACTCGGCGTGTCGGAGGCGACGATCAAGGCGCATGTTTCGGCCATTCTCCTGAAACTCGACGTCGACAGCCGCACGCAGGCGGTGATCCAGCTCGGAAAAATAAACATGGCGATGGTGGCTTGAGACGATGAGAGGATTTTATTCCTCTTGTCTCTTTACTCCTGCCAGCCTTGCGGTTAATCTTTTGCCCGATTGAAGGATTGCGCGGACGCGCACGGAATCAGGCGACATGCTGTCACACGAGCAAATCTGGGGTGCGCTCGACAGGCTTGCCGAACGGCACGACCTGACACCCTCCGGGCTTGCGCGCCGTGCAGGTCTCGATCCCACTTCCTTCAACAAATCCAAGCGACTTTCGGCCGATGGGCGGCTGCGCTGGCCTTCGACGGAATCGATTGCCAAGGTGCTGGATGCGACCCGCTCCAGCATGGAAGAATTCATGGCCTTCATGCGGCCGCAGGGCAGCTTTTCGACGCTTCCGGAAGGCGCGTTTCCACCGCAGGGCAGTTCCATACCGCTGCTGGGCTTTGCGCAGGCCGGCGCCGGCGGCTTTTTCGACGATGGCGGCTTTCCGGCCGGACAGGGCTGGGATGTGGTCGAATTTCCGGCCGCCCCCTCGCAGAAGGCCGGCGTCTACGCGCTCGAGGTGCAGGGCGAGAGCATGATGCCGCTCTATCGCGATGGCGACGTGCTGATCGTCGAGCCCGGCGCGCAGGTACGGCGCAACGACCGCGTCGTGGTCAAGACCCGCGAGGGCGAGGTGATGGCCAAGGTGCTGATGCGCCAGAGCCCGCGTTCGATCGAACTGATGTCGCTCAACCCCGAACACCCGAACCGAACGATCGAGCTTTCCGACGTGGACTGGATCGCCCGGATCATCTGGGCCAGCCAGTAGGAAAATCTTCCATGAGACCTGCAGCAATCGGGACGGCAATTGCAGGGATCGCGATCGTTGTCGGCCTGATCGTCGTCGGCGGGCAACGGCTTGGCGGAGCATCGGGCGCAACGGATTTGGCCGCAACGGTGCCGGACGCACCACCCAGCACTCAGCAAGAGCCCGCAGCGCAGCCGACGACCAATCCCGGCGCCAGCATGGCGGCGCGGCCTATCGATGACGCCAGCCAGTTTTATCCTGCTGTTATGGACGGCCAACCGCTGGAACGCGAAGCTGCGCCGCAGCCGGAGAAAAAGCCGCAGCTGGTGGCTGAGAACGGGATCGATCTGCCGCGACCGGTGGCCGAAAGCGCCGGCATTCTCGGCTTCGGCGACAAGCGCCTGCAACTAGCCGGGCTGACGCCGACGCCGGTGAACAAGATGTGCAGCAGTCCCGATGGCGCGTCGTGGCCCTGCGGCATGCTGGCGAAAACCAACTTCCGGCTTTTCCTGCGGCTGCGCACCGTTCACTGCGATCTCGGCAACGCCCAATGGACCGGCACCGCGACCGCCGCCTGCAGGATCGGCGCGCAGGATCTCTCCGAATGGCTGATCGAAAGCGGCTGGGCGGAAGCGGCCGACGGCTCGCCCTTTTCGGAGGCCGGCGCCAAGGCCCGAGAGACCAAGATCGGGCTTTACGGCAGCGACCCGCGGCAGGGCGGCGTGATGGCCAATCCTGACATATCGCCCGTCGAAGGCATCAGCGATCCCTTGTAATGGACGTGGCCAGTTCTTAAACTCTGGAGAGAGTTCAGAGGGACCATGCAGACATGAACAAGCCGCTTTCCGCCCATGACGCGTTGATCTACGTGATGGTGATGGCATCCGCCGTCGATAGCACGATGAACGATCGCGAGATGGAGCGCATCGGGCAATTGATCGGCTTTCTGCCGGTGTTTCGCGGTTTCGACGACGACAAGTTGATCGCGGTCGCCCGCGACTGTGCGGCGCTGCTGTCGGGGCCCGAAGGCCTTGACGTGGTGCTGGAGACCGTCCGCGACACGCTGCCGCCGAAGCTCTACGACACCGCCTATGCGCTTGCGGTCGAGGTCGCTTCCGCCGATCTTTCGGTCAAGGCCGAGGAACTGCGACTGCTCAGCCTGCTTCGCGACCGGCTCAGCCTCGACAAGCTGACCTGCGCCGCGATTGAACGCAGCGCCATCGCCCGCTTTCGCAAGGGCTGAGGGTTCCCGGCAGCGGCCGTTGCCTCAATAGAGGCCGTAGGGGAAGTAGCGCAGGTAGATCTCCTGCAATCTGCCGCTGCGCGACAGCGCCGCCAGCGCATGGTCGAAGGCCGATCTCAGCACTTCGTCCTTCTGGCGCAGCATGATCGTCATGCCTTCTCCGAGAAACTGCTCGGACATATAAGGGCCGTCGAACAGCGCGCAACATTTCTCCGAGGCCTGCGACGACACCCAGAAGGACAGTTGCAGCGAATCGGCGAAAGCGGCATCCACCTTGCCCTCTTTAAGCGCCGCCAGAAGCGCTTCCTTGCTGTCGAACGGCACGGCTTTCAGCTTCGGGAAGTAGGCGGCCAGCATCGCGGCATGCGCCGTTTCCTTGACGACACCCACGGAACGGTCGGCCAAGCTGGTTGCGCTGTCGCCCTTGATCGGCGCCTTGAGATTGCGCGCGAAACGGGCCGGCAGCATCATATAGGGACGCGAAAAGGCGAACTGCCGACGATATTCGGCCCCGACCGCGACACCGGCGATCACCGCATCGCCCTGCGACGCAGCCAGCGCGTCTTTCAGATCGGCAAAGGGCAGCGCCTGGATCTGGCACTTGTCGGATATCTCGAGCTCGGCACAGATTTCGCGCGCCAGATCGACGTTGAAACCCGACAGCTTGCCGTTCTGATCCATAAAATTGAACGGGGGAAAATCGACCGATGTCAGGAAACGCAGGCGCACCAGGGCGGTGAGATCGGGCTTGGCGAGGCGCTCGCGACTGTCGAACAACAGTGGAAGCGATGCGGTTGTCTGCTGCGCTGTCGCCGAAAGAGGTAGGCAAAATGCCAGCAGAAACAGCCAAAGACCCAAAAACCCCTCAGGTTTGAGAGATGCCAGTTTAAATTGCACCATTATGATCTGCCCTGGGGATTCACGCACTGCCACTTCAACGACGGTGTATCACAGCCATGCTTCTCGGGGAATATGCGCCGGGCGCGGTCAATGCCCGCCATACGGTGCTTCATGAGAGATCGAGCCTCCACCGGCCACCCGCCGCACCGGTCTGGGTGATGTTCGATTCCTATCAGGTCGAGATCGAAGCACTGCTGCGGCTCGGCATCGGCAAGCCGATGATCGCCCGAGCCGCGATCGCCGCCCGCCACAACGGCACGACGATCGAGGATGAACTGCTGGCCAACGGATGGGTCGATGCTGAAAGCTATTATGGCGGTTTGGCGCGCGCGCTTCGCCTGCCGTTTCTGCCGGCGCTCGACCCTCAGCTGATCCATGACGATAGGGCCCTCGATACGCAGCTTGCCGATGCGCGATCCGTGCGGCTCAACTATACCGACCGGCCGATGATCGCGATCATTCCGGAAGCCCGGCGGCTGCTCGCGCTGGCTGAGACGATGGAGGCGCGGCCGGGGCTCGCCGAGCGAGCCATCGTCACCACGCCCGCAGCGCTACGCGCCGCCGTCTGGCGCGTCGGTGCAAGCCGCCGCGTCAAGGAGAGCATCGGCACGCTGTTCGAGGACAAGGGGCGATTCAGCGCCCGCATCGTCTTGTCCGGCAAGCAAGGCTTCATCGCAGGCGCGGCGCTTTGCGCCTTCGTCTTCGCGCTGTTATCCGATCTGCCGCTGCTGGATATCGTGCACATCGCGGTTTCGCTACTTTATATGTCGGCGATTCTGTTGCGGGCCCTAGCGCTCCACCATCGACAACGGCCGCCGCCGGATCCGCAGCCAACGGATCGGCTGCCGGTCTATTCCGTTCTCGTTGCGCTCTACAAGGAGGCGGAGGTTGCCGGGCAGCTTGTGGCAGCGCTGAAGCAGCTGAACTGGCCGGCGGCGAAACTGGATATCAAACTGATTTGCGAGGCCGACGACAGGGCAACGATCGCAGCCCTGCAGGCGCAGGATCTCGGCCCGCAATTCGAGATCGTCGAGGTTCCGCCAGCACACCCGCGCACGAAGCCGAAGGCGCTCAACTATGGGCTGGCCGGGGCGCGCGGCGAATATCTGGCGATCTATGACGCCGAGGATCGCCCGCATCCCGACCAGCTCCGGGCCGCTTATGCCACGTTCGTTGCCAGCCGTCGCGACATCGCCTGCCTGCAAGCGCCGCTGATCGTCTCCAATGGCGCCGGCTCATGGATCAGCGCCGCGTTCGCGCTCGAATACGCAGCACTCTTTCGGCTCATTCTGCCGATGCTGGCGAAACGCCGGTTGCCGATGCCGCTCGGCGGCACCTCCAACCATCTGCGCGTTGCCGATCTCAAGGCATGCGGCGGGTGGGACCCCTACAATGTGACCGAGGATGCCGATCTCGGCATGCGGCTGCATCGGCTTGGCTATCGCTGCGGCGTCATCGACTGCCCGACCTACGAGGATGCGCCGACGACGCATGAGGTCTGGTTCAACCAGCGGACGCGCTGGTTCAAGGGCTGGCTGCAGACGTGGCTGGTGATGATGCGTTCGCCGGGAACACTGGTGCGGGAAATGGGCGTCGGCAGCTTCCTGGTCTTTCAGGTGCTCATCGGCGGCATGCTTGTCTCGGCGCTTGCCCATCCATGGCTAATCGCACTGCTCACAACCACCGCGACCTACATGATGCTGGGCTTCCCGCCGCCGGGCACGCGTGAAGCGGCATTGTTCGCCATCGATATCGCCAACATGCTGGGAAGCTACGGCATCTTCCTGCTGCTCGGCCGCAAGGCGATGCTGCGTGACGAGAAGCGACAGATCGGCTGGCGATGGCTGGGCATTCCGGTCTACTGGATGATGATATCCGCCGCCGCCTGGCGCGCGGTGTTCCAACTGCCGTACCGGCCGTTCTTCTGGGACAAGACGCCCCACCTTCCCGTCATGGCGGACACGTCGGCGCGACATGCGCCGAGCACTTCCGGCTAGGGCAGCTCATTTTCAGTGGACAACAGTGGCGCGTTAGGTTCGCCTTAAGCAATATGGATTCTAGTCGCGATCGACGACACCGGCTACGTGCCGAATGCATGATGCGCCTGTCGAGCCTATCCGGGCATACGCTTCACAAACAGAATGGCGCAAGCCGTCGCAGACCGCATCCGGCCGTGCCGCCCGAATGGACATCTCCATGTTGAAGAACTTCAAGATCCGCACCAAGATCATCTCGGTCGTCGCCCTGCTCGGGCTGATCGCTGTTGGTGGCATCACCTACGTCGTCAAGGAATTCCGCAACGCAGACGTGGTCTACAGCGCCTTCATCGACCATGAAGCGCTGGCTGCCATGCAGGCCTCCCGCGCCAGCGCTTCGGCCACCGCCGCCGTGCTGCAGGCAACGGTCATCGCGCAGCTGACGGCAGGCACCGCCGACTTCGACGCCGCCGTTTCGGCGCCGAGCAAGATGCCGCAAGCACGCGAGCGGCTTCAGCAGGCGGCCGACCTTGTGCCGTCCCGCAAGGCTGCGATCGAGGAGATCATCTCCGGCATCGATGAGATGGACGCGCTGTCGAAGGCGGTCGTCGATCTGGCAAAGGCCGGAGACCAGGCAGCCGCGCAAGCGGCGGCGCGCGAACTGAACGCCAAGCTCGGCGTCGTGACGCCTGACATGATTGCCAACAACGATGCGCTGATGGTGTTGCTGAATGACGGCGGCGATGCGCTCTCTGTGGCGGTCAACACCCGGATCGATCTTTCGCTTGCGCTTACCGGGCTTGCGATGCTTGGCGCGGTCGGCGTCAGCATCTGGATCGCCCAGGCCGGGATCGCCGCGCCGATGGCGCGGCTGCGCGCGCGGATGACCGGTCTTTCCAGAGGCGATACCGCAAGCCCCGTTAACGGCACCGACAGGCGCGACGAGGTTGGTGAGATGGCGACGGCCGTCTCGATCTTCCGCGATAACGCGATCGAGCAGCTGCGGCTGGAACGGGAAACTGAAAAGAACCGCAGCCTCAGCGACAGCGAACGGCGCGAGATCGAAGCGCAGCGGGCAACCGAGGCGGCGGATCTGTCGCGTACGGTCGCGGCGCTCGGCGAAGGCCTTCGCAAGCTGGCCGGCGGCGACCTCGTTTCGCAGATCAGCACGCCCTTCGTCGGCGATCTCGACGCATTGCGCGAAGACTTCAACAATTCCGTCTTCCGGCTCAACGAGACCATGCAGACGGTCGGCGAAAATGCCCGGGCGATCACCGCGGGGGCCGGCGAAATCCGCTCCTCGGCGGACCAGCTTTCCCGGCGCACCGAGCAGCAGGCGGCCTCCGTCGAGCAGACAGCCGCAGCGCTGGAGGAGATCACCACCACCGTCAAGGATGCGGCAAGGCGAGCCGAGGAGGCGCGGACGCTGGTGGGCCGGACCCGCAGCGGCGCCGAGCGATCGGGCGAGGTGGTGCGCAAGGCGGTCAGCGCGATGGAGCAGATCGAACAATCCTCCGTGGCGATCGGCAACATCATCGGCGTCATCGATGACATCGCCTTCCAGACCAACCTCTTGGCGCTGAACGCCGGGGTCGAGGCGGCGCGCGCCGGCGAGGCCGGCAAGGGCTTTGCGGTCGTGGCCCAGGAAGTGCGCGAACTGGCGCAGCGCTCGGCCAATGCGGCGCGCGAAATCCAGTCGCTGATCAGCACGTCGGGCAATCAAGTGCAGGCCGGTGTCTCGCTGGTCGGTGAGACCGGAAAGGCACTGGAAGCGATCGTGCAGGAGGTGCAGGAGATCAACCAGCACGTCAACGCGATCGCCGAAGCCTCGCGCGAACAATCGATCGGGCTGCAGGAAATCAACACCGCCGTCAACGCGATGGATCAGGGCACCCAGCAAAACGCGGCGATGGTGGAAGCGAGCACGGCTGCAAGCCACAAGCTGGCCGCGGAGGCCGCAGCGCTCAACACGCTGCTCGACCAGTTCAAGCTCGGCGGCGACGGCGCCGCCAGCATCACGTTCACGCCGAGGCCCGTGCGCGATCCCAACGAACCGCTACCGCCCAAGACCGGCGGACCAACCATCCTCACCCGCAAGGCACCGGTTCGCGTTGCCACCTCGGGCGTCTCCCGGCCGGCTTCCTCGCCGGCGCGGGCGCTCAGCCAGAAGCTTGCCAATGCGTTCAGCAACGAAAGCTCGGCATCAAACGGCAAGAAGGATGACGACTGGACGGAGTTTTGAGGCTACGACTTCAATAACAAACAACGAAACGGGCGGCTCAAGGCCGCCCGTTTTCGATTCGGCCGATGCCGAAGTCTGGTCATTTCACCGTAGCATTCGCCGGACATTCCCGGCGTTCCGGTTCAGACGAGGCCGAGGGAAATCTCTTCGACCTTGCGGCCGCGTCCATAATCGCGCTCGTAGGACGAACGGCGATCCTGGCGCTTGTAGGCAGCGATATCGAGTTCCGGCTGGTGGTACCCGTCCGCATAGGTTCCTGTGTCCACAGCATCGGCGGCGTCGCTTTTCGCGGTGAAAATCTTCAACAGCATTTCGCCATTCCTCCTCTTGAGCGTCGGTAACGGCCAAAGCGCCGTCCAGGTTCCATCTACCGGAGAATAGTTAAAAATTAACCATGTCCATTAGTAAGTCGTCAAGTTATCGGAACGGATGAAGCTATTTTTGACGAATGTCTGGCGCAACGCTTAGGAGAGACTTCTGGCAAGCCGAGTCCCCAGGGCCGGCTCCTCTCCCCTTTCAGCTCTTTCCAAAAACGCAAAACGTCTGCCTTCCATCTGATGGAAAGGCGGACGTCATGCATTGGTCGGCGATCAATAATAGGGTGAGGTGCAAACCGCCCTGACGCCTACTCTAGGGGCATAGGTGTTGTCGGAGGCGCGGTAGGTCCGGTAGCGCGACGCGCACCAGTCGTAGTGTTGCGGATTGATGCCGGCATAGGCTGGCCGCCTTGGCTGGCTGGCAATGGCGCCGCCGATGATCGCGCCGGCACCGAAGGCCGCCAGCGGGTACCAGTACCCATCGTTATGGCGGCGATATCCTCTGTGGTAGCCACGGTAGCCGTGATGGCCATTCCAATAACCCGGTCGGTGGCGGCGGTACTGGATCTGCTCAGCCTCCGACACCTGCGGGGCCGTGTGGCCGCCCAAGGGCTGCGCGATCGGCATCGCGGTGGCCGGCATGACGGCGGAAACCGTCATCAGCAACCCCATGGCGCCGGCAATGATGGATTTATGCATCTGCATCCAATGAATCCTTTTCAATCTCAACGGGTGGAAACCGTAAAGCATCGCCGACGGTTCCATTGATCAAATTCTTTTGAATTTCCGTGAGTTGAGCGGTAGGCGCCGTATCGTTGGATGGTCCAAGGCAAACCGCATCGCCAGTCACCCAGCGCGTTTTCAGAGACTGAAGCGCACCCCGAGCCCCGTCAGTGTTCGCCACTGGACGGTGCATTGGAACGACCTCCCATCGGAGAGTGCCAGCCCGAATTCCGCGGGAACCGTTGCCGCGCCATCGAGCGCAAGACGCGCGCCGCCCTCTGACAAATCCCTGACAAGGCAATCCATGACGCTGGCACCCCCATTGAGCAGAATCTTGGCGCCAATGAACGTGCGCTTGCGCTGATCTCGTCTGTTTTCCATCGCAATTCTCATCTTTAAAAAATGCATCTTCGGCGGTGCGTGACCAAGCCATTAATCGGCCCACCTGACACCCAACGGGTCATTGGTGGTAGTGCCCAAATTGCCGCAGAATGGCGGCCGCAGAGCCGCTTCCGCCACAGGATGCGGTTCGTTTCGTCAATGATTTTTCGGAGTGCTGGAGCGGGTGAAGGGAATCGAACCCTCGTATTCAGCTTGGGAAGCTGCTGCTCTACCATTGAGCTACACCCGCGCGCCGTGAGATTTCCAACAGATGGCGGCCGGTGTCAAGCGGCCGGGTCACGTCGAGGGTGGATTTGTCAGATGCGGAAATGCTTCGAGAGTTTCAGGCCCTGCGCCTGATAGTTGGAGCCGAGGCCGGTGCCGTAGAGGCTTTCGGGGTGTTCCTGCATGTGCTCGTAGACAAGGCGGCCGACGATCTGGCCGTCTTCGAGGATGAAGGGAACCTCGTGACTGCGCACCTCGAGGACGGCGCGGCTGCCGCGGCCGCCAGCGGGCGCGTGGCCGAAGCCTGGGTCGAAAAAGCCCGCGTAGTGGACGCGGAATTCGCCGACCAGGGGGTCGAAGGGGGTCATCTCGGCGGCGTAGTGCGGTGGCACGTGGACAGCTTCGCGGGAGACGAGGATGTAGAATTCGTCGGGATCGAGAATCAGTTCGTTGCGGCCGCGGCTGTAGATCGGTTCCCAGAAATCGAAAATGTCGTGCTGGGCCTTCTTATCGACATCGACGACCGCCGTGTGATGCTTGCCGCGATAGCCGATCAGGCCGTCCTTGTCGCCGGCCAGATCGATCGACAGCGCGATGGCGCCGCCGGAGACGTTCGGTTGCTTGCTGGCCACCAGCGTTTCGGCATCATGCAGCGCCAGCAATTCGGCTTCGCCGAGCAGTGCCTGGCCGACACGGAAGCGGATCTGCGACAGGCGCGAGCCACGGCGTACGACGATCGGGAAGGTGCGCGGCGAAATCTCGAGGTAGAGCGGGCCCTTGTAGCCGGCCGGGATCTTGTCGAACTCCTGCGCGTAATCGGTGATGACGCGGGTAAAGATGTCGAGGCGGCCGGTCGAGCTTTTCGGATTGGCCGAGGCCGACATGCCGGTCGGCAGGTCGAGGCGTTCCATAAGGGGGACGATATAGACACAGCCGGTTTCCAGCACCGCGCCTTCGGAGAGATCGATGACGTGCAGGCTGAGACGATCGAGCTTGTCGGAAACGAGGTGCGAGGGGCCGGGCATGAAGCTGGCGCGGACGCGGAATGCCTTGGCACCGAGGCGCAGATCGAGGCTTGCCGGCTGGATCTGGTCGTGATCCAGAGCACGTTCGGCGATCAGACGCCCCGTTTCAAACAGCGCAGCAATGGCGCGGTCCGCCAAGATTCCAGTATCGCGAGCCATCATGTCCCAATCACAATTTGCCGCAGACAAAACCAAACTCAGGGAATTGACGCAAGCAGCTATCGGCAGTATTGCAGCTTTATCCCGTGGTGATTTGGCCGGTCGGCTTGCAGCCACGTTAAACAAGTGGCTAAAAAGACCGGGTTGAAAACCGGTCTGCTTTTGCGGCCGGTTTTTTTGTATCACGAAGGTGATGATGACATGACGAAGACCCCCAATAAGAACTGGCGCCCGGCAACCACACTGGTGCACGGCGGAACCTTGCGCTCGCAATATGGCGAGATGTCGGAAGCGATCTACCTGACGCAGGGCTTTACCTACGATAGTTCCGAGGCCGCCGAGGCGCGCTTCAAGGGCGAGGACGACGGGTTCATCTACGCCCGCTACGGCAGCCCCACCAACGACATGTTCGAAAAGCGCATGTGTGCGCTTGAAGGCGCCGAGGAAGCCCGTGCGACGGCCTCCGGCATGGCCGCCATCACCGCCGCCTTGCTTTGCCAGCTGAAGGCCGGCGATCATATCGTTGCCGCCCGCGCGCTCTTCGGTTCCTGCCGCTGGGTGGTCGAGACGCTGGCGCCGCGCTACGGCATCGAGTGCACGCTGGTCGATGGCCGCGATCTGGCCAACTGGGAAAAGGCGATCAAGCCGAACACCAAGGTGTTTTTCCTGGAAAGCCCGACCAACCCGACGCTTGAAGTCATCGACATCGCCGGCGTCGCCAAGCTTGCCAACCAGATCGGTGCCCGCGTCGTGGTCGACAACGTGTTTGCGACGCCGCTCTTCCAGAAGCCGCTGGAACTCGGCGCGCATGTCGTCGTCTATTCCGCGACCAAGCACATCGACGGACAGGGCCGCAGCCTTGCAGGCGTCATCCTGTCGGACCGCGAATGGGTGACCGAGCATCTGCAGGACTATTACCGTCACACCGGCCCGGCCATGTCGCCGTTCACCGCCTGGACGCTGATCAAGGGTCTCGAGACGCTGCCGATCCGCGTCAAGGCGCAGACGGAAAATGCCGGCCGCATCGCCGACTTCCTTGCCGAGCAGAGCAAGGTCGCCAAGGTGATCTATCCCGGCCGCAAGGACCATCCGCAGGCGGACATCATCGCCCAGCAGATGACCGGCGGCTCGACGCTGGTGGCGTTCGAACTGAAGGGCGGCAAGGAAGCGGCGTTCAAGCTGCAGAATGCGCTTGAGGTCGTGACGATCTCCAACAATCTCGGCGATACGCGCTCGATCATTACCCATCCGGCGACGACGACACACAAGAACCTGACGGACGAGGCGCGTGCCGAACTCGGCATTTCGCCGGGCACCGTGCGGTTCTCCGCCGGTATCGAGGATGTCAACGATCTCCTCGAGGACTTCGCCAAGGCGCTTGCGCAGGTGAACGCCTGAGAAAGCTAAATCTTGGCCGGATCGACGCCGATCCGGCCAATATCGATGCCTTGCGCGATAGTTTTCGCGCATAAATGGTAACGCGTTAGTGTTAACACGCCAAAACATCGGCCTTTATTGGTATTTGCTGCGCGATCAGCGCGGCATTTATTGACCTGCCGTACCTGTTATAAGATACCAGTAACGTATTCTTACTATGGTGTAGGCATGTACCGCGCCCTGACACGAGACATTGAAGTGGTCGTCGAGCCCTTTTACCTGGAGGAGCAATCCGACCCGGAAGACGACCGCTATGTCTGGGGATACCGCATCGTCATCAGCAACAATTCCGATCTGACCGTGCGTCTCGTCAACCGCTACTGGAACATCACCGACCAGAACGGCGTGGTGGACGAGGTGAGCGGCGCGGGCGTCGTCGGCGAACAGCCGACGCTTGGGCCCGGCGACACCTATGAATATTCCTCCGGCTGCCCGCTCGACACGCCGTCGGGCCTGATGTTCGGGCACTACCAGATGGAAACCGACGAAGGCGAGACCTTCCAGGTAGAAATCCCCGCCTTCTCACTCGATTCACCCGGATTGCTCAGGGTTCTGAACTGATCATTCCGCCGCCTGGCGCAGCTCTTCGGCCTCGAAGCGATAGGTCGTCGAGCAGAACTCGCAGGTGACGGAGATCAGGCCGTCTTCCTGGCTGGCGTCGATCTCCTCCGCCGAGAACCCCTGAAGCACGCCCTTGATCTTCTCCCGCGAGCAGGAACAACGATCGAACACCGCGCGCGGTTCGTAGACCCGCACGCCGCGCTCGTGGAACAGGCGAAACAGCAGCCGTTCGGTGCCGACAAGCGGATCCGTCAGCTCGTCGAAATGAATTGTCTCGACCAGCGAACGGGCTTCGGCCCAGGCATCGTCCTCGGAATGCTGCGCGGAACCTGTATCACCATCGCCGCCATGCAGGTCGGCTTGGCGCATGCGCTCCGGGGCTTCCGGCAGGAACTGGGCGACGAGCCCCCCTGCCCGCCAGCGGTGACGCGGCTTGCCGGCCTCGTCACGATCGAACAGCTCGGCGGCGGCAAGGCGCACGCGCGTCGGGATCTGTTCCGACTGGCGGAAATAGGTGCCGGCGATGTCTTCCAGCGTGGCGCCGTCGAGCGCGACGATGCCCTGATAGGGCTGGCTGAACTTGCCCTGATCGATGGTGAAGGCCAGCATGCCCTTGCCGAGCAGCTGCTCCGGTTCGGTCTGGCCTGCGGCAACCGCCTCGTCGAGCAGCGTCTGGTCGAAACGGGCATAGGCGCGCACGTTCTCCGGCGTCGAGAAATCGGCGACGAGAAGATCGACCGGGCCATCGCTCTTGGTCTGTACCGTGAACTTGCCGTCGAATTTGAGCGAGGTGCCGAGCAGCACCGTCAGCGCGATGACTTCGGCAAGCAGCCGGGCAACCGGCGCGGGATAGTTGTGGCGCTCGAGGATCGCATCCAGCATCGGGCCGAGCTGGACGGCGCGACCGCGCACATCCAGGTTTTCGACCTGAAAGGGAACGATATGATCATCACCGGCGAAATCAAACTCGCCGAGGGCGGATGCAGCTTCTGCCATCGTCTTCTCCTAGTCTGAGAGCGGCAGACAAGAGTGTCCATCCGCCCGGGCGGCACGGGTCCTTCCGGCCCAACGTGGCGTCCATTATGGTTCAGATCGCGCCCAGGCACCAAGCAAGAATCGACTTCTGCGCATGAAGGCGGTTTTCCGCTTCATCGAAGACCACGGACTGCGGACCGTCGATCACCTCGTCCGTGACTTCCTCACCACGATGGGCGGGCAGGCAATGCATGAACAATGCATCCTTGCCGGCTTGCGCCATCAAGGCCGAATTGACCTGATAAGGCTGGAAGACGTTGTGACCCCGGGCCCGATGTTCCTGATTCATGGAGACCCAGGTATCGGTCACCACGCAATCGGCGCCGGCGACCGCACGGTCGGCATCATGGCTGAGCATGATCTCGGCGCCCTCATTGCGGGCCCAGTTCAGATAGTGATCCTTCGGCTCGGAACCAAGGGGTACCGCCATGTTCATGCGATAGCCGAAACGGGCAGCGCCTTCGATCAGCGAATGCAGCACATTGTTGCCGTCGCCCATCCAGGAGACGGTCTTGCCCTTGATCGGGCCGCGGTGCTCCTCGAAGGTCATGATATCGGCCATGATCTGGCAGGGATGCGTGTCATCGGTCAGCGCGTTGATCACGGGAACGGTCGCGTGCTCGGCTAGCTCCAGCAGGCGCGAATGGTCGGTGGTGCGGATCATGATCGCATCGACATAGCGCGACAGAACCTTGGCGGTGTCGCCGATGGTTTCGGCGCGGCCGAGCTGCATTTCGGTGCCCGACAGGAACAGCGTCTCGCCGCCGAGCTGGCGCATGCCGACGTCGAAGGAGACGCGGGTGCGGGTCGAGGGCTTTTCGAAGATCATCGCCAGCATCTTGCCTGCCAGCGGCTTGTCGCCCTGGCCAGCCTTGAAGGCCTGCTTGCGGGCCATGGCGTCGTCCATGATGACCCGGAGGTCGGAGGAGGTTACCGCGGAGAGATCGAGGAAGTGTTTTGGGGAAGCCATTGTCTTTACCTGTTGCGCCCGCCATCCGGCCGGGCATCCTTGTCCGTTCAAGCCGTCTTCTTGACCTTCGATGCGCGCACGCTCTCGGCGGCGCGCTCAAGTCGAGCCAGACCTTCACGGGCTTCGTCCGCCGTGACGACGAGTGGCGGGAGCAGACGGATGACGTTGTCGCCGGCGGGAATGGCCAGCAGGTTGGCGGCGCGGATCGCCTGCAGCAGCTCGCCCGAGGGAACGGCCGCCTTGACGCCGAGCAGCAGACCTTCGCCGCGGATTTCCTCGATTACATCGGGGAAGCGATCCTTGAGCGACGCGAGGCCCTGGCGGAAGACCAGCGAGACGTCATTGACGTGCTGCAGGAAGCCCTCTTCGAGAATGACGTCGAGCACGGCGTTGCCGACTGCCATGGCAAGCGGGTTGCCACCATAGGTCGAGCCATGCGTGCCGGCCTTCATGCCGGAAGCCGCTTCGGCCGTTGCCAGGCAGGCGCCGAGCGGGAAGCCACCGCCGATACCCTTGGCGACTGCCATGATATCGGGCGTGATGCCCGACCATTCATGGGCAAAGAACTTGCCGGTACGGCCGACGCCGCTCTGGACCTCGTCGAGGATCAGGAGCAGGCCATGCTCGTCGCAGAGCTGGCGTAGTGCCTTCATGAATTCCGAGGTGGCCGGGCGCACACCGCCCTCGCCCTGAACCGGCTCGATAAGGATGCCGGCCGTTGCGTCGGTTATCGCGGCGCGGACGGCTTCGATATCGCCGAACGGAACCTGGTCAAAGCCAGGGGTCTTGGGGCCAAAGCCTTCAAGGTACTTCTCTTGGCCACCGGCGGCGATGGTCGCCAGCGTGCGGCCGTGGAAGGCGCCTTCGAAGGTGATGATGTGGAAGCGCTCGGGATGGCCCTTCGAGAATTGGTAACGGCGCGCCGTCTTGATCGCGCACTCCAGAGCCTCGGCGCCCGAATTGGTGAAGAATACCTTTTCCGCAAAGGTTGCATCCGTCAAACGCTTTGCAAGACGCTCCTGACCGGGGATCTCATAGATGTTGGAGAGGTGCCAGACCTTGTCGGCCTGATCCTTGAGCGCGCCGACGACATGCGGATTGCTGTGGCCAACCGAGGTCACTGCCACGCCCGCGCCGAAGTCGAGATATCGTTCGCCACTTTCGGTGATCAGCCACACGCCCTCTCCTCGCTCGAACCGCAATGGGGCACGAGAGTAGGTATCATAAAGCGGCGCGGCTTCAGCCATGGCGCGATCTCCTGTCATTCGCTGATAATGGCCCGGAATCCGGCTAAAAACCCGTCTCCGGAAATTAAAAATGCCGCCTTTCGGCGGCGAGGGGCACTATTTACTTTTCGCAGTGCGATGTCAACAAAACTGAGGTTTCCCAGTATGCGTCAAGCACGGATCGGCGCGCCCGGGGGCTATCAACAGCTAATGTTGCAGAAATGACTCTCCTATCCAGCAAGTTGGGGAAAACCGAGAAATCGATTCGTCGCGATTCAACCGACTCTTGTCACGGAGTCGCCCTCACTCTAGGTTAAAACTCAATTACTAGACTGCATGCGGCGGAACTAGTCACCAAAATCTAGCAAGCGTTTCATGGTCCAGACACGTCCGGGCCATCGGTGAAGGATTCTGCCTACACCAACGCAAAAAGGCGGAGACAGGGCATGAACTGGACAGACGAGCGCGTTGAACGACTGAAGAAGCTCTGGGCCGAGGGCCTGAGCGCCAGCCAGATTGCTGCACAACTTGGCGGTGTGAGCCGCAATGCCGTCATCGGCAAGGTCCATCGCCTGAGCCTGCCGGGCCGCGCCAAGGCAGGCGGCACGTCTGCTGCCGCCAGAACCCCGAAGCGCCCTGCGGCAACCGCGCCGCGCCCTGCCAACACCTTCAACGCTTCGCGCATGACGGCGACCCGCACCGTTGCCCGCCAGCAGGGCTCGGCTCTTCTCAAGGAAGACGCCGACGTCAACGCAATCGAGGAAGTGCGCTACCGTCCGTCCTCGAACGTGGTTGTTCCGATCTCGCGTCGCCTCGGTCTGACCGAGCTCACCGAGCGCACGTGCAAGTGGCCGGTCGGCGATCCGCTGACGGATGATTTCCACTTCTGCGGTTGCGAGTCCCCTGACTCCTCCCCTTACTGCACCTACCACCAGAAGATGGCCTACCAGCCGGTCAACGAGCGCCGCAAGGCTGCCAACCGGGTCGCCTGACCCGGAAAGCCGGATAAGGAACAAAAGAAAACGGGCCTTCGCGGGCCCGTTTTTCGTTGTCTGATGATGATAATGGGAGCCCTCAGGCTTCCATGGAATATCCGGCGCCGCGAACGGTGCGGATGACATCCTGCATGTTGGAGAAGTTGAGCGCCTTGCGGAGACGACCGACATGGACGTCAACGGTGCGTTCGTCGACGTAGATGTCGTGACCCCAGACGCCATCCAGCAGTTGCGAGCGCGAGAAGACACGGCCTGGCGACGCCATCAGAAACTCGAGCAGGCGGAACTCGGTAGGTCCGAGACGGACTTCGCGGCTCTTGCGATGCACGCGGTGCGTTTCGCGGTCGAGTTCGATATCACCACACTTCAGCAGCGACGAGAGAACCTCGGGCTTGGCGCGGCGCAGCATCGCCTTGACGCGGGCGACAAGCTCGGGCGTCGAGAACGGCTTGACGACGTAGTCGTCGGCACCGGTGGACAGGCCGCGGACGCGTTCGCTTTCCTCTCCGCGCGCCGTCAGCATGATGATCGGCAGACGCTCGGTCTCCGGCCGCATGCGCAGGCGACGGCAAAGCTCGATGCCGGAAACGCCTGGCAGCATCCAGTCGAGGATGAGCAGATCGGGCGTGCGTTCCTGCAACCGAATCTCGGCCTCGTCGCCACGCAGGATGGTATCGACCTCGAAGCCTTCGGCCTCAAGGTTATAGCGAAGAAGCACGCTCAGTGCTTCCTCGTCTTCAACGACTGCTACTCTTGGGATCATTCGTCTCGGTCTCCTGGGGGCGCGGGGGAACGGTTATTCCGTGACGGCCCCAACGGTGTTGGCGGTGTCGTCCTTCGGACGCTCGCCTTCCGGCTGCGCGCCGGTCGCCATGTAGTAGATGGTTTCTGCGATGTTGGTGGCGTGGTCGCCGATACGCTCGATGTTCTTGGCGCAGAACAGGAGATGCGTGCAGCTGGTGATGTTGCGCGGATCTTCCATCATGTAGGTCAGCATCTCGCGGAACAGCGAGGTGTACATCGCGTCGATTTCCTCGTCGCGCTCGCGGATCGACTTGGCACGGTCGGCGACACGGCTGGTGTAGACGTCGAGAACTTCCTTGAGCTGGACCAGCGCCAGTTCGGAGAGATGCTCAAGGCCACGGGCGAGCTTGCGGGGAACGCCGGTGCTCTGCACGGCGATGACGCGCTTGGCAGTGTTCTTGCCGAGATCGCCGACGCGCTCGAGATCGGCCGCGATGCGGATCGATCCCATGATTTCGCGCAGATCGGCTGCCATCGGCTGGCGGCGGGCGATGGTGATGATCGCCTTTTCGCCGATCTCGCGCTCGGCGTGATCGAGGATCACGTCGTCGGAGATGACCTTCTGGGCGAGCGAAGTGTCGCCGTTGACAAGCGCGCGGACGGCGTCGCCGACCATCTGCTCGGCAAGGCCACCCATTTCCGAGATACGGCGGGTCAGGAACTTCAGGTCGTCGTCATAGGCGGAATAGATGTGTGTCGATGCCATGGGGCTTATCCTTGAATGTCCAAAAGGGGTTCCGACGCGCAGATCAGCCGAAGCGGCCCATGATATAGTCCTGGGTGCGCGGGTCATCCGGGTTGGTGAACATCTTGTCGGTATCGTTCTCCTCGACGAGGTTGCCGAGGTGGAACATGGCGGTGCGCTGCGACACGCGGGCAGCCTGCTGCATTGAGTGGGTGACGATGACGATCGTGTAGGCTTCGCGCAGTTCGTGGATCAGTTCCTCGACCTTTGCGGTGGCGATCGGGTCGAGTGCCGAGCACGGTTCGTCCATGAGGATGACCTCAGGGCTGACGGCGATGGCGCGGGCGATGCACAGACGCTGCTGCTGGCCGCCGGAGAGGCCGGTGCCGGATTCGTGGACGCGGTCCTTGACCTCGTTCCACAGGCCAGCGCGCTGCAGGCTCTGCTCGACGATGACGTCCATGTCGGCCTTGGCCTTGGCAAGACCGTGGATGCGCGGGCCGTAGGCGACGTTTTCATAGATCGTCTTCGGGAACGGGTTCGGCTTCTGGAACACCATGCCGACGCGGGCACGCAGTTCGACGACGTCGATATCGGGATCGTAGATATCGTCGCCATCGAGCGTGATCTTGCCGGTGACGCGGCAGCTGTCGATCGTGTCGTTCATGCGGTTCAGGCTGCGCAGGAAGGTCGACTTGCCGCAACCCGATGGGCCGATCAGAGCCGTCACGGTGTTTTCGCGGATGTTCAGCTTCACGTCGAACAGCGCACGCTTGTCGCCGTAGTAAACAGAAACGTCCTGGCCGATCATTTTATACGGAATGGTATTCATCTTCTGGTCTAGCGCCTTCTCAACTGCGGCTTCCGTCAACATGTTCATGATGTTTACTCCGTTTACCAGCGGCGCTCAAAGCGACGACGCAAGAGGATAGCTCCGAAGTTCATGACGATCAGGAACAGGAGCAGGACGATGATGGCGCCGGATGTACGCTCGACGAACGCGCGTTCGGCTTCGTTTGCCCACATGTAGACCTGCACCGGCAGCGCCGTGGAGGGATCCATTGGGGTGGTCGGTGCATTGGCGACGAAGGCGACCATGCCGATCAACAGTAGCGGTGCGGTTTCGCCGAGCGCATGCGCCAGGCCGATGATGGTGCCGGTGAGGATGCCAGGCATCGCCAGCGGCAGGACGTGGTGGAACACCATCTGCATCTTCGATGCGCCGAGGCCAAGCGCCGCGGCACGGATCGACGGAGGCACGGCGCGCAATGCGGCGCGAGTGGCGATAATGATGGTCGGCAGCGTCATCAGCGTCAGCACCAGGCCGCCGACCAGCGACGCTGAGCGCGGCAGGCCTGCGAAGTTGATGAAGACGGCAAGGCCAAGCAGACCGTAGACGATCGAGGGAACAGCCGCGAGGTTGTTGATGTTGACCTCGATCAGGTCGGTCAGCTTGTTCTTCGGCGCGAACTCTTCGAGATAGATCGAAGCGGCGACACCGATCGGCAGGGCGAGCACGAGAACGATCAGCATCAGGTAGAGCGAGCCGATCAGCGCGACACCAAGACCGGCAGCTTCCGGACGGCTGGAGTTGCCGTTGACGAAGAGGCCGGTGTTGAACTGCTTGTGCAGCGTTCCGTCGGCCTTCATCTGCTGCATCCAGCCGACCTGACGGTCGTTGACCTTGCGGTTCTTCTCGTCGACGGTGAGGTCGATCTGACCCTTGTTCGCCGAGTCGACGTTGGCATCAGCCAGAAGCGTGACGTTGACCGTCTTGCCGACCAGCGACGGATCAGCCTCGACCATGTCGCGGAGCACGATCGGCGCACCCTTGGAGATCATTGCCGTCGCGTCGCGCACTTCGGGGCGGCTGGAGGCATTGATGCCGAGGGTCTTGACCATGGCATCACGGATCAGGACCGGATAGTTGGCCGCGATCAGCACCGACGGATCGGTGGCGCGCTTGTTGTTGGGATCGAGCACTTTTTCGGAGAACTCGATCGGGAGCGTGATCGCCGTCTGCGCGAAGGCGGTGTAGCCCTGGCGGATAACGGTGGTCAGCAGGATGGCCAGGAAGATCAGGCCGAAGCAGATGGCGGCAATGCCATAGGCCTGGAACCGGCGTTCGGCAGCATAGCGACGCTTGATGCCGATATCGCGGCGGGCGGGCGCCTTGGAGATGACGACGCCCTGGCCCGGAGAAACAACGTCCGTCATTCGTACTGCTCCCGGTATTTGCGCACAATGAAGAGCGCGTAGATATTAAGGCAAAGCGTGATGAAGAAGAGCGTGATGCCAAGCGCGAAGGCAACCAGCGTCTGCGGCGAGGTGAACTCAAGGTCACCCGTCAACTGGTTGACGATCTTGACCGTCACCGTCGTCATCGGCTCGAACGGGTTGATCTGGATGCGGGCGGCGACACCGGCGGCGAGCACGACGATCATGGTCTCGCCGATGGCGCGCGAGGCGGTCATCAGAAGCGCGCCGACGATGCCGGGCAGTGCCGCGGGAAGCACGACCTTCTTGATCGTTTCCGAGCGGGTGGCACCGAGACCAAGCGAACCGTCACGCAGCGCACCCGGCACGGCCGTGATGATGTCGTCGGACAGCGAGGAGACGTACGGGATCAGCATGATGCCCATGACGATACCGGCTGTCAGAACGCTCTGCGCCTGGATGAAGTTGCTGTAATCGCCGCTCAGAAGACCGCTGACCTGCGAAGACAGATCGCGCAGGAACGGGCCGACGGTGACGAGAGCGAAGAAGCCGTAGACGATGGTCGGGATACCGGCCAGAACTTCGAGCAGCGGCTTTGCCACCGAGCGAACCTTGGGTGCCGCGTATTCCGACATGTAGATCGCCGCGAACAGGCCGACCGGAACGGCAACGAGCATGGCGACGAGGCCGATGTAGAGCGTGCCGAGCAGCAGCGGGATCAGGCCGAACTGGCCGAAGGAGGAACTACCGGCGCCGGCAAAGCGCGGATCCCATACCGTGCCGAAGAAGAAGTCGGCGGCGGGAACCTCGGCGAAGAAGTGGGCTGCTTCCGTCAACATCGAGAGAACGATGCCGATGGTGGTGAGGATGGCGATCGACGATGCCAGCAGCAGACCCCAGAGCATGACGCGCTCGACGCGGTTGCGGGCACGGAAGCGCGGGGCGACTTCGCGCAGGGCGTAGAAGCCGCCGGCAACACCGATCGCAAGCACGACCAGCGTCATGATCAAGCGGCTGATGCCGCTCTCGACGTTGAGCTTCTGCGCGCCCTCGATCATGTAGGGCTGCGGTTCGCCGGCGAGCGGGACGCCCTTGGCGGCGAGCTTGGCCTGCAGGCCGGCCGGGTCGGCGGCGCCCGACGCGACGTCTTCCTGGCTCAACAACGGCAGGCCGCGGGCGATGGCGTTGACCATGCCGTAGCTGAGGTTCTGCTGGGCGGAGGACTGCGCCTTGACGTCTTCAGGGAAGGCGCTGCGGACGGAGGATTCGATAATGGATGGGCTGATGGCGAGCCAGGCGCACAAGACGATCAACGACGGCAGAACCGCCCAGATGGCGGCGTAGGCACCGTAGTAGCCTGGTCGGGAATGCAGCGCGGAGGATTTGCCCCCGGCCAGTGCTGTCGCGCGGCCGCGGGCTGCCACGAAGGCAACGGCGCCGAGCACGACGAGACACAAGAGTAAGACGGATGTACTCATTCGTTTAAGGTCCCCAGGCCCTTGGCCCCCAAAAAGCGAGACGGCAGGCTGGCCGCTCTAGCTTCCAATCATGGAGTCGTTCAACTTCGCCACCCCCTTAGAGCGGACAAAGGCAATGCCGGCGCGAGCCTTTCGGATCGCGCCGGCAAAGTTGATTACATGGTCTTGCCGTCTTCGACCGACTTGCGGATCGTTTCGCGCTCGGCGTCCGGAGCAGCAACCAGGCCATATTCGACCAGCGGGCTGTCAGGTCCGATCATCTGGTCGGATACGAAGAAGTTTACGTATTCCTTCAGGCCCGGGATGACGCCCAGGTGAGCCTTCTTGACGTAGAAGAACAGCGGACGCGAAACCGGGTAGGTGCCGTCAGCGATCGTTTCCGGGGTCGGAACGATGCCCTTGACGGTCGCAACCTTCAGCTTGTCGGCGTTGTTTTCGTAGAAGGACAGGCCGAATACGCCAACACCGGTCTTGTTGGCAGCGATGCGTGCCAGCGTTTCCGGATAGTCGCCGTCGATGTCGACAGCAGCGCCGTCCTTGCGAACCGCGACGCAAGCCTTGCTCTGGGCAGCCTTGTCGGCAATTTCCTTGGCGATGACGTCGAGAGCGCCGGAGTCCTTGCAGCCAGCTGCGAGAACGTTCAGTTCGAACACTTCGCGGGTGCCGTGCTTTTCGCCCGGGATGTAGGCAGCGATATCAACAGCCGGAAGCTTCGGGTTGACTTCGGACCACTTCTTGTAAGGGTTGGCGACGAGCTTGCCGTCAACAACAACCTGGGCAGCGAGAGCCTTGTAGAGGTCGGCAGGAACGTAAGCGACGTCAGGGTTGGACGAGTCGGTTGCGAAGACGATGCCGTCGTAGCCGATCTTGACTTCCTGGATGTCGGTAACGCCGGCAGCCTTGCAGGCTTCCAGTTCCTTGGCATTGATCGGACGCGAAGCGTTGGCAACGTCGATCGTGTCAGGGCCTACGCCCTTGCAGAATTCCTTGAGGCCAGCGCCGGTGCCGCCGGATTCAACGACCGGCGTCTTGAAGTCCTTGAAGGTTTCGCCGAAGGTCTCGGCAACGATCTTTGCGTAAGGCAGAACGGTGGAAGAACCACTGACCTGGACCTGGTCGCGAGCAACAGCCGCGCCAGCAAAAGCGGCGGAAGCAGCCAGTGCGGCGACCGTAAGTTTAAAAGCGTTCATATCAATTCTCCCGGGCATATAGCGGTCTGAGTGTGGCCTTGAACGGCCCCTGGGCGGTGCCGTCTTTGTCAGCGGCACGCATTCTTTAGCCCCTGATGACCAGAGCTTTTATGTCAGTTCGGTGAAACATTTATGACAGCTTATATAATTGAAATAATTATATAAAAATTCCAGCATGACTCGTTTGATTGCGGTTTTATGTCAAAACCGCACGGTAAAGCTGGTTCCCTTGCCAACTTCCGACTTCACGATCAGCCTTGCGCGATGGCGCGTGAGGATGTGCTTGACGATTGCAAGGCCGAGGCCGGTGCCCTTCTTCGAGCGGCTGTCCTCGATGTTGACGCGGTAGAAACGCTCGGTGAGCCGCGGCACATGCTCGGCCGGAATACCCGGCCCCTTGTCGACGACGGTGACCTCGACGGGCGTATTGGGCGCGTTCTTGAGGAAGACGTCGACCGACTTGCCCTCCTGCCCGTATTTGCAGGCGTTTTCCATCAGGTTTTCAAACACCTGGACAAGTTCGTCGCGATCGCCGGCAACCTCCGCCTTGCCTTCCGGCAGGTGCAGGGCGATATCGACGCCGACATCCCTTGCCAACGGCAGCAGCGCATCGCGGACATGGCCGAGCAGCGGAACGAGATCCACCTTCTCGTCCGGCGCAATATGGGACTTCAGCTCGAGCCGCGACAGCGACAACAGATCGTCCACCAGCCGGCTCATGCGGGTGGTCTGATCGAACATGATGCCGAGGAATCGCTCCTGCGCCTTGAAATCGTTCTTGGCCGGGCCCTGGATGGTCTCGATGAAACCGCGCAGCGAGGCGAGAGGCGTGCGCAGTTCATGGCTGGCATTGGCGACGAAATCGGACCGCATGCGATCGAGGCGGCGCACTTCCGATATGTCGCGAAAGGCCAGCATGAACAGCCGCTCGCCGTTTCCAGCTTCGGACCCAAGCTCGATCGGCGAACTGCGCACGATATAGACGCGCTCGGAAGGCAGCCGCTCGGAGTGTTCGATCTGGTTCGGCGCATTGGTGACGATGGTCTCGCGCACCATGTCGAGAATGCCGGGCGAGCGCAGACGGGCGGAGATATGGGCGCCGATGATCATCTCGCCAAAGGCTTTTTCGGCCGCACGGTTCTGGAACAGCACCGATGCATCACTGGCAATGACCATGACCGGGACGTCGAGCGCCGACAACGTGGCCGATACTTCCGGCAGCAGGCTTCGGACGATCGGTTCCTCGATCGTGTCAGCCGTTAGCGGCGGCTGGACGCTGGCGCGCGGCGGCGACGAGCAGAGGATGGCGAGAACCATGATCAGCAGCAGGCCGAGAACACCCCATCCGTTCATTCCGGCGGTAAAGGCAATGACGGCGATCGCCAGCGCGACAAAGAGCACGAAGCTCTGCCGAGCGATGCGAGCCATCAGTTTGCCCGTCCATGGCGTTTGCTCTTCCAAGTTCCCCTCGCGACGTCGAATCGTTGTTCGTTGGCTATCAAACTTTGCCTGATAGCGGTCTTTCATGACAGAAGTTTACTGGTGTCGCCAGCAATCGCACTTTGGGTGCATGCGACGCACAGAATCTCGATCAGCACCAAGATGTTTGATTTTCAAAAGGAAATGTGATCGCCTGACCTCAGCAGATGCGCCGAGGAGGATCACCATGGCCGATGATGTCGAAAGCAGAGCAGTTGAACTGGATATCCGCGGCAAGAAGCGCGTCTTCGATGTCGATGATCCCGTCCTGCCTGATTGGGTCGAGGAAGAGGCGCTGAAATCCGGCGACTTCCCTTATAACAAGAAGCTCAAGGAAGAAGACTACATCGACGAGCTGAAGAAGCTGCAAGTCGAGCTGGTCAAGCTGCAATTCTGGCTCCAGGCGACCGGCAAGCGGGTGATGGCGCTGTTCGAGGGCCGCGATGCTGCCGGCAAGGGCGGCGCGATCTCGGCGTCCTCGGCGCACATGAACCCTCGCCTGGCGCGCGTCGTGGCGCTGACAAAGCCGACCGACCGGGAGGCCGGGCAGTGGTATTTCCAGCGCTACGTGGCGCAGTTTCCCACGGCCGGCGAATTCGTGCTGTTCGACCGCTCCTGGTACAACCGCGCCGGCGTCGAGCCGGTCATGGGCTTCTGTACGCCGAAGCAATATGAGGACTTCCTGCAGCAGACTCCGCAGATCGAGAAGGTCATCGCCCACGAGGGCATCTTCTTCTTCAAGTTCTACCTCGATATCGGCCGCGAGATGCAGCTGAAGCGCTTCCACGACCGCCGCCACGACCCGCTGAAGGTCTGGAAGCTTTCATCGATGGATATCGCGGCGCTGACGAAATGGGGCGACTACAGCGACAAGCGCGACCGGATGCTGAAGGAAACGCATACGGAATTCGCACCCTGGACCGTCATCCACGCCAACGACAAGCGCCGGGCGCGGCTGAACCTGATCCGGCATCTGCTGAAGACGATCGACTACGACGGCAAGGACAAGGATGCGATCGGCAAGCTCGACGACAAGATCATCGGCTCGGGACCGGGCTTCCTGAAATAGCTATTGCCCCGGCAGGATGCGCACGGCGTAGAGGTTGATCCCTCTCGCCTTGCCGTCCACATCGCTGTTGATCAGCAGCGTGCCGGCCGCATTCGGCGCCAGCGAACGATCGAACCGGACCTGCAGCAGCACATCCGACTTTTCCCGGTTGACCGTGAATCGGTGGCGGGCGCAATCGCCGAGCGACTGGAAATCGCATTCGACGGTGATCTGCGTCGGCTCGTCCGATGTCGATTGAAGGGTGATGGCGATGGTCGACGACTTGCCGGCCAGCTGCTGCAGGACATCGGCCGGAACGCTGACGCCGACATTACCGTCGCTGCCGTTGCTCTGCGAGGTCAGGCGCAACGCCGGGCCATCGTTTTCGGCGACGTTCTCGACACGCGACTGGGCGCCCTTAATCACCTTGCTGGCATCCGACGGCTTGAACACCTCGATCCAGGCGGCCGAGAAGGAATTTTGCGGATCAATCACCGGCGCCTCGCTGGCGCCGTCGAAATCCTCCGGCGTCGTGGTGGCCGGCGGATTGGCAACGCTGGTGTCGCGCTGGGCAGCCGTCAGCAACACGCCCGAGGTGTAGGCCCACCAGGCACCCATGCCGATGAACGCCAACAGCACGCACCAGACCAACAGACGGGAGAAGAACTTGCGCGGCTTGCGGCGGGCTACCGCGCGCTCGGGTCGGAAATCGGCGGTGGCCGGCTTCCGATCGGCGACAAAGCCTTCGGATGCCGCCGGCGCGGCGCCCAGATGATCGGTACTGCCGGCGTGGAGACCGGCCAGACCGCTGTCGTCATCGTCGAAGCGATCGCTTGCGACAGCTATATCCGGCACGCGGGTTTCGCCACCGAGCGAGGGGCCGTCGAAGGCCTCACGGGCACGCGGGGGAGCCGGCTGCGGCATCTCGACCACGGGCGGCACTTCCACGGCCTGCGGCGCTGGTACGGCCTGCGGCACCTCCACGACAGGTGGGACCGGCACCTGCGGCGGCGCCTGGCGCGGATGCAGGCGCTGCCGCTCCTCGGCCTCGATCATGTGGATCGTCGTTTCAAGCCGGTGGCGATGATGGGCCACCGCTTCGGTGTCGGTGATATCCTGCTTGCGCAGTCCGGCTTCCAGCGCCTGGCGTGCGGACTGATAGATCTTCGCTCGGACTTCGGGATTGTCGCGATCGGCATTGTCGAGTGCCGTTCTGATGGCCGTTTCTAATCCGCTCACGTCCGATCCTTCAATCCGATGGCTGGCACCATCATGCTTAACAATATGCAAATGCGGTAGCGGCTGACGCAATAAATCGCAAGCCTTGCGCAATTTCCTGCAACGCCTTGGCAGCGGATAGTGGCACAAGCGCGCCGCCTGCGCCCTCTATCTATAGCAGCCGCCGATCTTTGCGAACCGCGCGCGCACTCTTTTCCCGGCGAAAACTCTCTGCTATCACGTTGACGTTTTCGTAAACGTCAATTTTTTCGGTGACCCATGGCCCTGCCCCCGATCCTGATGCAAAATCTGCGACTGCCTGTCGTCGCCTCGCCGCTGTTCATCATCTCGCACCCGGCGCTGACGCTGGCGCAGTGCAAGACGGGCATCATCGGCGCGTTTCCGGCGCTAAACGCGCGGCCGGAGAGCCAGCTGGACGAATGGCTGGCGATGATGACCGAGGAGCTCGCCGCGCACGACGCTGCGCATCCCGACCGGTCGGCCGCGCCGTTTGCCGTCAACCAGATCGTCCACATGTCGAACAAGCGGCTCGAGCACGACCTGATGCTGTGCGTCAAATACAAGGTGCCTATCGTGATCTCCTCGCTCGGCGCCGTGCCCGAGGTCAATGCGGCAGTGCACTCCTATGGCGGCATCGTGCTGCACGACGTCATCAACAACCGCCACGCCCACTCGGCGATCCGCAAGGGCGCAGACGGACTTATCGCGGTGGCGGCAGGCGCCGGCGGCCACGCGGGCACGCTGTCGCCCTTCGCGCTGGTGCAGGAAATCCGTGAATGGTTCGAAGGACCGTTGCTGCTCGGCGGCGCGATCGCTACGGGCGGCGGCATCCTGGCGGCGCAGGCGATGGGCGCCGACATGGCCTATATCGGCTCGCCGTTCATCGCCACCGAGGAAGCGCGCGCGTCCGACGCCTACAAGCGGGCGATCGTCGAGGGCGCGGCTGGCGACATCGTCTACTCCAACTATTTCACCGGCGTGCACGGCAATTATCTCAAGCCCTCGGTGAAAGCCGTCGGCCTCGACCCCGACAACCTGCCGGTCGCAGACCCCTCGAAGATGGATTTCGAGCAGGCTGTGGGCGGCGCCAAGGCATGGAAGGACGTATGGGGCAGCGGCCAGGGCATCGGCGCCGTCAAGGCGGTGGAACCGGTCGCGAAACTGGTCGATCGACTTGAGACGGAATACAAGGCGGCGCGCGCCCGACTGGCACTCTGACGCCGACCTGACTGGCTTTCCACAACGCCGTTCTTTTTTTCCAAAGACGCGACAGGGCGCTTGAAATCTTCTGCCAATGCCTGTATCAGCGCCATGCAAATCGCGGGCCGCATTACCAGCCACCCGCCGTTGCCGCTTTAGCTCAGGTGGTAGAGCACATCATTCGTAATGATGGGGTCGCAGGTTCGAGTCCTGCAAGCGGCACCATTTCCTTTTAAATCAAAGACTTGCTTCTGGTTTCCACAGGTGGGACATTCCGGTGAGGCATTTCTTGTTCGCTCCCACGTGATTTATAAAGTCTGGCGCGTATTCTACTTCATTTACCATCGCCAAAGCCGTTCGGTTTACAACGCCTTGGGCAGCGACAGGGAAAGAAATAATTTTCAGCTAAATAATTGTGGCAATTTTGGTTAACTATCACGAATGTCTATTCGCTATGCCGTCCCACCAAGAACCCTTTTGCTATGCGATTACTCGCTTGGTGGCTTGCGCTCGCCCGAAATGGTGAAGCGGAGGCCAGTCGTCGTTATCTCGCCTCGTCTTCCTCGTAGGGACGGACTTTGCGCAGTGGTACCTTTGTCAACTACCCCACCGACACACGATGTCGGCTATGTGGTCCAACTGACACTTGACCCACCTCTGCCAACACCCTTTGATTCCAAATTGATGTGGGCGAAGTGCGATATGATTGCCACGGTGTGCTTCGATCGCCTTGACTTCTTTAGAAGCGGGCGAGACCAGGAGGGAAAGAGGAAATACCTGACGCGTCAGATTGATGAAGAAACGTTCGAAAGAATACGTACTGGCGTGATGGCAGGACTGGGATTTTAACTTGACGTTAATTTACGAATCCCCATATTAAATCCGTCCGCTGGCGGCGAAAGCCGTTCAGCCTCAAGACCTCCGTGGAGGCAGACCCCGCCAAGGCGATAACAAGCGTGGCGGGGTTTCTTGTTCTAGTTGTTCATTTCCAGTTTTTTTCAATTGATGAGCACCATCGGGTCTCACCCGCTTTTCAACCCGCACCTTAATCTTCTCTTTGCCATGCGCGCTTAGACAGGTGGTCGCGACCGGCGACTCGATGTTGCCTTGGCATTGCGCTATCTGAAGAATGAAGCGCTTGGCGCGAAGTGGTGAAGCGGAGATCCTGAGATGAGCTATGATTTTCACGTCGGCCAGAAGGTTGTCTGCATCGACGACAAGTTCAAGAACGTCAGCATCGACCAGGGAATCCGCAAGGGCGAGATCTATACGCTGCGCTGGGTCGGCGAATATACGCATTACATCGACGGGACCTTCTTCGGCGTGAAGCTCGCGGAGATCGATCGTGGCAATGACGACGGTCCGGAAGGCTATGGCGCCGCCGACATGCCGTTTCGCGCGACGCGGTTCCGGCCGCTGGTGGAGGACAAGATCTCGTCGCTGCGCAAGCTGCTTGCGCCGACCCCGGACGCGCCTGTGGAGCCGAAGGTGAAGATCAAGAAGAAGGAAGAGGTCTGACTTCGATCGTCATCCACAGCCGGTCGACAAACGGCATGATCGCGGTGGCCGTGCGTGGCGCAACGCGCTAAGAAGGCGGCTCGGCGATGAATTGCCGATGGAACGAGGGCGCTTGTGAATAACACTTCCGATCTGGTCGCTTCGGCGAAGACCGTTCACGACCGATATCTGGCGGGGCGCATGGAGCGCGAGACCGTCCGGGAATGGGTGATCCGCCTCGGCGGATATCCGGCCCCGCATGGCGAGCGCGTTCGCGAGGCGGCGGCTTGGTTTCGCGTCCAGCAGACGGAGCCCGTGGCGGTCGATGTCAAGCTGGCGGATCTGCAGCGGCTGTCGGCCATCATCTCCGGCTGACGCCGCAGAAGAAGAAAGATCAGGGCCATCAGGCGTTACTGGAACAGGCTGACGATGTTGCCGGGGGCGGAGTTGGCGATCGACAGCGCCTGAATGGCCAACTGCTGCTGTGTCTGCTGCGCAGCCAATCTTGACGATTCCTGTTCCATGTCGGCATCGACGAGGTAGCCGATGCCGCTGTCGAGGCTGTCCATCAGCTTACTGGCGAACTGGGTCTGTCCGTCGATGCGGCTTTGCAGCGATCCTAGCGTGCTGGCGCTTTCGATCGATCGCTTCAGCATGTATTCGACGCCGGTGATGTACTCGTCGATGCTGAAGGAAGAACTGGTGACGTCGACTTCATCGAGATCGAATTCCAGCGTCCATGGCGGATCGGAGCGGACGTTGCCGACGCTGACCCTCGCGGCACGATTGCCGGCTTCCGGGTAGAGGGTCCTGTCCGCCGAAAAGGTTATCCTCGGGTCGGACGCCGTCACTGCCAAACCACTGCCGGCCGACGCGTAAGCGATGACCGAAGCAAGATCGGTTGCATTGCCGACATAGCCGTCGCTGGTGCCAAGGGCTGCATCGACGGTGGCACGGTCGATCGTGTAGGTCTGCAGCGAACCGGGGCCAACCTGAACGTCGAAATAGATTGAAGCCTGCTCGGATACGGTGAACGCTCTGCCGAACACGATACTGGCCTCCGGATACATGTTGTCGTGGTTGGAAACCGGCGCATCCTCGAGGCCAAGCGCGAATCCCGAAGGGTGAACGCCACCGAAGTCGGACGTCACGCCGGTGATGTCGATGCTCGAGCCTTCGTTTCCGGAAGTCTCCAGCGAGCCGATCTCGAAATCGGCGGCGCCGAGCGAGCCGGTGAACCTCAACTCGTTGGCAGTGGCGGGAACGCCGTTGTCGGTGAAAACCTTATCGAGGACCTTGCGCATATCCGACGCGTTGCGGATCGTTCCATCCGTCGTCTGGAGCGCATCGTCGATTACCGACTTGTCGATCCTCAGCGCGGTGAACGTGTCGCCAGCGGAATAATCCCCGGCATCGACCAACAGATCGAACTCGATATAATCGGTATTGCTGAAAGTGGCCGGGCCGGTGAAGTGGTGGCTCTCGTGGCCTTCATGCGCGGTGGAATTGATGCCGGTGTCGCGGAAGCCGCCGATATCGCCAACACCGCCAAGCTCCTTCTGAAGGATGCCGCCGCCGCCGGTATTGAGCATGCTGCTCAATTTCAGATTGACGCTCGCGGAATCGACAGCAACCGAGCCATCGTTAGACCTCGTGAACGAAGAAATGACCGAGGCTGTCAGGTCATCGGTGAGCATCAGATGCGTCGGGGCGTCCGTCGTCAACCAGTTGACACCATTGAAGCTGGAGGACGCGACGACGCTTTCCGCCTGCAGGTTGAGCTGGGCGAGCTCATCCTGGATTTTCGCCTTGTCGATACCGTCTTCGGTCGCGGCGACAAGCTTGGCCTTGAACTCGGTGAGCACATCGACGATCTGATCGGTGCCGGCATAAGCCGTATCGACCTTGGCGGCTGCCATTCCCAGAGCGTCCGAGACCGCGGATATGGCCTTGTTGTCCGATCGCATCGTCGTGGCAATTGCCCAGTAGGCGGCGTTGTCGGACGCCGTCTCGACGCGCAAGCCGGAGGAAACGTGGTTTTGCGTGGACTGCAGGCCAGAGTTGAGAGACCTCAAGGTTTGAAGGGCACTCATCGCGGATGTATTGGTGATAACCGACGTCACAAAATATCCTGTAAATAAAACCCCAGATTATAAATTGATGCATCACCCGGGAATCATGCAGCCTATAGCTGCCAAAATAAGAATATCGTGGTTAACAAAGCGTAGAAGTAATTAGCGAAATCTGATGAATATCGCGCCATCCGAGAGTTGTTGTCGAAATCTTCCGCAGCAGATCCCCGCAAGACGGCGCCAGCAGTCTTGCCAAGCATTGCCGGCACAAGAAGACTGCAAGAGCATCGCACCGGACATGTTCGCAGCTGTGGTATTTCATGGCGATGTTGCGGAGAAGGACAACCGCTCGGTGCATTGCCGGCAAGCCGATGTAACGTGATAACGGCGCGTTCCTGTCTTCATCACGGCTTGTTGTTCCGTCACCAGCTGCCAAAGCGCCATTTCGGCTTGGCATCCCCAGATTTAGTGATACCGCGACTCACTCGTGCCGCATATCAATGCGAATATCCTGAAACGTGATGGCGGTTGCGTTTGGATCATGCGGGCCGTGTCACGAGGGGTTGTCGACACGGCCCGCAATTTAACGGGGGAATGGCAATGTGGGACATCCTGACAATCATCGGCATCTTCGGCCTGCTCTATCTCGGGCGCGAAGCGCAGATCGTCTTTGCCAAGGCGCGCGCCTCGGGCTGGAATGATTTCCCGCGCCGATAGGCCGAGAACCACTATCATCTAGTGCGTGCTTGACCGGGTTGCCGACGCCCGCAGGCATGGCTGCTCAAATCACTGCCTGCCATGAACCCATTTCTTGCGCCGGGAGCGATGAGGGGGTCGGCCGCCTGGCATCGACGCCGAATCACGGTAACGTAAGCGCGCCCTAACACTCGTCAATATAGAAATAAAAAACGAATCCGGACTTATTGACAGTTGCAACCGGAGAGCGGAAGCTTGCCCCCGCTTCAGCTACGGAGCATCGAGGGGGAGTGCGATGCGAAATTGTCTCGGCCTGTGCTTTGCCGTGGCCGCTACGGCCTTCATATTCATTCCCCTTGAGACCGTCGCACAGCAAGCGCCCGCAGCCCCTGCGCCGCCGAGTGTCACTGTTGTCAGGGCGATCCAGAAGGACATACGGCCCTCGGTGTCGTTCAGCGGCCGCGTGGCGGCGATCGACAAGGTCGATCTGCGCGCTCGTGTCGATGGCTTTCTAGAGCAGCAGCTTTTCAAGGATGGGCAGGACGTCAAACAGGGCGAACCGCTGTTTGCAATGGAAAAAGGCCAGTATGCCGCGGCGGTGGCGCAGGCACAGGGCAACATAGAAGCGGCGCAGGCGGTGCTCTCGCTCGCCGATATTGAAGTCAAGCGGCAGACGGAACTCGTGGCCAAAAGCGCCGCGCCGCAATCCCAGCTCGATCTGGCGACAGCCAAGCAGCAGCAAGCAAAAGGCCAGCTCGATCAGCTGAACGCGGCGCTGATGCAGGCGCAGCTTAATCTTGGTTATACGGATATCCGCGCGCCGATCGCCGGGCGGGTCGGAGCAGCTCAATACTCGATCGGCAATTTCGTCGGCGCATCCAGCAATCCGCTGGCGACGATCGTCAGCCAGGATCCCATCTACGTCAATTTCACCGTGTCGCAGCGCGAGATTCTCGACATCCGCAAAAAGCATGCGGGCCAGCAGGCGGGCGCGCTTGTCTATATCGAGCTTGCCGATGGCAGCCAGTATCCGCAGGTCGGCAAGATCGACTTCGTCGACGTCACGGTAAACCAGGGCACTGATTCCGTCGAAGTGCGGGCAAGCTTTGCCAATCCCGACCGATTGTTGATCGACGGCCAGCTGGTCGATGTGAAGGTCGAGGGCGACAAGCCGGAAGCGGCGCTGGTGATACCGCAGGCGGCGCTTCAGGTCGATCAGGGCGGCCCCTACGCACTTTTGGTCAACAAGGACAACAAGATCGAGGTTCGCTACGTCGAGCCGGGACGGATGGAAGGGTCTGACGTGTCGATCGTCAAGGGGCTGACAGCGAACGATCTGGTGGTGACCGAAGGGATACAGAAGGTTCGTCCGGGGCAGGTCGTTGCGCCCGTTGAAGCCAAGCCGGGATCCTGAACCATGCTGTCTGGCGTTTTCATCGATCGACCACGGCTGGCCGTCGTCATTTCCCTTGTCATCACCATCGCCGGCCTTGTGGCGCTGACACAGATTCCGATCGCCCAGTTTCCCGATATCGTGCCGCCGCAGGTGTCGGTGTCGGTCAGCTATCCCGGCGCCAGCGCCGACGTCGTGCAGCAATCGATCGCCCAGCCGATCGAATCGCGCGTCGTCGGCGTCGATAACGCGATCTACATGAAATCCACCAGCGGCAACGACGGCAGCTATACGCTGACGGTGAGCTTCGCGGTCGGAACGGACCCCGATATCAACACGGTGAATGTGCAGAATCGCGTGAACCTTGCGCTAGCGCAGCTGCCGCAGGAGGCGCAGGCGCAGGGGATCAGCGTCACGAAGAAATCGTCGGCGCTGATGCAGCTGATCGCGCTGACCTCCGCCAGCGGTGAGCACGACCAGCTGTTCCTGTCGAATTACGCGACGATCAACATGATCGATGGGCTGAAGCGGATTCCGGGCGTGGGCGACGTGGTGTTGCTGACGCCCTGGGATTACAGCATGCGCATCTGGATCACGCCGGAGCGGCTGACGAGCTACGCGATGACGCCCAGCGACATCGTCAACGCGCTCAAGGGCCAGAATATCCAGGCCGCCATCGGCCGCATCGGCTCGCAACCGGCACTGCCGGATCAGCAATTCCAGCTGACGATCCAGACAAAGGGGCGGCTTGCGAGCGTCGAGGAATTCGGGAACGTGGTGCTGCGGGCCGAGCCGGACGGCTCGTTCGTGCGCATCCGCGATGTCGCGCGCGTCGAGCTTGCGGCAAAAGGCGCCGAGCAGATCGGGCGGCAGGACGGCACGCCGGCCGCGATCCTCGGTATCTACCAGTCTCCCGGCGGCAATGCCATCGCCACGGCCGCGGCGATCAACCAGCTGCTGGAAAAGCTCGCCCCGGCATTTCCCCAAGGAGTCAGCTACAAGATTACCTACGACACAACGAAGTTCGTGGAAGAGAGCATCCATGAGGTCGTCAAGACGCTACTCGAGGCCTTCGTTCTTGTCGTCATCGTCGTCTTCCTGTTTCTCGGCAGCGTGCGTGCGACGCTCATTCCGCTGATCGCGGTACCGGTCTCGCTGATCGGCACCTTCGCAGTGATGATGGCGCTGGGCTTTTCGGCCAATACAGTGTCGCTGCTGGCACTTGTGCTTGCCATCGGCATCGTTGTCGATGACGCGATCGTCGTCGTGGAGGCGGTGGAAGCACATCTGGAGAAGGACCCGACGGCAACGCCGGCGCAAGCCGCGCGCCGGGCCATGGCCGAGATTACCGCGCCGATCATCGCGATCACGCTGGTGCTTCTCTCCGTGTTCATACCGGTCGCCTTCATTCCCGGCATCTCGGGTGAGCTGTTCCGGCAGTTCGCGGTCGCGGTATCCGTGTCGATGGTGATTTCGGCGATCAACGCGCTGAGCTTGTCGCCGGCGCTTTGCGCGGTGTTGCTCAAGCAGCAGCATGGACCGAAATGGGGGCCGATCCGCTATATCCTCAAGGGCATCGATCACGCCCGCGACGGCTACGCGTCGATCGTACGGCGGCTGGTGCGGCTGGCGGTGCTGGGACTGGTGCTGCTCGTCGGGCTGATTGCGGCGACGGGCTGGCTGTTCAAGACGACGCCGACCGGTTTTCTCCCCGCCGAGGACCAAGGCGCCATCTTCGGCGAGATCACCCTGCCGGAAGGCGCATCGGTGAACCGGACGAATGCCGCCGCCAAGCAGATCGAAGAGATCATGCGCAACACCGATGGCGTTCAGGGTGTGATGTCCGTGGTCGGCTACAGCCTGCTCGACGGGCAGGTGAAATCGAATGCCGGGCTGCTGGTGATGACGCTGAAGCCATTTGCCGACCGCACCACCGTGGCGCTTTCCGTCAATGGGCTGATCGGCAAGCTCAGCGCCGAGATGCAGTCGATCCGCGATGCCAACGTCATCGTCTACAATCTGCCGCCGATCATCGGGCTCGGCACCGGTAGCGGCTTCGAATTCCAGCTGCTCAGCCTCAGCGGCGGCAACGCCTCGGAAACCGCTCAGGCAGCGCGCGGGCTGGTCTTCGCCGCCAATCAGGCCCCGGCGCTCAGTCGCGTCTACACCACCTTCAGCGCCAACACGCCGCAGCTCTACCTCGATATCGACCGCGAGAAGGTGCAGACGCTCGGCATCCAGATTTCGGATGTGTTCAGCGCGCTGCAGGCGGTTCTCGGCAGCGCCTATGTCAACGACTTCAACATGTTCGGCCGCACCTGGCAGGTGACCGTGCAAGGTGAGGCGTCTGCCCGCGCCCGGATTGATGACATCTACCAGATCAACGTCCGCAACAGCAGCGGCCAGATGGTACCTGTCAGAGCCTTTGCCCAGGCGAAGCTGATCCTTGGGCCGCAGCAGATCGTGCGCTACAACAATTACTCGAGTGCGACGATCAATGGCGGGCCGGCAGCGGGGCGCAGCTCCGGCGAGGCGATTGCGGCGATGCAAGTCGTTGCCGCCAAGACGCTGCCGCCGGGCTACAGCTATGAATGGACAGGTACCGCGCTGCAGGAAATCGAGGCGAGCGGCAAGACGACGATCATTCTCGGGCTCGCGGTGCTGTTCGCCTACCTGTTCCTCGTCGGGCTCTACGAAAGCTGGAGCATACCGATCGCAGTGCTGCTGTCCGTCACCGCAGGGATCGCGGGCGCGATGCTGGCGCTGAAGATCGCCGGTCTCGACAACAACCTCTATGCGCAGATCGGCCTTGTGGTGCTGATCGCGCTTGCCGCCAAGAACGGCATCCTGATCGTCGAGTTCGCCATGGAGCGGCGCAAGGAGGGGCTCGATATTTCGGCGGCGGCCGTCGAGGGCGCCAAGGAGCGGTTCCGTGCGGTGATGATGACCAGCTTCGCCTTCATCGCCGGGCTGATCCCGCTGGTGATCGCGCAAGGTGCGGGGATGCTCAGCCGTCGCGGCGTCGGCACCGCCGTGTTCGGCGGCATGCTGGGCGCGGCGCTCGTGGGTATCTTCCTGATCCCGGTGCTCTATGTGTGCTTCCAGTGGTCGCGCGAACGGGTGAAGCGCATAGGACGCGCGCCTGCTGCCGACGTCGCGGAGCATACCGGCCCGACCTCATAGACATCACGCCGGAGTTGTCGTCTAGGGCGTCACAGTGTCCGGCGCCGGCTGCTGTAGCGATTGCAGCAAGGTCTGGCGCGCGGAGCGCAGATGCAGCCGGCAGGAGAACTCGATCGCGGCCGGATCGCGCGATTCCAGGGCTGCGATATAATCCAGATGCTCGTGGATGGCGCGCTCGTTGCGCTGGCGGGCGAAGGCCTTGTTCCACTGGTAGTGATAGTGGAAGACGATGGCGATGGCGTCGTAAAAATCGGCAATGAAACGGTTTCTGGCAGCGCCGTGGATCAGGAGATGGAAGCGTTCGTCGAGGGCGGAGAACGCCTTGTAGCGGTGGTCGAGATCGCCGAGCATGGCGTGGTGCTCGGCCTTGATCTCGGCGAGCGCGCGCCAGGCATCATTGTCCGGCGGCAGCCTGCCGAATTCGGCTGCGGAGTGCAGCTCGAACATCTCGCGGACCTCGGCCAGTTCAAGCGCGAATTCGCGGGTGAAGCCCTTGAGGATCCAGTGGCTGTTCGGCCGCTTCTCGATGAGGCCGAAACGGGAGAAGCGGATGAGGAATTCGCGGACGCTGGTGGTGCCGGTGCCGATCTCGCGGGCAAGCTCCAGCTCGTTGATCTGCATGCCGGGTGCTGCGTCATCCGACAGGATGCGCTGCATGAAGCTGCGCTCGATGATGGCATGCAGCGAATCGGTTTCCTCGGTGGGGAAGAAATCGTCGGCCGTCGGCGCGCGCAGGACCACCTTCTCGCGCTTGTTCCAGCTGATGATACCCTCATCGCTGAGCCGGGCGAGGATGGCGCGGGCGGTGCTGCGGCTGATGCCGAGCTGCGCCGCGATCTCCGGTTCGGACGGCAAGGTTTCCTCGGCACGCAACACGGTCACGTACCTGTTATAGGCCTCCTTGAAGACCGTATTCTGCCTTGCCATTCCACACCCCGCCTTCGCGCTTCACGACATGCGCCAAAGGTCCGTGGTGGCGGACCTTGTCGTTCCCTGAAGCCTATTTCTCAGCAATCCTTATCTTATTCTGGATCGCGTGCGGCTGTTCGCCTCCCTCGTCCACAGGATCAATAATCCCGTTGACTTGAAAATGTTTATTGTAGATAAAAAACAAAAGCAATGTGCATTCGCCGACGCAGCGAGTGTTCCCCTTGGGAGAAGACCGTTGAAAAAAGACCCCTGGATCATCCTGTCCGCTGGCGACAACGTGGCCGTGGCAACGGCTGCAATCGCGGCTGGCGAGACGGTCGCGGGCATCGAGACCCGCGAAAAGATCGACCCCGGCCACAAGGTCGCGCTTGTCGATATTCCGCTCGGACAGCCTGTGGTCAAGTACGGCCAGGCGATCGGCCGCACGACAGCGGACGTAAAGGCCGGACAGCATATTCACAGCCAGAACCTGCATTTCGAGAACGACCGGCTGGCGGCCACCGCCAACTCGGCGCCGGAAGAGGCGAGTGCCGAGGACCGAGCGCGGACCTTCATGGGCTACAAGCGCGCCGACGGGCGTTCGGCGACGCGCAACTATATCGGCATCATCGCCAGCGTGAACTGTTCCACCACGGTCTGTCGGGCGATCGCGGATACGGCGAACCGCACGCTGCTGCCGCTTTACGAGGGCATCGACGGCTTCGTGCCGATCGTTCATGACCAAGGCTGCGGCATGAGCTCGACCGGCGACGGCATGGCGGTGCTGCACCGGACGCTGGCCGGTTATACGAGGCATGTGAACTTCGGCGGCGTGCTGATGATCGGGCTCGGCTGCGAGGTCAACCAGCTGACGCTTTACGGCCAGAGCGGCGCCGGGGCCTCCAAGCGGCACTTCAACATTCAGGATGCCGGCGGCTCGCGCCGCGCCGTCGAGCGCGCCATGGGCATGCTCAAGGAAATCGCCGACGATGTCGGCCGCGAGCGGCGGGTGGCGCTGCCTATCAGCGACATCATCATCGGCATGCAGTGCGGCGGCTCGGACGGTTTTTCGGGTATCACCGCCAATCCGGCGCTCGGAGTCGCGGCCGACCTTCTGGCTGCGGCCGGCGGTACCGCGATCCTGTCGGAGACCTCCGAAATCTACGGCGCCGAACATCTGCTGCGCAGCCGCGCGGTCAGCGACGAGGTCGCCCGCAAGCTCGACGAGAAGATCGTCTGGTGGGAGAAATACGTGGCGATGCACGGCGCCTCGCTGGACAACAACCCCTCGCCCGGCAACAAGCGCGGCGGGCTGACCACCATTCTCGAGAAGTCGCTCGGCGCCGTGGCCAAGGGCGGACGCTCGCCGCTGACCGCCGTCTACGGCTATGCGGAACGGGTGACGGCTCCCGGTCTCGTGTTCATGGACACGCCAGGCTACGACCCGGTTTCGGCGACAGGACAGGTTGCCGGCGGCGCCAACATGATCGCTTTTACCACGGGACGGGGCAGCTGCTTCGGCTGCCGGCCGGCGCCATCGATCAAGCTGTCGAGCAACTCTGCGCTCTATGCCTCGATGGAGGAGGACATGGACATCGACTGCGGCACGATCGCCAGCGGCGATGCGACGATATCGGGCAAGGGCCGGGAGATCTTCAACCTGATCATCGACACGGCGTCGGGCAAGAAAACCAAGAGCGAGGAGTTCGGCTACGGCGATAACGAGTTCGTGCCGTGGCATCTGGGAGCGACGCTCTAAGCAAAGCAGATACTGTCTTCAGAGGAGGAATAATGAAGACGAGGAGGATCGGCCGGACCGGGCTTGAGGTGACCGAAGTGAGCTTCGGCGCCGCGGCGCTCGGCGGTCTCTATCGCGCCTGTCCGCGAGACCAGGCGATGGAAACGCTGGATGCGGCCTGGGATAGCGGCATCCGCTATTTCGACGTGGCGCCATGGTATGGGCTTGGCCTTGCCGAGCGCTATGTCGGCGATTTCCTGCGTGGCAAACCAGAAAATGAATGGGTGCTGTCGAGCAAGGTGGGGCGCCTGCTGCGACCGGTGCCGACAGGAACGGTGCCCGACTACAGCTATGTCGATCCGCTCTCCTTCGACGCCGACTACGACTATTCCTATGACGGCATCATGCGCTCGGTCGAATTCAGCCATGCCCGGCTGGGTCTGAACCGGATCGACATCCTTTATGTTCACGATATCGGCGGCTATACGCATGGCGCGGCGAAGAACGCCGTCTACCTGAAGCAGTTTCTAGACAGCGGCATCAAGGCGCTGGAGGAGCTGAAGTCCTCGGGCGCGATCAAGGCCTTCGGTCTTGGCGTCAACGAGGTACCCGTCTGCATCGATGTGATGCGCAACGCCGATATCGACTGCATCCTGATGGCCGGGCGCTACACGCTGCTCGATCGCTCGGCAGTGGCGGAACTGCTGCCGTTGTGCCGGCAGAAGGGCACGTCGCTGGTCGTCGGCGGCGTCTTCAATTCCGGCATTCTGGCGACGGGCGCCGTGCCGGGTTCGAACTTCGACTACATGCCGGCAACCGACGCGGTGCTCGCCAAGGTCAGCGGCATGGAGGCTGTTGCGGAGAAACATGGTGTGCCGCTGGCAGCCCCTGCCCTGCAGTTTGCGCTGCGCGATCCTCAAGTTTCCTCGGTGCTGATCGGGACCGCCAGGGCATCGAGCGTGACGCGGAACATGGCGTTGCTTACCCCCATTTTGCCGGAGACGATCTATCCGGAATTCGATAGTTTCACGCTTGTCGCGCCGCCACTCGGCGAAGACGCTGTTCGTGTCTAAGGAAGAATAGAATGCTCAAAGGAATTCACCCCGTTCTCAGCCCCGACCTCTTATGCGCCATCGCGCGCATGGGCCATGGCGACGAGATCGTCATTGCCGATGCCAACTTCCCCTCTTTCAGCATGGGACCGGAGATGATCCGCGCCGACGGCGTCAGCGCCACCGCCATGGCGGAGGCGATCCTGACCCACATGCCGCTCGACACCTTCGTGCCGGAATCGGCCTGGGTCATGGAAGTGGTGGGCGATCCGACTGCGGTGCCCGAGGTCTGCAAGGAATTCCAGACGATCGTTTCGGCGCGCGCAGGCGACTTCGGCATTTCGACGCTCGAGCGCTTCGCCTTCTACGAGCGCTCGCGCAAGGCGGCCTATATCGTCGCGACCACCGAGTTTCGGCTCTACGGAAACATCATCCTGAAGAAAGGCGTGGTCCTGCCGGAAGAGGTTTACTGGGGCTGATGGAACAAACGTTCCGCATTGACAAAATCGCGGAACCAATGTTGCATCTTGTATTTATTGGCGATCGATGTCGCTGGATGTTTTGGAGGACGTCCAGCGGCAACGGGGCCGGAAAAAGGCACCAAACGGCTTACCGGCGCAGACTTGCAATCGGAACTGGCCTCGGCTAGCTTTCAATTGGGAAATGTTTTTTATCGATAAAAGTCTCTCGTACGCGTTCGCGAGAGATTTCCTGGAGGAGAACGCACCTGAGAGGAGAACCCACATGCGCATGAAATCCATTCTGTCGCGTCGAGCCTTTACCGCTCTCGCCGGCGCTGCCGTCATGGCCACTGCCGTTCCGATGCCGTCTTTCGCGGCAGACGTCACCATCCCGATCATCGTCAAGGACACCACGTCCTTCTACTGGCAGATCGTTCTGGCCGGCGCCCGCAAGGCTGGTGTCGATCTCGGCGTTAAGGTGCCGGAACTCGGCGCGCAGGCCGAAACAGACGTCAACGGCCAGATCAGCATTCTCGAGAACGCCGTCGCCGGCAAGCCGGCCGCGATCGTCATCTCGCCGACCGAATTCAAGGCACTGGGCAAGCCGATCGACGAAGCCGCGAAGTCGGTTCCGATCATCGGCATCGATTCCGGCGCTGACTCCAAGGCCTTCAAGTCGTTCCTGACCACCGACAACGTCCAGGGTGGCCGCATCGCCGCCGATGGTCTTGCCGCTGCGATCAAGACGATGACCGGCAAGGATGAAGGCGACGTTGTCATCATCACCAACACGCCCGGCGCCGGCTCGCTCGAGCAGCGTCGCGAAGGCTTCCTCGATCAGGTCAAGACCAAATATCCGGGCCTGAAAGTGGTAGCCGACAAGTATGCGGACGGCCAGGCGACGACCGGTCTCAACATCATGACCGACTTGATCACCGCCAACCCGAACATCGTCGGCGTGTTCGCGTCGAACCTGATCATGGCGCAGGGCGTTGGCCAGGCGATCGCTGAAAACAAGCTCGGCGACAAGGTCAAGGTCATCGGCTTCGACAGCGACGACAAGACGATCGGCTTCCTCAAGGACGGCGCGCTTGCCGGCCTCGTGGTGCAGGACCCGTACCGCATGGGTTACGACGGCATCAAGACCGCGCTCGCCGTCTCCAAGGGCGAGAAGGTCGAGCAGAACGTCGATACCGGCGCCAATCTGGTAACCAAGGCCAACATGGCCGAGCCGAAGATCGACGCTCTCCTGAACCCGAAGCTGAAATAATCGGACAGAGGGCCGCGCGCGAGATTTTTCGCGCGGCCCTTTTCCGCTTTTCCGTCCGCTCGGGAGCGCGGACAGAGGGCGGGAAGACGGGAATTCTCGAGGAGGAGAAGAGATCCATGAGCCTGGAAGAGATCAGTCATCGCCATGATGACAGCGCCACGCTGAAAGAGGCAAACCGCATTCCGGCGGGCACGCCTATCCTCGAACTCAAGGGATTGCAGAAGAACTACGGCTACGTCCAGGCGCTGAAACCGGCGACTTTGACGTTTCTTGCCGGCGAGATCCACGCCATCGTCGGCGAGAATGGGGCCGGCAAATCGACGCTGATCAAGCTGCTCACCGGCGTCATCACCCGCACGGCGGGCGATGTGCTGTGGTGCGGGCATCCGGTGGCGCTGGCGACGCCGAACGAGGCGATCGCGCGCGGGATAAATGCCGTTCACCAGGAAGTGGTGCTGTGTCCGCATCTGACGGTTGCCGCCAACCTGTTTCTCGGCGACGAGGTCAACAAATTCGGACTGATGCGCAAGAAGCAGATGGTGAAGATGGCGCAGGCCGTGCTTGACGATCTCGGCTTCGGCCTGCCGGCCGCCGTGCTGCTCAGCGATCTCACGATCGGCCAGCAGCAACTGGTGGCAACCGCCCGCGCCGCGATGCGCGGCACCCAGTTCCTGATCTTCGACGAGCCGACCGCCTACCTCACGCGTCAGGAATCGGCGCAGCTGTTCAAGCTGATCCGCCGCCTGCAGAGCGAAGGCGTCACCATCGTCTATATCAGCCACCGAATGGAAGAAGTGTTCGAGCTTGCCGACCGGGTGTCGGTGCTGCGCGACGGTACCCATGTCGGCACCCGCCTGATCGGCGAGACCAACGACAACGAGCTGATCGCGCTGATGATCAACCGCTCGATCGAGCAGATATACCACAAGGAAGAGATCGCCATCGGCGAGAATATCGTCGAGGTCCGGGGGCTTTCCGGTCCCGGTTTCCAGGATGTGTCGCTGTCGGTAAAAGCCGGCCAAATCGTTGGACTTTACGGCCTGATCGGCGCCGGCCGCAGCGAGTTTGCGCTCGGGCTTTACGGCCGCGAGAAGACGACATCGGGCGAAATCCACTGGATGGGCAAGAAGGTCAACATAAAGAACGAGCGCACGGCGATGGAACTCGGCATCGCCTTGGCGCCGGAAAGCCGGCGCGACCAGGGGCTCTGCCTCAACCTGCCAATCGGTCTCAACATCAACCTTCCGGTCTTCGACCGGCTGAGCAAGGGACCGGTGATCGGCCTTGCCGACGAGGCGAAGAACGCCGACCGCCAGATCCGCGATCTCTCGATCAAGACGCCGAGCCGGCGCGTGCTCGTTTCGGCCATGTCCGGCGGCAACCAGCAGAAGGTGGTGATCGGCAAGTGGCTGAGCCACGGCGCGCGGCTGTTCATCTTCGACGAGCCGACGGTGGGTGTCGATGTCGGCACCAAGGCGGAAATCTACCGGCTGTTCGCGCGGCTCCTGAAGGAAGGCGCCGGCATCATCCTGATCTCGTCCTACCTGCCGGAGGTCTACGAACTCGCCGACGAACTGCACGTCTTCAGGACCGGCAAGCTGGTGGCAAGCCATGCTTTCCATGCGGCGTCACATGAACAAGTGCTCAGCGAAGCGATCGGCGTCTGAGAAAAGAAGAAGAGGGAGAGAGACCATGACCGTAACCCCCACCGAAATCCCAGCGCCGCAGCAACGCCGGAAAGTGAATATCCTTTTCGGGCTGACCCTGATCGGCCTGCTGGTGGCGCTCTGGATTGCGCTCGGGCTTTCGACCAACAGCTTCTGGACGCCGCTCAACATATCCAACCTGCTGCGGCAGGGTTCGATGACGGCGATCCTGGCGCTCGGGGAAACCTTCGTCATCATTACCGCCGGCATCGATCTCTCGGTCGGCGCGATCGTCGGCTTTGCCGGGGTCATCGTCGCCTACCTGCTGCAGGCGGGCTTTCCGGTCTGGGCGGCGATCCTGCTGACGCTGGCCTTCGGCGTGGCGATCGGCGCGTTTCACGGCTTCGGTATCGTTCATATGGGCCTGCCGCCGTTCATCATCACTCTGGCGACACTGACGGCACTGCGCGGCTTCGGACTGCTGATCACCAACGGCTCGTCGATCAACATCACCAACGAAGCTTTCTCCAACTTCTCGCGCGCCGATTTCCTTGGCATCCCCAGCCTGTTCTGGATGGTGATCCTGGTGGCGATACCGTCCTATGTGCTGCTGCATCTCAGCCGCTGGGGCCGCTATCTCTTCGCGGTCGGCTCCAACAGCGAAGCGGCGCGTCTTTCGGGCGTGCGGGTCAGCGCCATCATCTACATGGCCTATATCCTGTCGGCCACCTTCGCAGCCTTCGTCGGCGTACTGCTCGCCTCGCGTATCGCCATCGGCAATGCAACGCAGGCAGATGGCTGGGAGCTGCAGGCGATCGCCTCGTCTGTTATCGGCGGCACATCGCTGTTTGGCGCGGTCGGCTCGGTGCATGGTCCGCTGATCGGCGCCTTCATCCTGGCGACGATCAACAACGGTGCGAACCTCTTGAACGTCAACTCGTTCTGGCAGCGCATCATCACCGGCTTGCTGATCATCGTGATCGTCTATTTCGACCAGCTGCGCCGTCGCCGCAGCTCGTAATCGCCAACACCCGAAGCCGGTCGAAGGGCCGGCTTCTTTTCTTCCAGAATGCGAGATCCCCATGAAAGCCGTGCTTTGCCAACAACCGGGTGTCCTCGAGATGGTCGAGCGCCCCTCGCCCGGCACGCCTGATCCCGGCTGGGTGCGGCTCGCGGTCAGCCATGTCGGCATCTGCGGCACGGACTATCATATCTTCGAGGGCAAGCACCCGTTTCTGGAATATCCGCGGGTCATGGGCCACGAGATCTCGGCGACCGTCGTCGAAGCCGGCGATGGCGTAACGATTGCGGTGGGGACGCCTGTCATCGTCAATCCGTATCTCTCCTGCGGAACCTGCGTTGCCTGCCGGCGCGACAAGCCGAACTGCTGCACCGGCATCAAGGTGCTCGGCGTGCATACGGATGGTGCGTTCTGCGAGGAAATCACGGTCCCGGCGAGCAATCTCTATGCGGCGCCGGGGCTGAGCCTTGAGGCGGCGGCCACCGTGGAATTCCTGGCGATCGGGGCGCATGCCGTGCGCCGCTCGATGACGCCCGCCGGTTCGCGCGCGCTGGTGATTGGCGCCGGCCCGATCGGGCTCGGCGCAGCGATCTTTTCGCGGATCGCAGGCCATGACGTGACGCTGCTCGACACCAGCGCCGAACGGCTGGAGATGGCGGCGGAGCGCTTCGGATTCAAATCCGGCATTGTCGCCAACGATAGCGTCGGCGAGGTTGTGAAGGCCAAGACCGAAGGCGACGGCTTCGACGTCGTCTTCGATGCGACCGGCTACGGTCCTTCGATGGAAAAGGCGTTCAGCTTTGTCGCACACGGCGGCGCGCTGGTTCTGGTCAGCGTGGTCAAGGATGATATCCGCTTCTCGGATCCCGAGTTTCACAAGCGCGAGATGACGGTCATCGGCAGCCGCAACGCGACGCGCATCGACTTCGAACACGTGGCCGCCTCGATCGCCAACGGCCTGGTGCCGGTCGATCGCCTGATCACCCACCGCACGACGCTAGCGGACGCGCCGCGCGATCTCGCGCGCTGGGCGCACGAGAAGAGCGGATTGATCAAGGCAGTGATCAACGTCGCGGGATAGACTTAGCCGGCTTCAGAGCGAGTCGATCGCTTCGCGCATCTGCCGGACGATCGCCGCATCCGTGCGGTTGGCGGATGGCGCCTCGAAGCCGAAGGCGACGGCACGGGGATCGACATCCGTTACCGGGGAGCTGCACGAACCGTGGATTTCGCGGGCGCCCGTCGCGCGCAGGATTTGCAGTGCGTTTGCCGGACGGACGCCGCTGCCCGGCATGATCGATATACGGCCGGCTGCCTTGCTCGACAGTCGCGCCAGCGTTTCCAGCCCGTCGATCGCCTTCGGAATGCAGCCGGATGTCAGGATGCGCTCGCAGCCAAGCTCGACGGCCTGTTCCAGCGCAGCATCCGGATCCGGCACCAGATCGAAGGCGCGGTGCAGCGTCGAGCCGAGGCCTGCGGCGTGGGCTTTCAACCGATGCAGCAGCGGCATGTCGAGCGTGCCGTCGATGCGATTGGCGCCGATGACGACACCGGCGAGGCCGAACGCCCTGACCGCGTCAATATCGGCCAGCATAGCCGCCTCGTCGCCGGCGTCGAAAACGAACGGGCCGGCATGCGGGCGGATCATCGCGTAAACAGGAATGGGGGCTGCGGCGGCGGCCTTCATCAGGCCGGCAACCGGCGTCAGGCCGCCGATCTCCAGCGCCGAACAGAGCTCGATGCGGTCGGCCCCGCCCTCGATCGCGGCAGCCAGGCCGCGCGGGCTGTCGACGCATACTTCCAGCAGAATTGTCACGCTTGAATCTCCCTCTTCCAGCTGCTGCCTGTGTAAGCCAACACGGCCCCCGCCGCGACTCCCGGGGATGGAATTTTTCGCCATCGCCGACGTTTTTCGGAAACTGCGAATAGATTCTTCGCTGCCACATCGTTTTTTCTTCGCAGCACTCTATTTCAGGTACGCAATTCCTTGCGAGCGGCTGGGGCCTATGGCCTTTTTCGCCAGCAACTTTATCTGCGGTGATCTTCGTCAAAGATTGCACATGCTTCAACGATCAAGGGGATAGTCCATGCTTACGAAATTCGCACTTGCCATATCGCTATCCGCATTTGCTGCGGGCACCGTTCACGCGGCAGACGTCGTCGTGTCGTCGAAGATCGACACCGAGGGAACGTTGCTCGGCAACGTCATCGTGCTGGCGCTTAATGCCAACGGTATCAAGACGCAGGACAAGGTTGCACTCGGCACCACGCCTGTGTTGCGCAAGGCGATCACCGCTGGCGAAATCGACATCTATCCGGAATATACGGGCAATGCCGGCTTCTTCTTCAACAAGCCCGACGATGCCGCCTGGAAGAACCTGCAACAGGGCTACGACGCCGCCAAGAAGCTGGACTACGACGCCAACAAGATCGTCTGGCTGACGCCCTCGCCCGCCAACAACACCTGGGCGATCGCCGTGCGCAACGATGTCGCCGGGCCGAACAAGCTGAAGAGCCTGACGGACTTCGGCAAATGGGTTGCCGGAGGTGGCGATGCCAAGCTGGTGGCCTCGGCCGAATTCGTCAACTCGGCCGGCGCGCTGCCAGCGTTCCAGACGACGTATGGCTTCACGCTGAAGCCGGATCAGGAGATCATTCTCTCCGGCGGCGACACGGCAGCGACTATCAAGGCGGCCGCGGACAAGACGAACGGCGCAAACACCGCCATGGTCTATGGCACCGACGGCGCGATCGAGGCTGCCGAGCTCACCGTGCTTGAGGACGACAAGAACGTGCAGCAGGTCTATGCGCCGACGCCGATCATCCGCGAGGAAGTGCTGAAGGCCAATCCGAAGATCGAAGAGGTGCTGGCCCCGATCTTCCGGAGCCTGACGGCCGAGGAACTGCGCAAGCTGAACGGCAAGATCCAGGTGGATGGCGAGCCGGCCAAGGCGGTTGCCGAAGGCTACCTGAAGGAAAAAGGCTTCCTGAAGTAAGCAACAGACACGACGCTCCGCTCCATCAGGGGCGGAGTTTATTTTCTTTCCATACTGGGATGGATCGATGGCAGAAACCTTAGCGGTCCGCACGCTGGACCGGCTCGGCGTCGTTCTCGTGCTCGCCGGCATTGCGGGCGCGGGGCTTCTGCCCTTCATCTACGTAAAGGCAAACCGCATCGCCAGCGGCAAGCCGATGCTGCTGACACAGCTTCTGAACCAGCCATCGGCCATCGTCCTGACCCTTCTTCTCGTGCTGACGGCATTCGCCGTGCTGTTTCTTGAGGATGCGCGCGTGCGGCTGGCTATCTCGACGCTCTGTCTCGCGGCGCTGATCGCGACGATGGGGCTTGTCGCCACCGCATTCACGCCGGAGGGTAGCACCGTTGCCCGGATGACGCCGGGCGGCGGGTTCTGGGTACTGCTGGCGGTCGTCGCGCTTGTCGTTTCAGACGCGCTGGTGAAAATCCGGCTGACGCCGTGGATGCGCATTGCGGCGCTGGCTCTTTATGCCTGTCTGTTCGTCCTGTTCCTACGCTCCGGGCTGCTCGACAGCCTGTCGATCATGCGCGAATACGCCAATCGTGGCGACCAGTTCTGGAGCGAGGCGCTGACGCATGTGAAGCTCGCCTTCGGATCGCTGGCGATATCGGTGCTGATCGGGCTGCCGCTCGGGATAGTCTGTTTCTGGGTGCCGAAGCTCAGGTCCGCCCTGCTGCAGGGCTTGAGCCTGATCCAGACCATTCCAAGCCTGGCGCTTTTCGGCCTGCTGATGCTGCCGCTTGGCTATCTCGCCACGCATGTGCCGCTGGCGGCTGCGCTCGGGGTCAGCGGCATCGGTGCAGCACCTGCGCTGATCGCGCTGGTGCTCTATTCGCTGCTGCCTGTCGTTGCCAATACAGTGGTCGGGCTTGAAGGCGTCGATCCCGCCGTGCGCGACGCTGCCTCCGGCATGGGGCTGACGCGGCGGCAGATCCTCACCGGGATCGACCTGCCGCTGGCGCTGCCCGTCATCATCACCGGCATCCGCATCGTGCTCGTGCAGTCTATCGGCCTGGTGACCGTGGCCGCGCTCATCGGCGGCGGCGGCTTCGGGGTCTTCATCTTCCAGGGGCTTGGCCAGACGGCCATGGACCTCGTTCTGCTCGGCGCCGTGCCGACCGTCATCTTCGCCTTTTCATCGGCCGTCATCCTCGATGCGGTCGTCGACAGCATTCGGGGACCTGCCGCATGAGCATGATCGATATCCGCAACGTGACCAAGCGCTATGGCGAGACCACTGTTGTCGACAATGTCTCGATGTCGGTCGAGAAGGGCACGATCACCGTGATCGTCGGCACATCGGGCTCCGGCAAGTCGACGCTGATCCGGATGATCAACCGGCTGGTGGCAAAGAGCGAGGGCGAAATCCTGATCGACGGACGCAATGTCGCCGACGTGCCGGAGACCGAGCTGCGCCGCAACATCGGCTACGTCATCCAGGGCAACGGGCTGTTTCCCCACCGCACCGTGGCGCAGAACATCGCGACCGTGCCGCAGTTGCTCGGCTGGAGCACGACGCGAATCAAGGCGCGCGTCGACGAACTTCTCGGCCTGTTCAATCTCGACCCGAAGGCCTTCTCAGCCAAATATCCGCACCAGCTTTCGGGCGGCGAGCAGCAGCGTGTCGGCGTGGCGCGCGCGCTCGCCGCCGAGCCGGAGGTGCTGATCATGGACGAGCCGTTCGGGGCGCTCGACCCTGTTATTCGAGGCAAGGCGCAGGACGATCTGCTGGCGATCCAGAAGCAGTTCGGCACCACGGTCATTCTCGTTACCCACGACATGGACGAGGCCTTCCATCTCGCCAATCGGATCGCGGTGATGCGTGGCGGCAAGCTGCTGCAATATTCGACGCCGGAAAAAATCCTGACCGAACCCGCGCACCCATTCGTGCAACAGCTGACCGGCACCACCGACCGGGCGTTGAAGCGGATGTCGCTGCTATCGCTGACCTCAAGCATGGCGCCAGCCAAGATCGGCCTCGATCATGGCCTGCCGCAATCGCTCAGCCTGCGCGACGCGCTGGCAGAGATGATCTGGCAAGGGATTGATGAGGCGGCGGTGGAGGATGCGGCGAAAGAGCCGGTCGGCTCCATTTCGATGTCGCAGTTGCTTGAGCTGGGTCGCAAGGCATGAAGCTGATCACGGCCAATCTGTTTCGCCTTCTGGCGCTGGCGCTGCTGTTGATCCTACTGTTCAGGACGGAGTGGTTGACCTTCCTGCTGGCACCGCTGACGAAGAACAACGCACCGGCGGTCTATACGCAGAACTCCCTGCCCGGACTGGCGCTGGCCCATATGCAGCTGGTGCTGATCTCGATCGCCGGGAGTGCCGTGCTGGCCGTCGCCGGCGGCATTTTCGTGACGCGCAAGAGCGGCGCCGATTTTCTGCCGCTGTCGCGCGCCATTGCAAATGCCGGGCAGACATTTCCACCGGTCGCGGTGCTGGCGCTTGCCGTGCCTGCCATGGGCTTCGGCGCCGGGCCGACGCTGGTGGCGCTGTTTCTCTACGGGCTGCTGCCGATCTTCGAAAACACCATCTCCGGCCTGCACCAGGTGTCGCCCGCGGTGCTCGATGCCGCCGACGGGATGGGCATGAACCCGGCGCAGCGACTGTTTCGCGTCGAGCTGCCATTGGCGCTGCCGCTGATCATCGAGGGAATCAAGGTGGCGACTGTCATCAACATCGGCACGGCGACGATCGGCTCGACCGTTGCTGCCAAAGGGCTGGGCGAAGTGATCATCGCCGGGCTGATCTCCGACAACACGGCCTTCATCCTGCAGGGGGGCCTGATCGTCGGGTTGATGGCGGTGCTGATCTATGATGGGATGGGGCTGGTGGAAAGCGCCGCGACGCGAAAAATGGGCTTGCGCACGGCGTGACGCGGCGGCTACCAAGGCCGCCTGCCACAACGACAGGAGACAGCCTTGGCCAAGATGATCCACTCCATGATCCGCGTGCTCGACGAGGCCCGCTCGGTCGATTTCTACGGCAAGGTTTTCGGGCTGGAGATCGCCGACCGGATCGATTTCGATACATTCACGCTGATCTATCTCAGCAATCCCGAGACCGGCTTCGAGCTGGAGCTGACCGTCAACAAGGGTCGCGTCGAACCTTATAATCTCGGCGACGGCTATGGACACCTAGCCGTGTCGGTGGACGAAGTTTCCGTGGAGCATAAGCGTTTGACGGATGCCGGTCTTAATCCCGGCAAGCTGGTCGAACTCAACCGCGACGGCAGGCTGCTGGCGCTGTTCTTCTTCATGACCGATCCCGACGGCTACAAGATCGAAGTGCTGCAGCGCCACGGCCGGTACCTCTGATCCATCGCTAAGGCGATGCAGCCGCTTAAAAATACAAATGGGTCCCGCAGGCTGCGGGACCCTCTCATTGCGGCCCAGCGGGAGACGTTACATCCAGTAGGGCGGCACGCCATAGTAGTCGTAGACCCGGCGGCCATTGTCGTTATACCAGTTGTCGTCATCGTCCGCGTAGCTAGGAGCGCCTTCGATCTGTTCCTTGGTGAGATCGATGCGATAGCCATCCAGCTGGGTATCGTAGGACAGCTTTTCCCATGGCAGCGGGTAGTGATCATGACCAATCCCGAGGAAGCCACCGAAGCTCAGCACCGCGTAGGCGACACGACCATCCTTCTTGCCGATGATCAGACGCTCGATCGACCCGATGTGCTTGCCATCGGCGCCATAGACTCGCGTGCCTTCGACACGGTCGCTGGCGATCAGCGTCGGCGTGTCCTTGACGTTGGGGTCGCGGAGGTTCTTGTCAGTGTCCTGATGCAGCATGATGCGGCTCCTTGGTTTGGTTGCTCTTGGTATCTTGCGTATGAATTAAAAACGTCGCCGACCGGCGGTTGTTCCCGATTTTTGCAATCCGATTTTGAGTTTGGCACCAACCCAGAGTAATATTGACGTTTACGTCAAGGTTATTGTAGCTTTGTTCTCGCTTGAACCATTCGGGCAATGACTTAAGCTGCCGCATTGGAAGATGGAGGATCATCCAATCGGTTTGCCGGCAACGCCGGACGGCAGCGACAGGGAGAGAGACACGATGAACAGCATTTCCGTCTATCCAGGCGGTGCCAAGCCCGAAAAACCTTGGCTTGCCGCTTATCCCGCCATCGTTCCTGCGGAGCTGCCGCCGCTTGAATACGAATCGCTGACCGAACTGCTGGAGAAATCCTGCGCCAGATATGGCGACCGCATCGCATTTTCAAGCATGGGCAAGCGGCTTAGCTATCGCGAGCTGGAGCGCCAGACACGCAAGATCGCCGCATGGCTGCAGGCATCGGGGCTGCAGAAGGGCGACCGCGTCGCCGTGATGATGCCGAACGTGCTGCAGAACCCGATCGCAACCTATGGCATTTTGCGCGCCGGCCTAGTGGTCGTGAACGTCAACCCGCTCTATACGCCGCGCGAGCTGGAACACCAGTTGCGCGATTCCGGGGCCAAGGCGATCTTCGTTCTCGAAAATTTCGCGCGCACCGTCGAGCAGGTTCTGGCAAGGACCGATGTCCGGCATGTTGTCGTCAGCTCGCTCGGCGAGATGCTGGGTGCCAAGGGGCTGATCGTCAACCTTCTGGTGCGCAAAGTGAAGAAGCTCGTTCCGGTGTGGTCGATCCCGCAGCACAGGACATTCAAGCAGGTACTGAGCGAAGGCGACGGCGGGGCGCTGAAGCCCGCCGGGCTTGTCGGCGGCGATATCGCCTTTCTGCAGTATACGGGCGGCACGACGGGGATCGCCAAGGGCGCGGTGCTGACGCACCGGAACCTGCTGTCGAACAAGCTGCAGCTCGAGTTCTGGCTGAAATCCGCCTTCGAGAACCGGACACGGCCCGAGGTGCTGAACTTTCTCTGCGCACTGCCGCTCTATCATATCTTCGCCCTGACGGTGAATTCGCTGATGGGCATGTCGCTCGGCGCGCATAATATCCTGGTGGCCAATCCGCGCGACATTCCGGCCCTGGTGCGGGAATTCTCGAAGTCGAACGTCCATGTCTTCCCTGGTCTCAACACGCTGTTCAACGCTTTGATGAACAATGCCGAGTTCGCCAAGGTCGATTTCTCGTCGCTGGTGATCTCGCTCGGCGGCGGCATGGCGGTGCAGCGGCCGGTGGCCGAACGCTGGCTCAAGGTCACCGGTTCGCATATCACCGAGGGATATGGCCTGTCCGAGACCTCGCCCGTCGCGACGGCCAACAGGTTCGATTCGCCCGAATTCACCGGCTCGATCGGTCTGCCGATCTCCTCGACCGAACTGGATATCCGCGACGAGGACGGCCATTCGCTGGCGCTCGGAGAGGTCGGCGAGATCTGCATTCGCGGGCCGCAGGTGATGGCCGGGTACTGGAACAAGCCTGAGGAAACCGCCCGTGCCATGACGGCTGACGGCTACTTCCGCACCGGCGACATGGGCTTCATGGATGCACGCGGCTACACCAAGATCGTCGACCGCAAGAAGGACATGATCCTGGTCTCCGGCTTCAACGTCTATCCCAACGAGATCGAGGAAGTGGCGGCCATGCATGCCGGCATCCTCGAAGCGGCGGCGGTGGGCGTGGCCGACGGGCATTCCGGCGAAGCGGTGAAGCTGTTCGTGGTCCGGAAAGACCCTGACCTGACCGAGGCGGATGTCAGGGCGCATTGCGCTGCCAATCTCACCAACTACAAGCGGCCGCGCTTCATCGAGTTCCGCACCGAGCTGCCGAAGTCGCCGGTTGGCAAGATTTTGCGCAAGGACCTGCGCGCGTAATTTTCACAATTGAGTACAACCCAAAACTGTGCTGCTATCCGCCTGTTTTGAGGCAGAAGCAGCACAGGCCGCAGCATTGCGGCCTATCGGCGAGGACGGGCCGCGCCGACTTCGGCAAGAGCCTTGCCATCAGAACGGGAGGTGATGATATGTGGTTTCGACCGCTTAGCGTCACGCTTATGGTAAGGAAAACCCGGACGAGCTGGTTACTCAGCGTCCGGGTCACATTCCAAACAAGATAAGCGCAGCAGGTGGAGTTACCGCTCCACCTGCAACCTCTCCAATATAGCCCGACCTCGGCGGCGCATCAAGGCCGATCTGCGCCATGCTTTTTATGAATTGTTTCAGACACAACTTGATTTGCACCGGGTAAAGCGAATAGTTTCCGCGACCCTCACGCCCTGCAAAGGAGCCTCCCATGACTGCCATCGTCGACCAACTGAAAAGCACCGCGGCTGCCACCAAGGCCACCGACATCCGTGCCGCGTTCGCCGCCGATCCGAAACGCTTTTCCCGTTTCACCGCGACACTCGACGACCTTTTGATGGATTTCTCCAAGACGGCCGTGAACGACGAAGTGCTGGCGCTGCTGGTGAAGCTTGCCGAAACCGGCGGTGTCGAAGCCAAGCGCGACGAGATGTTCTCCGGCAAGGCGATCAACTTCACCGAAAATCGCGCCGTCCTTCATACCGCCCTGCGCAACCGCTCGAACACGCCTGTGCTGGTCGATGGCAAGGATGTGATGCCTGACGTAAACGACGTTTTGGCCGCCATGGGCAAGTTCGCCGACGGCATCCGCTCGGGCGCGCTGAAGGGCGCGACCGGCAAGGCGATCACCGACGTCGTCAATATCGGCATCGGCGGCTCCGATCTCGGCCCTGTCATGGCGACATTGGCGCTGGCGCCATTCCATGACGGCCCGCGCGCGCATTTCGTTTCCAATATCGACGGCGCCCATATCGCCGACGTGCTGAAGCTGGTGAAGCCGGAAACGACGCTGTTCATCGTTGCCTCCAAGACCTTCACCACCATCGAGACGATGACGAACGCGCAGACTGCGCGCAAGTTCATCGCCGAGGCGCTCGGCGAAGCTGCCGTGCAGCATCACTTTTCGGCTGTTTCGACGGCGCTCGACAAGGTCGCCGCCTTCGGCATCGAGAGCGAGCGCGTGTTCGGCTTCTGGGATTGGGTTGGCGGTCGCTACTCGATCTGGTCGGCCATCGGCCTGCCGCTGATGATCGCCGTCGGTCCTGAGAACTTCGGCAAGTTCCTCGATGGCGCCCACAGCCTCGACAACCACTTCCGCAACGCGCCGATCGCCAAGAACCTGCCGATCCTGCTCGGCCTGATCGGCTACTACAATCGCAACGTTCTCGGCTACGCCACCCGCGCGATCCTGCCCTACGACCAGCGCCTGTCGCGCTTCCCGGCCTATCTGCAGCAGCTGGACATGGAATCGAACGGCAAGGGCGTGACCATCGACGGCACGCCCGTCGAAGGCATGTCCGGCCCTGTCGTCTGGGGAGAGCCCGGCACCAATGGCCAGCATGCCTTCTACCAGCTGATCCACCAGGGCACGAGCATTATCCCAGCGGAGTTCATGATCGCCGCCAACGGCTTCGAGCCAGAGCTGCGCCACCAGCACCAGCTGCTGATGGCCAATGTCGTGGCGCAGTCGGAAGCGCTGATGAAGGGCCGCACCTTCGAGGAGGCCAAGAAGCAGCTGACCGACAAGGGCATGGACGACAAGCAGGCCGACTTCATCGCGCCACACCGCGTCTTCACCGGCAACCGCCCGTCGATCACCTTCGTCTACGACAAGCTAACGCCGTTCGCCTTCGGTCGCCTGGTGGCGCTTTATGAGCACCGCGTGTTTGTCGAGGGCGTGCTGTTCCGCATCAACTCGTTCGACCAGTGGGGCGTCGAGCTCGGCAAGGAACTGGCAACCGGCCTGCTGCCCGTCATCGAAGGCAAGGAAAGCGCTGCCGGCCACGATTCTTCGACGCAGGGCCTGGTGGCCGAACTGGCGAAGCTCGCCAAGTAGTCTCCGAAGCCGGAGCATATCCGGAAATCTACGACGCTCCCGCGGTAATCGCTGCGGGAGCGTTTTCTATTCGGCCGGTGTCAGCGACCGATTGGAGCATCAGCCTTTGGTGCCCTTGCCCAGCGACGTGGTGCTGGCTGCCTGCTTGACCTGCGACCCCTGCTGCGCGGCAGGCGAAGGCGAGGACTTGTCTTTCTTCGGCTTGCGCGCTTCGCGCGTTCCGCGGACTTGACCCTTTGCCATGTTTGGCTCCCTGGTTAGGCCACATCAGACGATGATGGCTATCCACCAGAGGAGCGCAGCCAGCGAAAAAAGCAAGCTTATTCTCGCGCGAGGCCGGCGGTCTTCACCGCGCGAACCGTTTGGCGCCGGCAACGCAGGCAACGATGGCGACCGTGACGACGAGCATGATCGGGCTGATCTCCTCATGCAGCAGCGTCGCGGCCAGCACCAAGCCGAAGAACGGTTGCAGCAGTTGTAGCTGACCGACACCGGCTATGCCGCCCTGCGCCAGGCCGCGATACCAGAAGAAGAAGCCGATCAGCATGCTGAACAGCGAGACATAGACAAGGCCGGCCCAGGCGGGCACCGTGATCGCCGCGAAGGATGCGGGCAGAACGATGAGTGCCAGAACGATCATCACCGGCAGCGACAGCACCAGCGCCCAGGATATCACCTGCCAGCCGCCCAGCTTTCGCGAGAGCTTGGCGCCTTCCGCATAACCCAGACCGCAGACGATGATGGCGGCCAGCATCAGCAGATCGCCCAGCGGCGCGGCGGTGATGCCTTGCGAGACCGCAAAACCTGCGACCAGCGCGCTGCCGAGACAGGAAAACAGCCAGAAGGCCGGATGCGGCCGCTCGCCGCCGCGCAGCACGCCGAAGATCGCGGTCGACAAGGGCAGCAGGCCGATGAAGACGATGGAATGCGCCGAGGTGATGTGCGTGAGCGCCAGCGCCGTCAGCAGCGGGAAGCCGATGACGACGCCGAAGGCGACGATGGCGAGCGATGTGAGGTCGGCTCGCTCAGGCCGCTTCTCGCGAAACACGAGCAGCAGCGCCAGCGCGATCAGTCCGGCGATGGCGGCCCGGGCAACCGTCAGGAACACCGGATCGAAGCCCATCACCGCCATGCGTGTGGCCGGCAGCGATCCGCTGAAGATCAGGACACCGATAAAGCCATTCATCCATCCAGCCGACGCGCGGTCCATGCTGCACTCCATTCATTCAATCGTGCTGCCTTATCCGCCGGATGGCCATGGCAAGGCCAGCGACAGTCTGGTACAGTTATTCAAAACTGTTATGGCCAATGGGGCAGTACGGATGAACGACCAGATTCCCGCAAACACGACCCGCGTGGCCGCCGTGATGGCGGCGATCCGGCAACGCATCGCCGGCCGCAGCCTGACGCCGGGGGCGAAGCTGCCATCTGTGCGGGCGCTGGCGGCGACGATGACGCTGTCGACGTCGACCGTGGTCGAGGCCTATGAGCGGCTGGTGGCGGAGGGCGCCATTCTCTCCCGTCCCGGCTCCGGCTTTTACGTCGCCAACCAGGCCGCCCCCTTTGCGCTATCGGAGGTTGGCCCGCGGCTTGACCGGGAAATCGATCCGTTCTGGGTGTCGCGGCAATCGCTGGAGGCCGGCGACATTGGCCTAAAGCCCGGCTGCGGCTGGTTGCCGCCCGCCTGGCTCCCGGAAGATGGGGTTCGGCGGGCCGTGAGGTCGCTGGCGCGTGCCGATGGACCGGTGCTGCTCGCCTACGGTTCGCCGCTCGGCCTGCCGCCGCTGCGCCAGTTGATCGCGCGGCGAATGGCCGACAAGGGGATCGGCGCCTCGCCGGACCAGATCATCCTGACCGAGTCAGGGATCCAGGCGATCGACCTGCTCTGCCGCTTCCTGATCGAGCCGGGCGACACTGTCATGGTCGATGATCCCTGCTATTTCAATTTCCACGCCCTTCTACGGGCGCATCGGGCCAAGATCGTCAGCGTGCCCTACACGCCATCAGGTCCCGATATCGAGGCGTTCGCGCGCACCGTGGCGGAGCACCGGCCGCGGCTCTACGTCACTAATTCGGCGCTTCACAATCCGACCGGCGCGATCCTCTCGCCTGTCACCGCGCACCGGGTACTGAAGATCGCCGACCAGTTCGACCTCACCATCATCGAGGACGATATCTTCGCCGATTTCGAGCATGTCACCGCCCCTCGCCTCGCCGCCTTCGACGGGCTCGACCGGGTCATCCATATCGGGAGTTTCTCTAAGACGCTGTCGGCCTCGGCGCGCTGCGGCTTCATCGCCGCCAAACCGGAGTGGATCGGCGGGCTGACGGACCTGAAGATCGCCACCTCGTTCGGCGGCGGACGGCACGCGGCGCAACTGGTGCTGAGCGTGCTCAGCGACGGCGGTTACCGGAAACATATCGAGACGCTGCGCGGGCGGTTGTCGAAGGCGATGTTCGACGTGTCGGCCAGGCTGAAGACGCTTGGCATCGTGCCGTGGCTGGAGCCGCAGGCGGGCATGTTTCTCTGGTGCCGGCTGCCCGATGGCATCGATGCCGCCGATGTCGCGCGCGCGGCACTCGAGCGCGACGTGGTGCTGGCGCCGGGCAACGCGTTCAGCCTGTCGCAGACGGCGACGGATTTCATGCGGTTCAACGTGTCGCAGACGCTGGATCCGAAAGTGTTCGAGGTTCTCGCGCACGCGTTGGCGTCGGCTCGGGTGAAGATCTAGCGACGATGGTCACTCATCCGCGGTCTTGGAAGATTGCGGCATGAGGCCAATTATTTCGTACGGCATTGTCGAAACACGGTCTGGCCGTTCGTCTTTGCTTCGGTGACATCAGGGAGGAAACGCATGGCCATCATCGATGACGAGCTTGTCCGGTTTGCCTCGCAAGGCGCGCAAGCACTGCCTGATGCGGAGGACGACGGCGTCGTCGATCACGACGGGGCCGAGATCTGGTACGCGAGGTATGGCGAAGGTCCGACGGTGATCCTGTTGCATGGCGGATTGGGACATAGCGGCAACTGGGGCTATCAGGTTGATGATCTGGTGACCTCCGGCCGACAGGTGGTTGTCATCGACAGCCGGGGGCATGGGCGGAGCACCAGGGATGATCAGCCTTTCAGCTACGTGTTGATGGCATCGGATGTGTTGGCGGTGATGGATACGCTGAATATCGAGAAGGCTGCGATCGTGGGCTGGAGTGATGGAGCCTGCACGGCGCTCATTCTCGCCGACGAGCATCCGGAGCGCGTCGATGGCGTGTTCTTCTTCGCCTGCAGCATGGACCCCTCGGGCGTGAAGCCCTTCGTGCCGACGCCTGTGATCGATCGCTGCTTCAACCGGCACCGGATGGATTACGAGGTCATATCGCCGACGCCGGATCAATTCGACGCCTTCGTCGAGGACGTGAGCCTGATGATGTCAACCGAGCCGAATTATTCGACGGCCGATCTCAACCGCATCCGCGTGCCGGTCGCGGTGGTGCTCGGCGATGGCGACGAGTTCATCAAGCCGGAGCATGCCGCGCATCTGGTGCGCAGCATTCCAGGCGCCGAATTCATCGGGCTCAAAGGCGTCAGCCATTTCGCGCCGCTGCAGCGGCCGGAGTTGTTCAATCGAGCCGTGCTCGGATTTCTCGACCGATTGGCGTGAGCCTTACAGGCCGATTTCCTTGGCCCATGGCGGGTTGGCGCCGGCACGGGACACCGTGACGGCCGCCGCCTTGGCACCGAGCGACAGAGCGTTGGTGAGCGCCTTTTCGTCGAGCGCGGCGACCTGCGCCTTCGTCAGCAGCCCGTCCATCTTCAGCGAGGCGAGAACGCCGGCGTCGAAGGTGTCACCGGCGCCGACCGTATCGACCACGGTGACGCGCTGGCTGGGGACGGTAACCTTGCGCTCATTGGTATAACCCGAGGCACCCTCAGCACCCTTGGTGATGACGACGAGCTTGGCGCCGTGCTTCAGCCAATAGGCGGCAAGATCGTCATGGCTGCCTTCGAGGCCGAACCACTCCAGATCCTCGTCCGAGAATTTCAGGATATCGGACTTGGCGGCCATGCGCTCGATGCGCGCCATGTGGGCGGCCTTGTCCTTGATGAAGCCGGGGCGGATGTTGGGGTCGAGCGAAATGACGCGCTTGGCGGCCTCGCGATCGAGCAACGCCTCGTAGGTCTCGCCGCAGGGGCTGGGGATCAGACTGATGGCGCCGAAATGCAGCGCCTCGCAATCGTCGCCGAGCGCGGGAAGATCCGACGTGGTGATCATGCGGCCGGCGGTGCCCTCGTCATAGAAGGCGTAGGTAGCCTGGCCGTTGACCAGCTTGACGAAGGCGACGGTCGAGGGGCGCGGGGCGATGGCGCAGAGGCTGAAGTCGACGTTGCTCGCCTTCAGCGTATCGCGCAGGATCTCGCCCATCATGTCGTCTGCGAGGCCGGTGAAGAACGAGGTTGGAATGCCCAGGCGACCGAGCGCGATCGCCGTGTTGAAGATGGCGCCGCCGGCATAGGGCGCGAAGCCCTTTTCACCGAGCGTCGTCTCCCGCGGCAGCATGTCGATCAACGCTTCTCCACAGCACAAAATCATGTCCGTCTCCCAGGGGCATTACGATCTGTCGATGCTCAACGGATTAGATAGTTTCGTGGCAAAAGCAAAGCGCCGTGAGCAATTATTCACTCAAAGTGATGAAACGCCACCATTGCGTCCCGACCAGGCCAGAGGCGCATCGAGGAAGGCCTCGACCTCGCTCAGCGTCTTCTCGTCGAAAAGCTTCTGCTCTCTGGCTACAGCGAGCACCTCGCGCCAGGTGGCGATGTGGTGGAGCTTGACCTTGCCATCGGCAAAGCGCAGCGCGCCTTCGTCGAAGATGTTGTAGTAGAACAGCGCCATGCCGTGATCGACGATGCCGCCGGCAGCGCGGATGGCGTCGATGAACTTGAACATGCTGCCACCCGCCGTCGTCAGGTCCTCGATGACGAGGACGCGCGAGCCCTCAGGCATGTTGCCCTCGATCTGCGCGTTGCGGCCATGGCCCTTCGGCTGCTTGCGGACATAGATCATCGGCAGGCCGAGGCGATCGGCAAGCAAGGCCGCGAATGGAATGCCTGCGGTCTCGCCACCGGCGATACAATCGAACTTCTCGAAACCGGCATCGCGCAGGACGACGCTGGCGGCGAAATCCATCACCGTCGAGCGGACGCGCGGGAAGGAGAGCAGCTTGCGGCAGTCGATATAGACGGGGCTCGCCATGCCCGAGGAGAGCTTGTATGGCTGGCTGGCGTTGAAGTGCACCGCCTTGATCTCCCAGAGCATCTTCGCCACCAGTTCTGCCATGACTTTGCGGTCGGTGAATGTTGCCTGGATCATCGCGCTCTCCTTTGCTCAAACTTATGGGCCAATAGCAGCAAGTTCGGAAAGTTTCCAGAACGGCACGTGGACATGCGACAAGAATGCAGACAAAAATTGCCTGCGGCCTTGCCTAGCCCACACGTTGCCCGCCTGCCACCAACGGATGTAAAAACACATCAGCAGCGCCTTACAGGAGAAATATCGATTCGCCAAAAGCGCGAGCATGGCGCGACAACGAAAACCTTGACTGGTATTTCGTTTGCGGACAATTTGAGTTTCCACAATCTTCGAGCAATTTTAGACATTCATCATACATGTTGTTGTGCAAGCCTTTACCATACGGCCCCGCCCTTCGCCGGTCAGAACGCTCAAATTTGAATGATATAATTAAGAACGCGGTGAAACCTCGCAGCCATGTTCGCGGCACTTAAGACACCTTCAAGGAGCCCAGAATGCACCTGACGATGTTCCCCATTCTCCAGAAATTCAGCTCGTCGCTGACTTTCAAGATCTTTTCGATATGCTTCGTCTCGACGCACGTGCCGCTTCTGGCCCTGGTCGCCTACCTCTTCACCGGTTTTCGCAGCGATGCGCTGCCCGTGCTGCTGCTGGTGCTCGCCGCGACGCTGATCGGCACGGCGTTTTGCCTGGCCTGCGTGTGGGCCCTGATCCGGCCGCTGCACGAGGTTGCGGGCGTGGTCGAGGCCTATCGCTCGAGTGGAGTCGTCAAGACGGTTCGCAGCAAGCGCAAGGATGAGGTCGGTATCGTCTCGAACGGCGTTTCGGTGCTCATCACAGAGCTAGATGCCACGCTGGCGCAACTGCGCAGACAGGCGACGACCGATGTTCTCACCGGTCTTGGCAACCGCCGATGGCTGAAGGACATCGGCGCACTGGAGATCGCACGTGCCGCCCGCGAACGCACACCGCTCTCCGTCGTGGTGTTCGACCTCGACCATTTCAAATCGATCAACGACGAGTTCGGCCATGATGTCGGCGACCAGGTGCTGATGATGGCCGGCGCGACGATCCAGCACAATCTGCGTCCATACGATATCGCCGCACGCATCGGTGGCGAAGAATTCTGCCTGGTTCTGCCGCGCACCGATGTCGATGCGGCGGTCAACATCGCCAACCGGCTGCGCCTGCAACTGGAGACAAAGGCCGTCGGCCCGCTTCCAGCCAAGCGGGTGACGGCCAGCTTCGGCGTCTATCACGGCGACCCGACAAGCGAGACGCTGAAATCCATGCTGATGGCGGCGGACCGGAAGCTTTATTCCGCCAAGAACGGCGGACGCAACGCCGTTCACTTCGAGGTTTCGCGTGCGATCACGGACACAAAGATCCGGGCTTGACAGTTCGCGAATATGGCCGGCGTCACGTGCGCCGGTCCGGTCAGCTTCGTTCGCAGAAGGTGACGCGGTTGTTGAAGGGGTCGATGACCTCCATCTCCAGCCCCCACGGCGCCTCCCGGACGCCGGGTTTCATGTAGCGGTACTGCTTGGCCGCGAGCTCGGCCTGAAAGGCGCGGACGCCGGTGACAGGCACGAAGGCCCTGGCGCCGGGACTGGCGTCGCCCGAGTGCTCGCTCAAGTGTAGCATCATGCCGCTGCGCGACACCTGGCAATAGAGCGGGAACTGCTCGCCGAAGCGGTGTTCCCAATCCAGCGTGAAGCCGAGGAAGCCGCAGTAGAATTCCTTCGCCTTGTCGACATCGAAGATGCGGAAGATCGGGATCGGCGGCTCGATGACGATGGCGGGCTTCGCCACCTCCGCCTCATCCAGCTTGGACGACAGGATATTCCATTGATCGAACCCGAACTGGCGGGCGACGATCTCCAGCGTTTCGCTGTGGGTGACGGTGACCTCGCGGCTGGCGAGCGCCTGGCGCAGTGCCTTGGCCATGAGTTTGGCATCGCGAAAATCGCGCATGATTGCATTCCTTCCGTTGGCGGCAAACAGGACGATCAGTGCCCGCGTCTGCTGACCCGTTCGCCATCAATCGCCACACGGCAAGGGATGTGAAGGATATGCGTGAATGCATTCACCATTGCGCTTTCGCGCCGCGGGGCGGCTGGCTGCATTCGGCCGTCCGCAGCATACGAAAACTGGCGATGGCGATCAAGAGCCCGGATCAGGAGGCGGTGCGCGCCGTGTCGACCGGAACCGCCTGCAAATGGCTGGCGAGTTCGACGCGGTTACGGCCGGCACGCTTGGCGGCATAGAGCGCCTTGTCGGCGGCGCTCAGCATGACATCGAAGGCAAGCGGCTTGGCGCGGCCCGCGGCAACGCCGACGCTGACCGTGCACCTGGCGATCTCGCCGTCAATATCGATCTCGCGCGCCTCGAAGGCCTTGCGGATGCGCTCGGCGACAATTTCGGCCCTGCCGGGCATGACGTGCTGCAGCACCATCGCGAACTCTTCGCCGCCATGGCGGGCCACCGTGTCGCTGCCCCGGCAATTGGCCGTCAGTTCATCGGCGAACACCTTGAGAACCCGGTCTCCGCCGGCATGGCCGAAGCTGTCGTTGATGGATTTGAAATGGTCGATGTCGAAGACCAGCACGGCCGTCGTCGCGCCCATCAGGCCGGCGCCGTGGCGATCGAACAGCGCACGGCGATTAAGCAGACCGGTGAGCGGATCGGTGGAGGCGTCGGCCCGGTGGCGCGCCGCCATCCGCCATTGATGCAGCGCAAGCGACAGGGCGCCGATGCCAGTCATGTTGGCGATGCAGACGGCAAGGCTGAGATCCTCGGCCCAATTGTCTGGCGCCGCGCCTAGAACCAGCTTGCCATCGTAAACCAGCACGGCACTGCAGAGCAGGAAGGAGACGGCTGTCAGGCAATAGAGAACGGTGATCCCCATCAGCGGCAGGGCGGCTTCCGCTCTGGCCTGCCAATACTGATGGGCCGTGGCCAGCAGAAAACAGGCGATCGCGATATTGTCGATGATGAAGGCGAGGCCGTCATAGCCTGTTGCCATCGGCACAATCGTTGCGGTCATCGCTGCCGCCGCAAAGCCGATCACCGCGACATGCGGAAAAAGACCCGTGCGAAACTGGTATCCGGCGCCCCAGACCATGGCAAAGCCGGAGAATACGAAGATGAAGCTGACAATGGCAAGCGGCTTGGCGACCGTATCGACGTAGAAGCCATAGGCGATGATCGCGCTGACCAGCAGGACGAGGCCGATCGCGCAGGCCAATAGAAACGTCTCGGTCCGCCGCGCGAACCAGCTTCCCAGCAATGTTATGGCGAGGCACGTCGCCGAGACCGCAAGCGCGGTCAGCAATGAATTGTAGTCAAGCATCATGCTTCGAACTCCGCGGCTTCTGCCACGCTCTCGCCTGTTGGAAGCGAGTGCTGCTCCGGCGACGAATGTGTTATTAATTTCGTTAAAAAATCATGTATTTAAAGCAGAGATGTTAGGGTACTAACATCTCTGCGCAAAAAGCAAGCCTATCGGCAGTAAAGAATGCAATTGTTCTCGATAGGCTCAGCGTTCGACATCCCAATGCAGCGGGAACATCGGGTCGAATACCGTCACGGGGCCGGCGCCAGTCTCGATCTTATCGGGGAATGAGACGGGGACGTCGCGCTTCACCAACGTCGTCGTTTCTTCGTTTGCCGGGAGATTGTACCAGGCTGGGCCATTCAGGGACGTGAAGGCCTCGAGTTTGTCGAGCGCGTTGTCCTGCTCGAAAACGTGCGCGAGGCAGCTCATCGTGTTGACCGAGGTGTAGACGCCGGCGCAGCCACAGGCGCATTCCTTCAGCGGATCGACATGCGGAGCGGAATCGGTGCCGAGGAAGAAACGGGCATCGCCGCTGGTAGCGGCAGCACGCAGCGCCAGCCGGTGATGCTCGCGCTTGGCAACCGGCAGGCAATAGTAGTGCGGCTTGATGCCGCCGACGAGGATGGCATTGCGGTTGATGATCAGGTGATGGGTGGTGATCGAGCCGGCGAGATTGCGCTCGGAGGCCTTGATGTAGTCGACGCCGTCCTTCGTGGTGACGTGCTCCATCGTCACCTTCAGTTCCGGCAGGCGCTTGCGCAACGGATCCAGCACGGTTTCGATGAAGACGGCCTCGCGGTCGAAGATATCGACTTCAGGCGTCGTGACTTCGCCATGGACGCAGAGCGGCAGGCCGATTTTCGCCATGCGCTCCAGAACCGGCATCGCCTTGTCCATATCGCGGACGCCGCCATGCGAATTGGTGGTGGCGCCGGCCGGATAGAGCTTGACGGCGGTGACCAGGCCGCTTGCCTTGCCCTTCTCGACGTCGTCGGGATCGGTGTGCTCGGTCAGATAGAGCGTCATCAACGGCTGGAACCTGTCGCCCTTCGGAAGTGCTGCCATGATGCGATCGCGATAGGCTTCGGCATCGGCCGTGGTGACAACAGGCGGCACCAGGTTGGGCATGATGATGGCGCGGGCGAAATCGCGGCTGGTATCGCCGATTACGCCTTCCAGCATGGCGCCGTCACGCAGATGCAGGTGCCAGTCGTCGGGGCGGCGGATGGTGATGGATTGCATGGCGATATCTCCGGCAAGGCTGACCTGGAGCAGTTCCGCTTTTCTTCGAATCGCGGAACTGCTCCAGGCTTTTGTGTTCACGCAATTCCGGACGGAAAACCGCTTCGCACTTTTCCTGGAATTGCTCTAAGGGCTCAGCATCGGGGATTACATCCAAGCAATCGGGATGGCAAATGGTTTGCCTGCCAAACCGAGGATCAGGCGTCCTCGAACGTCACGTCGGCGCGGCGGCGGTTGCCGAGGATCAGGCGGCCGTTCGGGAGATCGTTCTCGTAGACCTTCTTGCCCGCTTCCTCTTCGCTGAGCTTGTAGCCGCGCCAGCGCGCCCATAGCCGCTCCTCCAGCACCTCGATCGGCGGAGCCAGCATGATCGAGTAGTCGAATATGCCTTCGAGCTCGGCCCACTTGCCGAGGCTGAACAGCAGATAGTTGCCCTCGACGATGATGAAGCGGTGATCCGGGGAGATGGCGCGGGCGGACGCGATGGCGAGTTCGCGCGAGCGGTCGAAGACCGGGACGAGGACTTCCTGATCGGCCGGCCGGACGGCGCGGATGATGTCGAGGAAGCCGCGGACATCGAAGGTCTCGGGTATCCCCTTGCGCGCGAGCTGGCCGCGCTCGATCAGGATGGCGTTGTCGATGTGAAAGCCGTCCATCGGCAGCACCGCGGCCGTTTGGCCGATGGCGCGGAGCGCATCGGCGATGTGGTCGGCCATGGTGGATTTGCCGGCGCCGGGCGGACCGGCGATGGCGATCAGAAAGCGCTTCGTGTCGCCGGCGCGGGCAACGACCTCGCCGGCGATATCCTCGATCGTCATGGTCATGCGGCAACCGGCTCCGTGGGGACTGCCTTGGCGCCGGTCATGAAGGCGACGGCGTCCGACATGGTGTATTCCTTCGGATTGATGACCGTCAAGCGGCGGCCGAGCCGGTGGATATGGATGCGGTCGGCGACTTCGAAGACGTGCGGCATGTTGTGCGAGATGAGCACGATCGGAATGCCGCGCGAGCGGACGTCGAGGATCAATTCCAGCACCTTGCGGCTTTCCTTGACGCCGAGCGCCGCCGTCGGCTCATCGAGGATGATGACCTTGGAGCCGAAGGCCGCGGCGCGCGCCACCGCGACACCCTGGCGCTGGCCGCCGGAGAGCGTTTCCACCGCCTGGTTGATGTTCTGGATGGTCATCAGGCCGAGTTCGGACAGCTTGGTGCGCGCCCGATTTTCCATGGCCGGGCGGTCGAGCATGCGGAAAACGCTGCCGAGAACGCCCGGTTTGCGGATCTCGCGCCCGAGGAACATGTTGTCGGCGATCGACAACGCCGGCGACAGAGCGAGGTTCTGGTACACGGTCTCGATGCCGGCGTCGCGGGCCTCCATCGGGGACTTGAACTGGACCTGCTTGCCTTCGAGCCTGATCTCGCCGTCATCGGGGATGATGGCGCCGGAGATCGCCTTGATCAGCGACGATTTGCCGGCGCCGTTGTCGCCGATGACCGCGAGGATTTCGCCGGGGTAGAGATCGAAATCGGCGTTATCGAGGGCGGTGACGCGTCCGTAGCGTTTGACCAGACCGCGTGCGTAGAGGATGGGTTCTTGAGCCATGATTACACCGATACCTTTCTGATCCACTGGTCGATCGCGACGGCGGCGATGATGAGAACGCCGGTCAGGAGCACCTTCCACTGCGGATCGGCGCCGAGCATGTTGAGGCCCATTGAGACGACGCCGACGATCATCGCGCCGAACAGGGTGCCGAGGATGGAGCCGCGGCCGCCGAAGAGCGAGATGCCGCCGATGACGGTCGCGGTGATGGCCTGAAGATTGTAGTCAGTGACCGCCGAAGAGGGAGAGATCGAGCCGTTGCGGCCGATCGACACCCAAGCGGCGAAGGCGGCGATGACGCCGGAGATCGCGTAGACCGTCAGCAGCACCTTTTTGGTCTGGATGCCGGACAGCTTGGCCGCCTCGGCATCGTCGCCGACGGCATAGACATGGCGGCCCCATGCGGTGTGATTGAGGACGTACCAGAGCAGCACGACAAGCAGCACCATGGCGATGACGCCGAGCGTAAGCACCGCGCTGCCGACGCGGAAACTGATGGCGAAGAGGTGCAGCAGCGGCGCCTGCGTATCGACATCGGTGTCGCGGATGGTTTCGTTGGCGGAATAGATGAAGTTCGTCGCCATGACGATATTCCAGGTGCCGAGCGTGACGATGAAAGGCGGCAATCGCATGTAGGCGACGAGGAAACCGTTAAGCAGGCCGCAGAGACCGCCGGCGAGCATGCCGGCCAGCACCGCGATCGGCGTCGGGATGCCATAGGTGATGGCACAGTTGCCCATGATGACGGCCGAGATGACCATGATGACGCCGATCGACAGGTCGATGCCGGCGGTCAGGATGACGAGGGTCTGCGCGGCGCCGAGAATGCCGACGATGGCGATCTGCTGCAGGATCAGCGTCAGCGTGTAGGACGAGAAGAAGCGTCCGCCGATCGCCAGGCCGAAGATCGCGATCGACAGCACCAGCACGATCAGCGGCACGGCGGCCGGCGTCGAGTGCAGGAAGTGCTGGGCGCGCTTCAAGAGTGAGACATCCTGGTGCTCGAAGGAGGCGACGCTCTTGTCGCTGCCGTCGAGGACCCGTTCGAATTCCTGTGCTCCGGTCATTGTTCCTCCTCCGCTTTCGCGCCGAACCGCGCGCGGAAAGCCAGCGCCCATGTTGCTCCGGTCTTCACATGCCGGTTTCTGGGGCAGCAGCTAATGGTCGTTGGGAACGCGGCCGGGGAGGACATTCCCCGACCGCCATTTACTTCAGGCATTCACGCTAGATGGAAGGGCTTAGCCCCAGCACTTGGCAGTGCCTTCCTTGACGTCGATCGACTTGACGCCGGAGACCGGCTTGTCGGTGACGAGCGAGACGCCGGTGTCGAAGAAGGACTTGCCTTCGGTCGGCTTCGGCTTTTCGCCGCCATCGGCGAACTTCTTGATCGCCTCGACGCCGAGTGCGGCCATCATCAGCGGATACTGCTGCGAGGTGGCGCCGATAACGCCATCGGCAACCGACTTGACGCCAGGGCAACCGCCGTCAACCGAGACGATGAGCACGTTCTTTTCCATGCCTACGGCCTTCAGCGCCTGATAGGCACCGACGGCGGCAGGCTCGTTGATCGTGTGGATGACGTTGATGCCAGGATCCTTCTGGAGAAGGTTTTCCATGGCCTTGCGGCCGCCTTCCTCGTTGCCATTGGTGACGTCGTGGCCAACGATGCGGGCGTCGTCCTCGTCACCGATCTTGTTCGGGTCCTTGGGGTCGATGCCGAAGCCCATCATGAAGCCCTGGTCGCGCAGGACGTCGACGGAAGGCTGCGACGGTGTGAGGTCGAGGAAGCCGACCTTGGCGTCCTTGGCCTTGTCGCCCAGCGTTTCCTTGGCCCACTGGCCGATCAGCTTGCCGGCGAGCAGGTTGTCGGTGGCGAAGGTGGCGTCAGCGGCATCAGCCGGCTCCAGCGGGGTGTCGAGCGCGATGACCAGCAGGCCGGCATCGCGGGCCTTCTTGACGGCGGGAACGATGCCCTTGGTGTCCGATGCGGCGATCAGGATGCCCTTGGCGCCATCGGCGATGCAGCTTTCGATCGCGGCAACCTGGCTTTCAGAGTCACCATCGATCTTGCCGGCATAGGACTTCAGCGTGACGCCGAGTTCCTTGGCCTTGGCGGTCGCGCCTTCCTTCATCTTGACGAAGAAGGGGTTGGTGTCGGTCTTGGTGATGAGGCAGGCGGATACGTCCGCGGCCTGTGCAGGCGCCGAAAAGGCGACGCCGAGAGCCAGCGCGGCAACAGCCGCCGAAATCACTGATGTCTTCATGTACTCCTCCCAGAGTGTAGCCGACCCGCCCCATGGCATGACCGGAATTGACGAGCACGAACGCCGCCTTCGAATGTCGCCGATGGCTTCCTCCAAGCCGTTTCGTGCTGTTCACGATGCTAATTAAGAGGGAAAGAATTTCGCTTGTCAATAAATAAATCCAATTGAATTATTAATTCCTTGTGGCATGCTCACGGAAAATAACGCATAGGCCGATCACAGGGAGGAGTGGCCAATGTCGTCCATCAGAGGTCCGGTTCACATGCCGGCCCAGCAGCCGAGCGGCAGTCCGGCCGGCGGCGCGAACCAGGTCCGGGTCCGCGCTTACAACGAAAGATTGGTGCTGTCGCTGGTGCGTCTTCACGGCGCCCAGTCGAAGGCGGATATCGCACGCCGCACCGGCCTTTCGGCGCAGACGGTGTCGGTGATCATGCGGGTTCTGGAGAAGGAAGGGCTGCTGTCGCGGGGCGAACCGATTCGCGGTCGGGTCGGTCAGCCATCGGTGCCGATGCGGCTCAATCCCGATGCGGTCTACTCGTTCGGCGTGAAGATGGGGCGGCGCAGCGCCGATCTGGTGCTGATGGATTTCGTCGGCAAGATCCGCATGCAGCTGCACGTGACCTATGCCTATCCCCTCCCCGACGTCTTCCTCAATTTCATCGTAACAGGCATTCAGGAGCTTGAGAGCAGGCTCGATCCGAAGGAGCGCGACCGGATCGCCGGGCTCGGCATCGCCGCGCCGTTCGAATTGTGGAACTGGGAAGAAGAGGTCGGTTCACCGAAGGGCGCGATGGACGTGTGGCGGGATTTCGACCTGCATGCGGAAGTCGCGGCCACCGTCCCCTACCCCGTCTATCTGCAGAACGACGCGACCAGTGCCTGCGGTGCCGAACTGGTGTTCGGCATCGGCCCGCAGCATCCGGATTTTGTCTATTTCTTCATCGGTTCGTTCATCGGTGGCGGCATTGTCCTCAACTCGGCGATCTTTTCCGGGCGCACCGGCACCGCTGGCGCCATCGGCCCCTTACCGGTGCGCGGCAAGAACGGCGAGACGCTACAGCTGCTGGAGGTCGCCTCGATCTTCGTGCTCGAGAACATGCTGCGCGAGCGCGGCATCGATCCGGAGCCGCTGTGGTATTCCGCCGACGACTGGATCGATTTCGGCGAGCCGCTGGAACTGTGGATCCAAGACGCCGCCAAAGCGCTGGCGCAGGGGATCGTGGCGGCGGCCTCGATCATCGACTTCAGCGCCGCCGTCATCGATGGCGGCTTTCCCGCCTGGGTGCGCGAGCGGCTGGTGCAGGCAACCATTTACGAAGCCGACAAGCTCGACCTGCAGGGCGTCGTCATGCCCGATATCATCGAAGGCGCGGTGGGCGCGCATGCCCGCGCCATCGGCGGCGCCAGCCTGCCGATCTTCGCGCGCTATCTCACGGACCAGAACGTACTCTTCAAGGAGGTCGAGAATGCTGAAGGGACTTAACCCGCTGCTGAGCCCGGAGCTGCTGTCGACGCTGCGCGCCATGGGCCACGGCGACGAGATCGCCATCGTCGACGGCAACTATCCGGGGCTGGAGGACGCGCGGCGGCTGATCCGGCTCGATGGTCATGGCATCATTCCGGTTCTGGACGCGGTGCTGAGTGTGCTGCCAATCGACGAATTCGTGCCGGAGGCGATCTTCCGCGCGACCGTGAAGGGCGAGCGCGACAAGCTCGACCCAGTGCACGAGGAGATGATCGACTGCTGCGCGCATTACGAGCCGCACCGGCAGGTCGTGCCGCTGGTCGGGCCGGATTTCTACGCACGCGTGAAGGCCGCGCATGCGCTTATCCAGACCAGCGAGCCGCGCCTCTATGCCAACATCATCCTACGCAAAGGCGTGATCCACCCAGGCAAAGCCGGCGACACGCGCAAAGCCCAGGTCGACCCGTTTCCCTACTAAAAGAGAGCGATCAGATCTCGCCCGCCAGCGGGCCCCAGACGTCAGTCAGGGCAAAACCGCCGGGATGCGGATCGAACGGATCGAGCGCCACCTGCGACAGGCCGAAAGTGAAGCCGCGACCTGATATCGTCGGGATGATGGCCGGGCGGCCGGCCACCGTGGTTTCGGCCAGCAAACCAACCTCGAATTCCGAATCGATGATGGAGCGCGACTTGAAGACATCGCCGACCTTCGCCTTTCCGCGCGCGTGCAACGTCGCGAGATTGGCGGAATTGCCTGTGCCGCAGGGCGAGCGATCGGCGCGGCCGGGCCACATGGTGGTGCAGGTGCGCACTGTGCCATCGGCTTCCAGATCGCGGAACATCACATAGGCGACGCCTGAAATGGCAGGGATCTCCGGGTGGACCACATTCATGCTGCGGTTGATCTGCTCCTTCAGCACCATGCCGGCCTGAACCAGCGCCGCCGCATTGGCCTTCTCGATCTTCAGGCCGATCTGGCCGACATCGACCAGACCATAGAAGATACCGCCATAGCAGATATCGACCTTGATCTTGCCCCACTGCGCCGTGTCGATCTCGACATCAAGCTCGTGCACGAAGGACGGCACCATGGTGAGCTTGACCTTTTCGCAGCGACCGTCGCGGCAGGTGGCCGTCGCCTTGACGAGGCCGGCGGCGGTTTCGAGCGTCACGATGGTTTCCGGCTCCTGCATCTCGACGATGCCGGATTCGAGCAGCGCCGTGGTAACGCAGATCGAGTTCGAGCCGGAGCTCGCATGCGCCTGATCGGGCTGCAGGATGATGAAGGCGGCGTCGGCATCCGGATGCTTCGGCGGCAGCAGCAGGTTGACGGAGCCGATCGGGGCGCCGCGCGGCTCGAGGCAGAGAAAGCGGCGAAGCTCCTGGCCCTTCGGATCGGTGTTCAGCCAGTGGAGCTGTTCGGCCACGGTATCGCCGGGGATCTTCGGCACGCCGCCGATCGCGACCTTCCCGATTTCACCTTCGGCATGGACATCCAGCAACTGGATCGTGCGTTTCCATCTCATCGGCTTCTCCAATCACGCTTGGCTGATGGCGCGAAGGCGCGCCTGGCCACTGTCTTCTTAATAGCGATCGATGCGGAACGGCGCCAGATCGACGGCGGGCTTGCGTCCCGTCACCATGTCGGCGACCAGCTGCGCGGTCGTGGCGCAATAGGTCAGACCGAGATGGCCGTGACCGGTCGCATACCAGACGCCTGGCATCTTCGAGGATGGCGAGATGATCGGGATCGTGTCGGGCAATGCCGGGCGGTGGCCCATCCATTCGCTCGATTCTTCCACCTTCAGGCCCGGAACAGCCCGCTGGGCATGACGGACGAGCACGCGGGCGCGGCGAAAATCGGGTTCCGCGTCGAGACCCGCAAGCTCGACATTGCCGCCGACGCGAATGCCGCCAGCCGTCGGCGTGATCATGAAGGCGCGATGCGGCCAGATCACCGAATAGCGCATCGAGACGCCGGGCTGCATGATCTGCGTGTGATAGCCGCGCTCGGTCTCAAGCGGGATCGGCTCGCCAAGCTTTTCGGCGAGATAACGGGTGTGGACGCCGGCGGCAAGCACGACTGTATCGACAGTCAGACGCTCGCCGCTTTCAAGCAGGACGACGGACGTGCCGTCGCCGCTCTTTTCTACATTGCGCACCGCACCGGAGACGAAGCTGGCGCCGAGGCCGCGCGCGGCATCCGCAAGCCTGACGACCAGCCGATAGGGATCGCGGATCGTCTTGTTGTTGGGCAGCAGAACCGCCTTGGCGATCGATGGCGACAGGGCGGGCTCCAGCGCTCTGATGTCGCCGCCGCCGAGCACGTCGAAATCGAAACCGTAGCGGCGCATGAAATCCATGCGACCCCGATCGGCGGCAAATTCCGCCTCGGTCTCGTAGATCGCCAGGCAGCCTTCGTCGGTCATCAGGTCTGACGCGTCGATCGAGGCCAGCATGGTACGGAAATCGCCCAGCGCCGGGTTGGAGAGGCTCATGCCGGCATCCTCGATCTCGCGCAGCCGCGACGGGCGGCCGGCGGCGATGAAGCGGAGGAACCAGGGCGCCATCTTCAGCGCGTAGGCAGGACGAAGCCAGACGGGGCCTTCCGGATCGAGCAGCCAGCGTGGGATCTTGCGCCATGTACTGGGGCCGGAACCCGCCGCGAAATCCAGCGCGATACTGGCCATGTTGCCATAAGAGGTGCCGCGCCCGGGCTCGCCCTTGTCGATCAGCGTCACCTGCAGGCCGCGTCGCTGCAGTTCCAGCGCAATCGCCGCGCCGATCACACCCGCGCCGACAACGGCGACCGTCTTCGTCTTCTTGCTCTTTTCAACCATCATGCCACCGCCCAATCACGGTGGCGAAACAGGCCACCGGCTTCAGTTGTGATATATCAGAATATCGAACGGTTCCATCAGAATTTTGATCCGCCGCAACGCGTTTCAGCGTCGGATGCGGAGTGGTGAAACTTTCCTGATGCCAGCGACGTTTATCGCAACGAAGTTTGCAACAAAGGACCATCCGCCATGAAGGCTTTGCCCGGCGTCCTGCTTTCGATCCTCCTGCTCTCACCGTCCCTGGCGGCGGCGGGCGCGCTTGCCGAGGACGAGATACGCCGCGATATCATCGGCCGGACCATCTACCTCGCCACGCCGCTCGGCGGCGAGCTGCCGCTCAACTATCACACCTCGGGCATGGTCGATGGCAGCGGCCAGGCGATCGGCCTCGGCAAGTTCTTCAAGCCCGAGGACGAGGGCAAATGGTGGATCGATGCCAACCGGCTCTGCCAGAAATTCCACACATGGTACGACGGCGCGCCGATGTGCTTCGAGCTCGAGACCGCCGGTCCGGGCAAGGTGAAATGGACACGCGACAACGGCCAGACGGGCGTGGCGAGAATCGGCAACTGACATTTCGCAGGGGTCCAGAATGGAAAAGAGCCCGGTGCGGGAGGAGGTGCACCGGGCTCTTGATCCTGACTGACAACTGGGAGGAGGAGTGTTGTCAGTCCGATGAAGGAGCGCTGGGAGGAGGAGTGCGCTGCCTTCGAGCGCATAGATAGCCCATGGTTTCGATCAGGAATAGGGAGAATGTCGCAACGCAGCAATGCGTTTTTCGCATGACTTCCGAGCTGCATGCTGCCGCTCTATCGCATCTATGCACATAAAAGCGCCAGACGGGTCAAACATTGAGCAATTCATCCGCAGCTGATGTGCCAAAGACGTCAGGCGCGGCGTTTATGTGTGGAGTCATCGCACCAAATTTCAGTTGCTGGGACGGCGACCGATGCCGCCGTCCCAGCAGGAGATATCACCAGCCATCGCCGCACGGCATGGAGCCGTCACCGTTGGTGCCGCCGAATGTGCCCTGGCAGTAGGTCTGACGGTGCATCGGCTGCACGGGCGCGGCGCTGATCGACCCTGTCGTCTGGCGATCGACGCCGAAGGCGGCGTCCGGATACCAATAGCCATCGGAATGACGGCGCATACCGGGATGCTCGACGCGGGAGCCGTGATAGCCGTGCCAGTAGCCGGCCCGCGCCTGCGCCATCTCGACGACGGACGCTTCAGGCAAAGACGACTGGGCGGGCGCCGCCTGAACCGGCGCGAAGATCGACACGGCGAGCAGCGCACCGAGAGGAATTGCGGATGAGATATAACGCGACATTTTCATGATAAACCCTCCTTCAGGATTCACATGAGGAAAATGCCGTTCTGGCTTGCAAAGTTCCGCGCCTGCACGCGACCTCCTGCAGTCGTGATTGCAGGCGATTGGGCGTGATTGCGCGACTGTCCGTGCCCCCGAAAAGAGAGGTCAGCGGTCGTAGACGGCGCGGTAGCCCTGGCTAGAGAGGCAGGCGACATACTGGCGGCGGGCGGCGCCCCTCGCCGCAGCCTCTTCGCTGGCGGGATCGATCGGAGAACGCGCCATCTGCGCGCGCATTTCGGACTGCCTGCGCGATTCGCCGTACATGGTGTTGCCGTCGGCAACACAGATGTTGTGAGCGATGCCGGGCGGATTGAGCGGCGGATCCAGCGTGTTCACCGGATACATCAAGGGCGCGTTGGCATGATCGACGCAGCCGGCCAGTACCGCAACCGACGCCGAGAACGCCAAGACCCGAACCACAATCCCCAACATCACGTCTCTCCGGCCTCGCGCCACGGCATTACCTGCCTCGAGGGCATGTCGAGGCGACCATCGCGCGGCAACATTGTGCGAGGCTAGTGTGTGGGGGGGGGGAGGAAAGCTTGAACCTGTGCAGCCGCGATCAATGCGCCATGCAGCGACACCCTGCCTTAGGCAGTAATAAACGTGTCATAAATTTCTGAGAAGGAAATGGCGCACCCGAAGAGATTCGAACTCCTGACCCCCAGATTCGTAGTCTGGTGCTCTATCCAGCTGAGCTACGGGTGCGTCTGCAGCGGTGTGTTCCGCTGGCGTGAGCGGTTCTCTAAAGGGTCATCTGGATGAATGCAATAGGCTTTGTGAAAAAAGTGGTGGGTTTCGTCTTCGTCCCTTCCTCTCGGGAAACCGCATCAGTTTTCGAGCTGGCTGCGGCCGCGGTAATCGTCCAGCGAAACCGGGCGATCCGGGATTTCGATGCGGAACTGGGTGCCGATCGAGGGCTTTTCCACAAGCGCGATGGTGCCGCCATGGGCGAGTACCAGTTCGCGGGCGATCGCAAGGCCCAGCCCCGTGCCGCCCGAGCGGGCGGAGCCGCGGAAGGCGGCGAAGAGGTTCTGGCGGGCTTTCTGCGGCATGCCCGGGCCCGTGTCGTCGACGGTGATGCTGACGACGCTGCCGATGCGGTGGGCGGATACCGTGATGCGTTTGGCCCTGTCGGTGCCGCTCGCCGATGACAGTGCCTGCAGGGCGTTGCGGCAGAGATTGTGGATCACCCTGAACAGTTGTTCGTTGTCGGCATCCACTTCGAGGTCGGCGCCGATCTGCTCGACGAACTCGATCTCGCCCTGCGGATCGATGGCCAGCATGTCGCGAACGTCCTCGATCAGCGTGGCGACCAGCACCAAGCGGCGGCGCGGCGCCGATTCGCTCGCCTGGCCGTAGGAGAGGACTTCCGTGGTGTAGCCGACGGCGCGGTCGATGGTGCGCAGCAGTTTCGGCGCGAAGCGCTTGACCATGGGATCATCGACATCGACGAGGCGGTCGGACATGAGCTGCGCCGAGGCGAGGATGTTGCGCATGTCGTGATTGATCTTGGACACGGCGAGGCCGAGAGCCGCGAGGTTTCGCTGCTGCTTCAGGGTCTTCTGCAGCTCCAGCTGCATCGCCGTCAGATGGCGCCCGGCGATCGCCAGCTCGTCGCCACCGCCGTCGCCGACGAAGATATGCTGCGGGCTCTCGGGATCAGCGGAAAATTGCTGCATGCTGCCGGTCAACCTGCGGATCGGGCGAATCAGGATGCGGTTGATGGCGAAGAAGACAAGCGTGGCCGTGAACAGCGAGATCAGGATCGACAACAGGAAGACGTTGCGGGAATAGATGAGCATTGCGTTGCGCAGATGCTTGTCCTTCATCACCACTTCGACGCCGATATTGGTGTCCTGCACCGGACCGTAGACGCGGATCATGCGGTCGCCGCCAAATATCAACGTATCGAGCGCGTCGCGCATGGCGGTGATGGCGGGCACGCTGGTCAGGTCATACTGCTCATCGACCGAGGTCGGCATGTCCCAGGTGGCCAGCAGGCGCGAGGTGCCGTCCTTGCGCAGGACGATCGCCTTGGTGCCGGTTGCCTCGAGTGTCTGGCGTTGCAGCTCGCGCGGCAGCTCGACCGGCTGCAGGCCATCGATGGCGATGGCCGCGGCGGCGGCAGCATTCAGCCGCTCGTCGAGCCAGCGCAGCCGCATCGAGGCGACGGAGGGGAAGAAGATCAGCACTTCGGCGAGCATGATGCAGATGACGGTCAGCCACAAGAGCTTGCCCGAGATGCCGCCGAACACGCCGGATGGTCGGCGCGGCACTGCTGCGGTCTCGGTGACCGTGTCATTCATTGCCGGAACCATATCGCCTTGATCAGGGGCTTGCATTGCTTCTCGTCCAACCCGGGCAAAGCGCCACGGACATGATCTCTATATTAGACGAAACCGCGCTGCTTTCAAATCTTTGCGAGCGACATGGTGCCGCACCCAAACGAAACGCCGCCGGGAGGCGGCGTTTCTGGCTTTATCGCCGAACGAATGCCTGGCGGATCAGAATTCTTCCCAGCTCTGGCTGGCGACCGCGGCGTTGCCGTTGAAGGCGCGGGCGACGTTGCCCATGGCGCGGCGCGCCGGGGACGCGACCGGGCGGTGATCCTCGTAGCGGGCGACGGCAACGGGGGCGGCACGATCGCTGTTGGAGACCTTGAAGCGGGCAATCAGGCGCACGAGGCTATCGGCTTCGCCGGACAGCTTGTGGGTGGCGGCGGAGGTTTCCTCGACCATCGCCGCATTCTGCTGCGTCACCTGGTCCATCTGGTTGACGGCGGTGTTGACCTCCTTGAGGCCGGTCGCCTGTTCCTTGGCTGCCGTGGCGATCGAGTGGATGTGATCGTTGATGGCGTTGACGCGGCTTTCGATCTGCGACAGCGCATGGCCGGTTTCCTGCACCAGCTTGACGCCGACCTGGACTTCGCTGCCGGATTTGGTGATCAGGCCCTTGATGTCCTTCGCGGCCTTGGCGGAGCGCTGGGCGAGCTCGCGGACTTCCTGAGCGACGACGGCAAACCCCTTGCCGGCCTCGCCGGCACGCGCGGCCTCGACGCCGGCGTTGAGCGCCAGCAGGTTGGTCTGGAAGGCGATCTCGTCGATGACGTTGATGATCTGGCTGATCTCACGTGATGCCTGCTCGATGCGACCCATGGCATCGACGGCGCTACGGACGACGATGCCCGACTTGCCGGCGTCGTCCTTGGCCTCGGAGACCATGACGCTGGCTTCCTGGGCGCGTTCCGTCGAGTTGTTGACGACGGCGGTGATCTGGTCGAGCGCCGCCGAGGTCTCCTCGAGCGCGGCAGCCTGCTGTTCGGTGCGCTTGGCGAGGTCGTCGCTGGCAGAGCGAAGCTCGTTGGTGTTGCCGTGGAAGCCTTCGGCGGTCTCGCGCACTTCGCGCATCGTCGACTGCAGGGTGGCGAAGGTGCTGTTGACGTTCTGCTGCAGCTCGGCGAAGGCGCCCTGGAAGTTACCCTGCATGGTCTGCGTCAGATCGCCTTCCGACAGGCTGGCGATGACGCGGCGGGTTTCGCCGACGCCGCCATCGACGCCAGACAGGAGCTGATTGATGTTGCCGGCGAACCGGTTGAGGTTCTCGTCGCCGTAGTCCTTCTCGATGCGGCGCGAGAAATCGCCGGAAGCGGCGGCGGCCACGACCACCGACATGCTCGACTGCAGGTCATCGCTCTTGGCGCGCATGGCGGCTTCCTGCGCATTCATGCGGCGCACCTGAAGGCCGTTCTCCTTGAAGACGGAGACGGCAGCGGCCATTTCGCCGATCTCGTCCTGGCGACCGGCAAACGGAACGTCGGCATCGAAATTGCCGTCGGCAACATTCTTGATCGCCTCGGTGACCTTCTTGATCGGCCGGCTGAGATGAGCGGTGCCGATATAAAGACCCATGCCGATACCGGCGGCGATGCCGAAACCTGTGATGCCGAGGACGAGCCACAGCACGGAAGCGCGGAAATCCTCGACTTCCTTGTTGACGGCATCCAGCGTCGCCTTGTCTGTCGTGACGATCGCATCGATCTCGGCCTGGAAAGCCTTGCGGTTGGCGCGGTTGGCGTCGTTGTTGCCCTGTTCGCCGGCGGCCTGCGGGCTGACCTCGGTGCCGAGGCGCGCGGTTTCGGAGCGGAAGGTGCGGAATTCGGCGGCGCGGGCCTTGAGCTTGCTGAAGGCATCCATCTGGCTTGCCGGCACGAGCGGCGTCCACGAGGCGATGGTGGAGTCGATCTGGTCGAGATTGGCAAGCAGGCCCTTGGCAAAGCCGGCGGCATCCTTGGTCGATGCGGCACCATAGATGCCACGGGCTTCCATCACCGTGGCGGTGACGAAGCGGTTCAGACGCTCACCGGAGTAGGCGCGGCCGGCGGCGTCCTCATAGGCGGAGAGATTGTCATTATAACGCTGCACGGCCCACAAAGCGGTCGCGCCGATGACCAGCGCAACGCCGCACATCGCAGTTACAAGTATATTGATCTTGCCACGAATTTTCAAAGCATCCCCCCGATACCCAAAGAACCGAATACACATATGCTCGGCCGGTAATTCAAATTGCGCTAAAACAATTAACGTTCAATTTCGGAAGACTTCGCCGGCTATTATAAAAAATTACCTGTGAGACCTCATTGGGCCAAATATTTTTGCGCGAATTACGTTTAAAGTTCTGGATGCCGCCAGCTTCGGTTGCTAAAAAAGAATGGAATTGTGCGAGGCAAGGCGCCCATTGTTTAGCAAACTCATTAACAGGAAATGCTAATTCTTGTCTCGCGAACGAGGAAACCGCGATTTTCCGGGCGATAATTGACTTTCCAGACCTTCATCCGTATAAGCCGCCGCACGTCCGGTCATACAGGGCTTTTGAAGCCTCGCCCGTTCGAAAACCAACGCTCCTTGCTTTATGCAAAAATCAAGAAGGCCCGCACTCCGCGGTGTTTAAAATAAATGAAGCGTACCTACCAACCATCTAAGCTTGTTCGCAAGCGCCGCCACGGTTTCCGTGCACGTATGGCTACCAAGGGTGGCCGCAAGGTTATCGTTGCTCGCCGCAGCCGTGGCCGCAATCGTCTTTCGGCTTAAGCCGGAATTGCCCGATCAGATGGCGGGCGAACTGACGACCAAAGAACCCAAAATGACTGCCGGGCGGCTGAAAATCCGCCCGCAGTTTCTTGCTGTTCGCAATGGCGAAAAACGCAGGGGCGGCTTCTTCCTTCTCGAGGTCCTCGACAGGAAAGAACCCGACACCGAAGCCCGCGTCGGCTTCACCGTCACCAAGAAGCATGGCAACTCAGTCGAAAGAAACCGTATGCGTCGGCGCCTGAAAGAGGCGGTGAGACTGCATGCAGGGTTTGCAATGCAGCCCGGACACGACTATGTGGTTGTCGCGCGAAGGGACGTGCTCCAAGCATCCTTCAAAGAATTAGCCGCTGAGCTCACGGCTCGCGTCCAGACGAAGCCGAAACACAAGCGGTCCGGAGACGGCCGCCCCAGGAACGTATGATGCAAAACAACCGCAACTACTTCATTGCGATCGCTCTCTCCGTGCTGATCGTTCTCGGGTGGCAATTCCTCTACATGAACCCGCGCATTGAAGCTCAGCGCAAGGCCGAGCTTGCCCAGAAGGCGCAGCAGACGACCCAGCAGACGCAGACACCGGGAGCCAATGGGGCAGCCGGTGGCGCGCAGACGAATGGCTCTGCTCCGACCGGCCAGGCCGCCGCGACCACGTCGCTGGCCGACGCGCTCGCCAAGAACCCGCGCATCGTCATCGACACGCCGGCTCTGTCGGGCTCGATCAACCTCGCCGGCGGCCGTCTCGACGACCTCAAGCTCAAGGGCTACCACGAGACCGTCGACGACTCGAGCCCGATCATCACGCTGTTCAGCCCGTCGGAAACCAAGGACGGCTACTATGCCGAACTCGGCTATATCGGCGACGAGGCAACCGGCAGTGTTCCGGGCCCTTCGACGCTCTGGACGGCACAGGAAGGCGCCAAGCTGACCGAGAAGACCCCGGTTACGCTGACCTACACCAACGATAAGGGCATCACCTTCGCCCGCACGATCTCCGTCGACGAGCGCTACATGTTCACCGTCACGGACAAGATCACCAATGCCGGCCAGGCTCCGGCGGCGCTTTCCTCCTACGGCCGCGTCACCCGCTACAACAAGCCGGCCGTCGCCTCGACCTACGTGCTGCATGAAGGCTTCATCGGCGTGATCGGCGAGGACGGCCTGATCGAGAGCAAGTATGCTTCCGTCGAGAAGGAAGCCGTGACGCCGGCAACGGCAACGGGCGGCTGGCTCGGCATCACCGACAAGTACTGGGCCGCGACGATCATCCCGCCGCAGACCACCGCCTATGATGCGCGCTTCAGCCACTTCACCGATGGCCAGCCGCGCTTCCAGGCCGACTACAAGCAGAACGCCGTCAGCGTTGCGCCTGGCCAGTCGCTGGAACTGAAGAGCCTCGTCTTCGCCGGCGCGAAGGAAGTGCCGGTCATCGATCGTTACGAGAGCACCTACCAGATCCCGCGCTTCGACCGCCTGATCGACTGGGGCTGGTTCTACTTCCTGACGAAGCCGATGTTCAAGCTGATGGACTTCTTCTTCCGCTACTTCGGCAATTTCGGCGTCGCCATCCTGATGACCACGATCGTCGTCAAGGCGCTGTTCTTCCCGCTCGCCAGCAAGCAGTACGCTTCGATGGCGAACATGAAGCGCATGCAGCCGAAGATGGAGGAGCTGAAGGCGAAGTTCGGCGACGACCGCATGGCGCTGCAGCAGGCCACCATGGCGCTGTACAAGGAAGAGAAGATCAACCCGATCGCCGGTTGCTGGCCGATCGCGCTGCAGATCCCGATCTTCTTCTCGCTCTACAAGGTGATCTACATCACCATCGAGATGCGCCACGCGCCGTTCTTCGGCTGGATCCAGGACCTTTCGGCGCCCGATCCGACCTCGTTCGTCAATCTCTTCGGCCTGTTGCCGTTCGAAGCTCCGACCCTCCTGCATCTCGGCATCTGGCCGCTGATCATGGGCGTGACGATGTTCCTGCAGATGCGCATGAACCCGACACCGCCGGATCCGACGCAGGCGATGATCTTCAACTGGATGCCGCTGGTCTTCACCTTCATGCTGGCAAGCTTCCCGGCCGGTCTGGTCATCTACTGGGCGTGGAACAATACGCTCTCGGTGATCCAGCAGGCGGTGATCATGCGCCGCCACGGCGTCAAGGTCGAGCTGTTCAGCAATCTCAAGGGCCTGTTCAAACGAAAACCGGCACCGACGGAGAAGTAACGAAAGCCCTGCTTCGGCAGGGCTTTTTCTTTTAGGGCACCACCTGCGGCTTTTACGGCGGGATCGTGCCGGTTGACAAAATCACCCGAAACCTGAATGCCATAGGCTCTCTGGATTTGGATGCGCTGGAAAAGGCCGTATGACCGACAACACCGACAAGCCGCTCTTCGGACGTCCCTGGATCTTCATCCGCGGCGTGCCGTCCCTGAAGTTCCTGCCGCCGGAAGGACCGCTGGAAGTGGCGTTTGCCGGCCGCTCGAATGTCGGCAAGTCGTCGCTGATCAACGCGCTCGTCGGCCAACATGGACTGGCCCGCACGTCGAACACGCCCGGCCGTACGCAGGAACTGAACTATTTCGTGCCCGAGGGCTATTCCGGCGACGCCGGCGACCTGCCGCCGATGGCACTGGTGGACATGCCGGGCTACGGCTATGCCAAGGCGCCGAAGGAAAACGTCGATGCCTGGACGAAACTGGTGTTCGACTATCTCCGGGGCCGCGCGACGCTGAAGCGCGTCTACGTGCTGATCGACAGCCGCCACGGCATCAAGAAGAACGATGACGAGGTGCTCAATCTGCTCGACAAGGCGGCTGTATCCTACCAGGTCGTCCTGACCAAGACCGACAAGATCAAGCCGCCTGCCGTGATCAAGCTGCTGGCCGATACGGCCGAGAAGATCAAGAAGCGGCCCGCCGCCTATCCCGAGATCATCGCAACCTCTTCCGAGAAGAGCGACGGCCTGGACGAGCTGCGCGAGGCGATCGCACTGACCGTCGGCGCCACGAGCGCGAAATAGAGCCTTTCCGGGTTAAATTGAATCATTCTGCCGGAGCATTAACCTGGAAAGGCTCTTGCCCGGCAGCCGGACACAAAAAAGAGGCGCCCCAGGGTGGTGAGGGCGCCTCAAGCTACTGCCGGGACTGGGTAGATTACATCTTCGGCAGCAGAACCTTGTCGATGACGTGGATGACGCCGTTCGACTGCTTGACGTCTGCGATGGTCACATGTGCCACGCCGCCGCTCTCGTCGGTCAGGGTGATCTTGCCCATGCTTTCCTTGGCCTTCAGCACGCAGCCGCCGACCGTCTTGATGTCGTGCTCGCCGCCATCATCCTTGATCATCTTGGCGACGGTCTTGGCCATCGCATCAGCGGCCACGACGTGGCAGGTGAGGATCTTGGTGAGCTTTGCCTTGTTTTCCGGCTTCAGCAGGGTGTCGACGGTGCCGGCCGGCAGTGCCGCGAAGGCTTCGTTGGTCGGTGCGAAGACGGTGAACGGGCCCTTGCCTTCCAATGTCGAGACCAGGCCGGCTGCCTTGACGGCGGCGACGAGCGTGGTGTGATCCTTGGAATTGACGGCGTTCTCGATGATGTTCTTGGTCGGATACATCGCGGCGCCGCCGACCATCGGATTCTTCGCCTGTGCAGCGAAAGCGATTGCGGAAACAGCGGTTGCAAGCGCGATGGTGCGCAGTGCGGACTTGATCATGATTGTTTCTCCTCCGTCCGCTCGCTGATCGCCGGCTGAATGCCTTGCGACGCTGGGACATGAGGATCTACGGGACGGCCGCCGAAATAGTTTCAGAAAAAATCAGGGCCTGCGCGCGGCACCGCTGGCGACAACAGGACCGGTCGGCGCGCCGGTGCGCGAGCCACCGAACGGCTCGAGGCTGACGGCAAACGTCGTGCCGTCGCCGATGGCCGAACGCATCTCGACCGGAATGACCAGCTCGCCATCGCCACCCTGACCGGCGGCGAATACGCCGAGCGACCTCGGCGCGCCGTCGGCCGGCACCATCCAGAGTTCGAGCGACTTCTCTTCCGGCTTGCCGGCCGCGACGGGAACGATCCTGACGTGGCCGGTCAGCGCGTCGTAGGAGGCGAGCAGATTGACCTGGCTTGCGGGCGACGACAATTCGGCGACCAGCGGGGCGCCCGGCTTCGGCGGCGCGACGGTGGCGAAGGTGAGCGCCAGCGCCGCCGCCGTGACGATCAGCGACGCGGCGGTGAAGGACCGCCAGAAGACCACGGAGTTCCACAGGCCACCGCCCTGCGGGGCTCTCTGCGGCGTGCCGAACAGACGGGCTTCCACCTGCTTGAAGGTTTCCTGGCTGGGCGTGACGACGTCGTAATCGTCGTTGAAGGTCGAAAGGTTGGCTTCCCAGCGGCTGACGATCGCCGCGAACGGACGGTCGACCCGCATGCGGTCTTCGACCACCTGCCGATCCTTGAAAGAGAGAACGCCGAGCACGTACTCGCCTGCGAGCACTTCATCCCGGGAGCGGCCTCCCTTGCTTTGATCGGACGATGTCATCGTTCCATGCACTCTCTCAGCTTCAATAGGCTGCGTCGCAGCCATGTGCGCATCGTGTTCAAAGGGACGCCGAATTGTTCGGCGAGTTCCTGATAGCTCAGTCCTTCGACATAAGCCCGTCTCACTGCCACCGCCCGATCAGCTTCCAACTGTTCCATGCAGGTGTCAATCCGCCTTCCCTCATCCCGGATCACAGTCTGCTCCTCCGGATTGAGTTCGCCATCGGCGAGGTCGTATGCGCTGTCCAGTTCGTCGGCCACAGGCTTGCGGCTTCTCAAGATATCGATCGCCTGGTTGCGCGCGATCGCGGCAAGCCAGGACGATGGTGTCCCCGTGGTGACCGCAAAGGCCGCGGCGCGCTGCCAGACCTTGATATAGATCTCCTGCAGCGCCTCGTCGGCTTCTGTCCGGTCCTTCAAGATACGCAGGCAGATGGCAAAAAGTTTCGGGGATGTTTCGCGATAGAGCACCACGAAGGCCTTTCGGTCGCGCATTGCAACCCGGCCGATCAGTCCTGCGATTTCCTCGCTCGTCATGCCGCGCCTCTTCCCTGTGCTATTGCTTACCTAAGGGTGTTCGGCAGCACTTGGCAAGACGCGGCAGGCCACGCAAATAGCGCAAACTAATCCCGTGCTGATTATTCCATCTGTCAAAAACTTGGGATAAAAGGCCGCAACCAATTCCCGCGGGGTATCCGATGACCGAGACCGAAAGCGAACTTCAGGCACGGCTGCTGGCGAAGGCCCTGCCCTTCATGCAGCGTTACGAGAACAAGACGATCGTCGTGAAATACGGCGGCCATGCCATGGGCAATCCCGAGCTCGGCAAGGCGTTCGCCAGCGATATCGCGCTCTTGAAGCAATCCGGCGTCAACCCGATCGTCGTGCATGGCGGCGGCCCGCAGATCGGCGCGATGCTGAGCAAGATGGGCATCGAATCGAAGTTCGAGGGCGGCCTGCGGGTGACCGACGCCAAGACGGTCGAGATCGTCGAAATGGTTCTCGCCGGTTCGATCAACAAGGAAATCGTCGCGCTGATCAACCAGACCGGCGAATGGGCGATCGGGCTTTGCGGCAAGGACGGCAACATGGTCTTCGCCGAAAAGGCGCGCAAGACGATCAAGGATCCGGACAGCAACATCGAGCGCGTTCTCGATCTCGGTTTCGTCGGTGAAGTGGTCGAAGTCGACCGCACGCTGATCGACCTCCTGGCCCGTTCCGAGATGATCCCCGTCATCGCCCCGGTCGCTCCCGGCCGCGACGGCGCGACCTACAATATCAACGCCGACACCTTTGCCGGCGCCATCGCCGGCGCGCTGAACGCGACCCGCCTGCTGTTCCTCACCGACGTTCCCGGCGTGCTCGACAAGCAGGGCAACCTGATCAAGGAACTGTCGGTCTCGCAGGCGCACCAGCTGATCGCCGACGGCACCATCTCGGGCGGCATGATCCCGAAGGTCGAGACCTGCATCGACGCGATCAAGGCCGGCGTGCAGGGCGTCGTCATCCTGAACGGCAAGACCGCACATTCCGTGCTGCTGGAGATCTTCACCGAGCACGGCGCGGGCACGCTGATCGTTCCGTAGGGGCGGTCTTTTCCTCTCTGATAGCGGATGAAGTCCCCTCCCCAGCCCCTCCCCACAAGGGGGAGGGGCTTGCTGGGCGCACCCCTCCCTCAAACCAAAGCCTGTCGACAGACGCTGATGGTATGAGATGGCACAGAGGGCGCCACGAGTTAGCCCCTCCCCCTTGTGGGGAGGGGTCTATTTTATAATGTCCCGTAGATCGCCGCGGCTGCGTCCTTCAGCTTTTCCATCATCGCCCTGTAGGGTCCCGGCCCGTAACTAACACGGCTGACACCGAGCTTCGCCAGCGTCTTCACGTCGGGCGCGCCCGAACGCATCATGATATTGACCGGAAGCGGCGACGCGGCGCAGACCTTTTCGATCAAGCGTTCATCGATCAGCCAAGGGACGAAAAACCCGCTGGCACCGGCGGCCGCGTAAGCCTTGCTTCGCTCGATCGCCTCCTCAACCAGACCAGCATGCTTCGAAAGATCGCCTTCGCGCAGGAACAGGTCTGTGCGTGCATTGATGAAGACGGCGATGCCGCGACGATCCGCCATCTCGCGGATGGCGCGGATGCGGGCAGCCTGATGCTCCATCGGGTGCAGCCCTTCGCCGCCAACCACCTGATCCTCGAAATTTATACCGATGGCGCCGGCGTCGATCAGCTTTTCGACATTGCTTGCAGCATCAGCTGGATCGGTGGAATAGGCGCCCTCGAAATCGACGGAGAGCGGCAGGTCGTTGGCGGCCGTGATCTGGCAGGTCGTGGCGACCAACGCCTCCATCGGGATCTTCTCGCCATCGCCATAACCCTGCGCGGCGGCAACCGACCAGCTTCCCGTCGCCAGCGCCTTTGCGCCGGCGTCGGTCACCGCCTTGGCGGAACCGGCATCCCAGATATTGTAGAGGACGACAGGATTGCCCTTCCGGTGCAGCGCGCCGAACGCACTCGCCTTGTCTGACTGGTTCATCGTTGTTTCTCCCTGGACCTTATTCTCTCGAGACTAGTGCGGTCGCGCCGGCGCATCAATCAGCCGACGTGAATGGTCGCATTCCGGATTTCAATCGGTGGCCGCTCGTGCCATAAGGCAGGCATGACCAAGATCGATCGCACCCCGAGCCAATCCGACTTCTCGCATGTGACAGAGTGGGTGTTCGACCTCGACAACACGCTTTATCCGCACCGGGTCAATCTGTTCGCGCAGATCGACAAGAACATGACGGCCTACGTCTCGACGCTGCTGCAGATGGAGCGCGACGAGGCACGCAAGCTGCAGAAGCAGTATTATCTCGAGCACGGCACGACGCTGCAGGGGCTGATGATCCACCACGGCGTCGACCCGAACGACTTCCTCGAGAAGGCGCATGCGATCGACTATTCCAGCCTGACGGCACAGCCGGAGCTGGGCGCGGCGATCAAGGCGCTGCCCGGCCGCAAGTTCATCTTCACCAACGGCAGCGTCAAGCATGCCGAGATGGCGGCGGGCGCGCTCGGTATTCTCGACCATTTCGACGATATCTTCGACATCGTCGCCGCCGAGTTCGTGCCGAAGCCGGCGCAGGAAACCTACGACAAGTTCACGCAGCTGAAGCGCGTCGAGACCGACAAGGCGGCGATGTTCGAGGACCTGCCGCGCAATCTGACGGTCCCCAAGGCGCTCGGCATGAAGACAGTCCTGCTGGTGCCGAACAACCTCGAGGACACGGTTGTCGAGTGGTGGGAAAAGACCAGCGGCGAGGACGACCATATCGACTTCGTCACCGACGATCTCACTGATTTCCTTGAGAAGATTAACGGCTAAGTTACGAAAGTTTCATCCAGCTTACCGATGTTTAACTGGGTAATCGGGGGCCACCACCCTACCTTGTTGTCTGTGATCCCCAATGAGATTGCACACTGAAAGGAACCCAAATGTCTCGGAACAAGCTGATACTGGCCGCACTCTCCTCCGTCCTGATCGTCGGTGCCGCAGCCGGCAGCAGTTTTGCTGCGCCCGGCGACAAGCACAAGCATCCGCCTAAGCCGCACCACGCGATGATGGGCGGCGGACCGCGCGGGCCTATGATGCGCGAAGTCGTGTTCGTGCGGATGCTGCAGCAGTTCGACACCAACAAGGATGGCCAGATTTCCAAGGACGAAGCCAAGAACGGCATGGAGACCATCTTCGCCGCCATCGACACCAACAATGACGGCTCGCTGACACCGGGCGAAATCCGGAAATATCACGAAGCGCAGATGGCGAAGGCCAAGGCGCCTGCCGACGACATGGCAGCGGATGACGATGCCGCCCCTGCCCCGCCGCCGGCCGATGCCGACGCCGGCCAGCCGGCACCGCCGCAGGACGAGGCCAATCGTGGCCCCGGTCGCCACGGCATGCGCGGGCCAGGCATGATCCGCGAACTGATGATCATGCAGCGGATCGATACGGACGAGAACGGCCAGATTTCCAAGCAGGAAGCCGAAGCCGCCTTCGACAAGTTCTTCACGCGCATGGACACCAACAAGGACGGCGTAATCTCGATCGCCGACATGCCGCAACGTCCGTTCCTGTAAGGACCGGCATTCCCGAGCTCAGAGCCCGTCGCGATCGTCGCGGCGGGCTTTTTCGTGTAATTGAAATACCCAAGTTGTTGGGTTATTTTTTGCCATGGCCACGATCAAGATCACGGACGCCGAACTCGCGCAAGCAAAGCAGCGCTGGGAAGCAGAGCGTGCCGAGCGCCCCATACCAACCTTGGTTCGCTTCGATGCCGCGTCGGAGCGCATAGTCCTGGATTTCACCAATGGAGCATCTTTCATCTTTCCCGCTCGTGCCTTGCAGGGATTGGAAGACGCGACCGTGGCCGAGCTTGGCGAAGTCGAACTACTTGGAGAGACCGGGCTTCACTGGGAAAGCCTTGATGCCGATTACACCATCTCCGGGCTGATGAACGGCGTGTTCGGCACCAGGAGTTTTATGGAAGCGCAACGCCGTGGTGGACAATCCCGCTCGCCCGCCAAGGCGGCCGCCAGCCGGGCGAACGGCGCAAAGGGCGGCCGGCCGAAGAAGGCCGGCGACGCGCCGTGAGCGCCCCCTATTCCGGATGCTCGTAGAAATCCTGGATGATCTTCCAGGCGGCGTCGGCGGTGTCGACGAAGCTGATGAGGTCGAGGTCATCGGGGGCGATGGTGCCGAATTCGGCGAGTGTTTCAAAATTGACGATGCTTTTCCAGAACTTTTCGCCGAAGAGAATGAGCGGCATCTTTTCCATGCGGCCGGTCTGGATCAGCGTCAGGCATTCGAAGAATTCGTCGAGCGTGCCGAAGCCGCCGGGGAAGACGGCGATTGCCTTGGCGCGGACCATGAAATGCATCTTGCGGATGGCGAAGTAGTGGAAGTTGAAGCTCAGCTCCGGTGTCACGTAGACGTTCGGCGCCTGCTCGTGCGGCAGTACGATATTGAGGCCGATGGAGGGCGCGCCTTCGTCGGCGGCACCACGATTGCCCGCTTCCATGACGCCGGGTCCGCCGCCTGTCACAACCACATATTCATGGAAATCGAAGCCGGCCGAATATTTCGAGCACAGGCGGGCGAACTTGCGGGCTTCGTCGTAATAGACGGAGGCGGCTTCCAGATTGGCGCGCTGCGTGTCGTTTCTGGCCGCCCATGCGCTCTGGCCCGGCGCCGGGATGCGGGCGCCGCCGAACATGACGACGGTGGACTTGATGCCGCGTTCCGTCAGCAGCATCTCGGGCTTCATCAGTTCCAGCTGCAGGCGGATCGGCCGCAGTTCCTCGCGGCACAGGAAATCCTCGTCGGCATAGGCAAGGCGATAGGCGGGCGACAGCGTTTGCGGGGTCTTCGGCACGGCCTCGGCGCGTTGCTTGTCGGTCTCGCTCGATTTCAACGGATCCCAGACGCCATCCTTGCGCCGCAGCCTGCCATTCTTGCCCTTAGCCATTCCAATGCCTTTCAGTCGTGCCGGCAGCCTTTGCCGGTATGTCGTTTTGTAGCAGCGATGGGGAGCGAACCGCCCCCGAAAAATCATTCCATTTTAGGCCTGCATGGGATAGAGCAGATCGCATCCCGCCAATCACAATTCCCGGAGGCGTCGGCCTCCACGATAAAGATCGAAGTTTAAGGAATTCTCATGAGCGCCACCGACCTCTCCTCCCTCGAAAAGACCCTCGAAGCCGCCTTCGACAATCGCGACAGCGTCAGCCTGACGACCAAGGGCGAAGTGCGGGATGCGGTGGAAACCGCGCTCGAGCTTCTCGACGGCGGCAAGGCGCGCGTTGCCGAGCGTGGCGCCGATGGCGTGTGGAAGGTCAATCAGTGGCTGAAGAAAGCCGTTCTGCTCTCCTTCCGTCTCAACGACATGGAAGTCGTGAAGGGTGGTTCGGGCAACTCGACATGGTGGGACAAGGTTCCTTCCAAATTCGAGAATTGGGGTGAGAGCGAATACCGCGCCGCCGGCTTCCGCGCCGTGCCGAACTGCGTCGTGCGCCGCTCGGCCTACATCGCCAAGAACGTCGTGCTGATGCCGTCCTTCGTCAACCTCGGCGCCTTCGTCGACGAGGGCACGATGGTCGACACCTGGGCGACCGTCGGCTCCTGCGCGCAGATCGGCAAGCATGTGCATCTCTCCGGCGGCGTCGGCATCGGCGGCGTGCTGGAGCCGATGCAGGCCGGCCCGACGATCATCGAAGACAATTGCTTCATCGGCGCCCGCTCGGAAGTCGTCGAAGGCTGCATCGTCCGCGAGGGCTCGGTGCTCGGCATGGGCGTCTACATCGGCAAATCGACGAAGATCGTCAACCGCGCCACCGGTGAAGTCACCTACGGCGAAGTTCCGCCCTACTCGGTCGTCGTCGCCGGCTCCATGCCATCAGGCAACGCCACGATGCCGAACGGCCTCCCCGCGCCGCATCTCTACTGCGCCGTGATCGTCAAGACGGTCGACGAGAAGACCCGCTCGAAGACCGGCATCAACGAACTGCTGCGCGACTGATAAGGTCACCCATTCCGGCGTCTCGGCTCCTCCATTGAGCCCGCGACGCCGGAATATGGATCGCCTGATGTGGTGCGGGCGGAAAGCGACGGCGTATTTCGCCTGATACAACTCCACCTTGCCTTTTCTTTGCCATTACCGCCGGATAGTTCCACTGCCATGACAGCCACCGATCCCGTCGCCAATCTCCAGACCCTGATTCGCTGCCCGTCCGTGACGCCCGCCGAAGGCGGCGCGCTTTCGGCGCTGGAGGCGATGCTGTCGCCGCTTGGCTTCAAGGTCGACAAGGTGAAGGCGACGGAGCCGGGAACGCCCGATATCGAAAACCTTTACGCCCGGCTTGGTGGCGAAGGTCCACACCTTATGTTTGCCGGGCACACGGACGTCGTGCCCGTCGGCGACGAAGCGGCGTGGACCCATGCGCCCTTTGCGGCCGAGATATCCGGCGGCGAACTGTTCGGCCGGGGCGCCGTCGACATGAAGGGTGGCGTCGCCTGCTTCGTGGCGGCGATCGCCCGCCATATCGAAAAGCACGGCGCGCCGAAGGGCTCGGTCTCGTTCCTGATTACTGGCGACGAGGAAGGTCCCGCGATCAACGGCACCACCAAGCTGCTTCAATGGGCGGCGGAGCGCGGCGAGACCTGGGACGCCTGCCTTGTCGGCGAGCCGACCAATCCCGATACGCTGGGCGAGATGATCAAGATCGGTCGCCGCGGCTCGCTTTCGGGCAAGATCACCGCGCATGGCGTGCAGGGCCACGCCGCCTATCCGCATCTGGCCGACAATGCGGTGCGCGGCATCCTGCAGCTGACGCAGGCGCTGATGTATCCGCCCTTCGACGCGGGAACCGAGAATTTCCAGCCGTCCAACCTCGAAGTGACCACCGTCGATGTCGGCAATCCGGCCACCAACGTCGTGCCCGCGAAGGCGACAGCGAGCTTCAACATCCGCTTCAACGACACCTGGACTGCCGAAAGCCTGCAGCAGGAAATCATCCGCCGTCTCGACGCCGCCGCGAGTGACGGCGTGCTGCGGCCGGGCCGCCAGCCGTTCCAATACGATATCGTCTGGGCCGAGCGACCGAGCCACGTGTTCCTGACACGGAACAACGCGCTGATCGCGTCGCTGTCGTCGGCAATCGAGAGCGTCACCGGCCTGTCGCCCAAGCTGTCGACCACGGGCGGCACCTCGGATGCGCGCTTCATCAAGGATTACTGCCCGGTCGTTGAATTCGGCCTCGTCGGACAGACCATGCACATGGTGGACGAGCGCGTCACGGTCTCCGACCTGGAGCAACTGACGGTCATCTATGAAACCTTCATCGCGCGCTGGTTCGAGAATGCCGGGGTTTAGGGAAGTCCAGTACTACCTGTCCGGCCTCTGGCTGCTGATCCGCATGGACCCGGCCGGCTTCCGCTTTCTCGACGTGTCGGACCGCGGCGTCAACCGCTCCTTCTGGGCCTTCGTCTGGTGCCTGCCGCCGATGGGCATATCGTGGCTCTGGTGGCGCGAGGCCTTCCTGCAGAAGATGCCGCCGCACACCGATGTCGGCGCGCTGTTCTATTTCCGGCTCGCGCTGGTGGAGGCGGCGACCTGGTTCGTGCCGCTGGTGCTGGCCGGACTGCTGTTGCTGGCCTTCAAGAAGGGCGACCGCTTTTCATCCGTGATCGTCAGCATCAACTGGCTGGGCGTGCCGCTCTCCTATATCAATGGGCTGCTGCTGGCGCTGGTGTTCTTCGTGCCTGGCGCGATCGGCCTCGTCTCGATGCTGCTGCTCGCCTTTATGCTGGCGCAGGTCTTCGCGCTCGCGCGAATCCTCAGGATGATCTTCAGCGGCAACGGCCCGCTGATCGGAGCGATGACGCTGGTGCTGTTCGTGCCGGTGTTGATGCTGACGGAGTTTCTGCAGCGCTTTCTCGGGATCTATCCGGTCTAGACTGCTACCGACCGCGAACGACCTCGCCATCCTCTTTCGTGAACGCGCCGATCTCAGGGTTGTCCAATATCTCCAACACGATCTCCGACGGCCGGCAGAGGCGTGCGCCTTTTTCGGTGATGACGATCGGGCGGTTGATCAGGATCGGGTGGGCGAGCATTGCGTCCAGCAGCTGGTTGTCTGTCAGCGATGGATCGTCGAGGCCGAGTTCGGCGTAGGGAGTGCCCTTTTCGCGCAACAGTCCGCGAACCGGGATACCTATGGCGGCGGCCAAGGTGGTCAGTTGCTCGCGGCTCGGCGGCGTCTTCAGATATTCGATGACGACGGGCTCCTCGCCGGACTGGCGGATCATCGCCAGCGTGTTGCGCGAGGTGCCGCAGGCGGGGTTATGATAGATCGTCGTCGTCATTGGCTGTCTCCTTGCGCCGGTCGATGATCACGTCGGGGTAGTCGACCTGCATGAAATAAAGACCATCGGGCGGGGCGACCGGGCCGCAGGCCTTGCGGTCTTTCGCTTCCAGCGCCGCGCGGACATCATCAGGCGTCCATCGGCCCTCGCCCGCCAGCTTCAGCGTGCCGGCGAAGGAGCGGATCTGGTTATGCAGGAAGCTCTGGGCGGTGGCGCGGATTTCGATCAGGTCTCCCGTGCGCGTCACATCCAGCCTGTCGAGGGTGCGCACCGGGCTGTTTGCCTGACAATGAGCGGAGCGGAAGGTGGTGAAGTCGTGCTTGCCGACCAGTGTCTGCGCGGCGGCATGCATGGCATTGTGATCGAGCGCCTTGGCCACCCACCAGGCCTTGCCGGCCTCGAGCGCCAACGGCGCGCGGCGCGTGACGATGCGGTAGAGATAGTGGCGACGAAGGGCGGAGAAGCGGGCGTCGAAGTGCTCGCTGGCGCTTTCGACCTCAAGGATAGCGACGCGCTCGCCCGACAGTCTCAGATGCGCGTTCAGTGCATTCTGCAGCTTGAAGGGCGCCCATTCCCTCGACAGATCGGCATGCACCACCTGGCCCATGGCATGGACGCCGGAATCGGTGCGGCCGGCGCCGCGGATCGATACGGTGTCGCCGCTGGCGCCCAGGATCGCCTTCTCGATGGCACCTTGTACCGAGGGGCCATTGTCCTGCCGCTGCCAGCCGACATATTGCGAACCGTCATATTCGACGATCATGCGGTATCGATGCATCAGGCGAGCCTCGTGCCCGCAGGCAGGTGGGTGCCATGCAGGAAGTCGGCGGCGGCCAGCGGCTTGCCGCCGGCCTTCTGCAGTTTCGTCAGCCTGACGGCGCCGGAACCGCAGGCGACGACGAGATCGTCGGTCAATAGCGTGCCGGCCGTCCCGGAACCCTCTGCCCGCTCGGAGCCGAGCACCTTCACGCGCTCCGGCTTGCCTGACATCTCGAGCTCGAACCAGGCGCCTGGAAACGGCGCAAGGCCGCGGATGTGGTTATGAACGTCCGCGGCATCGCGGGAGAAATCGATGCGCGTTTCGCTCTTGTCGATCTTCGATGCGTAGAGCACGCCGTCTTCCGGCTGCGGCGTCAGTGGCAGGTCGCCCATTTCGAGCCTGACCATCGCCTCGGCCATCGCCTTGGCGCCGACCTGCATCAGCTTGTCGTGCAACTCGCCCGAGGTCATGTTCTCGCCGATCGCGGCTTCACTTGTGATGGCGACGGCGCCGGTGTCGAGGCCCTTGTCCATCTTCATCACCATCATGCCCGTCTTTTCGTCGCCGGCCATGATCGCGCGCTGGATCGGCGCGGCGCCGCGCCAGCGCGGCAGCAGCGACGCGTGGCCGTTGTAGCAGCCGTAGCGGGTGCCAGTGAGGATCGCTTCCGGCAGCAACAGGCCGTAGGCGACGACGACGGCGACATCGGCCTTGTGGGCGGCGAAACGCTCTCGCTCCTCGGGATCCTTGAAATTGACCGGCGTGGACACCGGAATGCCGAGCAGTTCGGCCGCCTGGTGGACGGGCGACTTCTGCAGATCGAGCCCGCGCCGGCCGCCGGGGCGCGGCGGCTGAGTGTAGACAGCAAGGATCGTGTGGCCGGCATCGACAAGCATGCGCAGCGTCGGGACCGAGAACTCGGGCGTTCCCATGAAGATGATGCGAAGAGACATTGTGTGCCGCCAGTTCCTGTTATGCAGCCGGTCTTGGGCTCTGCAACCGCTCGTGAAGATCAGCCGTCTTCAAACGGGTTTACGAGCTTGAGATCAAGCCCTTCGAAGTCTTTTGTGTTGCGCGTCGCCAGTGTCGCGCCGTGGGTGAGGCAGATCGCGGCGATCATGGCGTCCTTGGTTTCCATCGAACGGCCAACCGCCCGCCGCGCCGCGGAGAGCGCGCCGTATCGACGTGCCGCCTCCATTGAAAAGCCGATGACGCGGCCGCTAAACTCAGCTTCGATGCGAGCGAAGGCCGATAACAAGGACGCCTTGCGGCGCCCCTCGTCAAGCAGATGCAAGCCATAATACATCTCGCCAATGGAGATGGTGGTGATGAACAGGGATTCAATCTGAAACTGATTGAGCCAGGCAACGATGCGCTCGCTGTTCGCGCGCGCATGGATTTCGGAAATCACGTTGGTATCAAGAACGATCATCACTCGAAATTCGGCGGCGCTCGGTCGGCTTGATGGCGAAGCTCGGAAAACATCTCCACTTCATCTTCGGTGAGCCGTTCGTCGCCCAATAGGGCGTACAGCCGATTTCCAGCCGGCACCAGAGATTGCTCCCGCACGATCTGGCTTCGCAACAACTCGACCGCTTCCTGCGAAAGGCTGCGACCGTTACGGATCGCCCTTTCCTGAAGCTGCGCTTTCAATTCGTCATCCAGACCGCGGATCAGAAGATCACCCATGCGGCACCTCCATCATGATATCAGCGATATCATAGTCCTTCGGAACCGGATATTCAACGCGAGGCTCAGATTGCCTTGGTGGTCTTGGCGGCCTTTGTGAACTTCTTGACGACCATTTCGCGCTTGAGGCGGGAGATGTGGTCGATGAAGAGCACGCCGTTGAGATGATCGATCTCGTGTTGCAGGCAGGTGGCAAGCAGGCTGTCGGCTTCGACCGTCTGTTCCTTGCCGTCGCGGTCGAGATACCTGACGCTGACGGTGGCTGGGCGTTCGACTTCGGCATAGTAATCCGGGATCGACAGGCAGCCTTCCTCGTAGACCGATCGCTCGTCGGAAGATGCGACGATTTCGGGATTGATGAAGACGAGCGGCTGCTTTTCCTCGCCCTCGCGCGCGACGTCGATCACAAGCATGCGACGCGGCACGCCGATCTGGATGGCGGCAAGGCCGATGCCCGGCGCATCGTACATCGTGTCCAGCATATCGTCGGCCAGACGCTGCAGATCGCTGTCGACGCGCTCGATCGGCTTGGAAACCTGACGGAGCAGCGGATCGGGGAGAATGATGAGTGGCTTGATGGTCATGGCGTTCCCCATAACCCATCTTTTTGCGGGATGGAATTATCCAAGGGCCCGGAGGCGACGCTTTTTTATGCCGTCTCCGGAATTTCGCGGGATTTCGCCTATGCGGCGCGGCGCGAGGCCTCGTAGGCGGGCCGTTCGTTGCCGCCGATGCGGAAACGTTCGAGCAGTCCCACCAGGCCTTCGACTTCGTTTCTGAGGCGGCGGGTCTCCGCCGAGGTGCGCTCGACCATGCCCGAGTTCTGCTGGGTGATGGTGTCCATGTTGCGGATGGCGACGCTGACTTCGTTGACGCCGGTTGCCTGATCGCGGGCAGCAGAGGCGATGTCGGCGACGAAGCTGTTGATGCTGTCGATCCGGTTGATCATGTCGCTCAGCGATTCGCCGGTGCTGCTGACGATGTCGACACCCTGGTTGACCTGGATCGAGCTCTCGGAGATCAGCCGCTTGATCTCCTTGGCTGCATCGGCCGTGCGCTGGGCGAGCTGGCGCACTTCCTGGGCCACGACCGCGAAGCCCTTGCCGGCTTCGCCGGCGCGGGCCGCCTCGACGCCGGCATTCAGCGCCAGCAGGTTGGTCTGGAAGGCGATTTCGTCGATCACGCCGATGATCTTGGTGATTTCGGTCGAGGACTTCTCGATGCCGGCCATGGCCGAGACGGCGCTGGTGACGAGCTCGCCGGAGTTCTTCGCCTTGTGCTGCGTTTCGCGCACGGCGGCGGAGGCTTTCTCGGCATTCGACGCCGTCTGGCCGACGCTGACGGAGAGCTGCTGCAGGGCTGCCGAGCTTTCCTCGACGCCGGCTGCCTGTTGCGCGGTGCGCAGCGCCAGATCGTCGGAACCCTTAGCGATCACGTCGGTGCCGCGCATGATCTCGCCGGATGTGGCGCGGACGGAGGCGAAGGATGCGCGCAAGGCGGCGACGGCGCGATTGTAGTCCTCGCCCATATCCTTGAAGTTGCCTGGGAGATCGGTCGGCAGGGTGGATTCGAGATCACCTCTGGAAAGAGCCTCGAGGCCGCGGCGAAGATGCTCGAGCGCATGCGCCTGATCGGCTTCGGCCTTCAGTCGCTCTTCCTCAAGCTTCACGCGCTTTTCTTCCAGCGCTTCGAGATAGACCGAGATCGAGTAATCCATGTCGAGCATCGCCGCCTTGACGACGGCGGATAGCTTTTCAGCCAGAACCTTGCCCTGCTGGCGCGCGAACATCGACGGCCACTGCTTGTCCATCAGGCCCTTGATGAGATCGCTCATCAGCAGCGCGTAGCCGCCGATATACCAGCGCGGTTCCAGGCCGATGCGGGCGTGCGTCTTGCCGACCGCGGTCACGCCCTTGACGTAGGCCTCATCGAAATTTCCGCCGGCCAGATTGGCCCAGTGCTCCTCCTGCCGCTTCTTGGCACTGTTCATATGCGCCTTGTCGGAGAAGAAACGGGCAACGGCGGGCGTTCTGCCCAGCTTTCCGTAAAACCGATCGAGAGCAGCACCCAGCAGAGGGGAGATCGTCGGACGCATCTCCCGCAACGCAGCCCGGGCTCCATCATCGAGCTCGATGAAATCGAGGCGCTGCTTGAGAGAGGTGTCGGATTGCTGGCTGCTCATGATATCTCTGCTTTGCAATTGAAGCGGAACGGTAATTTAGCCGCAGCTTTTGCCGAATATAGTTTCGCAAAGGTTAAATGCGGGCTCGATTTATCGGCTAGCGGTTGATTGGACGCCCGCGGCAGCAATCCAGGCGCTCAAATCCTCGTTCACGTTTTGATCTAGTCAGAACGGGCAATTTTGCTATGGTGGCGCCATGAACGCGACACCCGACTCATTGACCGCCACCTTGATCCATCTCAGCCCCGCCGGTCTGGCGCTTGCCGGAGGCGCGCTTGCCGCCGTGGTGGTGCTGATGACCGTCCTTCTCGTTCGCAGCAGCCAGCTTCGGCGCGAGCAGGCGGAAGATGCAAACGAGCGGGCGATGGCGGCCGATGCGCGGATGTCGGAACTACTGAAAATCCAGGCCGAGATGCATGGGCGGATGTCGACGATGGCCGAAGTGTTCGGCTCTCGGCAATCCGAGCTTAACCAAGCGATTAGCCAGCGGCTCGACGGCATGTCGCAGCGGGTGAGCAGCACGATCACCGAACAGACGAAATCGACGCATGAGAACCTGCAGCGGCTGCAGGAGCGGCTGGCGGTGATCGATGCGGCGCAGAACAACATCCAGACACTGGCCAAGGACGTCGTCGGCCTGCAGGCGATCCTGTCCAACAAGCAGACGCGCGGCGCCTTCGGCCAGTCGCGCATGGAAACCATTGTCGCGGACGGGCTGCCGATGGGCGCCTATGCGTTTCAGCAGACGCTGTCGAACGGATCGCGCCCGGATTGCACCATCCGCATGCCGAATGGCGCTGCACCGCTGGTGATCGACGCGAAGTTTCCGCTGGAGGCGTGGAACGCGATCCGCGACGCCGGCGGGCCGGATCTTGCCAAGGTGGCCTCGCAGCAGTTTCGCCGCGATATGGAAATCCATATCCGCGACATAGCGGAGAAATACCTGATCCAGGGCGAGACCCAGGAGACGGCCTTCCTGTTCGTGCCGTCGGAATCGATCTTCGCTGAAATTCACGAGAATTTCGAGGCGATCGTGCAGAAGGCGCATCGGGCGCGCATCGTCATCGTCTCGCCGTCGTTGCTGATGCTGTCGATCCAGGTGATTCAGGCCGTTCTCAAGGATCAGAGGATGCAGGCGCAGGCGCATGTGATCCAGGGCGAAGTCGCAAATCTGATGGACGATCTCAGCCGTCTCGACGAGCGCGTGCGCAAGCTGCAGGGTCACTTCGCCATGGCCCAGAAGGATGTCGACATGATCGTCACCTCGGCCGACAAGCTGACAAGGCGGGGCGCCAAGATCGAGGCGCTGGAGTTCGAAGGCGGCGATGGCCGCAAGGTATCAGGCGATGACGAGCCTGCGGCGAAATCCGTCGAGAGCAGAACGGGACTTCTCAAGCTCAGGGTGGTTGACGACGAGTAAGACCTTCGGGCAGTGTCGCCGCCAAAGAAAAGCTCTGGAAGGAACGCCTCAGTGATTACCGTTTTCGGCTCCATCAACATGGACCTCATCGCCACGACGCAGCGCTTGCCCAAGCCCGGTGAGACCGTTGCCGGAAACGGCTTTTCGACAGCTGCCGGTGGCAAGGGCGCCAACCAGGCGCTGGCCGCGCGCCGGGCGGGATGCAGCGTGCACATGGCAGGCGCTGTCGGCCATGATGGATTTGCCGATGACGCTCTGGCGCTTCTCAAGGAAGCCGGCACCGAACTCGACGCCGTCAAACGGGCCGACGAGCCGACCGGAACGGCGATCATCCTCGTTGGCGGCGATGGCGAGAACATGATTGCCGTCGTGCCGGGCGCAAACGGCACGGTCACCGCAGCCGATGCAGACAAGGCCGTTGGCGGCATGGGCAAGGGCGACACGCTGATGCTTCAGCTCGAGGTGCCGGCCGCCGCCGTCGAGCAGGCCCTCTCGGCCGCTCGAGCCAAGGGCGTCACCACCATTCTCAATCTGGCGCCGCTGATCGACGACGCCGCCCGCCTCGGTCGTCTCGCCGACATCGTCATTGCCAACGAGACGGAATTCGAGCGTCTTGCTGGCCAGGAGAACATGACGGCGGACGAGCGGGAAGCGGCCCTCAAGCGTCTCAACTCGGAAACTGGGCAAACGCTGATCGTGACGCTCGGCGGCGACGGCGTGGTCGCCATCCGCGACGGCGTGCTCTCTCGGGCCAAGGGGTTGAAGATCGAACCGGTGGACACCGTTGGTGCTGGCGACACCTTCTGCGGCTACTTCGCCGCCAGCCTCGACGAAGGCCTCGCCTTCGAGCCGGCGCTTCGTCGCGCTGCCGTCGCCGGGTCGCTCGCCTGCCTCAAGCAGGGGGCCCAGCCGTCCATTCCGCGGCGGGATGAGGTCGCAAACAAGCTATAGCCGTTCCGACTGGCGACATTGTCCGCAATGCCTGCTGCCGAACCGCTAAAATATCATCACATTTCATTCAAATTTAAGAGATTTCCGGCGATCTTCCGCTCGATCGCCGGCTCCTTTTCTCAGGGGATGCGGCACTCGCTATGGCGGCTCCATGACGGGGCATGCTTTCGCCTTTTGTGCCGGCAGATGCGTCGCTCGGCCCATCCTTGATCCCCCCGAGGAATCCATGTTCATCTTTCGCATGAAATCGCTTGCGGCAAAGCTTATCCTGATTACCGGCTGCGCCATCGCGCTGGTTCTGCTGATCTCCAATTTCTTCCTTATCGGTGAAACCCGCAGCCGGGTGGAAACGCTGACCATGGACCAGGCAAACCTCGAGGCAAAAGCGATTGCCAACGAAGTGGCCTCATCGGTGGGCGAGCTCGCAGGCGCTGCCCGCTCGATGGCCGGCGTGATCGGTCGTGGCCACGAGGGCAAGTATCTCGATCGCAAGTCGATCGTCGACATGCTGAAGGCCAACGTCGAGCGCAACCAGTTCGCGTTCGGCAGCTGGTTCGGCGAAGAGCCGAACGCCTTCGACGGTCAATCGCCGACGTTTGCCGGCCGGACGGACCTCGGCTCGGACAAGACGGGCGCGTTCAACGCCTATTGGACCAAGACCAAGGACGGTGGCTACACCTTCTCGGTGTTCGGATCGGACTACAAGGCCGAATGGTACAGCCTCGCTGCTGCGAGCAAGAAGGGCGCGATCTCCTCGCCCTACGCCGAAAGCACCACCGGCGAGAACACCGCGATGACCTCGATCGCCTATCCTGTCATCTCAGGCGGCAAGATGATCGGCGTCAGCGGCGTCGACATCTCGCTGAAGTCGCTCACCGACAAGCTCGGCAACCTGCATCCTTTCGGAACCGGCCGCGTGACCCTGCTGTCGCAGGGTGGAAACTGGATCGTTGCGCCGTCCAAGGACCTCGCGATGAAGCCCTACGAGGGCGAAGGCGCGGATAAGGTCAAGGCTGGCCTTTCCACGCTCTCGCCAGCCGTGGTCAAAAACTTGTCGATCGGCGACGGCGAGCCCTTTGATCGCGTGGTCTATCCCTTTGCCCTGCCTGATCTGAACACCAACTGGGTCATCCTCGTCGATGTGCCGCACAGCGCGATCAATGCGCCGGTGCAGGACCAGACCGTCATGATGATCGTTGCAGGCGTTCTGGTTCTCGCAGCCGTCATGCTGGCGCTCTACTTTGCCGTCCGCGCCTTCGTTCAGAAGCCGCTTGGCGGCCTGGTTGCCAGCGTCCGCACCCTCAGCGAAGGCCGCTACGACCAGCCGGTTGCCGGCCAGGATCGCGCCGACGAGACCGGTTCGGTCGCCAAGGCGCTGGAAGGCTTCCGCCATGCATTGGCCGACAGCCGCCGCCTCGAAGCCGAGGCGAAGGTCCAGAGGCAGGAAGCGGAGTCCGAGCGCGGGCGTTCCGAGAGCGAACGTCAGCAGTCGGTATCGCTGCAGCGCCATATCGTTTCGATCGTCGGCTCAGGCCTCTCCGAACTGTCGAAGGGCAATCTCAGCCACCGCATCAACGACGAGTTCCCCGGTGAATACGACAAGCTGAAGCAGGATTTCAACGCCGCTCTGGCAGCGCTGGAAGAAACCATCACGACGATGAACCTCAGCGTCGTCAACATCGGCTCCGGCACCAGCGAGATCAGCGGCAGCGCATCTGACCTCGCCAAGCGTACCGAGCAGCAGGCGGCCAGCCTGGAAGAGACCGCAGCAGCCCTGAACCAGCTCACCGCACAGGTCAATTCCAGCGCCGATAATGCACGCACCGCGGCCGACAACGTCAACCACGCCTGCGAGGATGCCGAGAGATCGGGCGACGTCGTTCGCAAGGCGATCGCCTCGATGAACGGCATCGCGCAGTCCTCCACGGAAGTCTCGCGCATCATCGGCGTCATCGACGAGATCGCCTTCCAGACGAACCTCCTGGCGCTCAACGCCGGCGTCGAAGCGGCACGCGCCGGTGAAGCCGGCAAGGGCTTTGCCGTCGTGGCACAGGAAGTGCGCGAACTGGCCCAGCGGTCGGCCAATGCCGCCAAGGAGATCAAGACGCTGATCAACACCTCGGCCGTGCAGGTCAAGGAAGGCGTCGATCTCGTCGGTCGGGCCGGCGATACGCTGCATACCATCTCCGAGCAGGTGATGCGCATCAACGGCCTCATCCGCGAGATTTCGGCGTCGGCCAGCGAGCAGGCGATCGGTCTCAAGGAAGTCAGCCAGGCCATGAACCAGATGGATCAGGTGACGCAGCAGAACGCCGCCATGGTGGAGGAAACGACGGCCGCCAGCGTGACGCTCAACGAAGAGGCCCAGACGCTGCAGCAGCTCGTCATGCGCTTCCGTGTCAGCGGCTCCGGCCAGTCGACTTCGCTGCGTTCGACGGCACAGCAGATGCGGGCGCCGGCAGCAACGTACCGCCAGCCATCGGCGCCGAGCTACCGCCAGGCGGCCGCTCCGGCACCGCGCCGGGCAGCCCAGTCGCACGGCTCTGCGGCCGTCGCGCAGGACAGCTGGGAGGAGTTCTGAGCCGAGAGGCTGGACGCCAGATAGAAATGAAAACAGGCGCCGGAGCGATCCGGCGCCTGTTTTTCATTGTTCGCGATCGGATGATCAGGCGGCGTTCGACGCCTGCTCCTCATTGAGGAAAGCATAGATCGCCGAAGCGGAATCCGTTGCGCGCAGCTTCGAGACCAGATCCTGGTCGCGCAGAACGCGGGCAATGCGCGACAGCGCCTTCAGGTGATCGGCGCCGGCGCCTTCGGGCGCGAGCAGCAGAAAGACGAGATCAACCGGCTGATCATCAAGCGCTTCGAAATCGACCGGCTGGTCGAGACGCGCGAAGATGCCGACGATGGAATTGACGCTGGCGAGCTTGCCATGCGGGATGGCGATGCCATTGCCGACGCCGGTGGAGCCGAGACGCTCCCGCTGCAGGATGACATCGAAGACTTCCCGCTCGGACAGGCCGGTAACTTTCGACGCCTTGGCCGACAATTCCTGCAGGAGCTGTTTCTTGGAATTTACTCTGAGAGCGGGAATGATCGCATTCTGCTGCAGCAAATCTGCCAAAGCCATTTCTTTTTCCTTTTGTGCCAAGCTGGGGGAGCGGCAGGTTTCTGCCGCCCCTCGCCTTGTTCTCAGCTTTTGATGTTGGCTGCGTCTATCCAGCCAATGTTGCCGTCGTGCCGACGGTAAACGATGTTCAACTGTTCCTTGCCGGGGCTGCGGAACAGCAGCAGCGGCTCGTCCGTCATGTCGAGCGCCATCACGGCGGTCGCGACGGACATGGTCTTCATCTGCTTCGTGCTTTCAGCAACGATCGCTGGTGCGAAATCATCAGCGACCTCGTCGTCATGATCCGGCATGCCATCCATGACGGTGTAGGCGACTTCGGCAAAACCATTCGGATGATTTCCAGCGTGGTGATCCTTCAGCTTGCGCTTGTAACGGCGAAGTCGCTTCTCGATACGTTCGGAAGCGGCATCGAAGGCCAATTGCGGGTCCATTGCCTCTCCGGCCGCGTGCAATATGACGCCGCTGTCGAGATGAACCTTGCAATCGGCGGAAAAACGGGCGTTGGCCTTTTGTACGATAACCTGACCAGAATACCCTCCGTCGAAGTATTTCGTGACGGCCACACCGATTTGGTCCTCGATCCGCTGACGGAACGAATCACCAATTTCCATATGTTTACCGGATACACGCACACTCATGGAGTTTCCCTTCTTATGTGGTTTGCGAGTATCACTTTACGCCAAGGCTTACTCTCATCCAAGCACTTCGCGCAATCTCAAGCAAGATCGGCCGAAGTTCTCGGCTGTGGGCGCCCTGAGGATGATGGGGATAACCTCCGACGCCATTCACCGCGCCAATTTGGCGCGGCTTCTAGCCAGAAGTTACCAAAAAGTCAACAGACGCCATTTTTACGCGAGGCGCATACGTCGATCGAGCCAATCGACTCCTTCAGAAGCCCGCGACTTTGGCGAGCGCCCGCTTCTCCCGCCGGCGCTGGACAGAAGAGGCTATGTTCATCGCCTCACGATACTTGGCAACCGTTCGGCGAGCAAGTTCCACCCCACTCTCCTTTAGGATATCTACGATATCATCATCTGAGAGTACGTTTTCGGGAACTTCCTGCGCGATGAGGGCACGGATCCTGTGGCGGACGGCCTCGGCCGAGTGGCTGTCACCACCCTCGACGGCGCTGATCGAGACGGTGAAGAAATACTTCAATTCGAACAGCCCGCGCGGCGTCAGGATGTATTTGTTCGACGTAACGCGGCTGACGGTGGATTCATGCATCTTGATGGCGTCGGCCACCGTCTTCAGATTGAGCGGCCTCAGATGATCGACACCGTGAACGAGGAAGGCATCCTGCTGGCGGACGATTTCCGTCGCCACCTTCATGATCGTCTTGGCCCGCTGGTCAAGGCTGCGCGTCAGCCAATTGGCCGTCTGCAGGCACTCGGACAGGAAGGCATGATCATCACCGGTCTTGGTGACCTTGGCGAAATAGGACTGATTGACGAGCACGCGCGGCAGCGTGTCCGGATTGAGTTCGACCAGCCAGCTGCCATCCGAACCGCCCCTGACGACGACATCGGGCATGATGGCTTCCGACATTACCGCCTCGAAACCGCTGCCGGGCTTGGGGTTGAGCTGGCGGATCTCGCTCAGCATGTCGAGCAGGTCCTCCTCGTCAACGCCGCATAACCGCTTCAGCGTTGCGAAATCGCGGCGGGCAAGGAGTTCGAGATTGGCGACGAAGGCCTGCATGGCCGGATCGAAGCGATCCTTCTGGCGTAACTGGATCGCCAGGCACTCCGACAGGCTTCGCGCAAACACGCCGGGTGGATCGAGCGTCTGCAGGGCTGTCAAAACGCGCTCGACATCGGTCATGCTGGTGCCCAGCCGCTCCGACGCTTCGGCGAGGTCTGCATGCAGATAGCCTGCCTCGTCGAGCTGATCGGCGAGATACTGGCCAACCAGTCGGTCGGCGATAGAGGGAAGTATGAAAGGCAATTGCTGCGCCAGATGGTCGCGAAGCGAGATCTGGCCGGCAACGAAATCATCGAGATCGTATGAATCCGTGCCCTCACCGCCGCCCGGCATCGATTTCCACTGGCTGATCAGTTCCGGCGCATCGGCGCGCTGCGGCACCCCATCATCGGGGAAAACATTGGCGTAATTGGCATCCAGCTCGTCATTCATGCGGCCGGCGCCGGCGCTATCTGTGCGATCGGACCAGTCGCCCGACATCACTTCCGAGCGGCTGTCATAGTCTTCGTCCGAACCCTGCTCGTCGGCCTGACGGGCGCGCGCGTCATCCTCGTCGGAAGCACGGTCACTGCCTGTTTCCGCGTCATTTGACGGGAATTCAAGCAAAGGATTCTTTTCGACTTCCTGGGCGATGAACTGGGTGAGCTCGAAATGCGTCATCTGAAGCAGCTGAATCGACTGCATCAGCTGTGGTGTCATCACCAGCGATTGGCTTTGGCGCAGGTATAAATTGGCCGAAAGTGCCATGATGGACGCAAAACTCCCGTTCAGTTCCTCCGGGAAACAGTGTCCTAAAACGGGGCTGGGGCCACTGATATCCAAGTTGGCCCAAAAATTGCTTTTTTATTCTATTTGGTCAAGCGGAAGTATGACAGCAAGGTAAATTTCCGTCGCGGACAGATGCTATCAGAGGCTGAAATTATCGCCGAGGTATAGTCTGCGAACTTCCGGATTATTAACAATGTCGTTTGCCCGGCCATGCGTCAACACTTCGCCCGCATGAATGATATAGGCGCGGTCGATCAGCCCGAGCGTCTCGCGGACATTGTGATCGGTGATCAGCACACCGATGCCGCGCGCCGTCAGGTGGTGCACGAGGTTCTGGATGTCGGAAACGGAGATCGGATCGACACCGGCGAAAGGCTCGTCGAGCAGCATGAATGTCGGATCGGTGGCCAGCGCGCGGGCGATTTCCAGACGGCGACGTTCGCCGCCCGAAAGCGATACGGCAGCACTTTTGCGCAGCTTGCGGATGTGAAATTCGTCGAGCAGCTCGTCGAGCTTCTTCTCGCGCTCCGCCTTGTCCTTGACGTGCACTTCCAGGACGGCGCGAATATTTTCCTCGACCGTCAGGCCGCGAAAGATCGACGCTTCCTGCGGCAGATAGCCGACACCAAGACGCGAACGGCGATACATCGGCATCGACGTGACGTCGTTGCCGTCGATCTCGATGGTGCCTTCATCGACAGGGACCAGACCGGTGATCATGTAGAAGCAGGTGGTCTTGCCGGCGCCGTTCGGGCCGAGCAGGCCGACGGCCTCGCCGCGCCGCACGACCAGCGATACGCCGTTTACCACGCGCCGAGTGCTGTAGGTCTTCGTCAGACCGCGCGCGATCAGGGTTCCCTGATAGCGGCTCTTGTCAACGGCGCCCGCATCAGCGGCGGCCTGTTGCCCGGTCTTGCCGAACATAGTCGATAGCGAGAATAATTTCACGTGGTGGCCGGGGTCAGTTCTTTTTCTGGGATTGCGGATCGAGCTGAATCTGGACGCGCCCCCCACAGCTGTCCAACTGCGCCTGTCCCGTTGCCATCTGCACGGTGAGCTGGCAACCGGTAAAGACGTTGCCGCCGTCCGTCAGAACAACCTTGTCACCCTTCAGGATGAAGAGCTGCTTGGCCATATCGAAGGAGCCGTTGTCGGCGGTCGCGGTTTGCGTGCCCGACGTCAGGAATACCTTGTTCGTGACGATGATGTGGTCGATATCGGCGTTGCCCGACGAGACCGAAGACGCGGCAGGCGCCGTCGTTTCCGATGCCTTGGTGGCAGGCGCCTTGCCATCGGCAGCGGCTGCGTCCTTGGCCTTGTAGAACACGGTCATGTGGCCGGCCTGCAGCGTCGTCGTTCCCTGAACGACCTTGACGTTGCCGGTGAAGTCGGCCGTGTGGTCCTGATCGTGGATCTCAAGCTTGTCGCTTTCGATCTGGATCGGCTGATCCCTGTTCAGTTGCAGGCCGCTCATCTGGCTGGTCGTTGCCTGCGCCAAGGCGCCTCCAGCCAACAGCAGGAGTGCAAGGGCACCATTCGTGAGTACTGCGCCCGCCTTGCGGGTAGAAATGCGACAATCGTTTGCCATGAAGACCCGCGTGTTAAGTGCCTTGTTTGCGTATAGCGGTGGGGTTCACATTCATTCGAACGTTCCCCTCGAATGTGATCGTGCGTCCCTTATCCGTCATCTTGAGCGAGCGCGCAACAACAGATGCCCCATCTTTTTGAATGGCAACGGGATCCGACGTAATGAGCTTGCCGCCCTTGACGTCGACCTGGGCGGTCTGGAACTTGGCAACGAGGCCGTCGCTCATGTTGATGACGAAGGGGGATGTGATGTTCAGGTTGTCGGTGGCGCGATCGTAGTCGGCCGTCGTCGCCTCGACCCGGGCGACCACGTCGTCCTTGACGGGTACCACGGCCTTGACGGTTTCAAGCGAGATCAGGTTTGGATTCTTGATATCCTGCAACGCGCGTTCGGCCAGCATCGAATAGTTGATGCCGGCGGCATTGCGTCCTGCAATCGCCGGCTTCAGCATGACGACCTTGCCGTTCTCGATCCGGGCGCCTTCGATCTTGATATTCTCGGGCAGATAGGTGCGGATGACAGAAACGCCGATAAAGGCCAGGGAGACGATCACGGCGGCAACAGGCAGCAGAACCTTTAGCCGGCGAACGCGCGCAGAGTGAAACCTCGCAGCGCCATAGGCCGTCTGCGCGGGCTTCGCATAGGCAGCCTGTCCGCCATTATCCAAGGTGTTGAGCATAAATCGGGTCCGTGTCGATGATTGGACAGCGTATATAGGGAGCGCTTTCGCCAATCACAGTTCGTTTCGCATTATTACACTGACTTGCCAATATGGATTTTTTTCTGCAACAAGCAAGAAAAGCATAAAACCCACGCCGACAGCATTTCCGCATGTTTAATGCACTCTACGTTGGAAGAGTTGCGTCAGACTTGCCGACCGGAGGAATAAATGGATAGCTCGATGATCGCGGATCGCCGCAGACTGCGCCGCAAGCTCGGCTTCTGGCGCGTCGTTGCCATCCTGCTGGTGGTGGCGCTCGGCCTCGCGGCATATGGCTTCTGGTTTTCTGACCGGGCCAACCGGCAGCCCCATGTGGCGCATATAACGATATCCGGCCTGATCACCGATGATACCGAGCTTCTCGACCGTCTCGACAAGATCAAGGACGACGAGGCCGTCAGGGCGCTGGTCGTGTCGATTTCCTCGCCCGGCGGAACGACCTACGGCGGCGAGCGCATCTTCAAGGCGATCCGGGCGATCTCCGCCAAGAAGCCTGTCGTTTCCGACGTTCGCACGCTTGCGGCTTCGGCCGGCTACATGATCGCGACGGCAGGCGACACGATCATCGCCGGTGACAGCTCGATCACCGGCTCGATCGGCGTGATCTTCCAATATCCGCAGGTCAAACCGCTGCTCGACAAGATCGGCGTGTCGATGGAGGAGATCAAGTCTTCGCCGCTGAAGGCCGAGCCCTCGCCCTTCCATCCGGCCAGCGAGGAAGCCAAGGCGATGATCAACAATATGATTGTCGACAGCTATGCCTGGTTCGTCGATCTGGTGGCGGATCGCCGCAAACTGCCGCGCGAAGACGTGCTGAAGCTTGCCGACGGCACCATCTTCACCGGCCGGCAGGCGCTCAAGGTGAAGCTGATCGACCAGCTTGGCGGCGACGACGAAATCCGTGCCTATCTAGCCACCAAGAACGTCAGCAAGGACCTGCCCGAGATCGAGTGGAACAAGAAGAGCAGCACGCCATTCCTGCTTGCCGGTGCGGCATCACAGATATTGACTCTTCTCGGCTACGGTGATCTGGCGAGAAGCCAGGACCTCGCCGGGATTCTGCCGCAGAAGTTGCTTCTTGACGGGCTCGTTTCAGTTTGGCAGGTTGGCCACGATTGATAAGAAATCAATAATTTAAGGGGGCGACAGTGATCAAGTCCGAGCTGGTGCAGATAGTTGCGGCACGCAACCCGCATCTTTACCATCGCGATGTGGAAAATATCGTGAACGCGGTGCTCGACGAGATCACCGATGCGTTGGCCGCGGGCAACCGCGTCGAGCTGCGCGGCTTCGGCGCCTTTTCCGTCAAGAACCGCCCGTCCCGTTCCGGCCGCAACCCGCGTACCGGCGATACGGTGTTCGTCGAAGAGAAGTGGGTGCCCTTCTTCAAGACCGGCAAGGAACTGCGCGAGCGGCTGAACCCGGGACAGGCCGATCAGGACGATTGATCATCGTTACCAGGCGCCGCAGGCGAAACCGCACTTGAACTTCCCGACGTCTTTTCTATCCTGTCGCTGAAGAAAGGCGCGCCGCGCAACAGTGTGCGCGCGCATGCATATGGAGGCCTGCGATGGCGAAGAAGATAATCAACCTCCTGATTTTGCTGCCACTTGGCATCATCCTGATCATTTTCTGCGTCGCCAATCGACAGAGCGTGACGCTGGCTTTCAATCCGTTCCGGCCCGAGGATCAGGTCCTGTCGCTGTCGGCACCGTTCTTCGTCTTCATTTTCATCGCGCTGATCATCGGCATGGTCGCCGGCTCCGCCGTCACCTGGCTCAACCAGGGCAAGCACCGCAAGCGGGCGCGCAACGAGGCCAGGGAAGCGGTGCGCTGGCAGGGCGAGGCCGATCGCCACAAGACCCGCGCCGAGGAAGTCGTCGGACAACTGCCGTCGCGCTGATCCTGCATAGGAGGCCCGCATCGTAAGACGGGTGTCGGAGTGCCTCGCGGGCGTCACACACATTTGGCTTGCCAGATACTTGCGCCGGCCCATCTCTGTTCATAGCTATATCTGATCAATCCGTTGCGCCTCCGCTCGACAAGGCAGTTTCACCGCCTCAGCGCTTCGCCTTATGAGGATGAAACCATGAATACAGATCAAATCCTGCAATCGGTCGTGGCCGTACGCACCTCCATTCCCGATGATGCCTTCACCGCCGACACGCTGGGCACCCGCCGCGAAGGCAGCGGCGTCGTCATTCGCGACAACGGTCTGGTGCTGACCATCGGCTATCTGATCACCGAGGCCGAAGAGGTCTGGCTGACCACCCACGACGGGCGTGTCGTTGCCGCGCATGCGCTGGGATACGATCAGGAAACCGGCTTCGGGCTGCTTCAGGCGCTTGGCCCTCTCGACTTGCCGGCGCTCGAATTCGGCAACGCCACGGCCGCGGCGCTGGGCCAGGAAGTGACGCTGGCGGACGGGATCGGCGAGTGCGTCGATGCAAGGATCGTCGCCAAGCAGGAATTCGCCGGCTACTGGGAGTACCTGCTCGACGAGGCCATCTTCACCACACCGGCGCATCCCTCCTGGGGCGGCGCGGCACTTGTCGACAAGGATGGCAAGCTGCTCGGGATCGGCTCGTTGCGGCTGCAGATGAGCCAGGGCGGGGAGGTCGCCGACATCAACATGATCGTGCCGATCAACCTGTTGAAGCCGATCCTCGACGACCTCATGACGCGCGGCCAGGTGAACAAGCCGCCACGGCCGTGGCTCGGCGCTTTTTCGGCCGAAAGCAACGGCGATGTCGTGGTGATGAGCGTGGCCGAGGGAAGCCCGGCCGACGAGGCGGGACTGCGTCGTGGCGACGTCATCTCGGAAGTGCGCGACGGCGAGGTCGATGGTCTCGCCGATTTCTACCGGAAGATCTGGAGCAGCGGACCGGCCGGTGCGGAAATCCCGATGCGGATCCTGCGCGACGGCCGCGAGGCGTGGCTGCGGGTGCGCTCCGCCGATCGCAACAATTTCCTGAGGAAGCCACAGCTTCAGTGATGCCTGCATCCGTTGTTGTGGCGCCTTGCCTCGGCAGCGCGTCGCAGTTCACTCGACCGGGAAGAACGTCATTTCCTCGTAGTCGCCTTCCGCGGACGCCCCTGCTCCGGTCACGACGAAGCCTTGGGCGCGATAGAAGGCTTTGGCCCGTTCGTTGCGATCGAGGCACTTCAGGCGGTATTTCTTGTTCGGCCAATCCGGCAGCGCGGCCAGAAGCGCCGTGCCGATGCCTTGCCCCTGGCACGCTTTCCTGATGTAGAGCATGTGGACGAAATCGTCCGGCGACCACAGCGTCATGAAGCCGGCGATCTCGCCATCCGCCATTTCGGCGAGCCAGACCAGTTCGCCCTGCGTGTGCGCGAAGAAGTCCTCATGGCGGAAGGTGAGCGGATTGACCCAGGTGAACGTCTCGCGCCGAACCGCGAGATAGATGTTCGCGAGTTCTTCCAGGTCTGCCTGCTCGGGCGATCGTATCATCCAGCTCATGGCTATCGATTTAGAGTAGGCGGCGAAAACTGCCAATTGCCGATATTGGCTATTCTGCTGATTTCGCGCTGACCGCGGCGTTGAAGTCGGCGAAGAAGCGGGAGGCGATTTTCTGCGAGGAAGTATCGATGAGCCGCGAACCGAGCTGGGCGACCTTGCCGCCGACCTCGGCTGCCGCCAGATAATGCAGGATGGTATCCTGGCCGTCCGCCTCAAGCGTCACATCGGCCGACCCCTTGGCAAAGCCGGCGATGCTGCCGCGACCTTCGGCGGAAAGCGTATAGCTGCGCGGCGCATCGATGTTGGACACCCTGATTTCGCCGGTGAAGGTCAGCGAGACGATGCCGAGCTTGACCTTGATGGTGGCAACGAGCTCGTTCGGCCCGACAAACTCGAGCGCCTGGCAGCCAGGAATGCACTGCTTGAGGATATCGGGATCGTTCAGGGCGGCCCAGACGACATCGCGCGGTGCGGTGATGCGTTCCTGTCCGGTGAAGTCCATCCGAAATCCTCCCATTTTCACGTAGCCAGACTTATCGCGGCGGGAAAGCGCTTTGCCAAGGTGAAACGGGATGCTATTTGCACGGGCTCTATCGAATTCAGCACGCGGAACATCACGTTGAGACAAAAAGAACGCCGGCCGGGACAGAAAACCGGCACCGGCCCAACCGGCGGACGCCGCAACGACGAGCGCAGCAGCAGCCGTCCGCTCAAGCCCGTGAACAAGCCGGCGCCGCAGCAGGACGCGGTGCGCGAGCCCGCCGGCGCGTCCAGCGCTGCCGAGCGGCCGCTGATGGCGCGGACCGGCGATCGTCCGGCCGAGCGCGTTCCCGTCATTCTCGAATCTCTCGGCGCCGGCGATTTCCACCTGATCGACAGCGGCAATGGCGAGAAGCTGGAGCAATACGGCCCCTATCGGATCATCCGCCCCGAGGGACAGGCGCTGTGGCAGCCGTCACTCCCCAAGCATGTCTGGGAGAAGGTCGATGCGGCCTTTACCGGCGACACCGACGAGGAAGGCACCGGACGCTGGCGCTTCCCGAAGGACGCGCTCGGCGAAACCTGGCCGCTGAACCTTCTCGGCGTCGACTTCTACGGGCGCTTCACCTCGTTCCGCCACGTCGGCGTGTTTCCCGAGCAGATCGTTCACTGGACGTGGATGAAGCAGCAGGTTGAGGCCGCCGGACGTCCGCTGAAGGTGCTCAACCTGTTCGGTTACACCGGTGTCGCCTCGCTTGTCGCAGCCGCGGCCGGCGCCGAGGTCACGCATGTCGATGCGTCGAAGAAGGCGATCGGCTGGGCGCGCGAAAACCAGGCGCTGAGCCGTCTCGACAAGGCGCCGATCCGCTGGATCTGCGAAGACGCGATGAAGTTCATCCTGCGCGAAGAACGCCGCGGCAACACCTACGACATCATCCTCACCGACCCGCCGAAATTCGGCCGTGGGCCGAATGGCGAGGTCTGGCACCTGTTCGAGCACCTGCCCGTCATGCTCGACATCTGCCGCGAGATCCTGTCTCCGAAGGCGGTCGGCCTGGTGCTGACGGCCTATTCGATCCGCGCCAGCTTCTATTCGATCCACGAGCTGATGCGCGAGACGATGCGCGGCGCCGGTGGCGTGGTGGAATCCGGCGAGCTGGTGATCCGCGAAGCCGGGCTGGACGGCAAGACGCCGGCCCGCGCGCTGTCCACCTCCCTCTTTTCCCGCTGGGTGCCGAAATGAGCTACGAACACCGCGACAACGGTCCCCGCAAGGTGGGGCATGTGAAGGAAGTCACTTCGCTTGCCAATCCCATCATCAAGGACATCAAGTCGCTCAGCGACAAGAAGACCCGCGAGCAGAGCGGCACCTTCATGGCCGAGGGCCTGAAGCTTGTCATCGATGCGATCGAGCTCGGCTGGACCATCCGCACGCTTGTTTACGCCAAGGCCGCCAAGGGCAAGCCACTGGTCGAGCAGATGGCGGCGAAAACCGTTGCCTCCGGCGGGCTGGTGCTCGAGGTCAGCGAGAAGGTTCTCTCCTCGATCACCCGGCGCGACAATCCGCAGATGGTGGTCGGCGTGTTCGAAAACCGCTGGAAGCCGCTTCGCGACATCCGCCCCGGTGAGGGCGAGACCTGGATCGCGCTCGACCGGGTGCGCGACCCCGGCAATCTCGGCACGATCATCCGCACGGCAGACGCAGCCGGCGCATCCGGCGTCATCCTCGTCGGCGAGACCACGGATCCGTTTTCGCTGGAGACGGTGCGGGCGACCATGGGTTCCGTCTTCGCCGTACCGGTCTCACGGGCGACGCTGGAGGAATTCATCGCCTGGAAGAAGCAGGCCGGCGTATCCGTCGTCGCCACGCATCTGGCCGGCTCGGTCGACTATCGCACCATCGACTACAAAAAGAAGCCGGTGGTGATCCTGATGGGCAACGAGCAATCCGGCCTGCCTGAGCAGCTTGCTCGGGAAGCCGATGCACTCGCCCGCATCCCGCAGCAGGGCCTGGCGGATTCGCTCAACCTTGCCGTCGCCAGCGCCGTGATGCTGTTTGAGGCGCGCCGCCATCTTCTCTCGCTCTCCGAGGCCAAATGACCGACCTGACGCCAGACCGCCCGACGCTGTTTTCGCGCCCGCTGCCGATCGTGATCTTCGTGGTTCTCGCCGTGGTGCTCGACCAGATCATCAAGATCGTCGTCGATCACACGCTGCCGCTGCAGGAGGCCGTGCACGTCATCCCGATGCTGGCGCTCTACCGCACCTACAATCTCGGCGTCGCCTTCTCGATGCTCTCGGGCATGGACGGCTGGTTCATCGTCGGCATGCGGCTGATCATCGTCGCCTTCGTGATCTGGCTTTGGCACCGCACCGGCAAGCAGCGCACCTTCGCGCATCTCGGCTATGCGCTGATCATATCGGGCGCGCTCGGCAACCTGATCGACCGTTTCCTTTATGGACACGTGATCGACTACGTCCTGTTCTATACCGAGACATGGTCGTTCGCTGTCTTCAACCTTGCCGATAGCTTCATCACCATCGGCGCGGCATGCGTGATATTGGACGAACTGATACAACCCAAAAGCGCGAATACGTAAATTTTTAGCGGTTTGCTGAAGGCATTCGGAACGGCCGGCGTGCTAATTTGAACCTATGGTCGGACTGGGTCTACTGCACGAAAAGCTGGCTGCCGCCTTTGGCGGGCATGTCGCTCATCCGGAAGATGAGCCGGCGCCGCTGCCGCTTGCCACGCCGTCCGACACCACCCCAACGAAACCGGCGCATATCACCGCGGCACGCTTGCTGCTGTCCTACTGGCTGGGCGGCGCCGGAATCATCGTGGCGATCGCCCTGATTGCACTCGGCTATGCCGGTGGCCCGCTGCTGTTTGCGATCGGAACCGGCGCGGTTTCGCTGGCCGCCATCATCACGGTCGCGCTGTTCTCCACCCATCGCATCCGCGCCGATGCCGCAGCCGACGCACGACACAGCGGCACCGACAGAACCGCCGACCTGTTTGCCAGCATTCACGATGCATTCGGCGATATCACCCTCACCCGCACCATGGACCGTCGGATCATCGCGGCCAACGACACGTTCCGGCGCCTGACCGGCCGACCCGATCCGCTCGGCCAGACCTGCGAGGAGATCGGCATCGCCTTTCGCCCCGGTACGCAGCCACACCGCTACGACGTCGAGATCTCGACGCCCGAGGGCCAGCGCATCTTCTTCTGGCGCGACGTCGTGACCCGCGACGCGGCCGATGGCAGACTGCTGCTGCACAGCATTGCCCGCGACGTCACGCCCGAGCGTCTTGCCGCGCATGAGCGGGAGGAGGCTCGGCAGAAGGCCGAGTTCCACAGCGCCTCGAAATCCCGCCTGCTGGCGACCGTCAGCCACGAGCTGCGCACGCCGCTCTCCGGCATCCTCGGCATGACCCACCTCCTGACCGAGACGAGGATGACGCAGGAGCAGGACAACTATCTGACCGGCATCCGTCAGTCCGGCCACGCGCTGACACAGCTGGTCGAGGACCTGCTCGATTTCTCGACCATCGAGGTCGGCCGCTTCCAGCTGCGCCCGCGCTCGGAATCGCTGCGCAAGCTGCTCGAAAGCGTCGTCGAGATGCTGGCCCACCGGGCGCATGAAAAGGGCATCGAGATCGGCTCTACGGTGTCCTCCGACGTGCCGGAGATGATGAATTTCGACCCGGCGCGGCTGCGGCAAGTGCTGTTCAACGTCATCGGCAACGCGGTCAAGTTCACCCAGGTCGGCGGCGTGTTCATTCGCGTTTCCCAGCAGGGCGAGCAGTTGCAGATCACCGTGACCGACACCGGGCCGGGGATGACCGACGAGGAACAGGCGCGGGTTTTCGGCGAATACGAACAGGGAGGCACGACCGTGGAGAAGAGCAACGGAACAGGGCTCGGCCTTGCCATCTCGGCGCGGATCATGCGCGAATTCGGCGGCTCGCTGACCGTGTCGAGCGAGAAGGGAACCGGCAGCGAGTTCTGCATCCGCTTTGCTGTCGATGCAGACGATCAGAGCCGCTCGCGGCGCGATACGCTGCTGTCCGGAAACCTCGTGGTGCTGCTGGCCCCGGCGGGTGCTGCGCGCATGGCGATCTCCGAAACCATCCGCACGCTGGGCGGCCAGTGCCATTTCGTCGAGGACGGCGAGACGGCGCGTTGGATATTGCTCGACATGGCCGCCAACGGCCGCCGTCCCACCGATATCATCGTCGATCACCGCATGTCCGCCGAGTTCGCCACGCACCTTGCCGACCGCACGGAGATCGCAGCGCTCGGCCTGCGCAAGATCTTTCTGGTCAACCCGGAAGAGCGCAACGCCCATTCGCTCGACCTGTTCGACGCCTGGCTGATCCGGCCGCTGCGCGAGCAATCGCTGATCGACGTGTTGCGCGGACGCATGCGCGGCATGGAAAAGCGCGATGCGCTGAACGACAACCAACCGGGCTTCAGCGCCGGCATTCCCGAGGCCGGCATGCAGAGCGGGCTGAAGATCCTGCTTGCCGAGGACGATCCGATCAACGCCATGCTGATTCGCGCCATGCTCGAAAAGGCCGGGCACAAGGTGCAGCATGTCGAGCATTTCGAGGCGTTGCTCGATGCGGCGCTGGCCGAAGGAAGCGTCCGGCCGGACATCGTCATCAGCGACCTTTCCATGCCTGGCGGTGACGGCATCGAAATGATTGGCCGGCTACGGGGCCATGAGCGCCGGCTCGAGGTTCCGTCGGTGCCGATCATCGTGCTGACGGCCGACAAACGCGACGAATCGCGTCGTCAAGTCTTGCTGAACGGGGCAAACCGCGTCATGCTCAAGCCTGTCGATCCCATAAGGCTCCTGACGGAAGTTCAGGCTGTCGCCGCCCTCTCCGCCCGTCGTGCGGAGGCGCTATAGCCGCGGAGTGAGCCCTGCGTTTCTTGCGTATCTGGGGGTTTAAAATGTCACTTTCCTGTCGCATATAAGTGTTTTATGGCGTCTCAAAGCCGGCAATGAAAGAATCGTCATGTCCGTAGACATCTGCAACCGTGACGCCCTCGTCGAGGCCCCGCGCACCGCGCAGAAGGCTGTCCAGATCGAGAGCGACGTGTTCGGCCGCATCGGCAACCTGGAGACCCGCCTCGCGCGGACGCCCGGCGAAATCGATGCCGCGCAGTCCGTCCGCTACCGCGTGTTCGTCGACGAAATGAAGGCCGAACTACCGATCGAGGCGATGCGCCGCAAGCGCGATTTCGACGCCTATGACGCCTTCTGCGACCATCTTCTCGTGCTCGATCGCTCGATCGAGGGCGACAGCGAGGACCAGATCGTCGGCACCTACAGGCTGCTGCGCCAGGATGTCGCCATGGCGAACGGCGGATTTTACTCGGCTTCCGAATTCGACGTCGATGCGCTGATTGCCCGCCATCCGGATAAGAAATTCATGGAGCTCGGCCGCTCCTGCGTGCTGCCGGAATATCGCACGAAGCGGATCGTCGAGCTGCTCTGGCAGGGCAACTGGGCCTACGCGCTGAAGCACGGCATGAGCGCCATGTTCGGCTGCGCCTCCTTCCCCGGCATCCATCCGGAAGCCCATGCGCTGGCGCTGTCCTTCCTGCACCACAACGTTTCCGCCAAGGATGAATGGGCCGTTGACGCCCTGCCGCACATGGCTCGCGACATGGACCTGATGCCGGTTGAAGCCATCAATCCGAAGCGGGCGCTGATGGCGCTGCCGCCGCTGATCAAGGGCTATCTCCGTCTCGGCGCCATGGTCGGCTCGACCGCCGTTGTGGACAAGGCGTTCAACACCACCGACGTGCTGATCGTGCTGCCGATCTCGAGCATTTCCGATCGATATGTGAATTACTACGGTGCGGATGCCGGACGGTTTGCCAGCTGAGTGAATGAATGCGGGGGATTGCGGCGAGCGTTTTCGCCTGGAGCCCCCTCATCCGGCCCTAACTGGCCACTTTCTCCCCATGGGGAGAAGGGATTTTTGGTGGGCCGCTCGCGTCAGTCTTCCCTTCTCCCCACCGGGGAGAAGGTGGCCCGTTAGGGTCGGATGAGGGGGCCTCCCGGCACGCCCTCTGCCATAAACCCCAAACTCAAGACCCCGCCGTATAGGCCGCAATCGCCGCCATGTTGACGATGTCGCTGTCCTTCGCGCCCATCGAGGTGATCTGCACCGCCTTGTCGACACCGACGAGAATCGGGCCGATGACTGTCGAGCCGCCGAGTTCCTGCAACATCTTCGTGGAGATCGATGCCGAGTGGAAGGCCGGCATGACCAGTACGTTGGCAGGGCCCGAAAGGCGGCAGAAGGGGTATTGCTCCATCGCCTTGCGATTCAGCGCCACATCCGCCGACATCTCGCCGTCATACTCGAAATCCACGTGGCGCTTGTCGAGGATGGCGACCGCCTCACGCACGCGCTCGGAGCGCTCGCCCGAGGGGTGGCCGAAGGTCGAATAGGCGAGCATGGCGACGCGGGGATTGTAACCCATGCGGCGCGCGAAGCCGGCGGCCTCGATGGCGATGTCGGCCAGTTCCTCGGCGGATGGCATGTCGTGCACGGCGGTGTCGGCGACGAAGACGGTGCGGCCGCGGCAAAGCGCGATCGAGACGCCGATGACGCGGTGACCGGGCTTCTGGTCGATGCAGCGGCGAACATCTTCGAGCGCCGTCGAATAGTTGCGGGTGATGCCTGTCACCATGCCGTCGGCGTCGCCGAGCGCCACCATGCAGGCGGCGAAGTGGTTGCGGTCGTTGTGGATCAGGCGCTGGGCATCGCGGTGCAGATAGCCCTTTCGCTGCAGGCGGGCGTAGAGATAGTCGATATAGGTCTCGACGCGGGTGGAGATGCGGGCGTTGACGATCTCCAACCCCGGGCGGTTGAGATCGATGCCGGCGCGCTCGGCCGTCGCGTGAATCAGGTCCTCGCGGCCGAGCAGGATCGCCGTGCCGAGCTGCTGGTTGGCGTAAGACAGAGCGGCGCGCATGACCTGCTCTTCTTCCGCTTCGGCAAACACCACCCGCTTCGGACGGCGGCGGACGCGCTCGTAGAGGCTGGCCAGCGTCGAGGCGATCGGATCGCGGCGCGCCGACAGCTCGCGGGCGTAACCGGCCATATCGGAAATCACCTTGCGGGCAACGCCGCTGTCGATCGCCGCCTGCGCGACGGCCACTGGAATGGCCGAGATCAGGCGCGGATCGAAGGGGACGGGGATGATGTACTGCGCGCCGAAACGGGGGCGGTTGCCCTGATAGGCGGCGGCGACGTCATCCGGCACGTCCTCGCGGGCGAGGCTTGCCAGCGCCTTGACGGCAGCGATCTTCATGTCGTCGTTGATCGTGGTGGCGCGCACATCCAGCGCGCCGCGAAAGATATAGGGAAAGCCGAGGACGTTGTTGACCTGGTTCGGATAATCGGAGCGGCCGGTCGCCATGATCGCGTCGTCGCGGATGCGGGCGACCTCCTCCGGCGTGATCTCGGGATCGGGGTTGGCCATGGCGAAGATGACGGGCCGATCGGCCATCGAGCGGATCATCTCTTCCGAAAAGGCGCCCTTCTGCGACAGGCCGAAGACGACGTCGGCGCCCTTCATCGCTTCCTCGAGCGTGCGTGCCTTGGTCTTGGCGGCATGCGCCGATTTCCACTGGTTCATGCCTTCGGTGCGGCCCTGGTAGATGACGCCCTTGGTGTCGCAGAGAATGATATTGTCAGGCGCGAAGCCCATCGCCTTGATGAGCTCGACGCAGGCGATCGCGGCCGCACCGGCGCCGTTGCAGACCAGCTTCGTCGTCTTCAAGTCGCGGCCGGTCAGTTCCAGCGCGTTGATCAGGCCGGCAGCGGCGATGATCGCGGTGCCGTGCTGGTCGTCATGGAAGACGGGAATGTCCATCAGTTCGCGCAGGCGTTGCTCGATGATGAAACAATCCGGCGCCTTGATGTCTTCGAGATTGATGCCGCCGAAAGAGGGCCCGAGGAAGCGCACGCAGTTGATGAACTCGTCGACGTTTTCGGTATCGACCTCGAGGTCGATGCTGTCGACATCGGCGAAGCGCTTGAAGAGCACGGACTTGCCCTCCATGACCGGCTTCGATGCCAGCGCGCCGAGATTGCCGAGGCCGAGAATGGCGGTACCGTTGGAGATGACGGCGACCATGTTGCCGCGCGTCGTGTAGTCGTAAGCGCTATCGGGATCGGCGGCGATCGCCTTCACCGGAACCGCGACGCCGGGCGAATAGGCCAACGACAGGTCGCGCTGCGTTGCCATCGGCTTGGTGGGCGTGATCTCCAGCTTCCCAGGCCGCCCCATGGCATGGAATTCGAGGGCTTCCTGATCGGTGACCGACGTGACCGGCCGTGGCTTGTTCTCGGTATCGGGCAATTTTTCCTCCAACGTCCTGTGGGTGACGCCATCCTCTTCCTCAATGGCGGTTGTCATGTATAGCGGCGCGCGGATAGGGTTGGCACCTCTTTTTTGGGATGAACCGGACCTCCGTGAACGATCGCATGACCTCCAGACACGAAGCCTTTTCGGCTGCCGAGCTTGCAACGGAGGAAAGCCGCGCCTCGGCGACCCCGATGATGGAACAGTTCATCGAGATCAAGGCGAACAACCCGGACTCGCTGCTGTTCTACCGCATGGGCGACTTCTACGAGCTGTTCTTCGAGGACGCGCTCGACGCCTCGCGGGCGCTGGGGATCACGCTGACCAAGCGTGGCCAGCACATGGGGCAGGATATCCCGATGTGCGGCGTTCCGGTGCATGCGGCCGACGATTACCTGCAGAAGCTGATCGGCCTCGGCTTCCGCGTCGCGGTCTGCGAGCAGATCGAGGATCCGGCTGAAGCTAAGAAGCGTGGTGGCAAGTCGGTGGTCAAGCGCGACGTCGTGCGCCTGGTGACGCCGGGAACGATCACCGAAGAAAAGCTGCTTTCGCCGTCGGAATCCAACTACCTGATGGCGCTGACGCGAATTCGCGGCGCCTCGGAGCCGCTGCTGGCGCTTGCCTGGATCGATATCTCCACCGGCGTCTTCCGGCTGGCCGAAACCGAGGCCTCGCGGCTGCTCGCCGACATCCTGCGCATCGATCCGCGCGAACTGATCCTGCCGGATACGATGTTCCACGATCCCGAGTTGAAGCCGGTTTTCGACGTGCTCGGGCGCACCGCCGTGCCGCAGCCTTCCGTGCTGTTCGACAGCGCGACGGCCGAGGGGCGGATCGCACGCTATTTCGGTGTCTCGACGCTTGACGGCTTCGGCACGTTTTCGCGCGCCGAGCTGGCGGCCGCGGCGGCCGCCGTTGCCTATGTCGAAAAGACGCAGATCGCCGAGCGCCCGCCGCTCGGCAAGCCCGAGCGCGAAAGTGCTGCCTCGACGCTGTTCATCGACCCCGCGACCCGCGCCAATCTGGAGCTGGCGCGGACGCTTTCCGGCGATCGCAACGGCTCGCTCTTGAAGGCGATCGACCGCACTGTCACGGGCGGCGGCGCGCGGCTTTTGGCCGAGCGGCTGATGTCGCCTCTAACTGATCCGCAGCGGATCAACGAGCGGCTGGATTCGATCGGCTTCCTGATCGAGGAGCCGTCCCTGTCGGGCGATCTGCGCGATCACCTGAAACATGTGCCTGATATGCCTCGCGCGCTGTCGCGTCTGGCGCTCGATCGCGGCGGACCGCGTGATCTGGCTGCGATCCGCCAGGGGCTGGTTGCTGCAGGCGATGTGGCGCAACTGCTCGAAACGGCGCTGCTGCCGGAGGAACTGGCCGATGCGCTGTCCGGTCTTGCCGCCCTGCCCGCCTCCGTGGCGCAGCTGCTGTCGGAGACGCTCGGCGACGAGCTGCCGCTGTTGAAGCGCGACGGCGGCTTCCTGCGCGACGGCGCCAATGCGCAGCTGGACGAGGTCCGCGCGTTGCGCGACCAGTCGCGGCGGGTGATCGCCGGGCTGCAGCTGCAATATGCCGACGAGACCGGCATCAAGTCGCTGAAGATCAAGCATAACAACGTGCTGGGCTACTTCATCGAAGTCACCGCTGGCAATGCCGGGCCGATGACGGATACGCCGGAGGCAAAGGCGCGGTTCATCCATCGCCAGACGATGGCGAACGCCATGCGCTTTACCACCACCGAGCTTGCCGATCTCGAAAGCCGGATCGCCAATGCCGCCGACCAGGCGCTGTCGATCGAGCTGGCCGCATTCGACCATATGACTTCGGCCGTCGTCGCCGAAGCCGAAGCGATCAAGGCCGGCGCGCGGGCGCTTGCCGTGATCGACGTCGCTGCAGGCCTTGCGCTGCTCGCCGAAGAGCAGGCCTATTGCCGGCCGCAAGTCGATGGCTCGACGATGTTTGCCATCGAGGGCGGGCGCCATCCCGTCGTCGAGCAGGCGCTGCGGCGGCAGTCGTCCGGCCCGTTCGTCGCCAACAATTGTGACCTGTCGCCCGAGGGCGACGGCACGGATGGGGCGATCTGGCTTCTGACCGGCCCCAACATGGGTGGTAAATCGACCTTTCTCCGGCAGAACGCGCTGATCGCCATCCTGGCGCAGATGGGCTGCTTCGTGCCGGCGACATCGGCGCATATCGGCATTGTCGACCGGCTGTTCTCCCGCGTCGGCGCTTCCGACGACCTGGCGCGCGGGCGTTCGACCTTCATGGTCGAGATGGTCGAGACGGCGGCGATCCTCAACCAGGCGACCGAACGCTCGCTCGTGATCCTTGACGAGATCGGCCGCGGCACCGCGACCTTCGACGGCCTGTCGATCGCCTGGGCATCGGTCGAGCATCTGCACGAGGCCAATCGCTGCCGCGGGCTGTTTGCGACCCACTTCCACGAGCTGACGGTGCTCTCCGAAAAGCTGGCGCGGCTTTCCAACGCGACGATGCGGGTGAAGGAATGGGACGGCGACGTGATCTTCCTGCACGAGGTGGGCCCGGGGGCCGCCGATCGCTCTTACGGCATTCAGGTGGCGCGGCTGGCTGGCCTGCCGGCGTCGGTGGTGGCGCGGGCCCGCGACGTGCTGACCCGGCTGGAAGACGCCGACCGCAAGAACCCGGCGAGCCAGCTGATCGACGACCTGCCGCTGTTCCAGGTGGCGGTGCGGCGCGAGGATGCGGCGCGCGGACCATCGAAGGTCGACGAGGCGCTGAAGAGCCTCAACCTCGACGACATGACGCCGCGCGAGGCTTTGGACGCGCTTTACGACCTCAAGAAAAAGCTGAAGCAGGGCTAACGCATGTTCATGGACCGCCTTCTTCGCGAAACGCAGCTGCTCGCCAATATCTTCACGGCGATCGAGGCACTGCGGCTGGCCGACGAGCATGGCAATCCGCGCGGCTGGGCCTCGCCGTTTGGTCTCCTACAGATTATCCGCTGCTGCGACAGGATTTCCGAGCTGACGACATCGATCGCCAAGGCCGGTTATCGCGAGTGCGACAAGGAGATGCTGGAGGAGATCGCCAGCGAAAACCGCAAGGTGCTCTACTCCGTCAACGCGCAGATCGCCGCCTGACGGACGACGTCTTCCGCTAGCGTGACGGCAGGACCACCTTTTCGCCAAAATTAAAGGTTCTTGCAGTATGAAAGCCCGTGTCAAACATCGGGCAAAGAGGCTATAGCGCATGCAGACGAAACGAGAGGCGCACCAGACGGTCGCGCCGCGCGAACAGGAAGCCGCCCCGCGCATGGCGCCGACAAACGACATCGATTTCTCCGATATTCTCGATACGGACTACCTTCGCAAGCAGTGCGAGGCCGTCGTCGAAGCCAACAAGAACCGGCCGGATGCGATGCGCTCCGATCTGCTTGCGATCTTCAAGAAGGCCAGCACGGACGGACGCGGCAAGGCGCGCGAGCTGCTGTCGGCAGACGGTAGCGGGCTGAAATGCGCCCGGCGGATTTCCTGGCTGCAGGACCAGATCATCACCGTTCTCTATGAATTCGCGACGGATCACGTGTTTCCGAAGCAGAAGGACAAGTTCTCGGTGACCGCCGTCGGCGGCTACGGCCGCGATACGCTGGCGCCGGGCTCCGACATCGATCTCCTGTTCCTGTTCCAGCCGAAGCCGGCGGAAGAGACGCACAAGGCAGTCGAGTTCGTGCTCTACATGCTGTGGGACATGGGCTTCAAGGTTGGCCACGCCACCCGCACCGTCGAAGAATGCATCGCGCTGTCGAAGTCCGACATGACGATCCGCACGGCGATCCTTGAGATGCGCTACATCTGCGGGCTGCGGTCTCTCGAAACCGAGCTCGAATCCCGCTTCGACAAGGAAATCGTCACCGGCACCGGCCCCGAATTCATCGCCGCCAAACTCGCCGAACGCGACGAGCGCCACCGCAAGGCCGGCGACACGCGCTATCTGGTCGAGCCGAACGTGAAAGAGGGCAAGGGCGGACTGCGCGACCTGCACACGCTGTTCTGGATCTCGAAGTATTACTATCACGTGCGCGACACGGCCGAGCTTGTGGCGCTCGGCGTTCTGTCGAAGCATGAATACCGGCTGTTCGAAAAGGCCGACGACTTCCTGTGGGCGGTGCGCTGCCACATGCACTTCTTCACCAACAAGGCCGAAGAGCGCCTCTCCTTCGATATCCAGCGGGATATCGCAGGGGCACTCGGCTATCACGCGCGCCCTGGGCTTTCGGCCGTCGAGCGCTTCATGAAGCATTACTTCCTGGTGGCCAAGGATGTCGGCGACCTCACCCGCATTCTCTGCGCAGCGCTCGAAGACAAGCAGGCGAAATCGACTCCCGGCCTTTCAGGCGTACTCAGCCGCTTCGCGCACCGCACGCGCAAGATTGCCGGCAGCACCGATTTCATGGAGGACCGCGGCCGCATCGCGCTCGCCAGCCCGGATGTTTTCAAGCGCGATCCTGTCAACATCATCCGGCTGTTCCACGTCGCCGATATCAACGGGTTGGAATTCCATCCCGATGCGCTGAAGCGCGTCACCCGCTCGCTCAGCCTGATCGACAATAGCGTGCGCGAGAGCGAAGAGGCCAACCGGCTGTTTCTCTCCATCCTGACCTCAAAGCGCGATCCGGCACTGATCCTGCGACGGATGAACGAGGCCGGCGTGCTCGGCCGCTTCATTCCGGAGTTCGGCAAGATCGTCGCGATGATGCAGTTCAACATGTATCACCACTATACGGTGGATGAGCACCTGCTGCGCAGCGTCGATGTGCTGTCGGAGATCGACAAGGGCAAGGCCGACGACCTGCATCCTCTCGCCAACAAGATGATGCCCGGTATCGAGGACCGTGAGGCACTTTACGTGGCGGTGCTGCTGCACGATGTCGCCAAGGGCCGGCAGGAAGACCATTCGATTGCCGGCGCCCGCGTTGCCCGCAAGCTCTGCACGCGCTTCGGTCTGTCGCAGAAACAGACGGAAACCGTGGTCTGGCTGATCGAGGAACATCTGACCATGTCGATGGTGGCGCAGACGCGCGACCTCACCGACCGCAAGACGATCACCGATTTTTCCGATCGCATGCAGTCGCTCGAGCGGCTGAAGATGCTGATGATCCTGACCGTCTGCGACATCCGCGCGGTCGGCCCCGGCGTCTGGAACGGCTGGAAGGGTCAGTTGCTGCGGACGCTCTATTACGAGACCGAGCTGCTTCTGGCCGGCGGCTTCTCCGAGGTGTCGCGCAAGGAGCGGGCCGTGGTGGCAGCCGAGGCGCTGTTCAATGCGCTGGCCGACTGGACGCAGAAGGACCGCAAGATCTACAGCAAGCTGCACTACCAGCCCTACCTGCTGTCGGTCTCGCTGGACGACCAGGTGCGGCATGCCGGCTTTATCCGCCAGGCCGACAAGGCCGGCCAGGCACTGGCGACGATGGTGCGCACCGACAGTTTTCACGCGATCACCGAGATCACCGTGCTGTCGCCCGACCATCCGCGCCTGCTTGCCGTCATCGCCGGTGCCTGCGCGGCGGCCGGCGCCAATATCGTCGATGCGCAGATTTTCACGACCTCAGACGGGCGGGCGCTCGATACCATCCATGTCAGCCGCGAGTTCAAGGACGACGCCGACGAATTGCGCCGCGCCGGCACGATCGGACGGATGATCGAGGACGTGCTGTCCGGCCGCAAGCGGCTGCCCGAGGTGATCGCCACGCGCTCCAAGAACCGTAAGAAGAGCAAGGCATTCGTCATTCCGCCGTCGGTGCATATATCGAACAGCCTGTCGAACAAGTTCACCGTCATCGAGATCGAGTGTCTGGACCGGACCGGCCTGCTGTCCGAGGTGACCGCGGTGCTGTCGGACCTGTCGCTCGACATCCAGTCGGCGCGGATCACCACCTTCGGCGAAAAGGTGATCGACACCTTCTACGTCACCGACCTCGTCGGCCAGAAGATCTCCGGCGACAGCAAGCGCGCCAACATCACGGCGCGCATGAAGGCGGTCTTGGCCGAGGAGCAGGACGAGCTGCGCGAACGCATGCCGTCCGGCATGATCGCGCCGGCCGCGACGACGGAAGAGGCGCGCTAGGCGGTGTCGTTCATGGCTGAAATGGTGGTTGGAGCGCCTCTCTCCTATGGAGCACGCGCCATATCGTGTCTCCCTCATTCCTGTGCTCGTCACAGGAATCCAGCCAGCACAAGTCCTTGGGCTGAAAAAGAGTCCTTCGCCGCGCAGACGCGCGGCCGCTGGATTCCTGTGACATCGCCCGGGCGAAGCCTGGGCACAGGAATGAGGGAGCGTAGGGGGCTTGGTGCTCCGAAACCCGGCTGGCCGTTCAACCATCCTACAGGAACATCCGCCCCATGAGCCTCGTCAAGAAATTCGCCACCGTCGGCGGCGCCACGCTGGGCAGCCGGTTGTTCGGCTTCGCCCGTGAAACGCTGATGGCGGCCGCACTCGGCACCGGGCCGATGGCCGACGTGTTCTATGCGGCCTTCCGCTTTCCAAACCTGTTCCGCCGGCTGTTCGCCGAGGGTGCGTTCAACGCCGCCTTCGTGCCGCTGTTTGCCAAGGAGATCGAGGCGGGCGGGGTCGACGGTGCCAAGCGGTTCTCGGAGGAAGTGTTCGGCGTGCTGTTTTCGGTGCTGCTGCTCATCACCATCGTGATGGAGCTGTCGATGCCGCTCCTGGTGCGCTTCATCATCGCGCCTGGCTTTACCGACGATCCGGAGAAGTTCTCGATCACCGTGCGCATGGCGGCGGTGATGTTTCCCTATCTGATGTGCATGTCGCTGACGGCGATGATGAGCGGGATGCTGAACTCGCTGCATCACTTCTTCGCCGCCGCGATTGCCCCCGTCTTCCTCAACGTCGTGATGATCGGCGCGCTGTTTTACGCGCTCTATACCGGCGCCGAGCCGCTGCAGACCGCCTGGTATCTCTCCTGGGGCGTGCTGGTAGCCGGCGTGCTGCAGCTGGCCGTCGTCTATTTCGGCGTGCTTCATGCCGGCATGAGCATCGGTATCCGCTTTCCCCGGATCACCCCGAACGTCAAGCGACTGCTGATCCTCGCCATCCCGGCCGCGGTGACTGGTGGCATCACCCAGATCAACCAGATGATCGGCCAGGCGATTGCCTCCAGCAAGGAAGGCGCGATCGCAGCGCTTCAATATGCCGACCGCATCTACCAGCTGCCGCTCGGCGTCGTCGGCGTCGCCGTCGGCGTGGTGCTCCTGCCGGAACTGGCGCGGGCGCTGAAGGGCGGGAACCTGCGCGAGGCTGGCAACCTGCAGAACCGCTCGATCGAATTCGTGATGTTCCTGACGATCCCGGCGGCCTTTGCGCTGTGGATCCTGTCGGACGAGATCATCCGTGTGCTCTACGAGCGCGGCGCCTTCCATCAGGAGAACACCGCGATCGTTGGCTCGATCCTCGCCATCTACGGCATCGGCCTGCCGGCCTTCGTGCTGATCAAGGCGCTGCAGCCGGGCTTCTATGCACGCGAAGACACCAAGACGCCGATGCGGTTTTCGGCGGTTGCCGTCGGCGTCAATTGCGCCACGGCGCTGACGCTGTTTCCGCATCTCGGCGCGCCCGGTATCGCGGTGGCCGAGGCCACTGCCGGCTGGATCAGCACCGTGCTGCTCTTCGGGACGCTGCTGCGGCGCGGGCATCTGGCATGGGAATGGGCGCTGGCGCGGCGCACCGTTCTGCTGATCGTATCGGCGGCCGTGATGGGCGCGGTCATCATGTATCTCCAGCATCGCTGGGAGCCGTGGCTGGCATCGGGTGCATCGCTGGCCACCAAGGTCGGCACGCTGGGCCTGCTGATCGGCATTTCGATGATCGTCTACTTCGCCACGGCGTTCCTGATCGGCGGCGCCAATCTCGGCATGATCCGTCGCAACCTCAACCGCAAGCCGGCGGCCACCAAAACCGAGGGCTAAGCCTCAACAGTGGGTCCAGCGCCGCTTGGGCCCGACGTCGACATGGATGATGCCGTTGCAATAGCGGCCGATGCCGCCGATGCCGGGTGCCTGCGAGGCTATGGCGATGATCGTGCGGTCCGAAACGCCTGGAACGCGGATATCGGCAGCGGCGCAATGGCGGTGCTGCGAATGCGAGCGGCCGGAATGCGCTCGCAGGCCCGAGGTGACCAACGGCCGGCGGCCGGTCTTGACCGCGATATAGGCAAGAATGCCCCGCAGCCGCGGCGGAAAGCAACCCGCACGGACGCTTACGGTCTGCAGCGTATAGGCAAGGTTTTCGTTTTTCTTCAACGGCCCGATCGACAGTTTCCGGACATTCTGGGCGCCGGCGCCGCTGACGCAGGACAGGCTGAACAAGCCCGCCACGGCAATGGAAAATGCAGGATGCATGGTTTCGTCCCCCGATAGGGACGCCGGGACGACCCGGCGCCACGTTTGCGGTCGGCAAAACCCTCCCGAAAAATGGCCATTTTAAGGAAACTCATACCTGATATATTATTCTAACCCCGTATTTTAAGCCTATTTGATAAATTCAATCTACCTAAAATGAGGTATTTTTTACTCTCTCCCAAAGGGAGCGCAAGCATATTCACAAAAAAATCGCAGATCGATTTTCCCCATTCTCGAAAACGCGTCCTACACTGACCCCGTCCCGTCATCGGATACACCGGCAGGCGTGCCGGCGAGGCGGGACCGGCGCGGGGCGTGAGGGTGAGACGCAAAACCTCATGGCACGGGTCCGAGAAAATGGTCTCCCTCCGTGGCTGGCGGATCCATGTCGACAAGACGTGTCCCCGTTGCAGAGCCTGGACGTGCCTGTGAGGCACACAACGCCGTCGCAAAGGTTAGAGGACGGTCGCAGAGAGACCGGAGTTCGGACATAAACCGCCGAACGGGGC
>UCCA01000047.1 GCA_900470805.1 Hyphomicrobiales bacterium | reverse complement strand
GCTCGTCACAGGAATCCAGCAGCCCAAGTCCTTGGGCGGAAAGAGTCTTTTCACCGCGCGGACGCGCCGTGGCTAGATTCCTGTGACAAGCACAGGAATGAGGGAGTGTCGGAGCGCCGGCGGTGACCTAATCAGACGTTGGCATCACCGCACCGGCAGTTTTCAGCAACAAAAAGCAGCCCGCCATTGCTGGCAGGCTGCTTCTGAGAAATCTTTCAGCCGCTTATTGCGGTGTTGCTGGAGCCGGGGTCGCCGGTGCCGGGGTTGCGGCGGGCGGGGTCGCGGCTGGAGGCGTTGCTGCCGGTGGTGTCGCCTGCATGGCCGGCGGTGTTGCCGGGGCAGGGGCCGGTTCGGTCACAGGCGCCGTTGCCGGCGCGGACGCGGTCGGGGCCGATGTGCCACGCGGCCAATATGTGGCGGCGAGCGCTACAACGACGACCAAAAGGGCGATTGCCACCCACATGGTTCTCGACGAACTCTTGGGCGGCGGTGTGTTGACGGTATTCGGGCGGTTGAAATCATTTGTCATGGTGCTTGTCCTCCTGAACACCAAAACGCCGCAACCGCCAAAAGGTTCCGCAGCCCTATGGTTGCGGCTGTTTTAGCCGTCGCTTTCAAGCGCGTGCAGAGAAAACGCCACGGGCCGGCGTAGGAAATGCGCCGGCCCGGCATCGCAAAGCGTTGAAAGTCGCCGTCGAGCCGCTCGGTGGCGTGTCTGTCTAGAACTGATGGTAGAGCAGGGTCACCGCGTTGACACGGGTCTGGTCGCTTCCACCCTGGACGCGAAACAGCGTCAGGAAAGGCGACGCGCTGCCACCGGACGACTGATCGAACAGTGAGGTCAGCCGCTGCGATGCGATCTGGCGGGCGGCTTGCTGCTTCAGCAGTTCGGTCACGTCGATGTCCGCATCGTCGGTGTCTGCCTGCGCCGCTTTGGCGGTGGTGTGCGTCACTGTTGGCGGCGTTGCGCGGTGCGGTGTGGTTGGCGTGGAAACGGGTGCCGATGCGTTGCCGTCGGCCGCGCTTTCGTCGGCAGGGGTGGTTGTGGCAGCTTGGCCGGTCGGCTGCGGAGCGGTCGCTTGGGCAGCAGGGATCTCGTCGGCATCGCCAATTTTCGGGCTCGCCGGCTCTGGACTACCGGCGCTTTCGAGCTGGCTCGCCTGTGGTTCGGCGCTGCCGCTGGCTTCCGGTGCAGGCGAGGCAGCCTGTTCGGTGGGTGCGCTTTCGTTGGCCGGGGCGGCGTCGGAGCCAGCGGTGGCGTTCGGCTCCGTCGTCGCTTCTTCGGGCTCAGCCGCTTGAGCGGGTTCCGCGTCCTCGGTCGCACCAGCGCCGTCGGCGACTGGCGGCTGGGCGCTGTAGGTCTGGTCGTCGGTTTCTTCGGGCGGGTAGCTGGTGGGTTCGTCTGGCGCGGGCGATGAAGATGTCGATTGCTCGGGCGTCGTCGATGTCTGCTCGGTGCTCGGCGACGTGCCGCTGCTTGCGTTGGTGCTGGTCGAGCTGGAAGTGCTTGAGCCCGTACTCGCCGAGGACGAGTCCGGGTAAAAAATGCCGTCTAGTAACATATGCGCTGCCTTGTGGATCAAAGTAATGACCCGCGCATAGACAGCGCGCATTGCGAAAACCTCTCAAACAGCTCCGGCTTTTTAAGCTAAATTTAAATGTGTAATCCTGCATCTAGTTGAATTGAATGGGAAATACACGCCCTGCGCAGTGTCGCCGGGCTTGCCCCTCAACATTTAGGGGAAAAGACCGGCTCCAACGGATATTAACCGGATGTTAAGTCTGTGGCGAAATTGGCCGCAGCAAGCGCAAGGCGTTGATCGTGACCAGCACGGTTGCGCCTGTGTCCGCGAGGATCGCCGGCCATAGTCCGGTTATGCCTGCGATTGTCGTTACCAGGAACACCGCCTTGAGGCCGAGCGCGATGGTGATGTTTTCGGTGATGTTGCGCATGGTTCGTTTGGATAGCGCGATCATCGCCGCGACATCGGCGACGCGGCCGTGCAGGATGGCGGCGTCGGCGGTTTCCAGCGCCACATCGGTGCCGCCGCCCATGGCGATGCCGACGTCGGCGGCGGCGAGTGCCGGCGCGTCGTTGATGCCGTCGCCGACCTTGGCGACGGTCAGCCCCTGGCGCTGCAGCTCGCCGACGATCCTCTGCTTGTCTTCCGGCATCAGTTCGGCACGAACCTCGATGCCGAGCTGCTTGCCGACGGCTTCGGCGGTTCGGGCATTGTCGCCGGTCAGCATGACGATGCGGATGCCGGCGTCCCTGAGGGCGGCAAGGCCTGCGGCTGCATCGGCGCGCGGCTCGTCGCGCATGGCGATGGCGCCGGCAAGCGTGCCGTCGACGACGAGCACCGACACCGTCTTGCCCTCGGCATTGAGCGCGGCGATCGAGCGGCCATGCGCCACTGGCAGTGTCACGCGATCGGCTGCGGCCTTGGCCGAGCCGAAGAAGATCTCGCGACCTTCGACGGTGGCGGTCAGCCCCTTGCCACCGATGGCCCTGGCGTCGGATGCCTGCGGGATGTCGATGCCGTCCTCGGCGGCGCGCTCCAGGATGGCGCGGGCAAGCGGATGGCTGGAGCCGGTCTCCAGCGATGCGGCCAGCCGCAGCGTCTCCGGGCCTGAGCTGCCGAAGGGAACGAGGTCGGTGACCTTGGGCTTGCCTTCGGTGAGCGTGCCGGTCTTGTCGAGCGCCACGGCGTTGATCTTGCCCAGCATCTCCAGCACCGCGCCGCCCTTGAGCAGCAGACCACGTCGGGCGCCCGAGGAGAGCGAGGCGGCGATGGCGGCAGGAGTGGAGATAACGAGCGCGCAGGGGCAGCCGATCAGGAGGATCGCCAGGCCCTTGTAGACCCATTCGTCCCATGCGCCGGCTGCAAGCAGCGGCGGCAGGATGGCGACGAGCGCGGCGACGATCACGACGCCCGGCGTATAATAGCGCGAGAAGCGGTCGATGAAGCGCTCGGTCGGTGCCTTCTTCTCCTGCGCTTCCTCGACCAGCCTGACGACCCGGGCGATGGTGTTGTCGGCCGCGGCGGCGGTAACCGTGACGCGTAGCGCCGCGTCGCCGTTGACCGTGCCGGCGAATACCGTGTCGCCCTGGCTCTTGCGCACTGGCGTGCTTTCGCCGGTGACCGGCGCCTCGTCGATGGCGCTCTCGCCGGAAAGGATCGTGCCGTCGGCGGAAATGCGGTCGCCGGGGCGCACGAGGATGGTTGAGCCGACGGCGAGCGTCTCGGCCGGCACTTCGCGGGTGACGCCATCGACCTCGAGCAGCGCGCTCTTCGGCACCAGCGTGGTCAGCGACTGGATGCTGGCGCGCGCCTTGCCCGCCGCAACCCCCTCCAGCAATTCGCCGACGAGAAACAGGAAGACCACGGTGGCCGCTTCCTCGCCGGCATGGATGACGACGGCGCCGACGGCGGCGATGGTCATCAGCATCTCGATCGAGAAGGGTGTTCCGGCCAGCGCCGCCATCACGGCGCGCCGGGCAATCGGGATCAGCCCGACCAGCATCGCGACGATGAAGGCATAGGGCGCGATCGAGGGGACGAGATGGCCGACGACATAGGCGACGACGAGGGCGGCGCCGGAGAAGATCGTCAGCCGGCCTTTCTTGCTCCGATACCACGGGCCCGACATCGGCGCATGATCGTGGCCGTGCAGGCCTTGGATCTCGGCGGGCTCGTCATGGTCGGGATGGGAATGGTGGTCGTGATGATCGTGCGCGTCTTGGCTGGCGTGGCTGTGTCCGTGGTCGTGGCCGCAATCGGGGCCGTGAACATGGTCGGCGGCGCCGTGATCGTGGTGCTGCGTGCCAGCCTGTGTGTGCTGCGCGGGTGTTGCCGGTTGGGCCTTGGCGACGATCTGGCGGATGCCGTAGCCGAGGCCGCTGACCTTCTTCTCGATGGCTGCAAGATCGCTGCTGCCGTCGTGGCGCAACGTCATCGTGCCTGATGTGACCGACACCGAAACGTCCTCGACGCCTGGCATGCGGCGCACGGCGGTGTCGATCTTGGTCGCGCAGCCGGCGCAATCCATGCCCTCGACCCTGTATCGCTTTTCCACCGTGTTGCTCATCATCCGCTTCCTCTGTCCGCATGCTTGCCATTGACGAGCCTCTTTCCTACATCCTCTAGCGACTAGAGGTGCAAGAGGGAAAATCATGAAAAAGATCACCATCGGCGATGCCTCGCGTCAGAGCGGCGTAAAGGTGCCGACGATCCGCTACTACGAGGGGATCGGCCTTCTCGCGGCGCCGAGCCGCAGCGAGGGCAACCAGCGCTCCTACGAGCCGGCCGACATCAGCCGCCTGGTGTTCATCCGCCATGCGCGCGAACTCGGCTTCGAGGTCGAGGCGATCCGCACGCTTTTGACGTTGCAGGACGATCCGCACCAGTCCTGCGCCTCGGCCGACGCGATCGCCAAGGCGCGGCTGATCGAGGTCGAGCAGCGGATTCGCAGCCTGATGGCGCTGAAGGTGGAGCTGGAAGCGATGGTCGAAGGATGCGGCCACGGGCGGGTCGACCAGTGCCGGGTGATCGAGGTTCTCGCCGATCACGGCCAGTGCGCGCATCCGCATCACGGATTGCAAGCGTCCAGTCTCTCGGTTTCCTGAAATCGGCGGCAGATCTTTCCGAGGCGTGAATATAACTAGCGAAAGTTGATAGCCGGCATCCGATCCTGCACAGGATAGAGGCGGTTCGCACAAAGTTTGTGCGCTTTATGATTCTGATTTTATTTAGTTTTTTTCACTATACCTGAGAGATCAGCCATCAAATTCATGTGATATTGCCGATGACAGGTATTCAGAGAGCATTTGTTTCGAACGATACTCCCAATGATGATTTCCAGTCTTTGTTCGCAACCCATCCGTCGCCGATGTGGGTCTACGACCCCGACACGCTGCACTTCCTGATCGTCAACAACGCCGCCATCGATCTTTACGGATATTCGCGCGAGACCTACGCCGCGATGACCGTTCTCGACATCCGGCCGACGCATGAGCGGCAGCGGATGATCACCGCCGTGCACGCACGCTCCGACATGGAGCGGGCCGAGCGCTGGACGCATCTGAAGGCCGACGGCACGATGGTGGAGGTGCTCACCTATGGCCGCAGCGTGCGGTTCAATGGCCGCGACGCGATCCTTGCCATCGTGCAGGACCAGACCGAGGTCAATGCCGCGCATCGCGAGGTCAGCGACACGCGCTCGCTGCTCGACAGCATCGTCGACAATCTGCCGGTCGGCGTGTTCGTCAAGGACATGGAGGCGGACGGGCTCTATATCCTGTTCAACGAGGCCTGCGGTGCGATCGTCGGTCGCAATTCCGTCGATGTGGTTGGCCGGAGCGATCATATCTTCTACGACGAGAAACAGGCGGCCGCTTTCCGCGAGCAGGACATGCGCGCCTTCGCGGCGGAGGCGGCGATCAGTTTCGAGGAGACGATGCGGCGCAGCGACGGCGTCGAGCGGATGCTGCGCACCGTCAAGCGGGCTCTGCCCTCCGTCGATGGCAGCCCGCCGCGTTATCTGCTCGGCATTTCCCAGGATGTCACCGAGGAGCGCTCGGTCGAGGCGCGGCTCGCCTACATGGCGATGCATGACGCGCTGACCGGCATGCCAAACCGCGCGTTCTTCGCCGACCAGATCCGGCGCGCGGCAAAGGCCGCGACCCTGGAGCAACCAATCGCCCTGCTTTACCTCGACGTCGATCATTTCAAGCACATCAACGACAGCAAGGGCCATGCCGCCGGCGATGCGCTGCTTTGCCAGGTGGCGCAGCGGTTGACGGCGCTGGCGCGGCCCGGCGATTTCGTGGCGCGGCTGGGCGGCGACGAGTTCGCGCTCGTTGTCCGGCTCGACCGGGAGAGCTGCATCGAGCGTTTTGCCAAAAGCCTGCTGACGTCGCTGTCGCAGCCCTTCGATCTCGATGGTGTCAACGAGCACGTCACCTGCAGCATCGGCATCGCGTTGGCGCCCGATCACGCCGACGATGACGACGTGCTGATGCGGCATGCCGATCTGGCGCTCTATGCCGCCAAGGAGAGCGGCCGCTCGACCTATCGCTTCTACGAGCCGTCGATGCGGATGGAGGCCGAGCGCCGGCATCTGCTGACGGTGGAATTGCGCGAGGCGCTGCAGCAGAACCAGTTCGAGCTCTATTACCAGCCGATCGTGCAGCTGGAGAATGACGGGCTTGCCGGCTTCGAGGCGCTGATCCGCTGGAACCACCCGGAGCGCGGCCTGGTGCCGCCGATGGATTTCATTCCGGTTGCCGAGGAGACCGGGCTGATCGTGGCGATCGGCGAATGGGTGCTGCGCGAGGCCTGCCGCACGGCGGCGTCCTGGCCAAAGCACTTGAAGATCGCCGTCAATCTCTCCGTCAGCCAGTTCCGTCACAACAGCCTGCTCGCCAGCGTCGTCTCGGCGCTCGACGAGAGCGGCTTGCGCCCCGAGCGGCTGGAGATCGAGATCACCGAATCGGTGTTCCTCGCCGATGTCGGGCAAAGCCTGCCGCTGTTGAAGGCGCTGAAGGAACTGGGCATCCGCATCGCCATCGACGATTTCGGCACCGGCTATTCCTCGTTCAGCTATCTCAGGGCCTTTGCCTTCGACAAGATCAAGCTCGACCGCAGTTTCATCGCCGGCATCGAGACCGATCCGGGCAATCTGGCGATCGTCCGGGCGGTGGTCGGCATCGGGTCGGGCTTCAACGCGACGACGCTGGCGGAAGGGATCGAGACCGAGGAGCAGCTGACCAAGCTCCGGCAGGAAGGTTTCAACGAGGTGCAAGGCTATCTGCTGGGCAAGCCGATGCCGCTGGCGCAGGCGCAGGCGCTGATCACCGGCGGCGTCTCAGCCTTCGCCGCCGCTGCCGCCGCCGCCGCCGCTCGCTGACACGATCGCGTCGAAGGCATCGGCTGCCTTGCTGCGGTAGCGCTCCTCGTGTCGCAGCAGGAAGAACGGCCGGGGCAGGGGCGCGACATTGGCCTCCACCAGCGAGCCGCTCTTGAGCAGCGGGGTGACGATGGCGCGCGACATCAGCGTTGCGCCGACGCCGGCTTCCACCATGCCGATCACCGTTTCATTGCCGGGCAGCTCCATCGATATGTCGAGCGCCGACATCTCCAATCCGCCCGACTGCACAAGGCTTTCGAACGCATGCCGGGTGCCCGATCCCGCCTCGCGCAGGATCCACGGGGTCTCTATGAAGTCGTTGATCGTTCGCGGCCGTGCATCCGACCACGGATGGCCGGGAGCAACGACGACGATCATCTCGTCGGTGGCGATCCGCCGTGCCGAGACGCTGCGGCGCTCGTCCGGCCATTCGATCAGGCCGATCTCGGCGCGGCCTTCCGCCACCGCGTCCGCCACCTCCTGCGTGTTGCCGATCCTGACGCCAAGCGCGATGCCGGGATAAAGCCTTTTGTATTCGGCAAGCCGTGGCGCCAGCCAGTATCCCGCGACCGTCTGGCTTGCCATGATCGACAGGTTGCCCTGCATCAGGCCGGAGAGATCCATCAGCGCGGCTTCGGCGGCCCTTGCGCTCGCCAGCACCGCCTGCGCCTCCTTCAGGAACAGCCGACCGGTGTCGTTCAGCACGATGGAACGGCCGACGCGGTCGAACAGGGTGACGCGATGGCGACTTTCCAGCGCCGAGATGGCGGCGCTGACGGCCGATTGCGTCATGTTCAGCCGGGCCGCGGCGCGGGTGATGTGCTCAAGGGCCGCGACCTCGGCGAAGATACGAAGCTGCTCAAGGGTCATGCCGGCTCCAATGAAAATGCGTTCATTCGATTTTAGCGAATGAAATTAGAATTACAATTCGTTGGATTCGATTGGTTGGCGGGCGTATCGCTCGGTCACTGCAAAGGACCTCGCTCATGACCGCATTCAGCGCCTCTCGCCCGATCGAAAATCCCGCCGTGATCAAGCCTGCCGTGATCAGGCCGGCCATGGTCAGGCCCGCTATCGTCAGGTCGGATCGCATCCGTCATTTCACACCGAACTGGTTTGCCTCGACCATGGGCACCGGTATTCTTGCCATCTGCCTTGGTCAATTCCCCGGCCACCCCGTCATATGGCACGCAGGCGCCGTCTTGTGGCTTGCCAACATCGCGCTGTTCGTCGTCCTCACCCTTCTCTTTGCCGGCAAGTGGGTGCGACATCCGCGCGAGGCGCTGCTTGCCTTCGAACATCCCGTCGTCTCGATGTTCTTCGGCTGCATTCCGATGGGGCTGGCGACGATCGTCAACGGCACGGTTCTGTTCGGAATCCCGCTGTTCGGAGAGGTGATGACCGAGGTGGCCGTGTTCCTGTGGTGGGTGGATGCGGCGCTTGCCGTGCTTGCCGGCATTGCTATCCCTCTCGCCATGTTCACGCGCCAGGCGCACGCCTTCAGCGAGATGAGCGCCGTGTGGCTGCTGCCGATCGTTGCCTGCGAGGTGGCGGCGGCGAGCGGCGGGCTGCTGCTGCCGCATCTCGGCGATCCCTCGCGGGAGATGACCGTGCTGTTTACCAGCTACATCCTGTGGGCCTCGTCGGTGCCGCTGGCGCTCGGCATCCTGTCGATCCTGTTCCTGCGCATGGTGCTGCACAGCCTGCCGCCCTCCGGCATGGCCGCCACCGCCTTCCTGGCGCTCGGGCCGGTCGGAACCGGGGCGCTCGGATTGGCGCTGTTTGCGATCAACGGCCGGCCGGTGCTTGCCGCCAACGGTCTCGGCGCCTTCACCGACGCGATGTCGGGCGCCTCGCTGTTCGGCGCGGTGCTGCTCTGGGCTTATGGCCTGTGGTGGCTTGCCATGGCACTCGCCATCGCCGCCCGCTCGGTCCGCCACGGCATGCCCTTCAATCTCGGCTGGTGGGCGTTCACCTTTCCGATCGGGGTCTACGCGCTGGCCACGCTGAAGCTCGCCACCGTCATCCCGGTTGCGGCAATCGGTGTGTTCGGCGCGCTGCTGGTGGTGGCGCTGGCCTCTGTCTGGCTGCTGGTCGCGGCGAGAACGACGGCCGGAGCCGTCGAAGGCGCGCTGTTTGCGGATCCCAGCCTCGCGCGCTGAGCTCAGCCGGCCTTGTCGAGCGCGTCACGCTGCTGGACGAGGAGATCGAGGCGCGCCTGCTGTTCCTCGATCCGGTCGTTGATCCGGTCCTCGTCGGCAGCGCCGATGGTGCCGGCGGCCTGTTCCACCAGTGTCCTCAGGTTTTCGCGGACATCGGCAATGCGGCTGTCGAGTTCGTCTTTCGTCAGGTCCTGGCTCATTGCGTGCTTCTCCCTTGCGGGCGCCCCGTCGCGGGCGCCCCTTGCCGACGCACAGTGCCGCAAAGGCGCGGTGCCGTCTTGTCTTTTCGACGCGCGGTTGGACGAATGCGGTACTGCCGGCGGCGGCCATCTTCGCGGCGCTGCGTGCTATGCGGCCTATCCGTCGCTGGTTTGCGATCCGGCGGCGGCGATGCTGTCCAGATTGTCGATCACGCGCGTCAAAAGGTTCGCGAGTTGCGCGGCCTCCTCATCCGTGAACCCGGCCAGCGCCTCGCGATTGCCTTCGAACAGGGTCGCAATCGCCGTCGGCATGCGGTCGCGGGCGGCCTCGGTCAACACGACGCGGCTGCTGCGTCCATCGTCAGGGTCGCGGCTGCGCTCTATCAACCCGTCGCGCTCCATGCGCGCCAGCATCTGCGCCATCGGCGGCTGCTCGATCCGGGCAAAGCGGGCGAGGTCGCGCTGGGTGCTCGCATCGCCGTTCTTCAGCGCCACCAGCACCGGCAGATGGCCGACGCCGAAACCGAGCGGCTTGAGGCGCGCCTCGCTGAGGCGGGCAAAACCGCGCGCCGCGAGGCTGATCAGGTGGCCCGGTGTCTGCAGCACGCCGTTCGTCATCGTGGCCTTTCTCTCCGCATTTTTCGCGATTGACTGTGATTTATATATGTACGTATATAAATTCGAACGGACTGGCAAGGCTGCTTGCTTGCCTGTCCTGCGTCCATCCCATCCGAGGAACCGATATGCCCGAGATCGATAGCCAAACCATCCACAGCGAGATCATCCATCGCATCTACGACCGCTTCAATGCGCGTGACATCGACGGCGTGCTCGTCGAGCTTGCCGACGGCGTTGCCTGGGCAAACGGCATGGATGGCGGTCACGTTCACGGACGCGAGGCGGTCCGCGACTACTGGACGCGGCAATGGGCAATCGTCAGCCCGCATGTCGAACCAGTGGCCATTTTGGTCAAGGGCGAAGGCGTGGTCGCCGTGGAGGTGATCCAGTCGGTCTTCGATCTCGACGGCAAGCCGCTGGCCGGCCAAAGCCACGGGCTCAAGGACAAGACGGTGATGCATATCTTCCGGGTGGAGAACGGCAGGATCGTGCGCTTCGACATCGAGGAGGTGGCGTAGGAGAGGGATGTCGTGGGTGGGCGTGCCTTTATAGACCAATAACTTGCGTGAAATCTCCAATTCGATTTTCCCCACTGTCCCGACCCTCCCTAAACTGACCCCGTCCCGTTATCGGATACACC
>UCCA01000048.1 GCA_900470805.1 Hyphomicrobiales bacterium | reverse complement strand
GTGGCTTGCAATCGATCCTCGGATTGTCGATTGCCATTATTCGCATCCGGATGATCTAGTTTCAGTCGCTCCTTGTAACGGCGTCTGATTTCGTCCGAGCCTGCGCCGTGTGGAAGCGCCAGGGTGTCAAACGCCTGAGCTTCAAGCGGCCTAAGCTTACGTTGCTCGGGCGACGAACGGGCGCCCGTCGCTTTCCCACGCGCCCTCAATGCCTTTGCTGATCCTGAGGGAACAGTTGACGGAAGCGGTGTCTCCAGGTGCTGCTGATTACTCCTCACGCCACGCGCGTGGATCCTGCCGGACGCGGCGTCGAGTTGGTATTTAGCCACAACCGGCTCTGACTCACCCGGCCAATAATTGTAGCCCTTGTTATACCGTCGCGAATGGTCGGCGCAGAAAAGGAGGTATAGCCCATCCGCCGTGCCTCCCACTGGAGCCCGGAGGGTGCCAGGGCTTTCGCAGCCCTCCCACTGACACCTCGGGCCGCTTGGTTCAGTCGGCTTCTGGCGGGTGCCGCGTATAGGCCGAATGCCAACGAAGATCTTTGAGTCAGTCATCGCGTTGCTATATGGCGGTGCCTCCTTCCAGGCAAGCTTTGACTGCGCTGTGAATATCGTTTGCGACGATCGGCTGGGATGCCATCGAAATTGGACGAAGACATGCTGATGGTCGCTCAGGCCCTTTCTCGCGCGGGTGTCGGCTGGCTACGACAGCACCCGGAATTGCACTCGCTTGGGCCGAAATTGTCAACTTTTGAAGCCCCGGGCAGGACCTAGCTCTGGCGGTGTCTGCTTAACCGGCGAAAACTTGTGGCATTTGAGCGACATAGGCGAGGATTGCACAAACGGCGGTCACGATATCTTGACTCGTTTTGTAATGTTTTTATTGATGCGCCCAAAGGCGGCATGCCTTTCGGCAGTCAACGTGCTGTCGCGAAATTTCTATCTTGCGCCAGCGATTTGCCGGCGCGTCTGCTCTCCGGGAAGGGTCGCGCAATGTCATTTTCCTTTAAACACAATCGGGCGAACCGCGGTCTCCTGAACTCCACGATGCTGGTCGGCATCGTCGCGGTGGTCGCGCTGAACACGCACGCGACACTTGCTCAGGATGGGAACAGCACGGAGCTGCAGAAAATCACCGTCACCGGCAACGGTTCGGATCCTCAATCCATCAGGGAAGACAACGCGACGGTCGTGCCGAAGCTTACGATCTCGGCAACGAAGACGGACACGCCGCTGGTTGAGACTCCCCGCTCGGTATCGGTCATCACCCGCGAAGAGATGGACGAGCGGGCCGTTACCGACATGATCCAGGCGGCTCGCTACGCCTCGGGTGTCACCACCGGCGCCTTTGGCTACGATCCGCGATTTGACCAGATCTACATCCGAGGTATCGAGACAACCACAACAGGCGACTTCCGCGATGGCCTGCGCCAGCCGATCATGAACTACGGCTCGTTTATGACCGAGGTCTACACACTGGATCGCATCGAAGTCCTGAAGGGCCCGGTGTCGGTCATGTACGGCGCGGCAAGCGCCGCCGGCATCGTCAACCGCATCTCGAAGCTGCCACTTGGAGAAGAGCACCACGAGGTAGAACTGCAATACGGCACCATCGGCCGCAAGCAGGCCGCCTTCGACTTCGGCGGAGCGATCAACGACGAGATCGACTACCGCCTGGTCGGCTTGGCCCGTGCTGGCGAAGGAAGTTACGACATCGATGACGATCGTTATCTCCTGCAGCCGTCCGCTACCTGGAAGCCGAGCGAGGACACGACCTTCACCGTCTATGGCCTGGCGCAGAAGACCGAGACCGGCGCCAGCGCCTGGAGCTACCTGCAGGATGGCGACGTCTTCCTCTACACCGACCCGGATTTCAACAGCCAGAAAGTCGAACAATATCAGCTCGGCTATCAGCTCGAGCACAAATTCGACAACGGCATCACCTTCCGCCAGAATGCCCGCGCTGGCGACACGGACTTGAAGGCGCATTACCTCAACCGTATTCTCGTCAACACGGATGGCACTTGGCCGACGACGTCGGTTACGGAGAGCATGCGCGCCTATCAGATCGACAACCAGCTCGAAAGCCAGTTCGATACCGGTGCTGTCTCCCACACCTTGCTCGGTGGCCTTGATTACACTTGGGTTTCGTCCGACTTCGCCTTGGGCGGCGATAGCGTCGCGCCGAATACACCCGGCGCCAGCGTGCCGGTTCCCGCGCTCAGCTCCTTCACCGGCAGCAGCCTCAACCAGACCGGCGTTTATGCCCAGGACCAGATGGAACTCGGCAACTGGCGGGCCGTAGCGGGTCTTCGCTATGACTGGGCACACCAGGAAACAACAGTAAAGGGACCCGATGGATCGACGGACGAAAAGGATGACGGCGTCCTTTCCGGTCAGGTGGGCCTGCTTTATCTGTTCGACAACGGTATCGCGCCTTATGTGAGCTACGGCACCTCGTTTGTTCCTTCCACCGCGCTTTCCGAAGATGGCTCGGTTTTGGACCCGACCAAGGGACGCCAGATCGAAGTCGGCGTGAAGTATCAGCCAGAGGGCGAGAACTACTCCCTGAGCGGAGCGGTCTATCGCCTGGTCGAAACCGGCAAGCCGCAATACGATTCGAGCTTCTTGTTCTCGGAAAATTCCGGCGAAAACACTTACACCGGCTTCGAGCTCGAAGGGCGCACCCAGTTCGACAACGGCATCAGCCTTATCGCCGCCTACACCTATTCCCATGCTGAGATCACCGGCAATAACGACGCGACATTGATCGGCAACGTGCCATCGACGGTACCGCGTCACGTCGCCTCCCTGTGGGTGAACTATGAAATGCCTGAAACGTCGGCGATACCTGGCCTCACCATCGGCGGTGGCATTCGCGCAATCAGCAACTCCTTCACCAGCGATGCGAACACCGCCAAGAACCCCGGCACAGCCTATTTCGATGCGGTGATCTCCTATGATTTTGGCGCCCGCTCTCAAGATCTAAAGGGGCTGTCGCTCTCGGTCAGCGCCACCAACCTCGCCGATCGGCGCGAACAGGTCTGCACCGATGGATATTGCTACACTGGACAGGGCCGCACGGTCATGGGTTCGCTCAAGTACAAGTGGTAACGAGCCTTGCGAAATCTGCCAAACGACCGGGCGACAGGCGAAATGGACATGACTGAACACGTATACGCTTTGCCGGGAACGGTTCATTTCGACCTGGAGCCAATGGATGGCAGCGATCCTTACCGGATCTTCCTGTTCGTGCCAAAAGGAGAGCCGCCGGCGGGCGGCTGGCCGCTTCTAGTGACGACCGATGGCAACGCGACCTTCCCATTCGCGTTCGCCAGCATGGTGACGCAAGCACCCTATCCGACCGGCACCAACGTTGATTGGGGAGTGATTGCGGCGATCGGCTATCCCACCGACGAACCCTATGACGCATTCCGCCGTGCGTGGGACCTGGGTCCTCCACCGATCAAATCCTATCCGCCCTATGTCGAGGGCGGAGCTCCGGTTCGCATCGGCGGGAGCGGCCAACTCCTAGACTTTATCGAGCGTCGGCTTTTTTTCCAGCTTGACGCGGTGACACGCATCGACCCAACGCGCAGATCGCTTTTCGGGCACTCTTTCGGCGGGTTGTTTGCGCTATACGCCCTCTTCGAACGGCCATGGCTTTTCGCCAGGTGGATTGCCGCCAGCCCGACGATTTACTGGGAGGGCAGCGAGATCCTGAACAACGAGGCGGGCCGGCATCCGGTTTCTCGGGCTGAAGTCTTCCTGCATTTGTCGGCCGGCGAGTATGAAGGCGATGAGCTTGCGCCTTTCCAGTATCGAAACGACGATGCGGCATCCCGTATCGAGAAGAGGAAGGCTGAACGCACCGTTTCACTGGCGCGGGAAATGGCGGATCGGCTGAACAAGCCTGACACCGGTATCAGAACGCAATTCGAGCTCTTTTCGGGACAGACGCACATGTCCGCACTTGGACCCGCCGTTAACCGCGCCGTGGCTATCGCGTTTGAACGCGGGCCGACCGATGACGGCCAGCCCGCCAACCAATAGCCGAAGTTGAGACATGGAAGGAAATACCGTGACCTCGCCAATGCCCGCGCAAGACATGCCCGAACCGACGAAAGCCTTCGAAGTCAAAGGCGTCGGGCTTTCGATCGACGGCAACACGATCCTGTCCGATGTCAGCCTTGAATTTCCAGCGGGCGAAGTGGTCGCCTTGGTGGGTCACAACGGATCAGGCAAATCAAGCCTTTTGAAGATCCTGGCCCGCCAATTGTCGCCTACGTCGGGAATTGTCGCCTGCGGTGGTCAGGCATTCAGGCACTATGGCGACCGCGACTTCGCGCGAGCGGTCGCTTACATGCCGCAGGATTTAAGCACCGGCTCGGAGATGACGATCCGTGAGCTTGTCGGTTGCGGGCGTTACCCGTGGCACGGTGCTCTTGGCCGATTTTCCAAGATAGACAAGGAAAAGGTCGACGCCGCGCTTACGGCGACAAATATAGGGATATTTGCTGATCGGGTCGTGGGCACTCTCTCCGGCGGCGAGCGGCAACGCGCTTGGATCGCGATGCTGATCGCGCAGGATGCGCGTTGCCTGCTGCTCGACGAACCTACCGCGGCACTTGATGTCGCCCACCAGATCGAGGTCCTTTCGCTCGTCCGGAAGCTGGCGCACGAAGGCGGCCGGAGTGTCGTGATCGTTCTTCACGACGTCAACATGGCGGCCCGCTTCTGCGATCGGATCCATGCGCTGAACCATGGCCAGGTTGTTGCCAGCGGGACGCCGGCCGAAATACTCGTGCCCCAGACGCTGCACGATATTTATGGAATCGACATGAACGTTATCTCCGCGCCCAACCTTAACCACCCTCTCGCCTATGTTTGCTAGGCCTGCTTCGATGTTCGTCTCGCGGAGGACAGTTCTGCAATATGCTGCGGCGATAGCGGTTGCCCCCACCCCGCTATTGGCTGAAACGTCGCGTAAAAGGATCGTCAGCCTTGATTACGGTTTGTCATCCACTCTCCTTTCGCTCGGGCTTCCACCTGTCGGCATTTCCGATCTCGCCGATTGGGGCCGTTGGGTGGTCGAGCCGGCAATGCCGGATTCCGTCGTTGATATCGGCAGCGCGTTCGAGGTGAACCTCGAGATCCTGCTCCAACTGAAACCCGACATTATCCTGACGACGCCTTATCTCGACGAGTTGGCCCCGAGGCTGAAGCCCTATGGGAAGATTGTCCGACTGGAGATGTTCACACCTGACAGCGGACCTATCCTGCGATCGGCGATCGCCGCGACACGCAAGCTGTCGGTTGAAATAGCACGAGAGAGAGAGGCCGAGGCGTTTCTTTCGCGATCAGACGCTTTCTTCGACCGTTGCCGCGAACGGCTGGCGGGAAAAAACCTGCCGTCCATCGCGCTGGTGAACTTCATGGATGCGCGCCACCTTCGCATCTATTCAAGCCCTGGCCTGTTTCATAACGTCTTCGAGCGCATCGGCGTCCGCAACGCATGGACGAGGCCATCAAATTTCTGGGGCTTCGAAACCATCGGCATTGAAGACCTCGCCAAGATCGCGGACCAAAACGCTCGATTGGTGGCGTTCGATCCCGTTCCGCCGGATGTCCTTCCGAAACTTACCGAGAGCCCTCTCTGGAACAGGCTTCCATTCTCGCGTCCCGGTCATCTGTCCATCCTGCCCGCCGCCCTGATGTTCGGAATGGTCAACGAGGCTGTGCGATTTGCGGGCCTCCTGACCGATCTGCTGGAGCGCGAGGCATGACCATCTCTCGTCGAGAAATCTACGGGCCCGCGCTCGTCGTCGCCATGTTTTTTGTGGTCGGAGCCTGCGCATCCCTGGCGCTCGTCGCGCCGTCGCTTTCGGTTGCACCCGAGGCAAGCTATGACACGACGCGGCTGGTGCTCTATTACGCGACACTCCCCCGTCTGGCGACAGCGCTGCTGGTGGGGGCAGCGCTTGCGCTGGCCGGTGCCTTGTTCCAGCAAGTTCTGCGCAATCCGCTTGCGGATCCGACAACGCTCGGCGTATCGGCAGGCGCAAACCTCGCCCTGGTCGTCGCATCGCTCTTTCTTCCGGAATTGGTGGGAACCAGTCGAGATCTCGTCGCCCTGGCGGGAAGCGCCATGGCCGCGCTTATCGTTGTCGGTCTCGGCGCGCGGCGCGGGTTTTCGCCCTATTCTCTTGTGCTTTCGGGTCTGGTGCTCAGCCTTTGGTGCGGTGGTCTTTCCGCGATCCTGACCTATCTGAACCAGCGCTATCTCGCGAGCCTGTTCATCTGGGGAAGCGGTTCCCTGTCGCAGCAAAGCTGGGCCATCCCCCTATCTTTGTCTTGGAAAATGGCAGCGGTTGGGGTTGTTTGCGCCTTGATCGTGCGACCGCTTTCGATCCTCGATCTCGGCGACAACAGCTCGGCGGCACTTGGCGTAAGAGTGGGCAGGTTGCGGTTCATCGCCATCGCCTGTGCGGTTGCGCTTGCCGCATTCGTCACGAGCGCCATCGGGGTTATCAGCTTTATCGGCCTGGTCGCGCCAACGCTTTCCCGGCTATCGGGGGCGCGGCGCCCTGGCCAACTCATCTTCTGGTCTCCCCTGATAGGAGCAAGCCTACTGTTCTGCGCCGACGCCGTGCTGCAATTGGTCGCCGGCGGACTTGGCGACTTTCTCCCGACGGGGGCGGTTACGGCGATCTTCGGCTCACCGCTTCTGCTGGCGCTGCTGCCACGATTGAAGATCCGCCACCGGATCCAACAGTCATCTGTGTGGAAAAGACCGCGCGCGTTCGGCGCGGCCACATCGATCGCCTTTGCCGCAATTGGACTTTGCGCAGTCCTAGGCATCAGCATCTTTGTTGGACGCGGCATAGATGGCAGCCTTTCGATGCTTTCCGGCGATCTCGCTTCGGATATCCTGGCCATTCGCGTGCCGAAGGTTTTGGCCGCCCTTGTCTCGGGAGCCATGCTTGCCGTAGCGGGATCGATCCTGCAGCGGCTGACCGGAAACGAGATGTCTAGCCCCGAAGTGCTGGGCATCAGCGCCGGAGCGACATTCGGCATCGCCATCGGCTTGTTTGCGATAGCGCCAGGTTTGTTTGGGCAGTTCACCTTTGCCGCTATTGGTGCGATTGCCGTGCTTGCCGTCATTTTCCTGAATTCCCGGCGGTCCGGCTTTTCGCCCGAGCGCGTTCTGCTTGCTGGCATCGCGCTGAGCGCCATGGTCGATGCTGTCGTCGGCGTCTTGAGTTCGACCGGAGACCCGAGGGCGGCATTGCTCATGCGGTGGATGAGCGGCTCGACCTACCTTGTGGACGGGCCGACCGCGCTAGCGGAAGCAGGCCTTGGCGCGGTGTTGATGACCATTGCCTTTGCCACCCGACGATGGCTGGATATCCTTCCACTCGGTCCGTCGCCGTCGGCGGCTGTCGGCATATCCCTTTCAAGATCGAGATTGGTTCTCTTCACGCTGGCGGGTTTGATGACGGGCGCCGCTACGCTCACCGTGGGTCCGCTCTCCTTCGTCGGCCTGATGGGACCACATCTGGCGCGGGAGGCGGGCCTGACGCGGGCCCTGCCGCAAATGATAGGCGCCGCGCTCATCGGCGGGAGCCTGATGGTGACGGCCGATTTCCTCGGACGGACGATCGTATCTCCGTATCAGATTCCCGCCGGCCTGGTTTCAGCCATGATCGGCGCTCCGTTCCTGATGTTCATGATGCGGAAGAAGGCTTGATCCAGACACCGATAGACCGGATTCTGTCAGAGCTCGTGGCGAAAAAGTAACGTTCTTCAACTGCAACGCTAAAGCCCCGATAGCTAGCTCGACCCATCGTCAGATGACCCGGCTCGAGAGGAAAATGGAGCGGGAGCGCATCATTCTCGCCGACATGCCGGAATTGTCCGTCACACTGCTCGAGTTGGCGCGCGAACATGGGCGGATCACCGTCTCTGAGGCTGCCCGCATCACAGACGCAAGCCGGCACACTATCAAGGATCACCTGAAGGCGCTCGTGGATCAAGGGCACCTTGTCCTGCACGGTGCGGGGCGCGGAGCCTGGTACGGCCTTTCCTGATGAATCGGATGGCTGGCCCATCCGAATGGGTACCGCCCTGATGTGATTTGAACCGACTCCAAGCTGGTTGAACACTCAAGGGGGTAAGACCGATGTACAATTTTAAATCCGAGAACCTATGACGGACTGTCAAGTGGTAGAAAGGATCTCCTCTGGCGGGTCTAAGCCGATCTCAATGTTGCCCTTTCTCCTGATACGGTTAAGGGCAGCCTGGCCTTCCACAGATAGCATGCTGTTTGCAGCTTTCCGAAGCGCCTCCTGCCACGCTGGCCCACGGTGCCACGCCTCCTCGAACGCGATCGCGAAATCGGACGCTCTGCGGGTCTCATAAAGAGCTTCGAAAAGGATTTCGACTTGGCGGATATCTTTGTCGCGTTTGACCGCGCTTAGCCCGTCCGCTCTGCGTCTTGTGGCTACGATCATTTTATGCACTGCATATCGGGCGGGGTCCGGAACAGTCACTGGGACACCGCTCTTGTGCAACAGAATCGTTCTTAAGGGGTCTCTGATCAGGAAATCGAGAAACCTGAGTGGATCCGCACTTGCGCCACCAAGAGCAGGCATGCTTGCGGGTTGGTCGATGTAGTCATCAGATCCTCGGTTCGAAGTCAGGAATTCGACACGATATCCAGATGCATTCTGGAAGGCGGACGAAGCAAACCTGATCGGTGGGGGACTGGCCGAAAACTTGGATCAACGTTCTGCAGGAGATCAACAATAGGAGGAAGCATGTCTTCAACCTCGCGAGAGATGGCATAATCCTGGGCGATATCGGCATCGCCGGTCAGAACTGCAGCAGCTGGCAATCGGACGCCGAGCAAGCCCGCATACGTCTGGAACGCGGCCGTGCCGATGAGCACACCGCGGAGCCGAAAGAAGCCGCCAGATGCAAGCGCTTCCACGATCGTTCCTGTCATCGAGCCGGTGCAATCATCCCGCCTTCACGAGTTATACTGCTTACCATCCGCCGCCGTGCGAGAAGATCGTCCTTCTGCCTCTGATGTGTCTCGACGCGGCGCATGATCTCAACATCTTCTGCAGGACCGACATAGCGCCGAGATTTTCCGCCAGAACCATCCGGTAGTCGAAGTACCAGTGGGTTTTTTCCTTCACCACAACCCGCTGAAAGCGGCCTTCTGCCGGGAAATCGGAGGTCCAAGCAGCGTCCATTGCCCGTTGTCCCGGCTCCGCCAGTATTGTCTAATAGACAAGATCATTCTTTTTCATGGCGACCCATCGACGTTATACCTTTTTCGAAGGACGGTATATCAAGATCAATCCCGCCGCGAGAGGGTTGAGACGTCACCTTATCGATCGACAGACATCCAAGGCTTGGCCCGCGCCCGCTCGTGGCAGGGTACAGCAATCTGCGGTCATCGTAATCGTGGCAGTAACATTCCGACCATCAGGCCTATATCGGGCGGATCGTGTTCAACCCGCCTTGCCTATCGGAAAAACCCGCCACCGAATGTCGGGTTTCTCGCGAAAACGCTACCGAGCATCATGTCGTCCAGGAGGTGCCGTCGCTCCGGATTTTAAACGACGCTCTCTGGGAACGCGTGAAGATGCGCCAGGAAAACTGGCCAGCAGGCTAGGACGGCTGTTTTTCATCTCACCGCGGGCTGCTCAGTTCGCACACGTGCCGAGGATCGGTGCCATCAGCCTTATGTGTGCATCCATACGCTCGAGAACCTTTGCCGGAACGACCTCGCGTTCCGGCCGCGCCCACCAGATTTTGTCCACGCGTTCGACCGTGTCGACCACCGCATTGAGAACTGCGGCTTCCGGCAATCGTGCGCGATTGGCGAAAGCTTTCCATCGCTGTGCAATCAATGCCTTGAAAGGACGCTCGCCAGCGAGCGACAGAGCCATGGCGTCAGCGGGGATGTACGGGATCGTCGAGAGCACGTCATAAACAGGCGCGAGATCCGGTTTGTCGCCAGCGCCTCGATAGATCAATGACCAGTTTTTCAGATGCATGTCGCCGTTGCCCGTCAAGGCAGCCAGAGCCAATCGGCGGACGAACTCGAGCGCGGCGGCGGACGACACGGCTACGTTTAAGGCCGCAGCAATATCGTGATATGCGGCTCCTTCATACTTCCGGGAAGGAGTGACGCCGAAAACCTGGGCGAAGTCCTCGATATGGATCCGCTCACCATTGGTGCCACGATCGAAGCGTTTGACGAGGAGGACTTTTCCATCGGACAGCGTCTCGAACTCTTTCGGGATACCTTCGAACGCCGATTGCTCGACCAACTCGCGTTCCGGCACCTCCATGCCGATCGCTTCCGCCAATGCAAGATTGGCATACTCGTTTTCCGAGACGCCGGGAAATGAGGTGGACGGAAACTTGGCGATATACGAACCCTGCTCGTCACCAAGCGGCAGGGTCAAGCCGCCGCCCTTCCCCGTGTTCTTGATGACCGAGAGCTTCATCTGCACGCCGGCAAGCGAAAAACGTGCTCTCGGTTTGAGAACGGGTACATCGTCGAGATGAGCAACCGTTCGGTCGCTCGGCACGACGCGGACGGCACCCGGCAGGTCCGCCCCGAGTGCGATAAGCAGATCAAAATCATTCCCGGCGCGAACACTATCGGCGTGGTGCTTTTCCATTGCCTCGCGCAATTTGTCCTCTGGGAGAAGATTGGCAAAGAACGCTGGCAAGGCTCCCGCCACCGGCTTCGGGTCCTTACGCAAGCCGCCGCCGACTGCGCGAAAAGACAGGCTCACGATGGGAACTCCACCTGTCGCGCGATAGCTATCCTCGAAACTGAACGCGTTGAAATCGCCGGGCGTCCGCACAATCGTGCCGACCTTCACGTCGTTCAGCAGTACGTCAAGCGACGAGACTGTTCTCGGGTTGGGAAAAGCCTCAGTCACCATGCTCACCGTCCGGATGAGGAACGAATGCGGGGAGATCATCGAGATCGTCGTGCGGCCGCAGCAAAGCATCGACGGCCGGTACCATCGTCTGCGGGATGAGCATCAGCTCGAGCCCGAGGGCACGGGCGACGTTAATCAAGGTCGTCGTACGCGCGGCGCTGCTTCCAGCCTCAATTTCACGGTAGCGAGGCCGCGAGATACCTGCCATGTCGGCGACCTGCTCCTGGGTCAAGCGATTGACCTTGCGCGTTGCCTTCAGCAACTGCCCGATATCCAGCAGTGCATCTGACTCAGCGCGTGCCATCATTCTTCCTTGTCCGATGTTCGTAGAACTGACAGGTGACTAACAAAAACACCCTTTCGAGTCAAAGAAAAAGATAGGTATACGGATCAATTTAGAGAATATGGCTCGTTTATATATCATTCATAACGTTTGCGAACGTCGGCGCAAGGCGTGATCGACGCGGGATTGGCAGCGTTGGGAGAGCTTCGAGATCGTCCGGCAGAATTTGCGGATCACGTCCATCGAACACCCTTCCAAACTAATCTCGTTCCAGCCTTGGCGAAACCCCTGGTGAAGTTCCCCGAGATCACCGTCGAAATTATAGACGACTATGGCTTCAGGGATATTGTTACGGAGCGCTTCGATATGGGCATTCGGCTTGGTGAGCAAGTCGCCTAGGATATGATAGCATCGGGCCAGATTATGGGAGGTCAGTTGTTGGTTCTCCGACCTTTTTTTGATAATCATCCTATTCCGCTGACACCACACGATCCGCCAGCCACGCTTGTATCGGGCTCCGGTTGCCGACCTCGGGCGGGCTGTGGTCTTGGCCATTCGTAAAGGACGGGCATGAGATCAGGGTCCGACCGCAAGGGCAGGCTATGTTCAATACGATCGGCCATATGCTCGATATGACACTTGCTTCGGTTGGCCTTGCATATCCTCGCGATGACGTCGTCGAAAGACACGTTGGGCGGGGTCGGTTGCGTGGCGGACCTGTGCGATGCGCTGGGTATCGTCGCACCCAGCCTCTATGCGGCCTACGGCAGCAAGGCCGAGCTGTTCAACTGGGCAATGAAGCGTTATGTCGAGACCGATTTCTTGCCTCTGGACGACATTCTCACCCTGGACAGCAAGCCCGCGGAAGCCTTGACGAAACTCTCTGTCAGGCGACTGAACAATATACCCGCCACGATAAGTGGAGGGGTTAGGCATGCGCGCTGACGACGAAACGGCGCGAAACATGGCTGCCGAGCTGCCCAGGGGTGGCAGCGACATCATTACCAACTACATCCGAGAACATCATGCAAAGGATCCAAAGCGGGTAACCGATTACGTTCTGATGACCCTCCGTGGTCTGTCTTCCTATGCACGCCTCGGCTATTCGACAGAGCGTTTAACCCACTGTGCGGAGATGGCCGGGCGCGCTCTTGAAAGGGTTCGCCCTTACGACCAGCACCTTATAAATTAGGCGAAGGCATTGATTACAAAGAGTCTCCACCCAATCTTCATGGCCGTGCCGGATACGGATCACGAAATATGCTCCCCTCTCCAACCATCCGATACACGACTAGGTGAGCCTTGAACGGATGGATCCTGACAGGAGGAGAAATCTCATGGCGCTCGCGCGTCATTTTTGGGTTTCTGGCGATGAGTTCGAGCAAGGCAAAAAGCTCATCATGATATCGTTTGGCAACAAATGCTCCGAAGTTACGTATGCCTTCTTCTGCAATTGAAACAATATCCTCTTCCGCTTGGACCGACAGGCTGAATGGCATCAAGCGCGTCCGCGGCCGATCTCGGCTCGAGCGGTGGCTGCAGCAAACAGCTCGTCCCTTGAGCGGCTCCCAACTCCGCTTCTAACTCCATCGTCGACAAAGCGCTGAATCTCGGCAATCTTATCCGTACGGGCTTGGTCTCTGCGAATCAGGTCCCTGACATAATCACCCGTATTCGAGTATCGACCTGTCTTGGCCTGTGCTTCGACCCAGTCTTTCATGGGGTCTGGCAGGGATACATTCATCGTCGCCATCTGAGTCTCCTTACATGCCTTAAGGTAGTGGTTGATGGCAAAGTTTGTCAAACTGACGATGAAGTCGCTATTTACGCTTTGAAGGGACTCGAACCGACGACTGGCTGGATAACTACTCTAAGCGCTTCAAAAGGCGAACTTTTTACCAACGAATAAATTTAGTCAGCCAACAGAGCTCAAGCAATATGATCCATGCAAATGGCCCAGCTCAGCTCTGGAAGCGTGCAACGTCTGCTATATCTGCGCCGAGCGGCTGACCACCAACTCCACAAAGTCCGCGAATGCGCGTGCCTTGGCGCTGGCAAGTCTGCCGGTCGGAAAGACGGCCCAGAGGTCAATCGGCGGCAGATTCCAGTCGTTGAGAACTCGCTGTACCGCGCCATCGGCCAGTTCCGGCGCAAACATCCAATCGGAGGCGACTGCCAACCCCATATGCGCCAGGACGGCGGTGCGAATGCCCTCGGCCGCGCTGAACCGCGCCCGGCCGGTGACGGCGACCGAGGCTTCTGCTCCCTGACGAGTGAAGGTCCAGCTGTTGCCGAGCTGGGTGTAGACGACCGCCTGGTGGGTGGCGAGATCGGCCGGCACGAGCGGCATGCCGTGTTTCTCCAGATAGGCTGGTGTTGCAATCACCGATCGGCGCCCGGTCGCGAGCCTGCGTGCCACGGCTGAAGAATCGGCGAGCTCGCCCATCCGCAGGGCGACGTCTATGCCTTCCGAGACAAGATCGATGACGCGGTCGTCGAGAATGATGTCCACCTCAAGCTCGGGGTGGCTGTCCATGAACTGCGACAGGTGCGGCAGGATCATGATCCTTGCAAAGGTCGTCGCGGCACAGATCCGCAGGCGCCCGGACAGGCCGGCGCCGGCGCCCCTGGCTTGCAGTTCCGCCTCGTCCGCCTCCAAGACCGCCATCCTTGCGCGCTCGAAGAAGCGCAGGCCGGCGTCGGTGGGGGTGAGGCCGTGGGTGGAGCGCACCAGAAGGCGGACCTGAAGCCTGTCTTCCAGCTGCGCGATCGTCTTGGAAATCGCCGGCTGGCCGACGCCGATCCGGCGCGCCGCCGCCGAAAACGATCCTGTTTCCACCACCCGCACAAAGGCGGTCATCGCCTGAAATCTGTCCATGAACTCGATCCATGCTTATTCTTCAAAGGAATAAGCATTATCGCCTCAAGCCGGCTGCCGCAATATTTCGGGAATGGTCATAACTCTCTCCAACGACAACACAGACAGTCGATGGAGACAGAGATGATCGAAGTTCATGCATTCGCCACGCCCAATAGCATCAAGGTTTCGATCGCGCTCGGGGAGATGGGCCTTGCCTACGACCTGAAGCCGGTCAATGTGCGCAAGGGTGAGCAGAAGGCAGAGGCCTTCCTGGCACTCAACCCGAACGGCAAGGTTCCGGTGCTGATCGATGATCTGGCCGGTCAGCGGCTCGTCCTCACGGAAAGCGCTGCCATTCTCGTCCATCTTGCCGAGGAAACCGGCAAGCTGATGCCATCGGATGCGATCGGCCGGGCGCGGGTGTTCGAACAGCTCTTCTTCCACGCGTCCGCCTTGAGCCCGTCCTTCGGCAATGCCGGCTTCTTCCGCCGCTCCTCGCCCGAGCCGCAGCCGATCGCGGAAGCCCGTTTCGTCACCGAGGCCGAGCGCATCCTCGGGCTGCTCGACGCCAAGCTCGCCGGTCAGGCCTTCGCCGCCGGCAACGAATTCACCATCGCGGACATCGCCCATTTCGGCTGGATGTGGCGCCGCCAGTTTCCCAACCTGTCGCTCGACGAGCGCCCCAACCTGTCCCGCTGGTACGAGGCAATCGCTGCCCGTCCTGCCGTGCAACGGGCGATCGCCAGGGTCGAGGCCCTGATCGAAGTGCCGGCTTCGGCAGCCTGAGCCCCGAGATCCGAACAATGGGGCTTTCCTCGCGCCTTTCCTTCGATCCCACCCGAACAACCCGGACACCAAGGAGTACCATCATGTCCAAATTCGACACCTACAAGAATTCCTTCGCCAATGCCCGCCTGACCCGTTCGCCGAGCGGCGTCCTCGAAGTCGCCCTGCACACCGATGGCGGCAAGCTCGTCTTCAACGGTCATACCCATGAACAGTTCGTCGAGCTCTTCCACCAGATCGGCGCCGACACCGAAAATCGCGTCGTCATCCTCACCGGCTCCGGCGATGCGTTCATGGATGCGATCAGCCCCGAAGGTTTCGATTTCTTCTCGCCGCGCGGTTACGACAAGATCTTTCGTGAAGGCCGCAAGGTTCTGATGAATATCCTCGACATTGAGGTACCGATGATCACCGCGCTGAACGGCCCGGTCCTGCTGCACTCTGAATATGCGCTGTTGACCGACATCATCCTCGCGACGCCGGAGACAGTCTTCCAGGACAAGCCGCATTTCGATTTCGGCATCGTGCCCGGTGATGGCGTCAACCTGCTCTGGCCGGAAGTGATCGGCAGCATCCGCGGCCGCTACTTTATCCTCACCCGCCAGGTGCTCGATGCAGCAACCGCCAAGGACTGGGGCGTCGTCAACGAGATCGTGCCGGCCGACGGGCTGCTTGCCCGCGCCCACGAGATCGCCGAGGGCATTGCGGCGCTGCCGCCGCTGACCTCGAGCTACACCCGCATCGCCCTGACGCAGAAGCTGCGCCGGATCATCGATCAGGACGGCGGCTATGGCCTCGCTCTCGAGGGCATCAGCGCTGCCGAAGTGGCCCGCGCGATGGCTGCCAACGGCTGATCACTCCCCATCCATTGCCGGGATTTGGACGGTTCCCGAGGTCCGGCACGCCCAAAATTCTCAGCTCAATTCCAATTCAAGGAGACGACCCATGACCCTTCAATCCAAGCTCGACGCGTTCAAGGCCGATTTCGAAGCCGGCAAGCCGCCTTACAACGTTCCCTATTCGGTGATCGAAACGATGCACCGCGCCACTGCCGAGCTGATCGCTTCGGGCGCGGCCCACAAGGCGCTGAAGGCAGGAGACAGGCTGCCGGAATTCACCCTTTCCGATCCGGACGGCAATCCGGTGTCGTCCGCCGATCTGCTGGCGCATGGTCCGCTGGTGATCAGTTTCTACCGCGGCGTCTGGTGCCCCTATTGCAACATGGAGCTTCGGGCCCTGCTGGAAGCGCTGCCACAGTTTGAGGCGCTCGGCGCAAGGCTCGTCGCCATCTCGCCGCAAAACCCGGTCAACAGCCGCAAGTCGGTGCGCCAGAACAACCTCACCTTCCCGATCCTGTCGGACCCGCGCAACGACGTCGCGGCCGCCTTCGGCCTGCGTTTCGGGATGCAGGATTACCTGGTCGAGCTCTACAAGTCGCTCAAGAACGATCTTCCGGCCTTTAACGGCGATCCGAGTTGGACGCTGCCGATGCCGGCCCGCTACGTCGTCGGCCAGGATGGCGTGATCCTCTATGCCGAGGTGAACCCTGACTATACCCGCCGTCCGGAACCGGAAGACATGCTGCCCGCACTTCGTGCCGCAGCGACCCGCTCCACCGCCTAATCGTCCGCTCACCAAAACATCTGGAGACAAGGCCCTGCTTCCCGCCGATGCGGGCCGAAAGGATACCCCATGAAAAGAAGGTTCATCATTACCGGTGCCAGCAAGTGTATCGGACTGGCGCTCGCAAGCCGTCTGGCGGCCCAGGGCGACGAGGTGATCGGCATCTATTTCGGCAATACGGAAGGTCTCGCGGTCTTCCTCTAGACGCTGTCAACATCAGCGGAGATGCATGTTGACGATCGACAGCGACAGACGGCGAATGATTTTTGATTAGGTTCGCACCAAGGCTCCCCTGCGAGGAATGGCCATCGATGACGACCCCGAGTTCTTGGCTTGGGTCGAACTCTGGATCAGCGGTGGGTACGAGAAGTCCGAACTCAGGTCTCGATACAACGACCTGACAGCCCGCCGTCCAACGCGATCACGTCTGTCCGTGGCGCGTTGGAACCTGCCCCACCGAAACTGGGCCGATCGACAGTCTACGTGCCGATGCTGATTTCACTTAACGCGCTGGCCGGGATGTCGACTGAAATCTGACAGCATCCTTACCGAGCGCCTTCGCATCGTAAAGAAGCGCGTCGGCCTCCTTGAGAAGCTCGGACATATCCAGCTTCTCGCCCGTCCAGATTCCGCCGATGCTCGCGCGGACATCAGCGATTTCATCGGCGATCGCTATCGGCTTCCTCATCCGCATGAGTATCCGTTCCGCCGCAGCCTCCCCCGCGGAACGATCACCCGCGACGACCACGACAAATTCGTCGCCGCCGGTGCGTGCCACGAGATCATGGTCCCTGACGGCTGAGGTCAGGCGCGCAGCAGCAGTCTGCAGGACGATATCTCCCATCGCATGGCCATGAGCATCGTTGACCGCCTTGAAGCCATCGAGGTCGAGCGCAAGGACAGCGAAGCCATCGGCGGACTGTAACGCCGCGAATTCGATCGACAGCCCTCTCCGGTTCAACAATCCAGTCAACGCATCCGTCCTCGCCGTCTCTTCCAGCATCTCTATCCGGCGGCGATCTTCGGTAAAGTCGATCGCCATTCCGACAATCTTGACTGGACGACCGTCGCTGTCGCGCAACAGCCGCCGATCACAACGCATCCAACGTTCGCCGTGAATGGTGTCGAGACGATACTCGGCAACATTCTGATCGAGCTTTCCGGCAATTAGCGGCGTCAGATCGGCCTGTGCGCCGTCGTTCACGTTGACCCTGTTGACGTCGCGCTCAAGGTCGAGCCGCGCAGCAGTCGGCCCACCGATGAACTGAGCCAATCGATCCGAGGTCTCGAATTTGCCTGTGACGATATCCATTTGCCAGAAGCCGCCACGGACGGCTTCAAGCGCCAGCTCAAGCTGCGCTGCGCGCTCGGCGAGCTGATGCTCATGGTCCTTGTGGCGGGTGATGTCCTCGATCTGCGATATGAAGCGTACGACCCGACCTTCAGCATCGCGCATCGCAGCGACGTGGATCAGGACGTGGACAATCTCTCCAAAAGGCCGCAGGTAGCGCTTCTCGATCGTGTAGCCGTCCCGCCTTCCTTGCAGGACTTGTTTAAATAGGATCAGGTCCGCCTCGATATCCTCTGGATGGGTGAAGTCCCTAAAATGGGTCCCGAGCACCTTTTCCAAAGGCAGCGACAGGAGCTTGGCAAAAGCGGCATTGCCGCGAATGATGCGGCCCTCAAGATCGACGAGGGCGATCCCTATCGGGGCGTTCTCGAAGGCAAAGTCGAACAGCGCCAAGCGAGTTTCGGGATCGTCGACCGTGTAGTGTTCCACTACCATCTATCCTCCAAAGAAAGAGCCTTACCGCGATAGGTGTGTTTTAGAGGATGACAATCAAGGTGCCGCTCCGCTAAGGCGCGGTGTGACATGCTGCAGTTGAAGTGGCTCCTTGATCTCAAAGACCCGCGAAATTACCTCTCCGAGTTAAGCACTGACCTAACAAGAAAGCAGATATGGGCCGGCATCCACAGCCGGTGAGATCACGGAGGAGGTTGGAAAGAGCCGTGATCTTTCCGAAAGCGATATGCGGATATTGCGAACGCTACTTTGCCGCTACGCGGCACGTTACCATCTCACAGGCCCCGAAAAAGACGACTTGATCGAGCGAACGTTCCTGGCCTTGGCGAGCAATCCGGACATATTTTTCGAAATTAGCGCAGCCGGTATCAGAATACCTCATTTCGGCATAGCCACAATTATGAAACTGAAGCTCTGTGATATATTGCCGGTTCGCGCGGAGTGGCTGGAACGGTCCGCAAGCGCTTCGGGCCGAAGAAACTGGTTTGGGGCGCCGTTTGGTCGGTCGTCAATCTCATCGTTGAATTGCCGAACTGGAGCGAGGAAAGCCCGTCCCATGTTAAATCGCTCTCTCAGGATGAGGCTGCCAATGTGTTTTCCCGAAATGCTATCGTCTTCTACCGATTGGAGACCAAGTTTTCTGACTCTTCAGCCAGCCGGCCACTTTGTGCTGATAAGAACAGCAAAGGGCGCTTCCTCCAGGCCGGCGCATATACTGACTTTGAACTCTTCGGCTCATACGCCCGCAGTCCGGACAAACTGCTGAGAGATGGCGTTGTCGCAGCCGAACTCGAACACTGTCTGCGGTAACTTCAACCTCATCGACTGGAAAGCCAGATGGTGCGAGGCTCGCGATCGGAAACCGCTGTTGCCTGACCTGATATCCTCCGGTGAATCAGCAGAATTTTCATCCGAGACAGCAGCAAAATTGAGTCAGAGCCACTTCTCAGTGGAGATCAACAGCCAGCATTCATCGGAGGGGGTCGGTGATTGCCATTTCCTGGTTTTGAACTACTTCGTTAGGACTGTCGGCGGCGCTGTTAGGATGATACGAATTCTTTTCGTTTGGTGGGAGAACAATCTTGCAAAAGCGCAAACTTGGCAGAGCCGGTCCAGAAGTTTCGGCGATCGGCTTTGGCTGCATGGGGCTGAACCATCATCGCGGGCCCGCCTTGCGCAACGACGACGCAATTGCTCTTCTGCGCGCAGCCTTCGACCGCGGCATAACGTTTTTCGACACCGCCGAGATCTATGGGCCGTTCACAAACGAAGCGATCGTGGGAGATGGTCTTGCGCCCATTCGCGACGACGTCGTGATCGCAACGAAGTTTGGCTTCAGGGATGGTCGTCCGAATTCTGGTCTCGATAGTCGACCAGAAAGCATTCGCCGGATGGTCGACGCGTCTCTCTTGAGGCTGAAGACGGACAGGATCGACGTTCTTTATCAGCATCGCATTGATCCCGAAGTGCCAATGGCTGACGTCGCTGGAACGGTTCGTGACCTGATTGGAGAGGGCAAGGTTATGCACTTTGGCCTATCGGAGGCCGACAATCAGTCAATTCGGCTCGCGCATGCTGTACAGCCGGTCGTGGCGCTTCAAAGCGAATATTCGCTCTGGTGGCGACAGCCGGAGGAGACCGTTCTGTCGACCGTGGATGAACTGGGCATCGGCTTCGTGTCCTATAGCCCGCTTGGGCGTGGCTTTCTTTCTGGAACAATGGGTGAGAATACGAGCTTCGAAGCCGATAACGATCAACGCAAGACCAATCCCTACCTTGCGCCAGAAAATCGTGCGGCAAACCGGCCTATCATCGACGCAATTCAATCAGTCGCGAAAAAGAAGAACGCGACGGCCGCGCAGATCGCAATCGCATGGCTTCTTGCTCGCAGGCCATGGATCGTTCCTATTCCCGGAACAACAAAGATCCACCGTCTTGACGAAAATATCGACGCGGAATCTGTCGAATTTTCCACCGAGGAGATGGACGCGATCGACGCGGAGTTCGCCAAGATTACACCTCACGGCGACCGCTACGCCACTGCACCTTGATCGCAAGCGCAAAAGTAACGGCTGCAAGGAGGCGCTACGCGTTCTGATTGGGCCATTGCCTTACGACTGCCCAGTCCAATAATAAGCTCAGGCACTCACAGGCACTGGTTTATCGAAGCGATGAGTCTAGTCAAAAAACTGGGCATCTTCGTCAGCGAGATATTTCCTCGCTGCTTCTGCATCGATATCGACGCCTAGGCCCGGTGCTTCGATAACGTCAACCATGCTGTCTTTGACGATTTGCCCCGGCAAGCCGATGACCAAATCCTCCCACCACGGGTCGGATGCCGATGGATATTCAAAGGCCACGTAATTTGCGGGCAGCGTCGCGCAGACATTGATCAAGGCTCCGAGGCCTAGCAGACCGTTCGCGGTGCCGTGAGGTGCCATCAGGATCGAGTGCATGTAAGCGTGTTCAGCGACCCACTTAAGCTCTGCGATACCGCCGATATCAGCGGGATCCGGTCCAATTACGCGCACCGCCTGGGTTTCGATCAGCTCTTTGAAGTTGTGTCGCAGATAGATTTGCTCCCCGGTGTGGATGGGGGTCGAGGTGGAGGTGGTCAGTTCCCGGTACGCCTGAGGGTTGACCCATGGCACGTAGTCGCCGGTCAACATGTCCTCAAGCCACATCAGATTGTACTTTTCGACCGCTCGAGCGAATTTGATCGCGTCCGGCAACATCCATCCCGGTCCGCAATCGAGCGCAAGGCTGACCTTGTCGCCGAGAACCTCCTTCATTGCGATGACGCAGTCGAGCATGTGATTGAAGCCGCGCTCGCTAATCACGCCTTGATCCACGGCGCCGTGGTAGCCTGCTTTTTTCTGTGTGACGCCATAATGAAAGTCGTCGATCGTATCCTTCATGTTCGAGTGAAAAGAAATGCCCTGCTTGACCATGAAGAATTTTTGCGGCTGCTCCATCATCCACTTGACGTCGGCTGCGTAGTCTTCCGGCCGGTCGCCTGTCCGTTTGCGTCGGATCGAACCGTTATAGACCCGCACCTTATCTCGCACCTTGCCGCCAAGCAGCTTATAAACCGGCACGCCAGCGGCCTTGCCAGCGATGTCCCATAGCGCGTGCTCGATGGCGCTGACGGCCGCCCCATAGGGTTTGAAGGAACCGCGCTGGCGGATTTTGAGCATCACGCGTTCGACATCGGTCGGGTCCTCACCGATAAGCGCGTCGCGGAAATGCAGCACCCACGGCTTGAGATAGGACTTGGTAAACTCGACTTCGCCAAGCCCATAGAGACCTTCGTCGGTGACGATGCGGACGATCGGATGTTTGCCGATAACGGCACAGCGTAGATCGATGATCTTCATCTTATTTCCCTCCTGCTTCAGCTCCAGGTACGGTCCCAGGAATATTCGTCATCCCAACGGTCGGTTGACTGCCAAATGCCGGAGACGCCCGGCTGCAAATGCCGCGATATGACATCGTCGACGATATCGTCGATCCCCAAGCCCGGCTTGTCCGTCACCGTAATGAAGCCATCCTTCACCAGGGGTTTGGGGAGGCCGGTAACGATATCGTCCCACCAGTCAACGTCGGCGGAGTGGTATTCGAGCGCCATGAAATTCTCGGTCGCAGTCGCAACATGCGCGGCGGCCATCGCTGCGATCGGGCTTTCAGCCATGTGGATCGCCATCGCCACACCGTGATCCTGCGCCATGTCGCCAATTTTCTTGGTCTCCAGAATTCCTCCGCTGGTGAGGAGGTCAGGGTGGATAACAGAGACCCCACCACTTCTCAGCAGAGGCTCGAAGCCCTCCTTGAGATAGATGTCCTCGCCCGTGCAGATCGGCACCGTGGTCGCATCCTGCAACTGTCGATATTGCTGGGTAAACTGCCATGGGATGACATCCTCCAACCAGGCTGGCACGTATTTTTCAATGCGTCGTGCGAGGCGAATGCCATTTTGCATGGAGATATGGCCGATATGGTCAATCGCCAGCGGCACGTCCATCCCGATCACTTCGCGGACCTCGGCAATATACTGCTCGAGAAGATCGAGGCCCTTGTCGGTGAAGTGGAGCCCGGTGAACGGATGCTGGACATTATGGAGATCGTAGGACGCATTGCGCATGCGCCGCTCGTCGATCGTTTTCAGGGAACCGCGGGTCGGATCGTTGCGATAGCCTTCAAGTGATCCTGCGGGAAATACCACCGCTCCTGGCACATCTGCGATCTGCATCAGCCCAAGGTCCATTTTAAGGAACGTAAAACCGAGGTCCATGCGCTGCTTCAGACGCTTGCCGGTCTCCGTGCCGCTTGGAACGGTCGCATCCGTATCGCAGTAGACACGGATCTTTTCTCGAAACCTGCCGCCAAGCATCTGGTAAATCGGCACACCATAGGCTTTGCCAGCGAGATCCCACAAGGCAATCTCCACCGCCGAAACACCGCCACCCTGCCGTCCATGCCCGCCAAACTGCTTGATGCGTCGGAAAAGGCGGTCGATGTCGCAGGGATTTTCGCCGAGCAATCGGCTCTTCAGCATCAAGGCGTAAGTCGCACTGGCACCGTCTCGTACCTCACCAAGCCCAACTATCCCCTGGTTGGTGTAGATCTTGAGGAGCGCAGAGGTGAAGGGTGCGCCGACTATTTCGGCGACACGCATATCGGTGATACGCAGTTCGGAAGGTTTGGAATTCGAGTTTACACGATCGAGCGCTGCTTCGGCTCCGTCTGCCTCTCGCATGATATGATCCTCGTTCTAATCGATAGACTGGTCGCTCGATGGTCGACACAGCGGGAAACGTTGGTCAGTCTAGTTCAATCTCGTGATCTTCTAGGTAGTCGCGGTTCATCTCGACGCCGAGCCCTGGGTTGGAGCTGAGCTTCAGATGTCCGTTCGAGACATCGAGCGGGCGGTCGATAAGGTGGTCGTATTTTCCAAGGTTCCACTCGGATGTTTCGAGCTTGTAAAAGTTCGGTACGGTCATCATTACCTGCGCGCCCGCAACCCCGTTGATCGGGCCAGCGGCATCGTGCGGCGAGACCGGAATGTAATAAGCTTCGCAGAGCGCCGAGATTTTCTTGAGTTCCGTAATGCCTCCGGTCCAGGTGACATCCGGCATGATATAGTCTGCAAGCCTGTTCTCGAGTACCGGAACGAAGTCCCATTTCGTGTGACCACGCTCGCCCCAGGAGATGGCAGCGTTTACTTTCTCGCGGACTTGCTTGAGGGCGTTAAGACTTTCTGGTGGGCAAGGCTCCTCGAACCAGTCAATCTGCCCCGCCTCCTCGAGGCTTCGGCAAAGGCGAATAGCGGTTGGAACATCGAAGCGGCCGTGAGCGTCAATGAGAATGTCCACATCCGGCCCTGCCGTCTCACGGATGAGTGCCGTGAGTTCGGCAGCTTCACGCTCATCCTTGCGCGACATGCTCCCATCGAGATAGCCATCTCGCTGTTCGCGCGCGTATCCATCAGTAACGCGGCCCTGCTGGGGAAAGGGGTCGAACTTCAGTCCAGCGTGACCGGAATCGACGATGTCTCGGATCTCGCGGACAATAGCCTCTTTGCTAGTGAATTTCGCCTGATTGGGATGGGTATAAAGGGCGATCTCGTCGCGCACAGGGCCGCCGAGCAATTCGTGGATCGGCTTGCCGAGAACCTTGCCTCGGATGTCCCAAAGTGCGATGTCGATCGCGCTTACGCATTCAACCGCAGCACCGCGGCTTCCCATATAGGTGAAGCTGCGAAATATCTTGTGCCAGAGATACTCGATGCGTGCGGGATCCTCTCCCTTGAGAGCCTGACCGATCTGACGCAGGATGGTGCAGAGAGCGCGATTGGCGAGCTTGGTGGTCGTGGTGATCTCTCCCCAACCGCTCAACCCCTCGTCGGTCGTGACCTCGACAAAGAGAAACTCTCCCCAATAAGATGCGTCAGATTTTATGAGCCACGGCCGTACGCTGGTGATTTTCATCTGAGCTACCTTTGACTATGTCTGATGGCAATGGTTTCCGGTGGGCGCTTTGCCTATCCCGCGCGGGCCGCGATACGAGCCCTCATGTGTTCCAGGAGGTGTCGACCTGAACCTTCGACATGGCGCGCGATGAGCTCAGCCGCCGCGTCGGCTTCTCCCGATTTGACGTGCGCGATAAGCGACCGATGCTCGGCCAGAATGGCCGCTCGGCGGGCAAGGGTGAAATTGAAGCGCCGGCCGACTGCGCGAAGCACCTCACGGTGTTTCCACCACAGCTCCGCAGCATGGCGGTTATAATGCTTCTGGTACATCACCGTATGGAAAGCAGTGTCGAGCTCGCTATGCTTGAACGTGTCGGTGAAGTTGTTTTCTTCGATGAGTGCCTGGATGCGTTCGAGCTCGGCGATGTCTTCCACCGTCGCCATCGTTACGAACCATCGCGTCAGTGCCGGCTCGATCAGCACACCAATCTCGTAGATATCTCTGACGAAATCCTGATCGATCGGTCGCACGCGGGCGCCCCGGTTCGGTACGAAGGTGACGAAACCCTCGCCGCGCAACAACTGAAGTGCCTCTCGAACAGGGTTGGTCGACGTTCCATGGCGTCGGGCAAGATCGGTGACGACCAGCCGCTCGTTCGCGATGAGCCGACCCTCGATGATGTCGTCCCTTATCAGTTTGTAGAGGGAGGCCCCCTCGCTTGATGCTCCATCGGCGTCAATGCCTTCGGGTGGCCTGGCTCTGAAATCAGCCGTCTCGTTCAATTTACGCCCCATCCGTACTCTAACTAACCGACTATCATGCAAATCTGACGTAAACAATGTACGATTTAGCAGATTGACAGACATTCCTTGATCTGAAAACGTACGATCTGCCCGAGGGGATACACTGACTTGAGGAGGTCAGCCCAGCGGAAGAGGACCGCTCGCCATGAGCAAAGCGGCTTGGGAGAACCTGGAGGATACCTATGACGAGGATTTCACTCGGCGGTGCCGTCCTGCGCGCCACTGTCTCGACTGCATTGCTGGTGTCGCTTATGTCTGCGTCGGCAATGGGTGCATCGGTGGACCTGAGCAAGTGGTCACCGGATTATGTACGCTCGATTGCCGGCACTCAGGACTTCGATACCGCGGCTGACTGCAACAAGATCACGCCGCTCGATTATAAAGGACGGCTGACGTTCTGGTATCAAGGCGTCTTCGAGGGCGATCCAGACTCGTTGCGGGAGTACTACAAAGAGTTCTTCGCGACGTTCCGCAAGACCTATCCGAACATCCAGCTCGAGGAGCAGGGTCTCACCTATAACGACCTGCTCGACAAATTCCGCACCGCTCTCCTTGGCAATGCTGCCCCGATGGCCGTTCGCCTGCAGATTCTAGGCGGCGTCGAGTTCGCTTCGAAGGGCTATCTTCAGCCTCTGAAACCTGAGGATATCGGCTATTCCACCCAGGATTTCTGGCCGGGTGCAATGAAGGCTGTAACCTGGGACGGCGTCTCCTATGGCATTCCGACCAACAACGAGACTATGGCATTCATCTGGAATGCCGATATCTTCAAGCGCGCCGGGCTGGACCCTGACAAGGCGCCGGCAACCTGGGATGATGTTGTCAAATATTCCAAGCAAATCCATGATAAGCTTAATGTTTCCGGCTACGGACTGGTTGCCAGAAAAAATGCCGGCAACACGCCCTATCGGTTCATGCCGCAGCTTTGGGCATATGGCGGGAGCGTCTTCGACGAAACCTCTCCTGATCCAACCTACAAGGAGGTCGAGCTCGCCAGTCCTCAGAGCAAGGCGGCCTTGCAGGCATCCTACGACATGTACGTCCGCGACAAGTCAGTTCCCGTTTCGGCCCTTACCAACCAGCAGGCCGATAATCAGCCGCTCTTCCTGGCTGGCCAGCTCGGCATGATGGTCTCCCATCCTTCAGACTATGACGTCATGCTTGACCTTCAGAAGAAGGCAACGGCAACGGACAAGGAAAAAGCGCAGACGGTCATCGACAACATGCGTTATGGCCTCATCCCGACGGGTCCCGATGGAAAGCGTGCCGTCGTCTTCGGCGGTTCGAACATCCATATCCTGAAGCCCGAATATGTAGAGGGTGGCAAGGTCGACGAGCCCGCTGCCAAGGCGATCGCCTGCATGTGGTCAAGCCCGGAGTGGTCGCTGAAGCTCGCCTATGTGGGTTCGAACCCCGGAAACCTGAACGGCTTCAAGACAAAGTGGATGAAAGATCGCCTGGAAAAGATCAAGTTCCTGGACGTGACCACTTCCATGTTGCCTTACGGCATTCCCTTCCCGGCGCTGCCGCAGTCACCCGAGATCATGAACATCATCGTCCCGGACATGCTTCAAAACGCATTGACTGGCGCCATGACGGTTGACCAGGCTGCTGATGACGCAGCCAAGAAGGTCAAGGAACTCATGGACGGTGGCCTCTAGTTGAAGTCCGACAAACTGACCGGCTGCCGACCAGTCTGCAGCCGGTCTCTTTTCCACGGATGAAGGGCTCCGCACAGTGACGATTTCAACTGGAAAGGCCGACGTGTCTCCGGTCCAACGGCACCACAAGACTGGGGTGCTGCGCAGGATCTGGGATCACCGCTTTGACTATGCATACGTGCTTCCGTCTATCGCCGTCATGCTTATCGTCATTGCATACCCGATCTACTACACGATCGAGCTGTCATTCTTCAACACGCCTCCCGGCCTGCAGCTCCGAGACAAGATCTTCGTCGGGATCAGTAACTACACATCCATCCTGAAGAGCCCGGTGTTCTGGACTGTTACCAAGAACACGCTGATCTGGACGGTGGGATCGACCTTCATCTCCTTTGTCCTTGGGTTTGCCTGTGCGCTAGCGCTCCATCGCGACTTCGCTGGCCGTGCGATCCTACGCGCTATCCTGATCATCCCATGGGTCATCAGCGCGGTTGCGGCGTCTTATATATGGAAGTGGATATACCATTCGGACTTTGGCGTCATCGGAGCGGTCCTGGTGGGTCTTGGTCTTGCTGACCGACCACCCAACTTCATCGACAACGTCGACACCGTCCTTCCCTCACTCATCGTTGTAAATATCTGGCGAGAATTTCCGTTCGCTATGATCATGATGATGGCGGGTCTCCAGACAGTTCCCGATCAACTGCTGCGCGCCGCAAAGGTCGACGGGGCCAACGCGTGGCAACGCTTCTGGCATGTGACTTTTCCACACGTCAGAAACGTCTCGACCGTGACAATTCTTCTTTTGGCAGTCGCTAACTTCAACTCCTTCATCATTCCCTGGATCATGACTGGAGGAGGACCGTCGAATGCGTCGCATATCTGGATCACGCATATCTATGAACTGGCCTTTGGCCGCCAGAGGTGGGGCGTGGCCTCGGCATACTCTGTCCTGCTCTTCATGATCTTGATGTCCTTTGGCTACTTCTATGTCCGCGCGCTCAGCAGCAATGACCAGAAGGGAGAGGCTGAATGAGTACGATCCCAGAAGCCGCGCAACCGCGGCAGGAACGTCGCCGTAGCCGGATCGATGGATGGCGGTGGGGCGGACGCATCTTCCTGGTCTTCATGCTACTTTATACAGCTCTGCCAATGGTCTGGATGCTGATCACCTCAATCAAATCGGGTTTTGCCGCGATGCAATTCCCACCGCAGTGGTGGCCTGACCAACCGACACTCGCCAGCTACCGGAAGCTGCTCGACCCGCAAAACAGCGTGGGTCAGGACTTCTTGCGGTTCTTCTGGAACAGCCTCTTTGTCTCGACCGCAACCACAATTCTCTCCGTGATTGTTGCTGTCCCCGCAGCCTACGCATTCTCGCGCTTCACGTTTCCCGGCCGGAACTTTATGTTTTTCGCCGTGCTACTGCGCAACATGTTCCCGGCTGTCATCTTTCTCGTTCCGCTCTTCATCCTTATGCGCGCGATCGGACTGGTAAATACCCACGGATCCCTCGTGCTGACCTATCTTACATTCGGCTTGCCTTTGGCGATCTGGTTGCTGAAGGGATTCTACGACAACATTCCCATTCAGCTTGAGCAAGCGGCGCGGATTGACGGCGCGACACGCTTTCAGGCGTTCGTCTTGATAGTCGTGCCGCTTTCCACGCCTGGCATCATCGCGACAGCGATCTATTCCTTCATCGGTGCGTGGAACGAGTACATCTACGCCTACACCTTTCTATCGAAGAACGACCAGTTGACGCTACCGGTGGGGATTCAGCGTTTCTTCTCGGAAAACACCACCGACTTTCCAGGTCTCATGGCGGCGAGCTTCATGATGAGCGTACCCGTCGTCGTCCTGTTCCTGCTTTTGCAACGATACTTCGTACGCGCGCTTACCGAAGGCGCGGTCAAGCACTAAGGAGTTGCCTGTGGCCCATGTGGTCTTGAAAGATTTGATCAAGAATTACGGCAGTTTCAATGCCGTTAAGAGCGTCTCGTTGACGGTCAATGATGGCGAGTTCGTAGCACTTGTTGGCCCTTCGGGCTGCGGCAAGACGACGACGCTCAACCTGGTGGCGGGGCTAACCTCGGTGACATCGGGCGATATCGTCATTGGCGACCGGGTGGTGAACGACCTTGATCCCAAGGATCGCGACATCGCCATGGTGTTTCAGAACTACGCTCTTTACCCTCAGAAATCGGTGTATAAAAATCTGGCCTTTCCGCTCCAGATGCGCAAATTGCCGAAGGACGAAATCGACAGAAAAGTCAAAGAGGCGGCCCGCGTTCTCGACATGACGCAACTGCTCGAACGCAAGCCGCGCGAGCTGTCCGGCGGTCAGCAGCAGCGCGTGGCGCTCGGCCGCGCACTTGTCCGCGATCCCGCGGTGTTTCTCATGGACGAGCCGCTTTCCAATCTCGACGCGAAGCTACGTGTCCAGATGCGCTCCGAGATCAAGCGGTTCCATCAGGATCTGAAAGCCACGATCATCTACGTGACGCACGATCAGCTCGAAGCGGTGACCATGGCCGACCGAATGGCGGTCATGAACGGCGGCTATCTGCAGCAGTACGACACGCCGGCACAGGTATTTGCCAATCCGGTCAACATGTTCGTGGCAAGTTTCGTCGGCAGTCCTGCGATGAGCCTCGTCCCGCTGGAGGCATCGACCGCCGATGGCAACACGGTGCTGACCAGTGCTGAGGGTTGGCAACTTGAGCTTTCTTCCAAAAATGCCCGAAAGGTCACGAAGGCCTCGTCCAAGAAGGTCGTTCTGGGAGCACGTCACTCGACGATAAAACTGCACAAGAACGCGGCTCCGGGATGCGTGCCTGCCAAGGCGTACACAGTCGAACCAACGGGAGACGTTACATTCGTACAGGCACTTTTATCCGGTGCCATCGTGAATATCAGCGTGCCACCGGCCGTCAGTATCGCGCCAGACGAGCAGATTTGGCTGGAGTTCGATCAGGAGCGGATACACCTGTTCGATGGCGAAACGGAAATGGCGCTCCGGGCTGATTGAATGATCTTTAAGCGCAAGACGAGGCGTCGATGACGGTGAAGCTGAAAATCACGGCAGTCAAGCCATATCCAGTATGGGTGGGCATACGCAATCAGATGCTGGTCAAGGTCGAGACCGATGGCGGCATCTTTGGCTGGGGCGAGAGCGGGTTGAGCGGTCGCGAGAAGGCGGTTGCCGCAACCGTCGAGCACTATCGTGAGTTCCTCATCGGTCGCGACGCAATGCAGATAGGCCGCATCTGGCAGGAGCTTTATCGAAGCCAATATTTTGAAGGAGGTCGCGTTCTCCAGGCGGCGATTTCTGCGATCGATATTGCGCTTCATGACATCAAGGGCAAGGCACTGGGTGTCCCGGTCTACGAGCTTTTGGGTGGCAAACAACGCGAGCGGATACCGACCTTTGCCTCAACTGGTGATGAGGCAGAAGGAGATGCCGCGATCGAACGTGCGATCGAATTGCGTGACGAGGGCTGGCAGGCGATCCGGTTTTTCCCCGCAGGCCAAAGCAGTCGAGACGTTTTCGAGCCACGACAGTCCATTGGAGCGACCGCAGCAATGTTGAACAAGGCCCGCGAGGTTTTGGGAGGCGATGTTGTCCTGGGGATCGACTACCATCATCGGCTGTCGGTGGCCGAAGCGGCAAGCTTCTGCAACAAGCTGGAACGCAGCGTTCTGGACTTCCTGGAAGAGCCGATAAGGGACGAGACACCAAGTGCCTACGAGGCGCTGCGCAAGATGACCGATATTCCGTTCGCCATCGGCGAGGAATTTGCCAGCAAGTGGCAGTTCTTGCCTTACATCGAGCACGACCTCCATCAGTTCAACAGGATCGACGTCTGCAATGTCGGCGGCCTCACCGAAGCGATGAAAGTGGCGGGTTGGAGCGAGGCCCATTATGTCGACCTTATGCCGCACAATCCGCTCGGTCCCGTGTGCACCGCTGCGACTGTTCATTTTGGCGCTGCAGTGGCCAACTTTGCCTGGCTGGAGACCAGGGTCCCTGAGGTCAGGCTCGGGTTCGACAACTCTGACTTCTTTCCCGTGCAACCAAGGCTCGACGGAACGGAGTATCCGGTGAGCGACCTTCCCGGCCTCGGCGTCGAGGTCAATGAGGATGCACTTGCGGCTCAGAGCTTTCGCTTTTGGGAAGCCCCTCACCTCATGCGCCGCGACGGTTCCGTCACGAACTGGTAATCACCGAACACTGGAGTTCATCATGATAAAGACCCAAGACATTCAGCGGCCGCCGAAAGAATTGATCGACGCGCTCAAGGAAATCGGTGCAGCAACGATCGCTGGCACACTGGGCCACATGGGGTTTCGCAATCCACATATGGTCGGCCCCGTGTCGCAGACCCGAGGCAAATCGATCGTCGGCCCGGCATTGACGCTGCAGTTCCTGCCACAGCGACCGGATCTCTTCAGTGAAGGCGAGTATGCGGATCCGGAGACCCAGCTACATCGACATGTGCTCTATCACGTACAGGAGGGCGATGTGGTCGTCGTCGATGCACGTGGCGACATGAGTTCCGGCGTCTTTGGGGATATGATGTCGACCTATTTCAGGGGTCGAGGCGGTGCGGGCATCGTGATTGACGGCTGCATGCGCGACAGGCCGAACGTCGAGAAGCTCGATTTGTCGCTCTGGCTGCGCGGATGGACGCCAAACTATCATGTGCAAACCAGCATCTATCCAAACGCTGTCAATGTCCCGATCGCCTGTGGCGGCGTCACTGTGATCCCTGGCGATATCATTGTGGCTGACGATGACGGGGTGGTGGTGTTGCCCGTTGCTATGGCCGCGAAGGTGATCGAGGAATCACAAACCCATCATGATTGGGAGGAATTTTCTCGTGCAAAGCTGATGGAAGGCGGATCACTTCAGCGATACTATCCATTGCACGATGACGCCCGCGCGGAATACGATGACTGGCTACGAAGTCCCGCTGGAAGATAAGCCGGTCAAGCCGTAAGGCCTTATCGCACGCTCCAATCAATCGCTCTACTATCGAACGCTCTCACAACTGGGCTTCACCCGCGAGGCGTACGCATTTAAGTTGGAGGCCAGCTACCAAGCGACGAGACAGTCGGCCGGTCGGTCCTGATCTTCGTTCCAGGGATCGGCAAGACGAGGAACCGGAAATTGTGCGTAAGTCAGGCGCTGGCGAGGCGACCCACCTCTACGAGGCGCGGCAGCTTGCCAAGCCACATGAGGAGCAGCTCTACGAGGCTGCCTCGGAGCAGTCGGGCGGGTTGCCCACAGGCCCGATCCTCGTCGAAGTATTTGTCCACTTAGGTGATTGCAATGGCAAGGCGCCCAATTGCCTGCCAATGGAAGCCAATTGGAACGACAACGTTCACCTCTATCGGTCTCAGCAATAGGTGCCAAACGGAAGTCGAAAGTATCCCGATCCGCAGCTACGGCAACCTGTCGTAGCGCAGAGTCAAGCAACGCAAGGCAAGATGGCCGTCGCCCATTTAGTTGAACATCTCGACGGCCCACGAAAGCGTGGGCCGTTTCGTCAGGCTAGGTTGAGCCGGGATCCTGTGGGCTGCTTGATCACTGTCATCGGACATCCATCAATTCGGTGCTGCCATCACCTTATCCAGCGTGATTGGCAGGTCACGCACGCGGAT
>UCCA01000067.1 GCA_900470805.1 Hyphomicrobiales bacterium | reverse complement strand
GCGCATGTAGGTCTTGTAGTCGCCAGGCTTCGCGAAGAGGCCCTGCGCGAGTTCCGGCGGCAGGCCGTCCCTCACGGTCAATGTTCCTTCAAGGATACCGTGGGCCTTGGCGTGAACCGACCGCACCGCGTGGCCATAGTCTTCCGCTGTCTTCTTGAGGATGAGGTCGAACGTGTCGTTTAGTTCGGCGACGGTCGTCTGCTCATCGTCTTCGAAGCTTTCGACCTGCGGGGTGTAGAGGATTGGGGGGGTCAACATGCAGGCTCTCCTCGCTGGCGGTAGACAGCTAAAGGCCTAGCGGCAGCGGAAGTTCCGCCGACAACCCTTCATCGATTGAGAAAGATCAACGCTCCGCAGCAGGTAACGGGACTAGCGGCCGCCTGTCTTTGTTTCAGCCCAGCGGGAACAACAAGCATCGACGCTGGTTTGCCCTGCGTCTTCAACGGGAAATGTCCAATGACCCTCCAAAACTTCGCCAAAGCGGCGCTGCTGTCCAGCGCGCTTCTGACGGCTGCCGTTCCTCTTTATGCTCAAGACGCACCAAAACCCGCTCCGGAAATGCAAGCGGTGCTCGACAAGCTGGCCGCACTTGGATCGAAGCCGTTTTCCACCGTCACGGTTTCGGAAGCGCGCACGCAGGCGAGCCCCGCCGACGCCGCGCACGCTCTCCAGTGGGACAAGCGCGTATCATCCAATCCCGAAGCGCAGGTGACCACCAAGGACATCGCGATACCGTCGAAGGACGGTGGCCTTGCCGCGCGCGTCTACATTCCAGGCGGGGAAGGGCCGTTCCCGGTGGTGGTTTACTACCACGGCGGCGGCTGGGTTGTCGCCGACGTCAACGTCTATGACGGCGCGCCACGCGCGCTTTCGCTCGGCGCCCACGCGATCGTCGTCTCGGTCGAATACCGCCACGCGCCAGAGCATAAGTTTCCGGCTGCCCACGACGATGCCTGGACCGCTTACAAGTGGGTGGTCGAGAACATTCATGAACTGAATGGCAACGCCGCCCAGATCGCCGTCGCAGGTGAAAGTGCGGGCGGCAACCTCGCTGCCAACGTGGCGCTGATGGCGAAAGAGATGAAGACCAAGCAGCCGGTCCATCAGCTTCTCGTCTATCCGGTCGCCGGCAACGACATGAACACGGCGTCCTACAAGCAAAACGCCGATGCCAAGCCGCTCGGCAAGGCCGACATGGAATGGTTCGTCAAGAACACCGTCTCATCGATGGACGATGCCAAGGATCCACGAATCAACCTGAACGGTCGGTCGGACCTTGCCGGCGTCGCGCCCGCGACTGTCATCCTGGCCCAGATCGATCCGTTGCGGTCGGACGGCGAGACGTACGCTGCCAAGCTCAAAGACGCTGGGGTTAACGTCGATCTGAAGACCTACGACGGCGTAACACACGAGTTCTTCGGCATGGGCAAGGTCGTCCCGCAGGCCAAGGAAGCGCTCGATCTTGCGGTATCGGATCTGACCGCCGCGTTCAGCAAAGCAAAGTGAGGATATCGACATGAACAGACTGATTCCCGCAACGCTCATGTTGATCTCACTGCTGACACCCGCCGCGGCAATGGCCGCGATGCCCAAAAGTGCCGATACGGCAGCCGCCCCGATGAACGTCGACAAGGCTTCGTTCGTCAAGGTCGTCACCAGCGCCAACGCCTTCGAGATCGAATCCAGCAAGCTCGCCGAGGAAAAGGCAAAGGATGGCGACGTCAAAGAGTTCGCCAAGCAGATGATCGCCGATCATATCAAGGCGGCCGAAGGCCTGAAAAAGGCCGCCAAGCTCGGCGACGAGCCGCCAATGCTCGCGCCGAAACATGCCGCCATGCTTGAAACCCTGAAGGGCGCATCCGATCAGGACTTCCAGGCGCTCTATATCGAAATGCAGACCGTGGCGCACATGGAGGCGGTGACGATGTTTGCGACTTACGCCAAGGGTGGAGACGATGCAGCCATCAAGGCGTTCGCGGCAGAAACGCTGCCGAAGCTTGAGATGCACGAGATGCACGTCATGAAGCTCGTGGCCGCGCACTGAGCTGTCCAGACCGCGGGCGGCAATCCGTCTCCGAGGTCCCGCACGGGGAAAACAATGAAGAGCGCTCTGCATTTGACACGCCGGTCAGTTCTTGCGGCGACGACGGCAACCTTTGCCGCCGCCGCGCTCCCGGCGCTCTCGCAAGCCCAATCTAAGGAACCAGCATCCATGGAAGATCCCACCACGAAATATCCAAAGCCGCCTTTCCAGCGTCAGTCTCAACCGTTTCCGGGCCTTGCGGGCAAGATGGATCCAAAACCGGATCACGGGGAGACAAGCTATAAAGGTTCGGGCAGGCTCGCCGGGCGCAAGGCGTTGATCACCGGCGGCGATTCCGGAATGGGCCGGGCGGCGGCGATCGCTTATGCCCGCGAAGGCGCGGACGTTGCCATCAACTATCTTCCTGACGAAGAGGCCGACGCCAAGGAGGTGATCGCGCTGATCGAAAAGGAAGGACGCAAGGGCGTGGCGCTGCCCGGCGACCTTCGCGACCAGGCTTTCTGCGAGACGCTGGTCGAAGACGCAGTAAAGGCACTTGGTGGTCTCGACATCCTTGTCAACAACGCTGGTCGCCAGCAGCAGACCCAGTCAATCGACGACATCACCTACGAGGCGTTCGATGCGACGATGAAGACCAACATCTACGCGATGTTCCTTCTGACCAAGGCTGCGCTCAAGCATATGAAGCCAGGTTCCAGCATCATCCAGACGACGTCGGAACAGGCCTACGACCCGTCGGAGAACCTAGTGGACTATGCGATTACCAAAGCGGCGGGGATGAGTTTCACCAAGTCGATGGCAAAGCAGCTTGGACCGAAAGGCATTCGCGTCAATGGCGTCGCGCCCGGCCCGATCTGGACGCCGCTTCAGGTCAGCGGCGGCGCGACGATGGACAAGCTGGAGCAGTTTGGCGGCGATACGCCAATGGGGCGTCCGGGTCAGCCGGCCGAACTGGCGTCCATCTACGTCCAGCTCGCCGACAATGGTGCGAGTTACTCCACCGGCCAAGTCTATGGAGCCGCGGGCGGTGGTGGTCAGCCCTGACCACTATTTTTCGAAACTGACAATCTCACGAGGAGAACGACATGAAAGCACTCACCTGGCACGGTAGCGGCGACATTCGTTGCGAAGAGGTCGACGATCCGATCATCGAGCATGACCGCGACGCGATCATCAAGGTGACGAGCTGCGCCATCTGCGGCTCCGACCTGCACCTTTACGGCGGCTTCGTTCCCGGCATGCATGCCGGTGACGTCATGGGTCATGAGACCATGGGCGAGGTCGTCGAACTGGGGCGCGGCGTCTCCAACCTGAAGATCGACGATCGCGTCGTCGTGCCCTTCACAATTTCCTGCGGCGAGTGCTCGATGTGCCAGCGCAGCCTATTTTCGCTATGCCAGCGCTCGAACCCTTCGGGTGCAAAACAGGCCGAGCAGATCGGTTATCCGACGGCAGGGCTGTTCGGTTACTCCGACATGTATGGCCAATTCCCCGGCGGCCAGGCGCAGTACCTCCGCGTCCCCTTCGCCAACGTCGGCCCGATCAAGGTGCCGGATGGCCTGAGCGACGAGCAGGTCCTGTTCCTTTCCGACATCTTTCCGACCGGCTACATGGCCGCGGAAAACTGCGATATCAAACAGGGCCAAACAGTCGCCGTGTTCGGATGCGGTCCCGTCGGT
>UCCA01000050.1 GCA_900470805.1 Hyphomicrobiales bacterium | reverse complement strand
ATGAAGATTCTCGTCCCCGTCAAGCGGGTGGTTGACTACAACGTGAAGATCCGCGTCAAGCCGGATGGCACGGGTGTCGAACTCGCCAACATCAAGATGTCGATGAATCCCTTCGACGAGATTTCGATGGAAGAGGCGCTTCGCCTGAAGGAATCAGGCAAGGCCGAGGAAGTGGTCGTCGTTTCGATCGGTCCCGCCAAGGCCGAGGACACGCTGCGCACCGCGCTCGCCATGGGCGCCGATCGCGCCATCCTGGTCGAGACCGACGATGCCGTCGAGCCGCTCGCCGTCGCCAAGATCCTGAAGGGCATCGTCGATGCCGAACAGCCCGGTCTCGTCATCGTCGGCAAGCAGGCGATCGACGACGATTCGAACCAGACCGGCCAGATGCTGGCGGCGCTGATGAGGTCCGCCCAGGCCACTTTCGCCTCGAAGATCGAGCTCTCCGCCGACAAGGCAACCGTCACCCGCGAAGTCGATGGCGGCCTGCAGACGATCGAGATCAAGCTTCCCGCCGTCGTCACCTCGGACCTGCGCCTCAACGAGCCGCGCTACGCCTCGCTGCCGAACATCATGAAGGCGAAGAAGAAGCCGCTCGACAAGAAGACGCCCGCCGATTTCGGCGTATCCACCACGCCGAAGCTCAAGGTCGTGAAGACCGAGGAGCCCAGTGGCCGCAAGGCAGGCGTCAAGGTCGCATCCGTCGCCGAGCTCGTCGAAAAGCTCAAGACGTCGGGCGTCCTCTAAGGGTCGAGAAAGGGAAACATCATCATGACCATTCTTCTTCTGGCTGATCACGACAATGCCAGCCTTTCCGACCAGACCGCCAAGACGCTGACGGCCGCCGCCAAGATCGGCGGCGATGTGCACGTNNGCCGACCTGATCGTCTCGCTCTCGGGCAGCTACGACACCATCATCTCGGCCGCCACCTCGGTCGGCAAGAACGTCCTGCCGCGCGTCGCGGCCCTGCTGGACGTCGCACAGGTCTCCGAGATCATCGAGGTCGTCTCGGCAGACACCTTCAAGCGCCCGATCTATGCCGGCAACGCCATCCAGACGGTGCAGTCGACCGACGCCAGGAAGGTTATCACCGTGCGCACGGCATCCTTCGCCGCCGCATCCGAAGGCAGCTCCGCCCCGGTCGAGACCATCTCGGCCGTCGCCAATCCCGGCCTCTCGACCTTCGTCAACGACGCGCTGTCGACATCGGACCGTCCGGAACTGACATCGGCCAAGATCATCATCTCCGGCGGCCGCGCGCTCGGCTCGTCGGAGAAGTTCCAGGAAGTCATCCTGCCCGTCGCCGACAAGCTCGGCGCCGCCGTCGGCGCATCGCGCGCCGCCGTCGATGCCGGCTACGCGCCGAACGACTGGCAGGTTGGGCAAACAGGCAAGGTCGTCGCGCCCGAGCTCTACATCGCCGTCGGCATATCGGGCGCCATCCAGCACCTCGCCGGCATGAAGGATAGCAAGGTCATCGTCGCCATCAACAAGGACGAGGAAGCGCCGATCTTCCAGGTCGCCGATTTCGGCCTCGTCGGCGATCTCTTCGATATCCTGCCGGAACTGCAGAAGGCCCTGTGATTTCAACCACACCCGGTTTCGCCAGCGAGACCGGGTGTTCGCACGCGCGGCCCATGTTTCGCACATGCGAGCGACTGGAAAATTATCCTTTTAGGGTCTACTACTGCAGCCGGGCGATCTATCGCCCGGCTTTTCTGTTTCGGTATGGCAGGCGCGGGGGCGAATGCCGCGTAGGGGTTTGGAGATGACTGCGGTGTTTAAAACGATCGGTATTGTCGGCGCGGGCCAGATGGGTTGCGGCATCGCGCAGGTTTCCGCGGGAGCGGGCTACAAGGTTCAGATCTACGATCTCTCCCAGGACCATATCGAGCATGGTCTGGCCACCATCAACGGCAACCTCGCCCGCCACGTCACCAGCGGCAAGATGACCGACGAGGAGCGCGCCAACATTCTGGCGCTGATCTCCGGCTCGTCCGACGTCAACGACCTCGCCTCCTCAGACCTCGTCATCGAGGCCGCGACCGAAGACGAGAACGTCAAGCGCAAGATCTACACGCTGGTGTGTCCGGTGCTGAAGCCGGAGGCAATCATCGCCACCAACACCTCGTCGCTGTCGATCACCCGCCTGGCCTCCGCCACCGACCGCCCGGAACGCTTCATGGGCATCCATTTCATGAACCCGGTGCCGGTGATGAAGCTTGTGGAACTGGTGCGCGGCATCGCCACCGAGGAAGCCACCTTCAAGAAGGCCCGCGAATTCGTCGCCTCGCTGGAAAAGACCGTGACGGTCGCCGAGGACTTCCCGGCCTTCATCGTCAACCGCATCCTGCTGCCGATGATCAACGAGGCGATCTACACCCTTTACGAAGGCGTCGGCACCGTCGATGCCATCGACACCGCCATGAAGCTCGGCGCCAACCACCCGATGGGCCCGCTGCAGCTCGCCGATTTCATCGGCCTCGACACCTGCCTGTCGATCATGCAGGTCCTGCACGACGGCCTGGCGGACTCGAAGTACCGCCCCTGCCCGCTCCTGGTGAAATACGTCGAAGCCGGCTGGCTCGGCCGCAAATCCGGCCGCGGGTTTTATGATTATCGCGGCGAGGTTCCGGTTCCGACGCGGTAGGTTTTGCTCCGAGCAAGCAGCCCCCTCATCCGCCCTTTGGGCACCTTCTCCCCGGTGGGGAGAAGGGAAGATGGAGCGAGCGGCCCGCCAAGGGTCCCTTCTCCCCAGCGGGGAGAAGGTGCCGGAGCGCCAGCGAGGCGATGAGGGGGCCGCGGGCGCAGACGTTGCGACGACCGCCCTCCCAAAAACCGCTATATCCCCACCGCACCCCTAATCAACGCCTTCGCATCCTCGCTGTCCCACGCCGCCGGCCCGTTCATCGCCGAGATCAGGCATCCCTTGTCGTCGATCAGCAACGTCACCGGCAAACCAAACGCCAGTCCCTGCTTCTTCAGCGTGTTGAACACGCCGATCGTGTTGTCGCGGTAAAGCTGCAGCGCATCGACGCCGGTCTCGCTGAGGAAGGTCTTCGGCTTCTCGTCGTCGCCGGTGTCGATATTGACCGGCACCACCTGGAAGCGGTCGCCGCCGAGCTCCTTCTCCAGCGCGTTCAGCGCCGGCATCTCCTCGCGGCAGGGCACGCACCATGTCGCCCACAGATTGAACAGCACCGTCTTGCCGGCGAAATGGTCGAGCGTCATCGGCTTGCCGTCGGCGCCGTTGAAGGCGATCGACGTCATCCGTCGCGGCTCCTCGGGCGCGACCATGGCCGCCACCTCGCCCTTCAGGAAAGGTTTGATACGCGTGGCGATATCCCTTGTGGACTTGCATTCGGCCGACGCCGTGTCCGCACCGCCATTGCCAGACCCGGTCTCCTTAATGTAAACCGCTGCCGCACCGGCAATGATGCCTGCGACGACCGCGATCCCGACCAGCTTCAGGGATGGCAGGCGCAAGGGCGTTCTTGTTGTCATTTCATTCTCCCGGACACGCGTTCTTCAAGGCAGGCATCTTTCATGGCCGACAGCACGGATACCAAATCCTCCAACCAGATGTGGGGCGGACGTTTCGCTTCCGGCCCAGATGCGATCATGGAGGAGATAAATGCCTCGATCGGTTTCGACAAGAAGCTCTTCGCCCAAGACATCCGCGGTTCGATCGCCCATGCCACCATGCTCGCCCACCAGGGCATCATCCAGTCCGACGATAAGGACAAGATCGTCGAAGGGCTAAACACGATCCTGTCAGAGATCGAGAGCGGCAATTTCGAATTCTCCCGCAAGCTCGAAGACATTCACATGAACGTCGAGGCGCGTCTCGCGACCCTGATCGGCCCGGCCGCCGGCCGCCTGCACACCGCCCGCTCGCGCAACGACCAGGTGGCGCTCGATTTCCGCCTATGGGTCAAGGAAGAGCTGCAGAAGACCGAAACCCTGCTGACCAACTTGATCGCTGCGTTTCTCGACCGCGCAGAAGAGCATGCCGATACCGTCATGCCCGGCTTCACCCATCTGCAGACCGCCCAGCCGGTCACCTTCGGCCATCACTGCATGGCCTATGTCGAGATGTTCGGCCGCGACCGCCAGCGCGTGCGCCACGCCATCGAGCATCTGGACGAGAGCCCGATCGGCGCCGCGGCGCTGGCCGGCACCGGCTATCCGATCGACCGCCACATGACGGCCAAGGCGCTCGGCTTCCGCGAGCCCACCCGCAATTCGATCGACACCGTCTCCGACCGCGATTTCGCCATCGAGTTCCTGGCACTGGCCGCGATCTGCGCCATGCACCTGTCGCGCCTGGCCGAAGAGATCGTCATCTGGTCGACCCCACAATTCGGCTTCGTGCGCCTGTCGGATGCCTTCTCCACCGGCTCCTCGATCATGCCGCAGAAGAAGAATCCTGATGCCGCCGAACTGGTGCGCGCCAAGACCGGCCGCATCAACGGCTCGCTGATCGCGCTGCTGACCATCATGAAGGGCCTGCCGCTCGCCTATTCCAAGGACATGCAGGAAGACAAGGAGCAGGTCTTCGACGCCGCCGAGAGCATTGAGTTGGCGATTGCGGCGATGACCGGCATGGTCCGCGACCTCTCCATCAACACCGCCCGCATGAAGGCGGCGGCCGGATCCGGCTATTCCACCGCCACCGACCTTGCCGACTGGCTTGTGCGCGAGGCGGGCCTGCCCTTCCGCGACGCCCATCATGTCACCGGCCGCGCCGTGGCGCTGGCCGAGAGCAGGGGCTGCGATCTGGCCGAACTGCCGCTTGCCGATCTGCAGGCGATCAACGCCGCGATCACAGACAAGGTCTATGACGTGCTGACGGTCGATGCCTCGGTCGCCAGCCGCAAAAGCTTCGGCGGCACAGCGCCGTCGGAAGTCAGGAAGCAGATCGCCTACTGGCGCGGGAAGAACTGAGCCCGGCGAGATCTTTTGTGTATGCCGACAGGCAAGTTTTTGCAGATATCCAGCAAGACCCCTCCCCACCCTCCCCACAAGGGGGAGGGCTTAAAACCAGTCGGACCGCTTCAGCCTTATCGGAACGAGGCGCAGCCCCGAGTCTTCTCCCCCTTCTGGGGGAGATGCCCGGCAGGGCAGAGAGGGTCTTAAAACAAGTGCGATCGCTCCCCAACAATCAGGGTGCACAAGGCGGATAAACTTCGCTATGAAGATGTCCACCCGTGCCGCTTCCCAAGAGGAATTCCATGCAGACCAGTTTGCCGCAGCTCATCCGCCTGACGGTTGTTTTCGCCGTGATCGGCCTTGCCGTTGCCGGATGCGGTCGCAAGGGCGATCTCGATCCGCCGAGCGTGCAGGCAACGAAGGGTGGCGATTCGTCCAAGCCGACGAAACAGCCGGGCGTTGCGGACAAGCCCTTCATCCTCGATCCCCTTCTGTAACAGGCCACTCCAGTGAACCATTTCGAGTATCGCGACGGCATCCTCTACGCCGAGAACGTCCCCGTTCCGGAAATTGCCAAGGCTGTCGGCACGCCTTTCTACATCTATTCGACGGCCACGCTGGAGCGCCACTACAAGGTGTTCGCGCAGGCCTTCAGCGATGTCGATTCGATGGTCTGCTACGCCATGAAGGCCAATTCGAACCAGGCCGTGTTGAAGACGCTGGGCAATCTCGGCGCCGGCATCGACGTGGTCTCCGAAGGCGAGCTGCGCCGCGCGCTGGCAGCAGGCATCCCGGCCAGCCGCATCATGTTTTCCGGCGTCGGCAAGACCCCGCATGAGATGGACTATGCGCTGGAAGCCGGCATCTACTGCTTCAACGTCGAATCCGAGCCTGAGCTCGAGATCCTCAACCAGCGCGCCGTCAAGGCCGGCAGACGAGCCCCCGTCTCCTTCCGCATCAATCCCGATGTTGATGCCCGCACCCATGCGAAGATCTCGACCGGCAAGAAGGAAAACAAGTTCGGCATCTCCTGGGAGCGTGCCCGCGCCGTTTACGCCCGCGCCGCCGCTTTGCCCGGCATCGAGGCCAACGGCATCGACATGCATATCGGCAGCCAGATCACCGAGCTGCAGCCTTTCGACGACGCTTTCAAGCTGCTGCGCGAACTGGTCACCACGCTGCGCGCCGATGGACACGAGATCCACCACGTCGATATCGGCGGCGGTCTCGGCATTCCCTACAAGGACGACAACAACCCGCCGCCGCTGCCCGACGCCTATGCCGCGATCGTCAAGAACCAGCTGCGCGAACTGAACTGCAAGATCGTCATGGAGCCCGGCCGCCTGATCGTCGGCAATGCCGGCATCCTGGTCACGGAAGTGCTTTACGTGAAGGACGGCGGCGAAAAGACCTTCGTCATCGTCGATGCCGCCATGAACGACCTGATCCGCCCGACGCTCTACGAGGCCTACCACGAGATCCGTCCGGTGGTGATTTCCGCCGCGTCAGCACCGCGCATCAAGGCTGATGTCGTCGGCCCGGTCTGCGAAACCGGCGACTACCTGGCGCTCGACCGCGAGATGGCGATGCCGAAATCCGGCGATCTCATCGCCGTCAGCTCCGCCGGCGCCTATGGCGCCGTGCAGGCCGGCACCTACAATAGCCGCCTGCTGGTGCCAGAAGTGCTGGTCAAGGGCAGCGATTTCCATGTCATTCGTCCGCGCCGGACCTATGAGGAGCTGATCGCGCTCGACAGTGTCCCCGCCTGGCTCGACTGAGGACAGCAATCACTTTTTGGCGACCGGAGGTGTAAAAACCGGCATTCGCCGGCGCTTGCCCTCGCCTTCGCCACAAAGACTGTTATCCTTGGCCAAGAGCGAATTGCCCAGCAATCGCCGGAAGCCCCCTCTGCCCCCAACGCCAGATCGCGGAGACCGGATTGAAGAACAGCGCCAGCAGCGAGAAAAAAGGTGCTTTTGCCCTGAGGCCGTCCTTGGCGCGGCTGGTTGCGGCGAAACGCCTGACGGCGCAATGCGTGTTGCTGTTCGAACAGTTGCTGCCGCTGTTGATGCCCGTCGTCTCCGTGGTGGCGCTTTATCTGGCCGCCTCCTGGTTCGGCATCTTCCGCATCGTGCCTGACTGGCTGCGCATCCTTCTGCTGCTCGGCTTCGGCCTCGGCTTCCTCGCCACACTCTTTCCGTTTCGCAAGCTGACCTGGCCGACCTCGGCCGCCGCCGATCGGTTGCTTGAGGAGCGCAATGACCTGCCGCACCAGCCGGTTGCCGTGCAGGAAGACGAGCCGGCCTTCGACACGCCGTTTGCCCGCGCTTTGTGGCGCGAACACCAGACCCGCATGGCCGAGAAGATCGCCACGCTGGACGCCGGCTTCCCGCAGCCCGACATCGCCGCCCACGACCGCTGGGCGCTGCGCGTCATCCCGGCACTGCTCATCGCCATCGCTTTCGGCTATTCGCTGTCGACCAACGGCGGCAGCATCGGCGACGCCCTGCAGGCCCGCCCCGAGCCGCAGGCGACCGATCCGGCCGTGCGCATCGACGCCTGGGTCACGCCGCCCGCCTATACCGGCCGCCCGCCGGTCTATCTCACGGCAACAGGCACCGAGCAGGCCGCCATCAAGATCCCACAGCTGTCGAACCTGACAGTGCGCGTCAGCGGCGGCAAGGCCGACGAGAAGGTGGTGTTCTCCAAGGCTGATGGCCAGTCGGTCGAGATCGCGGCCACCGAAGCCGCCGCTGCCGCCGCGCCGAACGCGCAGCCGGCAGCGCCTCCACCCGCCGGCCAGCAGCCCGCCGCCGCACCCACGGCCAGCACGCATCTGATGAAGCTCGAGGAGAACGGCACGCTCGAGGTCAACGGCCGCAAGTGGGCCTTCGACGTCATCCCCGACAAGGCGCCTGAAATCGCCTTCAACGGCCTGCCGAAGCAGACGGTCAACGGCGCGCTGGAGATCGGCTTCACCATCAAGGACGATTACGGCGTCCAGGAAGCCTCCGCCGAGATCGTGCCCGTCGAGACCGATGCCCAGGCCACGCCGCTCTATCCGCTTCCGGACTATAAGCTCGACGTTCCCCGCCGCAACGCCCGCGACGCCAAGGGGCTGACCAGCAAAAACCTCACCGAGCATCCGCTCGCCGGCAAGCGCGTGCGCATCACCCTCATCGCCAAGGACGCCGCCGGCCAGACCGGCCGCAGCCCGCCGCACGAGATGACCCTGCCGTCGCGCCCCTTCAGCGAGCCGCTGGCCGCAGCCGTCGCCGAGGAGCGCCAGACCTTCGCACTCGACACCCGCAAGGTGCCCGAGGCGATCGCGCTGAACGAGGCGCTGACGCTGCGCCCGGAAGAGACGATCCCCAGTCTCACCAACTACCTGCTGATCGAATCCGCTCGCCAGCGCATGAAGCTTGCCAGGGGTGACGAGGCGCTGAAGGACACCGCCGACTACCTCTGGGACATTGCGGTCGGCATGGAGGATGGCGAGCTCTCGCAGGCCGAGCGCAACCTGCGCAACGCCCAGCAGAACCTTGCTGACGCCCTGCAGCGCAATGCGCCGGATGCCGAGGTCAAGAAGCTCATGGACGAGCTGCGCAAGGCGATGCAGGACTACATGAAGGAACTGGCACAGCGCATGCAGAACGCGCCGATGCAGCCCAACCAGAACGCCCAGAACGTCATCCGCCAGCAGGATCTGGAGCGGATGATGGACCAGATCGAAAACCTCGCCCGCTCCGGCAACCGCGACGCCGCCCAGCAGATGCTGTCGGAACTGCAGCGGATGATGAACAACATGCAGGCCGGCCGACCGCAGCGCGGTCAGCAGCAGCAGGGCCAGGACAACAGCCAGATGCGCCAGCAGATGGACAAGCTGGGCCAGATCCTGCGCGACCAGCAGAAGCTGATGGAAGAGACCTTCAAGCTCGACCAGCAGCTGAAGGACCGCATGCAGCGCGGCGACCCCGGCATGGATCAGGGCATGGACCCTGATATGGGCATGAACGACCCCTCCTTGAACGACATGCCGATGGACAATGACGGCATGCCGCAGGACCAGCAGCAGGGTCAACAGAACCAGCAGGGCCAAAACGAACAGCAGGGCCAAAATGGACAGCAGGGACAGCAGCCGTCGGACCAGATGACCGAGCAGCAGTTGCGCGACGCCCTGAAGCAGCTGCGCGAGCGGCAGGACCAGCTCGGAAAACAGCTGGGCGAGATGCAGAAGGGCCTCGGCGACATGGGCATGAAGCCCGGCCCCGGCTTCGGCCAGGCACAGCGCGAGATGGAAGGCGCCGGTCGCGAGCTCGGCCAAGGCCGCGGCGAGCCGGCGATCCAGGGCCAGGGCCGTGCGCTCGAAGCGCTGCGCCAGGGCGCGCGCGACATGATGAACCAGATGATGCAGGCGCAACAGGGTCAGCAGGGCCAGCAAGGCCAGGGTCAGGGACCGCAGGGCCAGGTCGGCCAGGGCAACCAGAACGGCCGCGACCCGCTGGGCCGCCCGCGTCGCGCCGATGGTCCCGATTTCGGCGACCAAGTGAAGGTGCCCGACGAGATCGACGTCCAGCGCGCCCGCGAAATCCTCGACGCCATCCGTGAAAAGCTGGGCAACAACCCTTCACAGGAGATGGAACGGCGCTATCTTGAACGTCTGCTCGATATTCAATAAGCAGACAGGACAACTTCTTGATTTCAAACCTGCCCCGGACGCCGATCCTCCACCCGTACGGGGCTGTCCCTGCCCTGCGGAAGCTTCGTGATGTCGCGGCGACAGGCGACGAACGATAGCGAACGATGGCAATTCTCTTTAAGACGGTAATCGCTGAAAGCGCGGCATTCGAGATGATCGAGAACGCCCTTTCCGGCCATGGCAACGACTATGACGGCTACCTCAATGTCGTCGCCGACGAAGGCGAGCAGACGCTCTCCTGGGGCCCGAACATGCATGCCGAGCAGTTCCAGGCCGAGGTTACCGACATCCTGCGCGCCACCTGGGACATTTCCCGCTTCTGGGTGATCTACGAGCGCCGCGACGACCGTAAGGATCCGGCCGCCAACGACATCCGCAATGCCGCCTTCAAGCTCACCCGCGGCTATGCCGGCGTGGTGGTGGTGACGCTCAGCCTGCTCGGCAAGCGCGACGAGGCAGGTGACATCGAGCTGATCTTCGTCTGCTTCCAGCAGGATTTCCAGCGCCGTAATTTCCGCGTCCGCTTCGAGGGCAAGTTCGTTCAGCCGTAGTATCTGCGCGGCGACCTGCAACGCCTCTGTCTCGGCAGGCGGTTACCCCCGCATGCCTATCCGCGCAAATAGTGCCTCCTTGCGGCACTCCCGCCCATCCCTATTGTCTCCGCGTGACCCAATGACATGCTGGAGACCCTGACATGAAACGCTCTCTTCTCGCCGCCACGCTGGCCATCTGCCTCTCGCACACGGCGTTCGCTCAGGAGGCCGTGGTCGGCGTCGACAATGCGGATGCGCTGTTCATCAGCCCGGATCCGGTGCTGAACAGGAACAAGCAGACCACCTACAAGATCATCAAGGAACTGCTGGAAGCCAACCACTGGGAGCGCGCCGACCAGTATCTGACCGAGCGCTATCTGCAGCACAATCCCAACGCTGCCTCCGGCCTGAAGGGCGTTGTCGAATACTTCACGGTGGTGCGCAAGCGCGAACCGACGGACATTCCGGAGAAGATGAAGACGAAGATCGTCTCGGTGGTGGCCGAAGGCGATATCGTCACCGTCGGCTATCCCCGCGAGATGAAGGACCCGAAGGATCCCACAAAGACCTATACGACCACCTGGTTCGATAGCTGGCGTTTCGTCGACGGCAAGGCCGACGAGCATTGGGACCCGGCCATCAAGGCCGAGTAGAACTAGGACCGAATAGAGTTTAGGCCGCGAGAGCCCGGGCAACCGCCTTGCGGATATCCGGCAGGGCAAACGGCTTCGACACGACGTCGACGATCTTCTCCGCGAGGTCGTCGGCGCGTTCACGCTGCTCGGCATAGCCGGTCATCAACAGGATCTTCAGCGCGGGAAAGGCGGACTTGGCCTGATGCGCCAGCTCGATACCGTCCATCACGGGCATGCGGATATCAGACAGCAAAAGGTCGTAGCCGCCGACATTGAGCTTCTCCAGCCCTTCCGCACCGTCAGCCGCTTCTTCGGTCTCATGACCGTCGAGGCGCAAAGCGCGGGCAACGAAAGAACGCAGCGAATCTTCGTCTTCCGTGATCAGAATTCTTGCCATGGTGTGCATTGCTCCGTTTCATGCCCTGCAAGGCAAATCACACGACTTTCCTTTGCGAGAGGTAAACGGCGGCAGGCAATGATCCGGACGATGGACGAAATGGTTAACAACCCGTCTTGAAATGACGCAGCCAAAGCATGTCGCGCAAAACTGTGCAGCGGTTCGCGGCAACGACATGCGACAGGAAACAGACGCCCTCAGGCGTCGCCGGTGACCACGCCGACGAAGGGCAGTTCGCGGAAGGCATAGGCCACATCCATGCCGTAGCCGACGACGAAATAGTCGGGGCATTCGAAGCCGACATAATCGGCCTCCAGCTCTTCCTTGCGCTTGACGCTCTTGTCTAGCAGCACCGCGATGGTGACGTTGCGGGCGCCGCGCTCGTAGAGCAGTTCCTTGGCGAACTTCAATGTACGTCCGGATTCGAGGATGTCGTCGATCAGGAGAACGTCGCGGTCCTTCACCTCGCTGTCGATATCCTTGACGATCCTGACACCCTGCGAGACCGTGCCGGTGCCGTAGCTCGACAGCGTGATGAACTCGACCTCGGGTGCGAGGCCGGTGTCATGCAGCGCCCGGATCAGGTCGGCCGCGAAGATGAACGAGCCCTTGAGAATGGCGATAACCAGCAGGTCCTTGGTCGGACCCTGGGCGATCTCCCTGGCAATCGCATGATTGCGCTCGGCAATCATCTCGGCCGTGAAAAGAGGATCGATATTTTTACCGCGCACCACAGGCATGAAGGCTTGCTCCCTGAAAACAAGCACAAGCCGTTACCACAAACAACGCGGCGAAACAGCCCTCACGGCATAAACGACAGCCGGACTTCGGGCATTTTTCCACCGGCATACTGCATTCGGGTCGAAAAACCCCGACTTTCCCCGCCATAGATCACATTGACGGGCGGGTTGATCACCACGCTGGCGACCAGCCGTTCGTCGGCGAACAGATTGGCGCGGATCGGCCGCACCACCTGGGTCGTGCCGCTGACATTGTCGATGATGCCGTTGATCAAAAGCACCCGCATGCCATTGGCGTCGCGCGGCGTCGCCGTCACATGTGTGAAGTGCAGCGGCTCGATATCGACGGCGGCATTCGATGAGGATAGCCCCGAGAAACCACCGAACAAGCCGAAGACAAGCACGCAGAGCGCAATGACCAGCCCGGCGAAATGCCGGCCCGATGCCTGCTGCAGCCACGCTTCGCCTGCCTGCATGAAGGAGGGTGTGCGAGCAGAAACTGGCGCTGGCCGGGACGCCGGGCGCTTCGTTGCGGACGCTGGCCGGCTGTTGTCGTTGTAGCCCTTGTTGTCGAATGCGGATGGGCGCTGCCGGTCGATGACCACGAACTCGGCGTCGGCGATATCGGCCGCGCGGCTCTGGCGCACGTCGCGTTTTCCCGGCTCCGGCGGCAGGAAATCATAGGCCCGCCCGGGGGCCTGGTGCTTGAACGAGGAGGATGTCATGACGACCGCCTTTCCGGTATCCACTGCTTTCACGGCGGCGCATGAACGCGGCCATTGAAACGTAATCTCTCTACTCGTAAATTTTATTGGTTAATGCTTCGCAAAGACCGCCATCAAACAGGCGTCTTTCCGGCGAAATTTACCTTGTGTTAACGGATCTGGTTAACAAGTCATGCGGTGAAACAACAAGAAACTGAGCGGCCCGTTGATCCACTTCGAGAATGTCGGTTTGCGCTATGGAATGGGACCGGAAATTCTCCGGGACCTGACCTTCGACATCCCGAAGAAATCCTTCCAGTTCCTCACCGGCCCTTCCGGCGCCGGCAAGACGACACTGCTCAGGCTTCTCTTCCTGTCGCTTCAGCCGACCCGCGGACTGATCAGCATGTTCGGCCGCAATATCTCCGATATCCCGCGCGCCGAGCTGCCGCTGCTGCGCCGCCGCGTCGGCATCATCTTCCAGGAATTCCGGCTGCTCGACCATCTCACCACCTATGAGAACGTGGCCCTGCCGCTGCGCGTGCGCGGCAAGGACGAGGCCTCCTACAAGACCGACGTGCTCGAACTGCTGAAATGGGTCGGCCTCGGCGAGCGCATCAACGTGCTGCCGCCGGTGCTGTCGGGCGGCGAGAAGCAGCGCGCCGCCATCGCCCGCGCCCTGATCGACCGCCCCGAAATCCTGCTTGCCGACGAACCCACCGCCAACGTCGACCCGCCGATGGCGCGCCGCCTGCTCAATCTCTTCCTCGAGCTCAACCGCCTCGGCACCGCCGTCGTCATCGCCACCCACGACCTGACGCTGATGGACCAGGTGGATGCGCGACGCATGATCCTGTCGGAAGGGCACCTCGACATCCATGACTGAGCCCGTGTCCCGCCCCCCGGCACCTGTCGCCTCCAAGGGTCAGAAACGGCCGGAGATGAAGGTGCGCCCGACGGCGCCGATCCTCCCCTCGGCCAACATCCAGGGCAATGCGCTGATGGTGGTCATCGCGATCATGGCCTTCCTCGCCTGCCTGACGCTCGGCGGCGTCTCGATGGTGCGCTCGACCGCCTCCAGCTGGGAAAGCCAGATCTCCCGTGAGATCACCATCCAGATCAAGCCGGACGACGGCCTCGACATGGACAAGGCGCTCGACGACGCACGCCGCATCGCGCTCACCTTCGTCGGCACCCGGGATGGCCAGATCGTCGACGAGGCCGCCACCGCCCGCCTGCTCGAGCCCTGGCTCGGCACCGGCCTCGACATCAAGGAACTGCCCGTTCCCCGCCTCGTCATCATCACCATCGACGAGAGCAACCCGCCCGATTTCGACGCCATGCGGGCGCTCCTCAAGGAGAGCATTCCGCAATCTTCGCTCGACGACCACCGCACCTGGGTCGACCGCCTCGTCTCGATGGCCCACACGACTGTGATGATCGGCACCGGCGTACTGCTGCTGGTGTTCTCGGCCATGGTGCTGACGGTGGTTTTCGCCACACGCGGCGCGCTGTCCGGCAACCGGCATATCGTCGAGGTGCTGCATTTCGTCGGCGCCGAGAGCTCCTTCGTCGCCAACGAGTTCCAAAAGCATTTCCTGAAGATCAGCCTCAAGGGCTCGGCCGTCGGCAGCGCCCTGGCCGCCTTCTTCTTCATGAGCGCCGGCTTCCTGCAGAGCCGCACGCTGGCAACGCCGCAGACCGACCAGGCCACCGCTCTCTTCGGCACCTTCTCGGTCGGCGCGCTCGGCTATGCCGGCATCTTCGCGACGATGATCGTCATCGCGCTTCTCACCACCTTCACCGCCCGCCTCACCGTCATGCGGACCATCTACGAGATCGACACGCTGCGCTCGGATCCCACCCGCGCCGACGGTCTGCCAAATTAAGAATCCGGACGGTTTTTTGCCATGAAAGCGTCTGTTCGCCGCCCTAATCTGCGTATATTTTTCGATTCATGAGCATGAGCCGCATGTCGCACGACCCGATTCGCCCGAACACGGAGCTGGAAAACTCCGGGAGCGAACCCGCGCGCCGTGGCCCCGTGCGCCGTCTCCTGCGCTGGGGCGGCTTCGCGGTGGTGCTGGCGATCGCCATCGTCTTCGGCGGCTTCCTGTTCTTTGCGGATTCGGTGACGACACTGAAGCCGCCGCTCGCTCCGCATGCCGATGCCATCGTGGTGCTGACGGGCGGCTACCAGCGCATCGACCAGGCCGTGGAACTGCTGCAGAAGGGCGCCGGCAAGCGGCTGCTGATCTCGGGCGTCCACCCTACGACGACGCGCGCCCAGATTCGCAAGATGACGCAGGCGGCCCCGGAGCTGTTCGATTGCTGCGTCGACATCGGCTACGACGCGCTCGACACGATAGGCAATGCCGAAGAGGCCACCAACTGGATCCACGCCAAGGGCTACACCAGCGTCCTCATCGTCACCAACAATTACCACATGCCCCGCAGCCTGGCCGAGCTCGCCTATGTCGATCCGGAAACCCGGTTCGTGCCCTATCCCGTGGTCAACACCGACCTGAAGAACAGCAACTGGTTCACCGACCCGAACGCCATGCGCGTCATGCTCGCCGAATACGGCAAGCTGCTCTTTGCCGGCGCCCGCAACCTCACCGGCCTGTTCCGCCATCCCGGCCTGCGCTCGGCGGGAACGGACGAGTAGCCTGTTCCTCGTCCCAAGCATGCGCCATCGCCTGCGTCAGGAACTCGATCAGCACCCGCACCCGCTTCGGCAATTGCTTGCGCGAGGGATAGACGAGCTGGATCGCCAGGCCCGGCGCATCCTTTCCTTTCAGGATCTGCGTCAGCAATCCCTGCTCCACCGCCTGCTTGGCGTAGAAGGCCGGTGTCTGCGCGATGCCGATTCCTGATATTGCCGCGTCGATCATCGCGTCGCCGTTGGTGAAGCTCGCCACCGAATGCCGCGTGTCGATGGCGATGTCCTGATCGCCGACCACATAGAACATCGGCTTCGACCGTCCCGTCGGCGGCATCAGCGCGATCAGCCGATGCGACAACAGCTCTTCCGGAGAGGTGGGCTCGCCGTAGCGCTCTAGGCACCGGGGACAGACATAGGTGCCCATCGGCGCCCGCCCCAGCGATTTCACCACCAGATCGGAATCCGTGAGATCGCCGATGCGCAGGGCGAGATCGACGCCCTCGGCCACCAGGTTGACGCGGTGATCGTTCATCCGGACTTCGACCGACAGCTTCGGATAGCGCTCCAGAAACGAAGCCAGCAGCGGAATGAACAGCGCCCGGCCGAAGGTCGTCGGCATGTCGATACGAACAAGACCGCCGAGCTCGGCGGGATCGCCGCTGACGGCACTCTGCATGTCGTCGAGCTCCGAGATCCACCGGCTCGCCCGCTCGTAGAACATCGAGCCTTCCTCCGTCAGGCTGACGCTGCGCGTGGTGCGGTGGAGAAGGCGCGCGCCGAGCCTGATCTCGAGCTGGCGGATAGACTTCGATACCGCGGACGGCGCCTGCCCCAGCGATTCCGCCGCGCGCACGAAGCTCAGGGTCTCCGCGACGCGCACAAACTCCTCGATCCCCGCTATCCGCTGCATCAGCCGATCATTGTTGCCCATGAGGAAACAGTCTCTTATTTCTTGCGGTCTTTATGACTGGATGAAGCCGCAATAAATCACATCACTCCACAACACGGAAGCGAGTGTGCCATGATGAAAGCCGTTATAGCAGTCGAACAGGGGACGCCCGATGTCCTTCAGCTGGTCGAACGCCCGATACCTGAGCCGGCCGCCGGCCAGATCCGGGTCAGGATCATCGCCTCGAGCCTCAATCCGATCGACACCAAGGTCCGCAAGGCGAAACTGCCGATGACGCCGGGGGCGTTCCCGGCCGTGCTGCACAGCGATTTCGCCGGCATCGTCGATGCGCTCGGCGACGGTGTCACCAAGTTTGCCGTTGGCGACGCGGTCTTCGGCTTTGCCGGCGGCTTCAAGGGCCCGACCGGCGATGTGCCTGGCACGCTTGCCGAATACGCCGTCTACGACGCAGCGCTGGTCGCCCGCAAACCCGCGAACCTCGATTTCCGCTCGGCGTCAGCCTTGCCGCTGGCGGCAACGACGGCTTGGAAGGCGCTGTTCGACAAGGTCACCATCACCCCCGCCAGCAAGGTCTTCATATCGGGCGGCGCCGGTGGTGTCGGTTATCTGGCGGTACAGATGGCGGCCGCGGCCGGCGCTTATGTCGTTGCCGGCACACGCTCCGAAGAGAGCGCCCAGCTGGCGCTTTCCGCCGGCGCCCGTGCCAGTGTCGACCTGTCGGCGACTACGGCGGCCGAGGTGATCGCCGAGCATACCGGCGGTCGCGGCTTCGACGTGATCTTCGACACCGTCGGCGGCGCGGCACTCGACGCGGCCTTCCAGATGGTCCGCCCTACCGGCGATGTCGTCACTATCGCCGGCGCCGCGACCCATAACCTTGCCCCGCTCTACCTCAAGGGCGGCAATCTGCACATGGTGCTGGTGCTGCTGCCGATCATGATCGGCGTAGGGGTCGAGCGGCATGGCGAGATCCTGGAGATCGTATCGGCGATGGCCGAAGAGGGCCGCCTGAAGCCGCGCCTCGATCCCGAGCGCTTCACACTCGCGCAGGCGGCCGACGCACACCGCAAGTTCGAGGCCGGCACGGCCAAGGGCAAGCTGGTCATCGATGTCGCGCCTGAGGCGTTACTGATATCGCACCTCCGGTGTAATCTCTATCACGCCTCAGGCGTGATTGACGTCGCGCCGCCGGCCTGAGCTCGCACGGCGCATGACGATTGCCACACGCGATGAGTCCCGCCGGACTCATCGCGCTTTTTATGGCGGCCAATATCGTGTAGGAGGGCTGTGCCGCCGTGTCAGGCGGGTACTGGCCTTGGGAAAGTTCATGATCGCCCTGCGTTCCGTCCTCTTCAACACGATCTTCTATGCCAACCTGATCCTCAGGATGATCGTGTTCTCGCCCTACTACTTCCTCGCCCCGCGCCGGACCGCCTACAACATTCCGAAGAACTGGGCGCTGTCGAACCATTGGCTGATGGAAAAGATCGTCGGCACCACCTTCGAGATCGAAGGCCTGGAGAACCTGCCGGAGGGCGGATATATCCTGGCGCCGAAACACCAGTCCTTCTGGGACACCTACGCGCTGCTCCCCTGGCTCAAGGACCCGGTCTATATCCTGAAGCGCGAACTGATGTGGATCCCGCTGTTCGGCTGGTACGCCAAGAAGCAGCGGATGATCCCGATCAACCGCGGCGCCCGCGGCAAGGTGATGGTCGAGGCGCTGCGCCGCACCAAGGAAGAGCTGGCCACCGGCCGCCAGCTGATCATCTACCCCGAGGGCACCCGCCGCCCGCCGGGCGCCGAGCCGCTCTACAAATACGGTATTGCCCGAATGTACCGCGACCTGCAGCTGCCCGTCGTGCCCGTCGCCATGCATCCCGGCCTGTTCTGGCCGCGCCGCTCGACCATGCGCTATCCCGGCCACTACAAGGTGCGCATCCTGCCGCCGATCGAGCCCGGCATGGACCCCGACGCCTTCTTCGCGCATCTGATCGAGGTGACGGAACGCGCCAGCGACGAACTCCTGATCGACGCCGCGACACGCAACCCGGATCTGCCGCTTCCGCCGACGGCCGTTCAGCGCCTCGAAGAACTGCGCAAGGACAAGGCCGCATCCGCCTGATTGACCCGAGCAGGAACGCTTACGCCGCGCGCAGCCGCTCGACCTCGTCAACCACCTCTTCGAGCCAATGGTCGCGAATGCCCATCTGCTTCAGATGCGCCAGCGTGTTGAACACGTAGGCGTCGTTCGGCCCGGATTGCCCCTTGGCCTCGTGCACGATGCGTGCGGCACCCAGCGTGTCCAGCGATCCCGCATATTGCGTGTGATGGCGATCGACCACGTAGGCGATGCCCTGCACGCTGCGTCGGCCTTCCAGCAGCAGCGGAACCCGACGCTCCAGGTAAACGTTGGTCACAAGTTCGCGGGCGCGGAGATAGGCAATCACAGCGTCCCAATTCTCACCGGCAATCCGAAACGCCATCCCACGGCATGAACCGCCGCGGTCCAGCCCGAGCACCAACCCCGGATTTTGCTGGGTGCCGCGATGCACCCAGGAACGCACGCAGAGAGACCGCCGATAGCCATGGATAAGCGCTTGTGACCGCTCAACAAACTCGAAGCCCGGATTCCACATCAGCGATCCGTAGCCAAACACCCAAAATTCGTCCATATCGCAAGCCAGACCGAGATTCCCATTTGCGAACCACCATTGGAGAACATCATGTCAGCGTCAAGCCAATCCCGTAGCGGCAGGAAATTCTGGTGGCTGGGGGCAGGCATTGTTCTCGTGATCGCGCTCTATACGGGCGCCTGGTTCTACGCCGCCTCGACGCTCAAGAACACCGTGCTGACGGCGATCGGCCCCGGCAACACGGCCGGTGTCTCGGGCCAGTGCGCCGATATCGATTTCCGCGGCTTCCCGTTCCGCATCGGCCTCTACTGCGCCAAGGTCGATGTCGACGACAACGTCAACGGCGTGTCGGCAAGCTTCGGCGCCCTGCGCTCCGCCGCCCAGGTCTACGCCCCCGGCCACATCGTCTGGGAACTGGATTCGCCGGCCGAAATCCGCACCGCGCACGGACTGTCGATCAACGCCGAATGGGCCAATTTGCAATCGAGCCTCACCACCAAGCTCAAGGGCATCGACCGCTCCTCGACCATCATCGACGGCCTGAAATCGACGACCGTCTCGTCGGCCACCGGCCAGACGATCACCTTCGACGCCGCCCACACCGAACTGCACCTGCGCCAAAACGGCGCCGATCTCGACGGTGCGATCTCGATGACCGACGCGCAGGCCGTCATCAAGGACTGGCCACAGGTCTTCCCGAAACTCTCGACCAGCGCCGACGTCACCTTGGCCGGCAAGGCCGGGATGATCGACGGCAGCGACAGGAAGGGCCTCTACGGCGCCAGCGGCGAACTGCGCAAGCTGGTGGCTGATATCGGCGACGGCAAGGTCATGACGGTGTCAGGCCCCTTCTCCTTCGACGACGAAGGCTATCTCACCGGCCAGTTCAAGCTGCAGATCGAGGACCTGAGCGCCTGGCGCGACAGCATCAAGCAGACCTTCCCCGATATCGCCAAGACCGTCGACACCGCCGCCAAGCTCCTCAAGGCACTCGCCGGCGGCGGCAGCACGGTGTCCGTGGACCTCGTCGTCCAGCGCGGCAACGCCACCGTCAGCGGCTTCATCCCGTTGGGACAAATCCCGCCGATCTGAGGGCGGCTGGCTCTACGCGTATGAGGCCACGAGAGGTGACGGGTCCCGCGAGTTAGCGTGACGCCCGTCCCTTTTCACTCTTCCTCATTCCTGTGCTCGTCACAGGAATCTAGCCGACGCGCGTCTGCGCGGCGAAAGGACTCTTCCCGGCCCAAGGACTTGGGCCGGCTGGATCTCTATGACAAGCACAGAGATGAGGGTGGAGATGGTGGCGCTCGTCAACTCAAAATAAGGCGAGAAGCGAGAACGGCGCTTACGGAGAGCACCGCAACAGACAAACAACCAGCCCGACCCATCACACCTTCTTGTCGAGCGTATGCGGCCGACCAAAGTCCGGCGCGTCCACGTCCTGGCCGGCCTCGATGATCGAGCGGCGGATGGCGCGGGTGCGGGTGAAGAGGTCGAAGATCTTGTCGCCCTCGCCCCAGCGAATCGCCCGCTGCAGATAGGCGAGGTCTTCCGAAAACCGCGCCAGCATCTCCAGGATCGCATCCTTGTTGTGCAGGCAGATATCGCGCCACATCGTCGGATCGGACGCCGCCAGACGGGTGAAATCGCGAAAGCCGGAGGCGGAATACTTGATCACCTCGGATTCGGTCACCGTGCCCAGATCATCGGCCGTGCCGACGATGTTGTAGGCGATCAGGTGCGGCAGGTGCGAGACGATGGCGAGCACCTTGTCGTGGTGCGCCGGGTCCATCACGTCGATCTTCGATCCCAGCGTCTCCCAGAAACGGCCGATCGTCTTCAGCGCCGTCTCGTCGGTATTCTCGAGCGGCGTAAAGATGCACCAGCGCCCTTCGAACAGGCCGGGGAAACCGGCGTCCGGTCCCGATTTCTCCGTTCCCGCCAGCGGGTGGCCGGGAATGAAGTGGACATTCTCAGGCATATGCGGCTGCATCTGCGCGATGACGGACGCCTTGGTCGAGCCGACATCGGTGACGATCGCGCCCGGCTTCAGGCTGTCGGCGATCTCCTTGGCCACCGATTCGGAAGCACCGACCGGCACAGAGACGATCACCAGATCCGCATCCTTGACCGCTTCGGCCGACGACGTCGTATAGCGATCGCCGAGTTGCAACTCTTCCGCCCGCTTTAGTGTCTCGGCGCTGCGGGTGGCGATGACGACCTCCTTCGCCAGCCCAAGACGCTTGATGTCGTGGGCCAACGACGAGCCGATCAGGCCGATACCGATCAGCGCGATGCGATCGAACTGGACCGTCATGCTTTACGTCCCAGAAACTCGCCGAGCGCCTCGATGACGCCGCGGTTGGCCTCCTCGGGGCCGACGCTCATGCGCAATGAATTGGCAAAGCCGTAGCCCTTGACGGCGCGCAGGATATAGCCGCGGCTGGTGAGGAAATCGTCGGCCTCGGCGGCGCGCTTGCCGTCGATATCGGGGAAATGGATCAGCACGAAATTGGTGACCGACGGCGTTACCTTGAGACCGATCGCCTCGAAGGCGCTGGTCAGCTTGTCGATCCACATCAGGTTGAAGGCGACGGCCTCCTGCGTGAAGGCCTGGTCGCGGATCGCCGCCGCACCCGCCGAAATCGCTGCGCTGTTCATGTTGAACGGGCCGCGCACGCGGTTCAGCGCGTCGATGATCTCGACCGGCGCATACATCCAGCCGACGCGCAGCGCCGCCAGCCCATAGACCTTCGAGAAGGTGCGCGTCATGACCACATTCTGGTTCTGCGACACGACCTCGATGCCGGACTCGTAGTCGTTGCGGCGGACATATTCGGCATAGGCCGCGTCAAGCACCAGCACCACGTTCTTCGGCAGTTCGTTCTGCAGCCGGCGAATTTCGCTGACCGGAACATAGGTGCCGGTCGGATTGCCCGGATTGGCGATGAACACCATCTTGGTCTTTGGCGTCACCGCGGCGAGGATCGCGTCGACATCGACGGTCGCGTCCTTCTCCTTGACGGTGACGACATCGGCGCCTGCACCCATGATCTGGATCTTGTAGACCAGGAAGCCATGCTCGGTGATGATCGCTTCGTCGCCAGGCGCCAGATAGACATGGCAGAGCAGCCCCAGCAGTTCGTCGGAACCATTACCGCAGAGAATATTAGCCGGGTTAAGACCGTGAACGGCAGCGATCGCTTCGCGCAGTTCCACCGCCTGGCCGTCGGGATAGCGCTCCAGCGTTTCGGCAGCGGCCCGATAGGCGGCGATCGCCTTCGGGCTGGCGCCGAGCGGCGTTTCGTTCGACGACAGCTTGTAGACGCGGGCCACGCCCGGCGCATGTTCCTTGCCCGGCACATAGGCCGCGATATCAAGAATACCGGCACGGGGAACAGGCTTGCTCGTCTCTACGCTCATCGGATCAACCTTGGAAAATGCCGGATGCCCCGGCTGAAAATTGCCCTGAGGCAATAGAACGGAAACGGGGTTTTGTCGAGTGGTGGGGTTATCGGTGGCACTCGGATCAAAAATCGAAAACGAGTCATCGAGAGCGACGGCATCGGTAGTGCCGGGGCGCAATCCTCTTGCTCCCCCTCTCCCCTCGGGGAGAGGGTAGGGTGAGGGAGCCCTCGGCACAACGTCAACCGTTTGCAGGCGAAACGACAGAGAGACCAAGGCGCCCGGAGCCCCCTCATCCGGCCCCACGGGCCACCTTCTCCCCTTGGGGAGAAGGGAAAAACAAACCCTACCGGCTGCGGGTCGTCGGCACGCCGTGCGGCGATAGCACCGGCACGAAGACGCGGCGCGAGGCCCGTGCCGCCACCGGCAGGCCTTGATAAAGCCGCTTCTGCGCCTCGACGATGATCACCCCCGAAAACGCCGGCCACAGCGCTCGCCCGACCCGCTCGAAAGCGCCGCGCAACCGCATCATTGTCCGGAGCTTGGACGGCGGAAACAGCAGCGCCTCGGCGGTGGCGCCCGGCGTGAAATTGGTTTCCCGCAGCAGGTGCGTCAGCTGTCCGCGCGAATAGGGGCGGCCGGAACCGAATGGCGTATGCTCCATCCGCGCCCAGACGCCGCGCCGGTTCGGCACGACGATGATCAGCCGCCCGCCCGGCGCCAGCACACGCCAGAGTTCCTTCAGCGTCTCGCGCGGGCTTTCGGCGAATTCCAGCGAATGCACCATCAACACCCGGTCGATCGAGGAATCGGGCAGCGGCAGTTCCTCGTCGAAGATCAGCGCCGTCGATGACAGCGAGCCCATCGGCCAGTTTACAGCACCCTGCCCGGCCGGCATGAAGGCGAAGGTGCGCTCGGTATCAGTGCGGAAGCGATCGAGAAACGGTACGGCATAGCCGATCCCCACCAGCCGCTCCTGCGGAAGCTTCACCCACAGCGAAGACAAGGCCATGACGATCGACTGCTCGGCGATACGGCCGAGGTCGGAATGGTAGAACTGGCGAAGGTCGACGATATCGGCGTGCATTGCACCAAATGTTATCAGCGGGTGGTTGGACTTCAAGACCGCAGCCTCTACATTCATGCCCAGCTGGAAATAAAGAGGCACATTAAAAGATGAAATCCTTGGATTTAGACGTTTTTCTCTGCCGCACCGATAATTTCGGCGTGCTGGTTCACGATCCCGAAACCAACCTGACCGCGTCGATCGATGCCCCCGATGCGGACGCCGTGATCAAGGCAGCGGAACGCCGTGGCTGGAAGATCACCCACATCTTCACCACCCACCACCATACCGATCACGTCGAAGGCAATCTGGCGCTGAAGGAAAAATACGGCTGCGAGATCATCGGCCCGATCAACGAGGCGGTGGCGATCCCCGGCCTCGACAAAACCATGGCCGATGGCGACAGCTTCGAGTTCGGCGAACATACGGTCAACGTCATCGAGACGCCCGGCCACACCGCCGGCCACATCTGCTACCACTTCGTCGACGACAAGGTGCTGTTTGCCGCCGACACGCTGTTTGCGCTCGGCTGCGGCCGCCTGTTCGAACGCTCGGCCGCCGACATGTGGCATTCGCTGCAGAAGCTCGCGGTTCTGCCCGACGAAACCGCCATCTATTTCGGCCACGAATACACGCTCTCCAATGCCCGCTTCGCGCTCACCATCGATCCCGACAACGAGCGCCTGAAGGCGCGCGCCGCCGACATCGAGGCGATGCGCGCCGAGGGAAAGTTCACCATCCCGACGACGCTCGCCATGGAGAAAGAAACCAACCCCTTCCTGCGCGCCGCCGACCCGTCGATCCGCCGCAACCTCTTGATGGAGAGCCGCACCAACGAGGAGGTCTTCGCCGAGATCCGCAAGCGCAAGGACAACTTCTGATGCTAGCATCCGCGCTGTCCGCCGATGACATCATCCGCGAACTCCAGATGGAGCCGCATCCGGAAGGCGGCTGGTATATCCAGACTTTCCGCGATAGCGACGATGGCACGCGCGGCCACTCGACGGCGATTTATTATCTGCTGAAGGCAGGCCAGCGCTCGCACTGGCACCGCGTCCACGACGCCGCCGAGGTATGGCATCACTACGCCGGAGCCCCGCTGGCCCTGCACCGCGCCGAGGACGGCGGCGGTAGCGAGACGTTGACGCTTGGGCCGGATATTCTGGGCGGCGAACGCCCGCAGGCGGTCATTCCAGCCAACTGGTGGCAATCGGCGGAAACGCTGGGCGACTACACACTGGTCGGCTGCACCGTATCGCCGGGCTTCGAATTCTCAAGCTTCGAGATGGCGCCGCCGAATTGGGCGCCGGGCTAGTAAAGATTGAAAGCACGGTGGCGTCGCGGGACGCCGCTTACCGACGCCTACTGCTTGGCGGTCTCCGGCAACATCACGAACAGCGACCGCAACAGCGAAAGCGTGCCCGAATTGCCGACGCTGTAGTAGATCATCCGCCCATCGCGGCGGGTGTTGACTAGACCCTCCATCCGCAGGCGCGCCAGCTGTTGGGACACCATTGCCTGCTGCATGCCGAGAATGTCTTCGATCTGCCCGACGGTCTTTTCCTCTTCCGCGAGGATACACAGGATCATCAGTCTCGTATGATGCGCCAGCGCCTTCAGGAGCTCACTTGCTTCACGGGCCTTGGTCGAAACCCCCTGCAATTCGTGATCGGACATACCCGATCTAGGTGTCGGCAAGTGCATGTTGTATCTCTAGCTGCATATATATCGAAACTGCTGGTTCGTCAGTTAGCATATACGCGAACAAGCTTCGTTCGGATCTCCTAAAAAAGAAAAAAAGTCGCGTAATCAGCAGATAAGCTGTCCGCCGTTGATCTCGAGCACCTGGCCGGTGATGTAGCCGGACAGCGACGACGCGGCCAGGAACAGGTAGGCGGGCGCGCAATCCTCCGAAGTGCCCAGCCGCTGCAAGGGGATCGTCTTGCGGGTCTGCTCGAGCTTTTCGGGCGAGGAATAGCGCTGGTGAAAGTCGGTCTCGATCGTGCCAGGCGACACGCAGTTGACGCGGATACCGTCAGGCGCCAGTTCCCGCGCCAGCGCCTTAGAGTAAGTGGCGACGAACGCTTTCGAGGCCGAATAGATTGCCGAGCCCGGGCTGCCGCCTGTTAGCGCCGAGATCGATACGGTATTGACGATGGCCGCCTCCCCCGCCGCTCGCAGCGCCGGCAGCAATGCCCGCGTTACCTCGACGACAGACGTCTGGTTGAGCTGCACCACCGAACCATACTGCGCATCGGTGAGCGTGCCGGCCGGGAACCGGCCAACCATGGTGCCGGCATTGTTGACAAGCACGTGAACCCTGTCGAAATGCCGGCGCACCTCAGCGGCAAACGCTTCCGTGCCCTCGGCGGAGGAGAAGTCGCCGGAGACGAGCATCGCCCGCCGATCCTGTTCGGCCGTGAGCAGGAAGTCGGGTAGCGGGCGGTCGCTGCTGCGGCCGGTGTGAACCAGCACGCGCGCGCCGCAATCGAGAAACTGCCGCGCCACCTCAAGCCCGATGCCGCGGCTGGCACCGGTGACGACGACGTTGCGGTTCTCGAACAATTTTGGATGAAACATTTTTTATCCTCCCCCTGCGCAGCCGATGCCGAACGGGCGACTGCCTGAATGGAGGATAGCCTTTGCGCCACGCAATTATCAACCTTCGCGGTCGATCGATCGCAAACCATGCGCAGCGGAAGGGACCGGCGGACAACAAAAAAGCGGCCTTGCGGCCGCTTCGATGACAGTCCGGAACCCTTGCAGGCTCAGTCCTTGCGGACGACGCCCGACAGGTGCGACAGTTCCATGATGAACTGTTCCAGCTTCGACTTGTGCTCGTGATGCTCGGCATCATCGAGTTCGGCCTTGGCGGCGTCGATGCGGCGGTCCAGTTCGTCGCGCGAGAGGTCCTCGACGGGGATCGCCGATTCGGCCAGCAGCGTGCAGCCGGTGGGCAGAATGTCGGCGAAACCACCGAAAACCACGTAGTCCTTTTTCTGGCCGCCTGCGGAACGAACGCTGACCACACCAGGCTTGATCGTCGTCATCGTCGGCGCGTGGTGCGCCATGACGGTCATCTCGCCTTCGGTTGCCGGAATGACAACTTCGGTCACCATCTCGGACAGCAGCAGGCGCTCCGGAGATACGAGTTCAAAATTGAAATTGTCAGCCATGACGTTTCACTTCTTGATTGTCTTTGAAACGAGAGACGGCGCGCGGGGACGACCCCGGCGCGCCGTAAGTGAATGCATCAGGCAGCAGCCGAGAGCTTCTTGGCCTTTTCGATGGCTTCTTCCATCGAGCCGACCATGTAGAAGGCTGCTTCAGGCATGTGGTCATATTCGCCTTCGACGAGACCCTTGAAGCCCTTGATCGTGTCTTCGAGCGCAACCAGCTTGCCAGGGGCACCGGTGAACACTTCGGCCACGAAGAACGGCTGCGACAGGAAGCGTTCGATCTTGCGGGCGCGGGCAACCGCCAGACGGTCTTCTTCAGACAGTTCGTCCATACCCAGGATCGCGATGATGTCCTGCAGAGCCTTGTAGCGCTGCAGCGTCGTCTGAACCTTACGAGCAACTTCGTAGTGCTCTTCGCCGACAACCATCGGGTCGAGCATGCGCGAGGTCGAGTCGAGCGGGTCGACGGCCGGGTAGATGCCCTTTTCGGCGATCGAGCGCGACAGAACCGTCGTTGCGTCCAAGTGGGCGAACGAGGTTGCCGGTGCCGGGTCGGTCAAGTCGTCGGCGGGAACGTAAATGGCCTGAACCGAGGTGATCGAACCCTTGGTCGTGGTGGTGATGCGTTCCTGCATCTGGCCCATGTCGGTGGCAAGCGTCGGCTGATAGCCAACGGCCGAAGGAATACGGCCGAGCAGAGCCGACACTTCCGAACCAGCCTGGGTGAAGCGGAAGATGTTGTCGACGAAGAACAGAACGTCCTGGCCCTTGTCGCGGAAGTCTTCAGCGATCGTCAGACCGGTCAGAGCGACGCGAGCGCGCGCACCCGGCGGTTCGTTCATCTGGCCGTAAACCAGCGCAGCCTTGGAGCCTTCGCCGCCACCGTGCTTGTTGACGCCCGATTCGATCATTTCGTGGTAAAGGTCGTTACCTTCGCGGGTACGTTCACCCACGCCGGCGAATACCGAGTAACCACCATGCGCCTTGGCGACGTTGTTGATCAGTTCCATGATGAGAACCGTCTTGCCGACGCCGGCGCCGCCGAACAGGCCGATCTTGCCGCCCTTTGCGTAAGGTGCGAGCAGGTCGACGACCTTGATGCCGGTGACGAGGATCTGGCCTTCGGTCGACTGGTCGACGTAGGCAGGTGCGTCCTGGTGGATGGCGCGCTTGCCTGATGTGACCAGCGGACCGGCTTCGTCGACCGGCTCGCCGATGACGTTCATGATACGGCCGAGCGTCTCGGGACCGACGGGAACCGTGATCGGTTCACCGGTGTCGGAAACCGGCTGACCGCGAACCAGACCTTCGGTCGAGTCCATGGCGATCGTGCGGACTTCGTTTTCACCAAGATGCTGCGCCACTTCCAGAACGAGGCGGTTGCCGCCGTTCGTGGTTTCGAGCGCGTTCAGGATCGCCGGCAGTTCGCCTTCGAAAGCAACGTCTACGACGGCGCCGATAACCTGCGTGACTCTGCCGACAGAGCCTGCCGCAGTCTTCTTGGGGGTAGCTGCCTTAGCCATCTTCTTACCCTCTTTCCCTTACCTCAGAGCGCTTCCGCGCCCGAAATGATTTCAATGAGTTCCTTGGTGATCTGAGCCTGACGCTGACGGTTGTAGGAGAGCGTCAGCTTATTGATCATTTCACCAGCGTTACGCGTCGCATTGTCCATCGCGCTCATCTTGGCGCCCATTTCGCCGGCGACGTTCTCAAGGAGCGCGCGGAAAATCTGGACCGAGATGTTGCGTGGAATCAGATCCTCGAGGATCGATGCCGGATCAGGCTCGTATTCGTAGACCGCGCCCGCATGGTCCGCGTCCTCGGCAACAACGTCGCTGACCGAAGCCGGGATCAGCTGCTGTGCCGTCGGGATCTGCGAGATCACCGACTTGAACTCGGAGTAAAACAGGGTGCAGACGTCGAACTCACCGGCTTCGTACATCTCGATGATGCGCTTGCCGATGCTGTCAGCGTTTTCGAAGGCGACGCGCTTGACGTCGCGGAGTTCCTTGCGCTCGACGATGAGCGGCAGGAATTCGCGGCGCAGGCTGTCGTAGCCCTTCTTGCCGACTGTGAAGATCTTCACCGTCTTGCCTGCGGCTTCCAGCTTGCGGGCATGGTCGCGGGCAAAACGAGAAATCTGCGAGTTGAAACCGCCGCAGAGGCCGCGATCGGCGGTGCAGACGACGAGCAGGTGAACCTGATCCTTGCCTGTACCGGTCATGAGAGTCGGCGCACCATCCGCATCGGTGACGGCCTTGGCGATGTTCGCCAGAACCGCACCCATCCGCTGCGAATAGGGCCGTGCGGCCTCGGCCGCCTCCTGCGCACGCCGAAGCTTCGCCGCGGCGACCATTTTCATCGCCTTGGTGATCTTCTGCGTCGCCTTGACGGAGGCGATCCGGTTTTTCAGATCCTTAAGTGAAGGCATCCGTGATCCGTCCTAACTGGGTCCGATTACGAGAAAGACTTCGCGAAGCTATCGATGGCAGCGGTGAGCTTAGCCTTCGTATCGTCGCTGATGGCCTTTTCGGTACGGATCGTGTCGAGGATCGCCGAACCTTCGGAACGGAGGTACGACAGCAGACCCTGCTCGAACTTGCCGACCTGGTTGACCGCGACCTTGTCGAGGTAACCGTTAACGCCAGCGAAGATCACCGCGACCTGCTCTTCCGTCTTCAGCGGCGAGAACTGCGGCTGCTTCAGGAGTTCGGTCAGGCGGGCACCGCGGTTCAGCAGGCGCTGTGTCGAGGCGTCGAGGTCGGAGCCGAACTGGGCGAAGGCGGCCATTTCGCGATACTGGGCGAGTTCGCCCTTGATCGAGCCGGCAACCTGCTTCATGGCCTTGACCTGAGCAGCCGAACCGACGCGCGAAACCGACAGACCGACGTTAACAGCCGGACGGATACCCTGATAGAACAAGTCGGTTTCGAGGAAGATCTGGCCGTCGGTGATCGAGATCACGTTGGTCGGAATGAACGCCGAAACGTCGTTACCCTGGGTTTCGATGACAGGCAGAGCCGTCAGCGAGCCAGCGCCCATTTCGTCGGAGAGCTTTGCAGCGCGCTCGAGGAGACGCGAGTGCAGATAGAAAACGTCGCCCGGGTAAGCTTCGCGGCCCGGCGGGCGGCGCAGCAGAAGCGACATCTGGCGATAGGCGACAGCCTGCTTCGAAAGGTCGTCGTAACCGATCAGGGCATGCTGGCCGTTGTCGCGGAAGTATTCGCCCATGGCGCAACCGGCGAACGGTGCGAGGTACTGCATCGGAGCAGCGTCCGAAGCGGTCGCGGCAACGACGATCGAGTACTTCATTGCGCCACGTTCTTCGAGAACCTTGACGAACTGGGCAACGGTCGAACGCTTCTGGCCGATAGCGACGTAGACGCAGAACAGCTTCTCGCTGTCCGGGCCGTTGTCGTGGATGGCCTTCTGGTTCAGGATCGCGTCGAGAATGATCGCGGTCTTGCCGGTCTGGCGGTCACCGATGACGAGCTCGCGCTGGCCACGGCCGACCGGGATGAGCGCGTCGATGGCCTTGAGGCCGGTCGACATCGGCTCATGCACCGACTTGCGGGGAATGATGCCCGGGGCCTTGATGTCAACGCGCGAACGACGCGTTGCATTGATCGGGCCCTTGCCGTCGATCGGGTTGCCGAGAGCGTCGACAACGCGGCCGAGCAGTTCCGGACCAACCGGAACGTCAACGATGGCGCCGGTCCGCTTGACGGTGTCGCCTTCCTTGATGCTGCGGTCGGAACCGAAAATAACGACACCGACGTTATCGGACTCAAGGTTCAGCGCCATGCCGCGGATACCGCCCGGGAACTCGACCATCTCGCCGGCCTGGACATTGTCCAGACCGTATACACGAGCGATACCGTCACCGACGGAGAGCACCTGACCGACTTCCGAGACCTGGGCCTCTTTGCCGAAATTTTTAATCTGATCTTTGAGAATTGCGGAAATTTCCGCGGCGCGGATATCCATCAGCCAACCTCTTTCAATGCAAGCTTAAGGGTAGAGAGTTTGGTACGAAGAGACGTATCAATCTGACGGGACCCGACCTTCACGATCAGACCACCAAGAATGGACGCATCAACCGTGACGTTGACCGCCACGTCTTTGCCGGTGACGCTCTTCAGCGCCGCCTTCAATTCAGTTTCCTGCGCCGCGTCGAGCGCATGAGCCGAGGTCACCTCGGCGGAGATTTCGCCGCGCTGTTTTGCGGCGATGATACGGAAGGCCTTGATCATGCCCGGAAGCGCGAACAGGCGGCGGTTACGCGCCACGACCTTGAGGAAGTTTGCGACCAGCCCGCTGATGCCGGCCTTCTCGCTGATGGCAATGATCGTCTTCAGCTGATCTTCAGCCGAGAAAACCGGGCTCGAGATGAAGCGCTTCAGATCGTCGCTCTCATCCAACATCGCCTGAAAACGGTCGAGATCGGCGGCCACGGAAGGGACTGCCTTTTCCTCGAGCGCCAGTTCGAACAGCGACGAGGCATATCGTTCTGCAACACCAGATACAAGCTGGGACGTGTCTGCCACGGGCACAAATTTCCCTGATTTCAACCCAAGAATCCGGCCTCCGGCGGGCGCCTGATCTAAATTCCTGAATTCGTTATGATTTCCCCCAGAAATCGCAAGAGAAGCCTCTTGCTTCTTCCGAAATTCGGGGTCCGTCTAACATAGGATATCCGGACTCGCAACACGCGTAACGTCCTAATCCTGTTTTAGCGTCGATTTCTGCCGCAAAAATGCGGAAAGCCGCAATCACCCACAGGCGAGCTGCGCGAATTCCATATGTTTCAGGCCGAAAAGAAACCGAAGACGTAACCGAGCGGAAGCGCCGCCAGAATGACTTGCACAACCAGAAGTACATAGTTGATGACAGTGCCGCCTCGGTCGGACAGCAGCGAGATAACGCGTGCGAAGGCAGCCATGGCGAAGGCCGCGCCCAGCGCCATGTAGATCCAGTCCTGCGCCAGCATGATCGCCGAAAGGCCGAAGCCGAGATAGAAGCCGCCCATCGAGCGCTGTTCGGCATAGCCGTCGCGCCGTTCGCCGCGCGGCGCCAGTCCGAACACCCGCATCGCATAGCCCGGCGCGAACATGATGATGAAACCGACCACAGCCGTGAACGCCGCCGCACCGAAGGCCAGCTGCTCGCCCAGCTCCGTCGGAAAATAGAAATCCATTGAATCGACCCCGAATAACCTGCTTCGCAGCCCTTATGGCACGATTGCGAATACACGCAAACGCCCTCTCATGCGCGATCGTCAGGAAGCCTGGTTCAGAGAAAACCGCGACCTACAAAAAGCTTTGCGGATCGATGTCGAGCTGCACATGGATGGAGCCGCGCTCCTTCGGCGATTGCGACAGCATGACCCTGAGGAAGCCCTGCATGTCGGAGTTCTTCCGCCCGTGCACCAGAAGCCGGAAGCGGTGGCGGCCGCGCACCAGCGCCAGCGGCGCCTCCGCCGGCCCGAGCACGGAAATCCCGGTCACCTGCGGGGCGGCGTTGCGGATGCCGCGCGCATGCGCCTCAGCGTCGTTGCGCGTTTCGGCCGACACGATGATCGACGCCAGCCGCCCGAAAGGCGGCAGGATGGCCCGCTCGCGCTCAGCGATCTCGCGCTCGTAAAAGGCCCCGGCATCGCCCGAAACGATCGCCTGCATGACCGGGTGCTGCGGCTGGTAGGTCTGCAGCAGCCCGTGGCTCTTCAGGCCCGTGCGCCCGGCGCGTCCGGTCACCTGCGACAGCAGCTGGAAGGTCCGCTCCGCCGCCCGCGGATCGCCATTGGCGAGCCCGAGATCGGCATCGACGATGCCCACCAGCGTCATCAGCGGAAAATTGTGCCCCTTGGCGACCAGCTGCGTGCCGATGACGATATCGGCCTCGCCCTTGGCGATGGCGTCGAGCTCCAACCTCAGCCGCTTCACGCCGCCCATGATGTCGGATGACAATACGATCGTCCGCGCCTCCGGGAAGTGGCGCTCCACCTCCTCTGCGATCCGCTCCACCCCCGGCCCGCAGGCGACCAGATGGTCGAAGGTGCCGCATTCCGGGCAGGCCTCGGGCGTGCGCTCGTTGTAACCGCACTGGTGACACTGCAGCTGCTTCTTGAAGCGATGCTCGACCAGCCAGCTTGAGCATTGCGGGCACTGGAAGCGGTGGCCGCAGACCCGGCAGAGCGTCAGCGGCGCATAGCCGCGCCGATTGAGAAACAGCAGCGCCTGCTGCTTCTTCTCTACCGTCTTGCCGATCGCCCGCACCAGCACCGGCGACAGGAAGCCGCCGCGCTCCGGCGCATGCCGGCGCATGTCGATCAGATGCAGGTCGGGCAGCGCTGCATCGCCGAATCGCGTCGGCAGATGGATAGTCGTATACCGCCCGCTCTGGCCATTGACCTGGCTTTCGACCGACGGCGTCGCCGATACCAGCACGACAGGAAAATCGCCGATCCGCGCTCGGACCACCGCCATGTCGCGGGCATTGTAGTAGACCCGGTCCTCCTGCTTGTAGGCAGGGTCGTGTTCCTCGTCGACGATGATCAGCCCGAGATCCTCGAACGGCAGGAACAGCGCCGAGCGCGCGCCGGCCACGACACGCACCTCTCCCGTCACCGCCTGCCGCCACACCTTCTCGCGTGTCTTCGGCGCGAGATCCGAGTGCCATTCGGCGGGCTTGGCCCCGAACCGGTCCTGGAAGCGCTCGAGGAAGCTGGCCGTCAGCGCGATCTCCGGAAGCAGGATCAGCACCTGCTTGCCGCGTTTCAGCGTTTCGGCGATCGCCTCGAAATAGACCTCCGTCTTGCCGGACCCGGTGACGCCGTCGATCAACGACACGGCGAACGCGCCGTTGCGCACCTCGGCAAGGATCTCGTCGGCCGCCTCCTTCTGCGGACCGGCCAGCCGCGACGGCGCGAAGTCGGGATCGGGTTTGGCGACGATCGGCGGCGGGGCCAGGAAAATCGTCTCGAATATCCCCTGCGCGATCAATCCATCGACCACGCTGGTCGACACGCCGGCGGCATGCGCCAGCCCGATCCGCGTCCACGAGAGCCCGTCGCCGGCGGCATCGAGCACCCGCGCCCGCGCCGGCGTCATCCGTTCGGGCGTTCCGCCGACGAACCGCAAACCCTCGACCATCGGTTCCGGATCAAAGGCGTTCGGCACGCGCAACGCCATCCGCGCCACCAGTCCCGGGGGCGACAGCGTGTAGCTCGCCACCCAGTCGATGAAATCGCGCATTTCCTTGTTGAGCGGCGGGCAGTCGAACACCTTGGTGATCGGCCTCAGCTTCTTAGGATCGACACGCTCGTCACCCCCCTCCCAGACGGCACCCATCACCTGGCGCGGCCCGAGCGGCACCTGCACAACAGAACCAGGCTCGACGGCCATGCCTTCGGGCACCGCGTAGGAATAGGGCATTGGCGTCGGCAGCGGCACGAGCACCGCCACCGTGCGCACGGCGGGCGGCGGTTCAACAGGGCCAAAGAGATCGGACAGAGCTGTGGTCATCGGGCGCGACCATGCCCGCAACGGCGAAAAAATGAAACCCGCGACATCGCCGTAAACCTATTCCTCCCCATCGTCCTCGCCGGCGATGGTGCCAGTCAGCCGCATGCCCTCGATCCAGGTCGCTCCGTTCTCGCGGATCACCTTGCGCGGCCGGACCCCGCATCGCTGGCGCACGGCGTCCGCCAGCTGCGCGGAATGGGTGACGATCCAGATCTGGCTGGTCTTCGACGCCTCGGCGATCATCTCCGCCAGCGGCGGCAGCATGTCGGGATGCAGGCTTGCTTCCGGCTCGTTGAGCGCGATGAACGGCGGCAAACGGTAGGACAGCAGCGCCGCCGCCAGCCCGAGAAAACGGATCTGCCCGTCGGAGAGCTCGCGCGGCTGGAACACACGGTGCGGAAAATCGGGAAAGCTCAAGCCGAACGTCGCAGTCTCCTCCGGCTCCGGCACCACCAGCCGTGCGCCACCGAAGGCATCCGAAATAATCCGGTCGAGATCGACGGTATCCTGCCTGGTATGCCTCAGCGTGGCAAACACCGCCGCCAGATTGGCCCCATCCTCGTCCAGCATCGCGCCCGTCACGGCCAGGCACGGCTGGCGCAAAGGCGAGGCGCGGTCGGTACGAAAGCCATGGAAGAACCGCCAGTTCGCCACCACCCGACGAAACGCGGCGATTTCGGGGAAATGCCCGGCATCGCCAAGCAGCGCCATCGCCGTTTCCGAGGTCAGCGCCTGGTCGGGATAGTCCTGCATGCGGCCCGAGGCATCGCGCACCTGGATCGCCGGCCCGGCCCGCTTCATCATCGTCACCGGTCGGCCGTGATCGACCACCAGCTCCTCGGCCTTCACCTGCGGCTCCAGCGCAAAGCCCGCCGCAGCCTTCTGCGGCCGCAGCCCGACCTCGACGCGGTAGCGGAAGCTGACGGCCCGCTCCTCGTCCATGAGTTCGACCTCGAGCTTCACCCGCGCCGGCCCGTCGCTCTGCTTGCGCGTGCCCGACCACAGCACCGAGAACATGCCGCCCTCGGCCGCAAGCTCATGCACCAACCGCCCGTTGACGGCCGCCTGCACCAGCTGCAACGCGCGATAGAGATTGGATTTGCCGACACCGTTTTCGCCGAGAAACAGCGTCGTGCCCGGCAGGTCCATATGGATCGAGCGGAGGGACCGGTAATTCTGGGCGAACATCGAGCGGAGCAACATGCCTCGCTTTATCGCATCCGCTCAGCGAAATGAATGGGCCGCCGCCATCTCCGGGGCAGCGGGCGTCACCAACGGCCGGAACCGCGCATCGCCGTCACGTTTCAGAACCTGCACCGTATGCGTCTCCAGCGCCCGCGTGACCGCGTTGATGTCGCCGTCCAGATGCTCGACCGGGATCATCTCGCCGACGACGAAATCGAAGCGGTCGCCGCGCTTGTTCAGCAGCTCGTGAAACACCGTCATGTCGCGTAGCTCCGTCGACCACTTGGCGAACCAGTAGAACAGCCCGGAATTGCGCGCCGTCATGTGCACCGGCAGGATCGGCAGATTGTACTTGCGCGCCAGCCCGACGGCCGACGTCTTCCAAGGCCGCTCGTTGAGCTGGCCGTTCGCCCAATAGGCGATGCGGCCTGACGGAAAAAGCACCGTCGCCTTGCCCTCGCGTACCGCGTGGTTGGTGATCTGCAGCGTCTCGCGCGCCTTCAGCTTGCTCTTGTGCTCGTCGCGCCATTCGACCGGAATGATCATCTCGGCAAAGCGCGGATTGACCCGCACCGCATCGCGGTTGGCAAACACCATCATGTCGGGCCGGCGCGTCTTCAGGAGATCGAAGACGGCGACGCCGTCGGCAATTCCGGTCGGGTGATTGCTGACCAGAATGAAGCCGCCGCTTTCGGGAATGCGTTCGTCGTGCCTGACGGAGATCTCGAGATTCAGGAGATCACTCATATACTCGAAGCACTGGAAGCCCGGCATGTTGGCGACGTCGTTAGCGAACTTCACCGCCTTGTTGTAGCGCAGCAGCGTATAGAGAAACGGTCGCATCACCGGCCACATAGGATGGCTGACGATGCGCTGGCCGCGCTCGGCGATCAGCGTATCGACGATATGTCCGGGTTTGCCGTGGGAGACCAGTGCGATCGCTTCCGCGAACTGTCCGAAGGCCGTCGTTGGGTGGCGCCGTGCCATGCAAGATCCTGCATCGTTGGGAAACCAGTTATCGCCACTATTATGATCTAGGCATGACAGACACTTGGCCGATATTAGCGATTCCATAACCCTCCCCCTTCAGAATTGGCGGGCGAACCGGCAAATTCAAGGGGCAGCCAGATGAACGAATTGCTGATCATGGCCGACCCGCGGCTGATGGCCGAACGCGCCGCCTGGCTGCAGTCTCTCGCCAGCGAACGACGGCTTTCCGCTCACACGCTCGATGCCTACGAGCGTGACACGCGCCAGTTCCTGACCTTCATGACCGGCCACCTTGCCGGGCCGACGACGCTGAAGGACATCGAGGCACTGCGGCCCGCCGATTTCCGCGCCTTCCTGGCCGCCCGCCGCCGCGACGACATCGGCGCCCGCTCGCTCGGCCGCAATCTCGCCGGCCTGCGCTCGCTGCTGCGCCATCTCGAAAAGAAAGGCCTGGTCAACGCCGCCGGTGCGGCCGCCATCCGCTCGCCGAAGCAGCCGAAATCGCTGCCCAAGCCGCTCTCCGACACGCAGGCGATCAATGTCGTCAGCGACGAGGCGCAGCTGCACGACGAGCCCTGGATCGCTGCCCGCGACGCCGCCGTCATGACCCTACTCTACGGCTGCGGCCTGCGCATCTCCGAGGCGCTCGATCTCCTGCCAGGCGATCTGAGATCCGGCGCCACCAGCCTGCGCATCACAGGCAAGGGCAACAAGACCCGCCTCGTGCCGCTGCTGTCGGTCGTCTTCGACGCCGTCGAGAAGTACCGCGCGCTCTGCCCCTATCATCTAGCCGCCGACCAGCCGCTGTTTCGCGGCGCCCGTGGCGGCAAGTTGCAGCAGGCGATCATCCAGCGCACCATGCAGAAGATGCGCAGCGCCTTCGGCCTGCCGGAGACGGCCACCCCGCACGCCCTGCGCCACTCCTTCGCGACACACCTTCTGGCCGGCGGCGGCGACCTCAGAACCATCCAGGAACTGCTCGGCCACGCCAGCCTGTCGACCACGCAGGTCTACACCGGTGTGGATTCCGCCCGCCTTCTCGAGGTTTACGACCGCGCGCATCCAAGGGCGTAATCCTTTGTTAACGGTTTCCCTTAAAGGAATATGATCAGCCCAGCGCGTAGAGCTTGGGTCTTGTATTTTGGGACCGGAACACATCATGACGATCACCCTCGGCCACCGCAGCCTGAACCCAGCCGCACCGGGCCCATCATCGATGCGCTCAGCATCGCCGGGCAACGTCGTGCTCTGGCTCATCGCCGCCATCCACGTTCTGCTGGCCGCCCTGCTGATCGCCGCCCTCGTCTCCGTCTCCCCGGCATCGGCCGCCGACGACGCCAGCTGCACCGGCCGCAACATCCTCGACGACCTGAAGCAGAACGACCCGGCGCGCTACGCGCAGGCGGTCAAGGAAGGCGATGCGATCCCGAACGGCAAGGGCATCTTCTGGAAGATCGAAAAGCCGGGCGTCAAACCCTCATGGCTGCTCGGCAGCATGCACGTTACCGATCCGCGCGTGCTTGACCTGCCGCCGCGAACCCAGGCCGCCCACGACGCCGCCGACACGATCGTCATCGAATCCGACGAGATCCTCGACGAGAAGAAGGCCTCGGCGGCGCTGCTGATGAAGCCCGAGCTGATGATGTTCACCGACGGCACGACGATCGAGAAGCTTCTATCGCATGACGACTATCTCAGGCTCGAAGCCGGCCTCAAGCAGCGCGGCATTCCACTGTCCGCCGTCTCGCGCATGCGTCCCTGGATGATCTCGAGCGTCGTGGCGCTGCCCGCCTGCGAAATGGCCCGCAAGGCCAAGGGCGTGCAGTTCCTCGACCAGAAGATAGCCGCCGATGCGGCCGCGCAAGGCAAGCAGGTCAAGGGTCTGGAGACGCTGTCCGAGCAGCTGCAGGCAATGGCCGACCTGCCGACCGAATTTCACATGAAGTCGCTGATCGAGACGCTGGAGCTTGGCTCGAAGATGAACGACGTCGTCGAGACCATGACCGATCTCTACCTCTCCGGCGACATCGGCATGACCATGCCGATGCTGAAGACCGTGACGCCCGAGGGCGCCGACGACAGCAGCGACTACGCCGCCTTCGAGCAGCGCATCATCCTCGACCGCAACAAGATCATGGCCGACCGCGCCGCCCCGATCCTCGCCAACGGCAACGTCTTCATGGCCGTCGGCGCCCTGCACCTGTCGGGCGAAGAGGGCGTGATCGAGTTGCTACGTAAGCAGGGCTTTACGCTGACGGCGGTGAACTGAGGGCGTTGAGCCGCTTGCCCATATGGCCCATCATCGCCGCCACGATCAGATTGTGGAACGGAGTGATGACCGCGATATAGATCCGGCCGATCAGAATCTTGCGCTGGACAAGCGTCATCGCGCTCACCCGTTTTCCGCCGCCCGTCTCCTCGACGTCGATCACGATGCGAAAATCGAGATGCCTGTCGTCGAAGCCGACGACCACCTGCCGCTCGGATTGGGACAGCACGGGGAAAATTCCGATCATCTCCACGCCATCAGACAGATCGTGTGCATCCGTCCGCAATCCGAACAGCGGGCCGACAATCAGGTTGCGCAGCCGCATCAGGCTGATGATCCAGAACGGCGTGTAGCCGAGCATCAGCCGGGCAGCCTCGATCGCTGTTAGGGATGCGGCCGGCACGCTCAGCTGATAGCAGTCAGCCCAATCCGCCTGCGGCAGCGCCGGATGCGGCAAGCGCGGCGTGATCTTCAAAGGTCTGATTGAGCGCGGTGACATCGATGCGTGCCTCTATCCTCGTGAGCGTTTTTCCGCCTTCAATTCCGCCAGGAAAGTATCGGCATCGATGGAACGACCTTCGCCGCTCGCGATGCCCTCGTCATAGGCTTTCTTGAGCCGCGCCATCTCCATCCGCCGCACCTCCTCCCGCTGCTCCCAGAGGCGCAACGCATCGCGAACGATCTCGCTATTGGACGCATAGCCGCCGCCGTCGATGGCATTCTGCATCGTTGCCGCCTGGTGCGGGGTCAATGAAACGGTCAGTGTGCGCATGCTGCTGGTTTTCATGCCTGTCTTGTATCACGAACGACAATGGCCAACAATAACCAACAAATATTGTTAGGTAACAGGTGTGTCAGCGTATGGCTCTGAGCCGCATGGCGTTGAAGCGCAAAACAAAAAAGCCGCGGTCCTCTCGAACCGCGGCCTTGATCAGGAGCGCTCCAAAACCTCTTACATATGGATCGGCTTGAAGAACGCCGCCAGTGCCGCTTCCTTCACCGCTTCCGACATCGTCGGGTGTGCATGGCAGGTGCGGCCGAGGTCTTCGGCCGAGCCGCCGAATTCCATCAGGACGGCGATCTCGTGGATCATCTCGCCGGCGCCGAAGCCGACGATGTGGCCGCCGAGAACCCGGTCGGTGGTCTTGTCGGACAGGATCTTCACGAAGCCATCCGTTGCCAGCATCGCGCGGGCGCGGCCGTTGGCGGTGAACGGGAACTTGCCGACCTTGTAGGCGACGCCTGCTGCCTTCAGCTCTTCCTCGGTCTTGCCGACGGAGGCGACTTCAGGCTGCGTATAGACGACGCTCGGGATGACGTCGTAGTTCACATGGCCATGCTGCCCGGCGAGGATTTCGGCCAGCGCCACGCCTTCGTCCTCGGCCTTGTGCGCCAGCATCGGACCCTTCACCACGTCGCCGATCGCATAGATGCCGGCGACATTGGTCTTGAAGTGGCCGTCGATCTCGACGCGGCCGCGATTGTCGAGCGTCACACCCGCTTCCTCGAGGCCGAGGCCAGCCGTGTAGGCCTTGCGGCCGGTGGCAACCAGCACGACGTCGGCTTCGAGCGTCACCTTGTCGCCGCCCTTGACCGGCTCGAAGGTCACCTTCGCGCCCTTGCCGCCCTTTTCGACACCGACGACCTTGGCGCCGAGGTTGAAATCGATGCCCTGCTTGGCCAACATCCGCTGGAACTGCTTGGCGACGTCGCCATCCATGCCGCCGAGGATCGTATCGAGATATTCGACCACAGTGACCTTGGCGCCGAGGCGCGACCAGACCGAGCCGAGCTCAAGGCCGATGACGCCGCCACCGACGACGATCATCGTCTCGGGAACCTTCTCCAGCGCGATGCCACCAGTGGACGAGATGATCACCTTCTCGTCGAGATCGACATGCACGCCCGGAATGCCGGCGACGTCGGAGCCGGTGGCGATGACGATGTTCTTGCCCTCGATCTCCTGCACCTTGCCGTCTTCCGATGTGACCGAAACCTTGCCGGCCGAAACGATCTTGCCGGTGCCGATGAAGCTGTCGATCTTGTTCTTCTTGAACAGGAAGGCGACGCCGTCGACATTGGCCTTAACCGTCGCATCCTTGTGTGCCAGCATCTTGTCGAGGTTCAGCTTCGGCGCCAGCACCTCGATGCCGAGCGCATCCATGCCATGGCCGGCCTGATGGAACATTTCGGAGGCATGCAGCAGCGCCTTGGAGGGAATGCAGCCGACGTTGAGGCAGGTGCCGCCGAAGGTCGCGCGCTTTTCGACGACGGCGACCTTGAGGCCAAGCTGGGCCGCCTTGATGGCGGCGACATAGCCGCCGGGGCCGGTTCCGATAACGATCACATCATAGGACATTGTTTCTTTTCCTTTTCGTTATGAGTTTAGTCCGCCGCGCGGGCGAGTGCGAGGCGGAAGCCGAAGCCGACCAAGGCGGCGCCGGTAATGCGATTGAACCATTTGCCGCCGGCGATGAAACGATCGCGGATCGGCTTGACGGTGAAGAAGGTCGAGACGCCGGCAAACCAGGCGACCAGGGCTGTCGCCATGCCGATGCCGTAGCTGAACTGGATGAGCGCGGGCGTGTCATGATGCACCAGCGTCGAAAACAGCGACAGGAAGAACAGCACCGGCTTCGGGTTGAGCGCGTTGGTGATGAAGCCCATCCCCAGGCACCTGAGCGCCGAGATCGGCTTGCGGTCCTCTTCCGTCACCTCGATCTCGCCGACATTGAAGCCGGGATCGCGGAACGACTTGATCCCGAGATAGACAAGATAGGCGACGCCGGCCCACTTGATCAGCGAAAACAGCATCAGCGACTGCGACACGATCAGCCCGAGGCCGAGGATCGTGTAGCTGATGTGGAACAGCAGCGAGAAGCCCATGCCGAGCCCCGTCATCATCGCGGCGCGGCGGCCATGCACGATGCTCTGGCGCAGGATGACCGCGAAGTCGGCGCCCGGCACGACGATGAAGATCGAGAAAACGGCCATCAGGCCGAGAAATTCGAGAACATACTGCATGGTCACATCCCTACCCGCATCGTCATCGTCCACCGCTCACATTGAGGATCGAGCCCGTTATATAGGAAGCCTCCGGGGACAACAGGTAGAGCACCGCATCGGCGATCTCGTCCGCCGTGCCCGCCCGCTGCATCGGAATGCTGGGCGCCATGTCGCGCGCCCGGTCCGGCAGCCCGCCGGAGGCATGGATCTCCGTATCGATCACGCCCGGACGGATCGCGTTCACCCGCACGCCCTCGGTCGCCACCTCGCGGGCAAGGCCGATGGTGAAGGTGTCGATCGCGGCCTTGGAGGCGGCGTAGTCGACATATTGCGACGGCGAACCGATGATCGCCGCCATCGACGAGATGTTGACGATCGCTCCACCCTTGCCGCCATGTTTGGACGACATGCGGCGCACGGCCTCAGCCGCGCAGAGGATCGAGCCGGTAATGTTGATCCGCATCATCCGCTCGAGCCGCGCCACCGACATCTCGTCGACGCGCGCCGGTGCATCGACAATGCCGGCATTGTTGGCAAGCCCGTCCAGTCGGCCGAAACGCCGATCGACGGCCGCAAATATCGCCACGATGTCATCGGCATTGCCGACATCGCCCTTGATCGCAAAGGCCTCGCCGCCACCGGCCTCGATCGCCGAGACCACGGCATCGGCCGCTTGCCTGTTGGACGCGTAGTTGACGGCCACCCGCCAGCCTTTTCGGGCGGCAAGCAGGCAGATCGCGGCGCCGATGCCCCGGCTGCCGCCGGTGACCAGGAGAACAGGGGTTTCGCTCATTTGCCGCATTCCTTGAAATCGAGAACGTCCCACGGCGCCACAGAGGCTTTACCCTCGCCCCAGATCGACGAGCCGCGAATGGCCGGGCCGATGCCCGGCAGCACCACCTTGTCGGCGGCCTCGCCGGCTTCCGGCTGCAGGTTGGCCATCTCGCCCTTGGCGCTCAGGCCGTAGACCATGCCCTGCCAGATGGTGCAGGCTTCGAGATCGGCGCCGGTCGCATCGCCGTCGGGGCAGTGGAACATCACCATGCCGATCGTGCGCGACGGATCCTCGGAAGGCATCACATAGCCGTCGAGCGTAAGCTCCGTCTTCAGGACTTTGAGCGTAAATTTGTTGCTGGCGGCGGCAGCCGCCGAATTGATCGGTGTGAACCGCAGCTCGTAGGCGCCGTCGCGATCGCCGTAGACGGCATCGGCCTGCTTACACGCGGCCGCCAGCAGCGGCTGGCCGCAGAGCGCGGTGAAAACGAGAGTGGCGATGGTCACAGGAAGCTTACGCATCATCGTCTCACCACACGATGCCCGAAAACATCAGCACCAGCCCGATCGCCGACACGGACCAGATCCACGAGCGGTAAGGGCTGAGCCCGATCAGATAGGCCGGCAGATAGGCGACGCGCGCCCAGAACCACAGCGAGGCACCCCAATGGGTCAGGCTGTCGGAATGGCCGGATGCCACCGTGACCACCGCGAGCGCGATGAAGATGGGATAGGTTTCCTGGAAATTCCTCAGCGCCCGTGTCGCACGGCCGGTGAGCAAATTCGGCTCCGGCTCGTGATCGCGCGTCGAGTTGGCGTCCTTGACGCCGCTCTGCACGCGGTAGGCAACTGCCTGCGCCATCATGTAGGCGAAGGCGAGCGCGGCGCTCCAGAGCAGGTAGACAAGTTCCAGCGACATCAGGGGTTCCGGTGCTGAGGCGAAAAGGGCCGCTCGCGCGGCCCTGTCGGTCTCTTAGAGATCGAGAACGAGACGTTCCGGATCCTCGAGGCTTTCCTTGACGCGGACGAGGAAGGTCACGGCTTCCTTACCGTCGACGATGCGGTGATCGTAGGAGAGCGCGAGATACATCATCGGACGGATGACGATCTGGCCGCCGACGACGACGGGACGATCCTGGATCTTGTGCATGCCGAGAATACCCGACTGCGGCGCGTTCAGGATCGGCGAGGACATCAGCGAACCGTAGACACCGCCATTGGTGATGGTGAACGTGCCGCCTTGCATGTCGGCCATCGAGAGCGAGCCGTCGCGGGCAAGCTTCGCCAGACGGCCGAGGTCCTTTTCGATGCCGGCGATCGACAGCTGGTCGGCGTCGCGGATGATCGGCACGACCAGGCCCTTGTCGGTGCCGACGGCCATGCCGATGTGGCAGTAGTTCTTGTAGATCAGGTCGGTGCCGTCGATCTCGGCGTTGACGGCAGGCAACTCTTTCAGCGCGTGCGTCACCGCCTTGGTGAAGAAGCCCATGAAGCCGAGCTTGACGCCATGCTTCTTTTCAAAGACGTCCTTGTACTTGGCGCGCAACGCCATGACCGCGCTCATGTCCACCTCGTTGTAGGTGGTCAGCATGGCGGCGGTGTTCTGGGCGTCCTTGAGGCGCTTGGCGATCGTCTGGCGCAGGCGCGTCATCTTCACGCGCTCTTCGCGGCCGGCATCCTCGACGGTCGAAGGACCGCGTGCGGCGACAGGTGCAGCAGGAACAGCCGCCGGAGCGGAGATACCCTTGGCAACGGCGGCGATCACGTCGCCCTTCAGAACCTGGCCGCGCTTGCCGGAGCCATCGACCTGATCGGCAGAGATGTTGTTTTCAGCCAGCATCTTCGAAGCGGCCGGTGCCGGCGGCATCGAGGATACGGAAGTGGAGGCGGATGCTGCGGCGGCAACCGGAGCCGGTGCGGCGGGTGCAGGCTCGGCGGCCTTGGCCGGAGCAGCGGCAGGCGCGGGAGCGGCAGCACCGGCTGCTGCAGCGGCGATCTGACCGAGCAGCGCGTCGAGACCGACGGTTTCGCCGGCCTGAGCGACGATTTCGGTCAGCACGCCGGCGGCAGGCGCCGGGACTTCGATGGTCACCTTGTCGGTTTCAAGCTCAACGAGCGGTTCGTCGGCCTTGATGACATCGCCGACCTTCTTGAACCAGGTGCCGACGGTTGCCTCGCTGACGGATTCACCGAGAGTTGGAACGCGGATTTCTGTGGCCATTGTTCAAATCCTGAATTTTTGATCGTTGTGATGGGACGGCGTTCCGGCGGAGGCCGAAGAACGGATAAATTCGGAGAGGAAGCGGCTCCCTCTCCGATCTCATTCTCTTTAGCCGCCGAGCGCATCCTCGAGGAATGCGGCAAGCTGTGCCAGATGCTTGGACATCAGGCCGGTTGCGGGCGATGCCGCGGCCGGACGTCCGGTGTAGCGAACGCGCTGGTACTTCGCATCGATATGGGCAAGCACCCATTCCAGATACGGGTCGATGAACGACCATGCGCCCATGTTCTTCGGCTCTTCCTGGCACCAGACCATTTCCGCGTTGCGGAAGCGCGACAGCTCGTTGATGAGCGCCTTGGCCGGGAACGGATAGAGCTGCTCGACGCGCAGCAGGTAGACATCGTCGACGCCGCGCTTCTCGCGTTCTTCCAGCAGGTCGTAGTAGACCTTGCCCGAGCACATCACGACGCGACGGATCTTGGCGTCCTTCTGCAGCTTGATCGGACCATCCTTGATCACCTCGGCATCGTCCCAGAGCAGACGGTGGAACGAGGTTTCGCCGGCCATCTCCGCCAGACCCGACACCGCGCGCTTGTGGCGCAGCAGCGACTTCGGCGTCATCAGGATCAGCGGCTTGCGGAAATCGCGCTTCACCTGGCGGCGCAGAATGTGGAAGTAGTTTGCCGGCGTCGTGACGTTCGCAACCTGCATGTTGTCTTCCGCGCAAAGCTGCAGGAAGCGTTCGAGGCGGGCCGAAGAGTGTTCCGGGCCCTGACCTTCATAGCCATGTGGCAGCAGGCAGACGAGGCCCGACATGCGCAACCACTTGCGTTCGCCCGACGAGATGAACTGGTCGAACACCACCTGCGCACCGTTGGCGAAGTCGCCGAACTGGGCTTCCCAGAGCGTCAGCGCGTTCGGACGGGCCAGCGAGTAGCCGTATTCGAAACCGAGGACGGCTTCTTCCGACAGCATCGAGTTGATGACTTCGTAGCGCGCCTGGGTTGGCGACAGGTTGGCGAGCGGGATATAGCGCTCTTCCGTTTCCTGATCGTAGAGCACCGAGTGACGCTGCGAGAACGTGCCGCGTTCGCAATCCTGGCCGGAAAGGCGGATCTTGTGGCCTTCCGTGACAAGCCCGCCGAACGCCAGCGCTTCGGCCGTCGCCCAGTCGATGCCTTCGCCGGTCGAGATCATGTTCGAACGGTTTTCCATGAAGCGCTGGATGGTGCGGTGCGCGCGGAAACCTTCCGGAATCTCGGAAAGCTTGCGGCCGATTTCCTTCAGCTGCTTCATCGGGATGGCGGTCTTGCCGCGGCGCTGCTCGTCGGCATTGTCGGCCGTGCGCAGACCCGACCACTCACCGTCGAGCCAGTCGGCCTTGTTGGGCTTGTAGTGCTGCCCGGCCTCGAACTCCTGCTCGAGATGGGCGCGCCAGTCGGCCTTCATCTTCTCGACTTCGCCTTCGCTCAGCACACCTTCGGCGACCAGACGTTCGCCATAGAGCTGCAGCACGGTCTTGTGGCTACGAATGACCTTGTACATCTTCGGCTGTGTGAAGGACGGTTCGTCGCCTTCGTTGTGGCCGTAGCGACGGTAGCAGAACATGTCGAGGACCACAGGCTTGTGGAACTTCATGCGGAATTCCATGGCGATCTTGGCGCCATAGACGACCGCTTCCGGATCGTCGCCGTTGACGTGCAGGATCGGCGCCTCGATCATCTTGGCGACGTCGGACGGATAGGGCGACGAACGCGAGAAGGCCGGATTGGTGGTGAAGCCGATCTGGTTGTTGATGATCACGTGCATGGTGCCGGCAACCCGGTGACCGCGCAGGCCCGACAGACCGAGGATTTCGGCGATCACGCCCTGGCCGGCGAATGCCGCGTCGCCGTGGATCAAGAGCGGCAGAACCTTGGAGCGCTCGGAAAGCGGGATGGTGTCGCCTTCCCATACGGTGGCGCCCATGTCCTGCTTGGCGCGCGCCTTGCCCATGACGACGGGATCGACGATCTCGAGGTGCGACGGGTTGGCCGTCAGCGACACGTGAATCTTGTTGCCGTCGAATTCGCGGTCGGAGGAAGCGCCGAGATGGTACTTCACGTCGCCCGAGCCTTCGACTTCGTCAGGCGCGTAGGAGCCGCCCTTGAATTCGTGGAAGATGGCGCGGTGCGGCTTGCCCATGACCTGGGACAGCACGTTCAGGCGGCCGCGGTGGGCCATGCCGAACACGGCTTCCTTGAGGCCGAGATGGCCGCCGCGCTTGAGGATCTGCTCGAGCGCCGGGATCAGCGATTCGCCGCCGTCGAGACCGAAGCGCTTGGTGCCCTTGAACTTGACGTCGAGGAACTGCTCGTAGCCTTCGGCTTCGATGATCTTCGCAAGGATCGCCTTCTTGCCTTCGGCCGTGAAGGCGACGCCCTTGTCCGGACCTTCGATGCGTTCCTGTATCCAGGCCTTTTCCTCGGGATTGGAAATGTGCATGAACTCGACGCCGATCGTCGAGCAGTAGGTGCGCTCGAGGATCTCGATCATCTCGCGGATGCTGGCGTATTCGAGGCCCAGCACGTTGTCGATGAAGATCTTGCGGTCGTAGTCGGCGGCGGTGAAGCCGTAATTTTCAGGCGCCAGCTCGTGGTAGTCTTCCACCGGGGCTGCGATGCCGAGAGGGTCGAGCTTGGCGTGCAGGTGGCCGCGCATGCGGTAGGCGCGGATCATCATGATGGCGCGCACGCTGTCGCGCGTCGCCTGCAGGATGTCGGCGCCGTCGGCCGGCTTGCCGGCTGCTTCGGCTTTCGCCTTGACCTTGGTTTCAACCACCTTCTCGATGATGCCCCAGTCGCCATCGAGCGCCGAGACCAGATCGCCGCTGGCCTGGAGAGGCCAGTTCTTCTTGCGCCAGGACGCACCCTTGGCGGCCCGCTTCACATCATCAGGATTGTCTTCCAGCGCCTTGAAGAATGACCGCCATTCCTCGTTGACCGATGCCGGATCGTCCTCGTAGCGCGCATAGAGCTGCTCGATGTAAGCAGCGTTGGCGCCATCCAGGAACGAGGTGATCTGAAACTGCTCGTTGGCTTCTTGCCGTGCCATGGTGATACGCGGACGTTTTAGTCCGCCTCCTGACTTTGTTGTCTGCCGGTCCCTTTGACCAGCTGCCGCATCTGTCTTCGCCGCCTGTCCGCGGCTCTCGTCTTGGGTAGAACCGGGCAGGTGGAGAAAGCGCAACCTGCCCGACCTATAGATTGGCTCAGCCCTTCAGGACTTCAACCAGCGTCTTGCCGAGGCGTGCCGGGGATGGCGACACCTTGATGCCCGCCGCTTCCATGGCCGAGATCTTCGATTCCGCATCGCCCTTGCCGCCGGAAACGACAGCGCCGGCATGGCCCATGGTACGGCCCTTCGGAGCCGTACGGCCGGCAATGAAGCCTGCCATCGGCTTCTTGCGGCCCTTCTTGGCTTCGTCGATCAGGAACTGTGCCGCGTCTTCTTCAGCCGAACCGCCGATTTCGCCGATCATGATGATCGAGGTCGTGGCCGGATCGGCCAGGAACATCTCGAGCACGTCGATGAACTCGGTACCCTTGACCGGATCGCCGCCGATGCCGACGGCCGTGGTCTGGCCGAGGCCTTCGTTCGACGTCTGGAACACGGCTTCGTAGGTCAGCGTGCCGGAGCGCGAAACGATACCGACCGAACCCTTGCGGAAGATCGAGCCCGGCATGATGCCGATCTTGCATTCTTCCGGCGTCAGGATACCCGGGCAGTTCGGGCCGAGCAGGCGCGACTTGGAGCGGTCGAGGCGAGCCTTGACGCGGACCATGTCCATGACCGGGATGCCTTCGGTGATGCAGGTGATGAACGGGATCTCAGCGTCGATCGCCTCGATGATCGCGTCGGCGGCACCTGCCGGCGGGACGTAGATCACCGATGCGTCAGCGCCGGTGCGTTCCTTGGCTTCGGCAACCGTGGCGAAGATCGGCAGGCTCTCGCCCTTCGAACCGGTCCAGGTTTCGCCACCCTTCTTCGGATGGATACCGCCGACCATCTGCGTGCCGTAATAGGCCAGCGCCTGTTCGGTGTGGAAGGTGCCGGTCTTGCCGGTCAGGCCCTGAACGAGAACCTTTGTATTCTTGTTTACGAGAATAGACATCTATCAGGTCCCCAGATTAGGCTTTGATCGCCGCGACGATCTTCTTGGCGGCGTCGTCGAGATCGTCAGCCGCGGTGATCGCGAGACCCGACTCGTTGAGGATCTTCTTGCCGAGCTCGACATTGGTGCCTTCGAGACGAACGACGAGCGGAACCTTGAGACCGACTTCCTGAACTGCCGCGACAACGCCTTCGGCGATGACGTCGCACTTCATGATGCCGCCGAAGATGTTGACGAGAATGCCCTCGACCTTCGGGTCAGCCGTGATGATCTTGAAGGCAGCCGCGACCTTCTCCTTGCCGGCGCCACCGCCGACGTCGCAGAAGTTTGCCGGCTCCTTGCCGTAGAGCTTGATGATGTCCATCGTCGCCATGGCGAGACCGGCACCATTGACCATGCAGCCGATGTTGCCGTCGAGGGCAACGTAGGCGAGGTCCCACTTGGAGGCTTCGATTTCCTTGGCGTCTTCTTCGGTCTCGTCGCGCAGCGCCTTGACGTCGTCATGGCGGAACAGGGCGTTGCCGTCGAAGGACATCTTGGCGTCGAGAACGCGCAGGTGGCCGTCCTTCATGACGATCAGCGGGTTGACTTCGAGGAGCGCCATGTCCTTTTCGCCGAACGCCTTGTAGAGCGCCGGGAACAGCGACTTTGCGTCCTCGGCGGCAGCGCCGGAGAGTTCGAGCGCCTTGGAGATCTTGGCAACGTCGTCAGCCGTCACGCCGGCTTCCGGTTCGATGGCGATCGTGTGGATCTTCTCGGGCGTGTCGTGGGCAACGGCTTCGATGTCCATGCCGCCTTCGGTCGAAACGACGAAGGCCACCTGACCGACCGAGCGATCGACCAGGATCGAGCAATAAAGCTCGCGGTCGATGTCGGCGCCGTCTTCGATGTAGAGGCGGTTGACCTGCTTTCCGGCGTCGCCGGTCTGCGCGGTTACCAGCGTGTTGCCGAGCATGTCCTTGGCGTGCGCCACGACTTCCTCGATCGACTTCGCCAGACGAACGCCGCCCTTGGCGTCGGGGCCGAGTTCCTTGAACTTGCCCTTGCCGCGGCCGCCGGCGTGGATCTGGCTCTTGACCACGTAGAGCGGGCCCGGGAGCGACTTGGCAGCGGCTTCGGCTTCCTCGACCTTGAGGATTGCCACACCTTCCGCGACCGGCGCGCCATAGCCCTTCAGCAGAGCCTTGGCCTGATATTCATGAATATTCATGGATCTGTTCCTGTTTGGATTGCGTCAGCGGCCGGTCGGCTTACTTGAGCGACGGCGCGATGTTGATGCAGGCTTCGCACAGGCCGGCGACGGCGCCGACGGACTTTTCGAAGGCTTCCTTCTCGGCCTTGTTCAGGTCGATCTCGATGATGCGCTCGACGCCACCGGCACCGATGACGGTGGGAACGCCGACATACATGTCCTTGACGCCGTACTGACCCGAGAGATAGGCGGCGGCCGGCAGGACGCGCTTCTTGTCCTTGAGGTAGGATTCGGCCATTTCGATCGCCGAAGCGGCCGGTGCGTAATAGGCCGAGCCGGTCTTCAGCAGGCCGACGATTTCGGCGCCGCCGTCACGGGTGCGCTGGATGATTTCTTCGAGGCGTTCCTTGGTGACCCAACCCATGGTGACGAGATCGGTCAGCGGAATGCCGCCGACGGTCGAGTAACGGGCAAGCGGCACCATCGTGTCGCCATGGCCGCCGAGAACGAACGCCGTGACGTCCTGAACGGAAACGTTGAATTCCTTGGCAAGGAACAGGCGGAAGCGCGAGCTATCCAGAACGCCGGCCATGCCGACGACCTTATTGGCCGGAAGGCCGGAGAACTTCTGCAGCGCCCAGACCATCGCGTCGAGCGGGTTGGTGATGCAGATGACGAAAGCGTCGGGGGCATACTTCTTGATGCCGGCGCCGACCTGTTCCATGACCTTGAGGTTGATGCCGAGCAGATCGTCGCGGCTCATGCCCGGCTTGCGGGCGACGCCGGCGGTGACGATGCAGACATCGGCGCCTTCGATCGCGGAGTAATCGCTTGCGCCGGTGAGATTGGCATCGAAGCCTTCAACCGGCGAGGACTGTGCGATGTCGAGGCCTTTGCCCTGCGGGATGCCGTCGGCAATATCGAAGAGAACGATATCGCCCAGCTCCTTGAGGCCGGCGAGATGCGCCAGCGTGCCACCAATCATGCCAGAACCAATGAGTGCGATCTTGTTACGCGCCATTTCGGTGTTTCCTTTGCGACCAAAAATCGTCGGGCGACGCACGGAGGGGCTGCGCCCAATTGCCGCAATCGCATAAACCCAAAGCACAAAAATGGCAACTGATTATTTCTGGGTGAACAATTTCAATCGTTTAGAAGATAAAACTCTTACGTAAACGTAAATTATTTTGTCATGAAACTGCTATTCGGCCGCCCGCTTTTCGTGGTGAAGAGCAAGATATTCGGCACTTCTCATCTCGAACAGGCGCGATGCCGTCCGGTCGAATTCGAAACCTTCAGTACCACGCGCTTGTGTCAGCAAGTTTTCAGGCATGGCTTCCGCCGAAATATAGAGCCGGACGGCGTGGTCGTAGAGCGTATCGACCAGAATGATGAAGCGCTTCGTCTGGTTGCGCTTCTCCGGTCCGAGCAAGGGAACGTGATCGACAAATATGGCATCAAAGCGTTCGGAGATGGCGAGAAAGTCGGCAGCGCCGAGCGGCTTGTCGCAAAGATCGGCAAACGAGAACCGCGCCAGCCGGTCGACGGCCAGCGGCACATGGATCGAGCGCCCCTTCATCGGGATCTCGATCGGCTGCGCCTTGCGCCCGTGAAGCGCCTGGTTCCACGAGGCATCCATCGCCATGTCCGCATGCGGCCCCAGCGGCGACAGGTAGACCGGCAAGCTGTTGATCTTCTCCATCCGGTAATCCGTCGGCGAATCCAGCGTCACCGTCTCGACATACTGGTTGAGCAGGCCGATGAACGGCGTGAACAGGCTGCGGTTCAGCCCGTCGCGATAGAGATTGTCGGGCTCTACGTTGGAGGTCGCGACGAGAATGCAACCGCGCCCGAACAGGTCGGAAAACAACCGCGACAGGATCATCGCATCGGCGATGTCTGTGACGGTGAACTCGTCGAAGCACAGCAATTCGGCCTCGTCATAGAGATCGGCACCCACGACCGGGATCGGGTCCGCCTGCTTGGTCTCGCCGTTCTTCAGCTTCAGCCGGTGCGCCGCGATACGGTTGTGCACGTCGGTCATGAATTCGTGAAAATGCGCCCGACGCTTCTTTTTCGTCGGCGCCATCTCGAAGAACATGTCCATCAGCATGGTCTTGCCGCGCCCGACGCTGCCGTGGATGTAGAGGCCCTTGATCGTCTCGGAGGATTTCTTCTTGGCCGCGAACAGCCAGCCGAGCGCGCTCGACTTCGCCGCCGGACGCTTCTGCTTGAGGTCGGACAGCACCCGATCGAGACACTTGGCCACGTGCATCTGGGCATCGTCGAGCTGCAGCGAACCCGAAGCCGTCAGCGACTTCAATTGTTCGCTGACGCTCAAGCTGTAGTCTGGCATCGGTTGCATTTTAGAAAATCCGCCTGAAAAAGATCGGCGGAGCGAGCCGCCGGCTCGCTTACCGGCTGAGCGCGATCGGCTGGCCGCTGCTGGTCTGGCCGCTGAAGGCATTGTCGGCGGTCTTGTAGACGCTGCCGACCTGGTTGCCGTTGACGTCCTTGAGAACGACCTGCTTGCCCGACACTTCCCATGAGCGCATCGCTGTCAGCTCGCCGACGCAACCGCGCGTGCCGCCGCGCGAACCGCTGCCGAGATTGGTGAGCGTCAGGAACATGTCGCACGAGCCGTTGACCCGCCAGCTGCCGACCAGCGATTCCTTGGTGACATCGAGGCCGCCGCCATTGGACGCCATCGCCCCACCCTGCACGCCGCCCATCGGCGCGTTGGTGGCCGGAGCCGCCGGGAACTGCGAGGAACCGCCCGGAGGCGGCAGCTGCCCGCCCTGCACCTGGGGAACCGGCTGCGCCGTCAAAGGCGCCGGCGCCGAAGTCGAATTGTAGCTCGCATCGTTATAGGCCGTCCGCTGGCAACCGGCGAGTGACAGAACAACCGCCATACCTGTCATCGCATATCGCAACTGCATCTGAATGCTCCCGAATGTCCGCTTTTGTCGCATGAAACTAAAAATTAGGGTTATTTTCGAACTAACGTATTTCACTTTGGTTAATCAAGTCGTCACAGCCGTAAATTGCCCGTGACTGAGCTAGGCCTGAAACGGCGCAATTCAACCGTGGTGGCCAAGAACGTCCTGCAGATAGAATTTGTCAGCAAGGTGATGGGCGGCCGATTCTCTGTTGCTTCGGCACGCAAATGCGTCCGGCAGCCCCGTCTGGAGCCGCCGGCGTCCGACGGAGGCTAGACCCGGCGCTCGACCATCATCTTCTTGATCTCGGCGATCGCCTTCGCCGGATTCAGACCCTTCGGGCAAGTCTGCGCGCAGTTCATGATCGTGTGGCAGCGATAGAGCCGGAAGGGATCCTCAAGATTGTCGAGCCGCTCGCCGGTGGCCTCGTCGCGCGAATCGATCAGCCAGCGATAGGCCTGCAGCAGAACGGCGGGACCGAGATAGCGGTCGCCGTTCCACCAGTAGCTCGGACAGGAGGTCGAGCAGCAGGCGCACAGGATGCACTCGTAGAGGCCGTCGAGCTTCTGGCGGTCGTCGTGGCTCTGCTTCCATTCCTTGGCCGGCGCCGGCGAAACGGTCTTCAGCCACGGCTCGATCGAGCGGTGCTGGGCGTAGAAGTTGTTGAGGTCTGGCACCAGATCCTTGACGACGGGCAGGTGCGGCAGCGGATAGATCTTCACCGTGCCCTTGATGTCGTCGAGACCCTTGGTGCAGGCCAGCGTGTTGGTGCCGTCGATGTTCATCGCGCACGAACCGCAGATCCCCTCGCGACAGGAACGGCGCAGCGTCAGCGTCGGGTCGATCTTGTTCTTGATGTAGAGAAGACCGTCGAGCACCATCGGGCCGCAATCGTCGACGTCGATATAGAACGTGTCGATCGAAGGGTTCTGGCCATCATCCGGGCTCCAGCGATACACCCGGAATTCCCGTGTGTTGGTCGCGCCAGCGGGCTTCGGCCAGGTCTTGCCTTCGCGCATCTGGGAATTCTTGGGGAGAGCAAGTTCAACCATGTTTGTTTTCCTGTTCAGAGACGAACAGCGCATGCGCCGTTTCGAGGGTCCGTATCCGGCCACCCTCACCGGCGGCATTTGCCTTGGTTAGAAATTTCATATCGGACGTCACGAGAAAACTGTCGTCCGTAGAGAGCGTCGCCGCGAGATATATGCAGTCATAGACGGAGTGATCGAGCTTGCGAGACAGCTCGAACGCCGATTTTACCAGTGCCTGAGACGGCAGGACGACATCGATGATGTGATCCAAGGCCGTCAACCCATCCACTGCCTGCTGTGGCGTAATTTGGCCAAGCCGCACTTTGCGCCGCAGGACATTGGCGACCTCCGCAAAAATCAGATCCGGCGCAACTCTCCGCACCGAACTGCCAAGCAGAAAATCAGCGTCAACATGTTCCGGCTCCGGCACGAACCATGCGATCGCAGCCGATGCATCGACGACGTAGATCAACGATTTCGATCCTCTCGCAGCATCTCCACAACACTCGTCTGCTTGACGCCTTTGGGCGTCATGGCTCGAATTCTGGCAGCAATCGCCGCGAGATCTTCGCGTCGAGGCCGGGCCGGCACGGCAACTTGCAGCAGAGCTTCGATCTCTTCCTCGACCGAACGGTTGTTGAGCCGCGCACGATCGGAAATACGCGTCAGCAGCTCTTCGTCCGCAATCCTGATCCGCATTTCACCCATGACAGTGCCTCCGGCGATCATCCCTCGCCTATTCTCTCATATCCCGCGTCAGTACACACGCGCCTTGGGCGCGATCTTCTGCGGATCGATGCCCTCGGCGATCAGCTCGGTATGCACCGGGCGGTAGTCGAGCTTGACCTCGCCGGCATCGTTGACCCACGACAGCGTGTGCTTGCGCCAGTTCTCGTCGTCGCGGCCGGCGAACTTGCCCTCCGTGTAGTCCTCGCGCGCATGCGATCCGCGGCTTTCCTTGCGGGCCTCAGCGCCGTAGATCGTCGTGATCGCATTGGCCATCAGGTTCTGCAGCTCCAGCGTCTCGACCAGATCAGAGTTCCAGATCATCGAGCGGTCGGTAACCTTGATGTCGCGCATTTCCTGCCAGATGGCCGAGATGCGCTTGCAGCCCGATTCCAGCGATTCCTGCGTGCGGAACACGGCGGCGTCTTCCTGCATGGCGCGCTGCATCTTCTCGCGAAGATTGGCCGTCGGCGTTCCGCCGGAGGCGTGGCGCAGGCCGTCGAAGCGGTCCATGATCTTGTCGCAGGCGGCAACGTTGAGATGCGGCACCGGCGATGCCCGGTCGATCACCTCGCCTGCGCGGATGGCGGCAGCGCGACCGAAGACCACGAGGTCGATCAGCGAGTTGGAGCCGAGGCGGTTTGCGCCGTGTACCGAGGCGCAGCCGGCTTCGCCGACCGCCATCAGGCCCGGAATGATCCTTTCCGGATTGCTCGAGTCGGCGTTCAGCACCTCGCCCCAATAGTTGGTCGGAATGCCGCCCATGTTGTAGTGAACCGTAGGCAGAACAGGAATCGGCTCGCGCGTCACATCGACGCCGGCAAAGATCTTCGCCGATTCCGAAATCCCCGGCAGACGCTCGTGCAGCACGGCCGGATCGAGATGGTCGAGATGCAGGAAGATGTGGTCCTTGGCCTTGCCGACGCCGCGGCCCTCGCGGATCTCGAGCGTCATGCAGCGCGAGACGACGTCACGCGAGGCAAGGTCCTTGGCCGAAGGGGCATAGCGCTCCATGAAGCGTTCGCCCTCGGAATTCACGAGGTAACCGCCTTCGCCGCGTGCGCCTTCGGTGATCAGACAGCCGGAGCCGTAGATGCCGGTCGGGTGGAACTGCACGAACTCCATGTCCTGCAGCGGCAGGCCGGCGCGGGCAACCATGCCGCCGCCGTCGCCGGTGCAGGTATGGGCCGAGGTCGCCGAAAAATAGGCGCGGCCGTAGCCGCCGGTCGCCAGCACCACCATCTTGGCGGCGAAACGATGGATCGTGCCGTCGTCGAGGTTCCAGGCAACCACGCCGGTGCAGCGGCTGCCGTCGTCGGACATGATCAGGTCGAGCGCGAAGTATTCGATGAAGAATTCGGCGTTGTTTCTGAGCGACTGGCCATAGAGCGTGTGCAGAATGGCGTGGCCGGTACGGTCGGCAACCGCGCAGGTGCGCTGTACCGGCGGGCCTTCGCCGTAGTTCTGCATGTGGCCGCCGAACGGCCGCTGATAGATCTTGCCTTCTTCGTTGCGCGAGAACGGAACGCCGTAATGCTCGAGCTCATAGACCGCCTTCGGCGCTTCCATGGTGAGGTACTGCATGGCGTCGACATCGCCGAGCCAGTCGGAGCCCTTGACGGTGTCGTAGAGGTGCCACTGCCAGCTGTCGGGCGTCATGTTGCGCAGCGATGCGGCGATGCCGCCCTGCGCGGCAACGGTGTGGCTGCGGGTCGGGAACACCTTGGTGATGCAGGCGGTCTTGAAGCCCTGTTCGGCCATGCCGAGCGTGGCGCGCAAGCCCGCGCCACCGGCGCCGACGACGATCACGTCGTAGGAGTGATCGACGTACTTGTAGGCTTTCCCGGTCTGGGCGGGGCCATTCTGAGTGGATGTTGTCGATGCCATGATATCAATTATCCTACGAACGCGATCTTCAGAATGGCGAAAAGACAGAGCCCCGCCATCAGGATCGAAAAGAAGGTGTTGAGCATCACCAGCGCGATCTTGGTGACTTCATGGTGCACGTAGTCCTCGATGATCACCTGCATGCCGAGCTTCATGTGAATGATGCCGGAGATGACCATCAGGCCCATGATGACGGCGACGAACGGGTTCGACAGCGCATGCACGACCTCCGCGTAGGGCTGTCCGGCATGGATGATCATGAAGATGATGAAAAAGAGAAACAGCGGCACGTTGGCCACGGCAGTCACGCGCTGGCGCCAGAAATGTTCCGTGCCGTCCTTGGCCGAGCCGAGGCCGCGGACCTTACCCAAAGGGGTACGCATATCCATGTGATCAACCCTCAGAAGCGAATGACGAAGCCGATCACCCAGACCAGCAAGGTCAGACAGAGCGAGGCAATGATGTTGAGCTTGGCGAGCTTGGTGGAGAAGTGCTTGTCGAAGCCGTAGCCGAGGTCCCACATGAAGTGGCGAAAGCCGCCGAGCATGTGGTGGATCAGCGCCCAGGTGTAGCCGAGCAGCACCAGCTTGCCGACGATGCTGCCGAGCACCCAGTTGGCCCAGTCGTAGGCGCCGACGCCGGTCGCCGCGGCGATCAGCCACCACGCGATCAGCAGCGTGCCGACATAGAGCGCACCGCCGGTGATACGGTGGACGATCGACATGACCATGGTGGGGATTGGTTTGTAAATCTGTAGATGCGGCGACAGGGGCCGGTTACTTGTCGTGTTCGCCATCAGAACCTCGCGGCGGTCTTTCTGCACTCCCCGGGATCCGGAAAGCATCCAAGCAACCACACGATTGACAGAAAGCTGTGTGTGCGTTGCATCAATGGCGACGTTTAATCACGGAAACACCTAACGACAAGTATAATTGACGCACCCGTGAAATTTAATCGATTTGCGTCTTGACGCCTTGCTCAAGATCGGCGTTCACCCGCCCGATCCTTCCCCTTTCGGATGATTTTCCAAGCTTGCATGGACAAGCTGGCTCTTTTGGCGCATTTTCGCGTTAACGCTTTGTTAAGAATTCGGTTTCCGGAGACCCAGCGCGATGTGGAAGACACCATCGAAACTTGTTGCACTCGCGGTTGCCGCGCTCGTCGCCCTGCCCGCCATGGCCGGCGATTTCGGCGGCAATCCTTTCCCGCGTCACCACGGCGGGTCGTATCAGGGCCATGCCGGTCACCGCGCCGGGCCCTTGGGCGTGCGCACGCCGCGCTCATTGGTCATCCGTCATCAGGGCCCGTCCGTCATCGGCAACAGCGGTGGCTGGAACGGCCGGTCGCTGCGATTCGCCGGCAATGACAATCACTTTCATCAGCATTTCGGGCGTGGCAGTTACATCAAGCGTGTATCGCCCTCGTCGTCGCAGGATTTCGCGCGCAACAATATCGTGATCATCGACCAGAGGGGTGAACCACGCGCGCCATCCGGCACCTATGCCGGGTCGTCCTACGCTTACGAAACCGATGGCGGCACCTATGTTGGCGGCTACGGCTATGGCAGCTACGGCGATCGCCCGACGGTGAAGCTTGCGCCGATGGCCAAGGTCATCAACGTCGCGCAACGCCGCAATCCCTGCTCCTACGAGCAAGGCGTCTGCGTCATCCGTCCCTGACATCGAGATTTAGCCGACGAATCGCCAGACCGTGGTCTTCTTGACCTCGCTATCCTCCAGCGCCCGCGTCACCGGCACCTGATACACCGCGCAGGCCTCGAGCCTATCCTTCGGCAGATAGGCCCGCCCGGGATCGCCGACCAGCACGTTGACACCTGATGCCGCCAGCCGCTCGAACCACGGCACCAGTGCTGCGGCGAAATCGCGGTCGTAGAACACATCGCCTGCCAGGAGAACGGCGGCATCGATATCGCCGCCGATCAGGTTGTCACCGGTAAAACCGACCTCGACATCGTTCAGATCAGCATTCAGCGAAACCGCCGTCGCCGTCCACGGATCGATATCCGCCGCCAGCACGGAAGCGGCCCCTGCCATCATCGCCGCGATCGCCACCAACCCGGAGCCGCTGGCGAAATCCACGATACGCTTGCCGGCAACCGTCGCGGGATGATCGAGCACATAGCGCGCCAGCCCCTGCCCACCGGCCCAGGCGAAGGCCCAGAACGGTGGCGGCAGGCCGATCCCGGCCAGTTCCTCCTCGGTCTTCAGCCACAGCTCATGCGCCTCGCTGGCGAGATTGAGCCTGATTTCAGGCACATGCGGCGACGCCATCGGGCTGGTATTGTCGAGGATGAAGCGTGCGGGATCGGTCTTCACGTGATATCAGCGCGGCGGGTTGTCGAGCCCGCCCATGCGGCAGACCTCGAGCCATTCCTCGTCCGTCACAGGCTGCACGGAAAGCCGCATCGACGTCACCAGTGACATCTTCGCAAGCTTTTCGCTCGCCTTCACATCCTTCAGCGTCACCGGCTTCGGCACATCGCAGACGGCGCGGATATCGACGCAATCCCACTTCGGATCGCCGTTGGCCGTCGAATCGGGATGCGACAGCGCGCAGACCTCGACGATGCCGACGATCTCCAGCCCGTCATTGGAGTGGTAGAAGAAGCCCTTGTCGCCGATCTGCATGGCCCGCATGTTGTTGCGCGCCAGATAGTTGCGCACTCCGGTCCACTCCGTGCCCTTCTCGCCAGCGGCCTTCTGCTGCGCCCAGGACCATGCGGCCGGTTCGGATTTGTAAAGCCAGTGTGCCACGCTCAAGCCTCCGGCTTGTTGAAGACCCAGTTGAAGGGCTTCACCTCGACGCTCTCGAACAGGCCGGCCTTGGCGTAGGGGTCACTGTCGGCAATCGCGGTTGCCGCTTCGATGGTCTCAGCTTCCACGATCACGAGACTGCCACAGGGCTTGCCTTCGGGATCGAGAAACGGACCCGCCATCTTCAGTGTGCCGGCCGCGTTCAGCGCGTTGAGATGCTCGACATGCTCCGGACGGGTATCCATGCGGACGTTGAGGTGACCGGGCTTGTCCTTGCAGACGAAAGCGAAAAGCATGCGGGTTCTCCTATTCTGTGGTGATCGGGCGCGTCATCAGCTGGTCGATGGCATCGGATATGCCGAGCTTGCCCTCGATGATGGCGGAAACGGCATCGGTAACGGGCATCTCGATGGCAAGCGGCTTGGCCAGCCGCGACACGACGGCAGCGGCGAACGCGCCCTCGACCAGCTCGCCATGGGCTGGATCACGGCTTTCGCCGCGACCGAGCGCGATGCCGAAACGCAGGTTGCGCGATTGATGGCTGGTGGCGGTGAGCACGAGGTCGCCGAGCCCCGAAAGCCCCGGCACCGTATCCGCCTGCCCGCCCTTGGCGACCACGAAGCGCGACATTTCGGCCAGCCCGCGGGCAATCAGCGCCGCCCGTGCCGAATCGCCGATCCCCGCACCCTCGACAATGCCGCAGGCAATCGCCAGCACGTTCTTCAAGGCGCCGCCCAGCTGCACGCCGATCCGGTCCGCCGATGGATAGAGCCGGAAGGTCCGCCCCGAGATCGCCTGCGCCAGCCGCTCGGCGATCTCGCCATTCTCGGCGGCGACGACCATCGCGGTCGGCAGCCCTTTGGCGATATCGGCGGCAAAGCCCGGACCCGACAACACCGCGACCGCATGCCCAGGCAGCGTTTGCGCCAGCATGTCGGTCAACAGATTGCCCGTGGTCTTCTCAATGCCCTTGGCGCAGGTGACGATAACGGCATCCTTAGCCAGATAAGGTTCGTACTGCCGCGCCGCATCGGCCTGCGCCTGCGACGGCATCGCGAACAGCACAATGCCGGCATCGGCGATCGCATCGGCCTCGGCCGAGAAGTTCAGCGCTTCGGGCAAGGGAATGCCCGGCAGCACCGCATCATGAAGATGCTCAGCCGCAAGATCGGCCATCAGTCGGGGATCGCGCCCGACCAGCGTCACCTTGTGTCGCCCCGTCAGCGCGATGACAGCGGCCAAAGCCGTGCCGAAGGCACCTGCGCCGATGACGGCGATCGTTTCGCTGCTTCGGCCTTCGTCGCTCATGCCTTCGCTCCCCGCTTGCCGAAACCAAGCAATGTCTCGGCGCTCGAATCCAGCGGCCAGCGCGAGCGCGGCTGCACGTCGAGATCGTCGGGCGCAACGCCCGTCGCCATCCGCTCCAGCCCGGCCCAGGCGATCATGACGGCATTGTCGGTGCACAGGTGCAGCGGCGGCGCCACGAAGCGGAAGCGGTTCTTGTCGCACAGCGCCTGCAAGGTGCCGCGCACCTCGAGATTGGCGGCCACGCCGCCGGCCACGACAAGCGCCGGCTGCTCGACATCGGGATAGAGCGTCCTGAACCGCTCGAGCCCGCGGCCGATCCGGTCCTTCAGCGTCCGCGATACCGCATCCTGGAACGACGCGCAGATATCGGCGACATCCTGATCACTCAGCGGCGCGATCTCGGTCGCCGCCTGCCGCACGGCCGTCTTCAGCCCGGAAAAGGAGAAGTTCAGCTTCGCCTCGCCGACCAGCGGCCGCGGAAACTGGAAACGCTTCGGATTGCCCGACTTCGCCGCCCGCTCCACCGCCGGTCCGCCCGGATAGGGCAGGCTCAACAGCTTGGCGGTCTTGTCGAAGGCCTCGCCCAGCGCATCATCGATCGTCGTGCCCCAGCGCTCATAGTCGCCGACACCCTTGACCAGGATAAGCTGCGTATGGCCGCCGGAGACCAGCAGCATCAGATAGGGAAACGAAAGCCCATCCGTCAGCCGCGCCGTCAGCGCATGGCCTTCCAGATGGTTCACCGCATAGAGCGGCTTGCCCGACGCCTTGGCGATCGCCTTGCCGGTCATGAGCCCGACCAGCAACCCGCCGATCAGCCCGGGGCCTGAGGTGGCGGCAATGGCGTCGATATCGGAGAGCGACACATTGGCGCGTTTCAAAGCCTCCTCGATGAGCGTATCGAGAGCTTCGACATGGGCGCGAGCGGCAATCTCGGGCACGACGCCGCCATAGGCGCTGTGCTCTTCGAGCTGGCTCAGAACCACGTCGGAACGCACGGTGGGCACCCCCTCCGCATCGCGCTCGACCACGGCGGCGGCGGTTTCGTCGCAGCTTGTTTCGATGCCGAGGATGCGCAGAAAGGGAGCCATGGAGCCTGATCGTTGATTGCGATGGGTCTGAAACCCGTTTACGAGAAACTCCGGTAACAACGGATCAATGCGGATGCAAACAAAACCTTTCCGGATCGGCACCCGAGGCAGTCCCCTGGCGCTCGCCCAGGCCAACGAGGCCCGCGACCGGCTGATGGCGGCGCACGGCCTGCCGGAAGAGATGTTCGAGATCGTCGTGCTCTCCACCAAGGGCGACCGCATCACTGATCGCTCACTGGCCGAGATCGGCGGCAAGGGCCTGTTCACCGAGGAACTGGAAGAGAAGCTCGCGATCGGCGATCTCGATATCGCCGTGCATTCCACCAAGGACATGCCGACAGCGCTGCCCGAAGGGCTCTGTCTTTCGGCCTACCTGCCCCGCGAGGACATTCGCGATGCAGTCGTGGGCCGCACTGCTCCCAAGCTGATCGACCTGCCGCACGGCGCCACCGTCGGCTCCGCATCGCTGCGCCGCCAGGCGCTGATCCGCCGCATGCGCCCTGACATCAATGTCATCACCTTCCGTGGCCTCGTCGATACCAGGCTCAGAAAGCTGGCGGAAGGCCAGGTCGATGCGACGCTGCTGGCGCTGGCCGGCCTGAAGCGGCTCGGCAAGGTCGATGTCATCACCGACATCCTAGACCCCGACACCTTCCCCCCTGCCCCGGCCCAGGGCGCCATCTGCATCGAGAGCCGCATCGGCGATACCCGCCTCGACGCCCTGCTTGCGCCGATCAACGATATCAGGACCTTCGACACCGTCTCCTGCGAGCGCGCCTTTCTGGCCGCACTCGACGGCTCCTGCCGCACGCCGATCGGCGGCTATGCCGTCTGCGAGGGTGACCAGATCCGCTTCCACGGCCTGATCATCACCCCCGACGGCCGCCAGCAGCACGCCGTCACCATCGACGGCCACCGCCGCGACGCGGTGGCGCTCGGCACCCGCGCCGGCCAGGATGTTCGCGCCCGCGCCGGCGCTGCCTTCTTCGACGACTGGAGCTGACACGGATGCGCGTGCTCGTGACCCGTCCTCCGCAGCCGGGCGCGCGCACCGCGCAACGCCTGGCCGCAATGGGCCACGAGCCTCTGATGCTGCCGCTGTTCAAGCCGCTCCACGATGCCGAAAAAGCCTTGGCCGCGCTGGCTCAAACCGACGGCCCCGTCGCCGTCACCAGCGCCGAAGCCATCCGCGCGATCACCGGGCGATCCGGCGACCTCGCCCCCCACCTCAACCGCCCGCTCTACGCCGTCGGCGACGCCACCGCCGACGAGGCAAGAACGGCCGGCTTCACATCAGTCACCGCATCTCTAGGCAACGGCGCCGACTTAGCGACGCTCATCGCCAACGAACTGGCCGACCAACCAGCATCCCCAATCCTCTACCTCGCTGGCACGCCGCGCGCCGAAACCTTCGAAACCCGCGCCAAAGCTCTTGGCCTGACGCTCACCGTCGCCGAATGCTACCGCATGCGGCCGCTCGATGTTCCCGTCGAGATCCTCCGCACCATCTTCGCCACCGAAGCCCCCGACGCGATCCTCTTCTATTCCCGCCAGACCGCCGAACGCTTCTTTGCGCTCCACGAGATATCAACCCACCTCGACGCCCTGATCGGCATCCGCCTGCTCTGCCTCAGCAAGACCGTCGCCGACGCTGTGCCCCCTGAGCTGCAAGGCCATGTCGCGATTGCGGAAACGTCCGACGAGACCAGCCTTCTGTCGTTGATCTGATCAGAGACTACTTCATAAGCTGCATTTCAGCCCAGGCAGCAAACTCCTCTAGTCGTTCGAGCGCACGCTCGGCATCCTCGCGCGTTTTCAAGCGCGACCCGTGTTGCACCTCGTCCTTCTGCTCCAGAAGCGCCATGAGGTTCGCCTCCTGGCGATGCGGCAGCTCGTTGCCAAGCGCGGCGCGGAGCAGCTTCACCACCGCCCCATGATCGCCTTGATTGATCTCGCCGCTATACTTTGCCGTGATGGCGTCGGCATAGGCGATGGCGCAGTTGATCACCGTCGAAATCGAAGGGTTTCCGATATCGCCGGGATCCGACCACGCATTGCTGTTTCGCGCATCCTTGAGATATCCCCGGGCAACGGCCAGCCGGCCCGAGACATAAGCGGCGTCCTTCTTCTTGGTGGATCTGGTTCTAGCCATGCGCGGCAGCTTTCAGCGGCGCGACGAGCTCCTCGGGCCGCCTGCCCGACAGCACGATCGCATCCTTGACCGCATTGACCCACCACGGATCGCCGTCGCGGGCGAGACGGCGGACGTCAGCCAAATCGAGACCGACGACGCTAGGCGAGAAACCGAGCTTCCCAGCTTGATCGGCAAGACCGTTGCGCACCACCTCGACGACCGCCGCGAGGTCGCCCGCTTCGGCCACGACGCCGATATCCAGATCGCTCCCCATCCGGTCTTCATTGCGCGCGACGCTGCCATAGACCCAGAGGCTCATCACCAGCGGCGCAGTCTCGCCCGGACTGTTCGCGACCGCCTCGATAATAGCAGCGAAGCGGCGGTCCTCGGCATCAAACAGGCGCGCGATGTCATCGGAAAGATAGTGTCCGCCATTCAGTCGATACAGCCGGTTGTATCCCGATCCCTCGGCGGACACGATACCGCCTTGCTCGAGCGAGATCAGGCCGAGGCGCGTACTGCTCTTCGACAAGCCGGCACGGCGGCTGATGTCGGACGCCGAAAGCAGCCCTCGGTGGCGGGCGAGGACGCGCAAGACTCGGACATTCGAATCGACCCCGAACAGCAGGTCGAGCGGGTTCCTGATCGCGCTCTGGGCAATGGTTCTGGCCAAGACAGGACCTCCTGATCGGACACACAAACGATCCGACAACAACCCATTCGATCTAATATAAAATCAATCGATTCAATATTAAACCAAAACCGTCCCTTTAACAACGATGCTTCCATGCCCGCTTCTCAGCAACAAATTCGGGTGGCCGCAGCCAGCGAATTGCGCAAATTTCATCTCGCCTCTTTCCTTGACCGGCTTCACTGACTACTTTCGAACGATTGCAAGAAGAATGAGGGTCTCATGGCACCAGGAAATCCACCACGCCATTCGAAGAGCACCGACGAGCCGGTCACGATCGACCTCGATGCGCAGGAGATTGCCTCATCAACCGATGCCGAAAAGGATGGCCGCGAGCCGGTGGAGGCGACCGAATCGGTAAAGGCCGAGACCACGCCGGAGCCTGCCGAACCGGTGTTCGAGGAAGACAGGCTGCCGGAAGAGAAGACTTACGAAGAGGCAACGTACGGCGACAAGGCGTCTGAACACCCGGCACCCGACGAACAGCCTCCGGCCTACAGCCATGCGCCGGAACCCGTCGAACCCGTGCTCGAGCAGCCCCGCCAGCACGGAAACACCTCCGGCCTGATCGCCGCCGGCATCGTCGGTGGGCTGATCGCGCTCGCCGGCGCCGGCGCCATCCAGTATGCCGGCTTCCTGCCCGGCTCATCGAGCCCGGTGCCGACGCAAGAGATATCAAGCCTTTCCGGCGAGATCGACGGCCTCAAGCAGTCCGTCGCCAATCTCGCATCCGCGGCGCCGCCCGCCGCCATTGACGACACCCTGGCCAAGCGCGTCGAGGCGCTGGAAGCCGCTGCCAAGGCAGCCCCGACTGCAGCATCCAGCGCAGACAGCGCCACCACGGATGCACTGAACCAGAAGCTCGCCGATCTCACCGCTGAGCTCGAGCAGCTGCGCGGCACCGTCACCCAGGCCACCGAACAGCGCGCCAGCAACGGCGCCGAGATCGAACAGCGCCTGGCGGACGCCGAAAAGAAGCTCAACGAGCCGCGCCAGGACGTTGCTGTCGCCAAGGCGATCGCCGCGGCGGCGCTGAAGGCCGCCATCGATCGCGGCGGCCCCTTCGTCGCAGAACTCGACACCTTCGCCGGCGTCTCGCCGGATGATCCCGTCGCCACCGACCTCAAGCAGTTCGCCGAAACCGGGGTGCCCTCGCGCGCCGAGCTGATCCGCGAGGTCCCCGACGTCGCGACCGCAATCATCGGCAGCGTCAACAAGGCCGACCCGAACCAGAGCTGGTCCGACCGGCTGATATCAGGCGCCAAGTCGCTGGTCACGGTGCGCCCCGTCGGCAACATCGAGGGCGACAGCGTCGAGGCGATTGCCGCGCGCTTGGAAGACAAGGTGAAGAACGGCGACCTCCCGGGCGCGGCCACCGAATGGAACACGCTGCCATCGGAGGCCAAGCAGGCCTCGGCCGCCTTCAAGCAGTCGCTGGAAGCCCGCATCCGCGTCGAGGAGCTGGTCGGCAGCGCCCTGTCGAAGGCGGTTTCCGGCACCGGTGCCAATGGCACTGCCCCCTTATCCGGCACCGGCAAGGAGGGCTGAGGACATGGTCAGGCTCGTCGTCTTCGCAATTCTCGTCCTCATCCTCGGTTACGGCTTCTCCTGGCTGGCCGATCGCCCCGGCGATCTGTCGCTGATCTGGGAAGGTCAGCTTTACCAGACTCGGCTGATCGTCGCCGCCACCGCCATTATTGCGCTGATCGCGCTTGTGATGGTCGCCTGGTGGCTGGTGCGGGTCATCTGGACCTCTCCCCACTCCGTCACCCGCTATTTCCGCGCCCGCAAGCGTGACCGCGGCTATCAGGCGCTGTCGACCGGCCTGATCGCCGCCGGCGCCGGCAATGCGCTGCTCGCCCGCAAGATGGCCGCCCGCTCGCGCGGCCTGATCCGCGCCGACCAGGAGCCGCTGATCGCCCTGCTCGAAGCCCAGGCCGCCCTGATCGAGGGCCGTCACGACGAGGCCCGCGCCAAGTTCGAGGCCATGGCGGAGGATCCCGAGACCCGCGAGCTCGGCCTGCGCGGTCTCTATCTCGAAGCCAAGCGCCTCGGCGCCAGCGAAGCCGCCCGGCAATATGCCGAGAAGGCCGCCGAAAACGCGCCCTATCTGCCCTGGGCCGCGCAGGCGACGCTGGAATCGCGCAGCCAGGCCGGCCGCTGGGACGACGCCATCCGGTTGCTCGAACAGCAGAAGGCCGCCCGCGTCATCGACAAGCCGGAGGCAGACCGCCTGCGCGCCGTGCTGCTGACGGCCCGCGCCACCGAGAAGCTGGAAAACGACCCGGCCGGCGCCCGCGACGACGCCACCCATGCGCTGAAACTGTCGGCCGATTTCGAGCCGGCGGCGATCATTGCCGCCAAGGCGCTGTTTCGCGAGGACAAGCTGCGCAAGGCCGCCTCCATTCTCGAGCAGGCCTGGAAGGCCAACCCGCATCCCGAGATCGGCGCCACCTATGTCCGTGCCCGCAGCGGTGATTCCACTGCCGACCGGCTGAAACGCGCCGAGAAGCTCGAGAACATCAGGCCCAACAACATCGAATCGCTGCTTGTCGTCGCCCAGGCGGCGCTTGACGCCAGGGATTTCGGCAAGGCCCGCGCCAAGGCCGAAGCCGCCGCCCGCGTCGAGCCGCGCGAGGCCGCGTTCCTGCTGCTCGCCGATATCGAGGAGGCCGAGACCGGCGATCAGGGCCGCATCCGCCACTGGCTGGCGCAGGCGCTGAAGGCGCCGCGCGATCCGGCATGGGTGGCCGACGGCTACGTCTCCGACAAATGGCTGCCGCTTTCGCCGGTGACGGGCAAGCTCGACGCCTTCGCCTGGAAGACAGCCTTCGCCCAGCTCGAGGGTCCGGTCGAGGACGGCACGGCGCTGTCGATCGACACTGCCCTGAAAAGCCTGCCGCCCGTGCGCGACATCCGCGCCGAAAGTGCGGCCGCCGACCACCGCATCATCGAGCTAGAGCGCGCCGCCAGCATCGCCAGGGCGGCACGGCCAACGCCTGAGCCGATACCGGCGCCCAAGCCGCCGGCAAAAGCGGTGGACATACAGCCCACGCCGACAAGACAGCCATCCGACGCCCCGGAACCCCGCCCCTTCTTCGGCGGGCTGCCCGACGATCCGGGCGTCAAGAACCCCAAGGCCGAGCCCGAACCCAAGACGCGGCTTCGCCTCTTCTAGACAGACAGGACCCGTATGTTCGAACGCTTCCAGGCATTTTTCCAGAACCTGACAAACGACCACCCGAAGAGCACCTTCGCACCCGATGATCCCAGGATCGCGGTGGCGGCGCTGTGCATGCAGGTGATGGAGTCCGACGGCCAGATCAAGGACAGCGAGAAGAAGCGCCTGCGCAAGCTCTTGAAGGACCAGTATGGCCTCGACGGCAAGCAGCTCGACGCGCTGATCGCCGCCGGTCAGGAGGCCGAGAGCGACGCGGTCGATTACTACCGCTTCACCTCCGACCTGAAGCGCCATCTCGACACCGAGCAACGGCTCGAGCTGATCGGCATCCTCTGGGACATCGTCTATGCCGATGGCGAGCGCAGCGAGATGGAAGACGATGCCATCTGGCGGATCGCCGAACTGCTCGGCGTCTCCGCCCGCGAGCGCATCCAGAAGCGTCAGGAAGCGGCAAAGCGCGTCACCGGCATCGACGTGGTGCAAGATGATGCCGACTGACAGTATCGGACAGCCGCCGAAACGCCCCGTGCTGATCGTCCTGCATCAGGAGCGATCGAGCCCCGGGCGTGTCGGCCAGCTGCTGATCGAAAAAGGCTACCCGCTCGACATCCGCCGCCCCGTGCTTGGCCAGGCGCTGCCGAAGACGCTGGCGGCCCACGCCGGCGCCGTCGTCTTCGGCGGGCCGATGAGCGCCAACGACCCGGATGATTTCGTCAAGGCGGAGATCGGCTGGCTGGATGTGCCGTTGAAGGAAAAGCGACCGCTGCTCGGCATCTGCCTCGGCGCCCAGATGCTGGTGCGCCATCTCGGCGGCAAGGTGCAGCCGAACGCCGACGGCTCCACCGAGATCGGCTGGTACCCGCTGCGCGCAACCGAGAAGGGCCGGCAGCTGCTGCACTGGCCGAAGATGGTCTACCACTTCCACCGCGAAGGCTTCGACCTGCCGCGCGGCGCCGAGTTGCTGGCCGAGGGCGACACCTACCGCAACCAGGCCTTCCGCTACGGCGACCACGCCTGGGCCCTGCAGTTCCATGCCGAGCTGACGCGAGCGATGATGCACCGCTGGGTCGTCCACGGCGCCCAGCGCTTCATCCTGCCCAACGCCCAGCAGGGCCGCGAGCATCTCGAGGGCCGCATGCTGTTCGACGCGCCGCTGAAGGCCTGGCTCGACGAATTCCTCGACATCGTCTTCGAGGGCAAGCTCGCGAAAAGCGCCGCCCGCTCAAGGGCCGCCCTTTCGGCGTAGATGCGCCGCAAGCCGCTTCGTGCTAACATTCCATTCGTAGACAGAGGCGAGCGATAGGGGCCATTGCGGCCGCTGTTCTCGCGCGAAAAGACGTTCCGATCCACGATCCGGCCGAACAGCCGCGCGTCTTGCGCGGAAGTGACCGCAGCCATGTCAGGGGAACACCATGTCGAACTACGAACAGAAGCTTGTCTCGATGGGTCTGGTGCTGCCGCAGCCGCTGACGCTGCCCTCGCACATGGTCCTGCCGTTCCCCTGGGTGAACGTGCGCGGCGACCGCGCCTTCATATCAGGCCACGGCCCGCAGAACCCTGACGGCTCTCCGGCCGGCCCGTTCGGCGCGGTCGGCGATATCGTCTCGATCGAGGACGCAAAGGCGTCGGCGCGCAAGGCCGGCCTTGCCATG
>UCCA01000051.1 GCA_900470805.1 Hyphomicrobiales bacterium | reverse complement strand
GCGTTGACGACGTGGAGGCCATCGACGTCTTTTTCCGGCAGGATCGACTGAATGATCGCTTCGGAGTTCAGGTGCTTGGGCAGAGGAAGCTGCACGAGGATGCCGTGAATGGATGAATCGGCGTTGAGCGAGGCGACGAGGGCAGCCAGCTCTTCCTGGCTCGTCTCGAGCGGCAGGGTGTGCTGGATCGACTTGAAGCCGCATTCCTTGGCCATCTTGCTCTTGGAACCGACATAGGCATGGCTTGCCGGATCATCACCGACGATGATGACGGCGAGACCCGTCTGGACGCCGCTCTGCTTTTCGAGCGCCGCGGTCGCGGCCTTCACCGTGTCGATGACCGAAGCTGCAACCTGTTTGCCGTCGATTACTGTCGCCAAGACTGTCTCCCTGCACCTGTCGCGCCATTCTAATCGGTGGCGTTCGGCATGATTTTCCTGTTCACGCCGTATCCTGCCTGAAACAGCAAATGCAAGAGGAATCATGTCGCGGCGAAATGGCGCTCAAGCCGTTGCGGCGTAGGAGCGCAGTTTCTCGCGCATCGCGGCAATCTCGGCGCGGAGGAATTGCACCTCCTCGGGCTCGTCCTCCACCGATGGCTGCAATGGGGCTTCAAGCGGCATATCGATGACCGGCTCGACGATGGCCGGCGTCTCCGGCAACTCCTCGTCGTCCACCATGTCAGGGCGACGGCGCCAGAAGCAGGCGAGACCGAAGGCAAGGCCGGCAAGGCCGCCGATAGCAGGCATGAACCAGGGGCTGCGCCGCGGCGCGACAGCGGAAACCTGCGGTGCCTTGAGAAGCACAAGATGCGTGGCATCGGCCGGAATGGCACCGGTGCTGATCTGATCCTCGAGCCGTCGCTGCGCGGACGCGGCCTTGTCGCGCAATTCGGCCAGCCTGGCGAGATCGACGCCGGTATCCTTGCTCTGGGCGATCAGGGCATTGCGCTGGTCGCCCAGCTGGCGCGCCGAGGCGACGGCGGCCTTGAGTTCATCGCCGGCATTGCGGGAGAGACGGGCGATTTCCTGGGTGATGCCATCACGCATGCCATCGACCTCCGCCTGCTGTGCGATCAGGCGTGGATGGCGCGGGCCGAGATCGGTGGCGAGCTGCGCCAGCAACGACTTGGCCACGGCGTATTTGCCGCGACGATCCTCAAGGCTGGGCGACAGGATCTGCGATGCCAACGCACCGGTGAGGACATCGTCGGCCTTTGCTGTCTTCAGCAGGTCCGCCTGCGTCTTCGCCGTGATCGTCCTCTGCTGCGCGTCGCGAAGGGCCGCGTCGGCGTCGGCAATCTGCTGCTGCAGACGCGTGGCGACCTGGACATTGCCCTCGCCCGCCTGCTGCGTGAAGGCCGCGAGATCGGCATCGGCCTGTGCGGTCGCTTTTTTCAGCAGTCCCTGATCCTCGGAAGCCGGTGCCGGGCGGGCCATGGTGGAGACGAGGTAAGACGCAATGCGCGCCGACTTGACGGCGCTGCCGGTGGTAATCGCAACACCGACCGTTCCTGATTTGGCGTCTGTGGAGGCCTGGATCGCGGCGGCGAGCGACGCTTCCGCACGGGATACCGGATCGGTGGCAGCACCGGTGGCCGACAGGAGATCGACGGCGATGTTGAAGGCGTCGGCCTTGCTGCCGGCAAACTCCGGATCGCGATCGAGCTTCAGCGCGCTGACGGCGGTGGCGACGGTGCGCGGTGACAAAAGCGTATTTCGGGCCGCGGCGACCAGCGCCGGACGATCCTCACGGGCGCCCGATACCGACAACACGGCGTCGGCGCGATAGCCTGACGGTTCGGCGGGGATGAGCATGCCGCCGCCGGCGCCCAGCGCGCACATGACACCGGCGGCCAGAAGCGTGCGGCCGCGACGGATGGGAGACGGATGGCTCTCGGCGACGGGAGGTGGCGCGGGCTCGGCGTTCAGGTGATCGGCGATCATCTGGTCGAGCACGAGATCGTCGGCTTCGAAGGCATATTCCGGAGACTCGACATCGGCGCTAGCCGCCGGCACTTCATCTTCCCGCTCCTGCCTGATGTCGTTTGCGGCCTCAAGACGCTTTCCAAGGATGGTTTCGATGCGGTTGACCAGTGGCGTGCTTGCCTCGACGATGTCGTGCAGCTCGGCCGGCGGCAGGCGCTGCGCCTGCAGGGCACGCTCGAGGATGCGCAGCAGTTCGGCTTCGGGCAGCGGCAGATCGTCGGGACGGTAAGCGTGGATCGCGACGTCTGAATCGAACGCGTCCTCGGACGACAGGGGCTGTGCTTGGGCCGGACGTCTCGAATGGTTTTCGTGCATCGGCGGATCTCGTGCAAGGTACGGTCGAACCCATCGCAGTCGCGTATGGTTAACCGAGCCTAAACAGAGCTGGCAAACAAAAGGTTAATTTTCGTTCAATCCTGACGTGCCGCGCCTGTTTCTGAGCGTTTTATAATATTCGCCCTGCGGCTGAACCGATATTTGGCGACATGATAGAGAAAGACCGGGATTCCAATGGCGTAACGGCGCCACAGGCGGCCGGGTTCCTGCATCAGCCGATAGGCCCATTCGAGCCGCATCGAGCGTATCAGTTGCGGGGCGCGCGGGATCGAACCCGACACGAAATCGAACAGCGCGCCGACGGTCATCACCAGCCGGGCGTGATCGGCGCGGATGTGCTTGTGAGCCCATTTCTCCTGCAGCGGCGTGCCCATGCCGACGATCAGGATGTCGAGTTTCTGGCGAGCCGTCTCAGCAACCACGACGGATGGGTCTTCCTTGTCGAAGAAGCCGTCGGAGACGACGATGAACTCATGCCACGGCGCATGCCTGCGGAAATTGGCGGCAGCGGCTTCGACGACCTGGCGGGTGCCGCCGATCAGGCCGATACGGCGCGGCTGCTCCATGAATGTCAGCAAGGCCGGCACGAAATCGGTGCCGTTCAGGTTGGCCGGGAACGGCGAACCATGGGCGATCTTAGACGCGATATTGAGGCCGATGCCATCCGGCAGCACAAGGTTCTGCGCGAGGATGTCGCGATATTCCTTGTCACGCTGGGCCAAAAGGATGTTGTGGGCATTGACGAAGGAGATCGACGTCTGGCCGACCGGCATCGACAGCAATTCGTTGATGAAGACGAGCGCGTCGTCCCATCCGAGATCGCAGACCGGCAGATCGAAGATTGCGCGGCGCGAGGCAAGGACCGCGAAATTGGCGATCAGGTTCATGCCCGCGTGCTGGCGATAGTGCTTCATGGCTCCGATATCCCGGTAACAGAGAGTCCTGCCTGGGGTCGCGCGCCGGATTCCGTGAGGACGTCCGTGCGCATGGCAGCCCATTGCAGGCGGGTATATCAGCCTGGCATCAAGCAACCTTTAGGAAAAACCATTGAATTTATTGGGGGAAATCAGGATTCTGTTAACCATGGCCACCGCTGTGCGCGGTGGCATCCGGCTGGCGTGGCGCGCGCCGCCTACTCGCCTGCGGCGGCGGCCTCGTTTGCCGGTGCCGGCGTCACGATATTGACGGGCTTGCCGGTCTTTTTCGGCTGCCCCGAGGCATTGGCGGCGACTTCCTCCTTGGAGAGATAGTCGAGCTGCTCGAGCAGCACCTGATCGATGTACTCGCCACCCAGATGCTGGTTCATGTCCTTCTTGACCAGTTCGCGGAAAGCGTTCGGATCGAAGCTCTTCATGTTTGATATATCGACCATCTTGTTGCCGACCAGCAGCGAGAACAGTTCGTCGGTGGTCATTTCGGTGAGCGGCAAAGCCATGCCCTTCACCATGTCCTTCTTGACCATGAAGGATATCTTCCCGAGGAAATAACCATTCACGGCGCCGTCCTTGACGACAGGGATGGTGATCGACTCGCCCTTTACCAGCTCAACCAGGCTCTGCTTCGATTGATCGGGCGCCGGCGCGGGCGCCGTTGCCAGATGCACCGACATGTAGACGGATGCCAGCGTGATCGCGCAAACCCAGACGCCAGTGAGAACGAGCTTGATCATCAGGCATCACGCATTGCGAATTGCTCTTGCGAGTAGGTGCCGTCGGCGTCGGCATCCTGAACGGCATTCTTCAAGAGGTCGGCGACGGTGCGCACGGCTTCCAGATGCGCTTCGACGCGACGGGCGTTGAGCGCGAGCTTCTTCTTCAGGCCGTGCAACTGGTCGAGATGCGACGCGGCCAGTTCCTTGGGATCGGTGTCGCGGAACAGCGAGGACAGCTCATAAAGGCAACGGCTCTTGTGCGCGTTCGAGACCTTGAGATCGAACTGCGGATCGGTGCCGATGCGGGTATTCTCGTTGTCGATGATCATTTCGAGGCGTCCAAGAACCGATTTGATCCGGTATTCGTTCGAGATTATTTCCATTGTTTTCCTCGATCCCTTAAGCGTTGTTGGCGGACTTGGTGTCCGCAGTTGTTGTGCCGAATGTCTGGCGCTGGAATTCGTTGATCATGCTAACGGCGGCGTTGCGATCATCCTGATCCGCGGACGCGTTGACGACCTTGTTTTCCTGCTTCTTCAGGGCGTCATGGTAGAGTTGCTTGGCAACTCCGATGCCGTCGCCCTTCGCCATGGTGTTGCCGAGCTGCTCGGCCATCATGCCCTTCCAGATGTCGCCGGTGGCACCTTTGCCGTAGACCTCTTCGCTTTCGCTGGGCAGCATGTTCTTGATGAAGTTCTGCAGAACCATCGCTTCGAACTTGCGATAGGTCTCCGGGACTTCTTCCGTGGTGGTGCTCCGGTTCTTCACGTCGGCGAGGCCGGCCTTGTCGGAGGCACGATCGAGAATATCAACGGCCGATGTGAAGCCCTTGCCGGCTTCGGCAAGACTGTTGGCCGCAAAGGCCGCCTGGTTGGCTTTCAGTTTTTCCTGGGCCGCCTGAACCTCCAAAGGGTCGGCAGCCTTGACAACATCCAGAACCAGATCACTCGGAGGTGAGATAGCCACGTCATAATCCTCTTGATTTAAGATCGAGGTGATTATGGTTTTTGAAGCTTGCTGGAGGCTGGCGTACCGAATTTCTGATCGATGATATCATAGATTGCGTCATCATCGGCTTCGCGACGCTCGGCTTCGCGGGCCTCGCGCATGCCGTCCTCCAGCCTATCACCCTTGGCGCGCTCCTGCTGAACGCGCATCTGGTGAACCTCCTGCATGCCGGTCAGCTGCTTGTCCTTGATGCCCAACCGGTTGAACCGGTCGGCATAGCCCTGCGAAAAAGCATGGTGGACGGGGTCCATCGAGCCCAGCGCATGGATGACGCTGTCCATCTCCTGGCTGACTTCGGAACGCTGCCGGGTCGTTTCGGCGAGATCGTACTCGGCGATCTGCTCCAGATGCCGCTGCACGGCGACCAGACGTTGAAGCTTCTGCGAACGCGTCTTCTCGACCATCTGCTCTACCTGCCGATAAAGACTGATGTGAAGGACTGGCCGAACTGGCTGATCAGCGCCGCGACCGAGAAGTAGAACAGGAACAGGCCGCCCAAGAGCAGATAGGGTGTCGAGATGAAGTAAACGGGGATCTGCGGCGCCAGCTTGTTGATGAAGCCGATGGCGATATTGAAGAGCAGGCCGTAGATCAGGAAGGGGCTGGCAAGCCGCAACATGATGAAGGTCGTCGTCGAAAGCGTATCGGTGAACGAGATAAGGGTGCTGCGCATATCCATGACGCCGCCGAACGGCATCGAGGTGTAGGAATCGATCAGGGCGCGGAAGACGACGTGGTGAAAGTCCATCATGAACAGCAGCATCATGCCGGCGAAGATGATGAAGCCGGAGAGCGCGCTTTCGGAGCCGTCCTCGAAAATGTCGCTGGCGCTCGGCTGCGAATAGCCGACCATCATGCCGATGATGTTCGCCGCGAATTGCAGACCAAGCGTGTAGAGGCGCGCCAGCATTCCGAACATGACGCCAATCAGCGATTCGCTGAAGATGTAGCCGATGTAGGTGGCGTTGGAGCTGCGAACGGCGGGATAGACCGTATCCCAGAGCACCGGCATGATCGACAGCGACAGAGCGCCAGCCATGAAGACCCGCAAAAGAGCCGGGACGCGGGCGGAAGAAAAGCCCGGCATCGCCAGAATGCAGCCACCGATTCTGCAGAAGATCAGAAACAGTGCCAGCACGGTCCCTTGCGGGTCAGTTATCATGAAATAGAGCCTAGAATCTTTATCTCGATGCCCTTAGCCAGTTCCACATGCGAGAGAACCGGGAGCGTTGCGAACAAGCGTTCGATGATCATGCGCACATAGGACCGTGTTTCCGGCGAGGTGACAAGAGCGAATGGCAGGCCGCGGTCCATGAATTCACGGATAACTTTGCTTGCCTGCTCGCTGAACTCTTCCAGCATGCGCGGATCGATGTCGAATTCGACCACTTCGCCCTTGTTGTCGCGCTTCAGCGCCTGGTGGAACGCGAGATCCCACTTGCTGCCGAGACGCACGACACGCAGCACGCCGTTGTCGGCCAGATCGCCGCATAGCTGCTGCGACATGCGGACGCGAACGTGCTCGACGATCTGCTCGGTCTTGCGGACGTGCGGCGCGAGTTCGGCGACGGCTTCGAGGATGAGGTGCAGGTTGCGGATCGAGACGCGCTCGGCGAGCAGCAGCTTCAAGACCGCCTGCAGGCCGGAATAGGACATGTGCGAAGAGCAGATTTCGTCGGCGAGCTTCTTGTATTCCGGGTCCAGCCTGTCAATCAGCACCTTCAGGTCCTTGTAGGACAGCAGCGCCGGCAGGTTGTTGCGGATGACTTCGCTCATGTGGGTCAGAACGACGGAAACGTTGTCGATCGGCTGGAAGCCTTCGCGCTTCAGATCTTCCGTGAAGGCCTCGAGCACCGATACGGCAGGCATGCCGAAGGCAGGTTCGCGGATCTCGTCGCCCGGCACGCGCGGCTTGCGGCCGGAACCGGTGACGACAAGAACTTCGCCGACGCGCAACGCGTTGGAGGCCACCGTCGTGCCGTGGATACGGATCTGGTATGACTTTTCCGGGATGGCGATGTCGTCGGTGACCTTGATCTCGGGAACGACGAAGCCGTATTGGGTGGCGAACTTCTTGCGCATCTTGCCGACGCGGAAGGCCAGTTCCTGGTGCGCACCGAGCAGGCGCGAGGAGACCATCTTGCCGAGCGCCAGTTCGATTTCCGAGGTGCGCAGGACCGACTTGACCGAATCCTTTTCCAGTTCCTTGTTCTGAACGACCTTCTTTTCCTCGGCTTCGCGCAGAACCTTGTTTTCGGCATCGATCTGGCGCGGGATGAACCAGGCGCCGAAGGCGAGAACGCCACCGAGGAACATGAACGGGATGAGTGGCAGACCCGGCATCAGGCCGAGAACGAACATCAAAACCGCCGAGACCGACAGAGCGCGGGGATAACCGCTCAGCTGGTCGATGACGGCCTTGTCAGTCGAGCCGACGGTGCCGCCACGCGACACCAGCAGGCCGGCGGCGAGCGAGATGATCAGGGCCGGCATCTGCGAGACCAGACCGTCGCCGACCGACAGCTTGACGAACACGTCGGCCGCTTCGCCGATTGGCATGCCATGGCGGAAGTAGCCGATGATGATGCCGCCGAAGACGTTGATGGCGGTGATCAAAAGGCCGGCGATGGCGTCGCCGCGCACGAACTTGGAGGCACCGTCCATGGCCCCAAAGAAGGAGCTTTCCTCTTCGAGTTCCTTGCGTCGGCGCTGGGCCTCGCGCTCGTCGATGATGCCGGCCGACAGGTCCGCGTCGATCGACATCTGCTTGCCGGGGATGGCGTCGAGGGTGAAGCGGGCGCCGACTTCCGCGATACGGGTGGCACCCTTTGTGATGACGATGAAGTTGATGGTGATCAGGATCAGAAAGACGATCAGACCGATCACGAAGTCGCCGGACATGACGAGGCTTGCGAAGCCGGCGATGACACCGCCCGCCGCATCATGGCCTTCGTTGCCGTGCGAGAGAATCACACGCGTCGTCGCGATGTTGAGCGCAAGGCGCGTCATCGTGGCGATCAGCAGGATGGTCGGGAAGGACGAGAATTCGAGCGGCTTCTGGATCCACAACGCCACCATCAGGATCAGAACCGACAGCGCAATCGAGAAAGCCAGTCCCAGATCGATCAGGAAAGGAGGGATCGGCAGGAACAGCACGCAGATGATGACGATAATGCCGAGGGCAAAACCGATATCGCGCAGGTTCGGTGCGGCTTTCGGAAGGGGGAGTGCGGGTGGTTGCGCCATATCGATTCCGTCTCTTCATGAGAGGTGCGGGCATGATGCCCGCCAATTCGAATCGAGAGTTAAAGCGCGAAGCTTGCGCGAGGGTGGCTCAGAAGCCGGACTGGATGCGCGAGAAAACCAGATTGGTGAAGATCGAGATCTGCGATCCCACGAACGGTGCCGAAATGCCGATGGTCACGAGCACCGCGACGATCTTGGGAACGAAGGTGAGCGTCGCTTCCTGAACCTGGGTCAGCGCCTGGAACAGCGCGATCACCAGACCGATGATCATTGCCGCGCCGACGGCGGGACCCGTGGACACGAGGACCGTCCAGATCGCCGCCTGAAACAGGTCGAGTGCATCAGCTTCATTCATTCCAGGCAACCTCATATCGCCTTCGGTCCGTCCCAATCAGGCCGGACCGTCGTTCATTTCCTGTCAAATCAGCTCGACGTCGTGGTCGTGGCCGGCGCCTTGTCCGCGATACTGATTCCCGCCTGAACGAGGATACTCTTTCCGTCGCTGGTCGTCGCGATAATTCCGTCGGAATACACCTTGACCGATGCCACGGTGCCGGCAACGGAACCGTCAGCGCTGGTCATGTACTTGCCGACATAGCTGCCTGCCTGGGTGAGGCTCGAGCTCGACAGCAGCGAGTCCAGCTTGGTGTTGGTCTGGATCGTCTGCTCGACCTGCGAGAAGCTCGCCAGCTGCGACATCTGTTCGCTGGCATCCATCGGATCCGTCGGATCCTGGTTCTTCATCTGCGCGATGAGAAGCGTCAGGAAGTTGTCGTAGTTCAGCGTCGCCGACTTCTGCGCCGTCGAGGAGGTCGACGTCGAGGAGGTCGCAGACCCAGTTGCCGTTACCGCCATGGCGCGATCTCCTTGCGAATCTGCTCGACCATCGCCGGATGCATTTCCTGGTTGTTCAGGATGCTGTCTTCGATGACGTAGAGGCCGCGGATGGCCTTCAGCGCGTCGAATGCGCGGCCGGTCGACACCAGGCCGTCGATGCGCTTCAGCTCGGCGAGGACTTCCTCGTTCCTGAAGCAGGTCAAAAGCATCGTTACCGACTTGCGGAACATTGCCGTCGACTGATCCTTGCCCTCAGGGTTGATCAAGATCATCTGCGCGATGAAGTAGAGCTGGCGCAGAGGGGTGGTCGCCTCTTCCGGCTGCAGAACATGGTTTTCGAGAAGGAACGTGACATCGTTCAGGAATTCCAGCGCAACCTTGCGGTCGACGCGCAAAACCGCACCGTTGATGAAGATCTTTTCCCCGGCTTTAAGCGAGATACGAAGCGTGCTTTTCATTTCAGTCCATCCCTGATGATGGTGGTAACGTCAATAATGCCCTGGTAGTTCGTCGACTGCCGCTTCCGGATCCGGTCGCATTCCTTCAGAATCCAGATTGCGATCGATATCAGATTGGCCCGCAGCTGGACTTCCAGCTGGTTGTCCGGATGCTTGAGATCCTCGATGAAGCTCACCCAAACCCGGCGGGTGTAGAACAATGCATCGATCGCCTCGCGGCTATATTTCTCTCTGTCTCGCGCGAGCGCCAGAAGCTCGATGGAACGATCGAGAACTTGACGTTCTCGCTCCTTCGCATCGGCCACCGAGTCTTGCATGACCTCGGCATAAGAGAACTGATACATTCATGCATCCTTCTTTGTACTTTTACTTCCCACCTTTGATCATCAAAGGTAGTTCACGAGGCTCAACTGCTGAATTTTTGAGACGATCGTGTATGCGGTTTCGAGCTGCGTCTGCAGCGTATTGACCAGTGTCGATGCCTGGGACTGGTCGACGCCCTGAAGATCCACAAGCTTGTTCTGAATGATGTTGGACTGCGCATCGAGCGCATCGTTGGCCTTTTCGACCCGCTCCTGCGACAGACCGAGCTGGCTTGCCTGGGTGACGATGCCGCTGGTGCCCTGGGCCGCGTAGCCGATCGCCTTGGAGGTGACCTTGCCCAGCGCGTCGCCACCGATATCCATGCCGGCCAGCGCCGTTACCGTGATCGAGGAGAGCGCGAAATACCGCATGCCCTCGGAGTTGGTGTTGGTCGAGGAATCGATCACTTCCGAGTTGCTGATGCGGCTCGTCATGTTCTGGTTGGAGGCGCTGGACCAGTCGCTCCATGCCGGCGGCGTCACGTAGGCCAGAGGCGCTGCAGGTGTCGGGGCCCCGACCGGAGGGAACGGCAGCGGCGTCGATGTGGGGCTCAGCGTATCCTGGGAGAACATCGGCTCGACGAAGTTGGTGATGAACGTGTCCATCTCGTCGCCGGTCAATTCCGCGGTCGTCTTGCCGAGGCCGCTGGCCCAGGCCGTCAGGTTGTTCTGGATCGCCGCCGTTGCCGACGTCGACTGATCTGTCAGTGGCTGCACGTCGGTGTTGATGCCGGAGAACAGATATTCGCCGTTAAGCATCGTGTTGCCGGCGTCCATCAGCGACGACAGCGCATTGCCGGCCGACTGGATGGCGACGGTGATGCTGGTCTTGTCCTGGCTGCCCTGGAGAGCGGTCAGTTTGGAGACGAGCGCGTCGCCGTCGGTCTTCATGCTGGTCAGGCCAAGCTGGGATGCTTCGAGGCGACCGGAGACGACGGAATTGCTGCCCTTGAGCGCCGTGATGCGGCTGACCTCGGAATTGAAGTTCACGCTCTTGGCCGCGCCGGAGCCGAGCGACTGCCCGATATCGGCATAGACGCCGGTCGTTGCTTCCAGAGACGATTTGACAAGCTGGGCCTGCGACTGGCGGATCGTCAATCGCATGGCATTTTGAATGGCTGAGCTAGAAATAAATGAACTTTTCATGGCTTAACTCGCTATGTCCAGCAATGACTTCAACATCTCGTCGACGGCATTGAGAATCTTCGTGGCTGCCTTGTAGGACTGCTCGATGTCGAGCAGCAGCGTCAGTTCCTCGTCGAGGTTGACACCAGTCTCGTTCGAATAAGCTTCGGTGGAGCGCGACAGGGCGGCGGCCGTGTTCTCGGATGCAGTGCTGGCATCGCTTCGATACTGCTCCAGCCAACCGATGGAATTCTGCGCGTAGGTGACGACGCTGACGTTGGACGAGATGCCGGCATCCGACGAGAAGGTCTGTGCCGTGCCCAGCTGGGAGTAGAGCGCGTCGAGATTGTCCGAAAAGCCGCTGGCGTTGTCGGTGTTCAGGTTGGTCAAGCCGGTGATGGAGCCATCGCGCAGCTTCATCGGGTCGCCGCCCTTGCTGGTGACCACCGCGGCATTGACCGAAATCGTTCCGGCGATGCCTGATATGACGTCGGGCGTGGTCGGCGTCATGCCGTCGACGCCGGCCGAGGTCTTCCAGACGAACAGACCTGGCTGCGTCGTCGTGCCGTCGGTTTCCGAGAACGTCTTGACCAGCGACTTGGCGATTTCGTCTAGCTGCGACTGCATGGTCGGCGCCACATCGTCGCGGATCTGCAGCAACGCCTGGAGGCTACCCTTCGACGTGCTGGTCGAGCCTTCGCCGCTCTGCAGCGCCACGCCGTCGATGTAGACGCCGTTGCCCTTGGTGGTCGGCGTGTAGGTATCCTGCGACACGAAGGTGACCGTGCGCGGAATGGTATCGAACAGAACCGTGCCGTCGGTGGTGTATAGCGCCATGTCGCCGTTCTCGCGATCGGCGGTGTTGACACCGATGATCGACGAAATCTGCTTCAGCACCTTGTCGCGCTCATCGAGCGCATCCGCCGGGTTGCCGCCGGTGGCGGTGGCAGTCTTGACGGCGGCGTTCGCCGTCTGGAACTGCGACAGCAGGGTATTGAGCGAGGCGACCTGCGTGCCGATCGACTTGTCGGCGTCCTGGCGTACCGCCTGAACCGACTTCGATGCGCTGTTCAGCGAATTCGCGACGTCCTGAGCGGCCGTGACCGCGCTCTGGGCAGCGATCGTGCTGCTTGGCGAGGTCCGGAACGCCTGGAGTTTTTCCTGAAACGTCGTCAGATAGCTTGCCGGAGACGTCTCGTAGTCGTTGCCGCCGAGGATCGACTTCAGGTCGGACAGACCGCTGGCCAATGTCTGCTGGCCGCTGTCCTGGGCGCTTGCCTTCAGCCACTGCCGCATCAGGGCATCTTCCTGTGCCCTGCTGATCTTTACGACCTGCGCCCCGTTCAGCGACGTGGAAATCGTCGCCTGACGGCGGACGTAATCGCTGTTGCTGGAGTTCGAGATATTGTTCGATACGACACTGCTCTGCGTGCCGGTATTGTTGAATATGCTCTGCGCGGTATTCAGTGCGGAAGTGAGCGACATGGCCTACCCGTACCCTACTTATCTCTTGAGGTTGACGAGGACGTCCATGATGTCGGACCCCGTCTGGAACACCTTGGAATTGGCGGTGTAGCTGCGCTGCGATTCGATCATTTCGGTCAGTTCACCGGCCAGGTCGACGTTCGAGCCTTCGATCGCGCCCGACTGGATGGTGCCGAAGCCGTTGGTCTGCGGGAAGCCGGTGACGGTAACGCCCGAGGTGCCGTTGGCACTGTAGACGTTGCCGCTCATCAGCGTCATGTTGTCCGGGCTGGCAACGGTCGCCAGCGGAATCCGATAGAGCGCCTTGGAGGTGCCGTCGGCGTACATGGCCGAAACAGTGCCATCCTTGCCGATGGTGACGCTATCGACCGGACTTGCAGCCTGGCCGTTCGGCGTGCCCTTGCCGGCGAAATCGGATGCGAGCTGGGTGAAGCCCGTGAGGTCCATGGCGATGGAGCCCGTGGTGACAGGATCGTTGATCGCCAGCGAACCGCCGGTGACCAGCTTGCCAGTCGCGTCGAATTCCATCGTGCCACTACCGACAACGGCTGTGGTAGCAGGGGCGGCGTATGTATACGGGAAGGAGGTCGTGCCGCCGGAAGCTGCATCGGCGTGACGGAAAACCGCGACCTGCCAAGTGCTGGCAGCGCCGGTCGCCGGAGGCGGCGTGGTGACGGCCGTCTTGGTGAAGTAGAAATCGTACTGCACGGTGTTGCCGAGCTTGTCGTATCCGACCATCGAGATCTGCTTGGTGTCGGCGGTCATCGGGGTGGCGTTGGACAGCGGCAGATTGCCCGTCGCGATCTCAGCGCCGGAGTCCAGATTGCCGGAGAAGGTACCGCTCGTGGAGGCGATCGCCGTCAGGCCGGACTGGGCGACGTTGACCGGGACGAGACCGGAGAAACCGTTGACGACGACAGCCGGAGCGCCGGAATCGTAGGAATAGCCCATCAGCTTGTAGCCGGCACCATTGACCAGGTTGCCCTCGTCATCCTTGGTGAAATCGCCGGCGCGGGTCAGAACCGGAACACCATCCGGGCTCTGAACGATGAAGAAACCATCGCCGGAGATCGCCAGATCGTAGCTGGACGTTGTGTAGGACAGATCGCCCTGCGCCGAAACCGACTGGCGAACCGATGTCTGAACACCGCCCGAGTTGTAGTTACCCGAGCTCGACGGCAGGACGAGCGACGAGAAGGCGGTCGATACCGACTTGTAACCCGTCGTGTTTACGTTGGCGATGTTGTCCGCGACCGTGCTGAGGCGGTTTGCCTGCGCGTTCATGCCGGACACCGCCGTCTTCATGCTGCCGAAAATGCTCATCTGAAAACCTCGATTCCCTTGATAGACCTGAGAATATTTGATGGGCCTTGCGTGAAGCTGTCTGGCCCTGAAAAGCTGCCTGGAAATGGTAGGCTAGGCAGCCCTATTAATTTTCGATCGAAAAAATCTATTGCCAATCAATGCAGTAGCCAAGGAAGCGCTTGGAATCGACCGGATCGACGCCGAGCTGCTTGCGCAGTTTCTTGCGCAGCTTGGAGATATGGCTTTCCACGACGTTCTCTTCGACTTCCTCGTCGAAGATGCCGTAGATGGCGTTGAAGATCTGGGTCTTGGTGACGCGGCGACCGCGGTTGGCGATCAGATATTCCAGGATGCGGCGTTCGCGACGCGGAAGCGCGAAGACAACGCCGTTGATCTCGGGATCGCGGCCATCGGAGAAAACGCGGATCGCGCCAACATCCGTGTGGCTGGAGATCGCCTTGAGGCGGCGACGGATCGCAGCCGCTCTGGCGAGGATTTCGCGAGGATGAACCGGCTTGCGAACGACGTCGTCAACGCCGCAATCAAAAAGTGCAAGCGTGTTTTCCAGCGAATGCTGATCGCTGACAGCAATCACCGGCGCCATGGTGCGATCACGGATCGCACGCGGGAGCTCGAAAGTGTGCTGCCCCTGTCCGATCAGGAACGCTTCCACGGCCGCGATATCCGAGTCCGCGGCCGTCTGTACCCATTCACCAAACTCGTTTGGATCAAACCCGGTCGAAGGAATGCCTTCTCGACCAAAAAGGGAAGTGTAACCATCCTTCACGAGCTCACGCTCATCAACCACTACGATCATTCGTCCGCCTCCGAATCACTTGTGGCACATCGATGACCTATGGGTACGAATCGCACGATTCTGGGACAAGCTGTAGGAACTCACAGGCAGAAATTAATAGTTGATTAAGATTTGGGTCCCGATTTGCTCTACATCTAGTGGGTAAGCGGAATTGTGCACACAAACTTTTCGTGGAAAAGTTAACACATCGTAAAATGTGACTTGCTTGACCATATTGAGACAGGTTTCCGCCACATTATGACACATTTCTGATTTGTTCTATTTCTGCTATCTTTGCGCGAAGTGCTACTGGCAGAAATTGCTCGCATTGGGAGTCCACTTGCCATAGCCCGTGGCGACCAGATTCGAGATCACGCGACACACATACTGCTTTTGCGCCGGGTCATTGTTGGGGCCGGCGTGATAGCGTGCCACCGCCATCGTCCAGGTCTCATGCCTGTCATGCAGATTGCGCAGGAATTTGGCCGCGTATTCGACGTTGCGACGTGGGTCGAACATGTCTTCCAGGGTCGCGAAATTCTCACCATGGTAGTATTGGTTGATCTGCATGCAGCCGATATCGATGAGCTTCGCACCGGATCGGTGGGCCACATCGAACTGCTTCAAAGCGTCGCGCTCGGACGGCGGAAAGAACGGCTTGCCCTCGATGTTCAGCGCGTATGGGTAAAGCGAGCCCTTGCGTCCGGTCTCCGTCAGGCCGACGGAATAGAGAATACCTTCGGGGATGCCGTACTTCAGCGCCGCGGACTGGATCTCCTGCTCGCAGGCGCCACTGGACGACGCGGCGGCGTCAGAGATAGACGTCGCCAGAGCTGCCGCTGTCAGAGGTGCCAGAAGCAAGGCCCGCGCTATCGCTTTCACCCACATTGCTGAAGCCTCCGGCGCTACGCTGACTTGGTTGATTCTGACGCTCGCGCGCCTCGCCGCCCTGGCTTTGGGCAAAGCTCTGCTGCGAATTGTCCTGGGTGCTGGACTGGTTGCCAGCGTCCGAACTTGTGGTCGGCGCCATGCTGATGGTCACGCCATCGATAGCGTAGCCCTGGCTGCGCAGCGATTCCAGCATCTTGCCGTGGTCTTCGCGAAGCTGCCTGTAGGCGGCGGCGCTCTCGACCTTCAGATCGACGTTCAAGGCATCGCCCTGCAGCCGCAGCGTCGCGGTGACGAGACCGAGGTCGATCGGGTTCATCTGGATCTTGAGCGTATTGACGACCTTGCCGGTGCTGCTGAGCTCTGCCGCGTTCGAAAGCGATGAGCTTGCCTGCATCGCATGCGCCCATTCGCTGTCGCCGGAGAGCGCTGCCGTGACGGCTGCTGAATTGGTGTTCTGCGCAAGGCCGATATAGCGCCTGGAATCGACGACAGTGACGGTCTCGACATTCTTTCCGGTCTCGGCCGCGTCCTTGTCGTTGCCGATATGCATGTCCATCGAAACGTTGCGATTGTCGGCGCGCGTCAGGCGGAAGGTCTGCCCCTCGCCGCCTTCGGTGGCCGTGGTGCCAGGCAGGTCGCTGTCCGCGGAAGACGTCGTGACAGTCAGGGCGCCCGTAACGTCGGCAACGGCATCATCCTTCGACTTGGCCTTGCCTGCCGATTTGTCCTTGCTGTCCGTCGGCGCGGCTTCCACGGTCTTCTGGCCGACGAGCGCGGCGGCCACGGAAGCGCCATCCACCGGCACCTGCTCGAGCAGGCTCAGCACATCGGAGACGGCCGTGTCGTCCGACGTCGCCGGCTTTGCTTCCTGCTTTTCGGTTTTCACCGTCTTGTCGATCTTGGTCGCATGCGGACTGACCTCGTCGTCAGCCTTGGTGTCTTCGGTAAGGGTTGCGTCTTCGGCCCCCTTGCGAATCGACTTGACGTCGACGCGCGGGGTCTTCTGCGCGGTCTTGTCGGTGCCCGCCGCCGCGCCATCGGCCTGCGCCTGCGCCTGCGCCGCCAGAGAGGTGTCGCTGACATCGATAACGGCTTTCGGCGTCGGTCGATGGGGAGCCTCGCCGACGGGGCCGTTCCCGCTGCCTGCCGATCCCGTGGACTGCTGGGTGTCGCCGGACAGTCTGCCATCGGCGCCGCCGTTCGTCTTGTTCAATACGTCCGAGAAGCCGCCGCCGCCGTTCGCATCGGTGCCGTTGCCGCCTTGACGGCCGGCTTTTGCCGAAGCTGCGGTGTCAACGGGAGATGCCCCTGTCGAAACACTGATATCCATCGTATCAATTGCTTTCTTTGTTCAAAAGGCCATCGATCTCATCCAACTGCGACCGACTTGACGTCACAAATGAGCTAAATGCGGGGTCAGGTTCGAGTTGCCCGGCTCCGCCGGATGTCGACGATTGCGCGGCGTCTCCGACAACAGGCCCAGGTGCAGCATCGGTTGCTACGCCCTCCCCCGCCGCGCTCCCAGCGGCTGCCTGTTCAGAAGTGATTTCTTGCCCTGAAGAATTAGGGGCGGAGGCTTGCGTCAGGCTTGCAGCGTCCGGCTGTCTAAGAACCTGCTCGGCAACGGACCTTGCGGCGGCCCGCAGTATCTGATCTCGCGGCGACAACTCCTTGTCCGAGATCGTCGATATGTCGCGGGCGGCGGTGTCTATCTTGTCGGTCGGGATCGCCGCCATGCCACCGTAGAAATCCGCAAGCGCGCCGAACGCATTCTTCGAATCGCCGGACAGCATCTGCGCGCGGCCTGCCGCCATGCGCGCAAGTTCGCCCTTGCCAGCGATGGCGGCGGCGCGCGCGATGCGCAAATAGATCTCGCGTTGCCGCGCCTCGTCCATGAAGGAGAGAATGCCGATGACATCCTCTGTCTTGACCTGATGGTCGTGCTCGACCAGCAGCCGGACGAAGATATCGGCGAACTGGCTGGCATAGGGCGAGTGCAGGAAGCGGCGGACGTAGCGCTGCGAATACTCCAGGCCCTTGTCGACCATGCCCTTGTCGAGGCAGATGGCAACGGAGCGACGAAGCGCGGCTTCCTCGATGATCGTACCAGGGGCATTGAGCCGGGCTAGATCATAGAGCTTCAGCGCGTCTTCCGGGCTCTTGGCGATGGTGACGTTGCCGCCGACCAGCGCGAGGTAAGGACCGATCTTCTTGTCCTTGTATTCCTCGGCGGTTTCGACGAGCGTCTTGGCGACGAGCAAGCCCTTGCCGCTCAGATATTTGCGCAGGATATCGGTGACGCGGTTGTCGAAATAGCCGTTGACGTCGCGCGCGACGAGATACTCCAGCGTCTGCGGATTGCCGCCGCTCATCGCGTAGATCAGCGCCGCGTCGACATTGCGATCGTCATCGAAGACGGCAGGATTGACGGCGCGCAGGCGCGTATCGATCGTGCCGAGCATGAAGCGTTGCATCTCAGTCGCGGAATGATCGCCAAGCACCACCGAGTCCTGCACGAACTGCAGCGAGCGCAGCATCTTGTAGGGAACGGTATCGGCTGAATCGTCGGCCGGCATCACCGCCGGCGTTGCCACATCGCCGTGGTCGGAAGCTGGCTTGCCGTGGTCGGCGGCCGGCGTTGCGTCATCGGCATGGGCCGGCGCTGCGGCATGGCCTCCCGCCGCCGGTGCTTCGGTTTCTCCATGCGCGGCAGCGGGTGCCGCCTCTTCCGCGCGCAGGGCTGCCGGAGCCGCGAGCGCGAGGCTGAGAAAGAGAGGCAGGAGATGCCGGTGCTGCCGACGTGCCATCGTTTACCCCTGATCCGCCTGAACGAGGATCTCGATGCGCCGGTTGGACGCATTGAACGGATCGGTGGCGTCCTTGAGCTTGCGGTCGGCAAAGCCGGAGACCTGCGACACGCGCTTCTCGTCGAGCCCGCCACGCATCATCATGAAATAGGCCGCCTGGGCACGGTCCATGGACAGGCGCCAGTTCTCGTTTTCGCCCTTGTACTGGCGACCGTCGGTATGACCGCGGATGACCACCGCGCCCGGCTTGTCCTTCAGCACCGCGCCGATCTTCTGCATGGCGAGCACCATTTCCTTGCGCGGCACAGCGGAGCCGACATTGAACATGGAATCGTCGCCCTGATCGGAGATGCTGACGAGAAGGCCGCCCTCGGCCGGGGTCACGGTCAGGCCTTCGGCCAGCTTGCCGGCGACGCCGCCGATCTGCTTGGCGATTTCCTGCTGCAGATCCTTTGCCTGCTGTTGCTCCTCGACGGCTTTTTCGGCCTCCGTCTTGGTATCCGGCGCTACGCCGTCCTTGTCCGTCGTCTTGTCACTGGTCTTGTCGGAGATCTGGCCCGGCTTCGTTTCTACCGGCTTGGGCGCCGCCTGTTCCAGCTTCGCCTCTTCGGTGGCCTTGGCCAGCTCGATCGCTTCCTTGGCGGGATCGTCCGGCTGCGTCTTGTCGGCACGCGTCACTTCGACCTGCTTGGTCCAGAAATCGGGATCGAACGGATCGCGGTACGCTTCGCCGCCATCGGCGCCGGTGGCCGGGCCGGAATCGGCCGCGCCGCCCTCGCCCTTGGCGCTGACATTGGCCTGCTGGCCAACTTCCTGGGCGATTTCGGCGAGAACGGAATAGGGGTTTTCGAAGAAATCGGCTTCGGAGTAATTCTTCTGGTCGCCCGAGGTGGACGTCTCATCCTCACCGCTGGCCGCCGAGGCGCCCTGGTTCGGCTGGTCTTCCTTCTCTTTCGACTTCTCAGCCTTCTCCTCGCCGTCGGCCTGATCGACAGGCTTCTTCAGCCCCTTTTCGGTCGGCTTCTCGTCGGAGAGCTTGATCGGGTTGAAATAGGTGGCGACGGAGGCCTTGGTCTCCTCGTTGGCAGCGTTGACCAGCCACATGACGAGAAAGAACGCCATCAACGCGGTCATGAAGTCGGCATAGGCAATCTTCCAGGCGCCGCCATGCGCACCATCATGATCGCCACCACCATGCCGCTTGATGATGATGATCTCGTTCTTGCCGTGATGATGGTTTTCGCTGTCACTCATTCCAGAACTTTCTTCAGGCCAGCCGCCCAGGCCGACATGCGCGTTACGAGCACGGATTCGCCAAACTCGACAGTCAGATCAATGTCAGCGGTTTCCTGGTGGCGCAGAAGGCTGGCCTTTTCTCCCAGTTCGCGTTGTACGATCTCGAAGAGGGACGTCGGCCCCTTGACCGTGATCGTACCGACCTCGCCTTCCAGAAATGCCTCGCGCAGCGCGGCGGCCAGATCCACGGCGGCCTTCTGCGACAATGTTTCCGTGAGCACCGGCGCAAGCACCTCCGCCACCGTTGCGCTGACGAGATCGGCAACCTCGTTTGAGATCGCCGTGATCCGGGCGGCAACCAGGGTTGCTATCTCTGCCTCATACCGGCTCTTCAGCTCCTCGATCTCGCGCTGATGAACAACCGCGACCGTCTGCGCTTCAACCTCGTACTTTTCCGTCAGCTCCGCCGTTGCCTTGGCCCGTGCCTCGGCACCAGCGTCCCGGCGGGCGGCCTCGACATCGACCACGGGTTCGGAGGCAATATCGGCAAAGCCCCCGAAGTCCTCCGAGAAGTCGATCTCCTCGGAGGCGACCGGAGGCGCCGTGACCACGGGTTCACCGAAGTCCTTCAGATAGCGAGACAGAAGCGCACTCACCCAAACCACCTCGCATCTGCAGAAGCCCGCGACATGCCATGCTCCATCTTGCACCGAACAATTGTTTCGACGCGGTCGGAGACCGCGCCCTTGTGTCTTGACCGTAGGAGGCCAAACTTGTGCGAAGATGAAGGGCGTCGGATAAACGGCACCCGGACGACGGCGGTCCGATCACTGCAGAAGAATCAGCACCTTGCTGGCAGCCGTGTTGAGGATGGAGATCGCCTGCACGCCCATCTTCTGCTGTGTCGCCAACGCGGTCTGGCGCACGGACGCTTCGTCCATGTCGGTATCGACCAGAGCACCGACGTTCTTGTCGATCAGATCGGACATGTTGGCGGTGTAGGCGACGCGGTCGTCGATGCGGGCACTCATGGTGCCGAGACCGGCGGCTGTTGTCGTCAGCTGCGACAGAAGCGAATCGACGACAGACAGCATATCGGCCACATCCTCGGGTGTGGTGCTGCTGTCAAGCTTGATCTCGCTGCCGGCCGCACCGGTCGTAGAGCCGGTATCCAGCAGATAGTAGTTGCGCGCCGTTGTCGAGCCAGTGGAATTCAGCGTGCTGGCATCGACGGCCTTGGTCAGAAGACCACGGCTGGCGTCGTTCATGTCGATCATCACCGTTTGCGACGCCGGGAAACTGATGGTCTGGGCCTGATATTCACCGCTGGCGCCGCGCGTAAAGCCGCCGATCACCGAGCGGGATGTCGGCAGCGTGGCATCGTAGTTGAGCAGCCAGTTCTCGCCGGCAATGCTGGTCGACTGGACGGATGTTTGCATCTGCTGCTTCAGCTGGCTCAGCGTCGTGTTGAGCTTGTCCTTGTCGACACCCTCCTCCGTCGCGCTGACAAGCGTCGCGCGGACCTGGCCGAGCTGATCGATCAGGCTGTCCATGGCGGTGTAGGCGGTATCGACCTTCGACGCACCGACGCCCAGCGCATCGTGGATGTTCTGGAGCGAGCTGCTGTCGGATCTCAAAACGCTTGCGAAGGACCAGTATGTCGCATCATCCGCCGCCGTTTCCACACGGTAGCCGGACGAAACCTGCTGCTGTGTCGTGTCGACTTCCTTGTTGATGATACGCAATGCAGCAAGCGCATTTACCTGTCCGGCACTGGTGATTTTGTAGGTCATTTTCGGGCTCTGAGGTAGACGAAAGGATAGACCGGACCGCCGGCAGCGACTGATGTGGCCTCATGCCCCCGGCTGGTTCCCCCCGCCGGCTTGTCGCTAAAACAAATCAATTCTTAAGCGAAGGTAGCTAAGCCCTACATCTTGCGCAAGTGGCGCAAACGCGGTCCCGCAAGCCTCGCGCAACCTTGATTCTCTTTTCAAAAACAAAGAGAAAGCCGCATAAGGGGATGCGGCTTTCCAGGCGCTTTGGCGGATGTTCACTGCCAGGGTAACGCCCTTGATGGCGTTAGTTCTGGAACAACGTCAGGACGTTCTGAGCGCTTGAGTTCGCAATCGAGAGCGACTGGATCGCCAGCTGCTGCTGGGTTTGCAGCGCCGTCAGCTTGCTCGATTCCTCTTCCATGTTGGCATCGACCAGACGCCCCACGCCGGAGTCGATCGAGTCGCTGAGATCGGAAACGAAGCTGTCCTGCAGGTCGATGCGGGTGGAGATCGATCCCAACTGCGACGCCGCCTTGGTCAGGGCGCTCAGGCCGGATTCGACACCAGTCAGCGTCGCATTCAGATCTTCAACGCTGAACTCGGAAATATCCATGCTGTAGATCGAGCCATAGGTACCGTTCGGTGTGCCGATGATGCCAGTCTCGGTATCGATCGCGCCCGATCCGTCCGTGCCGAACAGCACGTTGCCGGTGGGGCTGGCATCCAGTTCGTAGTCGGTCGTCTGCACCGAGACTTCGCCGTTCGCACCGCGAACGAAAGACGACACGACGCTTTTCGTGCCGCTGCCGGCAACCCAGTTCTCGCCGGAGAAGGACGCGGACTGGGCAACGCTGAGGAGTTGCTTCTGCAGCTGGCTGATTTCGTTCTGGATCTTGGTCTTGTCGACGCCGTTCTCGGTGGCTGCGACGATCTTCGCCTTGATCTCGCTGACGATGTCGATCGCGTTGTCCATCGCGGAATAGGCGGTATCGACCTTTGCCGCACCGAGGCCGAGAGCATCGGAGACCGCCGAAAGCGCCTGATTGTCGGAACGCATGGTGGTGGCGATCGACCAATAGGCCGCGTTGTCCTTGGCTTCGGCAACCCTGTAGCCGGACGATACGTTGGCCTGCGTCGTCTCCAGGCTGCTGTTAATGCTGCGGAGAGTCTGAAGTGCGGACATCGCCGCAACATTGGTCAATATGCTTGTCATGAAAAGAGCGCCCCTTGCTGGCAAATTCTAAAAAGGGACATCCCGGTCTACCGCGGGGACGGTTCATCAGCCTCATGCCTGCTAACCGCTTCTTAAGCTTGGTTAACATACCGTTTATGGTTCGCCAGAAAGCATGAATTTGGTTAACGAATCGTTAACGGCAACGAAAAAAGCCGCGCTCTCGTGAGCGCGGCTTCCAAATAACCACCGCCGGTGTCGGCGGGCTATTCCCGTGACGGCGCCGGCGGGCGCCGTTAATCTTAGCGGAACAGCGTGAGGATGTTCTGCGAGGAGGAGTTAGCGATCGACAGCGACTGGACAGCCAGCTGCTGCTGGGTCTG
>UCCA01000052.1 GCA_900470805.1 Hyphomicrobiales bacterium | reverse complement strand
CAGGGCTTCACCGACATTGGGTCTCAGATCCGCGGCTTGTCAGATGACGTTCGCGGTGGGTCGAAAACGCAGTGGCCTCTGGTGATCGGCTTTAGCTCGGTGACAATCACGATACTTGCCGGCCTTGGCTTCCTCGCCCTGCAGCCAATCAAGGACAACATCAGCCAGATCCGAGAAGATGCGAAGGTCCAGGCATCGAGTACCTCCCAGGCCCTGAGTGTTGTCGTCGACAAGATGGTCACACAGAAGGAAATGGAGTGGCGCACCGCTCGGGGGACTGAAGATCGAGCGCGGATGGAGGCTTCTGTCAAAGAGGTCCGCGATGCCCAGGTCCCGAGAGAAGAGCTTGACCGGGTATGGGCCAGCTACGATCAGCGCTTCGCGGACCAGCAGCGTCAACTTGATGACCTGAAGACAGCACAAGGCAGCGTCTATGGGCAACGCGACTTCATGCTTGATCTCAGGGAGCGGCTTGATCGTGTCGAGCGCCAGAGGCTGACAGCGGCGCAGGGCGGATGAGTGCTACAGTGATGGCTAATATTAACCACCGCCTTAAAATAGTTTAGCGAGTATCGTCGCGACACTATGCAACTAATATTGTTTCTGTCACTCATCTCGCCGTTAACAACCTAATGGGGAGTGAGTCTTGATCAAAGTTCTATTTGTAGCAGCGCTGGTAGGTCTGTCCGCTGCATCTGCATCCGTCGCCGGTAACTGCGCACATTCTTACGATCGTGCAAGCGACGGTTCTTCGTGCGGCGGTCGCGCTGCCGATCAGCGGGACGGCGGCAACTGATCAACTGAAGACGAGGGGCTCCTAACGGGGCTCCTCAATCCTGCTTGCTGCCCTTCATCCCGTTAGCCGCCATCAGCGTGTGATAGTATTCCTCGACCTTCCGGCCTGCCTCGCGCCTCGTGGGCTCATATCCTTGGTGGGGGAGATGCCGCTTGACCCGGTGCGGGCCCCAAGCTGACCACATCCACTTGTCCTTCATCGGCCCATGCTCCTGTAGCTGCACCCTCCCGATTGCAATCTCCCCGTCATAGCCTGACCAGTCTGAATCGCGAGGTTCATCGTTCGCGTCTAGCTTGGTGCGGTGCCAGGTGTAGAGGGGTTGGTACTCGTCCATTTCAGGGCCCAAAATGTTTTGCAAATCTCATTTTGTTCCATCGATTTCAGTCGAAAATCAATGGATGTTTTGCAATGGGAAAGCCCGGAAACGCTGCGTTTCTAACGGATTTTAAGTCCCTTGCGT
>UCCA01000053.1 GCA_900470805.1 Hyphomicrobiales bacterium | reverse complement strand
CGGACATGCTTGTCGACTTCGGCTTTCGCTAGGCGCGACGCCGCTTCCGAACTCAAAAGAAAGTGGTCGAGCCTCAGTCCGGCATCGCGAGCATAAGCGTTTCGAAAGTAGTCCCAGAAGGTGTATATCCGTTCGTCCGGATGCAGCGTGCGAAGCGCGTCAGTCCAACCCTGGTCTACCAGGTTTTTGAAAGCGTCTCGTACCTCAACGCGGAACAGCGCGTCGTCGACCCAGCGCTCTGGCTTGTAAACGTCGAGCTCTGTCGGCATGACGTTATAGTCCCCGGCCAAAATGACCGGGACTTTGAGTTCGAGCAACTCGGCAGCGTAATCGTGGAGACGCTTAAGCCAACGAAGCTTATAATCAAATTTCGGGCCCGGATACGGATTGCCGTTCGGAAGATATAGACCGCCGATGACGACGCCGTCGACGATCGCTTCAACATAACGGCTGTGGGCGTCGTCCGGATCGCCGGGAAGGCCCTTGCGTGTGAGGTGTGGCTCCAGGCCCTTCGCAAGGATCGCTACCCCGTTCCACGATTTCTGGCCATGCCAGACCGCGCCATAGCCGGCTGCCTCGATGGCTTTGATCGGAAATTTCTCCTGCGGCGCCTTCAGTTCCTGCAGACAGACAACATCCGGCGAAGCTTCTTTCAGCCAGCGCAGCAAGATTTCCAGCCTGCCATTGACGCCGTTGACGTTGTAGGTCGCGATCTTCACGGGTTGTCCGCTTCAAGTTCGCGCTCTTCCTCGAGTACCGACAAGCGGTAGTTCGCGGCGTCGAGGACCGCGGTGAGGAATTCGATGCGCGTCCATCCGACAAGGTGCGCTTCCTCTACAAGAAGCTGGATAGCGAACTCGACGGCCTGGTCGAGCTCGACCTTGCGTTCGGGAGCTTCTGGCTGCGCGGTCGGAGGATCGATCATGTCGGACGCCTTTCAGAATGGATGAGGTCGCCGCGGACAGGTGGGATGCTCGCCTGGCATTTCGTTGCCCGCACCGAGAAATCGGAAAAATCGATGCATTCATCATCTCCGTCATGTCCGATTGACACGCAGCGACCTCGAGTAGTGAACCTCCAACAAGCGTTATGGTTCCGCTAGCCGACACTTACAATTGCGAACTCATGTATCGAGAACGGAACGGCAAAAACTTCCCTGTGACCACCTGGATAGGACGGCTTATGCAAACTTCCCGGCCTTCATTGCCGCCGCTACCTAGCGTTCGCCAACGCGTCGGCCGCACCTGGATATTTCTGCAAGTCAGAAGCGTGGAGGGGCGGCTGCGTAGACTATAATCTGGGATATACCCGCGGCAAACTACGACCTGTTGTTTCGTAAACGGCTGACAAAACGCGAGCTAGTCAAGGAGCTTTCTGATGGCCATAACGCCCTTCGCGGTATCGGACCACGATTGACGCCAGACAAGCAGACCGGTGCCCAGTAGCGTGGCGACGATGAACGGAATTGGTCCGAAGAACCAGAAAGCGGCCGCCACTGTGAAGTAATACGACCGAACGCCCACGCTGAAGGATCGAAGCGCCGGATTGAGCACCATGGTCAACGCGCCGGTCCAAGCTGCGATATCCCTTTGCTCCTCCCGAGACGGGCTGGCTCCGATTGCGGCCAGACAGTAATTGATCTGCCTCACCGCCCATATGAAGTCGGATAGCCCACGCAGCAAAGTCGCCATGATCAGAAGGACCTTGCATTGGAAAAACCATGCTGGGTCTTGCGTCGCAAACATTGCAATCAGGCCGTGGCCGCTTCCGTAGTTGGGCTCCATGAACAGCGCGCCGCTCAGGCCCACGATGACAATCAGGTTCGCTGAACCGAAGAAAGAAGCCGAGTTGATCGTGTGCCCGAGGATCGCGGCGTCGCCAATGAAATTATTGTCTCGTGTGAGCACCTCCCTCATCCAGGCGGCCCGTACCCTGACCATGTCCACGGACAGGCTGTCGTTTCTCCTCGGCCAGCCTGCGGCCATCATCGGCTCCAGCGCTATCCAGATCAGAACGAAAAGCACGATCGCCGCAATATTCATGTAATTCATGTGCCCTCCAGGCGCCGAGACTGATGCGACACTACTTCGATGAAACGCGGTCTCAAAGCGCAAGATCGGGCGGCTCTATACAGGTATTTTTTCCAACAGCCGCTTCGCCTCTCGAATGTCCGTGGAGTCTAGTCCCTCTCCGTATCCTCCGAGCACCGGCTGCAAAAGCGTGCGTGCGCCGTCGAAGTTCTGGTCAGAGGCCATGGCACGGGCGAGATCAGTTGCCGTCCTGAGTTCCCAGCCGCGAGCGCCCTGACGGCGGCTGGTTTCGATCGATCGCCAAAAGCACGCGTGGGCTTGATGAGACAGTTGCGGATTGCCAAGAAGTAGATTTCCTTTCACACGCAGAAGCTCCGGCATGTAGAGGGCATCCCCGTTGATCTCGACGCTCCGAATGGTTAGCTCCAGCAGTTCATGCGCTTCGACCGCCCTACCGATAGCCGCAAGTCCGCGAACCAGCGATATGTTGAACTCCGTCGTCAGAACCTCGTAGCCGACCGAATGGATGGTCGCGAGGCTCGCCCTCATATCTTCTACTCCCTGCTCTGCGGAACCGCGAAGGATAGCGAGTTCTCCCCGACGGGCCTGCCCCGCGGCAACGAACGGTCCCAACGAGTGTGTCTCTGCCTGGTAGATCAAGGCGTCGACGTGTTCCTGCGCCTGGTCCCACTCTCCGTTCCAAAGAAAGACCGAGACCGCCCACCCCAAGGCGACGACCAACGCTGCCGCGCGGTCGGTTCGTACCGCACTTTCGATGACGCTTCGGGCGCGCTCCGCCGCCTGGTCAGGGTACCCGCGAAGCCAGAGATTTCTGGCCATCGTCACTTCGCTTGGAAAATGGAGTTCGTGCGAGAGATAGATCGTCGTCCTGCCTGCACGTGCCCAGTCGATGAGGCTTGCATCAAGTTCGGCATGCGCATGATCCAGCTCGCCCGCCAGGTGGAGTGACCTACCCAGAATTGACCGGGCCTGTGCCGACGCGGCGAAGTCGTGAATGGTGTCGGCCGCCGACTTGCAGCGGCGCGCGTATGCGTGCGCAGTGTTGAAGTCCCCGCTCCGAAAGTAGAATGTCCGCAGCATGCTGAGCAGCCCGACCTGGTTGACGACGTCTCCGCGCCCCTCAGCAATCTCCAGACCCCGGTTCAAGGCCACCAACACAGCATCGACCTTACCGTGGAGATGGGTTGCCACCATTCCGAAGACGGCCTGGAGATGCATCTCATCGACGCCTCCTCGGGTGCTGTCGTCAAGGGCTTGAATGGCCCGCTGTGTCCATCGGAGCGCTTCCGGCATCAGCGACATTGCAAGAAGCGCGGGTCCGGCTGCCGCGGCGAGTTTCACCCCCTCGGCCATATTGCCGTCCGCTCCGAAACACCATTCGAGCGCCGCGCGGACGTTGTTCAGTGCCGCGAAGTAGACAGCGCGCTCAGCTCCCGTGGCCTTACTGGCCCAGTCGCCCGCGCTCTGTGCCAGCCAACGTCCGTAGTAGTCGGCATGCCGGATGGCGAGATCGGCGCGCTCTCGGGGTTCCAACGGGATAGCGATCGCATATGCCCGTGTCGTATCGAGAAGCCTGTAACGCAACATCGCGCCAATCGGACGGGTGACCACCATGGACTTGGCAACGAGGCTGTCCAAGGCTGCAAACACGTCTGACCGATCAAGATCGGAACCCGAAACGACGTCAACGGCGGCGTCGAGGGTGAAGTGTCCGACAAAGACGGCAAGTCGACGCAGTACCGCGCGCTCGATCTCCGAAAGAAGCGCGTAGCTCCAATCGAGTGTCGCCTGCAGCGTCCTGTGTCGAGGCTGGGCAGTTCGCGATCCTGGCCACGATAGCGTCAGATGCTGATCGAGCAATTCGGCCGTCTGTCGCAAACCATAGGATTCAACCCGCCGGGCGGTCAGCTCGATCGCCAATGCGACGCCATCCAGCTTACGGCATATGGCGGCGACGACTGGCGCATCGGCTTCGTCAATGTCGAGGTGGGTGTCGTGCGCGATAGCCCGCTCGAGAAAAAGGCACGTCGCCGGAAACGCCCGGATCGCCTCCGCCGATGCAACAATGTCGTTGGGCGGACTGGCGAGCGAGTCGAGCCGATAAACCCGTTCCCCTTCAATTTGCAAGGCTTCGCGGCTGGTGGCCAGGACGTAGACGTCAGGAGCGGCTTCCAACAAGCGAGACGCCAGGACCGCGACCGCCTCCACGAGGTGCTCGCAGGTATCGAGGACAAGAAGCGCGCGTTTGTCGCGAAGGAACGCGGTCAGGCTGGCCTGCGCATCGCCCGCGCCGACGGGCAGCCCCAGCATGGACGCCAGAGCCGTCTTTACCAGATGAGGATCCGCGAGCATGCCAAGGTCCGCGAACAGAACGGCGCCCGCGAAATCGTCGTTCAAGGCATGTGCCGCCGCGATCGCGACCGTCGTCTTGCCGATACCGCCAGCACCGACGATCGTGAGAAGGCGAGATGATCTGAGCTGGGTGACAATCTGCGACACGTCCCCATCCCTTCCGATAATCCGGTTCAGGCGATTTGGAAGGTTTGCGTGAGGGAAACCGGAAGGGGCGGTCAATGGAGCGATTTGCTGAACCGATCCCCGCGAGATCTCGGCCACGAAGCAATAGCCTCGACCGGACAAGGTCTTGATGAAACGAGCGCCCTCCTTGCCGTCGCCCAGAGCCTTGCGAAGACTGTTCATGTGAAATCTGAGGCTGCCTTCTTCAACGACGACCTCCGGCCAAACGCGGGCAATGAGATCCTCTTTGCTAAGGACCTCGTTGGGAGCGGAAGCGAGCGCCAGCAATATGTCGTACGCGCGCGCTCCCAGCTCGACGACCACGCCTTCCCTCGTCAGAAGACGTTGGTTCGCTCGCAACTGGAATGGCCCGAACGATATCTCGTCGGTTGCCGGACTGCCCCCTGCTGTCATGGCGCTGACCTTTCATGGTCGCCCAGATTATACCGCAAGGAGCCGCCCTTCGCCATGAACCGACGCGTGCGAGGATCGAGTGTCGATTTCGGGCGCTATCAAAATCTAACAATGCATAACGGGCGGTCTTCGCCACGCGGGAGTAGGGATTCGCAAGCAAAATGTGCAGCCGTTCACCGTTAATCCCGAGGAGACAATCATGCCTGCGATGACATCGGAAACAATCGACCACGAGCGCCGCACCTTAATGGGCGTCGCGGCAACCGGCCTTGCCGCCGTCAGTGCGGCGAGCCTCTTTCCCGCTGCGACAGCTGCGGCCGCGGCTGGGGCGGGCTCCGCTGACATCCGCCCGTTCACCGTCAACATTCCGGAGGCCGACATCGTCGACCTTCGTCGGCGGCTCGCTCACACGCGACTTCCGGAGCAGGAGACCGTCGCGGACAAGACCCAGGGCGTCCAGCTCAAGACGATCAAGCAACTCCTAACGCATTGGGAGAAGAAATACGACTGGCGCAAGGTCGAGACGCGCATCAATGCCGTGCCGAACTTCATAACCGAAATCGACGGGCTTGATATCCACTTCTTGCACATCCGCTCCAAGCACGATGACGCGCTTCCACTCATCGTGACACATGGCTGGCCAGGTTCGATCGTCGAGCAGATGAAGCTCATCGGACCGCTTACGGACCCGACCGCGCATGGTGGGACTGAGGCCGACGCTTTCCATCTCGTCATACCCTCGCTGCCCGGCTACGGATTCTCCGGAAAGCCGAAGGAAACCGGGTGGGGTCCGGAGCGCATCGCCAGTGCTTGGATCGTCCTTATGCAGCGTCTGGGCTACAAGAAATTTGCTGCTCAAGGTGGCGACTGGGGCGCGGTCGTGACGGAGATGATCGCAGTCCAGGCGCCGAAGGAGCTAGTCGGCATCCATGTCAACATGCCCGGCGCGATACCCGCCGACATCGACAAGGCCTCGTTCTCCGGTGCGCCGGCCCCGGCGGGTCTTTCCGACGAGGAGAAAGACACCTACGGGCAGCTCGTTTCCTTCTACAAGAACGTCTACTACGCTTTCTGGATGGGTACGCGTCCTCAAACGGCTGCAGGCTTCTCGGACTCACCGATCGGCCTTGCAACATTCATGATCGACCACGACGCACGTAGCCTCGACCTTATCGCAAGGTCTTTCGACGGCACGCCAGAAGGCCTCACGCCAGACGACGTCCTCGACAACGTCACGCTCTTCTGGCTGACGAACACCGGCGTCTCCGCCGCCCGGCTCTACTGGGAGAACAAGTTGGCGTTCTTCAGCCCCAAGGGCGTGAAGGTGCCCGTCGCCGTCAGCGTCTTTCCCGACGAACTTTATCAGACGCCGAAGACCTGGGCGGAGAAGGCATATCCCAACCTTATTCACTACAACAAGCTCCCCAAGGGCGGGCACTTCGCCGCATGGGAGCAACCAATGCTCCTCACTAAGGAGCTTCGTGTCGGCCTGAAGTCGCTTCGCACAAGCTAGTCCGCTACCAGGCCTCCCAAGGCAGGAGGGCGGTGGCGCCGTCGCCGCCCTTACACAACATCAGGAGATGACAATGACGAACGACCAGCCATCAAGGCAGGATACGAGAATGGACATGAAACTGGAGATCGTCGTCCTGCCGGTTTCCGACGTTGATCGAGCGAAGAGCTTCTACACAAGCCTTGGCTGGCGATCGGACGCCGACTACGCGTCGGATGACGGCGAGTTCCGCGTGCTTCAGTTCACGCCGCCGGGCTCGGCTTGTTCGGTCATCTTCGGAAAGAACGTGACGTCCGCGACACCTGGTTCGTCGCAAGGCCTCTATCTGATCGTCTCCGACATAGTCGCGGCGCGAGAGAAGCTGCGCGCCGACGGGATCGACATCAGCGAAGTGTTCCACGACGTCGCGGGCGTCTACGTCGGAGACGATGAGCACTACCTGTTCGGTAGCCGTCGCGCGAGCGGCCGGGATCCGGACGGTCAAAGCTATCGATCATTCGCCTCATTCCGCGACCCCGATGGCAATGGTTGGCTCCTTCAGGAAATCACGATCCGGCAGCCCGGACGCATGGAGGCAGCCGCGACGACATTCAACTCGGCGAGTGAACTTGCGGCGACGCTGCGGCGGGCAGGTGCTGCCCACGGCGAGCACGAGAAGCGCACCGGCGGTGAGTACGACGTCAACTGGCCGGACTGGTACGCCGAATACATCGTTCAAGAGCAGGCCGGGGGCGTCCTTCCGTCCTGAAACGCCAACATCCATCGAAACGCCGCTTCGGACAGGCGACGCATGGGAACCCAGGTGAGCAATCCTCCGACAGAAATTTACACGGCGCGGACGGAAACCATCGGCGGTCGCGAAAGCGGCGTTTCACGCAGTTCCGACGGAGCTCTCGACATCCGGTTTTCCGCGCCGGGTTCGACCGGCATTGGCACCAACCCAGAACAGCTTCTCGCGGCAGGATGGTCAGCCTCGTTGGCAAGCGCGGTTGCCCTTGTGGCGCAGAAGAACACAGTGGCGCTGCCGAGCGATCTGAAGGTGTTTGCGGAGGTTGCGATAGCTTACGGAATGGACGGCTATCTCTTGGCGGCTCGGATGTGCATTTCGATTCCGGGTATAGAGGCCGATATGTCGAAGCGTTGGGTCGATGAGGCGCGCCTGATCTGCCCGTTCTCAAAGGCCCTGTCACAAGCCCTCGACGTGACAGTCATACTGGATTGACGAGCGGTTCACTTGATCACAGGAGCAGTGTTATGAGCCTGCGTGTTTTTGCGCTTTGCGCCACCCTTTTGAGCGTCCCCCTCCATTGTGTCGAAGCGCGGGAGAACGGGGTGGTCCGCTTCAACATCGTCAAAAGCGACCTGAGTACACCTGGGAAGGAAGTCGTCCAGGCCAGGGTCGACTTCGGCCCTGGCGTGTCTGCGCCAAATCACAGACACCCAGGCGAAGAGGTAGCATTCGTTCTCGAGGGAACCATTGAATACAAGCTTCAAGGTCGCGAAGCGGTTACCCTAAAAGCTGGCCAGGTGCTCGCCATACCTGCGGGGGTTGCCCATTCTGCCAGGAACGTCGGAAACGACAAGGCTTGCGAACTCGCAACCTACATCGTCGAGAAAGGCGCCCCGCTGGTCGAACCGATAAAATAGATGAAGGTTGCCAGATGCCTGACCTAGTGGAAGTTTCTTGACTTCACCTTCAGCGTGTCGATGTGGAGATCGGGGATGAAGATGTCCCGCGGCTTGGGCGGCAGCGCACGATCCCTCGAATCTGGACTGCCCGGCGATCCGTGAGCGAACTCGTCTCCCCTGCCCGTGGGCAGCTTGAAATCGATCTCCCGATCTGCCAACCCGGATAGGTCACCGCTGAGGTCGAAGAGCTGCTGGGCAACGAGATGAACGACGTCGCCTTCGCGCTGGATCTTTCCGTTGATTGCCATCATGCTCGATCCCAGGACGACGCGACGTCGCTTTTCAAAAAGCGACGGCCAGACCACGACATTGGCCGGACCGGTCTCGTCCTCGATCGTCAGGAACATAACGCCTTTCGCGGAGCCCGGCTTTTGCCGAACCAGAACCAGACCGGCGGTCATCAGCCAGCGGCCGTCGCGGGCGCTCATCGCCTCATGGCATGTGACAATGTTCCTTTGCGTCAGGTCTTTCCGTAGAAAAGCCAAAGGATGCTCGCGAAGCGTCAGGCCGACATGCCCGTAGTCTTCCACGACATTGTGCCCCTCCGTCATCTGCCGCAGAGCAACCGCCGGCTCTTGCTGTTCGGGGATGACCGCGGCTTCCCGTTCGGCTGCGGCCGCGAAGAGTGGCAGCGGTTCGTCGCGCAGAGCCTTGATCGCCCACAATGCATCCCGGCGCTGATGCTTCATCGTCGGCAGGAAGGCGTCCGCTTCGGCGAGCTGTACAAGCGCCTCTGTCGGAACGTTCGACCGTCTCCACACGTCGTCGACGCTCTCGAAGTCCTTGTTCATGCGAGCGGCGACGATACGCGCGACGTCGGCGGCCGCAAGACCCTTGATCAAGCGCATGCCGAGGCGAACCGCGTGCCGTTCGGTGTTGCCGATTCGCTCGAGCGTGCAGTCCCACCTGGATCTGTTGATATCGATGGGGCGGATTTCGACGCCGTGCTTGGCCGCGTCTCCGACGATCTGAGCCGGTGCGTAAAATCCCATCGGCTGCGAGTTCAACAGCGCCGCGCAGAAGACATCAGGATGGTGGCATTTTACGAAGTTGGACGCGTAGGCGATCAAGGCGAAGGATGCGGCATGGCTCTCCGGAAAGCCGTAGCTGCCGAAGCCCTCAAGCTGCGAGAAGGTCTTCTCTGCGAACTCTTGGCTGTAGCCGTTCCGCACCATTCCGCTGACAAGCTTGTCCTTGAATCGGCTGACGCCTCCGGTGAACTTGAAGGTCGCCATGGACTTGCGGAGCTGATCGGCCTCGCCGCCGGTGAAGCCGGCGCAGACCATTGCCACCCGCATCGCTGATTCCTGGAAAAGCGGCACGCCCAAGGTTTTGCCAAGGACAGCCTCGAGTTCCGGTGTCGGGTATTCGACCTTCTCCTTGCCCTCGCGGCGGCGAAGATAGGGGTGGACCATGTCCCCTTGTATCGGGCCCGGTCTCACAATAGCGACCTGTACGACCAGGTCGTAGAACGTCCGCGGCTTCAGGCGTGGCAGCATGGCCATCTGAGCCCTGGACTCGATCTGGAACGTGCCGAGCGTGTCAGCCTTCCGGATCATCGCATACGTCGTGGCATCTTCCTGCCGGATCGATGCAAGGTCGAGGTCGTCGTTCTTGTGCTCCCTGATCATCTCGAAGGATTTGGCCATGCAGGTCAGCATGCCCAATGCCAGGATATCGACTTTCATGAACTTCAGGGCTTCGATGTCATCCTTGTCCCACTCCACGATCTGGCGGTCGGCCATGCTGGCGGGCTCGATCGGCACGAGATCGTCAAGGCGGTCGTGCGTCAGGACGAAGCCGCCCGGATGTTGACCGAGATGTCTTGGCGCGCCCATGAGCTGCTGTGCGAGTTGCAGCGTCAACGCAAGACGGCGGTCATTGGGATTGAGGTTCAGCTCCCTGATGTTCCGGTCGCTGACCTCCTCCGACCACGACCACATGCCAGACGACAGGGCCTTGATAACGTCCTCGGGTAGGCCGAGCGCCTTTCCAACGTCGCGGATCGCACCCTTGGCGCGGTAACGTGTCACCGTCGCGCATAGCGCCGCCTTCTGGTGCGTGTAGGTCTTGTAGATCCACTGGATGACCTCCTCACGCCTCTCGTGCTCGAAGTCGACGTCGATGTCGGGCGGTTCATCGCGCTCCTGGCTGACGAAACGCTCGAACAACAGGTCATTGGTCGATGGGTCGATGCTGGTGACGCCGAGGATATAGCAGACCGCAGAGTTGGCGGCCGACCCCCGCCCCTGGCATAAGATATCTTGCGAGCGTGCGAAGCGGACGATCGAGAAGACGGTCAGAAAGTATGGCGCATACTTCATGGTTTTGATGAGATCGAGTTCGTGTCGGACGGTCTTCAGGACTTCCGGCGGCAGGCCTTCCGGATAGCGGTTGGGCACGCATTCCCAGACATAGTGTTCGAGAGACTCCTGTGCGGTCATGCCAGGGACGATCGCTTCCTCCGGATACTGGTAGGTCAGCTCTTCCAGACAGAAGCGACAGCGTTCGACGATCTCCATCGTCCGCGCGAGCGCCTCCCTGTACCGAGGAAACAGGCGCTCCATTTCGGCCGGAGGCTTGAGATAGCGATCCGCATGGCGTTCGCGCTTGAAGCCGACAGCGTCGATGGTCGTATGCTCGCGGATGCAGGTGACGACGTCCTGAAGCTGGCGACGGCCGGGTTCGTGGAAGAGGACGTCGTTGGTGACGACGGTGCGGACCTTGAACCTGGTCGCGAGATTGCTCAGCTCGTGGAGGCGCAACTGGTCGTTGGGGCGACGTCGCAGAAACAGGGAAAGGTATGCCCGGTCGCCGAAAAGATCGGCGATCTTGCGGAGCTGGACGGCGCAGGCGTCGTCAGGCAGATCAGGAACCAGAACCGCAAGAAGTCCTTCAGCGTAGAGGGCGACGTCATCAAGCGACAGAATGCAGTTGCCTTTGCCGCCGCGCGATTTCCCCAGTGTTAAGAGCCGTGTCAACCGCGAGTATGCGGCGCGGTCTATTGGATAGACCAGAAGGGATATCCCGTCCGTCAGGTCGAGACGACAGCCTACAACCAGCCGAACGCCTGTTGCGCGGGAAGCTTCCAAGGCGCGAACAATGCCGGCAAGGCTGTTTCGATCGACAATGCCAACCGCCGCGATGCCGAGTTCCTTCGCCGTGGCGAACAGTTCGTCGGCAGATGACGCGCCGCGGAGGAAGGAAAAGTGCGAGGTGACCTGCAGCTCGGCGTATCGCATCACGCAAAGATCCCGTGGATATACCATTTGTGCGACCCTGTGTCCGCATCGACGCCGTCACCGGAGCGGTAGAGCCAAAAGCGCTCGCCAGCATCGTCCTCGACCACGAAGTAGTCGCGAACAGCATCGACCTCGGATGTGCGGACCCACCACTCGCCGAAAACCCGTTCCGGACCGTCGGCACATTTCACGCGACGCCGCTTTCCCCGCCAGGAGAACCACGCCGGAGGATGGTCGGGCATCAGCGCCATGACTTCGACGACATCCGGCTTGTGGAGCAGGCGCACCGGCCGCTTCCACTCGTGTGTCCAGGTCTCCGCAGTCGGCTCGGTGGCCGGAGCGATCCGCCGGACGCTGCGTTCCGGAACGTCGGAAGCGACCGGGGCCACGCGATAGACGCGGTTGCCCCGGTTGCCGAGGATATCGATCAACGGCGTGATGTCGTCGTCCTGCTCCTCGACCAAAGAGGACGATTTCTGCTCTTCGCCAAGTGCCTCCGACATGACGGCGACCATCGTCAGCCGTTCGATCCCGAAGCCCGGTTCGATCTTCTCGGTGCGGTCGCGGAAGAGCTTCGTCAGCCACGCAACGTCTCGCGCCGGCTTCGCGGTTCCAGCACGGATCGCTTGGCGCGTCCCATCGACTTTCTCGACGATGAGGTCGGTGCGGCGGACGCCGAGCCCCCTGCGCTGCAGCTCGCCGACAAGGTCGACAACGAGCTTGGCCACGTACTTGTTGATGGTCTCGGCTGCGGCGATTGGCTCGGCGAACTGACGCGTGACCTCGATCCATTCCGGGCCGCGGGCCGGCTCGATCGGTTCCGGCTTTCGTCCAAACATCTGGTCGATGCGGCGACCGAGTTCGGGCCCGAAGCGCAGAGCCAGGGGCGCGCGTGGGGTGTTGACGAGCTCCCCGATCGACTGAAAGCCCAGCACGCGGAGATCATCGACGATCTTGGGCGGAAGCCGCAGCAGCGAGAGCGGTAGCTTCTCAACCGCCCTGACGATCTCGCCGCGAGGAACGATGACGGTCTCCCGGGTGATCGCCCGTGCGCAGGCATGCGCAGCCCCCCAGGTATCGGCGATAGCCACTCTTGCGGACAGTCCTGTCGACCGGAAGCGATTGGCGACGCCCGTGAGCATCGGCTCCTCGCCGCCCTGCAGGTGGTCGGCGCCCTCGGTGTCCATCACCAGCCCATCGATCCCGTCGACCGCGACGATCGGCGAGTAGATGCCGAGCGCCCACAAGGCGATGCGCTCAAGCGCGGCGGCGTCGGCTAGCAGGTCGGCGTCAACCATCATCAGGCCCTGAAAGAGTGCCTGCGCCTTGGCGGCAGGCATGCCCACACGCAGGCCGGCCTTGCGCGCGGCGGCATCTGTGGCCGACACCCATCGCTTGGACCCGCTCCTCGCGATCACGGCAATCGCCTGTTCAGGCGGAATGCCGGGATCGGCCCGACGTATCCTGTCGGTCGACAGATCTGGTAGGTATATCGAGACGACCCGTGTCATCGCAGGCTCCAACTTCAAACTCAGCACACTCGCCCGCCCGCGATCTCATCAATTCCAGGAGCCATCTCGCCCTCCCCACCCCGGGAACCGGCAGAGGGTCGGACGGGAGGACGCTCACTCTCCATCGCGTCGTCGAAGCCGTCGGCTGGCCGAAGTCGTTGGCCTCCGTCTGCCGCCTCCAACGCCGGACGGCGATGCCAATGGTTCCCGTCTTCTCGGCGGCGAGCTGCAGCCGACGCGAGGAAACCATCGGCAGGCGGACGATCTCACCCACCACGGCGCCGAGACCTCCATAAGAGAGTGCCTCCTCCATGCTTGCCAGCACGTCCTCCTCGCGATCGGATTCCGAAAAGATCACCCGACTGGGGTGAAGCCCTGCCTGCGCCAGCCCCGGCATGAAGAGATCGGGCCTCGTCAGGCACCAGACGACCTTCCCTTTCGTGCGGGCAGCTACTCCCGCAGCGAACAGGGCGGCGGCCGCTCCGTCGACGGTGCCCGATCCACCACCCGCGCATTCATGAAGCGCTCCATATGCAAGACCGCCGCCGGGAAGGATCGCGTCGATATCAGGCACGCCAAAAGGCAGGCATCCCTTGCGCTTCGCGACGCCGCCTTCAAGCGCGGCGATGCGTTCGCGCAGATTGGAAATGGCTAGCTCGCGGGCAGCCGACATCGGTTACGAATCCTTCCGAAATCGCGGTGAACAGGTACGACATCATGCCGTGGAAACTTACTTGTTCTCTTTCTGTTCCGTATCGATCGCCGCGTCAAGCCGGGCGGGAAACAGGAATCTAGTCCTAGAGATTAGAAAGGACTCAGATTCACGAAATGAATCAAACCGGTAACCGGCGGGCGTAAGTAGGTGCCAACATTGAAAATATTTTTGACGCCTCGTTTGCCTTGCCTGTGGATAGCTCATCGGTTAGCGAGCCGCCTCCCGGCGTTGGTCGGAGCCTGTAAGACGTCAGCCGCACCGGATAGTTCGCCCGGCCCGAAATTAAAGGATGTCCGCATACCGGTCACCGAGGTGGAGTGTCGAGCTTGCGGTCTGAAGAGACGCTACGACCGTGCAGTGCTGGCGAGACGTCACGGCGCAGGTCTGTCGTTCGCCAGACCGAGGCGGCAGGCCGCGCTGGGTGCGAGAAGATAACTGGCCCCGACGGCGACATGTGCCAGACGCGGTTGCCGTGCCTCGACGAGAGCGCTGTCCCTTCCCGTCACATAGACGTGCCAGGGCAGCCTTGTCGTCGACCATTGGCGAGCGTACGCTGCATCTCCACGCAAGGGAGGCTTCTTGATAGTGGGCAACTTCCCGTTCCACGAGGTCAGATGACTTGTTATCCGGCGCCTTCAACCTCAATCCTTCACCGCGAGCCGACGATGTCGCGTCGCGAGTGATGAAAACAATGCCGATGGCATCGAAGGCAAGCGTGACCGCCTCAATGAACTGTTCCGTCGGCTGGGAGAGTTCGCTTTCAAATTCGCGCAGCAGCGCACTATCGATCCCCGACTGGGTAGCAAGATCCACCGCGCTGATCCCGGCGAGAGCGCGGGCGGCCTTACATTGAGCGGGCGTCATATCGCTAACCCCAGAAACAATCGTGTCGGTCAAAACGACAGACCACGTTGACATGTTCCGTAAGAGGAAAGGACCAAAACACGCAGCGTGAGTAGGCGCTTGCCGGCTTGGGCTATTCCTCCCAACCGAAAACGCTTCGCCCACCAAACGCCGCAGAAGCCCGAAATTCTCCCGCCACTATGTCCTTGAGATCCGGTCCGGTCGCATACCGTTCCAATTGACGTGCCTGGATATCCAGCCGCTGCAATGCCGCCAGCTCTTCATCTCGGCCCAGCCTTCCCTTTGCAACAGCTGACTTCATAACCCGTATGGTCTCGTCGTAGACCTTCAAAGGCACGGGAAACGGGTGGCGATCCTTGCCGCCATGGGCGATCGAGAACCTGCCGGGATCCGAAAACCGGCAGGGTGCGCCATGCACAACCTCGGCGACCAAAGCCAGAGCCCGGACGGTGCGCGCACCGACACCGGGCACCATCAACAAATCCTGGTAATCGACGGGCGCCCGGTCGGCCGCCGCCGCCAGATTTCCGTGCAACCGCTTCATGTTGACGTCGGTCACTCGAACGTCGTGATGGTGCGGCATCACCAGATGCGGAAGCAGCAACTGATCGCTAGACAAAGATTGTGGTTCTGTCTGGCGCGCCAGTACCGCCGCCTCCCGGATGATCCTGTCGGGACCGAGCGTCGCGAGGATGTCGAGTTGCCCGCCGCGCGATGTGTGCGCACGGCGGTCGGCGAGGTTGATGATCTCACCTTGCGTGCTACCCTCAATGGCAGTGTGGGGCGAATCAACGAAGCTCTCAAGGCCTTCCGAAAGCCAGTGATATCGCCGAGCCTGCCGGGTATCACCATTCATGCCCTGCTGAACCACCACCCATCGACCGTCATCGGCAACGATGAAACCATGCAGATAGAGATCGAACCCATCCTGGACGGCGGCACTATCGACTTTGGCGACCAGCCGGCTGACGTTGGCGAGCGCCGCCCCATCTATGCCGACCCGCGAACCGACATCGATCAGTTCGTCCGGCGTCTTGCGTGAATGCGATCCACGACCGCCGCACACATGCAGCCCGAGTTCCCGCGACCGCGGTTTAAGTCCACGCTTCAACGCACCCAGTACGCTCGTCGTTATCCCCGACGAGTGCCAGTCCATGCCCATGACGGAGCCGAAGGACTGAAACCAGAACGGATGAGACAGCCGTCGCAGGAATTCGTCACGCCCGTAGTGCAAGACAATCGCTTCGGTCATCAGCACGCCAAGTTTCGTCATGCGGTCGCCCAGCCAATGGGGCACGCGCCCGCCATGCAGCGGTAAATCGGCACTTCCGGATCGCTTCGACATAGAGTGAACATTTACGTTGGCATTGGCCTGAATGCAACTCAGTGGGAGCCGACCGCTTCGTTTTGCGGCCATTGCCCGTGCGGGTAGGTGCCGTGGTACGTTTGGGAAACGGAAAGGTACGTAATCACTTTATTAGTTATCAATTAATCACCCTTCGTATCGCGGCTGCGATATCAAGAACCTACTCGTAATTCCGCACTTTCTTTTGCAATGATTGGACGGCTGCCGATCACTCTTGATCGCCGCCACATCCTCTGATCTGGAAAGGCCCGCTAAACGTACTAGATTGATTACGTGTTACCCAGTGCGGCCCCGTCGCGATGATATGTTGGAAAAGGCTGAATGAGCTACAATAGAGCGGATGTTGACCTGTCGAATTGCGATCGGGAGCCGATCCATATTCCCGGAAGCATCCAGCCACATGGTGCGATGCTCATCGTCGATCCGACATCGGCGACAGTTACGTTCGTCTCTGAGAACATCCAAGACTACATCGGTGTGAACGGGCAGATCGTTGGCGCGTCCTTATCGGATATTCTTGGCGGACCCGTCGCGCACGATGTCGCCAACGCCGCTGCGAGAGCCGGTGACAGTCACGTCGCAGGCGTCCTTCTTAAGGCTCGCATAGAACGCTCGCTTCAGCCAACTGACGTCACCGTACATCGTCACGAGGGGCGGATGTTCGTTGAACTTGAACCTTCGGCCTCATCGGTGGACGCTGAACTGGCCCTCGGCCTGACGCAGTCGATGGTACGGCGTATCGATAGCGAGACCGAAATCGATGGGATGCTGAGGACGGCCGCAAGGATCGTTCGGGCAATGCTCGGCTACGACCGAGTCATGGTCTATCGATTCCTTCACAACGGAGCCGGACGGGTCGTCGCGGAAGCGAAGGAGTCGTCTCTTCAAAGCTTTATGGGTCAGCATTTCCCGTTCTCGGATATTCCGGCTCAGGCGCGCAAGCTCTACTTGAAGAATTGGATTAGGGTGATCGGCGACGTCGATTTCGCACCCGTGCCCCTTACGCCACCACTGGGCGAAGGACAGAACCCAATCGATCTTTCTTTCTCGCACCTTCGGAGCGTTTCACCGATCCATTGCGAATACCTGCGCAACATGGGCGTCGGTGCATCGATGTCAATTTCGATAGTCGTGGGTGGCGAGCTCTGGGGCCTCATCGCCTGCCATCACAATCAGCCGAAGGTTCTTTCGATACCGCTGCGGGTCGCGACCGAGCTATTTGCCCAATACTTCTCGCTTCACCTGAGCGCGGCCGAAACGCGCGTGCAGCAGGCGGCAACCGCCCTCGCGCGAATCAAGCTCGACGCGATCACCTCGACGATCGATCAGTCCGACGACGTCGACATCAGCCTGCGCGACAAGCTGCGGGACTTTTCTGGACTGCTCGACTGCGACGGCTCCGCGTTCCTGAGCCACGACCAGTGGAACACGACGGGCATCGTTCCTGATGAGGACGGGCTGCAGGAACTCGTTGCACGCGCAAAGAGTACCTCTGGTGGTGCGATCTGGCATGAAAATCATCTGAAAGAAATTTTCCCCGACAGCGTTCAGTACGGGGCCAGCGTCGCTGGGGTGATGGCCGTTCCGGTGTCCATGTCGTCAAACAGCTATATGTTGTTCTTTAGAAGCGAAGAGGCCCATACGGTCGAATGGGCGGGCGAGCCGGTCAAGAAGATCGTTTCAGGTCCGAGCGGTGACCGCTTGACGCCCCGCGGCAGTTTCGACGCTTGGCGCGAAGACGTGCGCAATCGCTCAACGCCGTGGTCGAATGACGACGTCGCCGTCGCGGAGGCGATCAGAAGCTACATCCGAGACCTTCTTCTTCACCACAATGACAGGACGGAAGAACAACGATCACGAACCGACGCGCGGCGCAACATCCTGAACGCCGAGCTCAACCACCGGGTCAAAAACATTCTGTCGCTGGTGAAATCGATCGCTTCGCAGACCGGATCGAGCGCTACGACGATCGACGAGTTTACCCAGTCTTTCGACGGGCGACTGCGCGCGCTGTCGTTTGCCCATGACCAGTCCTTCTCGGGAAAGAACGGCGGGGAAATCCTGTCCCTTCTGGAGGCGGAAGCGGCCATGCATCGCTTCAAGGATCGCGAGCGTATTCGCCTCTCAGGCGCGTCGATCGGCCTGACAGAGCGCGCTTTCGGCGTCTTCGCGCTCGTTCTCCACGAGATGATGACGAATGCGGCGAAGTACGGCAGCCTGTCCGTGCCGGAGGGAAAGCTCGAAGTTCGTTGGTCGGTAAATGCGAATGGCGACTGCGAAATGATTTGGCTCGAAACCGGAGGTCCCGTCGTCGCGCCGCCGAACCGGAAAGGTTTTGGAAGCACGCTGATCGACAAGACTGTGAATTTCGATCTCGGCGGAACGGCGGAACTGACATTCGCGCCGGGTGGACTAGAGGCCCGGTTTGTCGTGCCATCAGAACATCATTATGTAGTCAGCGCCTCCAACCCTCGTGTGGCGGAGCCGGCAGCGATCGGCCAACCCTTAGCCGGTCTTGTCGTCATGCTGGTCGAAGATCAGGGACTTATAGCGCTCGACACGGAAGATGTACTTCGCAGCCTGGGCGCCGCAGAAGTCAGGACATTGCCAAACGTCATGCTGGCGATACAGTCCCTTGCAGAGGAAGAACCGCAATGCGCGGTTCTCGATCTAAACCTCGGAAACGAGACCTCGGAAGAGATCGCTCTCGACCTGACGAAGAGAGGAATCCCCTTCGTCTTCGCGACGGGATACCGCGACAGCGTGGCGATTCCCGACCAGTTTTCTTCCGTGCCGGTGGTCCGAAAACCTATCACCGCTCAAGCCCTTGCGAGTGAAATTGCCATTGCCTTGGCTCGCTGAGTGCTTAACGAACTTCGCCTTGGATCTTTTACAACACGCGACGAGCAAAAGGTTGCCGGCTATGCGGAGGTGCTGGAAACCATCTTCAGTGTCACGAAGCCATTTCATTCACCGAGACCCATATCCTTCAGCTCCACCGCGACATTCTTGCGCATTCGACAAAGGACCAGCGTCATCGCGGCGCTTATAAAATCCAGCGCCGCGCAGCTCAACTTCGTGACCCGCTTCTAGTCCGCGCCACCTATCGTCACATATCGCTTGGCGCAGTAGAGAAGCGCCTCCTGGTTTTCGGCGACGTTGACGCGCAAGACACGGCCAAAAAGCACGCGGTGCGTTCCCTGATCGAGCCCTTTAGTCAGTTCGCATTCGAAGCTGACCAGCGCATCCTCGAGAACAGGCGCGCCGGTGTTGCCTTCGACCCATCCGCCGGTCGCAAAGCGTTCGGCCATCGGGGTCTTGCCACCAAACAGATTGGAGAGCGCCACGTGGCCGGGCGCCAGCGTGTTGACGCAGAAGAAGCGCGCCGCCTCGAATGCCGGAAAGCAGGAACTCGTGCGGTTTATGCAAGCAAGCAGCGTCGCCGGCGTATCGCTGACGCTGCAGACGGCCGATGCGGTGAAGCCGTAAGGGCCGTCACCGGCCCGCGTCGTCACGATGTTGACCGCCGCGCCGAGGCGCGACATGCCATGGCGGAACTCCAAGCTTTCCACCGTATCGAAGCTGTGATCTATCATCCCCATCCATAGTCTCCTAGATCCGCGCCGGACGTTCGAACCCCATCCGGTCGCGCAGCGTGCCGCTTTCATATTCGGTGCGATAAAGGCCTCGCTCCTGCAGGATCGGCACGACCATCTCGACGAAATCGGTCAGGCCATCGGGGAAGTGCGACGGCATGATATTGAAGCCGTCGGCGGCGCCCTTTTTAAACCAGATCTCGAGCGTGTCGGCAATGTATTCCGGCGTGCCGCAGAGAACCCAATGCCCGCGCGCCGCGGCCATGAGGTTGTAGACATCGCGCAGCCGCATATTTTCGCGCCGCGCCTTGTCGAGCATGACCTTGGCGAAGGCATGATAGCTGTCCGACGGCTTCAGGTCCTCGGGAATGGGACCGTCGAGATCATAGACGCTCATGTCGATGCCGAAGCGATCGGACAGCAGTGACAGCGCATTGGTTTCGCTGATGAAGCTCTGTAGCGCCGCGAGCTTATCGTGGGCCTCGCGCTCCGTTCGCCCGACGATTGGCATGAGGCCCGGCAGGATGACCATGCTGTCTTCGGCGCGACCGTATTTCGGCAGGCGATCCTTGACGGAGCGGTAGAAAGAGCGTGCTTCGTCGAGATCCTGTGTCACCGAGAAGACCACGTCGGCCGATTGTGCCGCCAGTTCCTGGCCGGGGCCTGAACCGCCGGCCTGCAGGATAATCGGCTGTCCCTGCGGCGAGCGGCCGATGTTCAACGGCCCCTTGACCTTGAAATGCGCACCGTCATGATCGAGAGGGCGAACCTTGGCTGGATCGATGTAGACACCTGTTTTGCGGTCGGCAGTGATCGCGTCGTCGGCCCAGCAATCCCAGAGACCACGAACGACGGTGAGGAACTCCTCGGCGATCTCGTAGCGCTTCGCATGATCGGGGTGAATGGTCCCAAAATTTGCGGCGGCCGTCGGGTTCGCCGTCGTTACCGCGTTCCAGGCAGCACGACCACCGCTGAGATGATCAAGCGAAGCAAAGACGCGCGCAACCGTGAAAGGATCGCTGTAGGTTGTTGAGACGGTGGCCCCAAGCCCGATGTGCTTCGTCGCGCCGGCGACGGCCGACAGAAGCGTCAGAGGTTCCAGACGCGCCGTATAGGAGGGGTGCGCCGCCGGGTCGGCGTGCAGATTGTCTCCCATGAAGATGAGATCGAAGAGACCCCGCTCGGCTTCCTGCGCTATTGCGCGAACCTGGTCGATATTCTGGAAACTGTCTATCGCGCCCGGCATTCGCCAGCCGGCGACATGGCTGCCGGTGCCGAGAAGAAAGAGGCCGAAGTGAATCTTTCGTGTCATGCTATGCCTATCTCCAGAAGACGTAACGCCGCTCGACAAAGCTGATCGCGGCGAAGAATACGAGGCTGATCGTCGAGGCGACGATGATAGCCGCCCAGACCTTGACGAAATCGATCTGCAGCACCGCCTGATAAATGACCCAGCCGAGACCGCCATAAGCGCCGAGCATCTCGGTGACGATGGCCACCAGCACGCTGCGCACCGTCGATACGCGCATGCCGGCAATGATCAGCGGCAGCGCGGTCGGAAGACGCAGCCGCCAGACGACGGCAAGCTGTCCGGCGCCGAAGGAACGGATGAGATCGACCGTCTTTCGGTCGACCCGGTCGAGGCCGGCGATAGTGCTGAGAAAGATCGTGAAGGAAACCGCAATCGCCACCATCACCACCTTTGACGTCATCCCCATGCCGAACCAGAGCAGGACAAGCGGCGAGTAGGCGACGACGGGGACCGAGTTGATGGCCGTCGCAAGCGGCAGGACAACGCCGCGCGCGGCGGGGATGATGGTGACGAGGACAGCGAGCGACATTCCGATGGCGCAGCCGATCACATAGCCTGCGATTGCCTCACCGGCCGTAAAGACGGTAGCGTCAAAAAGATTGCGTGCGTCCGACACTATTCCGGAAAGAATGCTGGAGACCGACGGCAGCACATAGGCCGGTAGGTTGAAGCCGCGCGCCGACAGTTCCCATATAACGGCGATCAGCAGCGCGCCCGCGATGCCGCGCCCAATCTGGCGCAGGTTGTCCGTGCGTTGATTGCTCATTTCTCAGCCCCCCAGAAGACGATGTGGCGCTCCGCCCCGGAAACGACGCCATAGAGCCCCATCCCGAGAAAGGCGGAGACGACGATCGTCGCCCAGATGCCGACGACGTTTTCGTTGTACATCGCCTGCAGCAGCAGCACGCCGAGGCCGGTCGTATCGCCGAACCACTCGCCGACGATCGCGCCGACGAGGGCAAGCGAAGAGGCAAGCTTCAGCGCGACGAAGATCTGCGGCAAGGCGGCCGGCAGATAGATCCGCCGCAGGATCTGCCCATCCCTGGCGCCGAAGCTGCGCATCAGCTGAACCTGTTTCGGATCGACCGATGAAAAGCCGAGGATGGCGTTGACCGTAACCGGAAGGAAGCTGACGTAGAAGGAAATCACTGCCTTGGCGAACAGCGTATTGCCAAACCAGAGCACGACTACGGCGCCGAAAGCAATGACGGGAATGGTCTGCGATACGATGAAGAGCGGGAAAAACAGCTCGCGCAGTGCCGTCCAGCGGTGGAAGACGATCGCGATCGCGACGCCGAACAGGCTGCCGGCGACGAAGCCGAGCGCCGTCTCAAGGAATGTCCGCCACAGGCCGGCGAAATAGGCGCCGGGTGTCGCCATGATGTTAGCGGCAATGACGCTTGGGCGCGGCAGATAATAGGGGCGGATGCCGAAGGCCATGACGATGACTTCGATAGTCAGCAGCCCCACGGCCAGCCACAGGATAGGTTTTACCGCAGCATAGATCCTGCCCGTCGAGATGACGGGCAGGCGTGGTGCGGATGCGTTCATTCCGCTCACAGGCGTCGTTCCGCGGCCGGGATCTTCTCGATGAAGCTGGCGTTGAAGGCTTTGTCAAGATCGACGGGCTTGGAGATCACGCCGTACTTTGCCAGAAGCTCGTTGGCCGAGCCGACGGCGGCCTTGTCGATCGTGAAGATGCCGTCGGTCGAAGCCTTGCCAGCCGTCATCAGCGTCTTGATTTCCGAAAGCATGAATTCCTGCTGGGCGCGGTCGAGCGTCGGGGCGATCTTCATGATGATGTCGATCGCTTCCTTTTCGTTAGCGAAGGCTTCCTTCCAGCCTTTGACGCTAGCACGGAGGAATTTCTCGACCAGCTCCGGCTTCTCCGTGGCGGTCTGCTCGGAGACAATGAGCGTGTCGCGGGGGAAGGAGACGCCGCTGTCCTCGGGCACGAAGAGGTTGAGGTTTTCCTTACCGACGCGCTGGTTGATGACGTAGAGCTCGTTGTAGCGCGTCGCGGTCACGACATCGACCTGCTTGTCGACGAAGGGGGTGACGGAAACCTGCTGCGGCTGGATATTGGCGTCTTTCGGGTCGATGCCGGCTTTCGACAGCATGGCCGCAAGCACATGGTTGGCGCCGGTGAACCAGGTCGTGATCTTCTTGCCCTTGAACTCGGCAACGCTCTGAACCGGTCCGTCCTTGTGCGACACGAAGACGAACGGCGTTTGCTGGTGCGCAACACCGATGCAGACGATCGGCAGGCCCTTGTCGCGTCCGGCAAAGACGCTGTCCGTGCCGCCGGAGAGACCGAACGTATCGGCGCCGGTTGCGACGAGGTTCTCGGTCAGAAGGTTCGGTCCGCCCGGATTGATGGTGAGGTCGATACCTTCGTCCTTGTAGTAGCCCTTCTCGAGCGCGACGTAGAAGCCCGCGAACTGGGCCTGCGTAAGCCACTTCAGGCGCAGGCTGGCATCAACCATCTCTTGCGCGCCGGCCGGAGCCGCGGACATGCCGAGTGTGGGAAGCGTAATGGCGGCGGCGGCGAATGCCGCGATAACGTTACGTCTGTTGAGCATGAAACCCTCTTTTGTATTGTTCGTGACGTGTCAGTCCCCTCCCCGATGAGCTTACTGCTGGAAATCCGAACCTTCCCTGTCCAGCTGGCGCAGGAAGGCCGGCCACTCCCGTTCACCGGCAATAAGAATGTCGCCCTTGCTCTCCCAGAACTGGCGCGCCGCCTTCTCGCAAACATCGTGCGGCGGGATGACAAGCTCGGCGCCGGAGGCGCTCGCGGCCTGGAGATCGAGCTGGATGCGCGCGGCGCGCTCGAAATAATAGAGCAGCATGAAGGCTTCGCCGGGCGTGCGACCGATGGTGAGGATGCCGTGGTTGCGCATCAGCATCACCATGTTGTCGCCGAGATGGCTAATAAGGCGCTCCTGCTCCGCCAGATCGATGGCGACACCCTCATAGGCGTGGAAAGCCTGGCGCTGATAGAAGCGCATGGCGAACTGGCTGAGCGGCAGCAGGCCGTCCTTCTGGCACGACACCGCGACGCTGGAATCGGAATGCGTGTGCAGCACGCAGACGGCATCATGGCTCGACTTGTGCAGCGCGCCGTGAATGACGAAGGCGGCCTTGTTGACCGTGTAGGGGGTGTCATCGAGCTTGTTGCCCTCGATGTCGATCTTCACCAGGCTGGACGCTGTGATTTCCTCGAACAGGAAGCCGTAAGGGTTCAGAAGGAACTGGTCATCATGACCGGGCACGCGCATCGAGATGTGATTGTAGATCAGATCGTCCATGCCGAGGCGGGCAACCATGCGGTAGCAGGCGGCGAGATCGACGCGCGCCTTCCATTCGTCTTCGGCGATATGGTCCGGGCGACCCGAATAATGGTCAGTCATAATCTGTTTCCTCATGCTTCAATCAGTGTGCGGTGAAATCAGTGTCCGGTAACCTGGAAGGACTTCATGCTCTCTTCCTCGATTGCCTCGAGAAGGGTCTTCTTCAGCGCTATGAATTCGGGAGAGGTGACGATGTCGGCCTTGCGTGGGCGCGGCAGGTCGACAACCTGCTCCAGCTTCACCTTGCCCGGACGCGCGGTCATGACCAGCACGCGGTCGCCGAGAAAGATCGCCTCATCGACGTCATGGGTAATGAACAAGACCGTGCGCTTGTGCTTCTGCCAGACATCGAGCAACCAGCGCTGCATCATCGTGCGGGTGAGCGCATCGAGCGCGCCGAACGGCTCGTCGAGCAGCATCAGGTCGCGCTTGAACAAGAAGGTGCGCATCAGCGCCACGCGCTGGCGCATGCCGCCCGAAAGCTGGTTGGGATATTGCTTCTCGAAGCCGGCGAGACCGAACTCGGGAAGCATGTCCATCGCGAGCTTGCGCGCCTCGGCGCGCGGCATGCCCTCGATTTCAAGGGCGATGATGGCGTTGTCGATCACATTGCGCCAGGGCAGCAGCAGATCGCGCTGCGGCATGAAGGACACCTTGCCGAGCAAATCGGACGCCGTGGAGCTGACGCCCTTGAGGCGCAGGATATTGCCCGCATCGGGCTCTTCTAGACCGGCGAGGATATTGAAGAGCGTGCTCTTGCCGCAACCGGACGGGCCAACCACGGTGACCAGCTCACCGGGACGAATGGATACCTCGAGGTCGCTCAGCGCCTTCGTCGCGCCGAAGGTCTTGGAGACGTTCCGCAACTCGATGAGCGGCTTCCCATCATCTGCGGCATCGGCGGATTCCAGCAAGGCAGGCGCCGGCAGGGCGGCTTGCGTCTTTCGCGGCTTCAGCAACTCGATCAATCCCATGGCACCGGATGCCGAACCACGAGGGAAGATTTCCGTTGGCGTTATCGTCCTGTCACTCATGAGCACGACTCCTGTCACGTATGCAAACATTCTTCAAAGATATACAAGCAAGCCCCATGCCAGATTCCGGAGCCTATATTTTTCCACTCAAAAAGGTGCATTTGTCGCTTAAAACGCAGTCTTCCGAGCCAAAAAACGTTGGCGCGACGTATGAGTTATACATCAACACCATTTTCTGCATACCAAAAACCAATAACCGTGTCCCGAAAATGCTATTTGTTGCGCACTGCGTGGGTATTTTTTAGCCACAAGGAATCTAGTTCGAAATATCCGCAAACAGCGGCTTCGGCGGAGCGCATGAACAGAAAAGACCGGGAACGACGTCGTCCCCGGTCTTTGAAAATTGATAATGGAGCAATCCTGGACCTACGAGAGCGCCCGCTTCATCATCTCGAAGAAACCATGGTTCGACGCTTTCTCGACAACGCGGGCGTTGACCTTGAATTCCGGCCAACGGTTGCCGAGAACCGGTGGATGAACGGCCGAAAATCCCCGAGTGATTTCACCGGCGGTCTCGATCCGGACAACCGCGTCGCGCGCGATCTCGATCAGATTGGAATTGAGCGCCATGGCGCAAGTCAGGGAGTCCGGATGCGTGCTGATCGGACGACCATAGCGCGCCTCCGCCGTCTGGCGGGGCGTGGCGGAAACTTTGCGGTAGAACTCCGAAAGCGGCGTTTTCATCGCGAAGATTTCGTCGAGTTGATCCGCCTCGAACAGGCTGGAGCGCATGGTGAGCGTCCAGGTCGAGAGCGTAATGTTGAAGCCCGCCTCGAAGACGATCTTCGCCGCTTCCGGATCGATGAAGAAGTTATACTCGGCGCAAGGGGTGATGTTGCCGACCGAATTGTCGGTGCCGCCCATGATCCAGAGATGGCGAACCGCCTTGGCGATGCGCGGCTCCTTCATCACCGCCAGGGCGATGTTGGTCAGCGGCGCCTGGGCAAGGATGTCGATCTCGCCTGGCTCGGCCATCACCTTTTCGATGATCGCATCGATGGCATGCATCGTCTCGGGCCGCTGGCGGGCGATCGGCAGATTGGCGCCGCTCATCCCGTCGTTGCCGTGCATGGTGGAGGCTTCCCACGGCTTGACCATCGGTCGCCTCGCGCCACAGTAAACCGGAACCTTGCCAGAGAAACCGGCGGCCTCGATGGTCGCCAGCGCGTTTTCCACCTGCTGGTCGAAAGGCACGTTGCCGACGCAGACGGTTACCGCCTCCAGCGTCGACCCCGGCGTCTTCATGGCCAGCAGCAGGGAATAGGTATCATCCCCTGCGGTATCCGTGTCGATAATCAGCCGCATCAGTAGAACTCGAATCCCATGGTGCGGGCATGATAGTAGAGCCCGCCATCCTGCACGATCAGAAATTCGGCGCGGGTGTTGCCGTCATTGTGGTGGCTGTGCTTGGCGGCGGCGGGTGTCACCAGCGTTGCCCAGGGGGACCAGTCGCATTTCTGCTCGGCGACCATGGAGTAAGCGGGATCGCCGGCGACGACCAGCGTGATGGCGGCCGAATTGTGCTTGTGCGGCGGCTGCGCGCTCTTCGGCTTCAGCGTGTTAAGCGAAAGCGTCATGGTCGGCGTGATGTTGCGGGCGGCTTCGGTCTTTTCGGCCGAGAAGATCAGCGCGTGACCTGATGTCGAGGCATTGGCGTTCGAGCTGTAGACCACATCGAGCTGATGGGTAATTTCATCGGCCGGATAGTGCACGAACTGCACCGCGGCTTCCTTACCGGTGACCGGCGCGGAGGTGTCGAACTTCAGCTGCGGGTCGTTGCCGACAGCCCAGAAGACGCAATCGTCCTTGGCGGTGATCGCCGACGCGATGCCACCCGGCAGAAGGAAGACATCGCCCTTGCCGAGCGTCGCCTTCTCGTCACCGACGGCCAGGCTGGAGCTGCCCTTGATGACGTACCAGATCGACGCCGTGTTGACGAGCGCCGTATTCAGCGTTTCGCCGGCCTTGACCACGGCATAGCGCGCCAGCATCAGCGGCGTGGTTGCGGGAAAGCCGCATTCCATCTGCTCGGACTGGTCGCAATTGATGAAACCGGTCGTTTCCATCTTCATCGCCTGCGCCGGCTCGTCCATGAAGATGTGCCCCGGCACGGCGGGAAGTTTTATGTTGAAGGCATTGCCGGAATTGAAGTAGCGGCTGCGCGCCTCGGCCGCGTTGGCGGGCTCGCGCGGCAGTTGGACTGGCATTTCGGCCATGTCATTGGCTGTGCTCATCATGCATCTCCTTGGTTTAACGAAACACCTGCTTCCTCCAGAAGCAGGTCGAGAAGAACGGCCGCGCCGGCGGCGACATGATCCGGTTCGGACCATTCGTCCGGGTGGTGGCTGATGCCGCCCCGGCAGGGAATGAAGATCATCGCGGACCGCGTCAGCGGCGCCATCTGCCGGGCATCGTGGCCGGCAGCCGAAAGAACCTCAAGGTACGACAATCCGTGCCGGTCCGCCGACACCTGGATCGCGTGCTTGAGCTCTTCATCGAAGCCATTGGAGGGCGCATCGACGAGGCGGCGGATTTCAACTTGGCATGCACCGGCCTCCGCAAGCGCTATTTCCTCAAGGCGGGCGCCACAGGTTTCCAGCACGACGTTTTCGGGATGGCGCAAGTCGATGCGGAAAGTAACCTTGGCCGGGACGACAGACGGCGCATTGGGCTCGACGACGACACGGCCGATAGTGAACTTGATCAATTCCTCGCCGCCCATCGCGTCGTGCATCAACGTCGCCATGCGCGCGAACGCCTGCACCGCGTCCTGCCGGCGACCCATCGGCTCCGTCCCTGCATGCGCTTCGCGGCCTGTGATCGTGATGTCGTAGGTCTTCTTGCCCTGGATGCCCGAGACGACGCCGATCACGGCACCTTCGGTTTCGAGCACATCCGCCTGCTCGATATGCGGTTCGATGTAGGCGTGAACGGGGAAGCCGAGCGCGTGATGCGGCAGCTCGGGGAATGCGGCATGCAGTTCGCCAAGGGCATCGCCGACGCTGACGCCATCGGCGTCGCGCACCGCCGTCACTTCTTCCATCGTGCGCAAGCCGGCGAAGAGCTCGGAGCCCATCATGCCGGGTGCGAAACGGCTTCCCTCTTCGTTCATCCAGCCGACGACGGTGATCGAACGCTCAGGCGTCAGGCCTGCTTCCGATATCGCGGTCAAGGCCTCCAGGGCAGCCAGCACGCCAAAAGCCCCATCAAAAAGACCGCCTGTTGGCTGGCTGTCGATGTGACTTCCAGCGACGACAGGCGCCAGTTGGGGACGTAAACCCTTGAGCGTGAGAAACAGATTGCCCGCCGGATCGGTGGACGCTTCGAGGCCGGCCTCCTTGCCCCATGCGATGATCCGCCGCCAGGCCACGATCTCGTCGCTCGACAGCGCCTGGCGGTTGACGCCGCCGCCGGGCAGCGCGCCATCCTCGCCTAACGCCATCAGGCGGGTCCAGAGGCGATCGGGAGAGATTGCGGGCCGCGCCATGTCTTTTACTCCGTCCGCATCACCTGACCGGGATCGGCGCGGGGATCGCGTATCTTCCAGGCGCCCTGCTCCACCTGAGCGATGAAATCGGACACGAGGGAGTTGAACAGCGTCGGCTCTTCGAGGTTCAGCGTATGACCCGTCTTCGGAAAGATGGCGAGACCAGCGGCCGGCAGCATTTTCTTCAGGTAGATCGACGGCTGCAGGCAGTGATCGTCCTCGTCGCCGGTCATGACGAGGGTCGGCACCATCATCGTCTTCAACTGCCCTTCAAGATCCCAGAAGGACGGGCGACGGCACTGGACGCCACGCATGGTGTTGGCGGCGCCGACGGCCGAATGATGCGACAGGCGCTCCGCAAAGGCTGCCCAACCGCGCGGATCCTTGTTCTGGAACTGCACCCGGCTGGCGCCCAGCGAATAGATCTTCGAGAATCCGGCAGGATCCTTCTCGAAATTGTCCGCGACCTTCAGCGAGGTACTACGGAAATAATCAGCCGTTTCCCGCTCGGTGCCGTAACCGGCGCCAGCAACCGTCAGCGACAGGGCCCGTTCCGGCGTGCGCAGGCCGAAATGCAGGGTGGCGAAGCCACCCATGGAAAGGCCGACGATATGCGCCCTCTCGATGCCGAGCGCATCGAGGACCGCGACCGCATCATCAGCGGCGTTTGCCTGTGAGTACATTTCCATATCAGCCGGGATATCCGACGGCGCATAGCCGCGGGCCGCGTAGGTGATGCAGCGGTGACGACGGACAAAGAAGCTCATCTGCGGTTCCCAGGCGTCATAGTTGCCGCCGAACTCGTGGATGAACAGGATGGGCGTACCGCTCTCTCCTGCCGTCTCGTAGTAAAGCTTCGTTCCATCCTTGGCGGTCGCGTACATGTGAAAGCCTCTTTGCCTCGTGTCGTCGATGGGTATGCCGGCCCTAGAAGAGGGCCGGTACGTCGTTGAGCGTGCGCGCCGTCTCGATGTAGCGCGGCAGACCTTCGCAGAAACGCTCGGCCCAGGCCGATGGTACCGAGGTCGAGACCTTGATGAAGCGATCGCCGAAGGCGGCCGTGTGGTAGCGTCCCTGGCGGATCATCACGCCTTCGCGGCGGGCCGCCTCGACAATGGCCTCGGGCGAAACGCCGGTGGAGATGGTCTCGAGGACCAGGAAGTTGCCGTGTGACACCGGGATCGGAACCGAAAGGCCGGTAGCCTTCGCGGCCTCGATGATCATCGCTTTGTTGGCGCTATCGATGCGGCGCACGTCTTTCATCCATTCCGGCTTGACCGACAGGCCGGCCATTGCGGCACGCTGGGCCACGACCGATGCGCCAAGCACCGAGGTGGAGGCTGCCGAGAACTCGTCAACCAGCGTCGGCTCGGCAACGAGCGCGCCGATGCGCATGCCAGCAAGACCAAGCCACTTGGAGAACGACAGCGAAACCACCGTGCCCTCGGGCGCGACCTGCAGAACCGGCGTGTGGCCGTCCGCGAAATCGCGATAGGTACAATCATGGATCAGGAGCGCGCCGACCGAGCGGGCGATCTCGGCAAAGGCTTCGATCTCCGCGCGGTCATAGCGGATGCCCAACGGATTGTTCGGATCGACGATGTAGATGATCCCGCAACGCTCATCGACGTTGGCGCGCAGCGCCTGCGGCGTCAGCTTGTAGTTGACCGAGGCATCATAGATCGGGATCTGAACCACTTCGGCGCCCGCCTGTTCGGCGAACATGCACGGCCACTTCCACGTCGGATCGGTGGTGACGAGCGTGGTGCCCGGCTTCGCGCGCGCCTTGCAGATCATGGCGAGCGCATTGACGCCACCTTCGGTGACGAGCGCTTCGGCAGACGTTCCAGCGACACCGAGGTCGGCAACGATCGCGCTGCGCAGCGCCTCGAAGCCCATCGGAGGGGCATAGGCGTTGAACTCTCCGGCCTCGACCGAACGGATCATGGCTTCCGCGACCGCCGGATGAGCGGGCACGTGGTTGGTGTTCTGACCCATCCACGCCAGATCAGGCGTGGAGAACAGATCGTCGAAATAACGGTTGCGGGTGCGAGCGTCGGCCATGGATCAGATCACCGAACCGCGCGCGGCGATGCCGCCGTCGATGGTGACGACCGTACCGCTGATGTAGGCGGCCTTGGGCGATGCCAGGAAGACGCAGAGATCGGCGACTTCCTCGGCGGTTGCCGGACGCTTGCCCGGATATTTGTCGTAGAGCTCTTCCCAGCGGCTCTCGTCGCCCAGCATGTCAATGGCCTTGCGCTTCATGATCTTGAACATGCGCGGGGTATCGACCGGGCCGGGGTTGACGCCGACGACGCGGATGCCTTCATCCATGCTGCGGCCGCCGAGCGCCTTGGTGAAGCTCATCAACGCGGCATTGCCGGTGGAGCCGGCGAAATAGGCGGCATCCCAGTTCTCGCCGGAGTTGCCGATGACGTTGATGATGACGCCACCTTTGCCCTCACCTTGGCCCTTACGGCGTTTCCAGAATTCGCGCGCCAGCGTGATGTAGCCGAAGACCTTGAGATCGAAGCCGCGACGGATCGACTCGTCGGTGACATCCTCGATCGAACCGGCAGGGATATCGCCGGCGTTGTTCATGAGGATATCGTAGTCGCCGCAGGCCTTGTCGAGCGCAACCATGGCCTCGGTCGTGCCAAGATCGGCTTCGTGTACGGTGACATTGACCGGATACTGCGCCAGTTCCTTCTTCAGTTCCTCCATCGCCGCGCCGTTGCGGGCGGCGAGGTGAAGGTGACATCCTTCAGCAGCCAGCACCTTCGCGATGGCATGGCCGATGCCCTGCGAGGCTCCGGTGATGAGCGCCGTCTTTCCGGCAAGATTGAGTTCCACCTGCATCTCCTGTTTGAATACATATTTCGCCTTCTTGCATACGCTGATTTATCGTCCTGTCCATAGGGTTTTAACGACGTTGTTGGAAATTTTTCCCACTTAACGGCATGATGATGAACTATTTTGCACAATATGCAAATTATCGGTGCACGAAGCCCATTTCATTAGCAACTTCGCGATTATTTTGCGAAAGTCATTTAATGTATACGAATATCTATTGCTAGAATACCGAAAAGGCATAATGTCGCATTATAGCCCTCGGGCATGGATGACCTCTGAAACAGACGGCTGGAATATCCTCATGGCAGATGTGTCCCTCAAGAATGTGGGGAAGACTTACGAAAACGCCTCGGCGAATACGATCGAGAACCTGAACCTGGACATTCGCAGCGGTGAATTTGTCGTCCTTGTCGGCCCATCGGGCTGCGGCAAGTCGACGACGCTTCGAATGCTGGCGGGCCTCGAGGAGCTGACGGACGGCGAGATCTGGATCGGCGATCGGCGGGTCGATGAGCTGGAGCCGCGCGATCGCAACATCGCCATGGTCTTTCAGAACTATGCGCTTTATCCGCATATGACGGTTGCGCAGAACATGAGCTTCGGCCTGAAGCTTTCGGGCATGGAGAAGGCCGAAATCCGCCGCCGTGTCGAGGAAGCAGCCAAGGTGCTGGACATCTCCGCCCTGCTGGAGCGCCGCCCAAAGCAGCTTTCGGGCGGTCAGCGCCAGCGTGTCGCCATGGGCCGCGCGATGGTGCGCGATCCCGCGGTCTTCCTATTCGATGAACCGCTCTCCAACCTCGACGCGAAGCTGCGGGGGCACATGCGCGCGGAAATCCGCCGGCTGCACAAGCGGCTGAAGGCGACCACTGTCTATGTGACTCACGACCAGGTCGAGGCGATGACTCTTGCCGATCGCGTGGTGGTGCTGAACAAGGGCCTGATCGAGCAGCAGGGTACGCCGCAAGAACTTTACATGCGCCCGGCGACCCGCTTCGTCGCGGGCTTCATCGGCAGCCCGACGATGAATTTCCTACTGGCCGAGGTGGTTATGGACGGCGAAACGCCGACGTTGACGTTTGCCGGCGCCACGGTGGCTGCTCCCGCCGACAAGGTCGAGGCATTGAAGGCCTTCGCCGGCCGAAGTGTCGAAATCGGCCTGCGCCCGGAACATTTTCTCGCCGACGGTACAACTGAAATCTCCGTACTTGTCGACATGGCCGAACTGCTCGGCCCAACGACGCTCGTCCATTTCGCGCTGGAAGGCGTCTCCTGTTCCGCCATGCTGCCGCCGGAACTCGCCGCGGCAGAGGGGCAGACGCAGTCGCTCCGCATCGCCCGTGATCGCATGTCCCTCTTCGACCCGGATACCGGTCGCGCCATCTGACGCGACCACCGCCTGCACGACGACCTAAAAATCAAGGAGAACAGCTGATGAATGCCCGCATACTCTTTCTCGCCGGCCTGCTTGGCGCCACCGCGCTTGGCGGCACTGGCGCATTTGCCCAGGACAGCGCTGCATGCACCGGCGAGGCCGCGACGCTGCGCATTCTGCGCACGCCGGGGAACTACCCCTATCCGGCCCCGATGGAAGCCTGGCAGAAGGAAAATCCCTGCGTCAAGTTCGAGATCAACGAAGTCCCCTTTGCCCAGCTTGCCGACACCATCTCCGTTCAGGCAGCAAGCTCCAACCCGCCTGACGTGCTGGTTTACGACGGTCCGAACACCCAGTCCTACGCAGCCTCCGGCATCCTGCTACCCATCACCAAGTACCTGCCGAAGGGCTGGGACGAGGACATCCTTCCCGCGACCAGGGCCGAGCACAGCTACGAAGGCGAGGTCTATTCGCCCGGCATCGAGCAGACCACGGTCGCCATGTACTACAACAAGAAGCTCGTCGAAGCCGCCGGCATCAAGCCGCCGCAGACGCTCGACAAGGCCTGGACCTGGCCGGAGGCACTGGCTGCCTTCAAGGCCTGCCAGCAGGGCCCTGCCGGCGCACCGAGCGTCTGGGGTCTCGGCCCGACCCGCTTCGGCAACGGCCAGCCCGGCCTCGTCTACCAGGACCTGATCTACCAGCGCTCCGCCGGCGACCCCAAGGCCGCTCCGGAAAGCTCCGCCTACAAGACCTTCTGGGCGCTCTCCAAGGACGGCAAGTCGGTCGAGGGATACCTGAACACGCCGGAGGCGATCGAAGCGCTGAAGTTCTACCAGTCGCTGTTCAACTCCGAAGGGGTTGCGCCCAAGGTCGGCATTCCGAACGCCTTCTTCGACGGCAAGGCCTGCTTCTACATCGATACGCCGGCCGCCGGCAGCGCGTTAATCAAGGATCCGAAGATCGAGTGGGGCATCACCCCGATCCCCTACTTCAAGACCCCGATCGTCCACACAGGCTCGACCACGATCGGCGCCACGGCGCGTTCCAAGCATCCCGATATCGCGGCCAAGTTCGTGGTCGACATGTCCACGGGGGAATACGCCTACATGAACGTCAGCCAGCGCGGCAATCTGCCGACACTGAAGAGCCTGTTCCCACGCTTCGAGACCTACAACGCCTATCCGATGAAGGTCTTCGTCGACCAGTTGCAGGAATGGGGCCAGCCGCGTCCTCCGGGTCCGAAGTTCGCCCAGTACGACAAGCTCGTTACCGATGCTCTGCGTGCCGTGGCCTTCGGCGGCGATCCGGCCGACCTGATGGCGGACGCCGAGAAGAAAGTACAGCGAGTCCTCGATCGCTAAGCATTGGACGCAAGAATGTCGGTCTCGAATACCCTACCCACGGCTTCGGCCAAACCAAAAACGCGAAAGCCCGCTACGAAGCGGCAGAAGCGCGATTGGCTGTTTGCGGCCGGCTTCCTTGCGCCGTTCATGATCCTGTTGCTGGTCTTCCAGTACCTGCCCTTGCTCGTCATGGCCCGCAACAGCGTCTATGACTACTCCCTGCTCAACCCGGCCGCCGCCAAGTTCGTCGGGTTGCGCAACTTCACCGACATGATCGATTACGACGATGCAGCCGTATCCTTCGGCGTCACCTTCCTCTTCGCGCTCGGCGTCGTCGTCTTCGTCATCCCGGTGGCCTTCTCGCTGGCATTGTTTCTCAATTCGAAGCTGCCGGCGCGTGGCCTCGTCCGCACCATGATCATGCTGCCGGTCGTGACCTCCTCCGTTGTCGTCGCCACCATGTGGTCCTTCCTGCTCGACCCCTCGAACGGCCTGATCAACGGCGTGCTGAACATCGTCGGCATCGGCAACCAGCCCTTCCTCACCTCGACGAGCCAAGCGCTTCCGGCCCTGATCGCCATGACGCTCTGGCAGCAGGTCGGTTTCGGCGCCATCCTCTTCCTGGCCGGTCTGCAGGGCCTGCCGGTGGAACTGACGGAGGCTGCCCGTATCGACGGCGCCACCCGCCGCCAGGTTCTCTGGAATGTGACGATCCCGCTCCTCTCCCGCACGACGCTTTTCGTTGTCGTCATCATGACGGTATTTTCGCTTCAGGCCTTCGCGCCGGCCTACCTGATGACCCAGGGCGGCCCGCAGGACAGTACCAACCTGATCGTCTACCACATCTACAACAGCGCCTTCATCATGCAGCAGGCCGGCTATGCCTCCGCGCTGTCCGTGGCGCTGCTGCTCGTGGTGCTGGCTATCTCCATGGCGCAGATGACCCTGCTGCGCTCTCGCTGGAATTACTGACATGAAGAAGCAACATCTTAGGCGCGGCGCCATGGTCGCCCTCGTCATTGTCGTCATCCTGTGCTGCTTCCTGGCACCCTACGCCTGGATCGTCTCGTCGTCCTTCAAGAACCAGTTGACGCTGTTCAACGACGTCACGCCGCTCTCCTGGCGCGCCTTCCTGCCCGTCGAGGGAACGTTCGAGAATTATCGCACGCTGTTCGAGCGCACCAATGTGCTGACAGCGCTGATGAACACCGCCATCGTTGCCGGCGGACAAGTGGCGCTGACGCTGCTGCTCTGCTCGATGGCCGCCTATTCGCTGACGCGCATCCGCTTCCCCGGCGCGAAGATCGTTTTCGTGCTGATCCTCCTCACTTTCCTGTTGCCGATCGAGGCGATGATGGTGCCGCTCTATCAGGTGGTTTCCGGCCTCGGCCTCTCCAACACGCTGCTCGGCGTCATGATCCCCTGGATCGCCAGCCCGTTCGGCCTGTTCCTGCTGAAGCAGGCGTTCGAGGAACTGCCGGTCGAGCTCGAGGACGCCGCGCGGATTGATGGCGCCGGTCATGTGCGCATCTTCTTTTCGATCGTGCTGCCGAACGTGAAGGTGCCGATGCTGACCCTCGGCCTCATCACCTTTCTGTTTTCGTGGAACAGCTTCCTTTGGCCGCTCGTCATCATCCAGGATCCGGCAATCCAGGTCATCCAGGTGGCGATCGCCCAGCAGGGCTCGCCGACGCAGCTGCCGAATTGGGGCGAAACCTTTGCCGGCGCGACTGTCGCGACCGTTCCGCTCATCCTGCTCTTCCTGCTGCTGCAGAAGTATTTCACGCAGGGCATGACCACCAGTGGGATCAAGGGCTAGGCCATGAACGCACCGGCCCGCAGCCTCGCTCCGCTTTCGACACTGGACGCCCCGATGGGCGGACGATTGGCTATCGCGTCTTCGGAAGCGAAGGCGACTGGCTGGTGCTGATCCACGGCTGGTGCGGCAATGCCGAGCATTGGAACGGAATCGCGCCCGAACTGGCGCGCGATCACCGGGTGCTGGCGGTCTCGCATCCTGGTTTCGGCGGCATGCTCCCACCGCCGCCAGCCGGCCAGACGATCCGCGCGATGGGTGCCGCTGTCGCGCATCTCCTGGCTCATCTCGGCATCGAAGCCGCGACGCTGATCGGTCACTCAATGGGCGGCCCGATCATGACCGAGGTGGTGATCATCGCGCCGGAGCGTGTGAGAGCTTTGATCGGGCTCGATACGCTGACGGACCGCGACTATTACGGCCGCGTTCCCGATGACGAGCTCGTCAGACGCCACGAGGAGTTCGCTAGCGACTACGCGGGCCGCATGCGCGCCATGATCGATATCATCGTGCATCCCTCCACCGACGAGGCGATGCGCCAGTCGATCACCGACAGCATGATCGCCTCGGCTGCCGCCGCCTTTGCGCTTGGCATCAAGGACGACCTCTTTGCCTGGGACGCGGAAGAGCGCTGGCCGCTGGTCGCCTGTCCCGCCGTGATGCTCAATTCGGCCTGGGTCGCGCGACTGGCGGATCCGGCGCCGATGGACTGTTTCAGCAGCACCGATGTCGTCGAATACGACTCCGGCCACTTTCCGATGATCGAAGCTCCCGTGATGATTGTGGAAAAGCTCCGAACCTGCCTTTCTACACTCGTATACCCACTTCCCACCCATTGAATGCAGAGCGAAAAGAAAAGTATAAATGCCGCCAGCAAAATATAAATTGGCCATTCGCAGTTCCGCGAGAGGAGTGACCGCATTGGATCAGGATGACACTCGTCTGCCCGAGGCGGCAATCGGGATGCGCGCTCCGACCCGCGCCGGCGAGCTGCGTGAGCAGCTCGAGCAGATGATCCTGGACGGCAGGCTCGCTCCGGGCGAGCGGCTGGACGAGATGGAGCTCGCGCGCCGCTTCGGCCTGTCGCGGACGCCGGTGCGCGAAGCGATCAAGGCGCTGCTGGCGATCGGGCTCGTCGAGACGCGCGGCCGCCAGGGCACGCATGTCGCCCTCCTCTCCATTCCGGCGCTGATCGAGATGTTCGACGTGATGTCGGCTCTCGAAGGCCTCTGCGCCCGGCTCGCCGCCCGCCGCGCGACACCCGCCGAGCGCGCCGGCATGCGCAAGGTGCACGAGGAGCTGGTCGAAGCCTACAATTCGGGCGATCCGGTTGCCTTCTACAAGGTGAACCAGAAATTCCACGACCAGCTCTACGAAGCGGCCCATACGCATTTCATTGCGGACCAGGCGATCCAGCTTCGCCGCCGCATCGGCGCCTACCGCATGCGCGCCACCTACCAGCCCGGCCGCATGCTGAGCACGCTGACCGAGCACGTCCGCATCATGGACGCGATCGATGCCGGTGATCCGGAAGCGGCCCGCAAGGCGGCCAGCGATCACGTTCAGCTGCTGGGCGATCAGCTCACCGATTTCATTTCGTCGCTGCCGGCGCATATGAGCCGCGCTCAGTAACAAGATCGAGTTTCGCGCTCGCGAGGAGACTGCGCGGCAATCGTCGCGCGGAGGAGGAAACACATGCCCGCATCAGAACGCCCCGTGATCCTCAACCAGCTTGGTCCGGAACTCGGCAAGGCATTCGAAGAACATCCTTCCCGACCGGTCGTGATCCAGAATTCCGCTCCGGCGGAGCCATCGAAGATCGCGCCCGAGGCCGACATTCTTGTGACCGGAGGCTTTGCCAGCTGGAAGCAGGCGCCGCCCGACTGGTGGTTTCCAGAGCGGCTGAAATGGGTGCAATCGCAGACGACAGGCATCGATCTATCCGCCGACCCTGCTACAGGATCGGGTCATGACCTGCGGGCGCGGACTGAACGCACTGCCGATCGCCGAATTCGTTTTCGCGGCGATACTGCGCGCCGAGAAGCGGCTGGATGAGACGGGTGCCCGCAGCGAGGCGGACTGGCGCCGCCACGACATTGGCCGCCTCTACGGCACGACGCTCGGCCTTGTTGGATACGGCAGCCTCGGCCAGGCAATTGCTCGCCGGGCGCTTGCCTTCGACATGAATGTCATGGTCAACCGCCGCACGGCCTGGGACGGTGAGCGGGGCATCGCAGCGGCCGGGATCGACGAGAACTTCGCAGCCGCCGACCACCTCGTCATCGCCGCGCCGCGGACATCTGAGACCGAAGGCACGATCGGAGCTGAACTGCTGGGCGTAGCCAAGCAAGGCTTGCATCTCATCAACACATCGCGCGGCGGCCTTGTCGATCAGGAAGCCTTAGTCGCGGCATTCGTTGCGGGAGACATCGGCAGCGCGACGCTCGACGTGACGACGCCGGAGCCGTTGCCCGACGGACACCCGCTCTACACCTTGCCCAATGTCTTCACAAGCCCGCATATCTCTTGGGCCGGCGGCGATCAGGATCAGGCCTTCCAGGACCGGCTGGTGAAGAACCTCGATGCTATCTGAAAGGCGAAGAGCTCGAGGCTCTGGTCGATCCCCTGCGCGGCTACTGACCGGGATCGACCTCACTCCGAAACCTGGCCCCGAAGCGTCGGACGTCTGCGGTGAAACGACGTCTTCGTCTGGTAGGCTCCGCCTGCCCGGCACAGCAAAGCCTCGGCGAAGGGGCGACCGACGAACTGGAAGCCGACAGGAATGCCCTTGGTGCTCTCACCGCACGGCATGGTGATCGTCGGGTAGCCGCAAACGTCGAAGGGCGCCGTGAACGGCCCGATCGCAAGGATCGCGGCGGGGTCTTCGCCGAGCGATGACATGAACTCCAACGAGGGGCCGGCAACCGGCAGTCCGGGCACCATGAGCAGGTCGATATATGGGAACATGCACGCGATCCGGCCGTTGAATTCGCGGCGATCCTCCAGCGCTACCGCCATGTCGCGTGCCGTATGGGAGCGGCCGCGCTCGAGCAGGGCGGACATCCGCTCGCCATACTCCGCCTTGCGCGCCGGATAAGTCGCTTCGTGCGCCATCGCGCATTCGACCGCGCACTGCACGGCCCAGCCGCGCAGCACCAGATCGGGATCGGGAAAGCTGACATCCACGAAACGGGCGCCGAGCCCGCGCATCACCTCGACCGCCGCCTCGATCGACGCCACCACCTCGTCCGTCGCGCGTGACGCGATGAAGGCCCGATCGATGCCGATCGTCAGGCCGTTGACATCGGCGGACAGAGCAGCGGCGAGATAGTCATCGACGGGAACCTGTGCTGCCGTTGCATCCGCCGTATCAGGCCCGGCGATGGCGCCGAAGGGCTGCCGCGTCGGCCACGCTGCGGGCCATCGGCCCGACGTGATCGAGAGAGTTCGCAAGCGGAAAGACGCCGTGGCGGCTCACGCGCCCCCATGTCGGCTTGATGCCGACGACGCCGCAGCAGGACGACGGCAAGCGAATGGAGCCGCCCGTGTCGGTGCCGAGCGTGGCATAGGCAAGGCCCGACGTGACCGCCACGCCCGAACCCGATGACGATGTTCCGGTCCAGTGCGCCGCGCCGAAAGGATTGATCGGCGGTATGATCGACGGATGGTGATCGGCATAGACGCCTTCGGTCAACGTCAGCTTGCCAAGCATCACGGCACCCGCTGCCCGCAGACGCGCCGTCGCGGTCGATTCCTCGCGTATCTCCTGCCCAGCGAAGACAGGGCTGCCGAAGCCCGTCGGAATGTCGACGGTCGCGAAGGCATCCTTCACCGCGAGCGGAATGCCATGCAGCGGCCCGCGCCAGTTGCCGGCCTCGATCTCGGCATCGGCCTTGCACGCGGCGGCAAGGGCCACATCCGGCGCGACCGCGGCATAGGAATGCAGGTCGCCGTCATGCGCAGATATCCGCTCGAGCATGAGCTCCGTCAATGCGACGGAGGAAACTGCGCCACTCCTCACCGCTTCCCCGAGCTGGGTGAATTCCGCGGACCACAGGGTCTCATTACTCATCAGTCATCCTCTTTTGCATGTTCGATACGATAGACGTGCACGCAATTCAGCCTAAAAAATCACATTTGTCAAAAATGAATACATATTAGGCATCTGCTGCATTTTGTAATCTGAATCTGGCCGGATTATGCGCCACGCTAAATCGAAACAGCGCGATCTTTGCTTCAAACATCGATTTTCGGGTTGGCATGTATATTGCAAAACGCTTTCTGCATACACAAATAGGGGAAGCAATATCATGAAACGCTCTTTTAAGCATGGTGTCGTCTCAATCGCACTTCTCGCCGCCGCATTTGGCGGTTCCGTCACCGCCCATGCGGCGGAAGCCGTATCGATCCGTCTCAAGTGGGTCGCCCAGGCGCAGTTCGCCGGCGTCTACGTCGCCAAGGCAAAAGGCTTCTACAAGGACGCCGGCCTCGACGCGACGATCAGCCCGGGCGGCCCGAACATCAACGTCGAGACACTGGTTGCCTCCGGCGCCGATACCTTCGGCATCGCCAGCGGTACGGAAGGCGTTCTTTACGCCCGCGAAAAGGGGCTGCCGCTGATCTGCATCGGCATGTCGCAGCAAATGACGCCGTTCGCCTATGTCACCTACGACAATTCCGGCATCAACTCGGTCAAGGACTTCAAGGGCAAGTCGGTCGCGACCTGGATGACCGGCCCGCAGTTCACGCTCTATTCCGTACTCGCGCACGAGGGACTGTCGCAGAGCGACGTCAACGTCGTCTCGCAGCCCTTCTCGATGCAGCCCTTCATCGACAAGCAGTACGATGTTGCGACCGTGACGCTCTACAACGAACTGAACACGCTGAAGGAACAGGGCATCAACAACATCAAGACCTTCCTGCCCGACGATTCCGGCGTCACCACGCAGCAGGATTCTATCGTCACCTCGGAAAAGATGATCAAGGAAAAGCCGGAAGTGGTTCAGGCCTTCCTCGATGCGACGCTCAAAGGCTGGAAGTACGCTTTCGAGAACAAGGCGGAAGCCACCGATATCATCATGGCGGCAGGCTCCGGCCTCGATCGCAAGCATCAGGAGCTGATGCTTGACGAGATCGAGACGCTGATGCGCGCCAAGCTGGGCGGTAGCCAAGGCCTGGGGGCGATCGACATGGCATCGATCAAGGCGGTCCACGACAGCCTGATCGAATTCAAGGCGTTGAAGAAGCCGGTCGCTCTCGATGCTGCCTTCGACCAGACCTTCTGGGCGAAGACCCCCGCCTCCGCGAAGTCGATGTAATTCAGGCCTCGCATATCAGCAGACGTCGTGGCCCTGGCCGGACCATTCGGGCAGGGCGCCACGGCAAGCGGCAACTTCCCGTCGCTTGTCCCACGCTTGGAGTTTCCATGAGACCACGCCTCTTACTCGGCCACCCGGCCGCCGGCATCGTGCTAGCGCTTCTCGCCTGGCTGGTGTTGGTTCCGCTATTGAATGTACCGCCACGCTATCTTCCTCCGCTCGGGCGCGTTGTCGCCGATGCGGCTTCGGTGAGCCTGGAACTCTGGTACAGCTTCCTGCGGACCCTCATCGAAACCGCGCTCGGTTTCGTTGCCGGCGTAGCGCTGGGCGTTGCCTTCGGCATCGTCTTTACCTGGAGCCGCTTTCTCGAGCGTTCCATATTGCCGCTGTTCGTCGCCCTTCAGAGCGTTCCCGTCATCGCATTCGGCGCGATCGTCGTCATCTGGTTCGGCAACAGTATCCTCGCCAAGGTCGCCATCGCGCTTTACCTGACCTTCTTCCCGGTTGCCGTCGCCACCCTGCGCGGCTTGCAGATGGTCGATGAAAAGCGAGTCGATCTGTTCCTCAGCTTCGGCGCCTCGAAGGCCCAGATTTTCTGGCGTCTGGCGCTGCCGACCGCGATGCCTTCCATCTTCACCGGCCTCAAGCTCGGCGTATCGCTGAGCCTGGTCGGCGCCATCGTCGGCGAATGGTTCGGCGACAGCGTCGGGCTCGGCGTCATGCTGCTGCAGGCGCTCTACTTCGAGCAGGTGGAACGCGTCTGGGTCCTGATCGTCATCTGCGGACTGCTGGGCGCGTTGCTCTATGGTCTCCTTGCACTCATCGAGAGGAAATACGTCTGGTGGCGCATCGTATGAAAACCCTGGCCACCGAGGCTATTCCCGTTCTCTTCGCTCTGATCATGCTGCTGGTCGTGTGGGAAGTGGCGACGTCGTTCGCAAACATCCCGCAATACATCCTGCCGGCACCCAGCGCCATTGCCGAGGCAACCGTGAGCTCGCTGCCGCGGCTTGCCGGCGGCTTGTGGCTGACAACCTATGAGGCGCTGTCCGGCTTCGCCATCGGGTCGCTGCTCGGCTTGTCGATTGCGTGCCTGTTTCTGTTGGCGCCTCCCGCCCGCATGCTGCTGCTTCCACTCGTGATCGCGCTCAACACTGTGCCGTCGATCGCTTTTGTGCCACTGGCTTTGTTGTGGTTCGGCTTGGGCGCCGCCTCGAAGATCGCGATCGCGGCCCTTTCCGTCAGCTTCGCGGTGCTGTTGTCGGCGCTTGAAGGCTTCTCGCGAACGGAGGACGGGCATATCAACCTGCTGCGCAGCTTCGGCGCCGGACGCTTCGCCGTTCTCTGGCGCCTGCAGCTTCCGTCCGCCCTACCCTCGATCGCCACAGGCCTGCGCATCGGCCTTGCGCGCAGCACCATCGCCGTCATCGTGGCGGAAATGCTGGGCGCCTACAACGGCATCGGACAGATCGTATACCGCGCGACGGCGGAGATGGATTCGCAGACCGTCTGGTCAGCCATCCTCGTCTCGTCGCTGACGAGCCTCACGCTTTACGGCTTGCTGGTCATGGTCGATCGCCGGCTGATCTGGTGGCGATAGCGTGTTTAGCCACATAAGATCATCCAAATTGCTGGGATGAATCGCTTGCGCAATCTTCGTAGCCATGGCGAACTCTTATTACAAAAGCCGCACTGCCGCTTTGATCCTCTGATCCACACGATGCGCTTTAAACGTATTATTTTGGGTTCCCGCTACCCCCCGCGAATTGAGCTACGCCACACTAGGTCCGCATGAAGTTGGACCCGGTGTATATCGTGCGATGGCACCGCATCCAACCAGCGCACAGCCTCAGTCGCTATGTCTTCGACAGGTTGCGCGAACGTCGTCAAATCATACGACTGCCAAGCAGCCTGCTCGATATTGTCAAATCCAGCGACGCACAGTTGTTTGGGGATCACAACTGAGAACTCCCGCCGGGCAGTGTCCATGAAACCGCATGCCAGTAAGTCGGTTGCACAAAATACACCATCCGGCCGCTCCTCGCGTGTCAGAAGCCGTCTGGCGAGAACCTGGCCTGCCTCGTAGCCGGTCCATCCATATCTTTCCACAACGACATCAAGCCCCAAACGTTTCGCCGCCTCGATGAACCCCCGTCCGCGGGCCATCAGGCTCGGCGTACCAGCTTCGGAATTTGCAAACGCCAACCGCCGACAGCCCGCTCGCAGGAATGCCGTAACGATTTTCGAACCCGCCTCGTAGTCGTCCAGGTTGATCCGCAGTGTCCCGACTTGATCATCGTCGCGATTGATGAGAACCAGGCGCTGGCCGTTTTTCAGGCACAGTTGAGTGATGGATTTGTCCGGCAGACCCGACATGATGATGGACGCCTCGGCACGGTACCGGATTGCCTGCTTTAACGCGCGATCGACACTCCCGTCGGAGCGATCCGTGTTCACAAGCATGGCCACTTTTCCGGCGTTCTGAAGCTTCTGCGTCAGCATGCTGAGCAGCGCCGACCGGTAAGGTGTCGCAACCTCCGAAACGACGAGGCAGACGATTCCGCTCTCATTTCGCATCAGGCCGCGTGCAAGGTGATTGACGTGATAGCCAAGCGCATCAGCGGCCTCCATGACGCGCCGTCGTGTTTCCGGCGATACGCTGGCACCAGGCGTAAACGTGCGTGACACGGCGGATCGCGACACCCCTGCCCGTTCCGCAACCTCGTTCGCGCTGATATAAAGCTTGACTGTCACTTGCATCCTCCAGAACCAACTTTGCCCATATTTGCAAATGAGTGCAATATAACCTGAGCCCTCCACAGCGCAAAATTTAACGAATCTTTGTTGACAGGCATCCACCGTTGATGCAGCATTTGCACACGCTTGCAAAGGCGATCAGCGTGGAGGCGCTGCTAAACACAGGAGGATGTCAATGCGTTTTGGAACAGTTGCTGCAGCTGCGATTGCTGCCGGCGTTTCGCTTGCCGCCTATTCGGCGCATGCGGCCGGCGATCTCAACATGATTTGTTCAGCAGACCCGCAGGTCTGCGACCTTATGAAGGGCTTGTTCGAAAAACAGTCTGACATCAAGGTCAACATGGTTCGCCTATCCGCGGGCGAGACCTATGCGAAGATCAGGGCCGAGGCACGCAACCCGAAGACGGATATCTGGTGGGCGGGAACCGGCGACCCGCATTTGCAGGCTGCGTCCGAAGGACTGACGCAGGAATACAAGTCTCCTCTTCTCGACCAGTTGCAGGACTGGGCCAGAAAGCAGGCCGAAAGTGCACAATACCGGACGGTTGGCGTCTACGCCGGCGCTCTGGGCTGGGGTTACAACACCGAGCTGTTGAAGAGCAAGGGACTGAAGGAGCCGAAGTGCTGGGCCGACCTTCTGGACACGTCCTACAAGGGTGAGATCCAGATCGCCAATCCGAACTCATCGGGGACCTCCTACAACACCTTGGCCACACTCGTGCAGATCATGGGCGAGGACAAGGCTTTCGACTATCTCGGCAAACTCAACGCCAATATCTCCCAATACACCAAGTCCGGCTCCGCGCCTGTAAAGGCTGCCGCGCGTGGCGAGGCAACGATCGGGGTGGTGTTCATGCATGACGCGGTCGCCCAGACCGTTGAGGGTTTCCCGATCAAGGCCGTCGCGCCGTGCGAGGGCACCGGTTACGAGATCGGCTCGATGTCGATCATCAAGGGCGCGAAAAACCTCGACAACGCCAAGAAGTGGTACGACTGGGCGCTCAGCGCCGATGCCCAATCGCACATGAAGGACGCCAAGTCGTTCCAGCTTCCATCGAACAAGTCAGCGGCCATTCCCAAGGAAGCGCCGAAGTTCGAGGACATCAAGTTGATCGACTACGATTTCAAGAAATTCGGCGATCCCGACGTTCGCAAGGCTCTGCTCAGCCGCTGGGATAAGGAAATCGGCGCCAAGGCGAACTGATCGCCTGGCTCGCGCCTCCACGCAGTCGGCCCCGACATGGGCCGACTGAAGACACTTCAAGCAGATGTAACGGATGCACCGTAATGCCCAATCGCAACCGCCGGCTCGATCTTGCCCTGTTGGCAGGCTTGCTCGCCATGTTTGTGCTGCCCTGGTACCGCATAGATGGTGGCTTCTACGGCTTCGGCTGGCTACCCGGCTTTCCCTGGGACGCGGCGAGCGCACCCGCCATTCTGGAGATCCTGCAGCACGGAAAGTGGTGGCTTTCGCTGAGCTTCATCTTCTTGGTCGCCGCCGTCATTGCGCGCTTTATCTTCAATCCGATGCAGCGTGGAACCCTGCTCGCCTTCACCGGTGGCGCCGGATTTGTGTTTCTTTGCGTCCAGGGGCTGGCGATCACCTTCAGCGGTTGGAGCTGGACGATCAGCGAAAGCATGTTTGGCACGCTCCCTGATGGTCAACCGTCGATGGGTGCAGGGGCGATCCTGCTTGGCATCGTGTTCGTGCTGATGTTTGCTTTTGGCATGGCCGAACGCGGCGCGATGAAGGGTGATGCCTTCGTTGTCGCCTCGATCACAGTGCTTGTCGTGCTCGTTTCGATATTCGTATTCTATCCCGTTGCCAGCATGTTTATCGGCGCGTTTCAGAGCTTCGACGGGTCATTCAGTCCCGACGGGTTCCTGACCAACATACAGGATCCCTCCGTCTGGAGCCTGGGTTGCCTGGCCGGCGGCGACCGCTGCGGCGTTGCCTGGCGCACGCTTTTCCTTGCCATCATGACGGCGGGCGGTTCGACGCTGCTGGGGTTGTGCTTCGCGCTTGTCGCGACCAGAACCCGCTTTCCGTTCAAACGAGGCCTCCGCCTCCTGACCATCCTGCCGATCATTACCCCGCCTTTCGTCGTCGGACTTGCGCTGACTCTGCTGTTTGGCCGCGCCGGCGTGGTCACGCAGGGTTTGTCATCGCTGTTCGGCATCGAACCCGGGCGCTGGCTGTATGGCCTGACCGGCATATGGATCGCACAGGTCCTGTCGTTCACGCCGATTTCCTTTCTCGTGCTGATCGGCGTGGTCGAAGGCGTCAGCCCGTCGATGGAGGAAGCGTCGCAGACGCTGAGGGCCGATCGCTGGCGTACTTTCTGGCGCGTCTCGTTGCCCCTGATGAAGCCCGGCCTCGCCAACGCGTTCCTGATCGGCTTCATCGAAAGCATGGCAGACTTCGGCAATCCGATGGTGCTGGGCGGAAGCCATGGCGTGCTATCGACCGAGATCTTCTTTGCCGTCGTCGGCTCGCAGAACGATCCGTCGCGCGCCGCGACACTGGCGATGATCCTGCTCGCCTTCACGCTTTCGGCTTTCGTCGCCCAGCGCTTCTGGCTGTCGGGCAAGAGCTTCGCGACGGTTACCGGGAAAGGCGATTCCGGCGCCCACATTGCCCTGCCCCGTGGCCTGTCGATCGCGGTCCACGCGCTCGTCATCCCGTGGATGGGTTTCACCGTCATCGTCTATGCGATGATTGCGTTCGGCGGCTTCGTCAGAACCTGGGGCCTTGATAACACGCTGACGCTTGAGCACTACGTCAGCGCATTTTCCGTCGGCTGGCGCGACGACGGAGGGATCGCCTGGACCGGCGTCGCCTGGAATTCGTTCTGGACGACGATGGAGATCGCACTGATTTCGGCACCGCTGACCGCAGCCGTCGGACTGCTGACCGCCTACCTCATTGTCCGTCAACGTTTTGCCGGCCGCAATCTGTTCGAATTTGCGCTGATGATGAGTTTCGCAATTCCGGGCACCGTGATCGGCATCAGCTACATCATGGCCTTCAACTTGCCGCCGCTCGAAATGACCGGAACGGCTCTGATCCTTGTCGCCTGCTTCGTGTTCCGCAACATGCCCGTCGGCGTCCGAGGCGGCGTTGCCGCGATGAGCCAGCTCGACAAGAGTCTCGACGAGGCATCGCTGACACTGCGCGCCGACAGCTTCCGCACGCTTCGCAAGGTGATCCTGCCACTGCTCAGACCCGCAATCACGGCAGCACTGGTCTATTCCTTCGTGCGCGCCATCACCTCGATCAGTGCGGTGATCTTCCTGGTCAGCGCGCAGTACAACATGTCCACCGCCTATATCGTCGGTTTGGTCGAGAACGGCGAATATGGCGTGGCAATCGCCTACTCCTCCGTTCTCATCGTGGTGATGATCTCAGTCATTGCCGGCTTCCAGCTGCTCGTCGGCGAGCGCCGGCTTCGTCGCGAAAACAGGGTTGCCATTCCGCAAGCCACCGCACTCGGCGCCGCGCCGATCGCCCAGGAGAAAACCGCATGAGCACCCAACGTCCCGGCTCCGTCGTCTTTGAAAACGTCACGAAGACATTCGGCGCCTTTACGGCCATCCCCAACCTGTCGCTAACGATCGAGCCGGGAACCCTGGTGACGCTGCTTGGGCCTTCGGGCTGCGGCAAGACCACGACGTTGCGCATGCTTGCCGGCCTCGAACATCCGACGTCCGGGCGCATCCTTATCGGCGGCAAGGACGTCACCATGCTGCCGGCCAACGAGCGCGACGTCTCCATGGTGTTCCAGTCCTATGCGCTGTTTCCGCACATGACGGCGCTCGACAATGTCGCCTATGGTCTGGAATCGTCCGGATTAAAAAAGAAGGAGGCCCGCGAACGGGCCGAAGATGGTCTGACGCTGGTCGGCCTGTCCGGCATGGGAAAGCGCTTGCCGGCCGAGATGTCAGGCGGCCAGCAGCAGCGTGTCGCCGTGGCCCGCGCTCTGGTGCTGGAGCCGCAGGTTCTGTTGCTGGACGAGCCGTTGTCCAATCTCGATGCTCGCCTCCGCCGCCGGGTCCGAACCGAAATCCGCGAGTTGCAGCAACGCCTGGGGTTCACGGCGGTCTACGTGACCCATGACCAGGACGAGGCGCTGGCAGTATCCGACCGTATCATTGTGATGAAGGATGGCGAAATCGCCCAGGCCGGTGCGCCGCGCGATCTCTACGACCTGCCGGCCTCCGCCTTCATCGCCGATTTCATGGGCGAAGCGAATGTCGTCGCGTGCAATGTCATGGAGGTCGGCGAAGGCAGTGCACTCGTGAATGTGCAGGGGCTGGCGCACCGGGTCAAAGGCCTCGACCTGCGTCTGGGCGAAGCCCAGCTTGCCGTGCGTCCGAATGCAATCATCCTGAAGCCGCAGGCAACCAATAGCACTTTCACCGGCCAGATCACCCATTCCGCCTATCTCGGCGATCACGTCGAATATGAGGTCAAGACCGACCAGGGCACGTTGTTCGTCATCGATCCCTCGGTGGATCACGCGCTGGCACCGGCGACGCATGTGGAAATCGGATTCAAGGAGCGCGGTGTTGCCGTCATTCGCAACTGACAGACACCGCTAAACAAAGACAAGCGAAGGATATACTCTATGGAATTGCATCTGCGCTCGGGGATCGACGCACGCCACAAAGTCGCTGAAGACGTCGCCCGGCAGGCAGCAGCGCTCGCACTCGACTATTACAACAAGCGGGAAACGCTCGTCATCGAAACCAAACGGGACGCACAAGATGTCGTCTCGATTGCCGACCGTGAGGTTGAGCAATTGATCCGCGGACGCTTCAATGCAGCCTTTCCCGAGGACGGCGTTCTCGGCGAGGAGTATGGGATCGAGCGTGGCAGCTCTGGTTTTACCTGGGTTGTCGATCCGATCGATGGGACGAGCCCATTCGTCAACGGCATGCCAAACTGGTGCGTATCGATCGGTCTCCTCCATGACGGCCAGCCCGTCGTCGGCGTAATCGCCGCGCCCTGCCATTCGGAGCTTTACTCGGCGGCATCAGGTGCCGGCGCAACGCTGAACGGCAAGCCACTGAAACTTGATCCCGAAAGAACGATCCGCAACGCGGTAACGGGGATTGGCGCCAACAATTACGTGACGCCGGCCTTTGTCGGCAAGATGGTGGAAGATCTGCTGCAGGCGGGTGGCAACTTCGTCCGCAACGGCTCCGGCGCACTAATGCTGGCCTATGTCGCCGCCGGCAGGCTGGTCGGCTATTACGAGCCGTATATGCATGCGTGGGACTGCATGGCAGGCTATTGCCTCGTGAAGGAAGCCGGCGGCTGGCATCATCCGTTTCCTACATCGGATGAGCGTCTGACAAAGGGATCGCCGGTTTTGGCGGCGGCGCCGGGCGCCATCGACGACCTCAGAAAAATCGCCGGTATCTAGCCGGCTTAATAACCGTGGCGGCCTGACCTCGACAGACCGTATAAGAAGCCTATCTTGAATTGAACGCGCTTGCAGTCGGAGCTTCTCGTCTTCTGCTGCAAGCGGTTTGAAATAGCCTGATGCAATCGAGGAGGATTGCATTGGTGAAGTTGGCAGCCGGCTCACCCGGCTTCAAAAAGCGCTCAGGGAGGAGCCATCAATGTCCATAGGAAGCCTATCCGTATCCGCGCTCGCGGCGGTCGCCACCTTCGGGATCGCCTCGCACGCGATTGCAGCGACCGAACTTCAGTGGTGGCATGCGATGGCAGGCGCCAACAATGAGGTGGTGAACCAGCTTGCCAAGGAATTCAACGAAAGCCAGAAAGACTACACGATCGTTCCGGTGTTCAAGGGGACCTATCCCGAAGCACTCAATGCCGGGATCGCGGCCTTCAGAGCGAAGCAGCCGCCGGCGATCTTGCAGGTCTTTGATGCCGGCAGCGGCGTCATGATGGGCGCCGAGGGCGCGATCATGCCGGCGGCCGAAGTTCTGAAGAAGGGCGGCTTCACCTTCGACAAGTCTGAGTATCTCGCCGGCATTGCCGCCTATTATTCCAAGCCCGACGGCACGATGCTGTCCTTCCCCTACAACTCCTCGTCACCCATCCTCTACTACAACAAGGACATCTTCAAAAAGGCCGGCCTGGATGCTGACAAGCCGCCGAAAACCTGGCCTGAGGTGTTCGATGCGGCAAAAAAGATCAAGACCAGCGGAGCCGCATCCTGCGGGCTGACGTCCACATGGCTGACCTGGATCCAGACCGAGAACCTCGCAGCCTGGAACAATGTGTCCTACGGATCAAACGAGAACGGCCTTGGCGGCACGGATGTGACGCTCGCGTTCAACTCCCCCTTGTTCGTCCAGCATTTCCAGTCGATTGCAGACCTCGCCAAGGATGGCACGTTCCGTTATGGCGGCCGCACCTCTGAAGCCAAGCAGCTCTTCACGTCAGGCGAATGCGCCATCATGACGGAATCGTCGGGCGGGCTCGGCGACATCGTCAAGTCCGGAATGAATTACGGCATCGGCCAGTTGCCATACTATGAGGGCCATGGTCCGCAGAACACCATTCCAGGCGGCGCAAGCCTTTGGGTCTTTGCCGGCAAGAGCGACGAGGAATACAAGGGCATCGCGCAGTTCTTCCACTTTCTGTCGCAAACCAAGATCCAGTCGAGACTGCACCAGGTCTCCGGTTATATGCCGGTGACGATGGCAGCCTACGAAGACACCAAGAAATCCGGGTTCTACGAGAAAAACCCAGGCCGCGAAACACCGATCCTGCAGATGATGGGCAAGGCGCCCACGGAAAACTCCAAGGGCGTGCGCCTGGTGAATCTCCCGCAGGTTCGCGACATCATGAACGAGGAATTCGAAGCGATGCTCGCCGGCAAGCAGGATGCGAAGGCGGCGCTCGACAAAGCCGTTGAGCGCGGCAACGCCGCCATCAAGCAGGCGCTTGGACAATGATGCGCTGATGCAGTTCCGCCCGCGGCGTGATTGCCGCGGGCGCCGTCTCCTCGTGCAAGGACCTTGCCGTGCAACAAGCCGCCTTTCCGAACAAGATTCTCCCCTATTGCCTGGTCGCACCACAGCTGATCCTGACCGTGGTGTTCTTCTTCTGGCCAGCCAGTCAGGCGCTTTACCAGTCGACCCAGCGGCAGGATCCGTTCGGCCTGAAGAGCGGGTTTGTCGGCCTCGCCAATTTCAGGCAGGTGCTGGCCGATCCGAACTATCTCAACTCGCTGCAGGTCACGGTGATCTTCAGTGTGCTGACCGCCCTTCTCTCCATGGTCGTGGCGTTGGCTTTGGCGAGCGCGGCAGACAAGGTGGTGCGTGGTCAGACCTTCTACCGCACGCTGCTGATCTGGCCCTATGCCGTCGCCCCGGCGGTGGCCGGTATGCTGTGGCTGTTCATGTTCAATCCGGCGATGGGCACATTCGCTTACATCTTGCGCCGCAACGGCTTTCTGTGGGACCCGTTGCTGAACGGAGACCAAGCCATGGGGCTTGTCGTCGTGGCCGCCGCCTGGAAGCAGATCAGCTACAATTTTCTGTTTTTCGTGGCCGGGCTGCAGGCGATCCCGAAGTCGCTGATTGAAGCCGCGGCAATCGATGGCGCCCGCGGCAGTCGCCGTTTCTGGACCATTGTTTTTCCGCTGCTGGCTCCGACCACGTTCTTCCTGTTGGTGGTCAACACCGTCTACGCCTTCTTCGATACATTCGGCATCATCCACTCGGTCACCGGCGGCGGTCCGGCAAAAGCCACGGAAACCTTGGTCTACAAGGTCTACAATGACGGCTTCGTCAATCTCGACCTTGGCTCGTCGGCCGCGCAATCGGTGATCCTGATGATCATCGTTATCGCATTGACCGCGTTTCAATTCCGCTTCGTCGAGAAGCGCGTTCATTATGGATGAGGCGAGCCATGATTGAAAAACGCCCGGTTGCCAGCCTTTTGGGCCACCTGATGCTGATCATCGGCATCATCATCGTCGCCTTCCCGATCTATTATACGTTCGTCGCCTCGACGATGACGTCAGCCGAGATCATTCGTCCGCCGATCTCGCTCCTGCCAGGCGGTCACTTCGCCGAAAACTACGGCGATGCCTTATCCGGCGGTGTCGAACGCGTGGTCGGCGTCAGCCTCGAGCGGCTGCTGTTCAACACCTTCGTGGTGGCTGTCGTCATTGCTGTCGGCAAGATCGTCATCTCGTTTCTGTCCGCCTTTGCGATCGTCTTTTTCCGCTTCCCGTTCCGCATGGTGTTTTTCTGGATGATCTTCGTGACGCTGATGCTGCCGGTAGAGGTCCGCATCTTGCCGACCTACAAGGTGATCGTCGACCTCGGCCTGATCGATACCTATGCCGGGCTGACCTTGCCGCTGATGGCCTCGGCCACCGCCACCTTCCTGTTCCGGCAGTTCTTCCTGACCATTCCGGGCGAGCTTCTGGAGGCGGCACGGATCGACAATGCCGGACCGTTCCGCTTCATGCGCGACATCCTGCTTCCGCTATCGCGCACCAATATCGCCGCGCTGTTCGTGATCCTCTTCATCTACGGCTGGACACAGTATCTGTGGCCGCTGCTCGTCACCAATGACGCGAAAATGAACACCATCATCATCGGATTGCGCAAGATGGTCGATTTCGCCGATGCGGCAACGCCGTGGAATTTCGTCATGGTGACGGCGATCCTCGCCATCATCCCGCCAATCATCGTTGTCGTGCTGATGCAGCGCTGGTTCGTCAAAGGTCTCGTGGAGACGGAGAAGTAATGGCCAGGATTAATCTCAAAGACATCCGCAAGACCTACGGCGGCGGCCTGGAAGTTATCAAGGGGGTGTCCCTCGATATTGCCGATGGGGAACTGGTGGTCCTTGTTGGTCCGTCAGGGTGCGGCAAGTCCACACTTCTGCGGATGATCGCCGGGTTGGAAAGCATCTCATCCGGCCAGATTTCCATCGCAGAGCGCGTGGTCAACGATCTGGAGCCATCCGAGCGAGATATTGCCATGGTGTTCCAGAATTATGCACTCTACCCGCACATGACGGTGCGCCAGAACCTTTCCTACGGCCTTAAGAATCGTAACACGCCGGCCGACGAAATCGAGCGGCGGATTCAAAAGGCAGCGAAAGCGCTTGAGATCGAACAGTTTCTCGACCGAAAGCCGCGGCAGCTGTCAGGCGGCCAGCGCCAGCGCGTTGCAATGGGTCGGGCGATAGTCCGCGAGCCGGCCGCCTTCCTGTTTGACGAACCACTGTCCAACCTCGATGCCAAGCTGCGCGTCCAGATGCGCGTCGAGATCAGGCGGCTTCAGCGCGCGCTGCGAACGACCAGTGTGTACGTCACGCACGATCAGATGGAGGCCATGACTTTGGCTGATCGTCTTGTGGTTCTCAACGGCGGAACCATCGAGCAGGTCGGAACACCTATCGAACTATACGAGAAGCCGGCGACGACCTTTGTCGCAACGTTCATTGGATCACCTTCCATGAACATCTTTTCACACGCTGGAACGAAATTTTTGCAGACAGGCAATCTGGTCATCCCGCCGAACACGAAGACGATAGGTATAAGGCCGGAAGATCTACACGTTGCCGGCGCTGTCGATAGCACCAATGTGCTAATGGAGGTCAGGGTGGGCGCAGTCGAGTTGGTTGGGGCCGAAAGCTATGTACATGCACTGGCCGATGGAACACCGCTGATCTTTCGCGTGCCGGGACGGTCGCAGACCGAGATCGACGAGAAGCTGGTCGTTGCAGCAGATCCGCGATCCTTGCACTTTTTCGATGAAGCAAGCCATCGAATGCAGGTCGAAGATCAGGATCATAACTCAACGGCAACTTCGGTCTGTCAGACCTAGTCACCTGAAGAGGTCGCTTACCGGCCTTCGGACGGGTACGTCCTTATGGCTGCAATCCCGCGCAGCGTGCGGTATTTCGAATATGCGCCTCCATTTCACTCCGTGCCTCATTCCCGTCATTGGCCCTCAGAGCCGCAATGATACGACGGTGTTCGGCAATCGATTGCCGCATTCTTTCCGGATCCGTGATCGGGATCGGCTGGCGTTGGGTCTCCGTCACCTGATCTCGTACGGTCTGGTAAAGCGCTTTCAGCATAGTGTTGGAGCAGGCAGAAACTATCGTGCCATGAAAATCCAGATCGGCATCGACATTGGCGAGCAAATCCTGATTGGCCCAGCAAACCTCCATGGACTTGGTCGCATTTTCCATCGCCTCCAACTGAGCTTGAGAAAGCCGTCCGGCGGCAAGGCGCGCTATCTCGCCCTCAAGCAGAATGCGGGTCTGAAAGACATCGAAGACCGGATAGCTTTCGGAATAGCGCCAGGGCGCCATGTTGCCTGATTGGCGAGCCGCTCCATCACTGGCTGACACAAATGTCCCTCGCCCGGCCTCCGTTTTCAGCAGCCCCAATGTCTCAAGCGTTAGCAAAGCTTCGCGCAAGGATGCCCGGCTGATGCCGAATTTCTGGGAGAACTCGCGCTGTGACGGGATTTTCTCGCCCGCCTTCAATTGCCCGGCCTGGATCATGGCCTGGATTTCACGGGCAACCGATTGTGGCAGAAGCGTTTTATTTAGCATTTGATCCCTGTTCCCTGAAAGCCGCCCGACCCTTCCGATATATTTTTTACATATCAGCTTGCAATGCATAAAACCGCGTGCTTGTTTGGTCGGACTGGTCTGACCAGTTAGACCAACGTAGATTGGCTTCAAACATAAGACAAGGGGTTCTGGAATGCTTCACGTTTCGCGCATCAAAAGCACATTGCTCGCCGGGCTGGTCTCAGCGCTCGGCGTCTTCAACGTCCACGCCGCCGATCTCACGGTCGGCGCCAACATCGGCAACGTTCCGTGGGAATTCGAAGACGCCAGCGGCAAGGTCACCGGCTTTGAAGTCGATCTTGTCAACGAAATCGCCAAGCGGCTCGGCAAGTCGGTGGAATTCGTCAACACGCCGTTCAATGGCTTGTTTCCTGCCGTCCAGTCCGGCCGCATCAACATGGCTATTTCCTCGATCACCATCACGGAAAAGCGCTTAGCATCCGTTAGCTTCGCCCAGCCCTATTACGATAGTGATCAGTCTCTGACCGTGACGGCCGCGTCCGGCATCACCGGCCTCCAGGGCATGAGCGGTAAGGTCGTGGGCGTTGATACGGGATCGACCGGCGACATGTGGGCGGAAGCGCATAAAGCGGAATACAAGCTTGGCGAAATACGCAAGTTCGAGGGCCTGCAGCCCGCCATGCTCGATCTGTTAGCCGGTCGCATCGATGGCTATATCTCAGACATTCCGGCCCTGCTCTATTATGCCAAGGACAAGCCAGATCTGAAGGTAGTCGAACGCATTCCGACGGGTGAGAAATACTCGATCATGTTCAACAAGGGCGATCCTCTTGCGACTGAAGTCAACACGGTCATCACGACGCTGAAGGGCGAAGGCTTCATCGCCAAACTGCATGATACGTGGTTCGGCGCGAAGGCCGAGGAAACAACCTCGACCGTTGCCGTTCTTGACATGCCGAAGGCCAAGTAGGGCTTGGACTGCATCCGGCGGGCCAATCGAGCCCCGCCGGATTGCCAAGGGAGCCCATCCGGCATGAACCTCGTCAATACTTTCTTCAATGTTCCCGTCTTTCTCAACAGCCTGCCGCAGCTGTTATGGGGTCTGGTCGTCACCATCCAGATTGGCATCACCAGCATCCTTTGCGGGCTGATCTGCGGACTGTTTCTGGCGGTGGCTCGACTTTACGCACCAGCGTTCTTCACGGTGCTGATCCGCATCTACATCGACATCTTCCGGTCGATCCCACTCCTCGTGCTGTTGATTGTCGTCTATTACGCGCTGCCCTTTATCGGCATCCGGCTGTCGCCATTTCTGTCTGCTGTTACCGCTTTGTCGCTGGTGTCAGCAGCCTATACAGCCGAAATCTTTCGCGCTGGCATCGAGGCTGTGCCCCACGGCCAGTTCGAGGCATCCGCTGCCCTTGGCCTCTCCAACCGCAACACGATGGTCGATATCATTCTGCCGCAGGCCATCCGCATCGTCATTCCTCCGCTCACCAACAATTGCATCAACGTCATGAAAGACACCGCGCTCGCCTCCGTGGTTGCCATGCCGGACCTGTTGAAACAGGCAACGCAAGCCCAGGCGCTTAACGCTAACCCCACACCTCTGATCGGTGCAGCGCTGATTTACATCGCGCTGCTCTGGCCGATGGTTGCCGTCGTGGCACGCCTAGAAAAACACTTCAGCCGGGGGAAACGTTGATGGAAAAGACCGGCTCCCCCCTTATTTCCATCCGCGGGCTGACCAAGGCCTATGGCACTTTCACCGTGCTGCACGGTATTGATCTGGATGTGGCGGAAGGCGAAGTTGTCTGCGTCATTGGTCCTTCGGGGTCCGGCAAATCGACCCTTATTCGCTGCATCAACCATCTGGAAGCCTTTTCGCCAGATAGCACTATCACGGTGGATGGCATTCGCGTTGCGCCCGGCCCGGCACTCGCCAAGGTGCGCGCGGAAGTCGGCATGGTGTTCCAGTCCTTCAATCTGTTTCCGCATATGACTGTTCTGAGGAACGTCATGATCGCTCCCATGCGGGTGCGAAAGACGCCAGAAGCAGAAGCCAACCGCAAAGCGCGCGAGCTTCTGGCCCGCGTCGGTATTTCGGAGCAGGCGGAGAAATTTCCCGGCCAGCTCTCAGGCGGCCAGCAACAGCGTGTGGCCATCGCCCGGGCGCTTGCCATGGAGCCGCGCGTTCTGCTGTTCGATGAGCCGACATCCGCGCTCGATCCTGAAATGGTCGGCGAAGCGCTGGATGTCATGCGCAAGCTGGCTGGCACCGGCGTTACCATGGTGATCGTCACCCACGAGATGGGGTTTGCACGTCAGGTGGCAGACCGCGTCATCTTCATGGATGGCGGCAAGGTGGTCGAATCAGGCACGCCTTCAGAGATTTTCGACAATCCAAAAGAAGAACGGACGCGCGGCTTCCTTCGCGCCGTCCTCAATCACTGAAAAAGACCATTCGGGAGACAACAAGAATGACCACCACTTCACCGCTCGACCTCGATTACGTGCGCAGCCAGTTTCCAGGCCTGTCACGCGGCTGGACCTATTTCGACAATGCGGGCGGATCGCAGATCCTGAAAGGTGCGCTGGAACGCATCAACACGTTTCTGATCGAAAAGAATGTGCAGATCGGCGGTTCTTACGAGGTTTCGCAAAGCGCCGCCAGCGCGCTCCATGAAGCGCGTACGGCGGCCATGCATCTGGTCAACGCGTCGAGACCGGAGGAAATCGTTTTCGGCAGTTCGACCACGGCGCTCTTGCAAAACCTTGCCCGCGCCATGCAGAGCCAGCTGTCTGTTGGCGACGAAATCATCGTCACGGTCAGCGATCACGAATCCAACATCGGCCCTTGGGATCGGTTGCGGGAGGGAGGTGTTACGCTTAAATTTTGGCTGCTGAACAAGGAATCGCTGACGCTCGATCTGGCAGACCTCGCATCGCTGATGAGTGAGCGCACAAAATTGGTTTGCGTCACCCATGTCTCCAACATTCTCGGCTCGATCAACCCGGTTCGGGAGATCGCCGATTTCGTCCATGCGCGTGGCGCAAAGATTTGCGTCGATGCCGTGGCCTATGCCCCACACCGTGCTGTCGATGTGCAAGCGTTTAACGTCGATTATTACGTCTTCAGCCTCTACAAGACCTACGGTCCGCATTATGCGCTGATGTACGGCAAATATGACCTGCTGCTCGAGCTCGACACGCTCTATCATTACTTTTATGGCAAGGACAAAGTACCGGGCAAGCTGGAGCCGGGCAATCCGAACTATGAGCTAGCCTATTCGACCTGCGGTATTGTCGATTACCTGACCGCACTCGGCGAACAGGCAGGTGAGACAGGCACTGTGCGCCGGAAAATCGAGGCCGCTTTTGCCGCCATCACGGTACAGGAAAATCTTCTTACGGAGAGGCTGCTGAGCTACCTGCGCTCCCGCAACGATTGCCGGATCGTCGGGCAGAGCGCCAACCATGAGGAATCGCGCGTGCCGACGATTGCCTTCCGCTTCGATGGCCGCGAGGCTCGCGAGCTTTGCAAGGCCATGGACGGAGAAAACATCGCCATGCGTTTTGGAGATTTCCATTCGAGACGGCTTGCCGAATATCTTGAACTCATCGACCATGGCGGCATGCTGCGCGTTTCTATGGTGCACTACAATACTCTGGAAGAGATCGATCGCTTCACGGCGGCGCTTGACCGTATTTTATCTGGCGGTGCGGGATTTGCGAAAGCAAGCTGAGCTGTGAATGACCGGAAGGACATGGAATGATGCGTTTCGATACGGTGATCAGACACGGAACCGTGGTGACGGCAAGCGACACCTTCGTCAGTGATGTCGGCATCAAGGACGGTCGCATCATCGCGCTCGCCGCTGAGCTTACCGATGGCGATGAGGTGATCGACGCTACCGGTCTTTTCGTGCTGCCCGGCGGCATCGATAGCCATGTCCATCTCGACCAGCCCTCCGGTGACGGCATCGTCATGGCCGACGATTTCGACAGCGGCACGCGCTCGGCTGCCATCGGGGGCAACAGCACGGTTCTGGCCTTCTGCATGCAGGAAAAAGGACAGTCCCTGCGCGAGGCGTTGAAGGTCTATCATGCCAAGGCGGAAGGCAAATGTCATGTCGATGTGTCCTTCCATCTCGTCATCACCGACCCGACCGCCGAAGTGCTGGGACAGGAGCTTCCGGCATTGGTGGAAGATGGCTATACCTCTCTGAAGGTCTTCATGACGTACGAAGGTCTTCGCCTTCGTGACGATGAAATCCTCGCCACGCTGGATACTGCACGCCGCACCGGTGCGCTCGTCATGGTTCACTGTGAAAATGAGGATGCCATCCGCTACCTCATCGGCCGCCATGAGGAAGACGGCAAATTCGACCCGAAATACCATGCGACGACGCGGCCCATCGCTGCCGAGCGCGAAGCGACCCACCGGGCGCTTTCGCTTGCCGAAATCGTCGATGTACCCATCGTCATCGTTCACGTCTCCAACCGAGAGGCGATGGAGGAAATCCGCAGAGCCCGCCAGCGCGGCCAGAAGATTGTTGGCGAAACCTGCCCGCAATATCTGATGCTGACGGCTGACGATCTCGACCAGAGCGAGATGGAGGGCGCCAAATATGTCTGCTCACCGCCACCGCGGGACAAGGCGAGTCAGGATGCATGCTGGGAGGGACTCGAGCAGGGCGTGTTCGATCTGTTTTCATCCGATCATTGCCCATTCCGCTTCGATGATCCGGAAGGGAAGCTGAACGAGAAAGGCAAGCGGCATTTCCGCTGGATCCCCAACGGCATTCCTGGCGTTGCCACGCGCCTGCCGATCCTCTTTTCGGAAGGCGTGATGAAGGGCCGCATCGACATCAACCAGTTCGTCGCCGTCACCTCGACCAATCACGCCAAACTCTATGGTCTTTACCCCCGCAAAGGTACAATTGCTATCGGTGCAGATGCCGATATTGCCCTGTGGGACCCGGACAAAAGAACTACCGTCACGAATGATATCCTGCAGCACGGCGCCGACTATACACCTTATGAGGGGCATGAAGTGCGTGGCTGGCCGGTGCGCCTGATCTTGGGTGGCGAGACGATTGTGAAAGATGGACTTCTAACCCAGCAGAAAGGACACGGTAGCTATCTCACGAGAAATCGCTCGTCCCTTCTGTCTAAGCCATACAGGTGACCGTAGAAGTCAAACTCCGATCATTGGCCGGAAAGCCTGGCCTGAACTGCGGACGATCTACTTACTCTTGGTAAGATATGAACCAGCAACCCGTCACAAATGTGCCAAGGCGGTGGGAGTTTCCGCAGCCAAATCGAATGGCCTGCGGCGGATCACCGGTCGTCAATGCAATTATTCTACACCGCTCCCTCTTCCGTGGGGGATAGGTTGTGCTCAAGCGCCAATCACAATACGTCGCGCCCGCAACCTAATCAGCAAAAGCCGTTGCTTTTCAGAATCTTGTAGGCATTTATCGTGGCTTGCAATCGATCCTC
>UCCA01000054.1 GCA_900470805.1 Hyphomicrobiales bacterium | reverse complement strand
CTTCTGCTCTTCCTCGGCGCGCAGATTGACGGCGCCGAGGAAGAGCAGAAGGAACTGAGCGATCGGCTGGCCGCGCTGATCAAGGAGCGCGATGACGTCATCGATGCCATCCGCAAGCTGCGCGGCGCCATCCAGAGTCTCAACCGCGAAGGCCGCGAGCGCCTGATCGCCGCATTCGACGTTGTCAACACCCAGTTCCAGCGGCTCTTCACCCACCTGTTCGGCGGCGGCACCGCCGAGTTGCAGCTGATCGAATCAGACGACCCGCTCGAAGCCGGCCTCGAAATCCTTGCCCGCCCGCCGGGCAAGAAGCCGCAGACAATGACGCTGCTGTCCGGCGGCGAGCAGGCGCTGACGGCAATGGCACTGATCTTCGCGGTGTTCCTAACCAATCCGGCGCCGATCTGCGTGCTCGACGAAGTGGACGCCCCGCTCGACGATCACAACGTCGAGCGCTATTGCAACCTGATGGACGAGATGGCGGCCTCGACCGAAACCCGCTTCGTCATCATCACCCACAACCCGATCACCATGGCGCGGATGAACCGCCTTTTCGGTGTGACGATGGCGGAACAGGGCGTGTCGCAACTGGTGTCCGTCGACCTGCAGACCGCCGAGCAATTGCGCGAGATCGCCTGAGCCATAGGCGAAACGCCCAAAAAAAGTCAGATTCCGACGGGCTTTTAACCCGATAAGGTGATGCCTTTTTACCCATCTTGTATTAGAAGAAACTGTATGTGCGGTCCCCGCGGATCGCGCCACCTGTTTTGCGTACAGATTGCCGTGCGCATGTGGTGAGGTTTCCTCCTCGTCGTGTCGGCATGCTGAACCCCCCGTCCGGTTTTCCTGGCCGGACGGAAATAAGGCTTTGCGGGACTTTGTTGCGGTCCCGCAAAGCTTTATTACTTTCCCCCGACAATTAGAACGGTTCGTGCGGCGGTGATTTTGTGCGCTGCAACATTTTGGCCGCATTTGTTCGATTTTCATTTTAACACCAAGGGATTAAGCTGATCCTGAATTGGGTGTCGGGGAGATCATGACCAAGTGGGTGTACACATTCGGTAACGGGGCTGCCGAAGGGCGTGCGCTTGACCATGAGATATTGGGTGGCAAGGGCGCCAACCTTGCGGAAATGTGCAGCCTCGGCCTGCCCGTTCCTCCGGGATTGACCATCATCGCCGATGCCTGCGCCGCCTATAACAAGGCCGGGCGACGGCTTGCCGATGATATGATGGCCCAGGTGCTGGTCGGCATAGGCGGCATCGAGGCGATTACCGGCCGCCGCTTCGGCGCCGGTGCCAATCCATTGCTGCTCTCTGTCCGTTCCGGTGCGCGCGCGTCGATGCCCGGGATGATGGATACGGTGCTCAATCTAGGCCTCAACGACGAGACCGTCCAGGCGCTCGGCCACGATGCCGGCGATGCCCGTTTTGCCTGGGACAGCTATCGCCGCTTCATCCAGATGTACGCCGATGTCGTCATGGGCGTCGACAACGAGGTGTTCGAGGAAATCCTCGAGGATGAGAAGGCCCGCCTCGGCTACGAATACGATACCGAGATGACCGCGAGCGAGTGGCAGCGCGTGGTGTCGCTCTACAAGACCGTTCTGGAAGAGGAACTGGGCGAGGAATTTCCCCAGGACCCGCAGGTGCAGCTCTGGGGCGCCGTCGGTGCCGTGTTCTCGAGCTGGATGAGCGCCCGTGCGGTCACCTATCGCCACCTGCACAGCATTCCCGAAAGCTGGGGCACCGCCGTCAATATCCAGGCCATGGTGTTCGGCAATCTCGGCAATTCCTCGGCCACCGGCGTTGCCTTCACCCGCAATCCATCGACCGGCGAGAAGTCGCTCTATGGCGAATTCCTGGTCAATGCGCAGGGTGAGGATGTCGTGGCCGGCATCCGCACGCCGCAGAGCATCACCGAGCAGGCCCGCATCGATTCCGGCTCCGATCGTCCGTCGATGGAAAAGCTGATGCCGGAGGCGTTTCGGGAGTTCTCCACCATCTGCGATAAGCTGGAATCGCACTATCGCGACATGCAGGACATCGAGTTCACCATCGAGCGCGGCACGCTATGGATGCTGCAGACCCGCTCCGGCAAGCGCTCGACCCGCGCCGCGATGAAGATCGCCGTCGACATGGTGGGCGAGAAGGTGATCACCGAGGAAGAGGCGGTGCTGCGCATCGAGCCGTCCTCGCTCGATCAATTGCTCCACCCGACCATCGATCCGAGGGTGCCGCGCGAAGTCATCGGCACCGGGCTTCCGGCCTCGCCGGGCGCCGCATCGGGCGAGATCGTATTCACCGCCGAAGAAGCGGTGATCGCCGAGGAGGAGGGGCGCAAGGTTATCCTTCTGCGCGTCGAGACCAGCCCCGAGGACATCCACGGCATGCACGCCGCCGAAGGCATCCTCACCACCCGTGGCGGCATGACCAGCCACGCCGCCGTCGTTGCACGCGGCATGGGCATTCCCTGCGTCGTCGGCGCCGGCACCATGCGCATCGACCTGCGCAACGAGCGCCTGATCGGCATGGGTGTGACCCTGAAGAAAGGCGACGTCATCACCATCGATGGCTCTGCCGGCCAGGTGCTGAAGGGCGAGGTGCAGATGGTGCAGCCGGCGCTCTCCGGCGATTTCGGCCGCATCATGGAATGGGCCGACCGCGTTCGCCGCATGACGGTCCGCACCAACGCCGATACCCCGGCCGATGCGCGCGCCGCGCGCTCCTTCGGCGCCGAGGGCATTGGTCTTTGTCGAACCGAACACATGTTCTTCGAGGGCGAGCGCATCCACGTCATGCGCGAGATGATCCTTGCCGAGGACGAAACCGGCCGCCGCGCCGCGCTCGACAGGCTGATGCCGATGCAGCGGCTCGATTTCGCCAGCCTGTTCAACGTCATGCACGGATTGCCGGTCACCATCCGCCTGCTCGACCCGCCGCTCCACGAATTCCTGCCGAAGACCGACGAGGAAATCACCGACGTCGCCGCCGCCATGGGCATGGAGCCGACGGCGCTGCGCCAGCGCGTCGATGCGCTGCACGAGTTCAACCCCATGCTCGGCCATCGCGGCTGCCGGCTGGCCATTTCCTATCCTGAGATCGTTGAAATGCAGGCCCGCGCCATCTTCGAGGCAGCCGTGGAGGCGGCGCACGAAACCGGCGCCGCCGTCGTGCCAGAGATCATGGTGCCGCTCGTCGGCCTGCGCTCGGAGCTCGACTACGTCAAGGAGCGCATCGACGCCATTGCCGGCGAGGTGATGACGGAAGCGAAGATGAAGATCGATTATCTGGTCGGCACGATGATCGAGTTGCCGCGCGCGGCGCTACGCGCCCACATCATCGCCGAAGCCGCCGAATTCTTCTCCTTCGGCACCAACGATCTGACGCAGACCACCTTCGGCATCTCGCGCGACGACGCCTCGGCCTTCATCCCGACCTATCAGCGCAAGGGCATCATCGAACATGACCCCTTCATCTCGCTCGACTTCGATGGTGTTGGAGAATTGATCCGCATCGCCACCGAGCGCGGCAGGCGCACCCGCAACGACATGAAGCTCGGCATCTGCGGCGAACATGGCGGTGATCCCGCCTCGATCCACTTCTGCGAGGAAATTGGTCTGGACTACGTATCCTGCTCGCCGTTCCGCGTGCCCATCGCCAGGCTGGCGGCAGCGCAGGCGGCGATCAAGCAGCGGCTATTTCTCTAGGGATTACCGCCAGCGGCGGTAGTAGTAAGGGCCGCCATAATACGGGCCACCAACACGCCACGACAAATCCGACATCACATAGTCGCTGTCTGCGCGGAGCTGCGCCTGGCGGCTGAGGTCGATGCGCTGCAGGCAGGTCGCAAACCCTTCGGTGCCGCGCTTGAAGCCGTAGCTCATGCACTGCCTGTCGTCAGCCGCTCGCCGTTCTTCCGGCGTCATCGTCTGGCAGGCGGAGAGGCCGATCGAAACGGCGGCCATGGCGAGTGTGAGAGCGAGAGGGCGCATCGACGTATCTTCGTGTTATTGATCTTGCATATCCAGAAGACGCCAAGCCTCGGCGTCCGTCAACCGCAAATCCATGATCAAAAAAACACCGTTGCGTTATGCCGCGCCCGCCGGATCGCCGATCGGCAGCAGGGCGGGATCAAGCGTCGGGTCCTGCGGGTTCTTGGTATCACCGGGATCCTGCGCCGGCGTCAGAGGCGGTTTTTCCTGCACACGATCGGGGATGCCGGGTGTCGGCGTCGGGCCACGCGGCGTATCGGGATTGGGAACGGGGATCGGTTCTCTATTCGGCATGATTGTCTCCTTCAATGGGAAAACGATGCCGTCAGCCTTTGGTTCCAGCTTTCGCCGCGGGACGAACCTCTGTAAGAAGACGCCTGCGACACAACGGAAGAGACTGATGGCACTGCGTGATCGATTTTCGAAGAAGCTGACCTGCCCGCAATGCGGCAACAGCGGTTTTGCCGAGGCCTCGGAGACGGATGATGCCAAGCGCAAGCATCCGGGTTTCAATGTCGACCACCTGCCGCGCGGCCTTTTCATCCAGCGGCAGACCAATTTTCAGGAGACGAGCGTGATCAAGTGCGAATGCGGTCGCAAGTTTCCGTTCCGCACGCTCGCGGAAGCCGAATCCGGCCGCGATTGAGGTCAGAACCGCTCGAGTACCTCGATAAAGGCATCCGCGAACTGCACCAGATGCGCCGTCTCCGGCGCCGGGCTTTCCATGCGGATATCGGTGCCGTTCTGGTCGAGCACCGCAAGCACGATGCGCATGTCCGACGTCGCCGTCGGGATACGCAACACGGCAATCCGCTTGCAATCGTCCATCAGCCCTTCGGCGGGAAGATCGAACAGCAGTTCACCACCGCTCCGTTCCGCCGCAATGCGAACGGCGTCGCAGAAATCGGCATCGCCATCGTAGCTTTCCAGCGAAAGCTCGAGTTCCAGCAGATCCATCGGCAGCAGGGGGTCGCTTGCGTCCGTGCCGCCCAGCGCGGGCAGGGGACTGTCTACTGCAAGCTCGGATGCAATCATTGCCATTCTCCTGTTCCTGCTTGTGCGATGAACATGCTGCAAGTGCGATCGGCGGGCAAAATATCAGAAAACTCTCACATAGGCTATGCCCTGCATTGCTGGCCGCCCAGCCCTCTTCGCCGTGGATTGCGTGCTCGATCGTGACACAACAGTTTCAATTTAGGCGAATCTTGCACTAAACAAGTGTCTGGGCGATTTGCGCGTTCATGCGGGACGCGCCGCTTGCGAGTAACCGGTAAGTTTGATGGCAATCCGTTTCGACCGCCCTGTATCCAATGCCGCCCGCTTTTCGCGGCGCTTTGCGGCGTTCGCGCTGGTACTTTGCCTGGCGGCGCTGGTCGGCCATCGCTTCGCCGGCCTTGCGACGCCCTATCTGATCCTGCTGATGATAGTGTCGTCGGGCTTTGCGATCCTCGCCGTTGCGCTTGCCGTCGCCGGGCTGCGCAGCCTCTGGCTGACAGGCGCCGAAGGCGGCCATGACGCCCTGAAGGCGCTGATCTTCGCCGCCCTGCCGCTGGTCATCGGTGGCTTGGCCACCGAGCGCTATGTCACCCTTCCAAGGCTCTACGACGTCTCCACCGATCCAGTTTCCGTGCCGGACTGGCTGAAAGCGCCGAATGCCGACCAGATCTGGCTGAAACGCACGCCTGTGACCCCTGAGGATCGGGAAAAGCAACTGGAAGCCTATCCCGAACTGACCGGCCGCCGATACGACGGCGCCATCGACCGCGTGCTCGAAGCGGTGAAGAAGGTGGCCAAGCTCAACGGCATCCGCATCACCCGCGCCGAGGGCGATACGCTGCCGACGCGCGATCCCGAGGACAAGCCGCCGGTCGCCGCCGCTCCCCAGCCCGATGACGCCGCCGTGCCCGATGCGCCGGACGCTGTCGTGCCCGTTCCCATCCCGCGCCCCTTTGATGACGACGTTGCCCAGCTGATCCGCCGCGCCAACGGCGTGACGCTGCAGGGCGAGACCCGCACGCTGGTGCTTGGCCTGCGCTTCGATGTGATGATCCGCCTGCGCGAAGAGGCAGAAACCACCTTCGTCGACATCCGCGTCGCCTCCCGCTACGGCCCATCCGATCTCGGCTTCAGCGACGATATCGCCGAAAGCTATCTCAAGGCGCTTGATTCAGAACTATTGGGTATCGCCGGAAGCTGAACCTTGTCGGATGTCTCGACCGGCACCAACCAGCCGGTGTAGCGAACAATCGGCCCGATCAGCGGCGCCATCACCTCAACGTGGAAATGAAACCGCCCGTCGCGCTCCTCCTCGTACACCTCGCCGCCCGGCGCCAGCGCAAGCGGCAAAGGCAGACCGAGGAGCTGCCAGCCACGCACCGCAAGCTTGAGCTTCCCATCTTCGACCGCAAGCGACATCAGGATGCGAAACGGCCCAAGATCCTCCGCCAGCAGATCGGCATTGCGCCCACGCTCGGCCGATTGCCGGCTGCGGAACACCTTGTCCCCGAAGCGTCGTGTCCAGATCTCGATGCCGTCGCGCGCCAGAAACCGCACCTCGATCTCGCCCGCATCGGCGGCGTCGGGAAAGCCCGCAAGCGTCGCGGCAAGGCGCGCCAGCGCACCGCGGCCACGCTCGACATCGACGCGCCCGCGCGCCACCCGTTCGCCGGTGTCAGCAACGTCATGCATCTCAGCCACGGCACGTGGCAGCAGGGTCCACGCCGGTCCGAGCAGTCTGCGATAAAGCGATGGCGGCGCGGTGTGGCCGCCACTCGGCTCTCCATTATGTTCCCCGCTTGCCCGCTCGCCATCCCGCCTGTCGCTCATCCGAGGAAGCGGCCGCGCTGCGCCGCTGTCGGCACGAAGCAGGTGGCGCGACGTCCGGCGATCCGCAACCGGTTGCGCGCCACGAATTCATAGAGCCGGTCGGCAAGCCCGCGTGGCAGCAGCCGCAACACCTTCACCGCCGACCACGGCGCGCCGAGCCCTGCCACCATGCGGATCGAGCCGTCCGACTTGAAGAAGGCGCGTCCGTCCTCGATCAGGATATTGGTCTCGTAATCGCGATCATCAAGCCCGTAATGCCGATAGAGCGCCTCGCCGAGCGGCGTCTGCGCGGCGAGAAAGCGGTACCGCCCTGTTTTGTCATGCTTAAGCGCGAACTGCACCCAGGCAGAGCAGAACACGCACTCACCGTCGAACACGATCAGCGGCCTGTCGTCGGCGAAATCGGGAACATCATCATCCTGGCGATAGCTATACTGCGCTTGCATCCGTCACCCCCGTCCGGCCGGCCGATAGGACCCCAGCAGCGCCGGCGGCCCATCGGTCTCGATCTCGCCGCGCTCGATCAGATCCTCGATATGGGCAAACACCGAAAGTGCGGCCGCCCCATGCAGTCGCGGATCGGTCTCGCGGTAGATCACCTTCACCATCTCGGGGATCGACCGATCGCCCGCCTTGATCCGCCCGAGCACGGCGCGCTCGCGCATCCGCCGGTGCGTCTTCAGCGCCCGCATGAAGGATAGAGGCTTGCGCACCGGTCCGCCATGGCCGGGAAACAACAGCCGGTCGCGTCGCGCGATCAGTTTGTCAAGCGAGGCCATGTAGTCGGCCATCGAGCCATCCGGCGGCGCCACGATCGACGTCGCCCACGCCATCACGTGATCGGCCGAAAACAGGATGCCGCTATCCTCAAGCGCAAACGCCATGTGGTTGGCGGCATGTCCCGGCGTGTGCACGCCGGTCAGACGCCAGCCGTCGCCCGCGATCGTCTCGCCGTCGCCAAGCACGATATCCGGCCGGAACGCCATGTCGGCGCTTTCCGAAAAGGGATTGGTCTCGCCTTCATGCAGCGGCCGCGCCGCCCGGTGCGGTCCTTCGGCGACGATCCTGGCGCCGGTCGCCTCCTGCAGCCGCCGCGCCAGCGGAGAGTGGTCCCGGTGCGTGTGGCTGACGAGGATATGCGTGACCTCGCGGCCGGAAAGCGCCGCCAGCAGCGCCGCAAGATGCGCCTCGTCCTCTGGCCCGGGATCGATCACCGCCACCGACCGGTCGCCGACGATATAACTATTGGTGCCGTGGAAGGTGAAAGGGCTGGGATTGTTGACGGTGATGCGCTGTACGCCGTGCGCAACCGGCACCGGTTGCCCGTGGTGGGGTGCGAAATCCAGGTTGAATTCGGGGTTCGCCATATCGCCTTGGATGTCGCCTTCCGTATCGTTCAAAGCGCTGCAGGCTACTTCAGGCAGACCGCAGCCGCGCGCGACCTTACTTATACTCGATCTCGATGAACGACATAGGCTGATCGCCAGCATTGACGACATTGTGCTCGGTGCCGGCATCGCGCCGGTAGGCCGCACCCTTGGCGATATCGACGCGCCGGCTGCCGTCCTTCTCTTCGAGCAGGAACTGGCAATCGGTCATCGGCACGACCACATAGCCCATCCCGTGCGTGTGCACGCCGGTATCGGCGCCCGGCTCGAAATCCCAGCGTGTGATGCGCGTCACGGCGTCGTCGAGCAGAAGGGTTGCGAGGGCAGGCGGGCGGGCGCGGTACTGGCTCATTTTCACTCCGTCGGGGCTTTGTCATCAAAAGACGTAGCACGCCGCCTCTGCCGCGCAAGAACGATGCGCACAGAAATCTGCCCGACCCGAAACTTAATGATTGTGACCGCCACCGACCTTTGCTAATCAGGCGACGAATTGGCAGGCGCACCGCGCCGCCAAGCTCTGGTGGGGCGTCGCCAAGCGGTAAGGCACCGGTTTTTGGTACCGGCATTCCCAGGTTCGAATCCTGGCGCCCCAGCCATCGAGTTTTCAGTCGGCTTGTTGCCACATTGGCACTTCCTCTCTATCGCCGAGAAGCGCCATGCGCCAAAATTTCGTCGCGTGCTTCGCGTAGATTTCCTCTTTCTCTTTAAGACTAGAATTGTCTCCGTTAACGGCAAACCTTGCGTCCTCCACAAAGTCACGGGCGCAATCCGTCAATCGGAATAGCTGGTTGTAGATGGGCCGGACGTTCGTATCGGTCATGAGCGAATGCGCCATGAAAGTGTCGCGGAACTGCTTGAGCGTTTTTAATCCGCTTCGCCCAAATTTACCTTTGAATGTCTCGGCGTAACCGGCGGACGCGCGTGCCAACGCTTTCGCGCAATCCTGCTCGAAAACATTTGCAAACGAATGGTCGTGGGGAAGCCAATTGCGGGCTCGACGCTTCAACTCATCCTGGCAACGCTTCTGACGGAGGAGACGCACGGCGAGGGGGATAGAAGCGACATCGCGAGCGTTCACGTGTCGGCTTTTGACGCCCACGTCATAAAGGCGGGAGACGTGCATCGCGAGATCGAACGCAAGGCTCTGCATGATTGCGTTGAACGCGTCCGCGCCGGGAAGGGTCTTGTCCTCCAGAGTTTGAATCAGACTATTTCCGGTTTCCATTGTCGCCTCGATCCTCAAGGCATTGAGGATGTTTCGATAGAGGACCGGTATCATTGCGTCGAGCCGGCCCAACGCCTCTTTCTTGGTAAGAAGGACTGGCTTCTTCTTTTTCGGCATGTGATATTTTACCCTCGATAGGGGTGGAACGACGCAGTGGCTACATTAACGGGCAGTTCTGAGCAAATGGAAGCCCAAGCGACAGCGCTGAGCGACGCCGAGCTTGGCGAAGTAGCTTGGATGAACGATAGCCCCCAAGCTCTGAAAGCACGGGGCGAGATCGCTCGCCGGGCGGCGGCTGGCAACGCGGTTACATTGCGATGGGCGAAAATTGCCGGATGGTCGGGCATCATCGCCGTCGTGCTGGCGGCCATAGCGATCGTTATGCAGTTGACGATGGGCCACTAGGAACAGAGCGTTCCAAACGTGTCAGCTTGCTCGGTCTGCTGCGAGCACCCTTGTCGCCACGACCCTAAAGAAAAAAAGGCGGAACTCGCGTCCCGCCTCTCACATCTCGATCTCTCGATCGTGCCTACTTCGCAGCCGGCTGCGCGGGCACCAGGAATTCGGCGCAGTAGGACGGGCCGCCGTTGACGCCGGGGATGTCGCCGGACACCTTGATTGTGCGGATCGTGTAGTCCGAGTTGGTGGTGATCTCGGCCTTGCAGCGCAGGTACTGCTTGCGGGCTGCGGAGATCTGCTTGCCGCGCTTGCCGTCGGCGCCATCAGCATACTTTGCCGGGATGGTTATGGTCTTGTAGCCGCCCTGCCATGTGTAGATGTTGCCGCTGCCATTGTCGGCATCGGTGAGCGGCGGGCCGAAGGCGGCGAAAAACTTGCCGGCCGACTGGCCGACCCAGTGGCTGGAGATCGGATCGGCGGCCATCGGAATGGTCGTGCAACCGGCCAGCAGAATAGCCAGCCCGGCGGCTGCGTAAGTGCGGATTGTCATTGTGTCGTCCCTGAATCTGTCGCGCATTCGGCGGCGGGAATCACTGCCCCTGCAGCGTTTCAGCCTGTCCTGGGGAGCGCTTTAGCGCGGAACCCAGCAAAAGAAAATCGGCTCTCTCTCGCAATTGCAAAATTTGCCGCGTGTGTTGCTTTTTACCCGCGCGCGCTGACTCCGCGACCGTCCCGTTCCGCGTCACAAAAATGCATTCTCTTTTGGATTTTGCCGCTTGCGCAGCCCGTTTGGCCGGTCTATAGAGGCGCCGCTGGTCACGGAGTGTAGCGCAGTCTGGTAGCGCACGTCGTTCGGGACGACGGGGTCGGAGGTTCGAATCCTCTCACTCCGACCAGCTAGAACCCTGTCCGACCCGGACACATA
>UCCA01000055.1 GCA_900470805.1 Hyphomicrobiales bacterium | reverse complement strand
GATGCGGAGATGGTCGAGGAACCCGCGAACGATTGGCCTGCAGCCGATGAAGATGGCTGATGGAACCAAACTGCTTCAGAGGTGTTCCTGGCTTGGTCGTCCGGCAATCGTTTCCCTCAAGCGACGAGACCTGGCAGGTCCGCCGGACGACCATACGATTTCTTATCAAAGGGGACAAAAATGGAAAATGCAGGCATCGGCTGGATCGCAGCCATCATCATCGGCGGTATCGCTGGCTGGTTGGCTGAAATGTTCATGAAGTCCAACATGGGCGTTCTCATGAACATTCTGCTCGGTATCGTCGGCGCGATCGTCGCCAACTTCATCCTTTCGCTGTTCGGCGTCGTGCTGGGCGGCTGGGTCGGATACCTGATCGCTGGCTTCGTTGGAGCCTGCATTCTCATTGCCCTAGCACGCATGGTCCGACGGACAGCGTAAATTCTCCAGCGCGGCGGTCTCCGGCCGCCGCGCTACGGAACCGCGATGGCCGGCTTCGCACCACGAGGTCGCGACAACCCGGCGCCCATGTTGGCTCTACTCCTCAACGAGGTCCTCACCCTGTCCGCCGCCTGCCAACAGGACATCGAGCGTAGCGGGGCGCAATTCGTGTACGTTAACGTCACGTCGTATTGCCTGGCAAAGGCTTTCAAAGGCCCATCGGAGTGGCCATCGATATTGACCGCCTTCTTGCCCATGTCGTTCCAGGTTTGGTTAGGCATAGGGGCGCAGGACGAGATGGTGACCGGCCAAGCGGAGTTCGGCGTGCTGTGCAACGCTATCCCATCCGGAAAAGGCCGTGGTCGTCGGCAGATCGTTGTGGCCTACGACGAGATGTTCGCGACCATTCAGCCTCACGCGCAGCTGTGCGCAATCGCCAGCTCTGACAGATATGAGGTCCCCCAAGTGCCACGCCTCGTCTTCAGGGCTTACGGCTTCGTTCCGGTTGCGAATAAGCGCGACGGCGTGATCCGCCCTTCCGGGACAGGGCGTCGATCGAGCCGCAACACGCGCGGTCGCCGAGCTGGGTGGCTCTAGTTACAGATTTATCCGGAGTCACTGGCGCTTGGAGCCCGAAATCGACGCTCGCAAACAGGCGTTAACGAATTTTATCGTCCAATTTGAACGGTTTAGGCTTTCGAGCGTTCAGTCTCCCGACAAGTTATTAACGTTTCAGGGGACGTCATGAAAACAATCGCCACTCTCGCTTTCGGAATAACCTGCGCCGTTGGTGCCTCGCTCGGCGTAGCGTCCGTGGCTTCTGTCGTCGTCCCCGAGCCAGGAAGTTCGGAACGCTTGACGCTTGCACCCTCTGATCTGTGGACCACGACTCCCGTCAAAATCGATCGCGCAACTCAGTCGTTTGAGCGTTTGCCTGCGGTTTTATCGACGTACGCCTCGTCGCCTGTCCGCATCACAAGGAGTGCGTCGGCAGCGGGACGGACCATCGAAGTGTCGAAGACTCCCTCAGGACAACCAACAATGTTGTCCAGCGAACACCTTGAGTGGTGTGCCAGCCGGTACCGTTCGTTCAACGCGGACACAAACACATACAGATCGTTCAGTGGTGAGACAAGAGCCTGTTCGTCGCCATTCGAGAGCCGTCAATTCGCCTCGGATCAATACCAGGCCCCGTCAGCGCAATCGTTCACATCAGACGACGTGGCCGCCTGGTGCGCCGCCCGCTACCTGTCTTACAACGCCGAAGATAATACTTACCAACCACGTGGCGGCCATAGACAACCTTGCCGGGGGCCAAAGTACGGGGACGAGATGGCACGTCGTTGAGTGGACTTTCATCAAGTCGCCGCGTGAGACAAGTCCTGTTTTCTTAGAGTTCGAAAAGCAGAGACTCTTGTGAGGGGCGGCGCAAGATTTTTCTTGAAGATCGCGACCTGAGGGGTGTCAGCTGGGCTGGAGTTGCGTTCTGTCCGGTGACTAACAAGCACGAGGTTGGTTCCGTCACGTTTCTCACGTCATGTGCGAGGATGCATGTCGCGGTGATGACAACGCGCGTGATCAGACTACGACATCGTACACTTTTTCCCGTGGGGTCGGGCTCATCGAACAAAACCTTTTGGCTGTCTTGCAGGGTTTCCCGCTCAGACGCCTGCGATGCAGAGATGTAAATATCGCTGCCGCCTGTACCAGGCTTGATGAAGCCGAACCCCTGTCACCGTGGAAGAATTTTACTGTCCCAGGCGCAATTTTAGGTCCCCTGCAATTGTCATGCGCAGTGATAGTTAGCCAACCACGTCGTGCGAAATCGATATAATGCGTCTGGCGCCTACTGTTTGCCTTGCTCCGCGCTCATCTGCGCCTGCGCGGCACTGATGGCAGCCTCCAACGAAATGAACGCCTGCGCATTGAACTCGAGCCGCATTACGCTGCCTCCCGCCAGACGGGCATAAAGCGCTGCCCATCCCGGCATCGTCTCATCGAATTCGACTGCCTCTACTTCTGCGACGACTGCGCTGAGCTGTGCCCCTTCGTCTGGTGTGTCTTCCATTGTGTCGCCTCATAGCATTGCCCAACAGCAATGGGACTCAAGGTCCCTCGGTCCGTCTCTCCTGCTGGCGGACCGGATTCTTGCCAGTTGTAATCTCGACTTCGCGCACCGGTTCCGATGGGACGTCGGTCGTCTGGACTACCTCGTCCGCATTGCCCGACCTCACTTGCTCGTCCTCACGATCATCCTCATCGATGAGCTCCTGCAATGTTTCATGCTCGTCATCGCCGTTAAGCTCGTCGAGGGCCTGAAGCCAGTGTTTGAGGTCTGCACCTTCAGGGCAGCCTTCGTCCTGCCAAAGCTGATAGGCGCGGAGCCGTATGCGTTCGTGTAGGTCGTCGGCCATCGTGTTCTCCGTCCTACATGGCCACCTGGCCGTTGTCGCCCATGTCGGGTTTGGAGCTACTCAGCGCGGCCGCTGCCATCTTGATGTAGCTGACGATCGTACCAGGGCTGTCCCAATATTCGGCGAATGAAGGCGTGACTTTCAATACTCGGATGGAGGGATCGTCAGGGTTGTCCCACCATGCTTTCGCAGGGGTAGACCACAGCTCCCTGATCCGGTCCCGGTCATTCAGCACTTCTGCGGTCCCGGAGACAGAGACGTATTTTTGACCTTTACTGTCCGCAAACGCCAGGCAAACCTCGGGATGTTGCGCGATCTCATCGTCTTTGTGTCCGTCGACATCCGTGAGGAAATAGAACGCGTTCTCCAGCTGCTCAGCATGGGCGGCCATGGGGCGAGCGCGTAGATCGCTTGCCGACTGCGTGGTCAGCATGCAGAAGCCGATCTTCTCTGCCAGGCTCCAAACGGTATCAACCTCGTTGGCTGTTTCAGTCATCCTATCCTCCAACAGTTTTACTTGAACGGATCGCAGAACAGGAAGGTCCCGAAGTCCATCGGCCTGCTCGCGGTCGCAGTAAGAGCCCCGCCGCGTGCGGAGCCCTATATGATCATACGATGTAATTATTTGCAGCTGTTGGCGGGGTCGGTCGCGGTGGCATTGTTGTTCTTGGACGGATTGCTCGTGCCTCCAGCTTCGCGTCGCGCGCAGTCGTTTGCGTCGCCACCAGAAGCGCCCGAATTCTGCCCGTTCATGTTTGTGTTGCCATTGCCATTGCCATTGCCGCTGTTGTCGCCGGTGTTTTGGCCGCCGTTCGAGCCAGACGTGCCGCTCCCCGTCTCGCTAGATGTCCCGGAGTTGCCTGAGCCACTGTTGCCGCCGCTGTTCGATCCACCAGATGACTGGGCAAGCGCGGACGTGGCTAGGCCAAGCGAGAGAAGCGAGACGGTCATGATTTTTGTGAACATTATGTTTCCTCCAAGGTGTTGTAGGCAGACAACTCGGATTAGGGGTCGTTGTTCCGACTAAAAGCGCGACAAGTTTTATCAACGCCAGTGCGTAATGAATTGAGACCGAATATCGCGGCAGTGAGCCGCCACAAAACAATACTGCCGCTGGCCGGCCGAACCAGTTCATGTTCAGATAGGTGTGGAAGGCGTTGCTCAGGCGGATTTACATTTCAGAGCCACCCGCGACCACGAAGCCTTTCAGTTGGTTCAAGCCGAGCCTGGACGCTCTCAACGTAAACCCATGTAAGATCCGTTCACCAATGCCCTTAGCGCGTCCAGTTCACGGCGAAAACCGCGAATGCGGCTTATCCATGTTTGGCTGGCACGCCAAAGACATTACGACCTGCCTCAACCTTTTGGCCTTCAACGCGTTTTGGTTGGAGTCGCTTGGATCGGATTTTGTCAAGATCGAGTTTCCCGCCCAAAAGCAGATGAAGAGACAATGCATGTTTATACAGTTCGGAGCGTTCATGGACGAGCAAAATCAGCTCCACGCGACTTCCAACGCCGTGACGGCAACGGATCAGCTGCTTAAGGAAATCCATGGCGCGTTCGTATCTGTTCAGCTCAACGCAATTTCTATCGCGGAGCGGTCGGTTTGCGACGGCGTAGTTGGTCATCAGCAAGCGGTTGCGGGAATGTACGATGTCGCTTGGGCGATGGCTCGCCTGAGCCATGAAGCGCTCGAAGCGGTCCGATCGTTCCGGGAACGTGTCGCGACACTCGAGCGATTACACAATGTCCGGGTCGGCTGAGCGGCATTGGCATTTTTATCAACCAGGTTGAACTCATGAGCTCCTCCGGCGTTGACCTTCCGTCAAAACGGAGAGAATCGATGTTTAAGGAGGAGGCGATTATGAACGAGATTGTCAGCAAGCCTACTGATGATCATATTCATCCGGATGACGATGATCTTCTCCGGGTGCCATCAGACGCTCTGGCTCAACAGCCTCATGTCGTCGATCCGCTCTCCCGTTTTACGGATCAGTCGGAGATCCCAGTCCCGCTCGATTATGTCTCGCCGGCCGCGGAGTTGTCTCTTCGCATCCGCGAAACAAGAGAGGAAATTGCAGTTTTGCGGAGCCGTTTGGCTCGGATTGCCGAGGACGCCTCCCAGATCACGCAGTCTCGACTGGAATGGGCGGACGCCAGTGCTCACGCTCAACTGGGTGAACACCCATGGGTGAAGCTCACCGCGGCGATGGTTGGAAGCTTCGTGTTGACCAGAGCAATACGCTCTCTGCCTATTGCGTCGATAGCCTCAACGCTAGCCGTCGCGGCTATCAAGCACAAAGGTGGTAGAAGGAAGCCTGGCTGACAAGGTCTACCCTTAGACCAACTCGTAGACCGCAGCGTTATCCTGATGCTCACGCAAGCCTTTGTACGATGCATGGCGCAATTTGCCATCGCCGGTCCAAGCTCGGTACTCGATCTCCGCAATCAAAGTTGGCTGCACCCAAACCAAGTCCTTGCGGCGGGTGGGGTAATCGACCGTCGGCGTCTTGGCTTTCAGCTTGTCGAGCGTTGCTCGTAGCGCGATCGCATCGCGTTCCTTGAAGCCTGTCCCAACCGATCCGACGTAAATCCAACCGTCGCCTTTACGGGCAGCCAGCAGCAGACTGCCAATCCCGCCGCGTGCTGAGTTGGAATACTCGTAGCCCACGATCATGAAGCTTTCGCTCTGAACGCATTTGATCTTGAGCCAGTCGCCGAGACGACCGGGGCGATAGATGCTGTTTCGATCCTTGGCGATGATCCCTTCTAGGCCGTGGTCGCAAGCGGCCTGAAACAATGCCTCCCCATCCGCGTCGACTTCCTCTGACAGCCGTATTGCGCCGGTTGTCTCGAACGGGAGCAGGGACTCAAGGAGGTTTCGGCGTCTCGACAATTCGGTCTGCGTGTAGTCATGGCCGTCGAAATATAGCACGTCGAATGCCATGAAAATGGCATCGCGCGAGACCTCCTTGCCGCCGCGACCGCCAAGCGATCGCTGCAACATGTTGAAATCCGATCGGCCCTGCTCGTCCAGGACGACCGCTTCCCCGTCAAGGATGAACGTTGCCACCGGGAGAGCCAAAGCGGCGGCTTCGATGAGCGGAAAACGGTGCGTCCAGTCGTGGCCGCCTCTGGTCAAGATGCGAACGTCTCGCAACTCCTTATGCACGGCCAGTCTGTAGCCATCAAACTTGACCTCGAACGTCCACTGGGGGCCAACAGGCGGCTTGCTTTTCAACAGCGCCAAGCATGGTTCGATGCGAGCTGGCATGGGATCGAGTGGAAGATTTGGTTGCAAAGGATCGCGTGGCTTGCGCGCACGCGACCTAAGCGGCTTGTCGTCAGCCAGGAGTGGCTTGGATCGCGGAGATTTGGCCATGCTTCATTGCGCCCCTAAATGCTTTACAGATGGTTACGGCTCAGCCAGCTTTCCTGATCTCAGCCATATCGTCTGGGAGAATATGCATCCCGGCGGCATGCGCGGCGTCAACAAAGGCCTCGCGCGCGACTTGCGGCTCGACGACGTCGTCCAGAGCGTCGAACGACGAGACCAGTGCTCGATGAAATTCTCTTGGAGTCTTGTCCGGCCATTCGAGGCAGGTGAGCAGAGCCGTCAGTTCCTCGACACTGGAAGCCGGAACATATTTGCCGACGCCGTCGATTTCGACGTCGAGTGGGAAGATGGGCGTTCTGTGCATGCCATCCATGACGCTTTACCTCGATGACCGTTGATGCGACTCAACTGTCGCTGAAGTGATTCGTTCCGAGTCAAAACAACGGGTTGTCCTGTTCTGGGCAAAACGCTCCGCCTCGGTCGCGAGGTGCTGTCCCAGCCTCCCTCCATGCGATAGCAGAACGGTGAGGGCGCATGATTGCTGTCCGGTTCAACTGACCCGCCTTTCGACGAAGATCGAAATGCAGACGGAACGAACTCGCTGATCAGGGGTTGCTGTTTTTGGTTGTCATGGTCTCAATCTCATGTCGATTGGGCGAAGCGCTTGTATGCCCCCCAGCTCCGGGCTCTTCGCCGCCCAGTGCCCTGTCTTGGATGGCTGCCGCGAAGTGTACCGTACCTTGAAGCACCCGAGCGGGACGCCGATGCCTCATCGCCCTCGGCAATGATCGCCGGTATCAAAGTCGATATTGCCTGCCACGCCCTGTTGCCATTTGCGAGAATCGTGCTGATATCCATCAGCCAACCCCTTTCAGAAGGATGCCCTATGAGCCCGTTTGTCTTCGCTGCATCGATGCTCGTCACGGGATTCGGTGTCGCCTTGTTGTCGGTTGGAACTGCGGTTTGGATCGGCCGGCAAGTAAGCGGTCGGCGGGCCATGCCGACCCGTGAGGCTGCGCGTGATTTGGCAATGCAATCAGTCCTGGTGATCGATGACTTTGTCGGTGCTTGCTACCAGGCCGCCCACGATTTCCCCGAGTACGATGTCGACGAGCCCGAGAATTTCTTCCTCCACGCGGATGATCCAGTGCTGCTCCTGCCCAAGGACGTCGATTGGTCGCTGCTCGGTCGCGAACTGTCCGATGAAATACGATGGCTCCCCAATCGGCTTCGCAATGTGCTTGACGCGCTGGAGTCTATCGAAATCGAGCCCCCGGAGTTCAACGACCTATTCGAACATCGGCAGGAGGATTTCGCACGCCTCGGTTTGCGGGCAATGGACCTGATTGACCGTATTTGCGCGGCGTACCAGCTGCCGCCGCCGAGCCGGCCGCGTTACTACGATCCGAGGGAAAACTTCACTGCCAAAATACGGGAGATGGACGATTTCTGGAGACGTCGGGCCGAAAGCGCCCGGCAGGTCCCTGAGGAACCGTCGAACGTAACCCCCATTTTTGGAAGGGCGGCTCTGCCAGAGACGGTGTTGACCTAGAAGCGAGCGGTTTTTTGGACCAGAAAACCCAAGAACCTAGCTCATACCTCTCCCTGGCGTCACGCCGCATCCCGTCCGTGATCCGGGGCAGCTGCTGCGTCGTGTGCCAGTGAGATGACGCGCATGCCAGCCTCGTTTGCGGCCGCTATCAAGGCTTGTCTGGCATGATTAGCTTGCGAAACGCCTATGATCGCATCGAGGCATTTTTTCACCGCGATCACGTATTCCTCGCCATCGTCATCGGGCCAGTGCGACAGCAGCGCGTTAGCAGCGTCTACCAGTGTCTTTATCTTGAGCGTCCTCCCAACCAAGATCAAAAGGACTGTTTGGAAATCGCGTGGAGTGTGTCGAAACATAACAGCTATTTCCCCCGTGGTACTATTTTAGTATCATTGCAATAACCGTTCCAAATACTCGACAAGCCCTGCGAGGGAGAAGACCTGTATCGGAACATGAGGGTCAACCGGTCGATTTGAAGCGAATGGGCAGCCCGACGCAGCAATCCTTCATTTACCGTCAAGGCGGCTGTCAGGCTGCGAATGAATCTTTCAGCCGAGGACGCGCGTAAGCACGGCGGCGGCGGCGGACGACGCACAGCACCCGTTGAGGGGGGCTGTCGTCCGCGTGAACGCCACCGTACCCCGCCAGAATTGGGGGGTTGGTATGCGCGTCCGCCAGCTTATCTATCCGGTGCCGACTGGCTGCGGTTGAATTGCCCCGCAGGGGAACCCCCAAGGATATCAGGTCAGTCGGCTGCAAACCCAGCCTGGTTCAAGGCGTGGGACTACATGGCTCGCATCGAGGCTCGATTTCATCCAGTAGATTACGGCGATACATCCCGACGAAAGTACCGACATTACACGAACGACCTATTCCTCGGGCGAGGTTGGGGATTGTCGCGGCCCTGATCCACACACTCATTCAGGTCTCGAGCTAGATCAACGGCGTCTCTTCACCCGAGCTGGACGAGGTCTCTGCCGTTTGTCGCCGCACGCAGTGCGCTCATGGTCTCGACGACCTGCCATGTTTCCTCGACGTCATCCCGGACCTCGTATCGCGAGGGGACGGTGAAGGTGCGATAGAGAAACGCAGAGCTTGGATCCAACGGGCATGAGACACTGACATCGCAATGGTGTCAGGGCGACCAATCCTGAGAGCAATGAAGAGAAAATGTTTTCGCACGAGAATCGACGCGTAGCGGCAGTGTCACTCCAACGCGACCTGCGTCGGGCGTTCGCCGATCCGGATACTGCATAGCGACGCCTCCTGGATCTGATGAAACATCGCGAAAACCATGCTGTTCCCACCCGCGCGGTTTTGTCTTTGATTGCCGTTTGCGGAAGCGCCTATGCAAAATAGCGAGCTGTCGCATAGCCGCTAGCGCTCGCAACGCTCGTGAGGATCGTGCCCAGACCAGATCGACGACAGTCAGTTGGACAGGCCAGCCTTTCAGTGTCGAAAGGTTCGTCATGTCGTAAGTGCCGTACGCCGCAAGTCCGAGCACCGCGCCGTACCCGAAGGCGGCCGAGATCGAGCCGGCTTCCAATCCGGGCCGCACTGCGAGTATAACAACCGCGATCGCGAAGACGAGGTAGAAGATCGCTGCAGCAGCCAGGTTCGGCGAAGGAAGCATCATGTCGCCGAGTTGATTTCGGTAGAAGCTCCTCGCGACGATGCCGAGCCACAAAGCATCGATCAGCAGAAATGAAATCAGGGTGCCGGCGTAGGCTATGCTCAGAAGTTTCATCCGGATTGCTCTCATTCGGTTGTCAGTTCAAGAGAACCCGGCCATCGCCAGGTTGTTCCGATCGACGCCCACGCCCGGATACCGTTCGTCAGCGTATTCGGAGTGGCTCAGATCGGGCGATGAAGAAAAGCTGGCATATCGGGGTCGCCCGGCACGCGAGCCAGATAAAACCTAGCCACATCTAACGCCTCTCGGATCGTCACATCCATGTCCAGATATCGATAGGTCCCCAGGCGCCCGACGAACGTCACGCCGCTCGTCTCCTCCGCGCGATTGACATAATCCGAGAGAAGTTGCCGGTCGGCAACAAGACGAACCGGATAATAGGGGATATCCTGCGGGCCGCATTGGCGTGAAAACTCCCGATAACAGACAGAGCCAGCATGTTGCTCCCAAGGGGAAAAGTGCTTGTGCTCAGTGATGCGTGTGAACGGAACCGACACGTCTCCATAGTTCATGACCGCACAGCCTTGGTAGTCGCCTTGGTAGGTGAAGCGTTCGAAATCAAGTGTTCGATACGCAAGCCGCCCCAGTTCGAAGTCAAAATAACCGTCAAGTGGGCCGGAGTAGAAAACGTGGCCCGAGGCAGGGGTGTCGGTGCGATGGAACCGGGTCGATAGAAAGACCGTGATGTTTGGGTGGTCGAGGATCCGCGAGACCATGTCGGTATATCCGGCCTCAGGCATGCCCTGGTGTTTGTGGAAGAAATAGTTGTCGTCGTAGTTGAAGCGCACAGGCAGGCGTTTCAGGATCGAGGCCGGTAGGTCCTTTGGGGAACAGCCCCATTGTTTCTCGGTGTATCCCTTGAAGAAAGACTCATAGAGTTCCTTGCCGACGAAGCGGAGCGCCTGCTCCTCGAAGGTCTGCGGCTGGCGGATCGATTTGTCGCCCTTCTCGTCGATGAAGGCGCGGGCCTCATCGGGCCTGAAGGTCTTGCCGAAAAACTGGTTGATCGTGTGCAAATTGACGGGAAGCGAATAGACCTGCTCGCCGCTGGTGGTCTTCACGCGGTTCTCGTACGGCATAAAGGTCTGGAAGCGGTTGACGTAATTCCATACCTCGGAGTCGTCGGTGTGAAAGATATGAGGGCCGTAGACGTGGACCATAACCCCCGTCTCGGCGTCGCGTTGCGTATGGCAATTCCCGGCAATATGGTCACGTGCGTCGACGATCTCGACCCTGTGTCCGGCCAGGGCCAGTTCCCGTCCGATAACAGCGCCGGAAAGCCCAGCGCCAACAATCATCATGCTCTTGCCCATGTCCCAGGGCCTTTCTATCTACACGATCACCACCGTTGTGACCTTACGCAGCGAGGGAGCTTCCAACTTTCAGGGTGGATGCTTGTTCCCGGCGAGGGTCCATTTTTCCCAGTCATGGAAATGAGATTTAACCTATCATCGTCTGGCTCCAGTTGCTCGCCATACTGGATTACGCATCGCTTACCTCTGGAGCGCCGCGTGCAAGTAGCCTCTGAAGTGTTCGTCGATGCATTCCGAGGCGCCGCGCGGCTTCTGACATGTTACGACCAGTCTGCTCATAAACACCGGCGGCATGTTCCCAGTGCAAGACGCCTGGGTTCTTGAACAGATCGTTGGGGCCTGGGGCGTTGCGAATACCAAGCACCTCAAGGATCTCGTCGATATCCGCAGGTTTCGCCAAGAAATCCGTTGCGCCGAGCTTCACAGCGAGTACGGCTGCTTGCACGTTAGCGTACGCTGTGAGGACGAGGATCATGGGCTCGTCAGCAAGCATTTTCGCGGCCTCGACGACAACCAATCCGTTGTCATCTCCGACGCGAAGATCGGTGATAACAATGTCAAAGCGCTCAAGGCGGAGCCCCGCACACGCGAGGGCCACACTACTGAACGCGCGAACGTCGAAACCACGAGCACGGAAAGCCCTGTCCAAGCGAGCCGAGAAGACATCGTCCTCGTCAACGATCATGACTCTCATTTGCGCCTGGTTCGTCATGTCCTGAATCTCTCTTCGTAAACTTGCGGGGATGCGGCAGCACAAGTGAACAACGATAAACAGAAGCATGCGTTCCCAACGGCAATCTGCGGGGGGACGCACGACTTGAAGCCATGCGCACATGCTCCATTTACATTGTCATCGTTCAAGGAGATCGTAATGCCACCTCGCAAGGACAAGACCGCAACACTCGTAACCGAGGGTGCCAAGATCGGCGAGCCTGTGCCAAGGGCGATCGTTGACACGAACACGGCGTCGGTCGGCATTCCACCCCAGGCTGACTTCAGCGCTGCTGAAGAGATCAGCGCCCTCCGCCAGCAGGTTGATACTCTCCGTAAGCAGCTCGCTGAGATTACTGGTAATGCAAAGGCGTCCGCGAAAGCGGCCGCTCGCCAGACCCAAGCGACCGTGAAGCTTTATCCCGTCTCATCACTGGTTGCGGTTGCCGCGGTGGCCGGAGCGTTCGCTTTTGCGGTCGCGGGGCTTCGCTCTAAACCTTCACGGACCTACGAGAGTACACTCGATGATTTGCGCGATCTGTACGATCGCATTCGATCGAATTTGACATAGGTCGTTGCGATTGAGCCGATTCTCCGGCACCCTCGCTGTTGCAAGCGAGGGGAAACCAAATGCTCGAAGGCATTATTCGAAGCTCACTGGAAATCGTCACTCGTGCGGAGAGACTGATCGAAAGCGCACGACGTGTTCTCGCCAGTGGGAGTCTTGACGACGACGAGGCCTATCAGATGCATCTGGAAGTCGAGCGCCTGACGGACGTGGTCTTCGTCGCCCACGAGGCCGCAAGGTTGGTTCAGCGGAGAATTGAGCAGCACCCCGAAATTGCGCGACGAGTGTTCATTCAGGCCACTCTTCATTAGGTGATTTCGAGATCTGCGAGCCTCGTGCCCAGTTACGGACGTCCAGGCGTGGGGGCTCGATGAAGCTGTTGCGTTTGTATTTCTCGCGCCCGTCGTCGTTGCGCTCTAATGAGCCTATCGTCCCACGACCATAAAGAACATCCAACCAGTTGCACAAGCCAGTGCTGGAAGGCGCCGTGATCCTCGACGCCCTCCGGCGGTGTTGCTTATGCGACTACCTGAATTCTACTAAATAAGGTTCGACGGCCGACCCCGCGTCGTTGCCTCGCTCGCCGAACTCAGAAACTCATCTTCCGCAGCCGGAATCCTGCCTTCAGGCGTAAGGTCATCGACTGCCTTCGGCAGGTCGCGGCTCAGACGGTCGACGATCTCCTGGTGGGACAATCCGGTCTTGGCCGCAAGCTCGTTTAAAACGTCCGGCCCGAGCGCTTCGGAAAGCTGGTCAACCTCGATCTCGGTGTTTGGTCCGGCTTTCACCCACGATTCGGCCTTCTCCGCGTGTCCATTCTGCTGGAAGGTTTTCAAAAGGTCGCCTAGGCCGCCGCTCAGGATGCTGCCGGTCGACAAACCGCCCAGCAAATCGCCGAAACCACCCGGGCCGCCAAAGATCCCACCAAGACCGCCTGCCTGCTGGCCGCTGGGATTGGCTTGAGGCGGCTGAGCTCCGTCGCGCTGTGGGTTCTGGATGCCGCGGAGCAGCTCACCAATCTTGTCCCGGTTCTGGTAGCCTGCAACGGCAATTACGCCCAGCAGGGCCTTTAATGGTCCACTCAACATATCGAACTCTCCCGAGGGTTAAAAGGCACGTACGCGTTGGCGCGTACGTGCCGCCGTATTAGTCGAGCAACTTGGAATCAGGCAGCTTTCGTGCCCTTGCCCTTCGGGTTGGCCTGCGCCTCAGCGAGCTGTGTGAGCTTCTGATCCGTGGCCTCTTCTTCTGCAAGTGTGGCCTCAAGCAACGCTACCGCGTCCGTCAGGCCGAGCTGATTGGCCCATGCGATCAATGTGCCGTAGCGGGCGATCTCATAGTGCTCGACAGCTTGCGCCGAGGAAATCAACCCGGCGTCGAGCGCCACCGAACCCTTATATTCCTCGATGATTTCGTCGCCTTCGGCGAGAATGCCTTGGATGGCTTCGCAGGTCTTGCCGCGGGCCGGCTTGCCGATGAGTTCGAATACCTGCTCGAGGCGTTCGATCTGGCCCTGAGTTTCGTCGCGATGCTGCAGGAAGCCGGCCTTGCCTTCTTCCGACTGAGCGGCACGCGCCATCTTCGGGAGCGCCTTCAGGATTTGCTTTTCCGCAAAGTAGATGTCCTTCAGGGTGTCCAAGAAGAGATCCTCGAGTGTTTTGATGGTCGCCATGATAGTGTCCTTCGTTTCGTTGAAAAGCGGCAAAGCTGATACTTTGCCGGTGGTAGATGCTATGTACGAACGACGTAGGTTTCGTCGTCTCGTGTCACGTGTGTGGTGCCGACGGAACCGCCGACCCATGCCGCGATGGCACCGACTGCGAGGGCGATGAATGCGAGGATCGCACCGGCCGAGAACGCTGTTGCTGCCGTCTGAGCCGCTTCGGTCGCCTGCTGTTTGGCCTGTGCCACGGCGTCGGCATACTGCTTCTCGTAATCGGCAACCTGCTGACGGGCTTGATCGACGGGGATGTTCTGCGCCTTCGCTATCGCCTCAGCCGCACGATTGCGGGCTTCGTCTGCCTTGGCCTGATCGCCGGTCAGCGTCGCGCGGACGGAGGCGACGGCGGCGTCGCGAAGTGCCGCCGGATCGTTGCCACCCGAGGCATCGCGGATGTTTTGCTCAATGCTGGCCATCGGATTTGCTGTATCTGCCAAGACTGGCGCTGCAGTCGTCGCCGCAGTCGCTACGGTCGAGCCCGCGCTGGAAACTATGCCTCCTATGCCAGAAAACACGCCGCCGACCAGAGCGCCTACCGACGTGGTGAGGAGATAGATGACAACGAGGGTCGTGACCGCCCACGACGCAATACCGTGGAGTGCGCCTGTCGACCGGACGGGGCGGCCCGACAAACGGCTGGCGACGTAACCGCCGATGAAAGAGGCGATAATCCCGCTCACGATAAACCAGATGGCGGTGCTAACAGAGAGCGTCGTGGCGCTCGGGTTGTCGTTGGACATCGGGTCTATGACCGCTGCCCCGATACCCGCACCAAGCAGGTTCAGTAGAAGCTGGACGACAAGGGCCACGGCCACGCCGGCAATAATTGCGCCCCAAGAAACCTCGTGCAGAGCGGCCGCCAGGTAAGGATTGTCGTGGCGTGCTTGCACGTGGGCGAGTGTCGGGACTGGTTCGGTCATTGCGGTCTACCTTTCGATCACAGAAATGTGAGGTGACCATTCAACCTGCAACGCACTCGTTTGTTCCGACCGGCGGAGCAACTTTTGAATCCGCGATTTCAGGCGCTGGCTCAGGCCGTGCTTGGCAGTCCCGTCCGTCCATCGCATTTCGGCGGGTCGGTCCTGTAGCGGACGGGAACTCAGCACCCATCCGCAAGTTTGAGGCAATTGGATAGGAGCCAAACATGCAACTCATGAACACGCAGAGTCCAGACGCGATCACTGGATTCGCGAGTGTAGAGTCCCGTGGCGACGGAGGTGAGACAATAACGGTCAGACTGGTTGATACCGTTGTAGTGGGAGACGCTGCGGTGATCAAAGCGAAGTCGATCATGGTCCAGCTCGCAACTTTTTCAAATGAGCACGCCGTCGACGAGATCGATAGAGTCGAGGAAAATGCCGGTGACGACAGCTCCGTAGGCGACGGCCGCGAGCAGCCGGTGCCTGCCGTCACATGGAGCGCTTGATGCCAGCCTCCTGGATCCATTTGTGTATCGACATGCAGTCGATGTTCGCGGAGGGCTCGCCTTGGCACGTCCCATGGATGGCTAGCGTGTCTCCGCCCATTGTCGAAGTGACTAGCCACCATCCTGAGAGGACAATCTTCACTCGGTTCGTCCCTCCCGCGACTGCCGATGTTGCTCAAGGCATGTGGCGAGACTACTATCGAAAGTGGGAGGCGATGACGCTCGAGCGATTGGACCACCGGCTTGTAGACGTGATTCCAACGCTCAATCGCTTCATTCCCCCTGCCAGGACCTTCGACAAAATGACCTACTCGCCCTGGACCGACGGTCGGCTTCATCGAATTCTTCAGGCAGAAGACGTGAACTCCGTGGCTATCACCGGTGGAGAGACGGACGTTTGCGTTCTGGCGACGGTGCTGGGAGCCATCGATCTTGGCTACGAAGTCAAGCTGCTCAGCGACGCGGTCTGTAGCGGTGTTGACGAAACGCACGACACGACCCTGCGGCTCTTGGGTGGTCGATTTTCCGTGCAGGTCGACGTTTTGACCACGGACGAGTTTCTGACTTCCCGCTAGATCCACCCGCCTCGGTCGTCTCTATCGGTCCGGCGGGAACGAGTGTCTCCCAGTCGGACTGCTGCGCCGTGGGCGCATCCAATCGACGACCTGCAGGGCGATATCGGAGCATCGATCACGCGCAGGAACTTAATGAATCGATGGCGGTTGTCTTAAAGATAACCAACAATCCTCACACGCGGAGCCGGGGCACGAACTATTTGCAAACGCAGCTATCGGGACGTTAGCGGGTTGGCCGAAGTCAACGATTTGCGAATGATTAGCCCGCTCTAAGGGAGCAAATTTGACAGACCTCACGAGGGAAGAAATCGCTGCGCGACGAGCCCGTCGGGCGGAGCGGCGCCAGAAGCAGCGAGACGCAAACATCGCCCGCGCGGAAAAGATGCATGCGGTCCGCATAGCTCAAAGCGGAAGCGTCGATCAAAAGCCGGAGGACCGGCTTTCCGGACGTGTCCACATCGGCTGCTCGGGTTGGTATTACTGGCACTGGAAAGGTGCGCTATACCCTGCTGACGTTCCCTCCGCCCAATGGTTTTCGATCTATCAAGACCGTTTTAAAACCGTCGAGCTCAACGCTCCATTCTATTCATGGCCGACCGTCGGCGGGGTGAAGACCTGGATACGGCAGGCCGACCCCGATTTCGTTTATACGATCAAAGTCTGCGAACTCATAACGCACATAAAGCGTTTCGAGGAAACGGACACCTTGATTAAGGACTTCGGCTACGTGGCGGACCTTTTGGGTGGACAGATGGGATGCTTCCTCTACCAACTGCCGCCGAGCGTTCATTACTCTATAAGCACGCTGCAAGCCATAGTCTCACAGCTCGATCCTCGGCGTCGCAACGTGGTCGAGTTTCGTCATAAAAGCTGGTGGAACGAGGAAGTCTACGAAGCCTTCAGATCCGCGGGGGTGATTTTTTGCTCCTGCAGCGGTCCGCGACTTCCCGAGGAGCTGATTGAAACGGCCGAGGACGTTTACATCCGATTCCATGGGGTCAGTCAGTGGTACCGCCACGATTATAGCGACATTGAGCTTTTGGTGTGGGTCAATCGGATAAAGCGGTGCGGGGCAAAAACCCTATGGATTTACTTCAACAACGATCGCGACGGTAACTCGATAAAGAATGCCGAGCGGCTGGCGCAATTGCTAGCCATGCATGTTTAGGGTTTCATCGCGGGTTGGTGGGTCTTGCTGTTGCCTCCCGATCCCTCGGAAAGCAAAGCCGCGGGCAGGCTCTTCGTCACGCTTTGGACTGGATTGCCCGCGCCATCCGCTTGATCGGTAACAGTCTTCGTGGAGTCGGATCCCTGTGAACGGTGCGTTTTCGCTTTCCGGCCTTTGATCGGAATACCTGATTTTTTCCGCCATGACGGTCTCCTTGAAGAAGTTAATCCCTACGCGCCTCGATGACCCGCCATCTCAACAATCTTGGCGGCGGATCGGTTCCGCGCGGCATCGGCCTGCTTGAGTATTCGGCCAGAAGACGCAGCGAACGCACGAGTTTCGTGCGCAAGCGAGGCATCACGCCTTTGGTACGCCCCACGCTACAGCGTTTTGAGGAGGCGAAGAAGCGCGAGCTTCTCCATTGGAGACCTTCTCCTAGAGGCAATGTAAGTTGGCACTTCGTCTCCATGAAAGCGTCGCTTGAAGGCGGCTTGCCCCTGGAGATTGAGACATGCGTGTTGACCTTTTCAGACCGGAACGCGCGCTGGAAAAGCATGCGCCACAAGCGACTTTCTGCAAAACCGCTCTCGGCGATGGCTGCGAGGGGCGACAATCCCAACGTGACCCGCGCGTGACCTTCTGCCCGAAAACGATCTGCAGCGAACCTGGTCAGCCAACCTCCGCATGCGGCGTCGTGCCTGCCATCTTCCGTTTGAACGCCGCCGTATATCCTGTCACGGCGCCGCCTTCGAAAATTGGGTCAAAATCCAGAAGGGCTATGGCGGCGCCCTGTGGATCCAGAATTAGGAAGCGGCGCATCTGAGGTGACAGCTCGGGAAAGAATGGTCGATTCAGGAAGCGCATCTCCCTGCGACTGACTATTCGTCCAGCACGCCAGTCGCTTGAGATTGCCTGGATGCGATCCGACTGCGTTTTCGTCCCATCGCATTCAATAATCGCATAGCCCTGTTTAATCAGCCACCGTTCCGAATATCGGACAGTTTCGTTCTTCTTGCCAGCAAAACTGTGGCTATCAAACGTCAGATGGGTATCCACGCCCATGTGATTGATGCGGTAGCCGAGCGTCGCTAGAATTTTTGCCGTCTCTGGTCCGATCTGCACGAAGCACGGGTTCGCAGCGACGCGGACGAAGTCCTTGATGTATCGCTCTCTATCCTCTTTGAGCGCGACAGGATCGCCCAGGACAAAGGTATGCCCGGTTTTCGTGGCGTAATCCAGATAGCCGCGCTGATCGCCGAAATGCTTAAGACCATCCTGAACAGCGGTCGAGTACGCGACGGTGAAGTCGCCGTGCTTGCGACAGAGCTCCAGCCTTTCTTCAGGGGAAGCCGCAAAGTGGGGGATTGTCGCCAGGCGGCGGTCCATCAATCCGTCGAAGAGTCGTCGCAGGTTAGGCACGGCTTTCCTCCATGAGTATATGAACAAATGCTCACACTTGGGGCCCGTTACCTAACGGAATGCGCACGTAATGCCCAATCATCTGCAATGTCGGGCCCACTGTTGCCAGAACGCACGGTATCGCTATGGTCAGCCGATGAAATCACCGATGCAGATAGAGCAGGTAGTCATTGTTGGTGCGGGCCTTTCGGGTCTGACGGCTGCCTATCACCTGAGGGAGCGAGGGATCGACCCGCTCTTGCAGGGCCGCGCTGAGGTCGTGGGAAGTTCCTGGCGTGCCCGCTACCCCCAACTCAGTCTGAACACGCACCGCAGCGTTTCTCATCTGCCCGGATTTAAATACCCGGCGAAGACGTCTGCGTTCCCAAAGCGAGATGACGTGGTGCGCCACCTCGAGGATTGCATTCAGAATTAGCCACGGCAAGGATGTTACGTCCATACGGCATCTGGATAGCAATACGAAATCGAGGTCGGGGGGAACAATGTCGTCGCGGACAACGTCGTCATTGCCAGCGGAAGGGATAATCAGCCAGGGGAGCTGCGCATCGAAGGCATCGAGTCCTTTCAAGGAACACGCCTGCATGCCGCTGCTTTTGGGGATGCGAAGCAGTACCTTGGCAAAAGCGTGCTCGTGGTGGGTGGAGGAAACTCTGGATTCGACGTCGTCAACCACCTGTCCCGCGTTCGAACCGCGAACGTTTGGTTATCGGTCCGTTCCGGATCGCACATTCTTCCCAAGCGGCTCAAGGGAATTGCGGTACATCGCTTCTCACCACTTATGGAACGCTTGCCGATTTGGGCGTCTGACGCTGGAATAAGAATATTGGAGCGTATAGCGTTCGGCGACCTTCGAAAGGTGGGTCTGCCAATTCCTTCTACTGGCGCGGCAACGAGGCTTCGTCGCGAACAAATTGCCATTCCAGTCGACGATGGTGCGATTCAATCGATGAAGGAGGGGAGGGCTTTGGTGGTTGCGAAGATCCTTAGGATCGACGGCGCAAAGGTCTATTTTGCGGATGGCAGGATAGAAGAGCCGGAATACCTGATAGACGCGACAGGCTACACATCCGGCTTGACGACAATGCTTTTCAGAACTCAGCGTCTTAAATTGCAAAGGCAATCCTCAGTTTGACGGACAAAACGCTGCAAATCATATGCCTGGGCTGTGGTTTGTCGGGATGGAGCCGAGCCTCGTAAGTTATTTCGACAGTGCAAGCAGAGAAGCCCGAGCGATGGCTAGTGCCATTGCGCGGCGGTGAGGGCTCTTGCATAGGACAAATACCTCCATGGCCGGCTTGGCAGTCCGCTCTTGCGCGGATTGCCCGACACAGGGAGCTTTTAGGCGGTGGCGCGCTTGGTACGCTAATCTCGCAAGTCGGTTCGACGTCCCCGGCGTTGTGCTCACGGGCATCGGTCGCGCCTTTTGAGCGTCGGACGATTGAGCATTTTTGCCTGTCCTATGTGGGCTTTCCTGTCCAATCAGATGTCCGCTTTCCAGTAAATTCAAAGCCGGGTGGTCAACCACCATCCCTCATGCTAACCAGGTCTGATTGAGGGGGGAATTCAATGAGATTGAAGCTTGTCGCGGTGGCTGTCGCGGCGCTTGCTCCGGTCGTCGCGATGCTTGGCTACAACGAGTATGCGATGCGGAGCCAGCGCGACGCCGAAGTGCGCGCACAAGCGGCACAAGCGGCTCGCCAGGCCTCTTCAGAAGTCGAACGCATCGTCGAGGGACTTCACTCCTTACTGATCTCCGTTCGCTCAATGCCAGCGGTCCAGAATCTCGACGCGACAGTGTGCAACGCGTCCCTTAGGTCGGTTGCCTCGAGTGTTCCGAACATCCGCATGATCTTTGTCCTCGACCTACAAGGCACACCCGTGTGCGGCAGCGTCGAAACACCGGCGGGCGTCACGTTCGCCGATCGCGACTACTTCAAGACCGCTATGACCGGCCGGGACTTCGTGGTCGGGACATACACCAAGAGCCGAATGTCCGACACCGCCGTGCTGCCAGTCGCCATGCCCGTCGTCGTCGAGGGCGCGATCAGGGCCGTCCTTGTCAGCGGGGTCAAGCTTGACTGGCTTCAGAACCGCATCGCCGAGCGCGGCGTCGCTCCAGGCAACGCCGTGACGATCGCCGACAGCGGCGGCACGATCCTTGCGCGCGTGCCTCAGCCCGAACGTTTCGTGGGCACCGTAATCCCGGACGACTTTCAGAAATTGGTCCACGCCTTGGAGCCGGGCGTGATCGAAGTGACAAGCCAGGACGGCACCGAGCGCGTTCTCGGCTATCGGCCCATTTCACCCGATGGGAACCCTCTTTACGTCAGTGCCGGATTCTCCAAGGACGAGGCGTTCGCCCCGATCAACCAGGCGACAACGATCAACGTCGTCGCGATAGCGGGCGGCGTTCTTGTGGCGTTCCTGGCCGCGTTTTTTGTGGGAAATCGCTTCCTGCTGTCGCCGATCGGTACCGTTGCAGGCGTCATGGGCCGCTGGCGCGCGGGTGAATTGTCTGCTCGCACCAAGATGAGGCCAACAGACGAGGTGCACGCCGTCGGCGCCGCTCTCGATTCCCTCCTCGACGAACTTGATTGCCGTCGTGTCCAGAACGAACGCGCCGAAGAGGAGCGCATGCTCCTGGTTCGAGAGTTGGCACACAGGGTCAAGAACGGTTTCACTCTTGTGCAGGCGATCGCCCGGCAGAGCTTCGGGAAAGCGAACCCGGACGCTTATCATTCGTTCGCCAGCCGACTGTCGTCCCTCGCATCCACCTATGACCTCCTGCTGTCCAAGGACGCGAACGCCTCGACTGTGCGGGAAGTTATCGAAACGGCGTTGCGCGCGCATGCCGGCGACGATCACGAGCGGCTCCAACTCAGTGGTCCTGACGTTGCGCTGCCTGCCGGCTTGGCGCTACCGCTTTCACTCGTCATCCACGAGCTGGCGACGAACGCGACAAAGTATGGTAGCCTTGGAAATGAGGCTGGCAAGGTCGTGATCGCGTGGACTTACGAAAAGGCGGGTCTCCGCCTCCTTTGGACGGAAAACGGCGGGCCACCTGTCTTGACGCCGACCCGCAAGGGGTTTGGATCCGTTTTGATAGAGCGGGCGTTCCCCGCGTGGGCGAACGCCCGCTGCAAGCCGGATTACCGATCAGAAGGCCTGGTTTTCGAAGTCGCATTTACTGTGGAACCCTTTTCTGCCGCCAAGGTTGATCCGGAAAGCGAGGACAGCCAGTGACTGCAGGTCGGACTAAAATACTCGTTGTGGAGGACGAGCCGCTGTTGCTGATGATGGCGGTGGAGATCATCGAAGACGCTGGTTTCGACGCTATCGAGGCGAGTGACGCCGACCAGGCGATCGCGCTTCTCGAGAGTGATCCAGACATCGTCATTCTCTGGACGGACATCGACATGCCCGGTTCAATGGATGGGTTGAAGCTAGCCGCGGCTGTTCGCGCCCGTTGGCCGCCCATCGAAATCCTGATCGTCTCGGGTAAGCAGCGTCCGCACTCCAACGAACTGCCGGAACGCGGCGTCTTCATTCCCAAACCCTATGACAGCCGTAAGGTGACGCAGACGCTCGTTCGGATGGCTGCGTAGGCGCTCCCGCCCTGCACGGGTTCTTGTGGATCGCCACGCGCTTTCTCTGCGGAGAAGATCGAAGGCGCATACCGTGCCACTCTGTGAGTTCAGCAGGATGCGCTCCGTCATTGCCGCCAAAAGGTCCTCGCAGCCATGTCGCAGGCGGCACTGTCATCAACGCGGACGGATTTCGGTTCTCGATCGACGGTGACGTATTTCACGATCTGTCGAAAGCTCACCGCCCCACAAGGCTGGGGTCAGGTTTCCTGGCTGCTTACGGATTTGTTCTCCCGAAGATTTCTCAATAGGGCCGACTTATCCAGCCGTTCCTGCGCTTCCATACCGACGATCCGTCGGAACGCCTCGTCAGTGGTAGCGGCTCTGACGGGAAGGAAAATGCTATCGGGCTGACCGACACATGTGGCTGATTGCGCGTCACTGGAAACCCCTTCTCTTGAAAATGTGAACTTAACGCAAACCCCTCGATGTGCGTTGCGCATCCTCAGGCTCAACGAGCCTCTTGAGAATCCTGACGCTTCGGCTGGAGGCAGTAGAGCGTCTTCGCTGGCTGTACGTAACCGTGTGGCACGCCGCTGATCGCGTATTGGTGCAGGAGCGTGAGCCCTATAGCCTTCATCTTGGGAGGTTTACCAAAGCTACGCTCCAACTCGGTCGTCAGGTCGGCAGGATCAGTGATCCCTTGCTGGAAAAGGCTTATCAACAACTTGGCAGCTATGCTCGCCGGAACGGCAATAACGCTGTCGTCAGAGTAGCCGGCATCCGCCAGAACCTTCTGGAGCAGCGCAAGATCGTCGGAATCCATATGTCGCGTTGTGAAGTCGGAAGACATGGCGTCCTCCTTTCAATCGGGGCAGGGGCATGGAGACCCGTAAGCAGCAGCGCCCTTAACAAAGCATGCTGAAGGCTCACCCTGCGCCGATGACGCCAACATAGCAACTGAATAGCGTCCGGGCTCGCGGCCATACATAGGGCGCTGAAGCTTCAGGTTGACGACTCCGGTTCGCGGACAGTTTGTCCCCGGTTCATTATCGACGGCATCCTTGCCCGAGATTAGAGCTGGACTTCTCGACCTCAAAGTGACCTAGTTCTTCCAGAGGAATGACGACCAGTCCTCTGCGTCGAGTGGGGCGACGCGTCGAAGAGGGCCTGCCAGGACCTCGGCAGGCCCTTTCCAAAACCAAGATGTTCTCGTAGCTCAATCGGAAAGAGTGCTCGGCCATGCCGAGAGATCCAGGTTCGATTCCCGCGCGAGGGCACCACCGCTTGAAGGTAAACTTTAAATCTCCTCCCAGGACAACGAGGGAGTCCGAGTGGAAACAATTATTTCCGTGCAGTTCGCCGCGTACTGGACGAAAACGGTAAACGTCACCTACGGGAATCACCATCCGGTGAAGGTGCGCGGTCCCTTCGCAGTGCTCAGGTTCATGTCACAAGTGATTAACCCGCCCATATGGTCGGACTAGCCGAAGGCCAAAGGGCGTTGTCACGCGGCGACCCGAGATGACGTCGCGCCGGACGCCGCGCGAGCTGACTTCGTGGCTGCATATGACGAGTGGAAGCCCGCCTGTAGGCACCTCGCTCTAGAACTGGCCAGGCTAGTTGACCTTAGGCCCGTTGTCATGAGCGCAGATAGCCACTATTCAGGGAGGCCAGTCCCTATAGGCCGAGCCTGAACCGCTCTGTCTGGTCTGCTGTCTCGGAAAGCATGGCAAGATCACTCTGACCGACGAGAGCGGTGGCGTGGCGGATGTGACGATCGCAGACGTCAAGCCGTCTAACGGCGTCATCCACGTCACCGACAAGGTTCTGCTGCCGAAAATGTAGATGGTAACCGGGGCGCTTAGCAACCCGGTTTATTTGCTGTTTGCCGATCGAACGGGCGGTCTCAGACGCCTCCTCGCCAGTAGGTCACGCAGATACGATCTTGGTTACGCACGGCCTTTGAACTTCTGCCGCGCAATGTCGGCTCAAGGTCAAAGAGAACCATTTGGTCCTCTCTCGGCAATTGGACGCAGGATATCTGCAGCGCCGAGATGTGGACAAAGATATCGGAGGATCCGCTTTCAGGTTGGACGGATCCAACCCCACTTTTGGCTTCAAAGCGTTTGACGGTATCGATGTTCTATTTCCCCCGCGACACTCGACGCAATGGTCCGGGAAATTCCATTCCGAGGCCTGCAATAGCAAAGCGGATCCTGCAGCTGCAACCGGTGCATCTCACCATCATTCGCGTAGCCGATCGAAGAGGATTCTGGCCAGTGGAGCAAACTTCCCGGCAGGATAGCGCTGCAGATACGCGTTAATCATTGTGCTGTCGCCACTGTCCCGCACACTCTCCCAAAACGAGACCTCCACGGCTGGATCCTCAGCAGACTCCGAGCCGTTATGAAGGCGCGCTCGAGCAAGATCGGCGAAGGATCCGTTAGGGTAGCGCTCGAGATAAAGACGCAATTCTGTCCCGTCATCGCCTTCGCGTATCGATTCCCAGAACGCCACCTCGATGGTACGGTTCTCGGTATCCTCGACGAAGCCTGCGGTGTCGTCTCCCGAGTTCAGATCGGTCTGAGCGGGAGTTGACAACTCTGCATCGTAGTCGGAGTCGAACACCACTCGGAACGCTCTGACCGGGCGAGCGATGTTCTTGATGCTTTGCTCGCCCATGTCTTCGAACGTGGCTCTGACTCGATCGCGAATGTGGTCGCGCACGCCCCTTGTGACGCAAATACCCCCGGCGTCGGCGAGAGCCTCGAGCCGGGCGGCTATGTTCACGCCATCGCCAAAGATGTCCCCGTTTTTGACCATGACGTCACCAACATTGATTCCGATTCGAAACCTCATTTGTTGGTCTGGCAATATGTTCTCGTTGGCGTGCGCGATAGCGATTTGGACGGCGATCGCGCAATTGAACGCCTGCACCACGCTTGGGAATTCGGCCAGAACACTATCGCCCGCTGTCCCGAATATCTGACCGTCTGCCGCCTCGATCAAGGCGTCGATGATCGCCCGATGGCTGGTAAGCGTCATTAGGGTGCGCTCCTCATCGACATGCATCAAGCGCGAATAGCCCTCAACGTCTGCAGCGAGAATCGCAGCCAGTTTCCTTTGTAGCTGCGGTGCTTCCAATTTCGGTCCAATCGTTGTTTCCAGAGCTTACCCCTCGACAATTTGACGTTCTCGGATTCCTGCGGCCGACCTCGCGTTTTAAGGACAAGGTCGGCCCACCGGCGAACGTCTCCATCAACCGAACTCGTCCTAAACTATCGGGGGCGATGCCTTGCCCAGCTTCACCGACGGCTCGCGACCCCAGACGCGCAGCTTGCCGAGTTCCGCGACGAACGCCGCGACGTCCTTGTTGTCGGACAACTGGACCGTGCCTTCATCGAGCTGAGCGGAGATGCCGGCCTTTTCCAAGAGCGGCAGCGCAGACTGATCGTATCCGATATACTTGCAATGCTGGAAGGCGTCGGCGACGAAGTCGCGGGCCGCGGCCTCCGCAACGAGATCGTCGATCGCCTGATGTGACGTCAAAAGAACGACAGCATCGAACAGAACGGACGGACCGCCATCGATCATGTGCTGCGCTTCGATCAAGCTTCCGTCGTCTGCCGTCACGCCGCCTACCTTCGGCGCGATCAGTTCGACGACGGCCTTTTCTGCGACGATGGCCTTCGTTACGGCCTTCAGGAGCTTCGCATCGACGCCATCGGCAACGAGGATGCCGAGCTTGCGACCCTCGAAACGCCTGGGTCCGCGCTCGACGATACTGAGTGCGGGCGAGGCCTCCAGGTCCTGACGGGTGGGCATCGCGGCATCGGCCGGCTCTGGCATCGATTGAAAGCCAAGCTTCTGAGCAACTGTCGTCGCCAATGTCTCGTCAATGTTCAACAGATGCGACACCATTCGCTCACGGATCGCCAAGGTCTCGACCTTGCTGAGTTCGAACGTCAACGCCGACGCAATGTGGCGCTGCTCCGCGCCAGTCTGGCTGATGAAGAACTGGCGAGCCTGGCTGTAGTGATCGGAGAAGCTCTCAGGCCGCAGCCGCGCCTTCTGTCCTTGTTCCTCGGCTGGAAAGTGCCGATATCCGCGCGTTGGAGACTCCCTTGGGCCTTCGCCGTGCGAGTTCGGTTGGTAGTTGGTTCTGCCGACAGGATTGCGCATCGCCATATGGCCGTCCTGCTGGAAATTGTGCATCGGACACTTTGGCGCATTGATCGGCAGATGCGTGAAATTCGGGCCGCCGAGGCGCTTCAACTGCGTGTCGAGATAGGAGAAGTTGCGTCCCTGTAGCAGGGGATCATTGCTGAAGTCGATACCATCGGGAACGTTCTGGGTCATGAAGGCGACTTGCTCCGTCTCGGCGAAGAAGTTGTCCGGCATGCGGTCGAGCACCAGCCGTCCGATCGGCCGTACAGGCAGTATTTCCTCCGGTATAATCTTCGTCGGATCGAGCACGTCGAAGTCGAAGCCGTCTGCAAAGTCCTGGTCGAAGAGTTGAACAGATAGCTCCCATTCCGGGAAATTGCCGGACTGGATCGAATTCCAGAGATCGCGGCGGTGGAAGTCCGGGTCGGCGCCGTTGATCTTGACGGCCTCGTTCCAGGCAACAGACTGCAGCCCCAGCTTTGGCTTCCAGTGGAACTTTACAAACGTCGATTTGTCGTCGGCGTTGACGAAGCGGAAGGTATGGACCCCGAAACCTTCCATGAAGCGGAGCGAACGGGGGATCGTGCGGTCCGACATGATCCACATGATCATATGCATGCTTTCAGGCGTCAGACTGATAAAGTCCCAGAAATTGTCGTGCGCCGTTTGTGCTTGCGGAAAGGCGCGATCGGGCTCCTGCTTCGCGGCATGGATCAGGTCGGGAAACTTGATCGCGTCCTGGATGAAGAAGACCGGGATGTTGTTGCCGACCAAGTCCCAGTTGCCTTCCTTGGTATACATCTTGACGGCGAATCCACGCACATCGCGCGCGAGATCGGCGGAACCCTTGTTGCCGGCCACTGTTGAGAACCGAACGAAGACCGGCGTCTTCTCGCCCGCCCGCTGAAACACGTCGGCGCGAGTGACGTCGGACAAGGATTCATATGTCTCGAAGAAGCCATGGGCGCCGTAGCCACGGGCATGGACGACGCGCTCGGGAATCCGTTCGTGATCGAAGTGGAAGATCTTCTCACGGAAATGGAAGTCGTCGACGACAAGCGGTCCGCGCGGACCGACGCGCAAGGAATTCTGGTCGTCGCCGACCGGCGCGCCCTGGGACGTCGTCAGGACATCATGGCCGTCTTCCGCGTACTGGTGGAGTTCGCCGCCCGCGCCACGATGGAGTTTCTGGTCATGAATGGTGACGCTGTCTTCCGACGGCGTTGAGGCTGGCTTTGTTGGTCTCTTGGCCATGGTCGTGTCCCCTGCTGGTTATATGGAAGAAACAAAAAAGGGCCGCCACGGGGGCGGCCCAGATTGAGTGGCTGCTCAGGCTGCCTTCGGGCTTTGACCCTTGGCGTTTGCCTCAGTCTGAGCGAGCTGTGTGAGCTTCTTGTCCGTCGCCTCTTCCTCGGCCAGGGTGGCTTGGAGAAGTGGTACCGCGTCCTTGAGCCCGAGCTGCTTGGCCCAGGCGATGAGCGTGCCATAGCGGGCGATCTCATAATGTTCGACAGCCTGGGCCGACGAAATCAGGCCGGCGTCGAGGGCGGGCGATCCCTTGAAGTCCTCCATGATTTCCTCGCCTTCCGCGAGAATCCCCTGGATCGCCTCGCAGGTTTTGCCGCGGGCAGGCTTCCCGATCAGTTCAAAGACCTGTTCAAGGCGCTCGATCTGCCCCTTAGTCTCGTCGCGATGCTGAAGAAATCCGGCCTTGCCGTCTTCTGACTGGGCGGCGCGCGCCATCTTCGGCAGGGCCTTCAACACCTGCTTCTCCGCGTAGTAGATGTCTTTTAGAGTGTCGAGAAAAAGATCGTCCAAAGTCTTAGCGGTTGCCATCATATCCTCCGTTGATGTGTTGCCATTCACCAGAGGCGACGCTCATCGCGAGCGCACGCTTACGGTGTGTAAGAGACACAAGGTAACCTGCATGTGGGTGGTTTGTTCCGCTCTCACGCGATCATAGAACAGAAAACGAGAAGGCCCGGCGCACCGACAACAAAGGCGGGGCACCGGGCCTTGATTTTAGACTGGCAATCCTAGAGTTTCCGGACGTCGACGGCGAGCAGATCTTCCTCGTCGTCACGTTGTTTTCCGCCCAATGCGGCAGCAACAGAGGAGATGAACGCGCCGATCAACAATGATATGGAGCCGACCAAGGCCGTTGTCGCAGCGGCTTTCCGTGCCTTGTCCGCGGCTGCCTGAGCTGCGACCTTGGCATCGTCGATCTGTTTCAGCACGTTATCAACACGCGCGCGTGCCTCGTCTTCTGAGATGCCGGTGCGGGCCGAAACAATGTTTGCAATGTAGGTTTTGTCCCCGTCTGGTACCTGTCCGTTGACGGCCCCCTGGAGAAGGATTCGGGAAACTTCGGCCGTCGCGGCGCCATCGTTACGTTCGGCATTCGCGCTCACACGCTCAGGACGAAGCAGGGCGTCGGTGAAGTAGGACGTCGAGAGGTCAGGCGTGGTCTGCGACACCGCCGCGGTGCCAGCAGCAGCGGCGCCTCCAACAGCAGCAGCCCCGGCGGTCGCACCGGCCCCTGCGAGGGTTGTAAGGGACGAGGCCAGGAAGCCAACCACGAAAATGGTTGCAACCGCCCAGCTAATAAGACCGTGGGCGGTATCGCGAAAGAAAACCTCATTTGTATGAACAGCCGCCCATTTCGTGCGCAGTCGACCCGTGAGGTATCCGCCGAGCGCGGATGAAAGCCACTGTACCACGACAAGCCATATGGCGGCAGTGATGCCAACCGTTGCAGCCGAGCTGCTTTCGCCTGACCACGGGGAGACCATCGTCAACCCAACGCCGGAGCCCAGCAGCAACAGGATCAGAGTGGCGCCGATCGCTGCGGCGGCGCCACCGAATATCGGGCCCCACGAGGTCGCTGGCTTCGAGGATTCAATCGGCAGAGCGCTTCCCGCGCCAGATTCGGAATAGGACATTTCCACTCCTATCGGACGAAAAGAGCGAGAAGAATGATGATCGGCAATGGAATACCGAGAAGCCAGAGTAGAATGCCGCGACCCATGATATATCTCCTGAATATTTTTGTAACGCATCGGTTGAACGCGCATTCGTAGCCGTTGTTCCGTGGAGAGCCATGGTGAACCGAAATGCGCCGAGGGGCTGGCCGGCCGTGAACGGTCAGGGCTAGATCGTCCGGGTCGCCACCAACGTTGCCGCCATCTTCCGTAACCGCATAGGCGGGGTTCTCCCGGCGCGACGACATTTGCAAGATGTCGGTGACGGGTCCTGTCCTGCAGGGAATTTAGATTTCGTGGTCGCCGGCGGTTAGCCCTTACGGTTCACCCGTTACGGAGAGTCCGGTCTTTGGGAACCTAGTCATCGAACCATCGTTGATCAGCGCCATTCCGCCGCTCGCTACAACAACACGGTACATTTAAATGCCAGCAGGTTCCAAACGCCACCATAGCTTTGCAAATCCATCGTTCATTGCCAGTGAGCTCGCGCGCCGTGTCGGGGCCGCCAGTGGCGATGACATCGTTTTCGTTGCACGCTCGGACGGACGTGCAAGGCGTATCTTCGACGCCTGCAGCGCCATCTCACTCGGGAGCAGAATTCTTTATCTGCCGGCGTGGGACTGCCTCCCGTATGACCGCGTGCCGCCATCACGCGCTTCAATGGGAATGCGAATGGACGCCTTGCGTGAATGGGTGACCAGCCCGCGGGGTGGAAGGCTTTGTGTGACATCCCTTGAGGCCATGCTGCAGCGCGTTCCACCATTGGAGGTTATCCAATCGGCCTACTTCGAGGTCGCTGTCGGCGGCGCGTTTGATCTTTCCTCGTTCGAAGCGTTCCTAACGAGGACAGGCTACGCAGTTGACGGCATTGTGGATGAGCCAGGAGAGGTCGCAATCCTCAAGGATGTCGTCGATATATTTCCCGCCGGCGGAAGTCTGCCGATGCGATGCTACCTCAACGAAAAAAGTATTGTTGAGGAGCTTTGGTTTTACGATCCGGCGACGCAGCGTACGCAAGCAAGCGTTGAAACAATGCTGTTCGGGCCAGCGTCCGAGATCATTCGGGCATCCTGTGAACCAGATGAAAACTTTGCTGCCCAGACCATCCACACTCAGATGCTTGGCAATTACGACGCGCTCCAGACACTTTTCGAGCCATTCAAATCGGCTACCGTTTTGACAGAGGAGGGGGTAGACGACAGGGTAGACGAGTATCTCGACATCATAGAGGACGCCAGAATATCGACAGGGGCGACTTCGGCGCAACAGTCGCTCTACCTCGACCGCAAGTCTTGGGACAATGGCCGCTCGTCGCCAAACTGGTCAGTTATGGGCACGGATGGTTATGCTCCGTTAGAAATACGGGAAAAGGGGTTCAAAGCCCTCACAGAGCTGGTAAATGACTCCGCCAACGCCGGCACATCAGTTGCGATAGTGGGAGACGAGCCTCGGTTAAGCCGGTTGTCAGGTCGATTGGGTAAAGCGTTGGATACGACGGTTAGGCGCGCCGCGACATGGCAAGAACTCTTGGACGCGGGACCGGGTATAAGGAGCCGCAGTGTTTCATGGGCCGAAGGGTATGTAGATCGTCGGCGAAACTTGGTCGTTGTGGCCTGCCACGACATTCTCGGCCCATTAGCTAGCGACCAGCGCGGCTCCGCGCGCTCAACACTGAAGGCCCCGGATCTTCAAATTGGTGACGTTGTGGTCCACGAAGACCACGGTGTCGCGGTCTTGCGTTCAATCGAAACCACCTCTGTCGATGGCGCTGAATTCGATTCCGTCCGGCTCGAATATCATGCTGGAGCTTCGATCCTCGTTCCCATGAGAGATTTCGGTCTACTCTGGAGATACGGCGCCGAGGCGTCATCAGTGACCTTGGACCGGCTGCATTCAGATGCGTGGGCGAAAAAACGTAAAATCCTGGAGCAGGATATTCAGTCTGCTGCCAAGCATCTCGTCGACGTTGCAAGGCGACGATCCGAAGCAAAAGCGAGACCGCTGGCGCCGCCGCAGGACCGGTACCAGAGATTTGCCGCACGCTTTCCCTATACACTTACGCCCGATCAAATGACTGCAATCGAGGCCTGCGTAGCCGATTTCGCAAGTGGCCGCCCAATGGATCGGCTGATCTGTGGCGATGTGGGATATGGAAAAACCGAAATTGCCCTCCGGGCAGCGGCGGCCGTGGCGATATCAGGTATGCAGGTGACAGTCGTGGCGCCCACGACCGTGCTGGCCAGGCAACATTATGATGTATTCAGAAAAAGATTTGCGTCGTCTGGACTTCAAGTCCGCCTGCTTTCGCGTGCCGTGAGCGATGTCGAGGCCAAGAGCACCCTCGACGCGATCGCTGCCGGAACGATAGATATCGTGATCGCTACGCACGCAGTACTAGGCGAGCGAGTGAAGTTCCGGAAGTTGGGTTTGGTGATCATCGACGAGGAGCATCGCTTTGGCGCTGCCGACAAGGCTGCCATGCGCGCTCTTTCACCAGACGTGCACGTTCTGGCTATGTCAGCGACGCCGATCCCTCGTACACTGCAAGCGGCTTTGATCGGCGTTCAGGACGTAAGTCTGCTGACGACGGCACCGGCCCGGCGTCGCCCGGTTCGGACCTCCATTTTACAAATCAACACGGCAACGATCCGGGCCGCCTTGTTGCGAGAGAGACGCCGCGGCGGGCAATCCTTTTTTGTCGCGCCACGGGTCGCCGACATCGCTCCGCTCCAGGCTTTGCTTGCGGAGATCGCGCCGGAACTCGAAGTCCTTGTGGCACACGGCAAAATGTCGGTCGACAAAATGGAAGACGCGGTGGTTCGCTTCTCCGAGGGTGAGGCCGACATTTTGCTCTCAACCAATATCATTGAAAGTGGGCTCGACGTGCCTCGCGCGAACACGATCTTTGTCTGGCGTCCGGACCGATTTGGCCTGGCGCAGCTTCATCAATTGCGAGGGCGGGTTGGAAGAGGCCGATCACAAGGGCTCGCTTACATGCTGACCGAAGCGGACGAAAAGGTAAGTGATGAGAGCAACATGCGTCTTTCATCATTGCTCCAGTTCGATCGTCTCGGATCGGGAACTGACGTGGCAATGAGTGATCTTGAGCTGCGTGGTGGTGGGAGCGTGGCAGGCGAGGAGCAGGCCGGACACATAAAGGTTCTCGGAACGAGCCTGTATCAAGAGCTACTTGCGAACGCGGTCTATTCGTTGCGTGGCGGAGAAGATGCCGCCCCCAATCTTCCGGATTTCGAAATTGGCGTGACCGGCTTTATTCCTTTCGACTTCATTCCCGATCCGACGGTCCGATTGAGCATCTACACCCGTCTTTTGAAGATGACGCTCCCGGAAGAGTTTGATGAATTGGAGGAAGAGATATTGGATCGCTTCGGTGACCTTGCCGATCCTGTTGTGATGTTGCTTAAATTTGGTCGTGTCCGGGCACGGGCCGGTCATCTCGGTGTCTCTTCGGTCCGTGCTGGGCCAGACGGAATCGCCATCGAGTTTCACAAGCGAGTGCGCGCTCTGATGCTGGCTGACCCCAAGACATCCGCAAACGCCAGGACACACGGCAAGAAGATCGTGTTTGATCTGAAGACAGAGCCGGGGGAGCGCATGCTGCTTCTCGAAGGCATTTTCGCTAACACCGGCAACAGGGGCGCCAAGGGGAAGAACCATGAATGAGTTTCCGGGCCAAGCCGGACGGCGGCTGGTGGTTATCAGTGACTACCAAGAAGGACATTTCCGGGATGCGGCACTTCCGTCTCCGGCTGATTTTCAAGCCAAATGGTTGGAACGCGGTATTGGGCGACCCCGATCAAGTGTCAAGCTCAGTGAGCCATTCGACGTGGAGGGTAGCTATATCGAACGTCTGCCGCTTGCTTGTTTGCGATCGGGACTTGTCGACAGCGCCGAGATTTGGACCCACAGCCGCGACGCCGAGCCCGTTTGGATTGACCCCGACACCGGCCCCCTGAGGCGCAAAGCTTTTAGATTGAATGGCCCCGCTGCCCCATTCGCCTCGAACGACATGTTGGGCCACCTCGCTGCTTTCGGAGCCCCTGATATCTTGTGCGTATGGGGGCTTGGCGTCGACGAGGAGATTATGTGCGCCTGCAGCGACAGTTTCAAGATCTACAATTCGATCGACGCGCCGGCGTTGCGGATACCCCCTGACGTCGGTCGACACTTCGACCTCGTTCTCACGGGTGCGGACTGGCAGTCCATGGAGGTGCAGCGTGTCCATCCCGGAGCAGCAACGTTGGTGCTGCCGCTTGGTCCTGAGTTCGCGTCCGAGACCATGTTCAGGCCCCTGGGACTGGAGAAGATCTACGACGTTATCTATGTGGCCGCCGCCCAGCCGTATAAATGCCATGAGGTTCTCTTCGAGGCGCTGGCGAAGATCCCCGTGCCGCTGAAGGCCCTGTGTATTTGCGGCTATGGAGAAATGGTCGACGCTTTCAAGTCTCAGACAGCGGAGCTCGGTGTTGACGTCGCGTTCATCGGTCCGCCAGGCGTGAGCTACGAGGACGTCAATCGTTACATGAACCAATCGAAAATCGGGGTCGTTTGTGGTGTGGACGATGGGGCGCCGGCCATACTCACGGAGTACATGCTCGCGGGAATTCCAGTGCTCGCAAACGAAAAACTTGCATGCGGTCTTCAATATATCACCAGTGATACTGGCATGGCTGTGGACAGCGCCCAGTTCGATCTGGGTATTGTTGAAATGCTGGGCAGACTGGAAACATTTTCTCCTCGCAAGACTGTATGCGAAAATTGGCTCTGGCCGTCTTCGATGGAGAAGCTCGTACGCGCGATCCAGTCAACCGCGAGGGGACACCTTATTTTCCCGAACGAGGAACTATAGTCACAAATGCAGGTTCACCAACGCAACATAGCGCGGGGTCCTCGCATGAATCTTTTAACAGCTTTCAAGACGCTTGATCATCGGTCACCAATCGTTTGCTTCTCGCACCTGCGCTGGGATTTCGTCGTTCAGCGACCTCAGCATTTAATGGAGAGATTTTCTCGCGATCGGCCGGTAATCTTCTTCGAAGAATTCATTCCGACTGACCACCATCTGGCGTATTTCGAGGTCCATTGCTTCGAAGGAACGGCCGTTAGGGCGATAAGGCCTCGCGTGCCAAATTGGTGGTCGGATGCGGAACGTCAAACAGCGCTATCGCGGTTGCTCGACGAGGTTCTCTCCTTGTTTGGCTGGAGCAAGCCAGTTCTGTGGTTCTACACCCCGTTGATGTACAGCTTCGCGCGTCACGTCGACGCGGAAGCGGTTGTCTATGACTGTATGGATGAACTCGCGAATTTCAAGTTTGCGCCGCCTGAGCTCAAGCACGCCGAGGGCGAGCTCTTGAACCGCGCCGACGTGGTTTTCACTGGAGGCAAAAGCCTTTTCGAAGCCAAGAATGATCGCCACGCCAATGTCCACTGTTTTCCCTCCAGCGTCGATGTTGTGCATTTTGGCGCAGCCAGGGTCTGCACTGCCGCCCCTGCAGATCAGGCGTCGATAGGGTCACCGCGCTTTGGTTACATCGGCGTTATCGACGAGCGGATCGACCTGGAACTGGTGGCCAGCGTCGCGCGAATGAGGCCAGATTATTCGTTTGTCTTCGTCGGTCCTGTGGTGAAGATTTCGCCGGCAGACCTGCCTCAAGCAGCCAATCTTCACTATCTCGGCCGAAAAAGCTATCTCGAGCTTCCAGCATATCTCAGCGGCTGGCAGGCAGCTCTGATGCCGTTCGCCCACAACGACGCCACCCGGTATATCAGTCCGACCAAGACACCTGAATATCTCGCAGCGGGTATCCCAGTCGTTAGCACCCGTGTAGCGGATGTCGTGTCAGGTTATAGCCAAACGCCGGGCGTCTTTCTCGTGGATGGCGCGAAACAGTTTGCCGAAGCTTGCGATGAGGCCTGTCGGATGGATTCAACCGACACGACATGGCGTGCAGTCATTGATGAAAAGCTTTCCCAGTCGTCGTGGGACGAGACTTTTGCCAAGATGAGAGCCCTGGTGGAACACGCTGTCGCAAGAGAACTCCATGGTTGACGCCAAACGCGTGGTCATCGCGACGGACAGCCGAGAACCGTCGGGTCTGGGTGAGCATATGCTGGACCTCGGAGAGGGTCTACAACAGGTCTTCGATGTGACGTTCGCAGTCATAGGGTGCGATCGCACCGGCTTGCTCTCGCGAGCGGCCAGGCGTGGCATGAAGGTGAAGTTGGCACCGGACGACGAGGCGTTCCAAAACTGGCTGCACCGCGCTGGCGCGGACCTCTTGCATGTTCATGCAGGAATAGGCTGGGAGGGACATGAAATTGCGGCGGCTGGTGTCGCTTGCAATATTCCGGTTATCCGAACCGAGCATCTCCCATACCTTTTGACGGACTCCGCGCAAAAACAGCGCTATCGCTCAGCGACGAAATCCATATCCCATCACATTGCCGTCTCTGAAGCGTCGAAGGCGAGCTATCTCTTAGAGGGCGTATCCAGCGAGCGCATCACCGTCGTCAGGAACGGCGTCCAGGCTATGAGGCCGACAAGAGAGTCGGGTTCAATAGCTGGAGAACTCGGGATCGTGGGGAAGATCGTGCTGCTGACAGTTGCGCGGTTCACGCTTCAAAAGGATCACGCTTCTCTTATCAGAGCGTTCCCAGAGATCCAGGCAGCCGTCCCAAATGCCGTATTGCTGCTCGTGGGTACCGGTGAGGAACAAGCAAATCTTGAAGCTCTCGTCGCAGGTCTCAATTTGACGTCGAGCGTGCTGTTTCTGGGAGCGAGAACCGACGTCGCTGATCTGATGCACGCAGCCGACGTTTTCATTCTTCCGTCGCGGTTCGAGGGCCTTCCATTGGCGGTCCTGGAAGCCATGTCGGCGGGATTACCAGTCGTTGCGACCCGCATTGGTGGTAGCGTCGAGGCGTTGGGCGACGATCACGTCTATCTGGCGGAGCCTGGAAGTGCAGGGTCAATCGCCGACGTCGTCATTCGCGCGCTCACCGACGCTGGCGGCCGCAAAGCCGCCGGCAAGGCCGGGCTGGACCGCTTCGAGCGCCATTTCACCGCCTCTCGAATGGTGCAGGAGACAACCGATGTCTACGTTCGTCATATTGGCAGCAATCGATTTTCAAAGGATCACACGATGACGAAAACACGCCTCGGGTTTATTGGTGTTGGCGGGATCGCTCAACGCCACTTGAACGTTCTCGCAGGTTTCAACGACATTGACCTTGTGGCGTTTGCCGACCCGGATCTCGACCGGGCGGATGTGGCTGCCTCCCGCTTTGGCGCCAGATCCTATAGTCAGCACCGGGAGATGCTTGATGCCGAGCAGTTGGATGCTGTCTATATCTGCATCCCCCCGTTCGCGCATGGCGCCGTGGAGTTTGACTTAATCCAGAGGCGCATTCCGTTTTTCGTTGAGAAGCCGCTGACGAGAGACATCAAGCTGGCGGAGGAAATCGCCGACAAGGTGAACGAGGCAGGCCTCATCACTGGTGTGGGATACCATTGGCGCTATCTTGATACTGTCGATGAAGCGCGCCGGTTGCTTCGCGACAACCCAGCTCAACTCCTTTCTGGTTACTGGCTCGACTCCACGCCTCCGCCCCAATGGTGGTGGAAAGAAGAGCAATCTGGCGGACAGATGGTTGAACAAACGACGCATCTCCTCGACCTTGCCCGTTTCCTCGTCGGCGAGGTTACGGAGGTTTATGGGCGGTCAGGCCATATCGACCGCGGCGATTACCCTGGCCTTGACGTGCCGACGGTAACGACCGCCAATCTGACCTTCGACACTGGTGTGCTAGCAAACATCTCCTCGACCTGTCTGCTGGGCTGGAGCCATCGTGTCGGGCTTCACATTTTCGCGGACAAACTCGCGATCGAGCTCAATGACCACGAAATCATGGTGGACGTCGGTCGCGGTCGGCCGGTTCGAGCGGCAGACGGCGACCCGGTCTGGAGAGAGGATAGGGATTTCATAGATGCGGTCCGAGGCGGTCCCAATAACATTCGTTGTCCTTACGGCGATGCGCTCATTACTCACCGCCTTGCTCTCGCGGTAATGGCGTCGGCCAAGAGCGGTGAAGCTGTAAGGCTCCCGCTGGCAAGTTTCGATCGAAACACCCTTTCGACGCTTCAATTTCAGAATTCCGAAGATCATGTCCCCACCTTGCCACATGGTCACCGGATTGTTCGATCCCTTGGCGTGAGAGGCCCGTCCGAAGCGTATCTGTTCGATTACGAGGAGGGACCGACGCCGGACGGCCGAGTCAGGCTGGAGACACTGTACACGGGGCTGTCAGCCGGGACGGAGCTGACTTTCCTCAAGAATACCAACCCCTATTTTCACTCTCGCTTTGACGGTGGACGAGGGGTTTTTGTCCGAAATGAGCCTGATCTTCATTACCCGGTTCCATTCCTCGGCTATATGGAAGTCGCGAGGGTCGCCGAGACCAAGACCACCGGGTTTTTCGAGGGGCAAATCGTCGCTGGAACCTTTGGTCATAAAAGCGGCCATACGGCTGACCCCTACCACGAAACACTCATCGCCTTTCCCGATGATATTGATCCTATCCTGGGGGTTCTGGCAGCTCAGATGGGCCCAATCGCCGCCAACGGAATCCTGCACGCTGACGCGGAGATGCTTGGATCCCAGGGCGCTTCACTCGGATCTGGTATCGCCGGGCGGCCCGTGATCGTCGCTGGGGCAGGGCCGGTGGGGTTCATGACCGCGTTATTTGCTCGAAAGGCCGGCGCCTCCGAAGTCGTCATCACCGATCCGTCGCCTTTCCGCCGCGAAAAGGCGAGCGCTATGGGACTCGTTGCGATGACCGAGGATGATGCGTGGCAGCACGCCAAGGCAAGATGGCATGACGGCACTCTGGGGCGGGGCGCTGACATTGTGTTTCAGACCAGAGCGAACCCAGAAAGTCTGCACCTCGCGATGAAAGCCCTGCGTCCCCAGGGAACTGTCATAGACCTCGCATTCTATCAAGGTGGTTCGCCCGAACTTAGACTCGGGGAGGAATTCCACCACAACGGTTTGAGCATCAAATGCGCGCAGATCAACAGGGTGCCACGATCCCTCGCTGCAAGTTGGGATAGGCGCAGGCTGGCGGCGGAAACCATCGAACTCCTTCGTTGCGATGGACCGGCGATTCGGAAGCATCTGATTACGCAGGTCGTAGCGATGTCGGATGGTCCCGCATTCCTACGAAATCTGATCGACAACCGGCCAGATTTTATTCAAGTCGTGTTCGAGGCCAATCGATGACAGGTGAGGAAGATTTGTCACCGGTGCGCATTCTGTTCGTGTTCGCTTGGCTGGTGGTCGGCGGCGAGGAAACAGAGGTCCGGCTCCTCGCGGCGAACCTTGATCCTCACCGGTTCAAGATCGATGTTGTTGCCTGCTTCCGCAAGGCTGGCATGCCAGACCAGACGCATGAGCAACTCAAGGCTCTTGGAGTCCATGTCGACACGGCGCCGTACGATCTTTCCTTTGACGACACAGTCTCGTATCTCGCGGACAAGGTGGCAGGGTATGACCTTGTCGTCTCATGCCAGAACGTTGCGGACATCTATCCCGCCCTGGAACGTTTGAAGCTGCGCCCGCCTCTCATCGAGCACGGCGGACTTGTATCCGAAGCTGAGGCGGGACCCAAACACTTTACGTCGCGGTACGTGGGTGTGTGCCGCACCATCACGGAGGCCGCCGCAGCCAGGATGCCTGGACGCCAACACCAAGCTGTCGAAATACCATCGATGGTGGATCTACGCGAATTCGGTGGGGGCCAACGGGACGCCGTTCGGTCATCTTTGCGGGTCGATGAAAACGATGTTCTGATCGGTTGGGTGGGTAGGCTCGACCCCAAGAAGAATGCTGAGGATTTCATCAATGCGGCGGCTTCCGTCCAACGGAACTGTCGTAACGCCAGGTTCGTCGTCATCGGCGGCCCCGATGCTTTCCATCCAGAGTATGCCGTGGCGCTCCGTCAGCTTGCGAACGCGCTGGGGTTGGGAGAGACGTTGTCTTTTTTGGGTGACCGAGCAGACATTCCCGACCTGCTGTCAGCAATGGACATCTTTGTCTGGCTTTCCAGGGGTGAGGGGATGCCTCACGTGATCGCCGAAGCTGGCGCTGCGTCGCTTCCAGTGATCGCAACGCCGGATAATGGCGTCCTACAACAAATTGAAGACGGGGTTTCCGGGATGCTGGTTCCCCATGGAAATCCGGACGCTGTGGCGGCGGGTATTCAGCGACTAATTGACGCTCCGAGCGCGCGTAATTCCCTGGGGCGGCAACTTCGATCAAAAGTCGAGAGAAGTTACAGTGCCTCGGCAGTCGTCCCGCTGTGGGAGAAGCTTTTTTACGAGGTGCTGCGGGAACGAAAGGCCGGTCAACCCAAAAAGATTTTCAAGTCTTTTCTACAGGGCGGCTTCGAGTGCTCCACACACCGTCTGCGCCAACGGGACGGCGAACCGCAGGGGCGTCGCCTCGACCTCATTCAGTCGACCCAGCACGACAATCACACGTACCAGGATTATCTGCGGCTGCAGGACTTCGGCATAAGAACAGTCCGCGATGGGTTCCGATGGCATCTGATCGATAGGGCTGGCGGTTACGATTGGTCCAGCGTGCGCTCGATGCTCAGGGCGGCGTCAATCTCAGGCACTCAGGTGATTTGGGACCTGCTCCACTATGGTTGGCCCGACGACCTTGACATCTGGTCGCCGAAATTTGTCGAGCGTTTCGCAAAATTTGCCGGAGCATGTGCGGCGGTCGTGCAAGATGAAACCGACGTAGTCCCGTTCTACTGCCCCGTAAACGAAATCTCGTTTTTTGCATGGGGCGGGGGCGATGCGGCGTACTTGAATCCGTTTGCGCGCCGACGTGGTTTCGAATTGAAAGTACAGTTGGCAAGAGCAGCGATAGCGGCCATGGACGCCATCCGCGACGTCGATGTCCGCGCCCGTTTCGTCCACTGCGACCCGGTTATCAACGTCGTCGCTGACCCCGCTCGCCCCTGGGACGCGGGCGCCGCGGAGGGCCACCGGCTTGCGCAATTCCAAGGTTGGGATCTGATAGAAGGCAAGATCTGGCCACAGATTGGGGGGCAGCCCAATTACCTGGATATTATCGGTATAAATTACTACTTCAACAATCAGTGGATCCACGGCGGGTCTCCGATCGATGTCGGACATCGGCAGTACAAGCCTCTTAGAAATATCATTATTGAGACGTATGCGCGCTACGGTCGTCCAATGCTGATCGCCGAAACTGGCATAGAGGGAGATCGGCGAGCATCATGGATTGCTTACGTCGCCGGCGAAGCGTCAGCGGCGATTGCGGCCGGCGTGCCATTGGAAGGCGTGTGCCTATACCCCGTTTTGAACCATCCAGGCTGGGATGACGACCGTGACTGTCAAAACGGTTTACTGGTTTCCTCTGTCGATTCGAACTTCAGATCCGTTTCTGACGAGAAGTTTGCCGCCACCGTCGAGCGCCAATTCTCGCGTTTCGCGTGAAGAACCTTTCGTTCAGGGGATCGCCGCCGCACTCCATCTTTCAACCGTGAAAACCCTTCAACCGGATGTGAGGCGGAAGCTATGGGAATTTTTGAGTGCGGATGGGCTGCTGCATGAACAACTGAATGGAACCTAGCGAGCTTATCGAGGTTGAGCCATTAGCTGGAGACGAATTCGCTCAGCATATTCGAGGAGCTTGAAATGGCGACGTACTTTTTTCAGTTGGTCGATCATGACGGGGTGCAGCCGACTGAAATGTCGTATGAGTTTGACACGCCAGAGGCCGCGATAGAGGAAGGCCGAACTGCCCTCGCGGAGATGGCGGCAGACGGGCTGCCACTTGGCGATTATCACATGCTGTCAGTGGAGGTCTTTGATCATCAGCGAAGGCCAGTTCGGGAGATAAGGCTTATTCTCGAGGAAATCGACAAGACTGTTCCAGCGCACCCATCGGCGTTGGCTCACGGCTGAAGTGCCCTGGCGGTGTGTCTCACCCTTTTACTCACTTGCCCCGCTGAAAGTGTACATGGTCCGCGTTGCAATCATCGGCTCTGGTCCCACCGGCATCAATATCCTGCGGGGGCTCATCGCTTCTGCTCAACCGCCGAGCATCACCGTGTTCCGGGAAACGGCGGATGCGGGGAAGGGAACGCCCTATCATCCAGCAGTCAACGATCGAGCCATGCTCGCCAATATCGCGAGCATCTAGCTACCCGATCAACCAAAGCCTAGTCGAATGGCTCAGTTCGAAATCTGACGCCGAACTTGAAGCTCTCGATATAGCACGCGAGGCTGTCGGCGCCCGGGAATTTTAACCCCGCGTCATCCTTGGAGACTATTTTGCAGACCAGTTCTGGACCCTTGTGAAGCGCGGCATCGACGCCAGCCGTCTCCGTTGCGACGGCTCACGGCATGTTTCTTCGCGACGAGAATAATAGAGACGGGCGCGCGTGTAGCGCGTGCTATCGTCTCTTCGGTGGGACGGGACGGGCGGCTATTCACTTTGACGGATATGAAGAGGCAACCAAAATATCCGCAAACGGAGATTGAACCCTCGCAGGTCACGCCCACGTAGACTCTCAACCGACGGCCGCGGTGCCGGGGCGACCGTTCGATGTGTGCCGAGGACTTTGTCGATGCCTTGCTGGGTCAGCATGGTCATGCCGCAGCGCTTCGTTCCTTTGGTACCGGTGGGGCAATCGAGGATCACCGCTAGCCGATCTTGATTGATCAACCGCCGCCAGGTCGTTGATACGGCAGCCTTTTTACCAATACGGTTGTAGGAGCCACGCGGCCTTCCGCGATCGAGCGTCACACGCGGTTGGCTGCAGTAACACAGTGCTCAAATCGCGCCTCGGGTTGAAGCGCCTCCCGCTTCGATCCTGACCGGGATGGCCTTTGACGCCGGCGTCTTTGAAAGCTCGTCATGATGGTCGATCGCATTCAGCACGTTGCACTCTGGGTAGTATGCGGCGATCGTGCCACTAGGAAGATCGTGCCTGCGAACCTCGAGGCCTCCGAGTTCACGTCGCTTGCCGTCTTCGAAATCGCTCACCAGCGCGACACGCTGTCCCTGCACAAGCCCCGCCGACGCGATATCGGCCTCGCACATCAAAACGACGTCGCGAGTGCCTTCGATCCCTCGGAACCGATCGGAATAGCCGTAGATCGTGGTGTTGAACTGATCGTTGGATCGAATGGTGACGAGCCGGTAACGTCCTTGCGCGTCGGCAAAGGAAAGGGCGTTGAGCTGGCCGGGCGTCGTGAACAACGCTTTTTTCTCAGGCGTCTTCCACTCGCGCTCGTGCGCTCCGTTGCCGCGATAGAAGCCGCCGGGCTGAAACATGCGGGAATTGTAGTCCTTGAAGTCCTTTGGATAGCTGTACTCGATCAGCTCGCGGACAAGGCCATAATCGCCGGTCCATTCGTCCCATTTCAACTTCGGATGCGGATCAAGCGTCGCCTTGGCAATACCAGTCACGATTGCCAGCTCGCTCTTCAGCGCCTTCGACGCCGGCGTGCGCTTGCCGACGGAGCCGCTGATGTGGGAAAAGCTGTCTTCGGTGCTGACCGCCTGGTTGCCGGTCGCCTGTGTGTCGATCTCGGTTCTCGACAGGCAGGGCAAAATATATGCGACCTTCGCTGGAAACAGGTGGGTGCGGTTGAGCTTGGTAGACACCATCACCGCAAGCTCCTGTTCGGCCCAGACGCGTTCCATCTCCTTCTGATCGGGCACGGCGCGGACTAGATTGCCGCCGAGGCTGATGAACGCTTTGATGCTTCCGCTCATCAGTCCTTTGACCGCGTCGACGATCGTCGTGCCGTCCTTCGTCGGTGGGTCGAAATCGAAGAGTTCCTTGAGCTTATCCATGGGAATGAGCTTGGTCTTCTCGGCGATCCCAACGGTGCGTTGCCCCTGCACGTTGGAGTGGCCGCGAACCGGACAGCAGCCCGCACCCTCCCGACCAATGTTTCCGCGCAACATGAGGAGGTTGACGACCATGGCGACGTTGAGAGCGCCCTGGCTGTGCTGGGTGAGACCCATGCCGTAGACGCCGATGACATTGTTCGCGCCGATATAGACATCGCCGGATCGACGCAGGTCGGCCTCCTTCAATCCGCTCTCCCGCTCAATGTCGGACCACGATGTCGCACGAACCATGTCGACGAACGCGTTGAATCCCACGGTGTGCTCGGCGATGAAGTCGACGTCGAGAACGCGTTCTCGATCATCGGTGATAGCCAGATCGTCGGCTTCGACCACATGCTTGCAGATGCCAAGAATCGCGGCGATATCGCCGCCCGCCCTCACCTGATGGTACTGGTCGGAAATCTGCGTCTCATGGCCCGTGAGCATGTCCACCGGGCTCTGCGGGTTGACGAAGGAGATCAGCCCCTGCTCGAGAATAGGGTTGAACGTGACGATCCGGGCGCCGCGCTTTTTGGCCTCTTGAAGGGGATGCAGGAAACGCGGGCTGTTCGAGCCGGGGTTCTGTCCGAAGAAGAAAAACGCGTCGGCCTTTTCCAAGTCTTCCCATACGACCGTGCCCACCGGCGAACCGATGACCTTCATCAGGCCAACCGAGGTCGTCTCGTGGCACATATTCGAGCTTTGCGGGAGATTGTTGTTGCCATAGAGCCGGGCGAGCAGAGCGTAGAGATAGGAGGCTTCAAGCCCTGCGTGGCCCGACGAATAGAAGACGACGCTTTCCTTCTCCAGCCGTTGCAATATCTCGGCGATACCTGCGAAGGCCTCGTCCCACGTGATCTCGACATAGCGGTCGGTGCTTGCGTCATAGCGCAGCGGATGGGTCAGCCTCCCGGTGATTTCAAGATCGTGATCTTTCCAGTCGCGGAGTTCCGATACAGTGTGCGTGTTCCAGAAATCCGGCGTGCAACGATGCGACGTCAGCTCCCATAAGGTCGCTTTCGCGCCGTTCTCACAGAACTCGAACGGGTGATAGTTGACCGGTTTCGGCCAGGCGCAGGAAACGCACATGAACCCGCCCGGCTTGTTCTGGTGGGCGAGGGTGCCAAGCGCCGCCGGCGTCGGCCAGCTTTCGCCGAAGATGCTGGCGATGCCCTTGAGCGATCCCCAGCCACCGGACGGACCTTCGGCTTCTGGATTTGAAATTTTATCTGCCATCGCCGTCATCCTTGATAGATCGATCAGAAAGGGCGGCGCGATCACCCGCGCGGCCTTGAGAACGTTTCGAGCCTTACGAAGCGGGTTCGCGGATCGGACAGCGGTTGAAGCTCTCGCGGAATTTGGCGGAGTGCTCATAGGTCGCCTTACGTGCTCGATTGATATTGCCGAGCGGCTCGTGGGCGGCAATGCCGGTCCAGACGCTGAAAC
>UCCA01000057.1 GCA_900470805.1 Hyphomicrobiales bacterium | reverse complement strand
TCCGTAAATAGCGCCGAGTTCGAGGTGAACAGCAACTTGAGACTGCTGGCCATGCCTCGCTTGGCGGCCATATAGCTGACAAAGCGATCCATCCACTCTTCAAGCGCGACATCGGGCGACTTTTGCGCCATGAGTTCGGTCGCTGCGTTCGCCAACAGTTCCAGTTCACGCCGATAGACCACCTCGACGAGATGTTCCCGTGTCGGAAAATGGCGGTAGAGCGTGCCGATGCCGACACCTGCGCGCCGGGCAATATCCTCAAGCGAGGCATTCGCACCGCGCTCCGCAAAGGCGGCTGCGGCCACCTCGACAAGGCGCGCACGATTGCGCTGTGCATCGGCGCGTAACCTCGGCTCCGCATCGGACGCTGTCGCCGGCTCCTTCGACATCAAAATTTCATTCCACCACGGGGCTTGACGAACGTTTGCCAGCCACTAACTCTAAACGGAGGCTCCTCCGCTTGTTGGGAGTGCCGTCCAATTCTTAAATCAAAAACGGGATGGATGTCATGTCGAAAACAGTTCGGAGACGCGATGAAGCCGATGTGTTTCGATTAAAGGAGATCGGCAGACAGGACCTGAAGCTTATTCGGGCAACGATCGGCAGGCGCATCTCATGACCGTAGCAACACATCCCAGTACCAACAACAATGAACAGGGGAGGGAGTTCCTTCCCATGGCGAACAAATCCCGACGTCAGGCGGACCTGGAGATTGCCGCCGAAGCATTTCCCGTGCCCGTCAAGGCGTTTTCGACGGATGCAGCCGTGGACGTTCTGCGCTTTGCGCTCCGGACCGCGCAGGCCGGACGGCAGGTGGCGCTCTGTACGCTGGTGGACATTCGTGGCGGCTCGTCACGGTCTCTCGGCGCACATATGGCGGTTTCAGATGAGGGCTTTTATTGTGGTTACGTTTCGGGTGGATGCACCGAGGCGGCTGTTGCAGCCGAGGCGCTGCAGGCCCTATCCAAGGGACATGATCGTTTCGTGATGCTCGGGCAAGGATCGCCCTTTTTCGATATCGTTCTGCCCTGTGGGGGCGGCGTGACCGTAGCGGTGCATGTGTTGAGGGATATTCACCCGGTCCGCGCAGTCGTCGAGCGGCTGCGGTCGCGCCGCGGTGCCGGCCTCTCCTATGTTCCAGGCACTCAATCCCTGTCCGCTTCCCCCGAAAAGGCGCGCGTCGGATGGGAGGGTGCGGCCTTTCTGACCACTTATCGACCCAGCGTGCGGATTCTTTTGTCCGGCCGCACTTTGGAAGTCGACGTCGCTGCAAAGATCGCGCGGGCGGCCGGTTACGAGGTCATGTGTTGTGACGCACTGTGTGGCGACATGCCGGAGGAAGGATTTATCGACGACGACACGGCAATTGCGCTTCTTCAGCATGACCTCGACCTCGAAATGCCGGTGCTGCAGGCGGCTCTGCATGCCAATCCCTTCTATGTCGGCGCATTGGGCAGCAGCCGCACCCACGAAAGGCGTGTCCAGCGCCTTCGGGAACTGGGACATTCGCAGGCGGCGATCGACCGCATCAAGGCGCCGATAGGCCTGTTTGGCCGGGCGCGGGACGCGCAGTCGCTGGCCCTTTCCGTGACCGCCGATATCGCGGCCTGTCGCCAGGTGTTGCTTGCCGAAGCGTCGATGCAGGGGACGCCGCGCTGAGATTCACGGCAAAGGCCGTACCGTAAATTCGTTTCAAGCCAAGGGAGATGTTCCTATGCACTTTACCATCAATGGAGAGGCCATCGACGTAGAGGCGGATATCCGCACCTCGTTGCTTGATCTTATGCGCAACAGGCTCGGTTTCACTGGAACGAAGAAGGGATGTGACCAGGGGGCCTGCGGCGCCTGCACCGTGCTGGTGGATGGCGAGCGTATCAATTCCTGTCTGGCGCTGGCCGTGCAGTATCAGGGACGCAACATCACCACAGTCGAAGGGCTTGCCGCCAACGCCAATCTGCATCCTTTGCAGCAGGCCTTTATCGAGCACGACGGCTTCCAATGCGGTTACTG
>UCCA01000058.1 GCA_900470805.1 Hyphomicrobiales bacterium | reverse complement strand
CGGCGGGGCGGCGGGGCGGCGGCCGAACGCCCGCAAGCCATCGCGACCGAGGAGATTTCTCCCCTGCCCGACAGTCAGTTCCGCGGTGATTGATATGAACTCTCAGGGCGCGAACTGAACGCGCGCTTCGGTCGGGACGGCTAAGCTCCGTCCCGATATGTTTCGGCGATCATCAGTTCGCTTTTTCTGAAACTGCTTTCGCAGCCTGATCGATGGTATCGGCAACGACCGCCGGCTGTGTCATGAACAGGGCGTGGCTAGCCGATACCTTAGTGATCTTGGCGTTGATGCGTTCTGCCATGTGGATCAACATGGCTTGGTCGAAGGCCTTGTCTTCGGTGGCGATGACGGCCCAGCTCGGCTTTGTGTGCCAGGCGGCGTTCTCGAGCTTGGTGCCGAAGGCCGCCATGTTGATCGGAACCTGCGAGTCACGCATGAAAGCGACGTCGGCGTCGCTTGCGTCGTGTGCAAAGCCAGCCTTGAACTTCGCAGGACTTACGAAACCAAAACCGTCCTTCGAAGTTTCGATGACGAATTCCTTAGCCGGGGCAAAGCCTTCGTACTGCTGGCCGGTCGTCTCACCGGCATCAGGTGACAGTGCGGAGACGTAGACGAGCCCGGCAACCTTTTCGTCGATGCCCGCCTCCGTGATGACAGTGCCTCCCCACGAATGACCAACGAGGATAGTCGGGCCATCCTGACGTTCAATCGCGCGCTTGGTCGCGGCGACGTCGTCTGCAAGCGACGTAAGTGGGTTCTGGACGATTGTGACGTGATAGCCACGCTTGGTGAGGTTCTCGTAGACGCCCCTCCATCCAGATCCGTCGGCGAAGGCGCCGTGGACGAGCACCACGTTCCTGACGGCCTGATCCGCCGGGATGGCTTCGGCGGCAGTCGCCGGCACGGCTCCAGTGAAAACAGCGGCGGTTGCCGCGGCCACGGCGATTACGTTCTTTGTTATTACAGTCATGTCATTCCCTCCGTCAGATCGCGATAACAGTTATCGCGATATATGTCATGTCTCAGATGTGACATCCGCCGTCAAGATCTTTTTATATTGCGATATTGGTTATCGCGATATCGTGAACTATATTGTGATCAGACAGGAGCCCGTGATGACTGACCAAACGAACAACCCACCACCTCCGCTGCACGATCAGCTTTGCTATGCGATCTACACTGCCGGCATCGCCATTCAGCGTGCCTACAAGCCTTTCCTGGACGAACTGGGCCTCACTTATCCCCAGTATCTCGTGCTTAATGTCCTATGGCAGGAAGACCAGCAGACTGTCGGTTCCGTCGCAGGGCAGCTTGCGTTGGAGTCCAGTACACTGACGCCACTTTTGAAGCGCCTTGAGACGGCCGGGCTGGTGCACAGAACACGCGACGTCACGAATGAGAGGCATGTGTTGATCGCGCTGACGGACGCTGGACGGGCACTTCAAGCGAGGGCTGGTTGCCTTAGCGATGCACTGCTGGCTGCTTCGACGCAAAGCCCCAAGGAACTCGCTGCCCTCAACGGCGACGTCAGGCACCTGCGCGATACGATTTATTCACAAATCGGCGGGTGGAGTGCACCCGCCTGACCTTAGCGGACCTACGCCGTGGGCACAGTGCCACCATCAATGATGTGCTCGGTGCCTGTTATCGATGACGCACGATCCGACGCGAGGAACGCGATCAGGTCCGCAACTTCTTCCGGCGCGGCCGGTCGTCCGAGCGGGATGCCCCCGAGCGAGTTCATGATCACGTTCACTGCGTCGTCGTAGCTAATACCGGCTTCTTCGGCTATGCGAAGGGCCAAACCATTGGAACCTGAAGAGGCGATCCAGCCGGGAGAAACCCGTACCACTCGCACGCCCTTCGGAGAGACCTCCTTCGAGATGCTCTTGCTGTAGGTATTGAGCGCACCCTTGGCCGAAGCGTAGCCCGTCGTCGCCTCTGGCAGAGGCAAGCGGTTCTGGATCGATGTCACGTGGATGACGACGCCGCTCCCCTGAGCAATCATGCCTGGGATGAGAGCACGGTCCAGCCTGACCGCCGGGAAGAAGTTGAGGACGAACTCCTTATCCCACTCCTCGTCCGTCAGCGCGGCGAAGCCGCCAGACGGAGCGGACGAACCGCCCAGCATGTTCACAAGGATATCGAGCCCGCCGAGCTCCTTATGCACCGCGTCAACGACGGTTTGCACCCCCGTCGCGGTGGTCAGATCAGCTTCGACGAAAGCCGCGCCTGAGACGTCGGCAGGCTTGGAGCGAGCGGTGGTCAGAACACGGGCGCCGAGTTCCTGGAAGAGCGCCACGGTCGCGGCGCCGGCACCAGAGGTGCCTCCGGTAATGAGGGCACGACGGCCCTGCAAGGTCAGGAACTGTGTCATACCGTGATCTCCAGTTCGGCGACCTTGTCGCCCGCGAGGACGAAGAAGAACCGCAGATCGATGGGACTTCCGGGGAAGTCGCCGAGGGCGTGCGCCGTCACCAACGTCTTTCCGTTTTCGATGGCGATCAGGAACGGCTCGACCGTGTAGCTGTACTGCTGGCTCTCGTCAGCCATCCACGCACGAACGGCATCCCGGCCCTTATGGGTCTTGCCCTTATCCTTGACGATACCGTCTTCGATAAAGGCGGCGGCGACATCCTCGGGTCCTCCGTCTCGATCTGCAGCGAAATAGGCTTCGATGGCCTTAGGCAGTTTGATGCTCATCTGATTGCTCCAATTTTCCAGCCTCAACAGGCTGCGGCCTCGACCCTCCGATGGTCGACACGTGCAATTTATGTTCGAATGATTGACTTGATAATTGGGACAAAGCAGGATGAGGAATTACGAAAAGGGGGATAATGACCCGATCTGTTCTCGCCGACCTTGACGCCGTTCTCAGCATCGCCCGAGTTGGATCGTTTCGTGCTGCGGCACTCGATCTCGGCATCTCGACGACGGCGTTGAGCAATGCCATCGCCAAGCTTGAAAAGCGGCTCGGCATTCGCTTGTTCAACCGAACAACAAGAAGCGTCTCGCTCACCGATGCAGGAAGGACTTTTGTCGAGCGGATTGGGCCGGCAATGACCGACATCCACGATGCCATGCTGACAGCTCAGTCACTTCAGGAAATCCCCACCGGCACATTGCGTATCAACGCATTTGCGTCGGCGGCCCGCGAGGTGATGGAGCCGCTTATCCTCTCCTTCCTGCAGCGTTACCCGCAGGTGCATGTCGATCTGGTCACCGAGGGCAAGCTCGTTGACATCGTGGCGGCGGGCTACGACCTAGGCCTGAGGACGATGGACCTGGTGCCGAATGACATGATCGCCCTGCCACTCGGCCTGGATCGCAGCAATGCCGTCGTCGCATCACCGGAATTCCTGCGCACCCATGGCACGCCGACCGTTCCCGCCGACCTTTACCGGTTTCGGTGCATTCGCGCCCGCCTTCCCAACCACGCCTTGTTCCGTTGGAAGTTTGAAAAGGACGGCAACACTGTCCACATCGATGTGCAAGGCTCGATCACCCTTGACGAGTCAAGCCTCGTAGGAATAGCAGCACGAAAGGGCGTCGGGCTGGGATACGTCATGGAGGCGGACGTCCGCGAAGACATTGCAGCCGGGCGGCTCGTGCGAGTTCTTGAAGATTGGACCCCATCGTTGGCCCCCTTAGCCCTCTACTACCCTGGCAGGAAGAATCCGCCCGCTGCCTTCAGTGTGTTTATTCAGGCGGCGCGCGAATTTGCAAAAACCGGCGCATGAGGCTTTTGCTACTTAGAAGATATGGCGCCCCCAGCATCGGCTTTACGACGCTCACGGGACTTCGCCGTTCGTCTTGCGTCCCGCAACTCATCTAACGTCGCCGGCCACCAGCCTCGGATCTTCTCGTATTCGCCTGCCGCTTCGCGTGCCGGCCAGGTGTGAACGAGTTCCTCGAGCGTGGCCGCGCGCCATTCGGACCACACGTGTTCGTCACTCGCATCCGGGTGGTGCTCGGCGACCTCTTGCGGATCGACAATCTCGCCAGTGACATCAGTGATGACGACGATCCCGTACGCAGCGGTCGCCACCGGCCTGCCCATCGGAGGAAGGTCGTCGCTCGACACTGGAAGCCTTCGCTTCTTTCGCTCCGTCGTCCGACGTTTCGCCTTCGCTTCGTCTTCGGTGCCCTTGCGGGCCTCAGCGCGCTTTCGTCGTTCTTCCGGCTCCGCCCGCTTTGCCGCAGCTTCGATATCTTCCCATCTGGTCTGCAGGTCATCGTAGGACGCGAACGGAATCTCCCAGACCTTGTCGTCGCCGTTCCAGCGCGCGAAGGGTATCTGCCGAAGCTCGGCGACAACCGTCCGGGAGAACGGCGTCCTGATCCGGAAACCGCGGTCGTAGACCTGCAGATACGGACTGAGGATCGGTTCAAACTGGTAGGCGTCGCGACCGCGCTCGTCTTCGTATGGCGAACGCCGGGCGTCCTCGGAGGCCAGCCATCGGTCGATGCGGCGGCGCGCCGTCTTGCCTGGTACGCTCCATGCGTGGAGAGCGTCGCTCCAGCGGGCATTCGGGAAGACCTCCCTGAACCTGGCGACGGTCATCCGGTCGAACGCAAATGACACCGTCGCGTGTGCCGTTTCGCCTACTTCGGGTTGCTGGGCCTGTTCGTCCTTCATGAAAGGGAAACGGTCGACCTGGCGCGCGGTTTCCTTCAACGGAAGTTCTTCTTCAAGAAGGATAGCGCTTTCTGCGCGCCGGCGCTGGAGATCGTGTGTCCTGTTTCGCGTTCGACGTCCAACTCGACTTTGAAGCCTGCCGTCTCCAGTTGTGCGGCGGCGAGCTTAGAGGCCATCGTCGGGATGGTCGTGTCGTTCCCGCCATGGACGAGCAGGACCGACGTGCCCTTGCTTGCCGAAGAAACGGGCTGCGGTGGAAGAAGACCGGAGAACGCGACGAGCGCGCCGACATGCCAGCGACCCGAGGCGACGGCGTCGAGCGCGACAATAGCACCCTGCGAGACGCCGACGAAGGCCACCCTTTCATGGGCCTCTGCGAATCTTTCCCTTTGGACGATGACGTTCATCAGGTCGTCGAAGATCTCTCGCGCGGCGCGGATCCGGACCGGGTCAAGAGGGTTGCCATCGGTCGAAAACCACTGGTGCCCGTAGCGATGATGCAATGGGGCGTCTGGAGCGACCAACCGGGTGTTCGGAAGCTGCGCGCGCCAGGACGACGCCAAAGCCCCGATGCCGTGCAGGAAGATGACGAGGTGATCGCGGGAGGCCATGGTTTTCCGTAGGTTGCCAAAACATTCAGAAGGCGCTCACCTGGAGATCCTCGAAGAGCACTATGTCGCAACGAAGCTCGTGATTGCGTTTGCAAGATCGCCTGGATTTTCCTCCGCCACGTGATGACCGCTATCGATCCCGTAGCCTCTAACGTTGGTCGCCCAATTCCGCCAGATCGCGACTGGGTCGCCATAGATCGGCTCAAGGTCGTCACGCAGAGACCATAAACACAACATCGGACAGCGGATCTTCCGCCCGGCGTCGCGATCTGCCTTGTCATGAAGATGGTCGATGCGGATGCCCGCGCGGTAATCCTCGATCATGCCGTGGACGGTCCGCGGGCGATGGATTGCCTCGAGAATATCCGCGTAGGCTTCATCCCCCATGCGGTCGGGCGAGAGCTTGTCGTACCAACCTTCCGGGTCGGCGGATATCACGCGTTCGGGCTTTTCGGGCTGCGCAAAGAAGAACCAGTGATACCAGTCCCGTGCAAACTTCCAGTCAGCCCGCTCAAGATGTTCCAGGACGGGGATGCCATCAACGAGGATCAGCTTCGTTACCGCGTCAGGGTAATCCATCGCCATGCGGAATGCCGTCAGGCTGCCGCGATCGTGGCCGACGAGGACGAACTTCTCATGCCCTAATCGGTTCATCAGTTCGACCAGAGCTTCAGCCTTCGCTTGCTTGGACGAGTGGCGACTGTCGGGCGCGTCCGCCGGCACGTAGGAACGACCGAAGCCAGGGAGGTCCGGGCAGACGACGGTGAATGACGGAGCCAGCAATTCGGCCACCTTGCCCCAAGTCATATGCGTCCGCGGATGACCGTGCAGCAGCAGCACCGGGGGTCCGCTGCCTCCGACGCGAAGCCGAATTGGGCCTGCATCGACATTGAACGTTCGCAAATTGAAGCCCTTGAACGCCATTTGATTTCCATTGTTGTCACCGTGGGTGGCCGCAATCGACCGCCCACGGGATAGGAGCGATTTTCAGCCGTTTGGACGAATGACCACCTTCACACAGCCGTCGGCCTTGTCGCGGAATGTCTTGTAAGCATCGGGCCCGTCCTCGAGGCCAATACGATGGGTGATCAGGAAGGACGGGTCGATCTTGCCCTCGACGATCAGGTTCATCAGCGGTTTGAGATAGCGCTGTACGTGCGTCTGCCCGGTCTTCAGCGTCAGACCCTTGCCAACAAAGGCGCCGAGCGGTGCCGGTACTGCCGGTCCAACGAAAACGCCCGGAAGCGAGACGGTACCACCCGGACGGCAGGCAAGGATTGCCTGATTCAAGGCGTACGGCCGTTCCGTCGAGGTGAGCTTCGTCTGCATTGTTTCCATCATGCCGCCAGCCCCATGGCTTTCCATGCCGACAGCCTCGATGACCGCGTCTGGACCATTCCCGCCAGTCATCTCGACGATCTTGGCCTGCAGATCCTCGTCGGTATAGTCGAGCGTCTCGGCGCCTGCGGCACGAGCAAAAGCTAGACGTTCGGGAACGGTGTCGATCGCGATGACGCGTTCTGCGCCCAGGAGGAAGGCGGACTTGATGGCAAACAAACCGACGGGACCGCATCCGA
>UCCA01000062.1 GCA_900470805.1 Hyphomicrobiales bacterium | reverse complement strand
CATTGCCGCCGCCGTTGCCGTTGCCGCCGCCGTCACCGTGGCCATGACCACCGCCATCGCCATGGCCGTGGCCACCGTTGCCATCACCACCATGCGGACCCCGAGGACCACCGGCATGTTCATCTCCGCCGTGCTGACCGTGACGTGGCCCATGGTGATCGCCAGGATCACGCGGTCCACCACCCCACGGGCCGCCCCATTGCCCGCGCGGCCCGTGGCCGTGACCACCACCGGCATGATCACCGTCACCTGGTCCGTGTCCGTCATGATCTCCATGGCCACGCGGCCCGTCGCCGTTATGGCCGTGTCCATTATGATTGCCGGGATCTCTCGGGCCGTCGCCATTATGGCCGTGCCCTCCTGGGCCGCGTGGCCCGTCGCCGTCATGGCCATGGCCTCCCCAACCATTGCCATCATGGTGATGGCGCCCATGGTGGCGGCCACCACCATTGCCGTCATCATCATCGTCGTCATCGCCGGGATCCGCTACCGCGGCGGCGACAGCCGGACTGACGCTGGCCGTATTTCTGTTCGTGGAACCATTGTCATTCCGCCTGTTGCCGCGGTCATGGTTGGAATCCAGGAAGGGATTTTCATCGAAGATTGACGCAACGGGAAAGCAGAGTCTTTCCTCGATCGATCCCGGCTGCACGGTCCTGCAATCGAGATTTAGCGCCTGGGCGCTTCCTAGGCTTGTTCCTGCCAGCAGAAATCCCACACTGACAGAGAGCTTGATTAGTGTTCTGTTCATTTCGCTCACTCCCATCGTTAACGCGACGTTAACGGGGAGATTTTTATATTAGTGTAGACTAATTGTGAAAGAACGAATAAAAATGAACACTGTACTCATTTCGGCTGCAATTACATTATTAAGTATGAATACAGCATCTCTTAGTAGATGCCACAGCAATGTCGAAACAACATAAGAGGATTTATATGATAAAGATTGCGGCAATTCTAGGTTTTGTTATCTCTATACCGTTATTTTCAAGTCCAATCTTCGCAGGATCTGAGATTCCTGCAAGCCGTGCTGTCGCCGCACCGATCGGCTTCGGCGCAGCCTGCGCCAAATACGGATGGGTTTGCCATGGAAAGCGCGGCGTTGATGTTGGGGACCAGGAGGCATTGCGGGCCCTGCAGCAGGTCAATCGCTACGTGAATCGAACCGTGAGGCCGGTCGAGGACAGGTCTGATGGCGGTCGCTCCGACGATTGGTCGCTGCCCGTCGGCAACAAGGGCGACTGCGAGGACTACGCTTTGTTGAAGATGAAGACATTGCTGGACATCGGCTTTCCCGCCAGCAAGCTTGCACTGTCAGTTGTGCTCGATCGCCGTGGCAACAATCACCTCGTGCTGCTGGCCCGTCTCAAGTCGGGCGACTACGTGCTGGACAACCTCGCCTACAGCGTCAAGCCGTGGCAGCGGACGGGCTACACTTTCCTGGCCAGCCAGAATTTCAAGCGCAAGTCGGGGTGGCAGGTCACGCTCGCCGGTCCCCGCGCCGGGCAGTTCAGCAAAAGCTGAAAACGGTGATGCGATCCCGAATGACGGAACTGGGCGGCGGGCTCCAGCGCTTCCGGCGCTGGCGCAATGCGTCAGTTCGAGCCGCGCGCGGCGAAGATGACCGCGGCGCCGGCGAGGCTGACGAACAATCCGCCATACATCCACCAGCTCGGCGCGGAAAACATGCCGGGATCGCCGATATAGCCGCTGCCATCGACCGCAACGGCTGCACCGATCGCCACGGCAGCAAGGCCCAGCATCTGGAAAAACAACCGCATGAAACCCTGTTGCCCCAAAACCCAACGATTCCATCAGGTAGTACGCAACGGACGCCAAAAGGTTTCATGAGCCGCAATAAATACCGATAATCACCTTGATCCGCCACAAACCGGCACAGACGTGTTTTTTTAGTGGCGGAACAATCCGATCCGCCCTATCGTTTCCTCTAGGCAATGGAGGTTGCCGACGGAGGATAGGATGAGTGACGCTATTTTTGGATTGTTGGTTGCCGCCGAAGTATCTGCCTTGTTCTGGGCCGGCGTATTTCTGGTGGCTGCCACATTCTCCTGAGAGAATGAACCACCGGAGAAATGGTAGCGGGAGAGGGACTTGAACCCCCGACACGCGGATTATGATTCCGCTGCTCTAACCAGCTGAGCTACCCCGCCACGAAGACCTTGTGATTGCTTGGATATCCGAGCAACCGGGTCCGTTTGGATGTGCGGCTTATAAAACCGCCTTCCCTTCAGTGTCAAGCGCAACTTCGAAAAACTCCGGGCTAAAAAACCGAAGCCTGTTCAAGCCGCCACGGCGTTGGTCAGCAGCGCCTTCAGCGAGGCTTCCGCCGCCGGTTCGCGTTCGGAACGCTCGATGAAACCGCCGCCATAGACGCGGGCATTGTCGCCCGGCGCCGAGTAGAGCGCGCAGGCCTGCCCCGGTGCCACCCCGGCCTCGCCGACGGCGAGATCGACGTAGATGCCGGTCTGGTCCGCATGCAGCACGGCCGGCGTCGGCGTGCGGGTCGAGCGAACCTTGGCGAAACAGGCAAAGCCCTCGCCGGACGCCGCCTGCGCGATATCCTCGTCGCCCAGCCAGTTGACGTCGCGAAGATAGACCCGGTGCGTTTCCAGCGCTTCCTTCGGGCCGACGATGACGCGGCGCGAGCGGGCGTCGAGAAACACCACGTAGAGCGGCTCGCCGGTGGCGACGCCGATGCCGCGGCGCTGGCCGATCGTGTAATGCAGGATGCCGTCATGGCTCCCCAGCACGCGCCCGTCGAGATGGACGATCTCGCCGGCCAGCGCCGCGTTCGGCTTCAGCTTGTTGATGATGTCGGTGTACTTGCCTTGTGGCACGAAACAGATGTCCTGGCTGTCGGCCTTCTTGGCGACGACGAGGCCCATCTCTTCGGCCAGCTTGCGGGTCTCCGCCTTCGGCAGGCCACCGAGCGGAAAGCGCAGATAGTCGATCTGTTCCTGCGTCGTCGCGAACAGGAAATAGCTCTGATCGCGATCGGCATCGGCCGGCCGGTAGAGCGCGCGGCGGCCGGGCTTGCCCGGCGCCGGGTTGGCGCCTGAGCGGATATAGTGGCCGGTGGCCAGCGCATCGGCGCCGAGTTCCTTGGCGGTCTCGAGCAGGTCGGCGAACTTGACGGTCTGGTTGCAGGACACGCACGGGATCGGCGTCTCACCGGCCACGTAGCTTTCCATGAACGGATTGATGACGGTATCGCGGAACCGCTTTTCGTAGTCCAGCACGTAATGCGGGATGCCGAGCGTCTCGCAGACGCGCCGCGCATCGTCGATATCCTGGCCGGCGCAGCACGAGCCGGCCCGGTGCACGGCGGCACCGTGGTCGTAGAGCTGCAGGGTGATGCCGAGCACGTCGTAGCCCTGGCGCTTCAGAATCCCGGCCACGACAGAACTGTCGACGCCGCCCGACATGGCGACGACGACGCGTGTATCTTCAGGCTTCTTGTCAAAATCCAGTGTGTTCACGGAGTGCTGCCCGTTCCAAAGCGTGTGACCCTCCGCCCCATCATACAGAATTCCGGCGGATTTGCATCGTGGCCGACGGGATCGGCCGCAGGCTGTTTCATGGCCGTGGATATAGAAAGGATTGGCTGCGGGCGCAAGAGGTGGTGATTCGGGGTGTGGTGAGTTGGCATGGGTGTTACGGTTGGCGTTCTGCCGTGTTGCACCCCCCTCTGCCCTGCCGGGCATCTCCCCCTCAAGGAGGGAGATCGGCAAGTGGCCCGCTCTTTGCACAAAGTTGATGTTGGAACGAGCGGCGG
>UCCA01000063.1 GCA_900470805.1 Hyphomicrobiales bacterium | reverse complement strand
GGCTTCCAATGCGGTTACTGTACGCCGGGGCAGCTCTGTTCCGCGATTGGCATGGCGGGTGAAATCGGACGAAACATCCCGAGTGCGGTCACCGGCGACCTTTCTGGCGCGGATATCCAGATCGACGAGCGCGAAATTCGCGAACGCATGAGCGGAAATCTCTGTCGGTGCGGCGCCTATAACGGCATCGTCGAGGCGATCTCCGAAACATTGGCACATCGCACAATCGGGCCGATCGAAGAAAGGGCACGGGCATGAACATCTTTTCCTATGAACGGGCGTCGGATGCCAATTCTGCGATTGTCCTGAAAAAAGCCGGCCTCACGGCTAAATATCTCGGCGGCGGCACCAATCTTGTCGATCTCATGCGCGAGACCGTGGAACAGCCGGAAGTGCTGATCGACGTCACGCAACTGCCGGCCGAGATCGAGCAACGTGCTAATGGCAGCCTGGTGATCGGCGCCGCCGCCAGGAATACGGCGCTTGCCGCGCATCCCGCCGTGCGCTCGGATTTTCCGCTGCTGTCGCGCTCCATCCTGGCGGGCGCAAGCGCACAGATCCGCAACGTTGCCACGGTCGGCGGTAATATTCTGCAGCGCACGCGCTGTCGTTACTTCTATGACAACGCTGCCCGCTGCAACAAGCGCCAACCGCAGGCCGGCTGTGATGCGTCGGAGGGTTTCAATCGCCACCACGCCATTCTAGGGGCATCCGAGGCCTGCGTTGCGACGCATCCCTCCGATATGTGTGTGGCGCTCGTCGCGCTCGATGCCGTGGTTCACCTGCAGGGCCTGGATGGCACTCGCAGTATGCCCTTGCGGGATCTGCATCGACTGCCCGGAGAACATCCTGAAATCGAAACCGAACTGCAGCCCGACGAGCTGATTACGGCCGTCGAAATTCCGCCGCTGCCCTTCGCGAGCCACTCGACGTACCGAAAGGTGCGCGATCGCGCCAGCTATGCATTTGCGCTCGTGTCCGTCGCGGCCGCGCTCGATCTGGACGAGGCCGGCAGGGTGTGCGATGTCAGATTGGCACTGGGAGGCGTCGCC
>UCCA01000064.1 GCA_900470805.1 Hyphomicrobiales bacterium | reverse complement strand
GGCTTCCAATGCGGTTACTGCACGCCGGGGCAGCTCTGTTCCGCCATTGGGATGGCGGGCGAGATCGAACGCAATATCCCAAGCGTCGTCACCGGCGATCTTTCTGCCAAAGATATCCCGATCGACGAGCTCGAAATTCGCGAGCGCATGAGCGGAAACCTCTGTCGGTGCGGTGCCTATAACGGCATCGTCGAGGCAATCTCCGAAACCCTGGCACATCACACGGCAGCGCCGATAGAAGAGAGGGCACGGGCATGAACATCTTTTCCTATGAACGGGCGTCGGATGCCAATTCCGCGATTGCCATGAAAAAGGCCGGACCGACCGCGAAATATCTCGGCGGCGGCACCAATCTTGTCGATCTCATGCGCGAAACCGTCGAACAGCCGGAGACGCTGGTCGACGTTTCGCATCTGCCGGCCGAGATCGAACAACGCGCCGATGGCAGTCTGCTGATCGGCGCCGCTGCCGGGAATACGGCACTTGCTGCCCACATGGCCGTACGGTCGGATTTTCCGCTGCTGTCGCGCGCCATCCTGGCGGGCGCAAGCGCGCAGATCCGCAATGTCGCAACGGTCGGCGGCAATATCCTTCAGCGCACCCGCTGTCGGTACTTCTATGACAACGCGGCGCTCTGCAACAAGCGGCAGCCGCAGGCCGGTTGCGACGCTCTCGAGGGCTTCAATCGCTACCATGCCATTCTCGGCGCATCTGAGGCCTGTGTTGCGACGCATCCGTCCGACATGTGCGTGGCACTTGTCGCGCTCGATGCCGTGGTTCATCTGCAGGGGCCGGGGGGCACTCGCGGCATGCCTTTGCGGGATCTGCATCGATTGCCCGGACAACATCCCGAAATCGAAACCGAACTGCAGCCGGACGAGCTGATCACCGCTGTCGAAATCCCGCCTCTGCCCGTCGCGGCCCGCTCCACCTACCGAAAGGTCCGCGATCGCGCCAGCTATGCGTTTGCGCTCGTGTCCGTCGCGGCCGCGCTCGATCTGGACGAGGCCGGCAGAGTGCGCGATGTCAGACTGGCACTGGGAGGCGTCGCC
>UCCA01000065.1 GCA_900470805.1 Hyphomicrobiales bacterium | reverse complement strand
GCGTCATCGACCTGATCGAGATGAACGCACTCATCTGGCGCGACGAATCGCTCGGCGCTCAGTGGGATGTCGTCGAGATCCCCGAGGACATGAAGGCCAAGGCTGAAGAATATCGCGAAAAGCTGATCGAGACCGTTGTCGAGATCGACGAAGCCGCGACCGAAGCCTACCTCGAAGGCATTCTGCCTGACAACGATCAGATCCGTGCGCTCGTTCGCCGCGGCACCATCGACGTCAAGTTCCATCCGATGTTCTGCGGTACGGCCTTCAAGAACAAGGGCGTTCAGCCTCTGCTCGACGCCGTCTGCGATTATCTGCCTTCGCCGCTGGACATTCCTGCGATCAAGGGCATCGATTTCAAGACCGAAGCCGAAATTGAGCGTCACGCAGACGACAGCGAACCGTTGTCCATGCTGGCATTCAAGATCATGAACGACCCGTTCGTCGGTTCGCTCACCTTCGCACGTATCTACTCGGGCAAGCTCGAGAAGGGCACATCTGTCATCAACACGGTCAAGGACAAGCGCGAGCGTGTCGGCCGTATGCTTCAGATGCACTCCAACTCGCGTGAAGACATCGAAGAAGCCTTCGCTGGCGACATCGTTGCTCTGGCCGGCCTCAAGGAAACGACCACTGGCGATACGCTTTGCGATCCGCTGAAGCCGGTTATCCTCGAGCGCATGGAATTCCCCGAGCCGGTCATTCAGATCGCGATCGAGCCGAAGACCAAGGGCGACCAGGAAAAGATGGGCCTCGCGCTCAACCGCCTGGCTGCTGAAGATCCTTCGTTCCGCGTCAAGACCGACCAGGAATCTGGCCAGACGATCATCGCAGGCATGGGCGAGCTTCACCTCGACATCCTGGTTGACCGTATGCGTCGTGAATTCAAGGTAGAAGCGACTGTCGGCGCGCCGCAGGTTGCTTACCGCGAAACCATCACGCGCCAGACGGAAAAGGACTACACCCACAAGAAGCAGTCTGGTGGTACCGGTCAGTTCGCCCGCGTCAAGATCATCTTCGAACCGAACCCTGAAGGCGATGACTTCAAGTTCGAATCCAAGATCGTTGGTGGTTCTATTCCGAAGGAATACATCCCAGGCGTTCAGAAGGGCATCGAAAGCGTTCTGACTTCGGGTCCGCTCGCTGGCTTCCCGATGCTCGGCGTCAAGGCGACGCTCATCGACGGTGCCTTCCACGACGTCGACTCGTCGGTCCTGGCGTTCGAAATCGCTTCCCGTGCATGCTTCCGTGAAGCAGCCCGCGAAGCCGGCGCTCAGCTCCTCGAGCCGATGATGAAGGTCGAAGTTGTTACGCCGGAAGATTACGTCGGTGACGTCATCGGCGACCTGAACTCGCGCCGTGGTCAGATCCAGGGCCAGGAAAGCCGCGGTATCGCTGTTGTCATCAACGCGAACGTCCCGCTGGCCAACATGTTCAAGTACGTCGACAACCTGCGCTCCATGTCGCAGGGCCGCGCTCAGTACACGATGACCTTCGATCACTACTCGCCGGTCCCGTCGAACGTCGCAACCGAGATCCAGGCAAAGTATTCCGGTCAGAAGTGACCGGAATACCAATTGACCGATAACAAGAATTAGGTCCCTCGGGGACTAGCAAGAATGGAGAGCCGAAATGGCAAAGAGTAAGTTT
>UCCA01000066.1 GCA_900470805.1 Hyphomicrobiales bacterium | reverse complement strand
CGTGCCTGTGAGGCACACAACGCCGTCGCAAAGGTTAGAGGACGGTCGCAGAGAGACCGGAGTTCGAGCATAAACCGCCGAACGGGGCGCTGGGAAGCGCCATATTACTTTACTCTATCGCGGTGTTTTGCAGCGCCCCGTCCGAGTGCAGTGCATGGTGGAGACACGGGCCAGAGGGCTGCGTGGGGTTTTGGTGTGCGTTGTGGTTGGGTGATGTGATCTCTCACGTTTTACCGTGGATTGCCCCCCTCTGCCCTGCCGGGCATCTCCCCCTCAGGTGGGGAGATCGGCAAGTGGCATGCTCTTCGCAGAACGCTGAGGTTGGAGCGAGCGGCCACGCCCAGCCAATCTCCACCCTTGAGGGGGAGATGCCCGGCAGGGCAGAGGGGGGTGCCACTCGGCACGGCAGCACAGACGCCGAACCACCGCGTCCCCGCCCAGCAAAAATCCGCCCACTTACGACGCCGGCGTGAACCGCGCCACTAGGGCATGCTTGTCGCCCGGATAGGTAAAGCGCACATGCGTCACCGGACCGACATTGCTCCACGTCCGGCGCTCGACCACCAGGCAGGCGGTGTTGCGGGGGATGTCGAGGCTGGCGGACTGTTCGGCGTTGGCGGGGACGGCGTGGATGCGGTGCTCGGCGCTGCTCCAGGGGACCTGATTGAGCAGCCAGGCGCCGGGAGGCGTCCGCGAGAAATCGGCGTCTTCGGCCTCCGGCACGGTAACCAGGCTGATCAGTCGTTCTTCCAGGCAGAAGGGCCGACCGCCGGCGTGATGGATACAGACCACCTCGGCGACCGACGATCCGGGTTCGATCTCCAGCCGGCGGATATCCTCCAGCTTGGCCTTGCGCTTGACATGGCTGGCGATCGCGAAGTCATAGGCGAGGTTCAGCGATGTCACCTCGGCCTCGATGTCGTGAATCTCAAGCACCGCCGATTGCGCCTGAGGCTGGGTGACGAAGCTGCCGGATTTCTTGCGGCGCTCGATCAAACCCGCCTTCGCCAGCTGGGTCAGCGCCTTGTTCACGGTCATTCTGGAGCAGTCATACTGCTTGGTCAGTTCGACTTCGAACGGAATGCGATGACCCGGCGGCCACTCGCCGGAGACGATGCGGCCTTCGATGTCGTTGAGAATCCGCTGATGCAAGGTAATGTCCTTGCTCTGATCCATCGTCATGCTCCGGTTCTGCGTTCGGCTCTATCGGCATTCGAAGCTGCTGGAAAGCCCCGTCAGGCCGCGAGCAATTCACCCATCGCGGCCAGGAACCGTCGGTTGATCGCCTCGCGGCCGATATGCCGGCCACCCTCGACCTTCTTGGCACCCCGCGACCAGACGCTGTCCACCCCGACGCCACCGGCGAACATCCAGTGATCCAGCATCTCGTCGCCGGCGAGATAGGGCACGGCAGCTGTATCGAGCGCGACGATATCGGCATGATTGCCGACCTCAAGCCCCGCCGGCGACTTCAGCGCCGCACCACCACCCCTTATCGCGTGGTCGAACAGGCTACGCGCCGTCGACCCGCCGCGTACAGCAACGACGTTGCGGGCCCTGAGTGCCAAACGCAGCGAATACTCCAGCTGCCGCAACTCGCCGGGCAGTGAGATCAGCACGTTGGAATCGGAGCCGATGCCATAGCGCCCGCCCTCTTCGAGAAACAGCGGCGCCTGGAAGGTGCCGTCGCCGAGATTGGCTTCGGTGATCGGGCAAAGGCCGGCGATGGCGCCGCGCCGCGCCATCTTCCGTGTCTCGTCATCGGTCATGTGGGTGGCGTGGATCAGGCACCAGCGATCATCGACAGGGGCGTTTTCCATCAGCCACTCGACAGGCCGGGCGCCGGACCAGGCGATGCAGTCGTCGACCTCCTTCACCTGTTCGGCAACATGGATGTGGATCGGCCCGTCGCCGGCCATCGGCACAAGCTGGCGCAACTCGTCGGGCGTGGCGGCCCGCAGGCTGTGTGGCGCCAGACCGAGTTCGGCGCCATCGAGCCCGCCGGTCACCGCCCAGCATCCGTCCATCAGGGCCGCAAAGCTGTCGAGCGAGTTGATGAAGCGCCGCTGACCGTCGATCGGTGCGGTGCCACCGAAGCCGGAATGGGCGTAGAAGACCGGCAGCAACGTCAGACCGATGCCCGCCGTGGCGCTCGCCGCGCCGATGCGCTCGGCCATCTCGGCGATATTGGCATAGGGACGGCCATCCTTGTCGTGGTGCAGATAGTGGAACTCGCCGACGCGGGAGAAGCCCGCCTCCAGCATCTCCATGTAGAGCTGGGCGGCGACCGCTTCGACATGATCGGGCGTCATCGACAGCGCGAACTTGTACATGACAGTGCGCCAGCTCCAAAAACTGTCGTTGGCAGGCCCACGAACCTCGGCAAGGCCGGCCATGGCGCGTTGAAAAGCGTGGCTGTGGAGGTTCCCCATGGCAGGAACGAGCGTATGATGCCGTTCGTCGCCGGGCTCTGGCGCGACAGACGTCTCGATGCCGGCGATCCTGCCGTCTTTCAGCGTCAGGCGGACGTCCTTCTGCCAGCCCTGTGGCAGCAGCGCCGCGCTCGCATGCAGGCTGCTCGTGACCGTTTGTGCCATGGCCGCTTTTCTCCTCTTTGGCGCAGCGCATCTTTCTTTTCCAGAGATACGCCCAAATTTTCTCTTGTCACCCGTTTATTATGTATATACATGTTTCGACATAAGGAAAGGCGCAAAGCTGATGAATGGGAACGATTTTTCAAGCGATGAGGCAGCTGGCGAGGGGCGCCCGCACCTGTGGCGCAACGCCCGCCTGGCGACACTCGACCCGCTGAAGCCAGGCCTCGGCATCATCGAAAAGGGCGCAGTGGTCGTCGAGAACGGCAAAATCGCTTTTGTCGGCCCGGAGAGCGACGTGCCGGTTCTGGCGATCGAGCGCGCCGAGATCACCGACCTCGAAGGCCGCTGGGTCACCCCAGGCCTCGTCGATTGCCACACCCACATCGTCTATGGCGGCAACCGCGCCCGCGAATTCGAGATGCGCCTCGAGGGTGCCACCTATGAGGAAGTGGCACGCGCCGGCGGCGGCATCGTCTCCTCGGTCAAGGCGACCAACGCGCTATCGGTCGACGGCCTCGTCGCCGCCGCGCTGCCGCGCCTCGACACGCTCCTGTCGGAAGGCATGACCACGATCGAGATCAAGTCCGGCTACGGCCTCAACATCGAAGCCGAACTGAAGATGTTGCGGGCCGCCCGCCAGCTTGGCCGCATTCGTCCGGCCCGCGTCGTGACCTCCTATCTCGGCGCCCATGCGACGCCGGTGGAATACAAGGGCCGCAACAGCGACTACATCACCGATGTCGTGCTGCCCGGCCTCGAGCAGGCGCACGCCGAGGGTCTCGTCGATGCCGTCGACGGCTTTTGCGAGGGCATCGCCTTCTCCGTCGAGGAGATGCGCCGGGTCTTCGATCGCGCCCAGAGCCTCGGCCTTCCCGTCAAGCTCCACGCGGAACAGCTGTCGAACCTCGGCGGCGCCAGACTGGCCGCCTCCTATCTCGCGCTTTCGGCCGACCATCTCGAATATCTCGCCGACGACGATGCCGCGGTCATGGCCGCGGCCGGCACCGTCGCCGTTCTGCTGCCTGGCGCCTTCTATGCCATCAACGAAAAGCAGAAGCCGCCGGTCAAGGCGCTGCGCGAGGCCGGCGCCCATATCGCCATCGCCACCGACTGCAATCCCGGCACCTCGCCGCTGACCTCGCTGCTCCTGACGATGAACATGTCGGCGACGCTGTTCGGGCTCACCGTCGAGGAATGTATCGCCGGTGTCACCCGCGAAGGCGCCCGTGCGCTCGGCCTGCTCGAAGACACCGGCACGCTGGAGGTCGGCAAGTCTGCCGACTTCGCCGTCTGGAACGTCGAGAGCCTCGCCGAACTCGTCTACCGCATCGGATTCAACCCGCTTCACACCCACGTCTTCAAGGGCGAAAGGATCGACCGTTGACCATTACCCTTCACCCCGGCTCCGTATCGCTCAAGGATCTCGAAAAGATCTACTGGACCGGTGAGCCGGCGACGCTCGACCGCTCCTTCGATGCCGGCATCGTCAAAGCCGCCGCCCGCATCGCCGAGATCGCCGCCGGCAACGCCCCGGTCTATGGCATCAACACCGGCTTCGGAAAACTGGCCTCGATCAAGATCGACAGCGCCGACGTGGCCACTCTTCAGCGCAACCTGATCCTGTCGCATTGCTGCGGCGTCGGCGCGCCGCTGCCCGAAAACATCGTCCGCCTGATCATGGCGCTGAAGCTCGTCTCGCTCGGCCGCGGCGCCTCCGGCGTCCGGCTTGAGCTGGTGCGGCTGATCGAGGGCATGCTGGAAAAGGGCGTCATCCCCGTGATCCCTGAAAAGGGCTCGGTCGGCGCCTCCGGTGACCTTGCGCCGCTCGCGCACATGGCAGCCGTTATGATGGGCGAGGCCGAAGCCTTCTTCGCGGGTGAACGCCTATCGGGTGCCGCAGCGCTCGAAAAGGCCGGTCTTACGCCGGTCGTGCTTGCCGCCAAGGAGGGCCTTGCGCTCATCAATGGCACGCAGACTTCGACGGCGCTGGCACTCGCCGGCCTGTTCCGCGCCCACCGTGCCGCCCAGGCGGCACTGATCACCGGCGCCATGTCGACCGATGCCGCCATGGGTTCGTCCGCACCGTTCCACCCCGACATTCACACGTTGCGCGGCCACAAGGGCCAGATCGATACGGCAGCCGCCTTGCGCGCGCTGCTCGACAACTCCGTCATCCGCCAGAGCCATATCGAAGGCGACGAGCGCGTGCAGGATCCGTATTGCATCCGCTGCCAACCTCAGGTCGACGGCGCCTGCCTCGATCTGCTGCGACAGGTGTCGCGGTCGCTGGAGATCGAAGCCAACGCCGTCACCGACAATCCGCTTGTCCTGTCCGACAACTCGGTGGTGTCGGGCGGCAACTTCCACGCCGAGCCCGTGGCCTTCGCCGCCGACCAGATCGCGCTTGCGGTTTGCGAGATCGGCGCCATCGCCCAGCGCCGCATCGCGCTTCTGGTCGATCCGGCCTTGTCCTACGGCCTGCCGGCCTTCCTCGCCAAGAAGCCCGGCCTCAACTCCGGCCTGATGATCGCCGAAGTCACCTCGGCGGCGCTAATGTCCGAAAACAAGCAGATGTCGCATCCGGCCTCGGTCGATTCGACGCCGACCTCGGCCAACCAGGAAGACCACGTCTCGATGGCCTGCCACGGCGCCCGCCGGCTGCTGCAGATGACCGACAACCTGTTCTCGATCATCGGCATCGAGGCGCTAACCGCCGCCCAAGGCGTCGAATTCCGCGCGCCGCTCGCGACCAGCCCGGAACTGACGAGCGCGATCGCCGCGATCCGGGCCGTGGTGCCGACGCTTGAGGTGGATCGTTACATGGCCAATGACCTGCAGGCAGCAAGCGTTCTGGTGGCGTCGGGTGCGCTGAACGCCGCTGTGTCGGTTGGCATTCTGCCGGTGCTGGAGGGTTGATGGCGATGGTTTCGTTTGCGACCACCCACCTCTGCCCTGCAGGGCATCTCCCCCTCAAGGGGGGAGATCGGCTGGGTGCTGCCGCTCGCTCGACTTTGGTTGTCTGGCGCCAACATTTCCACCGGTCGTTCTCCCCCCATGAGGGGGAGATGTCCGGCAGGGCAGAGGGGGG
>UCCA01000075.1 GCA_900470805.1 Hyphomicrobiales bacterium | reverse complement strand
GCGACCACGGTCGGCTTGGCGCCCGGGTTGTAGCCGCCGCCGATGGCGACGTTGAGGGAGACGTAGTCGCGGGCCATCTGCTGGACGGCGGCGGCCAGGCTTGCCTGGGCGAGCGAGACCTGACGCTGGGCGTCGAGCACGTCGAGCAGCGAGGAGGCGCCGTCCTTGTAGCTGGCGGTCGACAGGTCGAGGGTTTCCTGGGTGGTCTTGACCTGGGCGCGCAGCGCCTGAACCGTCTGGGCGTCGCGGCGCACGGCCGACAGCGCGTTCTCGACTTCCTCGACCGCTTCCAGAACCGTCTGCTTCCAGGCGAGATACTGGGTCTTGGCCGTCGACTTGGAGATGTCGACATTGGCGCGCAGGCGGCCGCCGTCGAAGATCGGCAGGTTGAGGGTCGGGCCGAAGGACCAGCTGGTCAGGTTGCCGCCACCGGAACCGGCCGACTTGATGTAGCTCGGCGAGATCGAGCCGGAGAGCGAGATCGACGGATAGAGCTGGCTGATGGCGACGCCGATATCGGCGGTGGCCGCGGCCAGGTTGCGCTCGGCGACACGGATGTCGGGACGATTGCGGATCAGGTCGGCGGGAACGCCGGAGACGATGCCGCCGCGGAATACCGGCTGCGAACCGCCGCGCTGCAGTTCCGCGACCATCGAGCCGGCCGGCTGGCCGAGCAGGGTGGCGATGTGGTGGGCGGCGACGCGGAAGCTGGTCTCGAGGCCGGGGATCTCGGCCTGGGTCGACTGCACCAGACCTTCGGCCTGGACGACGTCGAGGCGCGAGGCGGCACCGGCTTCGAGCTGGAACTTGGTGAGCTCGAAGGTTTCGCGACGGGACTTCAGGTTGGCGTTGGAGAGCGAAATGCGCTCCTGGTAGTAGCGGGCGTCGATGTAGGAGTTCACCAGATCCTGGAGATAGGTGAGCTTGGCGACGTCGGCGGTCGAGTAGGCGGCGTCGAGCGAGGCCTGAGCGCTTTCCTTGGAGCGGCGATACTGGCCGAACAGGTCGAGCAGCCAGCCGACACTGGCGGTGGCGTCCGAGGTGTTGGTCGCGCCGATCGAGGTGCGCCGATCGCCCATGCTGCCGGAGATGGTGTGGGCGGCGCCGACGGTGAGGCTCGGCAGCGAGCCGGCCCCGGCGACGGTCACATTGCCGGCGGCGGCGTTGATGCGCTCCAGCGACTGCTGGATCGACAGGTTCTCGCCGAGGCCCTGGCCGACAAGATTGTTCAGGCGGGTGTCGCGATAGGCCGTCCACCAGGCAACCGTCGAGACATCGCCATCCGCCTTGGCGGAGCCCTCGTTGAACTTGGCCGGGAGAGGCATCTCAGGGGGAACATGATCCGGGCCACTCACACAGCCCGCGAGAA
>UCCA01000068.1 GCA_900470805.1 Hyphomicrobiales bacterium | reverse complement strand
AGACACCATAGAAGCTCCCCCACTTCAGGAACTCGTCATATAATGGAAACAAGTATATGTCCACATACTACAAATGGCTATAATATAACCAAACGTATAGTTTCCATTTTGGTACACTTCGGAGAGATACTACATCCGCGCATGACCAAATTCGGCGATTGGGGCGGCGGTATTCTTGCCGCGGCAACGGCCCAAGTCGGAGCAACCGTCTCACCCTCGCGGTTCGAAGGCACCTGGATTACCGCCCCATTTATCGGATGTCGTTGCGACAGCAAGAACGGCATCAGGCTTGAGAACGGCCACATCAGGATACCGACGCCCCTGACCTCGGCGTCGTATCGGACCCCGCCCATTTAGGCAGCCGATTTTTGAGTATTGAATTCGGAAGGCGGCGCCAGCAGACCTGAATTTCGTCTAGGTCGCCCCGAGGTCTGTCTACTCCGAACGCTTATGATTCCGGTGGCGAGACGTCCAACGCGACATGGCGTAACGAGAAAGAAGAGCCTATGCGCCGAATGGCTCATCAGGATGGCGCGTGCATCCTCGCAGAGGCTGCTTTTCCGCGACCTCGTCACGCAAGCCTGGAAGCGTTCGCCCATCGTATGAAAGGTGGCGCCATGTTCCGTGGCGCCACCCCCGATTTCAATTCAGGCCGGCAGAGCGCCGCTCTTCTTGGCAGTCCATGTTGCGATGTAGTCCATCAGACCCGGCGACAGGCAATCATACGGCTCAAGATCGGCATGCTTGAGCGTTGAGCGGACATCATCCATCTTGGATGGATCGAAACCGCTCTCGATGATGGAAGACACGAAGGCCGCAAAACCAGGTTGCGCCCACCCCTTGCTTTTAAACCTTTCCGGATGAACGAACGAGAGTCCCTTGAACGGATGGTCACGTTCGACCGGTCCGTACATATGGACGCCGCATTCCTTGCACGCGTGACGCTGAATGAGCGCCGAACTGTCAACGACGGCGAGCTTGTCACCGTTCTCCAAGATGTCAACCTTGTCGGTTGGGGCGACTGCCACGACCGAGAACGTCGCGCCATCGGGCTTCCAGCATTTTGTGCAACCGCAAGCGTGGTTGTGGGCGATATCGCCCGAAACCTTCACCTTCACCGGATTGGTCGTGCAGTTGCAGACAAGCGTTCCGCCGGAGAAGCTTGCGTCAGTTGCCCGATAGCCAGAATCGACGATCGGATGAATATTTACGCTAGGCATGAGGTGTTCTCCCTTCTCTTCTAGGGCTGCAGCGGAATTGCCCCAGCCAAGCTGCTTTCGGTTACGTGGCAAACCTTCGGCATGCCAACGCAGATGGTCGTCCATGAAAGTTCAAATGAAGAAGTGTGCTTGCCTGTGGATCTCCCGCATCATGCTTCAGAGGCGTGCGATTCACGTCTTGAACGCCGCCAAACGATTTGCCTCCCAAGATCGTCCTTGCTTCGTCAATAGACCACCACGCCG
>UCCA01000072.1 GCA_900470805.1 Hyphomicrobiales bacterium | reverse complement strand
GGCAGGTCACGCACGCGGATGCCGGTCGCGTTGTAGATGGCATTGGCGATGGCTGCTCCGACACCAGTGATGCCGATCTCGCCGATCCCGCGCGCGCCCATTGGCGCCTGGGGGTGGGGCGTGTTGGTGTAGAGGATGTCGATCTTTGGGACATCCATCTGCACGGGGACATGGTATTCGGCCAGCGAGGCATTGACTACACGGCCAGTTCGCTCGTCGAAATTGGTTTCCTCGGTGAGCGCCAGACCGATGCCCATGACGATGCCGCCCTTGAACTGGCTCGTTGCCATCTTGGCATTGATGATCAGCCCCGCATCGAACGAGCCAAGGAAACGCGATACACGAACCTCGCCCGTCAATGCGCTCACCCGAACCTCGCAGAACTGCGCGCCATAGGAGTGCATCGAGAAGGCCTCCATCTCCGCCGGTGCCGGCGCTTCCGCCTCACATACCAGTTCATCGCGTCCGGCCCGACGAAGAATGGACCGGTAACTCTCGAATCGATCGTGGTCGTCGCGATGCCCAAGGCCACCATCGCGCATCTCGACATCGGCAAGCGAAAGCCCGGCGAGCGGCGAATCATTGCCGGCAAGCTTGATAAGGTCCTCGGTGAACACCTCGGTCGCCGCGATCACGGCGCCGCCGATCGAGGCCGTCTGGGTGGACCCACCGGCAATCACGCCGCGCGGCAGACTGCTGTCGCCATATTCGAAAGTGACGTCCGCCAGCGGCACGCCGAGCCGGGCGGCGATATGCTGGGCCTGGGCGGTTGCCGTCCCCATGCCCATGTCGTGTACGGCGGTGGATACCGTGACACGGCCATCCGCCGTCATCCTGATCCTTGCCGCGCCGCCGGGAAAGCGGTGATACGGATAGGTCGCGGTGGCGCAGCCCATGCCGACCAGCCACTCGCCCTCACGTTTCTGGCGCGGTGTCGGGCTGCGGTTTTGCCAGCCGAAATGCTCGGCACCCGTTTGATAAGCCTCGACCAGATAGCGGGATGAAAACGGCTTGCCGGTGGTCGGATCCTTGTCCGGCTCGATGCGGCGACGCAGCTCGATCGGATCCATCCCAAGCTTGTCGGCCAGTTCGTCAAGCGCGCTTTCAAGCGCGAATGTGCCGACCGATTCACCAGGCGCACGCATGAAGGTATTAGCGAGCATATCCATGTCGGCGACGTCCTGCGCCAGCCTGAAGGTCCTCGCGGCATAAAGATGCCTTGCCGGGAAGGTGAACTGTTCCGGGCAGGAATTGTGCAGCGTCATGGCCGCAGTACCGGTATGGATGAGCGCATCCAGCGTACCGTCGGCGCGCGCGCCGAGCGCCACCCGCTGTTCCGTCACCGTGCGGCCCCCGACGATGCGGAACACGCCCTCGCGCGACAGCATGATGCGCACCGGCCGCCCCGC
>UCCA01000076.1 GCA_900470805.1 Hyphomicrobiales bacterium | reverse complement strand
GTCGCTTTCCCACGCGCCCTCAATGCCTTTGCTGATCCTGAGGGAACAGTTGACGGAAGCGGTGTCTCCAGGTGCTGCTGATTGCTCCTCACGCCACGCGCGTGGATCCTGCCGGACGCGGCGTCGAGTTGGTATTTAGCCACAACCGGCTCTGATTCACCCGGCCAATAATTGTAGCCCTTGTTATACCGTCGCGAATGGTCGGCGCAAAAAAGGAGGTATAGCCCATCCGCCGCGCCTCCCACTGGAGCCCGGAGGGTGCCGGGGCTTTCGCAGCCCTCCCACTGACACCTCGGGCCGCTTGGTTCAGCCGGCTTCTGGCGGGTGCCGCGTATAGGCCGAATGCCAACAAAGATCTTTGAGTCAGTCATCGCGTTGCTATATGGCGCTCCCTCCTTCGAGGCAAGCTTTGACTTCGCTATGACTTGCATTTGCGACGATCGGCTGGGATGCCATCGAAAAGTGCAATTTTGCGTTTGGACTTGTGATCAAATAGCAGCAATAGGCCTCCAACTTGAGTGCCAACGCACTCAAGAGGTTGGCAATCCTCGTCACGTCACGTGGCGCTACCTTCATGTATTTGACATACGCAAACCCATCCCGATCAGCTTCACGCGCGCAAGTCTGATACGAACGGGCGAAGGCTCAGGCGCCATTGGCTTCAGAGTTGATTCCAGTTCCCGCTTGGGGATTCCAGCCGGTTTTGTTACTCACTCAGCAATGAAATCGAAACGGCAGTATTTGGAACTTACGCGGTCGATATCGCGCGCGACGTTAACCGTTCAGTCACCTTTCGCCAGTTTACCTCCGGCGGCAATGATCGCTTCCGGCGTATCGACATCGACGTGCGCCGCCTTCCCGATATCGACCTCGATCACCGCCAATCCTGAGGTTTCCACCAGATGGCGGGCGCCGATGTCTCCGTCGAGGCGAAAAATCGCGTCGTGCAGCGAGCGCGGCAAGATGACTGGGTTTCCACGCTTGCCTTGCGAAACGGCGCGGACGACCGACGAACCACCGGCGCATTGAAAAGCGGAGATCAGCCGGTTGAGGTCCTGGGTCGTCACTCCAGGCATATCCGCGAGCATGACAAGCACACCGTCGGGATCGTCCTCGGCAATAGCGGCAAAGCCCGTGGCCAGCGAACTTGCCATCCCAGAGGCATAATCCGGATTGGTAACGACGTTCAGCGACAGATCGGACAAGGCTGCGCGCATGTCGTGCTCCTGATGGCCGACGACGACTGTGATGGACGCTGCCTTGCTGTTTCGCGCGACCAGCGCCGAGCGACGAACAAGCGGCATGCCGTCGAATTCGGCCAGCAGCTTGTGACCGCTGCGCGACCCCATGCGCGTTGCCATTCCCGCCGCCAACAGCACGATTGCGACCTTGGGCTCCACCTGTTCGTTCTCCGAGATTTCGCGCGGCAACTGCCGCGTCTGGACATCCATCAACAGTCCCCCGACGCCCATGCGAGCGACATCCTTGGCGTCGGGACGTTCTCCCGCCAGGATACGCTCAAGTATCCAATCAAAGCCATTCTCCTTGGGACCGCGGGCGCATCCCGGCGCGCCGACAACGTAGCAGCTGCCGATCTTTCCGAGAACCATGAGGTTTCCGGGGTCTACGGGCATGCCGACGCGCAGGACCCGCCCTCC